>VIQV01000026.1 GCA_010206265.1 Lachnospiraceae bacterium MD329
TCGTGCTTGTCCTTTGCAACATCAATACCGACTAAAATCATAAAAACACCTCATTTTAATAAATTTTTGACACTGTTTAGACCCACAGGGACTCTCTGCGATTGTAACCTTGTTCTAAATAAACCGTCATGCGGTATCTAACTGATTAACAACTGTACAAAGAGACTGTGGTTAGAGCCTCATTCAAACCATCAAGTGGTAGGAGGAATTAACTAATCCACAGTATCTAAACACAGTATAGCACATATCCAGAAAAAAGGATATTTAAACTATAACTATATAATACAAGGAGGTAATTTTATGGAATATAAATTTAAAAATTACGAGGAAACGCCTCTTTTGGAAAAGCATTTAAATATGGGCGGAAAAAATCCTGACGGCGAAGAAATTAATGTTACAAGCCGTTATTTCACGCGTGGCGGTAAACCGTGGATTGGAGTTATGGGAGAATTCCATTTTTCACGGTATTCACGAAATGAGTGGTACAGGGAGCTTTGTAAAATGAAGGCAGGAGGTATCACGATTGTTTCAACGTATCTTTTCTGGATTTATCACGAGGAAACAGAAGGGAAATTTGATTTTTCGGGTGATAATGACATACGTACATTTATAACGGATTGTCAGAGAGCAGGACTGGACGTTGTGATAAGAATAGGACCGTGGGCGCACGGCGAATGCCGCAACGGCGGTTTGCCTGACTGGCTTTTGACAAAACCGTATAAAATACGATGTAACGATACTGAGTACCTTGAAAAGGTAAAAAATTGGTATGAGCGAATTTATGAAGAGGTAAAGGGCTTGTTCTATAAAGACGGCGGAAATATAATTGCCGTACAGCTTGAAAATGAGCTTACAGACGACGCAGAACATCTGGCAACGCTTAAAGAGATGGCTATTGAAATCGGAATGGTTGCGCCTATATATACGGTTACGGGCTGGAACAGCGCGTCAGGCGCAAAAATACCTGTGGACGAGGTTGTGCCCGTATTCGGCGGTTACTGCGAGGCGCCTTGGGAGAATCATACGCACCGTTTAAGTCCGTCGCCGCACTATTTCTTTAACAGAATGAGAAATGATTCGGCTATAGGCACCGATTTGATTGCAGTTTCTGATGACAGTGACTGGCAGCTGCCGTATGACAAATATCCTTTTGCGACGTGTGAACTTGGCGGCGGTATACAGGTTACACATCACCGCAGACCGATTATCAAACCTATGGACATATATGCAGTATCGCTTGTAAAGCTGGGTGACGGTAATAACCTTGCAGGCTATTATATGTACCACGGAGGTACAAATAAAATCGGTAAGCTGTCAACGCTTAACGAATCAAAGGCTACGGGTTACCCGAATGATTATCCGATACTGTCATATGATTTTCAGGCGCCGCTGTCTGAATACGGCGAAGTGCGTGAGCATTACGGAATGTTAAATATGCTTCATATGTTTGTTCGTGATTTTGGTGAAAGTTTTGCGCCTATGGAGGCAGTTGACGCTCAGATGCCGGTTACACCTGACGACACTTCTTCACTCAGATACGGTATGCGTACAGACGGCAAAAGCGGATTTGTATTTATAAATCATTATCAGCGTTTGACGAGGCTTGAAGATATTGAAAATGTTGTTATAAATACGGGTAATGTGATTTTTCCACCGATTAATGTCAGAGGTGATGTAAGCTTTTTTATGCCGTTTAATATGGATTTGGGCGGAAATATGCTTGAATATGCAACTGCTCAGCCATTATTAAAGCAGGATAACGCATACTTTTTTGTCAGAATTCCAAATGTAAAAGCCGAATATAAAATCAATGGAAAAGTGTATTCGGGAGATGTTATTGAATATGACGGAATAAAAATTGTAACGCTTTCGTTCGACGAGGCGCGTTATACCCGCAGACTTGACAGCGGTATATTTATAGGCGGAGGGTGCGACCTGTATGAGGAAAACGGAAAAATTGTTTCCGTGCAGGACGGTGAATTTGTATGTAAAAAATGGAACGGCAGTGAGTTTGAAACATTTACAGTAAATCAGCAGATATTTGACTGTGAAGTGACTATCGAAGATATTGAAACAGAACCGTTTGAACCGCTATATAAAGAGGAATTGAATATTGAGTGTGAGCGAAAGAGAACGTGGAAAAAAATAACCGTAAGCAGTGAATATGGTTTTGCTGAAACTAATTATACGGGTGACGCAGCCCAGATATACGCGGACGGTAAACTGATTGCGGACGATTATTGGTACGGTGTGCCGTGGAGAGTGCCGTGCAGACTGCTTTACGGAAGGGAATGTTATATGGTAATATCCGAAATGAAGAACGATTTTTACAGGGAGGCATAAATATGGAAATGACATTGCGCTGGTACGGCTCTGAATTTGATACCGTATCTCTAAAACAAATACGTCAGATTGCAGGTGTAACAGGGGTTATAACTACGCTTTATGATGTTCCGGCAGGAGAAATGTGGACGCGTGAGGCAATCAGGAAAATGAAGTCGGAGGTCAGTGACGCGGGACTTCATATAAGCGGAATTGAGAGCGTAAATGTTCACGAAAAAATCAAAATAGGAGCGTCTGACAGGGATAAATATATAGAGAATTATATTAAAACACTCGAAAATCTGGGTGAGGAGGGGCTTAATCTTGTATGCTACAATTTTATGCCCGTATTTGACTGGACGCGCAGTGAGCTGGCGCGCAGCCGCGCGGACGGCTCAACCGTACTCGCGTATAATCAGGAGGACATTGACAAAATAGTTCCGGAGAAAATGTTTGAGAGTATTGCAGGAGATATGAACGGTACTGTAATGCCGGGGTGGGAGCCTGAACGAATGGAAAGAGTTAAACAGCTTTTTGAAATGTATTCTGATATTGATGAGGAAAAATTGTTTGCAAATTTGGAATATTTTCTTAAAGCAATAATGCCTGTCTGTAATAAATATGACATTAAAATGGCTATACACCCTGACGACCCTGCGTGGAGCGTGTTCGGGCTTCCACGTATTATTATAAATAAGAAAAACATTCTGCGTATGATGAATATGGTGGACGACGTTCATAACGGAGTAACGTTTTGTTCGGGTTCGTATGGTACAAACCGTGAAAATGATTTGCCTGATATGATACGCTCATTAGAGGGCAGAATACATTTTGCCCACGTCAGAAATCTGCGTTTTAATTCAGATACCGATTTCGAGGAGGCGGCTCACCTGTCTGCGGACGGTTCATTTGATATGTATGAAATAATGAAAGCCTTGTATGAAACAGGCTTTGACGGGCCTATCCGTCCCGACCACGGCAGAATGATTTGGGACGAAAAAGCAATGCCGGGCTATGGCCTTTACGACAGGGCGCTTGGCGCGTCGTACCTGAACGGACTGTGGGAGGCTATAAAAAAGAACAATAAAACAATATAATATCTCAAAATACTGATATAATTAAAATCCCAACTATGATAAAATATAGCTGAATAGTTTTATTAAATAGGAGGGATTTTTATGTGGAGCAAAAAAATTACTGCGTTAGTATCGGCGCTGGCAATTGTATTTTCTATAATTGCACCGTGGGCGGCATATGCGGAGGAAACTGTTAAGCCTTCAATTAATGCCGTAAGATATGAAAACGGAAATACTGTGGTAACGCTTAGTAATATTTCAGGCGGTGAAGTCATTGCCGTGAAATATGACAGAGGTGTTGTTGCCGCTGTTAAACGGGCAGAAGTGACAGGAGATACTGCTACACTGGAAGGAATTGAGGCTGATAAAGTTATGGTATGGAATTCACTGAACGGAATGAAACCAATTTGCGAAGCTTATAGCGTTAAATCAGATATACCGCCTTTGACCGAGCCAATCAGCGTAGATTTTACGACAATGTCAGAGGTTGTTAAATATACGGAAACAAACGGACAGGGGTTTGTGGAAAAGTCAGGTGCAATAATGCCGTCGGGCTATGAAAGAACGGTTGCTCCTGTATCGGAAATCAGACTTTCAACAGACGGAGCAAGTGTTACGGAAACAAACGGTACATATCTTCACTCTAAGCAGAACAGTGACGATGGAGATGATTATAATAACGGCGGACTTATATACCGTATAGATACAGGTAAGCCGGGCGCATATCATATTGAAGTCGAGGTGACGGGTACAAAAGATGATACGCGCGTTGCGCCTACGGGTATGGACTCAGGAAAGCTTACAGGAACAGGAAACTGGGATAATGCAAATATGGTTAAGAGGACTGTAAGCGCGGTATGGTCGGGAAATAAATGGTCATATGATTTTGCTACAGGTGAGGATTTTGTGGAAATAGAAATTGAACCTGTAAAGCTTGCTAATGTGTCTGCTCCGCAAACTGTAGGAGTTAAACGTATAACGGTTACGCCTATTGAAAATATAACGGCGGACAAACCGACAATTCATATTATCGGTGATTCAACTCAGAAAACCTACACGTTTAATGAAACGATAAGCGCGTGGGGTCAGACGCTTGTGAATTATTTTGATACGTCAAAAGTGAATGTAATTAATTATTCAATGGGCGGACGCGCAATGAAGTCAAATTACTGCGAGGGACGTTTTGATGAAATTCTTATAAAAGGCAGGCAGGGCGATTTTGTATTTATCCATTCCGCGCATAATGATGAAACTATAAGCACAAACAGATTTTCGCGCGGCGCAGGCACGAAAAAAGACGACCTTACAGCAAATAATGCAAGCTATAATGAATGGCTTAATATGTATGTTGAGGCTGTCAAGGCAAGAGGAATGACGCCTGTGCTTGTTACCGCTATGCCGAGGGTTAACGGTTCAACTGGAAAGTATTCTGAAAGCACATTGAAACCTAACGGATTTAACCCCGATTCTCCTGAAAATATGAGAAAGAAGGCGGCAAGTGACAATAAAGTTGGTCTGGCAGAATTATACAAAGGAGCAAAAGCATATATAGATAAGCTCGACGGAAAAGAAGTTGCCTATATCTATAATAATACAGAGGCAGGGGAAACTCCTGCAAATAATGCGGCAAACGGCGCAAACGGTGACGGTACGCATTACAAGGAGGCTGCGTCAAAGCAGTGGTCGCGTATAATACTTCAAAGTATTTATGACCAGTCGGTTTCTGATGAGGATATATATACTGATAAAGATATAATGACAGAGCTGGTTTCTTATATGAAACAGGAGGTGCAGGAGGCGGCGCAGTCGGGAGATTGGTCAGCAGTATTCCCTGAAATGGCGAGTGATGTAAGCACTGTGGATATAAATCCTAATGCTCAGAAACAGGCGGAAAGCAGTTATTATTACAGAAACAATATAGAAAAAGCTTTACAACTCGGCTTATTGCATAAAGACTCCGATAATTTGTTTAAGCCTATGGAAACGGTGACAGTAGGAGAGTTTGCGCGCGGTATTGAAACTGCGTTTGGTCTTGGAGAAAATACACTTTCAAGCTATACAAAAACATATGCCGAATTATTGTCGGAGCATTCTCCTGCAAGTATTCAAGAGGTGCCGGAGATTTCTTCATTTGAGGAGGGTGAATTTACTGTAACAGTGAATCAGACCGAGGGAGGAACCGTAACTGTTTATAATAACAGCGCATTCCATAGCGCAACGGCGGATATATCGGCTGATGTAACGGAAAATGCGGTTATTTCAGATAACGCTTATTTTACACTTCAGGCTCCGTCTGTGGTGGTTAAGAAAATAGATAAAAACGGTGTGTTTACGAATAAGGCTGTTACAACAAATGCCATAGAGGTACGCAATGACGGAGTAAAGCAGCCTGTATATACGGCGAAAGAAAGCGGAACTCTGACAATGTATCTGTATTTTGATAATACAAAGATTATTACCTGTGAAAATAAAACAGACGGAACAAAATCTGAAAAATATATAGAGGGTGAAAAAGCGTCAGCCGATAAACGCGCCAATGTATTCGGAGAGGTTACGTTTAACGTCGAGGAAGGTAAAACCTACGAGATTTACACAAACGGAGGTACAGGCAGACTATTCGGAGTAATGTATGCCTCTAATGACTATCCTAACAGTACGTCTTCGCTTACGGTAAACAGCGGAGATGAAATAAAGGTGGTTGCGGTTCCGAATGAAAATTATATTAATAAATCAATTCTTGTAAACGGCGAAATAAAAACAACGTCTAAGGAATATGTGTTTACAGTTACGGGTAATACAACAATTACCGCTGAATTTACATCAGAACCTGCTCTGGTTGAAACAACCAGAATTGCCTCTGACGCGCCTTTGACGCGTGAGGCAATGGGAGCAGTTTTATATGACGCTTATCTTGCAAAATATGGTAAAGATGATGACGGAAAATGGAATAAGACGGATTATATGAAACAAAACGGTTCAATTCCGTCGCCTGATGACCCTAATTATGACCCCAACATACAATATGAGGGTTCACCGTATATTCCTCTTACAGGCTGGGGCGCACTTGAGGATACTGACACTTTAAACAGTGTTCTGTATAAGAAGGTTAAAGAAGTGTATAATCTGGGACTTATAAGAAGTGAAACGGGTATAGCAAGGGGAGCAATTTCAAACGGAAAAATGCTTGAGCCGAAAGCAGAGGTAACAAGAGCAAAAGCGGCAAAGACGCTTGTATTTGCATTTATTCTGACTCAGCCTTTAAATGGCGAAAGTCAGACAATTCCTGAGGGCTATGGTATAAAAGAGCCCTCTGAAATAGCTTTGCCGAATACTGAGGCATTAACAACGGTATTTAATTAAACGATATATTTAAGGCGCTGCATTTATGTGCGGCGCCTTAAATGTTTAATACAACTAAAATAAAAGAAACAGAACTTAGGTTAGTCTGTGCAAACTGACGAAAGTTTGGATTTTTGTGAGAATATATTGACAATCGGAGTTTTGTGGAGTAAAATAACAATGCGAGTTAGCATAGAACAACTAACATTAACATATACTGACGGAATAGGAGGAGATTATAGTGCCCTTATCAATGGCAAGTGTGGGAGATGTGCAATGTATCAGAAGAATAACAGGCAGGGACGAGGTCAGAAGTTTTCTTGAAAAGCTTGGTTTTGTGGAAGGCAGCAGCGTAACTGTTATATCCGAGAACAGAGGGAATCTTATTGTAAATATAAAGAATACGCGAGTGGCGATAGACCGCGCAATGGCAAATAGAATTATTGTGTGAAAAATAATGGAGGTATAGTAATGCGAACATTAAAAGAGGCTAAGATAGGCGAAACGGTAACAGTTTCGCGGCTTAAAGGCGAAGGCGCGGTAAAGCGCAGAATTATGGATATGGGAATAACCAGAGGAGTGGAAATTTACATAAGAAAAGTTGCACCGCTGGGCGACCCTGTGGAAGTAACTGTTCGCGGCTACGAGCTGTCGCTAAGACGCGCGGACGCTGAAATGATTGAACTTGTGTAATTTTTTGAAGATAAGTTAGCTAAAGGTAATAGAAGTTGGAGGTATATAAATATGTCTGTAAAAATAGCTCTTGCAGGAAACCCTAATTCGGGGAAAACAACATTGTTTAATGCGCTGACCGGCTCAAATCAATTTGTCGGTAACTGGCCGGGGGTTACGGTGGAAAAGAAAGAGGGTAAGTTAAGGGGATATAAAGATGTAATAATCACCGACCTTCCCGGTATTTACTCGCTTTCGCCATATACGCTTGAAGAGGTTGTCGCAAGAAACTACCTTATAACAGAGCGTCCCGACGTCATACTTAATATTGTTGACGGAACAAATCTTGAAAGAAATCTGTATCTTACTACTCAGCTTACGGAGCTTGGAATACCGGTGGTAATGGCTGTGAATATGATGGACATTGTCAATAAAAACGGTGATATTATTGACTTTGATAAAATAGCAGAGGCTATAGGCTGTGAGGCAGTTGCAATTTCTGCCCTGAGAGGTACGGGAATTAAAGAGGCGGCGGAGCGGGCAGTTGCGGCGGCAAAGAAGAAGTCGTTCAATTCTGTACATAAATTTGACGATAAACTTGAGATGGTGTTGGATAAAATCGCGTCGCAGATTAACGCGGAAGAAGAACAAAAACGTTTTTATGCAATAAAACTGTTTGAACGCGACGAAAAAATAGCAGAGGCTATGACAAACACTCCCGACGTATCGGATATTATTAAAGAGGCGGAGGCGGATATGGACGATGACAGTGAAAGTATTATTACAAATGCGCGTTATAGTTATATTACGTCAATAATAGACGGCTGCTGTCAAAAGAAGAACAAAAGGAAAATGACCGTATCAGACAAAATTGACCGCATTGTAACAAACCGCTGGCTGGCACTGCCTATTTTTGCGGCGGTAATGATAATAGTTTATTACATATCAGTAACGACAGTAGGAGCGTGGGCGACTGACTGGGTGAATGACAGTTTATTCGGTGAAACTGGAATACCTATGTTTATTGAGAATGTACTGGAGGCTATGGGCACCGCTGAGTGGCTGGACAGACTGATTGTAGACGGTATTGTTTCAGGTGTCGGAGCTGTACTTGGTTTTGTGCCACAAATGCTTGTATTGTTTATATTTCTGGCGTTTCTTGAGGCGTGCGGATATATGGCGCGTATTGCGTTTATTATGGACAGGATTTTCAGAAAATTCGGTTTGTCCGGCAAATCGTTTATTCCTATGCTGATAGGCACGGGCTGCGGTGTGCCGGGTATTATGGCGTCGCGTACGATTGAAAATGACCGTGACAGGAAAATGACGATAATGACAACTACATTTATACCGTGCGGAGCAAAAATGCCGATTATTGCGCTGATTGCAGGCGCATTGTTCAGCGGAGCGTGGTGGGTTGCGCCGAGCGCATATTTTGTAGGAGTTGCCGCAATTATAGTATCGGGAATAATTTTAAAGAAAACAAGAATGTTTGCCGGTGACCCTGCGCCGTTTGTAATGGAGCTGCCTGCATACCATATGCCTACTGTCGGAAATGTACTTCGCAGTATGTGGGAACGCGGCTGGTCATTTATAAAAAAGGCGGGAACTGTTATTCTTATTTCTACAATAGTTCTATGGTTTTTGCAGGGATTTGGTTTTGAGAATGGTTCTTTTGGAATGGTTGAAGATTTAAATAACTCTATTCTTGCTGTGATAGGCGGTGTTATTGCACCGATATTTGCTCCGCTTGGCTGGGGTGACTGGAAAGCGGCGGTGGCGGCAGTTACGGGACTTATCGCAAAAGAAAATGTTGTAGGTACTTTTGGTATTCTTTACGGTTTTGCCGAGGTTGCCGAGGACGGCGCAGAGGTATGGGGCTCGCTTGCAACAAGCTATACGCCGATAGCGGCATATTCGTTCCTTGTATTTAATCTGTTATGCGCGCCGTGTTTTGCGGCAATCGGAGCGATTAAACGTGAAATGAACAGTGCTAAATGGACTTGGTTTGCCATAGGTTATCAGTGCGTATTTGCATATGCGGTTTCAATCTGTGTTTATCAGCTTGGTAATTTATTCAGCGGTGGTGTGTTAGGGATTGGGACAATAGCGGCGATACTTGTTGTGATTGGAGTTGTATATCTTGTTTTCCGTCCGCATAAGTCACGTACAATGAAAACCAAAGCGATAAATATATAACGGAGGTGGCAGAGTGATTGCAACAATAATAATTACGGGAATTATCCTTACGCTTGTCGCTTGGATTATTATAAATAAAATCCGTAACAGGAGAAACGGACACGGCGGCTGCGGCTGTGGGTGTCAGGGCTGTGCGATGTCTGAAATATGTCATAAGGAAAACTGCGGATAAAAAAATTCAGTGAAGTTTTTTCCCTTATTTTGCTTGCTTAAATTATAAAAATCATATATAATGAGAATGTTATAAATAATTAATATTTATTGTTATTGTAACACTATTGTAACAATAATGTAATTGCAAAAACAGATGTTGGGTGTTATAATTGAAAAACGGGAATTATACCACAATATATTGTGGTTATATGATATAAAATTTAATCAGCAAAAGGAGAAATTAAAATGAAATTTGTAAAATTAGCAGGTGTTGTAACGGCAGCGTCATTGTTGCTTTGCGGTTGTTCTTCGGACAACAAAAAGCTGGCAATGCAGATAGGTGACGAAGAGATAACTGTCGGAGCAGTTAAGTTTGTGGCTCAGTATGGTCTGAATTCCGCAACCGCTCAGCAGGCAGTAGATGTTATTGAGCAGAACTATATTATAAATGAAATTGCAGAAAAAGATAATATTGAACTCAGTGACGAGGATAAAAAGCAAATCCGTTCAGCTGTGGCAAGCTTTAAAGCTGATATGGGAGGAAGAACGGCAGCCGAAAAACTGTTAAAAGAATACGGTTTAAAGGACGACGATATTTTAGAGGGTATTTTCTCTGCGTCGGCATATGCTGAAAAGGTTCTGGACACACTAACTGTAGAAGAAGCGACAGATGATGAAGTGAAAAAATATATTTCTGAAAATTATCTTCACGCAAAACACGTTCTTATTGCGACAAAGGATTCTCAGACAGGTGAAGAATACGGTGAGGACAAGCTGGCTGAGGTAGAAAAGACAGCAAACGAAGTTTTGGAAAAGGCAAAAAGCGGCGCTGATTTTGACGAGCTTGTAAAAGAATACGGAGAAGACCCCGGTATGGAATCAAATCCCGGCGGTTACTATTTCGGAGCAAATGAAATGGTTGCTGAATTTGAGAATGCAACGCGTTCAATTCAGCCCGACGAAATTACAATGTGTAAATCGGATTTTGGCTATCACATTATAAAAAGACTGCCAATTGATGAGGCGTCAGAGGACTTCAAGACATACTATGAAGGCAATGCTGATATGGTAAAAGGAAATGTGACTAAAGATAAGAGAATAGAGGCTCTCAAAAAAAGAGCAGAGGAACTTGGAATAGAAATCACTATAAATCAAGAAGTTATTGATGCTATAACATTTGATACCGATAAAGACGATAAATAATTCACTCAAAAGCATCAGGAGGTAAATAATATGCAAAACGTAAAAAGAGAAGAATGGGCAGGCTTTACGGAGGGTAAATGGACAAAATCCGTTGATGTCCGCGACTTTATTCAGAATAACTATACGCCTTATGACGGCAACGGTGATTTCCTTGCGTCTGCGACCGATTCAACAAAAAAGCTCTGGGATATGGTAATGGAGCTTTCTAAAAAAGAACGCGAGGCTGGCGGTGTGCTTGATATGGACACAAAGATTGTGTCTACCGTAACATCTCACGGCGCAGGATATCTTGATAAAAATCTTGAAACAATAGTCGGTTTCCAGACTGATAAGCCGTTTAAACGTTCACTTCAGCCGTTCGGAGGCATAAGAATGGCACAAAATGCCTGCAAAGAGAACGGATATGAGGTAGACAGTGAGGTTGTTGATATATTTACAAAATACAGAAAAACTCATAATCAGGGTGTATTTGATGTTTACACGCCTGAAATGCGTATGGCGCGTAAGTCTGCTATTATAACAGGACTTCCGGACGCTTACGGACGAGGAAGAATTATCGGCGACTACAGACGAGTTGCACTGTACGGTATAGATTTATTGATTGAGGATAAGCAAAAGCAGCTTGAAACATCTCTCGTAAGAATGACCTCAAAGAATATAAGACTTCGCGAGGAGCTTGCCGAGCAGTTAAGAGCGCTTGAGGATTTAAAGGAACTTGGAAACATTTACGGCTTTGATATTTCAAAGCCTGCTAAGAATGCAAAAGAGGCAGTACAGTGGCTGTATTTCGGATACCTTGCGGCAGTTAAGGAACAGAACGGAGCGGCTATGAGCCTTGGCAGAACTTCTACATTCCTTGATATTTATTTTGAGCGCGACCTCAAAAACGGCGTGATTACAGAAGAAGAGGCACAGGAATATATAGACCATTTCATTATGAAACTGCGTCTTGTTAAATTTGCGAGAACTCCCGAATATAACGAGCTGTTTTCGGGCGACCCGACGTGGGTAACCGAGTCAATAGGCGGTATCGGAATTGACGGCAGACATATGGTAACAAAAAATTCGTTCAGATATCTGCATACTCTTGAAAATCTTGGTACTGCGCCTGAACCGAATATGACGGTGCTTTGGTCAACAAGACTTCCGCGAGAATTTAAACTTTACTGTGCTGAAATGTCGATTAAAACCTCGTCAATTCAGTATGAAAACGACGACCTTATGCGTGTTACGCACGGTGACGATTACGCTATTGCGTGTTGTGTATCGTCAATGAGAGTGGGTAAGGAAATGCAGTTCTTTGGTGCGAGAGCGAATTTGGCAAAGTGTCTGCTGTATGCAATTAACGGCGGCGTTGATGAAAGACTCGGAGTGCAGGTTGGTCCGAAATATCGCGCGGTTGAAGGTGATTATCTTGATTTTGACGACGTTATGCAGAAGTATGACGATATGATGGAATGGCTTGCAGGCTTATATGTGAACACGCTTAATGTAATACATTATATGCACGACAAGTATTGCTATGAGAAATTACAGATGGCTCTGCACGACAGAGAGGTTAAAAGATATTTTGCTACAGGTATAGCAGGACTTTCAGTTGTTGCCGATTCTTTGAGCGCTATTAAGTATGCAAAGGTTAAGTGCATAAGAAATGAGGACGGTGTAGTTGTTGATTATGCTGTGGAGGGAGATTTCCCGAAATATGGTAACAACGACGACAGAGTTGATTCTATAGCCGCAGGTATTGTAGAATCATTTATGAACAAGATAAGAAAGCACCATACTTACCGTGACAGTATTCCTACAATGTCAATCCTTACGATTACATCTAATGTCGTATACGGTAAAAAGACAGGAAATACTCCTGACGGCAGAAAAGCAGGAGTTCCGCTTGCGCCGGGTGCAAACCCAATGCACGGACGTGACAGTCACGGTGCGGTGGCGTCACTTTCATCAGTGGCAAAACTGCCGTTTAAGGACGCGCAGGACGGTATTTCAAATACGTTCTCAATTATTCCGGGCGCGCTCGGTAAAGATGATAAAGTATTTATGGGAGATTTGGCAGTGGAGCTGGACAAGGGCTGCTGCGAATAATAAGGTATAAGGCTATTAAAAAAGGAGGAAGAATTATGTCACAACAGGCAGAAAACTTGGTAGAATTATTAGACGGCTACGTTGAAAAAGGCGGACATCATTTAAACGTAAACGTATTTACGCGCGAAACACTTCTTGACGCGCAGAAACACCCAGAAAAATATCCGCAGCTGACGGTAAGAGTTTCAGGTTATGCGGTAAACTTTATAAAGCTCACTAAGGAACAGCAGGACGATATAATCAGCCGAACGTTCCACGACCAGATATGACAGGGCACATTCATTCTATAGAATCATTTGGAACTGTCGACGGACCTGGGATAAGACTTGTAGTATTTTTTAAGGGCTGTCCTATGCGCTGTCTGTACTGCCATAATCCAGATACTTGGAAAATGTCGGGCGGTATTGATATGACAGCGGAGGAAATCCTTGATGAATATGAGAAGGGAAAGAGCTTTTACAAAAGCGGAGGTATAACCGCTACAGGCGGAGAACCGCTTATGCAGATGGAGTTTTTGACTGAGCTTTTCACTAAAGCAAAGGAAAGAGGGATACACACCTGCCTTGACACGTCCGGAATTTTATTTTCAGAGGAAAGAGCAGCGGAGTTTGACGCATTGACAGAGGTGTGTGACCTTGTAATGCTGGATATAAAGCATATTGATGATGCCGAGCATAAAAAGCTTACAGAACATTCAAACAAAGCAGTTTTGGAATATCTTGCTTACCTTGCTGGAAAGGATAAACCTGTATGGATACGGCACGTAGTTGTGCCCGATATTACGCTTGATGACAACTATCTGGAACGTCTTGGACAGTATCTTGCCCGATACAGGAATATACAGGCGCTTGACGTACTTCCGTATCATTCTATGGCAAAGAAAAAATATAGTGAGCTGAATATGGAATATCCGCTCGGAGATACTCCCGACGCTACCAATGATGACGCGGCGAGAGCAAGAAAAATTATAATAGAAAGTATGAAAAAGGAGCTTTGGTAATCAGCGGACTTCGGGTTAAAGAAGTATTGTAAAATTGAGCGGCATAGTCAGTTCTGGCTATGCCGTTTTGCTGATTGGTCAATTATGACGGCGTTAAAGCGGAATTTGAGGAGAAAAAGGTATGAAAAATATAACACGAAAAGGCGCAAGAACAACAAAAGATATTCCTATGGAAATTCTGGAAAAGTTGAATTGTGGAGAGATAGAAACTGCAAATATTGTAGAATGGTTTGCAATTGACAGAAGAAAATTACTTTCTGTTGTATTACTGCAAAATAATAGAGAAATATATTTGGAACCTATTTTAAAACACGTCAATCAACTGAAAAAACAGACATCTAACACCATAAGCGAAGCAATTGGAGAGGGACTTTTTTTGCAGTCGGACAAGCATTGTGATAAGGAGTGTCTGAAAATAATTGCAAATCACTCCTCTGATTTGGTTCGCAGCTGGGGATGTTTTATGGTAGGAAAGAATAATTCCTTAAGTCTTAGCCAAATGTTTAAGGAAATAGAAGACTTTGCAAAGGATAGTCATTTTAACGTTAGGGAAGAGGCGTGGGTAGCTGTACGTCATTTGGTTATTTCTGATTTGTATGAGAGTATCGGAATATTGTCAGAGTGGGTATTGGATGAGAATGAATATATTCGGCGTTTTGCAAGCGAGATTACACGTCCCAGGGGTGTTTGGTGTAAGCACATTGAAGCATTAAAAACAAATCCTGAATTGGCTTTGTCAATTTTAGAACCTCTAAAATCAGATAAATCCAAGTATGTTCGGGATAGTGTTGCAAACTGGCTAAATGATGCAAGCAAAACGCAACCGGATTTTGTTAGAAATCTCTGCGAGAGATGGGAGGAAGAAAGCAATACGGATGAAACAAGATATATTATCAAGAAAGCATTGAGGACGCTCCGAAAATCATCTTTACATCGTTCCAAGTTTATGTTACAATAACATCAATAGTGGTTATAAAAACCCGTTTACACATAAAAGGAGGAAAAGTATGTATATAGGAATAGATTTAGGCGGTACTAATATCGCGGTAGGACTTGTAACTGACGAGGGAAAGCTCGTAACAAAAGCGTCCCTGCCTACTCTTGCAGGAAGAGATTATAAAGAAATTGTAAGTGATATGGCGAAACTCTGCAATATGGTTACAGCCGAGTCAAATGTAAATATGGACGAGGTAAAGGCTATAGGTATAGGAAGTCCGGGAAGTATTGACAGTAAAAACGGAATTGTGGTTTTTGCGGGCAATCTGGCACTGGACAAAGCGCCTGTAGCAGAAGAACTCGGTAAATATTTTGATATTCCCGTACATATGGAAAATGACGCCAATGCCGCGGCATATGGCGAATATATTGCCTGCGGTATTGATTCTGACAGTTTTGTTTTTATAACTCTAGGAACAGGTGTCGGTGGAGGAATTATTATAAATAAAAAGATTTACAGCGGATTTAACGGTATAGGCGCTGAAATCGGACATATGACTCTTAAAATGGACGGTGAGAAGTGTAACTGCGGTAATTACGGATGTTATGAGAAGTACGCGTCTGTTACGGCTCTTATAGAACAGACGGGAAAAGCCATAGAAGAGAATCCCGACTCAATTATGAATGATTGGGTAAAGGAAAACGGACATATCAGCGGAAGAACGGCATTTGAATGTGCAAAACGAGGTGATGCCGCCGCAACGGAGGTAAGAGATAATTATATCAGATATGTTGCAGAGGGAATAGTGAGCGTGGTAAATATTTTTCAGCCTGAATTGGTTGTAATAGGCGGAGGTATCAGCAAAGAGGGAGATGTGATTCTAAAACCTTTAAAGGATTTTGTAAATAATCGTGAATTTAATAAAGATATGCCGAAAACAGATATAAGAATAGCTCAGCTCTTTAACGATGCAGGAATTATCGGTGCTGCAATGGCGGCAAAGAATGTAGATAAGTAAGAGAAAGCAGAGCCTTTAGAGGCTCTGTTTTTTTTCGACAAATTGTGCATTGTTACATTGATATTAAGGGTATATTATATTTAGGAGTCAGGGCTTAAAAAATTATAAAAGATGTGGTAGAATAGTTACTGTAACAAAAATACATCTCGATTCGTATTATATGACAGAATAATTTAGTATAATGCGAGGTGTTTAAAAAGTGGGCAAACTTATTATAGACGGCGGAAAAACGGTAAGCGGTGAAATTTGCGTACAAGGCGCAAAAAATGCTGTACTGCCGATTCTTGCCGCAACAGTAATGGCTGACGGTGAAAGCGTCATCAAAAACTGCCCCCGCCTTCGAGATGTTGATAAAACAACTCTTGTATTGGAACGGCTCGGATGCGGAGTGAAACGCGAAGGAGATGCGGTTATCGTAGACACGCGTGATATGCACGATTGTGAAATATGTGAAGACTTAATGCGTGAAATGCGTTCGTCCATTATATTTCTTGGAGCTATTATTTCACGATGCAAGCGGGCGGTGGTAAGTATGCCGGGCGGGTGTCCGATTGGTCTGAGGCCAATTGACCTGCATTTAAAGGCGTTACGTCAAATGGGCGTAGAAATACGCGAGGAACACGGGTACATAAAATGTAGTGCGCCGCGGCTGACGGGAGGAAATATCCATCTGGACTTCCCGAGTGTCGGCGCAACGGAAAATATTATGCTTGCGGGAGTGTGCGCTTCCGGCACAACGACTATTTCAAATGCGGCACGTGAACCTGAAATTGTTGATTTGGGTAACTTTCTTAACAAAATGGGTGCGAATGTAAGGGGAATGGGTACGAGCGTAATAACGATAGAAGGCGTAGAAAAGCTTGAAAGTGTGGAATATACAATAATGCCTGACAGAATTGTTGCGGCAACGTATCTTGCCGCGTCGGCAATTACAGGCGGTGAAATTTGTCTTACAAAAGTAAATCCTCAGGATATGGGAGCTATGCTGTATGTGCTTTCAGAAATGGGAGTAAGACTGCATTGTGAAAGGGACAGAATAATTCAGACAGCGCCGGAACGCCTCAAAAGCGTACATACGGTAAGAACAATGCCGTATCCGGGATTCCCGACAGATATCCAATCGCCTTTTATGTCGCTTGCGGCTATGGCACAGGGAACAAGTGTATTTATAGAAACGATATTTGAAAACAGGTTCCAACATATTGATGAGCTTAGCCGTATGGGCGCTGATATAAAAGTGGAAGGTCGCAGCGCGGTGGTACGCGGAGTTAACTCGCTTGAGGGCGCTAATGTTGTTGCGCGCGAACTGCGCGGAGGCGCAGCGCTTGTAGTGGCGGCGCTTGCCGCGTCGGGGACTACAACGATAGGGGGTACGGAATTTATAGACAGGGGCTATGAAAATATAGAAAAATATCTTACAAGCTGCGGTGCAAAAATAAGACGCGAATAAATTTTTATACGCCGTATGCTGACAGAGAAAGGTTGTGTAATAATGTCGGATAATAACAATCGAAATATTCGCCTTGTAAAAACAGGCGGTCGCCGAGTTACACGTAATACAACCGAATATGATTGGAACAGCCTTAATAAAAGAACGGCATCTGAGCATACGGCGTCAAAACCTCAGCGGAGTGAAAGCAAGCTGCAAAGACGGGTGCGTTATCAGAAACGCCAGAAACAACGGCGGCTTAAAATGCAGCGTATACGAGCAATTTTAATACTTGTTTTGACAATAATAACTGTAGCTGTTATAATGTTTATGACACCAGTATTTAATATACGGTCTGTTACGGTGGACGGAAATGTGCTGGTTACGGCAGAGGAGTTTCAGGAAATGCTAAAACCGCTGATTGGCGAAAATCTATTCAGGACCGGCGGCGGCAAAATTGAAAAAATGCTTAAGGTTAATCCGTACATCAAAGGTGTAAGCGTACAGAAAAAGACGATTCCTCCGGCTGTTTCGGTGACGGTGACGGAGTATGTCCCTGCAGGTATTCTCCGCGCGGAGGGAAAGACACTTCTTGTAAGCAGCGGTTTGAATGTACTGGAATCGGGCGGTGAAATATCGGCAGCAGTGCCTGTGGTTACGGGTATGAGCATAAGTGAGGGCGACGCAGGCGGTATTGCAAAAAGCGATGAAACCGAAAAACTTGAAATTGTTGAAATCGCTCTTACAACACTTGAAAAGACAGGTGTTATCGGGAATGTAATAGAAATAGATGTAAATGATGTAACGAATATTACGATGAATTATGACAACAGGCTGACCGTAAAATGCGGTACACAGCTTGATTTAGAGCGTAAACTGCGTCTTTTCCGTGAAACGGTTATGAATAATTATTTTGCTGAAAATGTACGCGGAACAATTGAATTTACAGAGAGTGGAAAAGCAGTGTATACACCATAAAAGGCAATATGCACAAATCAAGAGAGAAAAAACAAGATAATATTGGGTATATTTAACCCCCAATTTAATAACTTTGTTGGAAAAAACTATTGAATAAGTTGACAAAACATAGTAAAATAAATATATATGCGGAGATTTCCCCTATGTTGTATAAGGGGTAAACTACGAAGGAGGATATTTAGATGAGTGCAATGCCTATCGATTTAGAAGAGAATACAACAATAGACGGTGCAAGAATAAAAGTTATCGGTGTTGGCGGCGGCGGCAACAATGCTGTTGACCGTATGATTGAGGCCGGTGTTACAAAGGCTGAATTTATTTGTGTTAACACAGATTCTCAGCAGCTTGCTAATGTAAAAGCGCCTACGGTGCTTCAGATTGGGGGAAAGCTTACCAACGGTCTTGGTGCCGGTGCTAAGCCTGAAATCGGAAGACAAGCGGCTGAAGAAACAAAGGACGAGATTAAGAACATAGTAAAAGATACTGAAATGGTATTTGTAACTGCCGGTATGGGGGGCGGTACAGGTACAGGCGCGGCGCCTATTATAGCCGAGGCTGCAAAGTCATTGGGTGTGCTTACTGTTGCTGTTGTGACAAAGCCGTTCTTCTTTGAAGGACCTCAGAGAATGAGAAATGCTGAGGAAGGCATTAAAAACCTTGCTGAGAAAGTTGACGCTATTGTTACCATTCCTAATGATTTGTTACTTAAAATCGCTGACAAAAAGGTTACCATTAAGGATTCCTTTAAGCTTGCAGACGATGTTCTTCGTCAGGGTGTGCAGGGAATTATTGAGGTAATTACTCAGCGTGGTATTATGAATTGTGACTTTGCCGATGTCAGAACCATTATGAAGGACAGCGGTGTCGCTCATATGGGTATCGGTGTGGGTAAAGGCGAAAATGCCGCTTCAGACGCAGTCCGCGCGGCAATTGAAAGTCCGCTTCTGGAAACAAGTATTGAAGGGGCTGAAAATGTACTTCTTAACATTACGGGCGGAAGTGAGTTCTCACTTGTTGATATGGGCGAAGTTTCAAGCATTGTTCGTGATTTGGTAAGTGAAGAGGCAAATATTATTGTAGGTACTGCTATGGACGATAATCTTAAAGACGAAATTAAAGTTACTCTTATTGCTACGGGTCTTGACGGTTCTGTTAAGAGAGGCAAGGAGAATAGTAATGAGCTAAAGAGATTGACTCCGAAATTTGCAGGCGGCAATGGTGTAAGCGGCGGAAGAAATGCTCATACATCATCTGATTTAGATGATAATTCTATCTTTAACAGAAAGTTAAAGCCTGGTATGAGTAATATTGACGTTCCTGATTTCTTTAAACCGGGAAGATAATTTGAATTTATGGGAAAGCTGTAAACAAAGCATTAGTAGTTTTGTTTACAGCTTTTGTTTTTGTTGACAAATACAGTGTATTGATGTACAATATTATTGTATAAATAGCACAAGGGAGGAATTAAAATGAATTTAGAAATGCTTCATCCTGCCGACCAGCTCGTAATGTTTATGGAAAGAATATACGGCTATGGTATGACAACAACATCAGGCGGAAATCTTTCGGTTTTAGATGACAACGGAGATATATGGATAACTCCCGGTTCAATTGACAAGGGTTCGCTTACTCGCAATGATATGGTGCGTATAACGCCTGACGGTGAAATAATAGGTAATCATAAGCCGTCGAGTGAGTATCCGTTTCACAGACATATTTATAAGGCTCGTCCTGATATAAAAGCGGTATTGCACGCGCATCCGCCGGCATTGGTTGCGTTTTCAATAGTGCGTAAACTGCCGAATACAAGTCTTATACCGAATGTAAAATTTTCTTGCGGTGAAATTGGTATGGCAAAGTACGGACTTCCGGGAAGTACAGACCTTGGCGATAAAATAAGCGAGGAGTTTAAAAAAGGTTTTAATACCGTTATTCTTGAAAACCACGGGGTTGTAATAGGTGCAAAGTCTATGTTTGACGCGTTTAAATCATTTGAAACACTGGATTTCAGCGCGCGTCTTGAAATTGACGCAAATAATATAGGTAAGCCAAAATCTTTGACGGCTGAACAGATTGACTGGTATAAATCACGTCAGAACGTATCAATGGACGAATTTGTGGAGAATAATATAAGCAGTGCGGAAAAAGAGGCGAGGCGTGAAATATGCAAGCTGATAAAGCGCGCGTATAATCAGCAGCTTTTTACAAGTACACAGGGTACATTTTCACAGCGTATTGACGGCGACAGCTTTATCATAACTCCTGCAGGAGCTGACAGAAAGTATCTTGAACCCGAAGATATTGTTAAGATAAACGGTGACTTGAAAGAACTCGGAAAAATACCGTCAAGGAGCGTAGAACTTCATAAAGAAATTTATAAGCAGCATCCTCATATTAATTCAATAATAATCGCTCATCCGCCTTGTATAATGGCTTTTGCAGTGACTGATGAACCGCTTGACTCACGTACAATTCCCGAAAGCTATATTCTTATGCGTACAATTCCGAAACTTGAATTTGGTTCAAACTATATGCATCCAAAGGAAACGGCGGCGGTGTTTAAGGAGAATACCCCTATTGCTATAATTAAAAATGACTGTGTAATTGTCACAGGTACGGGGCTCCTGAACGCTTTTGACAGACTGGAAGTAGCGGAATACAGTGCAAGAGCGATAATATCAGCAAAGGATTTGGGCGATGTGGTTACAATAAGCGACGAAGAAATAGGAGATATAAAAAAGGCGTTTAATCTTGCCGAGTAAAGAAAGGATAAAACAATGAAAAAGAAAAGTATAATTATAATTGCGGTAATAGCGGCAATAGTGATAATAATAGCAACGCTTGCAGGTTCATATAACGGTCTGGTAAAGTTGGAAACTAATACTGATACACAGTTAGCCAATGTACAGGTACAGCTGCAAAGACGTTCAGATTTGATACCTAATCTTGTAAATACAGTCAAGGGCTATGCGGCGCACGAAACAGAGGTATTTACAGCTGTTTCAGACGCAAGAGCAAAGCTTGCCGGTGCAAGTACGGTTGAGGAGATAAACACGGCAGAGGGACAGATGAATTCTGCATTAAGCCGACTGCTTGCCATTTCGGAGGCATATCCTGAGCTAAAGTCTAATGAGAACTTTTTATCACTGCAAGATGAGCTTGCAGGAACGGAAAACCGTATAGGCGTTGCGCGTAAAGACTATAATGACGCAGTACAGTCCTATAATGTAAAGATACGTTCATTCCCGACCAATATACTGGCAGGAATGTTCGGTTTTGAGAAGAAGGAACAGTTTACGGCTGACGAGAGCGCACAGTCTGTTCCTGATGTAAACTTTTAATTATGAAGAGAACGATTAAATATACGGCATTTTTCACATTCTTGTTGATGTTTGTGCTTAATTTATGTGCATATGCAAAAACAGAAGTGCCAAATCCTACAGACAGATTTTTTATAAACGACTACGCAAACGTCATAGACGCTGAAACGGAAAATTATATTTTTGAAAAGGGTAAGGACTATAATGGAAACGGCGGACCGCAGGTTGTTGTTCTTACTCTTAATGATATTGGTTTATCAAGCGTTGAGGATTTCAGCATAGAAACGGCGCGTAAATGGGGGATAGGCAGTAAGGACGCGGATAATGGTGTTCTTATCCTGCTTGTTACAGACAGCCGAGATATTAGAATTGAGGTAGGTTATGGTCTGGAGGGAATTCTTAATGATGGCAAGTGCGGACGATTTATAAGAAATGCTGCGCCTATGCTGTCGAGCGGTGATTACAGCGGCGGTATAAAACAGATTTATAATGATATTATAGGTGAACTTGAAGAGCCTACTCCTGATGAAGAGGAGGAAGATGGAATGGCAGGTATTATAGCGCCTATAATTTTGTTGTTGCTTATAATATTTATTTCAAGTATAGGCAGACATAACAGACCTCACGGCGGACACCGCGGCGGCAGATTTACCGGAGGAGGATTTTACGGTGGTTATGGCGGCGGTTTCGGAAACGGCGGATTCGGCGGTTTTGGAGGCGGCGGTGGATTTTCCGGCGGCGGAGGCGGCTTTGGCGGAGGCGGCGCAAGCGGAAAGTTTTAGCCGAAAAGAAAAAAATTGAAAAAATTTTAAAATTAATGCAACCTTTTGGCAGTTTGAAACGTGTTATAAGTAGAAAGGCAAATTTACTTGATACTTTAATACAGAAAGGAGTAAATAAACAATGAAGAAATTAGTATCAATAATTTCGGCTTTGACTATTGCCGCGTCAGTTTGCGCGCCTGTTCTTGCCGAAAATAACAATGAGGAAATGAAAAGCATTCTGGCAGGTGTAAAAGAACGTGTTGAAATACCTGCCGAGTGTACGGAGTTTTCGAGCGGCAGCCGTTCTGAATACGGAATTACAACATATGATTTTTTGTGGCGTACAAAAAATGTTGAGGCTGGGGAGTATAAAAATGTTAGAGTATTATGCCTTGATGACGGAACGATAACCTCGTATTCAGCGGCAGAAACAAAAAAAGCGGACAGCCCTAAAATATCGCAGCTGACAAAGGACGAGGCTAAGGAAAGAGCAGAGGACTTTATAAAAAGAATGAACCCTGATTTTCCATATGCGGTTGTTGTTAATGATGAAGGCGCAGGCAATTTGTACGGTAATTACAACTTTAGCACACAGGTGTATATAAACGAAATTCCGATTGACGGTACAGGCAGAATAGCTGTTGACGGTGACAGCGGCAGAATAAGCAATTACTATTTAAATTATATGCCTGCTGAATATCCGTCAGTAGAAGAGGCGATAAGCGTTGAAGACGCAAAAAAGGCATACAGTGAAAAACTGGGTCTGAAACTTGTTTATAAAACATATATGTATGAGGAAGATAACAAATCTGCATATCCTGCTTATGTGCAGAAACAGACAGGAGAGAAATATATAAACGCCCTTACAGGCGAGCTTGCTGATCTTACAGATAACCGTTATGCAAGATATACCAGTGGTTCAGGTGGAGGCGCAGCTTTCAAAACAGAGGAGGCGGCTGCCGATAACGGTTTTACGGAACAGGAATTAAGCGAGCTTGAAAACGTAAAGGGTCTTGTATCGAAGGAAAAAATAGAACAACAGCTTAGAGCAAACACTACTCTTAATATTCCGTCAGAAGTGAAGTTAAGCAATATCAGTCTTACCAAGAGATATAATAAGGACGAGTATACATACAATGTATCAATGAACAGCGACACTACATATATCCACGCTTCACTTGACGCAAAAACCGGTGAGCTTTTAAGCTACAGTCGCAGCGACAAAGACGACGACAGCAAGACAGAATATCGTAATGACAGAGCGGTTGAGGCACTTGCAGGAAATAAGTCTGACGAATACAAGTACAATGATGAAACAAACAATTATCAGAGATATGTAAACGATATAGCCGTAGAGGGAGATACTTTATCTTTGAACTACAGAAACGGCATTTTAACTCATTACTATATCTCATATACTGATATAGAATTTCCGTCTGTAGATGATGTGATAAGTGTAGCCGACGCTGAGAAGATAATGTTTGATAAGAACGGTTACAATATGGCGTACAAACTGAGTTATAGCGAAGAATCAATAACACCTGTTGCGGTTTATGTTCATAACTATATCAATATAAATGCCCTTACAGGTAAAATTGTTGGTTATGACGGTGAGGAAATAACAGACAGCAAGATAGAATATTCTGATATAGACGACCACTACGCAAAGCAGATTATTGAAACGCTCGCGTATTACGGAATAGGCTTTGAAGGCGGAGAATTTAAGCCGAATGAAAAGATAACTCAGAAAGACTATATTCAGCTTTTGACAGCAATAACTCAAAGTCCGATAGTTATATTGAAGAATGATAATTCGCAGTATGAAAGCGCTTATAGCAGCGCCATAAGAAGGAATATACTATCTAAGGACGAGCGTGATGACAATGCAATTGTAACGCGTGAAACTGCGGCAATATATATGATGAGAACTATCGGAGCGGAGCCGTATGCGAAGTATGATGATATTTATACCACTCCGTTTAAGGACGTTACAAGAAATAAAGGATATATTGCATTATTAAGTGCAATGGGAATTGCGTCGGGTAACGGTGACGGTACATTCACACCTGAACGTGAAATCACACGTGCCGAAAGCGCAGTTATGATTTATAATTATCTTACAAGACAGTAAAATGCTTGACAAAATTTAAAATTATGCTATAATAATTTATAGAGTGAAACCAAGGGTTACACGAAGGGGTCTACCACCACGGGCAGAACGCTTTTTCGTGTAGCCCTTTTATGTTGGAAAGGAGAAATTATATGATAATTTTAAATGGTAAAGAGAGTAAGACGTATGAAAGTCTTACGGAACTTCTTAATGCAAATGAATTTAGAAAAGAGCGTATTGCAGTTGAAATAAACGGCGAAATAATAAAGCGCGATAATTATGATACGACTAAAATAAATGACGGAGATGTAATTGAAGTGGTACATTTTATGGGCGGCGGTTCAGGTGCGGCTGAGGACAAGCTTATACTCGGCGGTCACGAGTTCAATTCGCGTTTTATTCTCGGTTCGGGTAAGTATTCGCTTGACCTGATTAAGGCGGCAATTGAGTGCGCAGGCGCGGAAATAATAACTCTGGCTCTTCGCCGTGCGGCAGGTGGTGAAGTGGCTAATATACTTGATTATATACCTGACAATGTAACGCTTTTACCGAATACGTCAGGCGCGCGCAATGCGGATGAGGCTGTACGAATTGCACGTCTGGCGCGTGAAACAGGTTGCGGAGATTTTGTTAAAATTGAGGCTATAAGGGACACTAAATATTTACTGCCCGATAATTATGAAACACTGAAAGCAACAGAAATTCTGGCAAAGGAAGGTTTTGTTGTAATGCCGTATATGTATCCAGACCTGAATTTTGCGAGAGATTTACAGAATGCAGGCGCGGCGTGTGTAATGCCGCTGGGTTCGCCTATAGGCTCTAATAAAGGGCTTTGCACAAAGGAGTTTATCCAAATTCTTATTGACGAAATTGATTTGCCTGTAATTGTTGACGCAGGAATAGGCAGACCGTCACAGGCGTGTGAGGCTATGGAAATGGGTGCGGCGGCAGTTATGGCAAATACTGCTATTGCAACGGCAGGCTACGTACCGAAAATGGCACAGGCATTTAAAAAGGCAATAGAATCAGGACGTGAGGCATACCTTGCAGGTTTTGGAAACGTAGTTGAAAAGGGTGCGAGAGCCTCATCACCGCTGACAGGCTTCTTGAGAGATTAGGGACACTAAAACGAAAGGGACACTAAAATGAAAGAGCGAACAAACCATATGGAATATATGGAGGGTATGGAAATAATAGATTCCAATATGATGGGTCAGGTTATAGACGCAATGAACAGCTATGATTATGACAGATATACAGAAAATGACGTGAGATCGGCACTGGCGCGTGAAACGCTTACACCGGAGGACTTTGCGGCTCTTTTGTCGCCTGCGGCACTGCCGTTTTTGGAGGATATGGCGCAGAGGGCGCAAATTGAAACGAGAAAGCATTTTGGTAATTCAATTGCAATGTTTACTCCTCTTTACATAGCAAATTATTGTGAAAATTATTGTATTTACTGTGGATTTAACTGTTATAATAAAATTCGTCGCGCAAAGCTAAGCTCAGAGGAAATTGAGAGTGAAATGCAGACTATTTCAGAAACAGGGTTGCAGGAAATATTGATTTTAACAGGCGAGAGCCGAAAAATGTCGGATGTTGACTATATAGCAGACGCTTGCAGAATAGCGAAGAAGTATTTTAAGGTAGTCGGAGTTGAGGTGTATCCGATGAATAGCGATGAATACGCTAAATTGCATCAAAACGGTGCTGATTTTGTAACAGTTTTTCAGGAAACCTATAACAGCGATAAATATGAAACACTTCATCTTGAAGGACATAAACGGATATTTCCGTATCGGTTTTATGCGCAGGAGCGCGCTTTAAAGGGAGGAATGAGAGGCGTCGGCTTTGCGGCTCTTCTGGGACTGGACGATTTCAGAAAGGACGCGTTTGCAACGGGTATGCACGCATACTTACTGCAAAAAAAATATCCGCACGCAGAAATTGCATTTTCCTGTCCGCGTTTGCGTCCGATAATTAACAATGATAAAATCAACCCGAAAGATGTACACGAACCTCAGCTTTTGCAGGTTATATGTGCATACAGAATTTTTATGCCGTTTGCAAGCATAACAATATCTACGCGTGAATGTGAGCGATTCAGAAATAATGTAATAAAAATTGCCGCAACAAAGATTAGCGCAGGAGTTGACGTGGGTATAGGCGGTCATTCCGACGGCGAGAAAAAGGGTGATGAGCAGTTTGAAATATCTGACCCGCGTAATGTTGACGAGGTGTTTAAGGCTATTGAGGAGCAGGGGTTACAGCCTGTAATGAGTGATTATATCTATGTTTAAAATAATTTGCGTAACAAACAGAAAACTATGCGTGGGAGATTTTTTATCGCGCGTGGGTGAACTTCATAAAGAGGGAGTAACAGTAATTCTGCGTGAAAAGGACCTTAATGAAAGTGAATACGCGGAATTGGCGGAGAAGGTAATTAAGGTATGTCCCGACGTGATACTTCACACCTATACAGAGGCGGCAAAACGCCTTAATGCAGACAAAATACATTTGCCTTATTCTATGCTTAACCCTAATATGGGTTTTAAAATCACGGGCGTGTCGGTTCATTCCGCAAAAGAGGCGGCAGACGCGGAGAAACTGGGAGCAGACTATGTAACGGCAGGACATATATTCCACACTGACTGTAAAAAAGGACTTGCGCCGCGAGGACTTGAATTTTTAAAAGAATCGGTAGACGCAGTCAGTATTCCCGTGTATGCTATCGGAGGTATAACGCCGGATAATATTGCCGAGATAAAAGAAACAGGCGCGGCAGGCGCGTGTATAATGTCAGGATTTATGCAGTGTGAAAATGTCGGAAAATATATGGAAAAAGTGCGGAAAGTTGATTGAAAAAATATACCGTATCATATATAATGATGTTATAAATTATACATTAAAAGGAGAATACTTATGAAATCAATAAAGGAATTTGAATTTTGGTTTATAACAGGCAGTCAGCACCTTTACGGAGAAGAAACACTTGAACAGGTTGCAAAGGATTCCAAGTCAATGGTTGAAGGACTGAATGAGGCAGGTACAATGCCGTGTAAAATTGTTTGGAAACCGACAGTTAAAACTCCGTCAGAGGTTACAAAAATCTTTAAGGAAGCGAGCTATGACGATAAATGTGCAGGCGTTATAACGTGGATGCATACATTCAGCCCTTCAAAGATGTGGATAAACGGACTAAAAGACTTTAAGAAACCGTACTGCCATTTTCATACACAGTTTAACCGTGAGATACCTTGGAATGAAATTGATATGGACTTTATGAATCTTAATCAGTCTGCGCACGGGGACAGGGAACACGGTTTTATAGGTTCAAGACTTCGTATGCCGAGAAAGATTATCGTAGGCTACTGGGAGGACGAAAAGCCGCAGAGAAAGCTGTCGGACTGGATGAGGAGCGCGTGTGGATACGCTCTGAGTCAGGAACTTAAAATGGTACGTTTCAGCGATAATATGCGTCAGGTTGCTGTTACAGAGGGTGATAAGGTAGAGGCTGAGATTAAATTTGGCTGGGACATTGAATACAGAGCAGTGGGTGACCTTGTAGATGTATTAAATGAAGTTACGGACTCGGAAATTGAAGCAAAAATGACTGAATATAAGAACCGTTACGATATGGACACAGACAACATTGACGCTGTACGCTATCAGGCTAAAGAAGAAATCGCAATAAGAAAGATTTGTGAAGAATATGACTACAGCGCGTTTGTAACTCACTTTGACACTCTTCACGAGCTTGAGCAGCTGCCAGGACTTGCGGTTCAGAATATGATGGCTGACGGTTATGGATTCGGCGCGGAGGGTGACTGGAAAGTTGCGGCTATGGACGCCATAATGAAAGCTATGTCGGAGGGAATGACAGGCGGTACAGCTTTTATGGAGGATTACACATACCATCTTGAAAAAGGAAATGAACATATTCTCGGTGCTCATATGCTGGAGGTGTGTCCGCTTGTTGCGGCTGACAGACCTAAAATTCAGGTTCATCCGCTTGGTATAGGCGGTAAGGGCGACCCTGCAAGACTTGTTTTTGATTCGAAGAAGGGTGACGCTATTGTCGTATCGCTTGTTGATATGGGCGGAAGAATGAGGCTTATTGTGAATGATATTAAAGCTTGCAATCCGTTAAAGCCAATGCCTAAGCTGCCTGTTGCAGGCGTTATGTGGAAACCGCTGCCGTCGCTTGAAGTGTCGGCTGAATGCTGGATTTTGGCAGGCGGTGCTCATCATAGTGTGCTTTCATATGATGTTACGGCTGAAATGATGAAAGATTGGGCTAATATGATGGGTATTGAGTTTGTGCATATAGGTGAAAATACGACTGTAGAGGAGTTTGAAAAAGAACTTTTCTGGAATGATATAGCGTATAAATTAAAGTGATAAATCACGCGGTCATTACTATCATTTCGGGTACTATTTCACAAAAAAGTGCGTACTTGTAAAATGCGGAAAATATGATATTATAATTGCAGGTACCTAAAACATAAGAAAGGAATGATGTAAATGGACTTTTTACAGATTGCAAAGAGCCGTTATTCGGTTCGTAAATACAAGGATATGCCTGTAGAAAAAGAAAAACTGGACAAAATTCTTGAGGCAGGCAGAGTTGCGCCGACAGGTGTTAATGCACAGCCGCAGAGGATAATTGCTGTTACAAGCCGTGAGGGACTGGAAAAACTGGGCAAGGGCGCAAAAACCTTTAATGCGCCTGTCGTACTTATAGTGTGCACCGATAAAGACAGTGCTTGGGTTCGTCCTGCAGATGGTAAAAACATTGCGGAGATTGACGCGTCTATTGTTACGGACCATATGATGCTGCAGGCAACGGAACTGGGACTTGGTACAGTCTGGATGTGTTGGTTTAAGCCCGACGTAATCAGAGAAGAATTTAATATACCTAACAGCTATGAAATAGTAAACCTGCTTGCAGTCGGTTATGCGGACTGCGAACCGCTATCCGCAGACAGACACGGTGAAATGCGTAAACGCATTGATGAAACGGTAACATATGCATAATAAAAGGAGCAGAACATCAGTTCTGCTCTTTCTCTTTAACAATTATTGTAGGGAGTGACATTTCACTGTACTGCGTAGAAATAATACTGTTTTTTGCGATTCTTGAATATAAGCCTGTAGGGTTTCCGCCGTAGACGTATATTCCCGTAATGTTACTGTATTTTTTATAGGACGCGTTTTCGTCGTGGGTAATGTCAATATTAAGCGAGGCATATGGTTCGCAGTATTCCTGTAAAAGATAGTGGTTATCAATATTTTCGGTAACTTCTTTCTGCCATTTCGCGTCTGTCATACCTTCAACACCTGCATATACACCCTTTGAGGCATAAGAGTCCTCCGGTTTGATTACCCATCTGTCCTTGGTGTTAAGAACATCATATTTCTGAATCTGCTCCGCAGTAAGCGAGGCGGTATAGGGAATATGTTCTGATATAAATTTATTTTCTTCGTCTGTAAGGAAAGCGGCGGTCATATCGTCGTGCAATATTTTAAACACAATTTTATTATGAATAATCTGGGTCTGAAAATCACCGATAAGGCATACGTCGTTATTTTCAGCGGCGCGTATAAACGGAAGTACCTTATCATAATTACGCATAATATCGCAGGTAACGGCGCGTCGGTAAATGGCGTTTATTTGTCTGCCTGACGGTGAAATTAATTTACCGTTCTCATATTTCAGCTCTGTTATTTCGCATATTTCACATTCCAGACCGTTTTGTTCAAAAGCCTGTTTAAATGCCGTAAATTCACGGCTGACATCACCGTTAAAGAAATCTACTATTGCAATATACGGATTTTTAACCGCTCTATCATAGGTTTTATAAATAGCTTTAAATGCCTGAACCCAAGAGTTAAACAGTTCAAAGGTGCGTACATCATATTTTTTTATAAATTCGTTATACGCATTTGTGAGCTGTATAGCCTGATTAAGTTCCTTATCCTCATTCATTGCGCTTGAACCGTCAGCGTTAAATTCGCAGAATTTAAAAGAAAAATCGTCCTCATTAAAGAAAATATCTATTCTTGTAATCGGCAGCAGACAGTCATAATGCCTCGGACGAAGAATGAGCTTTTCAAGACGTTCCTCAAACCCGAAAAGCGCTCGGTACTCGGCATTTTCACGATATTCAAGAATTACCTTTTCAAGAATGTTATACATTATTCTTGCCGATTTAAAAATGAAATCCGCCATTTCTTCGGTAAACATTTTCGGCATATAAAGCGTATGAACATAATACCCGTGGTAACGCGCAGTATATTTTTTTATGTATTCCTGCTGTTTTTTTGCGCTTTCAATATTTTCTGATAAGTTGCTGTCTATAAGACTTTTATAAAATTCTTCTGCACTTTGCAAAACAAACTCTCCTTTTTAACAAAATACTGACGGTACTTTTGTAAGCTGTTCAATTTGAACCTTACCGTCGGTAAGCGGTTTGATATCGTCCAAGAATTTAATAAAATGCTTGGCGTTGTTATGTTGTTGGATTGCTGTGTCATTCAGCCATTCTTCAATAAACGTAAATTTTGAAGGGTCTGTTCTGTTCTGATATATTTTATATGAAAGGTTACCCTTTTCCTTACGTGTATCGCGGACAACATTGACAGCACATTTTTTAAATTCTTCAATGTTGACAGCGTTAAATTTTGCTATTATTGTAATCATCTTGTTCAGCTCCTTAAACATTATTATACCATATTTATAATGTGTTTACAAGGCTGATTGCGGTATTATTTTATTAAAAGTTCAGGCAGACAGTCTATTTGTGATTTGATTTTTTCTGTAGCCTCGTCAAAGGTCATTTCCTGCAGCATAATACATTTAAACAGATATGCCGCCGCCATAACGGCAGTTGACAAAACCTGTTCTTTTGACTGTTGTGTTGTTGCCATTACAACAAATTCACAGGCTACCAATGCGGACATTTCAGGGCTTTTGAGATTGACGCCCATTATTATTCGGTCAAGCACTTCTCCTTCCGTTAAGTTGAGAAGATCAGCGCAGTGTTCAATAAACGCTGCGGTTTGCTTCATTACACTTAGATTCATTTCTGTCAGATAGTTTTTCATTTTTTGTTCCTCCTTGAGTCTTTTGTATATTTGGATTTTTGCGCAATTAAAAAATGCGCCACGGAGTGACGCAATAAAATGCGTTTCTCCATAGCGTATAAAACTTTAATATTCACAAAATAGAGAATTTAAAGCGGAGAAGGCATTTTTGGCAAATGCTTTCTCTATCTTGTGAAGTCATATTAAATTTTATACGCTGGCTATATTATATCATATTAAGTAATATTTGTAAATGAAATTTTATATACTCTGTTTCAAATTAAAAAATATCATATCGTTAAAAAACGATATGATATTTTATTTAGATTAGATATCAAGATTTGAAACGTATTTAGCGTGTTTCTCGATAAAGTCACGTCTTGGTTCAACCTTGTCGCCCATAAGTACCGTGAAGGTCTGGTCGGCAAGTATTGCGTCCTCCAAATCAACTCGGAGAATAGTTCTCTTTGTCGGGTCCATAGTTGTTTCTTTTAGCTCAGGTGGGTCCATCTCTCCAAGACCTTTATATCTCTGAACTTTTGCGCCGTTACCCATTTCAGCAAGTAGTCTGTCGCGTTCGTCCTCGTCGAAAGCAAAACGTTCTTCAAGATTTTTGTTCTTGCCCTTAAATACCTTGAAAAGCGGAGGCTGAGCTATATATACATTTCCGTTTTCAATAAGCGGACGCATATATCTGAAAAAGAAGGTTAAAAGCAGAGTTCTTATGTGCGCGCCGTCCACGTCGGCGTCCGCCATAATAATGATTTTACCGTATTTCAGGTTGTCAATATCGAAATCCTCTCCGATACCCGTACCGAGAGCCTGAATAATAGGGAGCAGCTTTTCATTGGAATAAACCTTGTCAATACGCGATTTTTCAACGTTAAGCATTTTACCCCAAAGCGGAAGAATAGCCTGATAACGGCGGTTACGTCCCTGCTTGGCGCTGCCTCCGGCACTATCACCCTCGACAATAAACAATTCTGCGTAATCTGCGCCTTCGTCGGTACATTTTGCAAGCTTACCCAAAAGGGAGGAGTTTGAGGCATTTGAATTTTTTCTCGTAAGCTCTCTTGCGCGTTTTGCCGCCTCTCTTGCGCGTGACGCAGTGAGTGTTTTTTCAACTATTGTTTTGGCAATACGCGGATTTTCCTCGAAAAATGCTGAAAGCTTATCATTTAACGCATTTTCAACAAGTGTACGAGCCTCGCTGTTGCCGAGTTTTGTTTTTGTCTGACCTTCAAACTGAGCCTCGACAACCTTTACGCTTATAACGGCTGTAAGACCTTCTCTTGTGTCCTCGCCGGACAAGTTTGAATCTTTTTCTTTGAGAAGATTATATTTTCTTGCATAATCGTTCAGAACTCTTGTCAGACCTGCTTTAAAGCCTGTTTCGTGAGTACCGCCGTCGCCTGTATGAATATTGTTCGCAAAGCTTAAAAGCGCCTCGGAATATGCGGTGGTGTACTGCATTGCAACCTCAACCATCATATCATTGCGTTCTGCCTCGAAGTAAATAACCTCGTCGTGCAGAGGGTCTTTGTTCTGGTTGATATAGCTTACAAATTCTTTTATGCCGCCTTCTGCGTGTAGAGTTACGGTTTCAGGACTTTCGGCTCTGTAGTCGGTCAGAAGTATTTTAACGCCCTTGTTAAGAAATGCCTGTTCACGAAGACGTTTTAAAAGCGTTTCATAATCAAATTCAAGAACTTCAAATATTTCAGGGTCGGGCTTGAAAGTGATTTTTGTACCTGTTTTATCTGTATCACCGATAACTTTAAGCTTACACGTCGGTTTGCCGCGTTCATAGCTTTGATAATGAACGTGTTCGCCGTCGGAAACCTCAACTTCAAGCTTTTCGGAAAGCGCGTTTACAACAGATGAACCAACGCCGTGCAGACCGCCCGAAACCTTATAACCGCCGCCGCCGAATTTACCGCCTGCGTGAAGAATTGTAAGTACGACTTCAACCGTAGGAATACCCTGCTGAGGGTGAATACCCACGGGAATACCGCGTCCGTTATCGGTAACGGTGATAGAATTGTCGGGGTTAATATCTACCTTGATATCAGTACAAAATCCTGCAAGAGCCTCGTCGATAGAGTTATCAACAATTTCATATACAAGGTGGTGAAGTCCTGCTGAGGACGTTGAACCGATATACATACCCGGACGCTTTCTTACCGCGTCAAGTCCTTCCAATACCTGTATTTGGTTTTCGTCATACGTTGTTTCAATTTTTTCGATATCACTCATTGTTTTTTCTCCTTATTATAAGCAGTTTTATTAGCGTAAACCACGCTTTGCCAATATTTTTGACGAAACAGAGGAAATGCAAACATTTGTTTTCCCGTTTCGGTTTGTTATCACAAATGATTTCGGCAAATCATTCGTGGCATTTATAATCAGACCGTTTTTCTGTGAGTCGGCAAGGAATCTTCTGCCGAGCCGTGATACGGTCGTGTTATCCATATCAAATATTCCTATAATGTCCCGTGTATTTACAACAAGATTTTCTTCAACGCGAAGATACATAATTCATTCTCCTTTATTGCTCTGTAACCGTACCGTTTTTAACGTATATCAGCTTTGTGTCTGGGGTGCTTTCAATCAGGTCGGTATCGGTAGAAGTGATAAGCACTTGCTTGTCACGGATTTTTTCAGCCAGATATGAACGTCTGTTTATATCAAGTTCGCTCATTATATCGTCAAGCAGCAACACGGGGTATTCACCTTTTATACGCTGAATATAGTCCGCCTGAGCGATTTTCATACTTAACGCCGCTGTGCGCTGCTGTCCCTGCGAACAGTACACGCGCGCGGTTTTACCGTTGACTGATACATCTATATCGTCGCGCTGTATTCCTACCTGCGCTGACGCAAGTTCAATTTCACGCCGCTGATTGCGTTCAAGATATTTAAAGATTGAACTTTTATCGGTTTCATCTGTCTTAATACCGGAGGAGTATGTTATTTTAAGCTGTTCACCTGAAATTTCAGACTGTATTTTTGAGGCGAATTCGTCAAGCAGTGTCACGAAATCACGTCGGTATTCCATAATACGCGAGCCCTCCACAGCAAGCTGTTCATTCCATACGGACAGCATTACATCTGATCGAGCGCCTTTGTATTTAAGCGTTTTTAAAAGGCTGTTTTTTTGACCGAGCGCCTTATGATAGTCAATCAGACTGGTAAGATAGCGCGGATATAGCTGACTTACAGAAGAGTCGATAAACCGTCGGCGCGCCGAGGGTGAGCCTTTGACAAGCTCTAAGTCCTCGGGTGAAAACATAACTACATTCAGATAATTCATCAGCATACTTAGCTTTGTAATCTGGACGTGATTTACCTTGATGTTCTTTTTGCCGTTTTTTACAAGACGTATTGCCGCATTGTAATCACGTTCGTTATCGTGAAAATCAAGCGATAACTTTGCAAATTCCTCACCGAAACGTATAAGTTCACGGTCAGTTTTTGCGCGGTGGCTTCTGCCCTGAGAAAATATGCAGACAGCCTCAAGTATATTTGTCTTGCCTTGGGCATTGTCGCCGTAAATCAGATTGGTATGCTGTGAAAATTCAATTTTCTCTGAGGAATAGTTCCTGAAATTTGAAAGTGACAGGGAAGAAATATGCATTATTCTTGTCCCACCTCTATAATCACTGTTGCGTCCTCAAATTCTACGGTTACGCTGTCGCCTGCACGGATTTTTTTGCCGCGCATTTCACACAATTCTCCGTTAACTGAAACGATACCGTCTAAAATCATATCTTTAGCCATAGAGCCGCTTTCTGCCAGCGCGGAGAATTTTAAAAGCTGGTCGAGCTTGATATATTCGGTTGTGATATTGATATTCATTTTTTCCATAGCGCTGTTCCTTTATAATTAGTTCTGTAATCGGGTAACCGTGGTTACACCGTGGATTTGCATAATCTTCTTTTTAAGAAGTGCGAGGTCTGAGGTGTTGCGTATTTCTACGCCAATCTGAACGACTGCAATGCCTTTTTTCGTAACGAAAGCGTTTACCGATTTAAACGGTATTTTAAGGGTTGCAAGAATGTTCGTGATTTCAAGAAGAACACCGTCGCGGTCGTGCGCCTCTACCTGAAGATTTGCAATATATGACGTACTGCGTTCGTCGTCCCACGAAACCTCAATAAATCTGCCCTTATCCTCCTCGCTCATAACGTCGGGATTCATATTCGGGCAATCGCTCCTATGCACGCTTACGCCTCTGCCTTTGGTTATAAAGCCGACTATGTCGTCGCCCGCAACGGGGTTACAGCAGCGTGCCAGACGTACAAGGCAGTTATCAATATCTTTAACTACAATACCTTTGCTTGACGCGTGACGTTTTGCAGGCTCAGCCTGTACGGTGTGATTCTCCTCGTCATAAATGACTTCGAGCGTTTTTTTCGCCTCAAGCGCCTTGTTCTGTTTTATCCATTCGTCGCGCAGGCGTACAACAACCTTTTGTGCTGTCAGACCGCCATAGCCGACACTGGCGTATAAATCGTCAATTGTCTGAAAACCGTAGCGTTTTATCAGTATTGAAATCCAGTCGGGTTTGAATAACTGCTCGTGCGTATTGCCGAGCCGTCTTAATTCACGTTCAATAAGCTCCTTGCCGTGTTCTATATTTTCATCACGGCGCTCACGTTTGAACCATTGATTGATTTTGTTTTTTGCCTGTGATGTACGGCAGATTTTGAGCCAGTCACGGCTTGGACCGTGTGTATTTGCGGTTAGTATTTCAACAATTTCGCCGTTTTGTATCATATAGTTGTTCGGAACGATTTTACCGTTTACTTTCGCTCCGCTCATTTTATAACCAACCTGTGAATGAATCGCAAATGCGAAGTCGATTACGGTGCTTTTTGCAGGAAGTGAAATAACCTTACCCTGCGGTGTAAACACAAATACTTCGTCTTCAAACAGGTCGAATTTCAGTGTGTTGAAGAAGTCATCTGTATCTATAATGCTCGTCTGCGTGTCAAGCAGCTGACGTACCCATTCAAGCTTGGAATCCATATCGCTTGCGCCTGAAATGCCTTCTTTATATTTCCAGTGAGCTGCGATACCGTTTTCAGCTATATGGTGCATTTCCCAAGTACGGATTTGTATTTCAAGCGGTGTGCCGTTCGGTCCGATAACAGTCGTATGAAGCGATTGATACATATTCGGCTTTGGCATTGCAATATAGTCCTTAAACCGCATAGGCACGGGCGTATATAAATCGTGCACCATTCCCAGTACGGCGTAGCAGTCTGCAACCGTATCAACAATTACGCGTACTGCAAACAGGTCGTAAAGCTCTTCAAGCGATTTATTCTGCGTGTACATTTTACGGAAAATACTGTAGAAATGTTTTGCGCGTCCCGTAACCTGACCTTGTATCTGCATTTCCTCAAGCTTTTGACGAAGAACGTCCATAATATCGCGAATATATTTTTCTCGCTCATCTTTTTTTTGGTTGATACTTTGCGTAATCTCGTCATATGCAACGGGGTCGAGGTATTTAAGCGACAGGTCCTCAAGCTCAATCTTGATTTTGGACATACCAAGCCTATGCGCGAGAGGTGCGTAAACGTCAAGAGTTTCCTTTGATATAAGCAGCTGTTTTGCGCGCGGCATAAAGTTCAGGGTACGCATATTGTGCAGTCTGTCGATAAGTTTTATCATAACTACGCGTATATCTTTTGCCATTGCAAGGAACATTTTACGCAGATTTTCCACTTGCTGTTCTTCGCGCGTGTTGTATTTAATCTGTTTCAGCTTTGTAACGCCGTCTACAAGTTCTGCAACACTGTTTCCGAACAAATCAGAAATATCTTCATAGGTATATGCGGTATCTTCTACAACATCGTGGAGCAGAGCGGCTGAAATAGCGGTTGAATCAAGTGAAAGCTGTGCCGCTATATAAGCAAGCTGTACAGGGTGTTCTATATACGGAGCGCCGCTGCGCCGAAACTGGTGCGAATGAGCCGATTTTGCAAGCTTATATGCAATATAAATCATATCGGTGTTGGCATTTGGACTGTAGCCCTTTACCATACCTATTATTTTATCCACAAGAACATCGGTATCATCAATATTCTGCGGGATTTTTTCAGGGGATAGTATTACGGGATTTTCCTGTTCTGTCATACGTCCGCCTCCTTTTGGTTTTGCCCGCTTAATTTAATATCTTTAATATTAACCTGAAGAGTCTGAGTTCCGTGATACTCGTTAATATCCATATGAAATGCAATGTCAACCAAATCGCCGCGGCGAAGTTTTGACGCGTATTCGCCAAGACCGAAACCGATACAAACGGCATAGCGGTTGTTTTTGCATATTTTCAGCTTTAAATGTCTGTTGTCCGCGCCGACAGTCGCAATATCTGCAATTTGTACCGAGGAAACTGCAAAAACAGGACGTTCATTGCTCATTCCAAACGGTTCAAGACTTGAAAGAGATTTTGCATTATCAAGTGACAGCGCGCGTTCTGAGATGGGACAGTCTATATCTACTGTAGGTATCATATCGCGCGGAGTAAGCGTATCGTCGGCATATTTATTGATTTCCTTGATAAAACCGTCTAAATCAGACATATTTATGTTAAGTCCTGCCGCAACAGCGTGACCGCCGAAGTCGGTAAGATATTTTTGACAGTGTGAAAGAGCGTCAAACAAATTGAAAGCTTTAATACTTCTGCCCGAACCCTTGCCGATACCGTTTGAATGTGAAATAAGTATACACGGTTTGTAATATATATCGGTAAGTCTTGACGCCACGATTCCGATTACGCCTTGGTGCCAGTCCTCTTTTGCCAGTACAATTACTTTTTTCTTGCCGAAATTAGGGTCTTCGGCTATCATAGAGAGAGCCTCTTCAAAAATGTCTTTTTCGGTAGCCTGTCTGAGCTTGTTTTCTTCGTCAAGCGCAGAGGCTATTTCACGGGCGTGGTTTATATCGTCAGTGAGAAGCAGTTCCACTGCTTTTGAAGCATTGCCGAGTCTGCCTGCAGCGTTAAGCCTTGGAGCTATTGCATATGCAATAGTTGAAGAGGTGACTTTTTTACCGAGAACATCAGCCACTTCCATAATAGCTCTTAAACCTGCCCTTGCAGGATTTTGCATAAGCTTTAGACCTTTATCCACAATAATTCGGTTTTCGCCCAATAGGGGAACAACGTCCGCAACAGTGCCGAGTGCGGCAACGTCGGCGTATTTTTTGAATATTTCAGTGGTATTCAGTTTATTTTTAACTGCAAGCGCCAAAATCAGTTTAAACGCAACGCCTACGCCTGCAAGCGAATCAAACGGATAATCACAGTCGGAACGTTTGGGGTTAAGTATTGCCGCCGCGGCTGTCGGAATACGGTCTTTACAGGTGTGATGGTCGGTTATAATAACATCCATACCCTGTAGTTTTGCAAATTCCACTTCACCTATTGCAGTAATGCCGCAGTCAACGGTTATAAGCAGTTTTATGCCTTTTTTGTAAAGCTTGTTCACCGCCATAATATTAATGCCGTAGCCTTCGCCCTTACGGTCGGGAATGTAGTATTCTGCGTCCGCGCCGAGTGATGTCAGGAATTCATATAAAATAGCGGTAGAAGTAATACCGTCAACGTCATAGTCACCGTATACTGCGATTTTTTCTTTTTTTGAAACGGCGTCTGTTATGCGTTCAACTGCCTTTTCCATATCAAGCATAAGATTTGGATTTACTATATCGGACATTGATTTTTTTAAATAAGAGCTGATGTCATTTTCGTCTACGCCGCGGTTAAGAAGTATTGTAGATATAACACGCGGAATACGGTAAGTATCAGATATTTTGTTTATTGTATTGTCATCAAGCTTTTTATTGCGGAATGTCCAAATCTTGTCTATCATAGCGCGCTCCAAATCATAATGTTTTAAAAGTAAATCTTCTTATTTATTTTAACATATTTTAACGCAAAATTCAAGTAAAACAGGCATTTTTGAATAAAAATATCCAAATAGGGTAAAATGAAAATAGCGAAAGGGAGTGAAAGAAATGAAATCAACACAAAATAACAATCTAAACAACAAAAACGACCAGACAAATACACAGAATAATCTTCAAAACAATAAGAACCAGAATCAGAAGCAAAATCAGAATCAAAACAACAACGATTCAAACAATACTCTATAACTAAAAAAACGTCATTGAAATAATTCAATGACGTTTTTTATTTAATAAACTACTACTGGTTCACCCGGTGAAAGAGATTTAAAAATCTTTTCAGCGGCGGAGTAGGGGAGATTGACACAGCCGTGCGAACCGTTGCCGCGGTAAATGCTGCCTCCGAAACGTCCGCGCCAAGTTGCATCGTGCAGACCTATTCCGCCGTTAAACGGCATCCAGAACGTCACAGGCGTTTCGTAGTCCTCGCCCTTTAAAACGACGTTTTTATCCTTGTATTTAAGTCTGTAAACTCCGCTTGGCGTTGAACGGCGTTTTGTTGTGTCGCCTGTTACAATATCTGTTTCTGTTACAAGCGTTCCGTCCTTGTAGAACCAAAGGTGCTGAGAGGCAATACTAATCTCGACATAAGTGCTGCCTATATCGTTTTTGCCTGATTTCAGAGCCTTTTGAGCATAGACAGGCTCGCGTTCCGTCTGCTGTCCTTCCCATATAAGACCGCATAATTCATCGCTTTCCTTTGACGCGTTGATTTTCCAGCCGTAGTCACCGCCTCCGACTGTTATATTACTGCCGCCGCTTGTTTTAAAGCTGCGTTCTGCGCCGACGGTATTATATTTTTTTGCCAGTCCGTCTACATATTCGCGGATTTTATCAGTGTTTAGCTTGACAGAACTGTTTTCACCTATGTTAACCCAGTCTTTTATGGTTGCGCTGTCAAGAATTATTGTTTCGTCGCCTAAGTTATAAGTTATTTTTGAGGCAACAAATTTGTTTGCAAGATTAAGTACGCCTTTAACTGTGTCGTCGTCATTTATTCCTTTGTAACAGCCTTCTTTTTCGAGCGACATACCAAGATACAGGTCTTTGATTTTTGCCTTTGCGCGCGAGTAAACGTCGTTTATGCTTATAACGTCTGATGTGCCATTGTCACGGGCGCGGAACTGACCGTTTTCAAAATAAATTTTTTCTGTGTAGTCACCGACGGTTTCATTTGATTTTTTTGCAAAATCAAGCTGTGTAATTCTGTTGTAAAGTGTATGACGGTTAAACACTGCCTCTGTTTTAAGCGGCAGTGAACGGCTTTTAAATGAGGTAAGCCAAAGAAAAGGTTTCTGCTCCTGTAAAAGTTCCTGCAAGTTATCGGGAATTTCGGCGGTCAGACCAATTTCTTTGCCTGTAACAACCTCTGTTTTATCGTCCTTTTCGTAAAATGTGAACCCGTAATTTTCAATGTCGTTTTTTATTTGTTCTTTAGCCTCGTCTACAGTCATATTTGAGCAGTTAAAACTGCCGATTTCAGTACCGAAAAAGAAATGTGTACTGTAAAACCATACTCCCCAGAAGTATACGGCGGCAATCACTGCGGCTATTGAGGCGGCAATGATTATGATTGATTTTTTTAATCCACCCTTTTTTTCCATATTATAGATATTCCTTTCTTCATATAACATTACTTATTATACCCACAATAATACTTTTCGTCAATGCCGTTTTTAGGAAAAAAATATTGATTTTTTATTCTAAAAATTGTATAATTTTGTTGTAACACTGAAGGGAATGATAAAATTGAAACAAAGAATTTTAGATATGTTAAAAAGCGCAGGCGGTTATATTTCAGGTGAAAAAATCAGTGAAACGCTTGGAATAACGCGTTCTGCGGTGTGGAAACACGTCAACAGGCTTAAGAAAAACGGATATATTATAGAGTCGGTTAAAAACAGGGGATACCGGCTTGTTTCGTCGCCGGATATTATTGTTGAAGATGATATAAAAAAAAGTTTAAATACTGAATTTGTAGGTCAGAATATTTTTTTCTATGATGAAACCGATACCACGAATGAACGGGCGAAGGCAAACAGTACCGAGCCTGACGGAAGTGTGTTTATTGCAGAGGTGCAGACTCACGGAAAGGGCAGCCGCGGCAGGGGCTGGACTTCTCCGCGCGGTACGGGAATATGGCACAGTATATTGTTAAAGCCTGATATTTCTCCGTCGGAGGTATCACAGATAACCCTTGTTGCAGGTCTGGCTGTATGCCGTGCTGTAGGGTTGGGCGCTAAAATTAAATGGCCTAATGATATAGTAATATGCGGTAAAAAAATATGCGGTATTCTTACTGAAATGTCAGCTGAGATTGATATGGTGAATTATATTGTGTGCGGTATCGGTGTTAATGTGAATATGGAGAGTTTTGACAGAGAGATTCAGCACCGCGCCACTTCAATGTATATTGAAAGCGGTGTTAAATACTGCCGTAATGATGTGATTGCGAGGCTTTTGAATGAATTTGAAGATTGCTATAAAAAATTTCTTGAAGGCGGTCTTTGTGCTATTTTGGATGAATATAAACGGAACTGTATTACTGTCGGCAGGGAAGTGAGCGTGATTTCTAATAAGGAAACTGTTTGCGGTACAGCGGTTGATGTGGACGAAAAAGGCGCGCTTGTTGTAGAAACCGAAAGCGGACGCATAAGCGTTATGTCGGGGAATGTGGACGTAAGAGGAATTTACGGATATGTATAAAATATGAACAAAATGTAAAATGTTAGCACTCACAAGCGTCGAGTGCTAATTTTGTATTGACAAATTGTGGCGGCGGAGTTATTATAGTTATAATGATGAAAATAAACAAAGGAGTGACTTACAAATGGCAAAGGGTAATATTTCGGTCGACAGCGAAAATCTTTTCCCGATTATAAAAAAATGGCTGTATTCTGACAAGGATATATTTTTAAGAGAACTTGTTTCAAACAGCTGTGACGCGGTAACAAAACTGAAAAAACTTGCAGGTATCGGTGAGGCGCAGATTTCGGAGGATGAAAAGTTTAAGGTTACAGTATCAATCTTTAAGGACGCCAAAAAACTTGTAATTTCCGATAACGGTATTGGTATGACAGCGGAAGAAATCGATAAGTATATTAATCAGATTGCATTTTCCGGCGCAAGTGATTTCCTTGCAAAATACAAGGAGGAGGACGACAAGGGCGCTCAGATTATCGGTCATTTCGGACTGGGCTTTTACAGCGCGTTTATGGTTTCGGACAGTGTGGAAATTGATTCGCTGTCATATCAGGACGGAGCAAAGGCGGCAAAATGGACTTGTGACGGAAGTATGGAGTTTGAACTGTCGGAGGGTGAAAGAACCGAACGAGGTACAACGATTACTCTTAATATTGCAGAGGACAGCGAGGAATTTCTTGAAGAGGGAACAATACGCTCTATCCTTCATAAATACTGCGCTTTTCTGCCGATAGAAATATATATTGAAACGGCTGATAAAAAAGAGGAGTGTGACTGCGGTCACGAGCACGGCGAAGAGGAACACGAAGAGCCAAAGCCTATAAACAACACCGACCCTCTATGGATGAAAAAGCCGTCGGACTGTACCGACGAGGACTATAAAGAGTTTTACCGCAATGTATTTATGGACTTTAACGAGCCGCTTTTCTGGATACATTTAAATGTTGATTATCCGTTTAATTTAAAGGGTATTCTGTATTTCCCGAAAATCAACCACGAGTTTGCAGGTCAGGAAGGACAGATAAAACTGTATAATAATCAGGTGTTCGTTGCGGATAATGTCAAGGAGGTTATTCCTGAATTTTTAATGCTGTTAAAGGGTGTTATAGACTGTCCTGACCTTCCGCTTAATGTATCGCGCAGTTTTCTGCAGAATGACGGATATGTTAAGAAAATATCCGCGCATATCACAAAGAAGGTTGCGGATAAGCTGACGAGTATTTATAATACCGAAAAAGAAAATTATGAAAAATACTGGGACGATATAAACGTATTTATCAAGTACGGCTGTCTTAGAGATGAAAAATTTTATGATAAAGTTAAGGACGTAATTATTTATAAAGATTTGGACGATAAATATGTAACGCTTGACGCGTATCTGGACGGCAAGGAGAAAAAGGACGTTTACTACGTTTCAGACCCTGTAGTTCAGTCGCAGTATATTAAAATGTTCAAAGACCAAGGTCTTAATGCGCTTGTTCTGCCCACTATGATGGATACGCATTTCATATCTTTTGTTGAAATGAAACAGTCGGATGTTAAATTTAAGAGAATTGACTCGGCGATTAACGATATTTCCGATGAAGGTGAGAAGGACGAGGCGGCAAAAGCTGAGGACGAAAAGCTGATTGAAAAATTTAAGGAAAAAATCGGTGATGAAAGTCTGAAAATAGAAGTACAGGCGTTGAAGGACGAAAATGTTCCTGCGGTTATTCTGCTTGGCGAGCAGTCAAGACGTATGCAGGAAATGTATCGCGCGTACGGTCAGCAGATGGCAGGAATGGCTGATATGTTTAAAGATGAATTTACACTTGTGCTTAATTCAAACAACACGCTTATAAAAAAGGTTGATACACTAAGCGACGAGGATGCAGAACTGGTAATCGGACACGTCTATGATTTAGCAAAGATAAGCCATAGCCCGCTCGGAGCTGAACAAATGACACGTTTTGTTGAAAGGTCAAACAAACTTTTAGGGAAATTATTCTAAAATATAGAACATAAAAAAGGGACACTAAATTTAGTGCTCCTTTTTTACATCTTACATCATATTTTCAACCACTTACATAAAAATTGATGACTTATTTTAAAAGCAGTGATATACTAACATTAAAGAAAGGGGGAACGCAATATGAAAGTTATGCTTGAATATGCCGATAACGCAGAGCCTGAAATTATTATACGCGGTGATATATCAAGTCCGCAGGTGAAGAACATTGCTGAACTGCTGAGCGGAAAGAAATCTCTTCAAAAAATGTTTTTCTTTAAAAATGAAAGAGAGTATCTGTTTGATATTAAAGAAGTAACTTATTTTGAGGCGGACAATAATAAAACAATTGCCTATATCGGAGCGGAAAATTATGAGGTGCGTCATAAGCTGTATGAACTGGAGAGTATCGGACGTTCAAAGGGATTTGTGAGGATAAGCAAAGGAGTTATAGTGAATGTAGACTTTGTAAAGTCGGTAGAGGCGGAGTTTAGCGGTAATTATACTGCAATTTTAAGGGACGCGAGAACACGTCTTACTATTTCGCGAAAGTATGTAAAGGATTTTAAAGATTATATTATGGAGGTATATTAAAATGAAAAAGAAAGTATTAGAACATATTATTGTTGGGCTTGGAATCGGATTTGTGGTTACGACAGCGTCGCTTTGGGCATTTAGACTGTATGAAGAGTCGGGAATGATGGTTATGCGTCAGTTTACGACGTGGCTTGCCGCCTCGGCGCTTTACGGGTTGGTATCAATGATTTATGACAGTGATATTCCGTTTCCGCTGACATTGGGTATACATTTTATCGGCTGTGCGTTGATTACATTTGCCTCAAGCATAGTTTCAGGCATTATGGAGCTTATGAAATGGTATGAGTGGTTTATATATGTACTGCCTGTATTTATAGTTATCTATATTATTATAGGTGCGACAGTTACTTTGATAACAAAATGTCAGGAAAAACAGATAAATAAAAAAATGAGTAAGGGACACTAAAATTTAGTGCCCCTTTTAAAATTATTTCTGTAATTCGCCAAGGCTTGCCGCCTTTAAATATGCATTGATAAATCCGTTTAAGTCACCGTCCATAACGGCTCCGATATTACCCATTTCAAAGCCTGTTCGAAGGTCTTTAACCATAGTATACGGCTGAAATACATATGAGCGTATCTGGCTGCCCCAGCCGTTATCCATCTGAACGCCTTTAATATCAGAAATTTTTTCTTTTTGCTGTTCCTCTGCAAGTTCAACAAGCTTTGCTTTAAGCATTTTCATTGCATAATCTCTGTTCTGGTGCTGTGAACGCTGTGTCTGACAAGAGGCGATAATGCCTGTCGGAATATGTGTAAGACGTACAGCCGAACTTGTTTTGTTGATATGCTGACCGCCTGCGCCGCTCGCGCGGAATGCCTCCATTTTAATGTCCTCAGGACGAATGTCAACCTCTACATTATCGTCAAGTTCAGGCATAACCTCAATTGACGCAAAGGACGTCATACGTTTGCCTGCTGAGTTGAAAGGTGAAATACGCACAAGGCGGTGAACACCTTTTTCAGCTTTAAGATAGCCATAAGCATTAAGACCGTCGATTTCTATGGTACAGCTTTTAATACCTGCTTCGTCGCCTGCGAGTGAGTCAAGAATGGTCGTAGTGTAACCATTTTTCTGCGCCCACATCTGGTACATTCTTATAAGCATTTCGCACCAGTCCTGAGCCTCTGTACCACCTGCGCCTGCGTGGAACGTCATAATTGCATTACTGCGGTCATAGTTGCCGCTAAGCAGCGTTTCAAGAGTCATCTGCTCAATCTGATTTTCAATTTCAGTTGCTGCCTCTGTGACATCAGGGAGCATACTTTCGTCATTTTCCTCGTTGGCAAGGTCGATAAGAACAAGTGTGTCCTCCCATTTTGAGTAAAGAGAATTAAAGGATTCTACTTTATCTTTAAGCTGTTTTGTTTTTTGAAGAACCTTTTGAGAATTCTCCATATCGTCCCAAAAATCGGGTTTTGCGCTTTCTTGTTCAAGAGCGGTTATTTCACTTTCTGCACCTGCAATGTCAAAGTGAATCCCTCAAATCGTTTATGCTTTCTTCAAAGCCTTGCAGCTTTAACCTGTATTCATCATACTCTAACATATTTATCACTTCTTTCTGTTTTTATCTTTATCAAGATACCCTCTGCTTGTTGATATAAGCCATTCTGAAATGTTTTCAGATGATTGTTCTTTGGTGTACAACCCTTCTGTATCTGAAGTAAAATCTTTTTTGTTTCTTATTTTTTGTATGACTTTATATATTTTATAAACAATAACGGAAATTATTGCAATAATCACTACAATGCCTACTATAATAAGCAATGTGTCGCTTAAAACGGTTGGACCCTTCGCGCTTGCAGCAAGACGCGGACGCATAAGGTATATCATATTGTGATTGGCAATAAGTGTAGCAAGCATTAAAACGAATAGCGCACCTATTGTTCCGAATATTATATAATACTTTTTCATAATATCGCCTACTTTCCGCAGCAGTGCTTATATTTCTTACCGCTGCCGCAAGGACACGGATCATTTCTGCCGGGTTCCTTTTTAGCGCGTTTAGGCTGGTTCGGAAGTGAACCGTCGCCGCCTGTATCCATAGGCTTCGCTACCTGTTCACGTTCAATTTTAATTCTCGGCATAGCTGAAAGCACATATCGTACAGTATCCTTTTTAATGCTGTCAAGCATATTTTCGTAAAGCTCACTGCCGACATTTCTGTATTCAACTACAGGGTCGTGCTGACCGTATGCACGAAGACCGATTTCACGTTTAACGTGTTCCATTTCATCAAGGTGATCCATCCACAATGTGTCAACTACCTTCAGCATAAGCACGCGTTCAAGTTCGCGCATATTCTCTCCGAATACTTCCTCCTGCTCGGCATAACGTGTTTCACCAAGCTCCATAAGCATATCCTTAACGTCTGCACGGGTGATGGTTTCCATATCTTCTTCAGGAATTTTAAATTCACCCTTGGCATTAAGATACTGATTTGCAAATTCAACAATAGCGCGTATATTCCATTCCTCAGGTATTTCAGAAATACCGATATAATCATCAAGGGCGCTGTCAATAGCAGATTCCATCATACCCTTAATAGTACCGCTTATATCTTCGCCGTCAAGTACGGTCTGGCGCTGAGCGTAAATAATTTTACGCTGTTCGTTCATAACCTCGTCATACTGAAGGACGTGTTTACGGGAATCAAAGTTACGGCTTTCCAAACTCTTCTGAGCGTTTTCAATTGCGTTTGTAAGCATTTTTGCCTCGATTGGTTCATCCTCTTCCAGACCAAGCGCGTTTACCATATTTTTAACTCGCTCACTGCCGAAGATACGCATTAAATCATCGTCAAGCGAAAGGAAGAATTTTGACGCGCCGGGGTCGCCCTGACGTCCTGCACGTCCGCGGAGCTGATTATCAATACGTCTTGATTCGTGACGTTCAGTACCTATAATAAACAGACCGCCAAGAGATTTAACCTCTTCCTGTTCGGGGCGGATTTGCTCTTTAAATTTCTCGTTAAGCTCCGTGAAGGTTTTACGGGCGTTTATAATTTCCTCGTCGTCCGTATCTCCGAAACCTGTTGCCTCTGCGATAAGCTCGTCTGAAAATCCCTGACGGGCCATTTCGTGTTTTGCCATATATTCAGCATTACCGCCGAGCATAATATCGGTACCACGACCCGCCATATTGGTTGCGATTGTAACCGCGCCTTTTTTACCTGCCTGAGCGACAATTTCAGCTTCTTTTGCGTGGTATTTTGCGTTGAGGACTTCGTGCTTAATGCCTGCGCGCTTTAAAAGAGCAGACAAAAGTTCTGATTTATCAACGTTTACAGTACCGACAAGTACAGGCTGACCTTTTTCGTGACATTCCTGAATCTGTCTTATAACTGCAAGGAATTTACCCTTTTCTGTTTTAAATACAACGTCGTGCATATCCTCACGGATAACAGGCTTATTAGTTGGAACAGCAACGACATCAAGCTTGTAGATGTGCTGGAATTCCTCTTCCTCTGTAAGAGCGGTACCTGTCATACCTGACAATTTATTATAAAGACGGAAAAAGTTCTGGAAGGTGATAGTAGCGAGTGTTTTTGACTCGTTTTCTATTGTAACCCCCTCTTTAGCCTCAATCGCCTGATGAAGACCGTCGCTGTAACGTCTGCCGGGCATAATACGTCCCGTGAATTCGTCAACAATCATTACCTGACCGTCCTGTACAACATACTGCTGGTCGCGGTGCATAACACCGTTTGCCTGCAATGCTTGATTTATATGGTGCTGAAGTTTCATATTGTCAGGGTCAGAAAGGTTTTCAACTCCGAAACCCTGTTCAGCTTTTTTAACGCCCTGTTCGGTGAGCATAGCGGTTCTTGCTTTTTCGTCAACGATATAGTCGGCGTCTAAATCCTCGTCAAGCTGTTTATCGTCGTGTTCCGTAACAACGTGTTTTTTAAGACGTTTTACAAACATATCCGCTACACGGTACAATTCGTTTGCGTCCTGTCCCATACCTGAAATGATAAGAGGTGTTCTTGCCTCGTCGATAAGAATTGAGTCAACCTCGTCCACTACGGCATAGTTATGACCGCGCTGTACCATTTCTTCTTTATGAACTACCATATTATCGCGGAGGTAGTCAAAACCAAGCTCGTTATTTGTACCGTAGGTAATATCGGCAGCGTATGCTTCGCGGCGTTCTGCATTGTCAAGGTCGTGAATAATAAGACCGACGCTCATACCGAGATAACGGTAAACCTTACCCATCCATTCACTATCTCGTTTTGCAAGGTAATCATTGACGGTAACGATATGTACACCGTCGCCTGTAAGTGCATTAAGATAAGCGGGAAGTGTGGAAACAAGAGTTTTACCTTCACCGGTTTTCATTTCTGCAATACGTCCCTGATGAAGGATAATACCTCCGACAACCTGTACATAGAAATGTTTCATACCGAGTACGCGCCAGCTTGCCTCGCGCATTACCGCAAATGCTTCGGGAAGAAGGTCGTCAAGCGTTTCACCGTTTTTTAGTCTTTCCTTAAATTCAGGTGTTTTGGCTTTCAGTTCAGAGTCCGAAAGCTTTGCCATATCGTCTTCGAGAGCCATTACCCTGTCGGCAATGGGGTATACTCTTTTAAGTTCTCTGTCAGAATATGTGCCGAATACTTTGTCAAATAAACCCATTTGTATTTCTCCTCTAATAATTTATCACTTTGAAAAAGCCCATAAAAAGGGATTTTACATTATCAACATATATTCTACCACAAATTTAATTGAATTACTACTGTTTTTTATGAATTTTTTGTTAAATTACCAAAAATTTGATAGTATCAGGATAAAAAGAATTGAAATAAAAGAAAAAACAGTTGTCACAGGACAACTGTTTCAGGCTTGGTTTTTGCAATGTATTAGAACTCTATTCTGTTCCGTCCTGCGCGTTTGGCAGCGTACAGCTTTTTGTCAGCTGTATTTAATGCGGAAATAAAGTCTGTATTTTCTATATATGTACAGCCTGCGCTTGCCGATATGGTAATGGTATTGTTATCTATATGAAATTCGTGCAGTGACAGCGCGATAATACAGTTACTTATCCTGTCTTTAAAAGCGGTTTGCGGAGTATCGACAGACAGCAAAAGAAATTCGTCGCCTCCGTATCGGGCAAGATAATCGTTATCAGAAAAAACAAGCAGCTTTTTCAAAAGCGCTGCTGTTTCTTTTAATATTCTATCGCCTGCAATATGACCGTATGTGTCATTTATATCCTTAAAGCAGTCTATATCGAAAAGAGCGAGATTTACTGAAAGTCCTTTTTTAAAAGAGTTTATAATAACGGGTTCAAAGTTTTCGTCTATATAATGTCTGCTGAATACTCCGGTAAGGCTGTCGGTATTAAGCAGTTTATACAGTTCATTGTATTTGTCTTTGTAATTCATAGTAAGCTCCTTTCTGTAGTGATTATATTCGTAGCAATTATACTATAATACTTATTATATGTCAATACTTTATCGGATAAAATATACGATAAAGAGGGGTGATAATATGACGGTACTGGAACGTATTTTGCAGCTGAAGGATGAGCGTAATTGGAGTGAATACAGACTTTCTGAGGAGTCGGGTATTGCGCAGACGACAATATCATCGTGGTTTCGCAAAAACATAAATCCGACAATAACCTCGCTGGAGAGTTTGTGCAGGGCATTTAACATAACTATGTCACAGTTTTTTGCCTTTGACAATGCTCCGTCAGTGCTTACAAGGGAGCAGGACGAACTGCTTAATTATTGGAACAGACTGGATGAAAACCAGCAAAAAGCGGTTTTTGAATTACTAAAGAATATGCACTGATACAGATAAAGACCTTTCGAAAGAGAGGTCTTTATTTTTTTTGTTCTAAATGCCTGTCCCGAATAATATATATCAAATACAAAATGACAAACAGCAGACACGAATGGAGGAAAGAAAAAATGTACATAGCAACCAGTGAAACAATGAATGAGGCAAGAGGGATAGTAAGCTTTATGCCGCGCGGATTAAGGCGTTACTTGTATGGCATCAGCCTTGAGGGGGCAACCGAAATACATATGCGTATAGGTAAACCGCTTGTTATACATTATCCTGACGGCTGTTACTATATAAACCGTCACGGCAATCTTACGTCAATACCGACTTCGGCGGTAAAAGTAACTCGTGAGCATATTGACGAGGCTCTTGAAATAGCGACCGCCTCATCTGTGTATTCGGTAAAAGATGAAATAAGAAACGGTTTTGTTACTATTTCGGGCGGTCATAGAATAGGAGTTACGGGAACTGCCGTAATTAAGGAGGACAAGGTATCATTTATAAAAGATGTTTCTGCGCTGAATTATCGTCTGGCAGGGGAGATTCAGGGTGCGGCGGACAAGGTTATTCCGATAATTCTGCATAACGGCACAATAAGAAATACGCTTATAATATCTCAGCCGGGAGCAGGAAAAACAACAATGCTGCGAGATATTGCGCGTCAGCTCTCGTATAAGTCATACCGCGTCAGCATAGTTGACGAAAGACGTGAAATAGCGGCAATGCGTGAAGGCAGGAGCAGTTTTGACCTCGGTTTCTCAACAGACGTATTGGAGGGTGCGGACAAGGCTCAGGGAATGTTAATGATGTTAAGAAGTATGAGCCCTGATGTAATTATAACGGACGAAATAGGAAAGCACGAGGATATACAGGCAATTGAAAAAATAACTAACAGCGGCGCGGCTGTAATTGCCAGTATACACGGAAGAAATATAGATATGGTAAAACGCCGTCCCGATTTAAAGCAAATGCTTAATTTCTTTGACCTTGTAGTAACGCTCGGAAAAAGCAAGGGAGTAGGCACGATTGAGGAGGCGCTGACAAGATGGTAAAACTGCTAGGAGCTGTAATGACAGGTCTTTCCTGCGGCTATTTTGGTTTTCGTCTTAACGCGTCACTGAAAAAGCGGATAAAATCGCTGGGGGATATAGTATCATCGCTTGAACTGCTTGAAAGTGAGATTGCGTTCAGCGCGCAGAAACTTCAGAAAGCTTTTATAAATGCGGACAGGAACGGGCTTTTTACGGCTGCCGCGGCAGGGATAGAAGAACACGGCGTTAAAAAAGCGTGGAGGAATGCAGTAAGGGAAAAGCAGAAGGAATACTGCCTTACTGCGGCGGACTGCGAGGCGTTGTATATGCTTGCCGACAATATAGGAAAAACTGACGCTGACAACCAGATAAAGCATATTAAATATGTAAAAACGGCTGTAAGCGGACAGGCGGCGGCAGCGCAGAGCGAGTATGACCGTTTTGGAAGGGTGTATCGTAACGGCGGTGTTTTGATTGGGTTGATGATTGTAATTATATTAGCATAAAAGGAACATAAAAATGAATGTGGATTTAATTTTTCAGATAGCAGGCGTAGGAATTGTCGTGGCTGTTTTAAATCAGCTTTTGACCCGTGCGGGCCGCGAGGAACAGGCGCTTTTAACAACAATTGCAGGACTGGTTGTCGTATTGTTTATTTTAACGCAGCAAATAGGCGATTTGTTCAGCAGTGTAAAAAGTATATTCAACTTATGAGGAAACAGATATGGATATATTCAAAATTATCGGAATAGGTATTGTCGGCGGAGTGCTTTCAATAACCGTTAAGCAGTACAGACGTGAATACGCGGTAATGGTGGGACTTGCCACCATTTTGGCTATACTTTTTCTTACGATAGGTACGCTTGAAACGGCGATTGAAGAAATTTCGCTGATAACAGAAAAAACAGGTGTTGACATCCGTTATTTTACGGCAGTCATAAAGGTGGTGGGCATAGCGTATATAACGCAGTTCGGGGCGGAAATTCTCCGTGACGGCGGTGAAAATGCTATTGCGCTGAAGGTGGAAATGGCAGGGAAGGTGTTTATACTGGGTCTTACAATACCGATAGTTACGGAGTTTCTGGAGGTGTGTATCAATGCGCTCTCTGTTGTTTAAAGTACTGCTCCTTTTGGTATTTCTGATACCTGTAACCGCATATGCGGACGCTCCGTATCTTGATGGTGAGGATACGTTTAATGAAACGGTAGAAAAGACAATGACGGGTAATCTTTCGCTTAAACCGACTGAGATTTTAAATATGCTGTCGGACAACCTGCTTGGGGAAGTGAAGGAATGTGCGGCGGACGTGATGACCCTTTTTATCATTGCGGCGATTTCAGGGCTTATAACGGCGGTGTCAAAATCTTTTGGCGCTCCGTCTACGGGTGAAGCGGCGTTTTTTGCTTGTTTTACTCTTATGAGCGCCGCGGCGATAAAGTGTTTTTCCGTAGCTATGGATTACGGTACCGGCGTTGTCAGCTCAATGACCGATTTTATTACAAAACTGTCGCCTATGTTTATGCTGATGATGGCTGCAAGCGGACGAAGTATTTCGGCTGCCTCGTTTCAGCCTGTAATGTCGGGGGCGGTATATGTGGTTTCCGTAGTGATTGAAAAATGTCTGGTGCCGCTTATAGCGTTCAGTTCAATTTTGGCAGTTGCAGGGAATATAAGCGACAGAGTGCAGCTTTCGGGGTTCTGCAAGGTTGTGAAATCGCTTGCAAAATGGCTGATGGCGGCAATAATCACAATTTTTACGGGAATAAGCGCGATTTACGGCTTTTCTGCTCCGGCGCTTGACGCAGTAAGCGGAAAGGCAGTTAAATTTGCGGTGGGAAGTCTTGTTCCCGTAGTGGGTACGTTTTTGTCGGATACGCTGGAAACGGTGCTTAGCGGTACACGGCTCGTCAAAAACGCAGTGGGGACGGCGGGGATGATTGTGATGTGTACAATTTGCGTAATACCGATTTTGAAAATCGGCGTTATACAGCTTATGCTGAAACTAACCTCGGCAATTGCCGAACCGCTGACCGATAAACGTATCTCGTCTATGATGTGGGAGGTGTCAGAATCGGTTACAACCGTGTTTGCGGTTGTAGTGATGGTGGCTGTACTGTTTTTGATTAATATTGCATTGATGATGGCAGTAACAAGCGGAGGATAAATTAATGAAAGCATACATAATATCAATAATCGGTGCGACACTGCTTTCGGCAATGGCGGGTATACTTGCACCCGAAAAATGGCGCGGCTATGTTCAGGTTATAACCGGACTGGTGATAATAAGCTGTATAATTGCGCCTGTGGCAACTGTGGTAAACAGCGATATATTTTCAGGTTTTGAGAATGTTGAGGAAAACATTTCAGAGGGTGCAGACCTTCAGGCAGAGCTTGTTAAAAAAGAGCTGAAATCACGTGTTGACGAGGATATATCTGCGCGTATGAAAAAAGAGTATGGACTGAATGTGAAGTCTGACTGCTCTATACGCGTAAACGGTGAAGGTGAGATAGAGGGAGTGGAAAATGTGCGTGTTTACGGGGATAAACTGACAGACCGTGCCAGAAACAGATTATGTGAGGTATACGGCTTAAAGCCTTATGAGGTGAATGATGGATAAAGAAGAAATTTTAAAAATATTTAAAAATAAGCATAACCGGCTGATATGTATAATATTTATAATTGGAGTTGTACTTATGGTGGTGGCAGGCGGACATAAAAAAGAAACGCCCGCCGTTAAAACTGACAATGATATAAGCGCTGCGTCGGAGGAAAAGCGTCTGGCAGGTATTCTTTCCGAGATAGACGGCGCGGGGCGTGTGTCAGTGATGATAACCTATTATTCAAGCACTGAAAAAAATATTGCTTATGAAACAAAAACTGCCTCAAGAGAGGACAAGAGCGAAGAAAGTGAAGATAAAAAGGCTGTTATGACGGACGGAGCGCCTATGGTGGTAAAAGAAGTGTACCCAAAGGTCAAGGGGGTTATTGTGACGGCTCAGGGGGCGGGGAACGCGGCTGTAAGGTCTGCGATTTCCGAGGCTGTCGCTGCTGCCCTTGACGTACCTGCGCATAGAATTTGTATATATAAAAAGGAGGAGTAAAACAATGGTTTTAAAGAAAAAGGAGATAATTGCGGCGTCGCTGGTAGTGCTTATAGGAGTGGCAGGCTATCTGAACTGGTCGTATCAGGATACGATAAAAGTGCGTGACGGTGAAAGCTACATAGAAACAGGTAAAAAGCTGGGTGAGGCGCAGTATGTAAACGCAGTGGACGACCAAGAGGAAAAAACAGAAGAAGACGGTGAAAAGACTGAGGAAACAAACGCTGAGAATACAGAAAACAACGAGGAAAATGTGACAGAAACGGCAAACAGTGAAAATTATTTTGAACAGGCCCGTTTAAATAAAGAAAATTCCCGTTCAAAATCACTTGAAATTTTGAACCAGACAGCAGAAAACGACAGCTTTGACAGTGAAATCCGTCAGAAGGCAGGCGATAAGATTCTTGCTGTTGCCAATAATGTTCAGAAGGAATCTGAAATTGAAAGTATTGCTCAGTCAAAGGGCTACAGTGAAATATGCGTTTATGTAGATGACAGCGAGGCAAATGTAATGGTAAGAAAGAACGGCTTTAATGACGAAGACGCCGTAAAACTTACTGCAATTGTGACAGAACAGCTTAAAATTTCTGCTCAAAATGTAAAAATTGTTGAAGTAAAATAAAATCTGTGATATACTATTCGTATATTAAGAATACGGAGGTATCTATTATGGACGAGGAAATCAGAAATGAGCTTGATGAAGTTCAGGAAGAAATTTCGGTTGAAACGCCTGACACTGCAACTGAAACTGAGGAAGAATCAATAGGAAATATTAAAATTTCAATTGATGTTGTTTCAACAATTGCAGGTATTGCGGCAAGTGAAATTGAGGGTGTGGCAGGAATGTACGGCACTTTTGCAGGCGGAATTGCAGAAATGCTCGGCGCGAAAAAAAATCCTTCAAAGGGCGTTAAGGTTGATATGGGCGACGGCTCCGTGTCAATTGACTTGTATATTGTCGTAGATTACGGTGTGAGAATACCTGAGTTGTCGTGGGAGATACAGGAAAGCGTAAAGAATAATGTAGAAACTATGACAGGTCTTGACGTGCTCAAGGTTAATATTCATATCGAAGGCGTAAGCTTTGAAAAGGAAATTGCGGAGAAAATTGAATTTGACGCAGAGGACGATACTGACGATATGGACGAAATTGCAGACTGATTTAAAACGGATAAATTGTTGTTTACGCTTTTAAACAACAATTTATCCCAAAACTCTTGACAAAAAAGTACAAAAGAGTATATAATCTAATATACAATCGAACAACAGAGTAGATTTATGCGCGTAAAGTGCAGGGTGAACGGGGAGTTGTCACCTTGACGAAAAGCAGTATGCTTGCGGTGCATAAGTCGCATCCCGCTGGAAAAATAGTGAGCATCTCTTTTTTTGGCGAGTTTGATTGCCAAAAAATTTACGGAGGTGTTTTTTAATGCTCAAAAAATTTAAAATGTCAGCGAAAAATCTGACAACAACCAGAGGAATTGTTTTGTCCGCTATGTTTCTTGCGATATTTGCGGTTTTAGGTATTTTTAAAATTCCTATTCCGCCTGCCGCACTGCAAAACAGGCTTACGCTTACTTTTGCGGCAACTGCGGCAGCGGCGATGGTTTTGGGACCTGTTCCGGCAATGATTGTGGGAGGCTGCGGAGATATTCTTGGTTATATGCTTAATCAGGGCGGAGGCGCGTATTTTCCGGGCTTTACAATATCCGCAATGCTCGCCGGACTGCTTTACGGAATTTTCCTTTACCAGAGAGATAAAAAACATATGCTGTGGTGGACAATGCTTGCGGTTTTTGTGATTACGCTGTTTGTCAATATGGTATTGAACACGTTCTGGCTGTCGGTTATGTATGCCAAAGCGTACAGCTTTTTCGCCATAGAAAGAATAATCAAGAATATTATTGCGTATCCGATACACGTTATTGTTATTTTTGCATTGTATATGTTGATTGAAAAAACGGGTATACGGAAAAAGTATCAATAATGAACAAATTATTTGTCGAAATTTCATTAAAATAATTTAAATATGTCACTTGAAAAAATAGCTAATATATGATATATTTGAATAGTAAAAGGCAGCAAACACCGTTTTGTGCATAAGGAGATTTACTATGACAAATAATTTTATAAGTGACGAAACGCCGATAGTAGGCAAACTGAGCATTATCAGTATGAAGGGCTGTGAGAATATTACAGCAAGGATTGACGAGTATTTAAAAGCATTCCGTCATTACGAGAATTTGGAAACATATGTTACTCACGTTAACTGTCCGAGATTCGGTACAGGTGAAGGAAAATGCGTTATTGACGAAAGTGTCAGAGGTCACGACGTGTACATAATATGTGATGTATTTAATTATGGTGTTACATATAAGATGTACGGAGTCGAGAATCATATGAGCCCTGATGACCATTTTCAGGACTTAAAGCGTGTAATTGCTGCTATGGGCGGTAAGGCAAGACGAGTTACCGTTGTAATGCCTATGCTTTACGAGGGCAGACAGCATAGACGCGCAGGACGTGAATCACTTGATGCGGCGCTTATGCTTCAGGAGCTTGTAAATATGGGTGTGGCTAATATTATCACCTTTGACGCGCACGATCCGAGAATTTCAAATGCAATTCCGCTGTCGGGATTTGATGATGTTCAGGCTACATATCAGATGATTAAGGCAATTGTAAGAGCAGTGCCGGATATTTCTTTGAACAAACAGGATACTATGGTAATATCTCCTGATGAGGGCGGTATGTCAAGATGTATGTATTACTCGTCTGTATTAAAGCTTGACCTTGGTATGTTCTATAAAAGACGCGATTATTCAAGAATTGTAGACGGTAAAAATCCGATAGAGGCTCACGAGTACCTTGGACGTGAGGTCAGCGGCAAGGACGTTATTATTGTAGACGATATGATTTCGTCAGGTGAGTCTGTTATAGACGTTGCGAGAAATCTGAAGAGTCAGGGAGCAAAGAGAATATTTGTTTTTGCCTCATTCGGTCTTTTCTGTAACGGTCTTGGCTGTTTTGACAATGCTTTTGAAGAAGGTGTTGTAGATAAGATTTTTACAACTAATCTTATTTACAGAAATCCTGACCTTGCATCACGTAAATGGTACTGTGAGGTTGATATGTCAAAGTATATTTCTTTGCTTATAGATACGCTTAACCACGACGAAACAATTTCTAACCTGCTTAATCCTGTTAATAAGATTAAAGCGCTGGTTGATAAACTTGAAAATAAATAAGGAGATTGCATATGCAGTGTGTATTACTTGCGGCGGGTTATGCGACGCGCCTTTATCCATTAACGGAAAATATGCCTAAAGCGCTTTTAAAGCTTGGCGATAAGACTATACTTGATATGGTTGTGGAAAAGATTGATGAAATTGATGACGTCGAAAATATTTATGTAGTAACAAACGAAAGATTTTATAAGAATTTTGTGGATTGGGCAGAAGCGCATAAGGGCAAAAAGCCTGTTGAGGTTATTAATGACCATACAACCACAAATGATAATCGTAAAGGCGCAATAGGCGACCTGAAATATGTTATTGATTTAAAGGGTATAGATGATGAAATTCTTGTAATGGCAAGTGATAATATATTTGATTTTTCACTTAATGATTTTGTTGACATATATCGTGAGAAGAATTGTGATATGATTTGTGCTAACAGAATTGAAAATTATGAGGATTTACACGCAATGGGTGTTGCGGAGCTCGGAGAGGACGGGAAGGTGCTCGGATTTGAGGAGAAACCCGAAAAGCCTAAGACAGATTTAGGTGTATCTCCGTTCTATCTGTATAAGAAAGACACTGTTCCTATGGTGGGTCAGTATTTGCAGGAGGGCAATAATCCTGACGCTCCGGGTCATTTTATACCATGGCTTATCGGTCAGAAACCTGTGTATGCGTATGTGTTTGACGCTGTACGAATTGATATCGGTACTCCTGAAAGCTATTACGACGCATTGGACAGACTTGAAAAAGGTACTTTGTTCAGAAATTAAAAAAGGACGTAAGTCCTTTTTTCTTTTGTGACAGGCAGAGAATGTCCCTGTAGTCATACGTTGCTTTTTAAATGTATAGAGATAGTAGTGAATATATTTAGAAAGGTAATGGTGTTATGGTCAAAAGAAAGGCAATGAGAGTGCAGGCATTGGCTGAAGTAAGAGGCAGCAGTAAATATCCTGAATTAAGGGGAAAGGTAACCTTGACACAAATGACAAACGGAGTATTGGTTACGGCAGAAGTATTCGGACTTCCATATAAAGCCGATAAGTGTAGTAACGGAATTTTTGCATTTCATATACATTCGGGCGGTTCTTGCAGCGGAAACGGAGAGGACCCGTTTGCAAATACAGACGGACATTATAATCCTAATAACTGCCCTCACCCGTATCACGCAGGCGATTTGCCTCCGTTGTTTGGGAATAAGGGGTATGCGTATATGTCTGTGTTTACCGATAGATTTACGGTAAAAGAAATAATTGGTAAAACTGTCGTTATTCATTCAAGATATGATGATTTTTCTACACAGCCGGCAGGTAATGCGGGGGAGAAAATTGCTTGTGGTGTAATACGTGGTTGAATTAAAAGCAGGAAGTGATTCCTGCTTTTAATTTGTGTGAAAATGGGATATAATATAGAGGTGGTAAATATACGAAAAAAATTTAAAAAAAGTGTTGACAAAGGACAGGCTTTTTGATATAATAGACTGCGTCAGTTGAATTGACACAATAATATGGAGAGATGTCTGAGTGGTTGAAAGAGCCGGTCTTGAAAACCGGTGACGGTTTGCGCCGTCCGTGGGTTCGAATCCCACTCTCTCCTCCATTTTTATATCGGTTAAACCGATTAAAATTTAATATAGGTGCTTGCATACAAGGCTAATTGCTAATTAGAACGGCAGCAATTAAAAGATACTGTATGCATTTTCTTTATGGAGAAGTACTCAAGAGGCCGAAGAGGCGCCCCTGCTAAGGGTGTAGGTCGGGAAACTGGCGCGAGGGTTCAAATCCCTCCTTCTCCGCCATTTATGGAATCAACAATTTTCGAAAGAGAGTTGTTGGTTTTTGTTTGCCCATAAATTATATCATAGTAAAATAGAAAACTAATGGAGGGAATCAGTTATGGCACAACAAAATATATATGATAATGATACATTTTTTTATGGTTATAGAGGGTTTGTGTACAATGTTTTTAATTTAATGAATAAAAACAGGATTTTTTGTCTTTTCTATTGAAGGTGCTTGACACAAACTGGCTCAATATGGTATAATTCATAAAAACAATATTTTAATATAACAGTACTTAACAGACTATGAGGAAACATTATAATTTTTCGCAGATATTTAATATGGGTTTGTTTAGTTAGTCTATTTAGACAATTATATTTTTGTATTCCACAGTTAAGACTATAATGGATGTAGCTTTAATTGTGTTTTTATATGTAAAAAATTAAGAGGGGGATTTTTTTATGAAACAAAAAATGCTATCACTATTTTTAGCATTATCAATGCTAATGCCGTTAATCGGCGCTTTTCCGATAGTGTCATCAGCAGAAAATAAAGATGATGATACATATGGAAATCCTATGTCTGATTGGACAGAGAATACAGATGAAGAGATTTACGATGATTTGGTAGACATACTTGAATCTGACGAAGTGGAAAACACTTCCCAAAATCAGGGAGAGGAGTATGAAACTACTGTTGCTTATTCGGACAGCGCTATTCTGCAGCTTGAACAATATGATGTGCAGCTTGACGCAATTGCGGGACAGATTGGAAGTACAGACCCGTCTGTCCTTACAGAAAATGAAGAATATGTAAATGTACTGCTTAAGCGCAGACTTGTAGATAAGATAGGCTATGACAGGCTTGCTGCAAAAATGAATGAAAATGCTGATTTTGCCGCGTGTATGGAATGGCTGTTTACCGATATTCAAATGCTGCGCTATTACTCCTATGGAGGAGAGCCTGAAGCAAACGGATATTACCAAAAAAATAGGCAGGTTACTCCGGATACATATATTAAAAGCTTTGATGTGCTGACAAGGTTATATACAAAGCACAAGGAAGATATGAATGATACTGAAAACGCGCCGCTGTATAAGCGTATGATGGCAGCGATTGCTCTTACGCACTGCGTGCCTATTTACACATGGTTTAATTTCACTCCTACCGGAAAACGTCAGTGGTTCCATGAATCTGAGCCTGTAGAGAGATACGAAATATATAAAAGGTTTTATAACCGTAATTTACTTGCAGACGAATTTACTAAATATAACGTAGAGGAGCTTCGTATGGTTGTAGGATGTCCTTTGGACAACGACCAGCTTCAATGGATACACCGCTATTACCGTGTTAATATTATGAAAAACCCTGATTATATGGATAACCCGGTAAAAGCGACAACTTCCAACGCCAACAGAGTGCCTGTAAAATATACGGTAAATGACAGAGAGCCCAATAAACCTGCCAGCGCACAATATTACGACCCTGCAAACTATGACAAATGGAACAATAAGTATACGCTTGAATATCATGACGAGATTTTTGATTACAAGGTAGATTATGGCGTAAATGAGAAGAAAAAATATTTTGAGCCGCAGTGGCTGCCATATGAGGCAGGCGGTGTGTGCGTTGATATTTCGCTTACCGGTACTGTTACGAGAAATGCTTTTGGTCTGGCGGCAAGATACCTTTGTCAGCCTACTGTGCATATGTCCTATTTAACTTATTACTATAATAATGGTAAGCCGACATGTGCCAGTTCATATAATATGAGCGGAATACAGCGAAGCAACTACACAACATACGGTTATACACATGTGCCTGCAGGCTGGAGTAATTTTGGATATCACGGAATTATGAACGGCGGATATATATTCCTTGGTATTGACGCTATGTATAATAATCATAATACAAATTATGAAAAGGCTGAAAATCTTGCTTATCTTGCGGAAATTCAGACGGCAAAAGAAAATTATGAACAGGCGCTTGAAATTTATGAAAAAGTGCTTGAAGCTCAGTATTTCCATTTGGACGCGTACGTTAATATTGCAAGATTATATGAAAAGCTCGGAAAAACAGATGATGATTATTATGCGCTTGCGGAGCGCGCCGCCGAAGCGCTTAAATGGTATCCGCATCCGATGTATGAATATATCATTAACTACCTTTATCCTAAAATTAATGATATTATTAAGCGTGCTGACCTTATAGGTTTTGTCAGATCAATGCTTGATATAAGCGCAAGCGCAACTGCTGAGAACAGTGGTATGTTCCAGCCGAGTCAATGTATAGAGGGCGCGGGTTATTGCAGAACCCTGCTTGCCAAAATAGCGGAGTTTTCTTTTGAAACACAGTCTATTACATTAACCAAAAATTTTGTAAATACGGGTAAAGACTTATTGTATTCGTTTGACAGAGGAGAAACGTGGAACAGATGGACATATGAGGAAGGCGTTATTTCTCATAAGCTTACCCCGGAGGAAGTTGCGCAGATAACAGACGCAAATGATATATATTGTAAATTTGATACCGCAAAATATTCACATATAATTCCAATATCGACAAATGCGATGCCTCCGACAAATAAAACTACTAATATACCAAATGATGATGAAGATAAGTTCATAAATCTTCAAAAAGGCCTGGAGTATTCAACAGACGGAGGACAGACATGGAAGGACTTAACAAGTGAAGACGTGTTTGAAGGTAATGTTACTGTCTGGGTACGTAAAAAAGCGACAGGCGCGTTTCTTGCGGGTCCGCATTTTGTTGCTGAATTTACGGCTGCAGATGATACTCCGGAGCGCAGATATTTAAGAATAAGCGGAAATGTAAAGCTTTCTGACAGCCCGGAGAGTATGAAAGCTAATCCGCCTAAAAATGCTATAGATACAAGAAAAGATACATTTTGGGAAAAGAAATATACTGTAGCGGTAATGGTGGATGAATCCGGTAATGTTGTTCCAACGTATGGCGATGAATTTATTTTTGAGATAAGTGACCCTCACTATGTGTCTGCGATAGGATATATTCCAAAGCTCAGAACTCCGGCTGAGGATGACGGAACAATAACAGGCTGTGAAGTATATATAAGTAATGATAAAAAGACGTGGAAACTCGCGGGAAGTACAAATAACTGGGCATATGTTAAGAGTCCAAGTGATGAATTCCCACGTGAGCAGTATATTGATTTTGACGAGCCGGCATATACTAAGTATGTAAAAATTAAGGTTACAAAAGCAGGTGTAAAGTTTTTCTCAAATTATAACAGAGGATATGCAACCGCGGCGGAATTTAAGCTGTATGAAAATCAGGTTTGTCCGGAAAAGACAGTTAAAGAGCTTAATCTTGAAATCGCTCCGGAAAAAACAAATTATAAGGTTGGCGACAGACTGGATTTAGACAGCATAACCGCGCGTCTTTTATATGATGACGGCACAACAAGTATTATTCCGGCAGGCGCGCTTGAATTGAGCGAAGATGTATTTGACTCAACAGATATAAAAGAGGTTTTGGCGTCATATAACGGAATAGAAACAAGCTTTGCTGTTTCGGTATCAGCAAATGACAGAGAAGCGACAGCGATTTCAGCAGTTACTATTTCTGATAGAAAATATTATGCGCAGGATGAGTTTGACAAGTCAAATGTATTAGTACAGGTAACAGACGGAACAAACAAATGGTATTTGCTTCCTAATGAGTTTGAATTTGAAAATCCTGTTCTTGCGGAAGGTAGAAATACTTTAAAGGTAGTCCACAACGGTTTATCATCTAATTTTACCGTTAATGCTGAAAAGGCTGTAAAGGAAATTCGTATTGACACAGACGAGAACTTTAAAACACAGTACTACATAGGCGATGCTATGGATTTAAGCGGAATGAGTACGCATCTTGTTTATTCTGACGGAACAGAAAAAGTACTTAATGAGTCAGAATATAATATGGAATTATCAAAGGACGGAAATGTTCCGATAACCGGCGATATTTTTGCAAGAACGGCGGGAACAAAGACCATTAAAGCGTCGCTTAAGGATAAGGAAGAGATTAATACTGCTTTAGATATAACAGTATTTTCATATATTATGGATGGAGAATTTACTTTTGAGGCATTGGCAGGAGAAACTGAATGTATGCTTACAGGTTTTACCCCGTCTGAAGATATAAGCGGAAGAAATGTGGAAATTCCGGATACTGTTACTGTAGGCGGATACGAGTATAAGGTTGTAAATATAACAAACGGAGCCTTTGCCAATACGCCTGAACTAGAAGCAGTTACTATTCCTGAGTCGGTAAAGACAATTGACGCAGGAGCGTTTAGCGCTTGTACAGCTCTTGAAAAAGTATATATGACTGACCATAAAACGCTTGATGGATTTGTATGTGATAAGGGAGCGTTTGCGGCGGTTCAAGACGGATATGTATATTTGCATCATACTCTTGCAAATTCTGAATCTCCGATTGAAGGATATAAGGTGGCAGGTATTTCCCAAGCGGCGGAGAGTATAATTGTTACACCGCCTGACAAAACAGAATATATCTTAGGTGAGGATTTTGACAAAAAGGGTATGGTTGTTACGGTTGTTTTACCTGATGGCAGCAAAGTTAATACAAATGCATATTCTATGCGCGGATATTACCCGACAATAACAGGAGAACAGACGATAACAATTACTCTGGATGGCTCAAAGATAAAGCAGACTTTTAAGGTAAATGTCAACTTCCCGGAAGTGACGATAGAAAAATCACCGGTAGGTGATACATATGCAGTTGGAGATGAAATAAATCCAATAAAGGTTATAGCGTCATCAGAAAACAATAATGCATTATCATATCAGTGGTACAGAAGTGAAACAGAGGAAAAGAACGGTACTGCGATTACCGGCGCGACAAAAGCTGAATATATACCTGAACAGGACGGATATTATTATGCTGCCGTATATGTTAAAGATAAAAATAATAAGGTAAGTGAAAGTATATATTCGGATTCCGCACATATAATGATTGGAGATTATGAGGCTATTAACGGTACAAATGGCTATGATTCTCTAAAAAAAGCAATAGACAATGCGCCTGAAAATTCAACTATACGCGTATGCAAGGATATTGAAGTTAATGATACGATAGCAGTGTCAGGAAAGAAGTTTACAATAGACGGTCAGGGACATACACTGAGCCGCGGAAGTGAGTATAAAAAATCATTTATTCTTATGACCGATCAATCTGCCATTACATTAAAAAATATTATCTTTGACGGCGGCGCAGTATGGACAGGAGAAGAGGACCCTGTTGTTAAGCGCGGATTAACTAACAGTGGTTTGACGGCTACAGCTCCGTTTATACTGTCATACGCAGGGACTGAGCTTATACTTTCAGACGGCGCGATTATGCAGAATAACTATAATACAGGAACTGTTGGAAATAATGCAGAACAAATCCTTGATGATAACCTGACAGGCGGAGCAATATGGGGAATTGACTCTACTATTACTATGAATGGAGGTGTTATTCGTAATAATGCGTCAACGGTATTCGGTTCAGCAATGTATATACGAGGTAACAATTCATCTGTAATAACTATTTATGACGGTGAGATTACAGGAAATAATGGTTTGGAGAAGTCAAGAACCTCTGCGATTTGTGCGGATAATAATACAAGTGTTAATGTTCAGAACGGTATATTTAGTAACAATAAAGGCGGTACTGAAGGCGGAGTGTTCTGGATGGGTAAAAAAACACTTATAATAAGTGGCGGAACGTTTGAAAATAACTCTTCATCCGGTAATGGCGGCGTGGTATATTTCAATCAGGGCGGTGACGCTGTTAACCTTACGCTGACAAACGGAGTATTCAGAAATAACAGAGCTGCACAGGATGGCGGAGCGTTATTCTGTGGTAATTTAGCAAAAGTTTCAGGATGTACTTTTGAAAATAATACAGCCGGAAGAAATGGCGGAGCTGTATGGATTAACAAAGAGGGAATTTCTTTAACTAGTAATACATTTACCGACAATACGGCGGTAAATGGCGGAGCTGTATGGTCGGGAAATGCTGTTACAACATCAAGTGATAAGTTTATCGGCAACAGTGCTGAAAAAGGAGACGCGATTTATATAAACGGTAGTCGTCAGCTTACAATTGGTAATGTTGATACTATTCAGGATATTTATTTACAGACGTTAGTGCCTGTTAAGCTGACAGGTATGAATTATGATAATAAACATCTGTCAATTATTACAGGCAGCGAAATTACTAATGATATGAAAATCGCATATGCACAATATGCCCCGCCTGTAGATATTCGTGTAAACGGATATAAGGCAGAATATATAAGGGATGAAGATGGAAATCTTGTAGGTGAAACTAAAGGTTATCCTATGAAAGCTGTCGTAGCGCTGAGAGTAGTATACAACAAGGACGGCGGAAAGATTGACAACGAGTGGCAGTATACGATATACAATACAGGTACGCCTTTGACACTTCCAGAGCCGCATAAGGACGGATATAACTTCGCAGGCTGGTTTGATAATGCTGAACTTACGGGTACAGCAGTGACGGAAATCGGAGCAAGTGAAACAGAAGACAAGACATTCTGGGCTAAATGGACTGTGGCTGAATATTCTGTAAACCTGAATGTAAATGGCGGTACAGTTTCGGATACACTGAACAAATATACATATGGAGAAGGCGCTGTACTTCCTGTTCCTGAAAAGAACGGTTACAATTTCGCAGGCTGGTTTGACAATGCTGAATGTGAAGGCGCTATGGTTACGGAAATCACAGCAAAAGATTTTGGTAATAAAGAATACTGGGCTAAATGGGCAGAAAACGGATATTCTGTAACGCTTAATACAAACGGCGGTATGCTTGCTGAGAATTTAACTGAATATACATATGGAGAAGGCGCAGTTCTGCCTGTTCCGTCAAGAGATAATTACACATTTGAGGGTTGGTTTGACAATGCTGAATGTGAAGGTACGGCAGTAACAGAAATCAGCGCACAAGACACGGGTAACAAGGTATATTGGGCTAAATGGAAGATAAACGAGTATGTAATAAGATTTGTAAATTATAATAACAGATTATTACAGCAAACCAATGTGGAATTTGGAAAGCACCCTGAATATACAGGCGCAGTACCTGAGAAAGATGCAGAAGATAAGTATACTTATACATTTGCCGGATGGAGTCCTGAAATCACATCGGTAACAGGAGATACGACATATACAGCTCAGTTTAATGCTGTCCCGAGAGTTTACAGCTTAATGCTGAATCTTGACGAGGGAATACTTGATAATGAGGAAGCCTATATGGAATACACCTGCGGCACAGGTGTGGCGCTTCCGACACCGCGTAAGGATGACTTCTATTTTGTTGGCTGGTATGACAATGAAGATTACAGCGGTGAACCGATTAATGCTGTAACAGCAGAGGATTTTGGTGATAAAGCATTCTGGGCTAAATGGACGCAGGAGGCGCCGACTGCATTTAAAATAACCTTTGTGAATTATGACAATACCGAGCTTTGGAGCGGTGATGTTGAAGTCGGAGTAATTCCTCAATATAACGGTAGTGAGCCGAAGAGAGAATCTGACGATAAGTATTCCTACAGATTTATCGGCTGGGATAAAGAACTTTCAGAGGTTACTGAAATAACTACTTATGTAGCACAGTTTGAGAGAACTCCTATTGATTATTTTGTGGAATATACAAATAACGGTAATGCACTGGTAGGTGCACCTGAGGCAGGAGAATATGACGTGATATTTGCGGCATATGATTTATATAATGGTCTTGTAGGTGTTAAAAAGGTTCACACAGTGTTTGACGATACAGGAGAAAAAACTGTAGAATCTGAAAACTTTAGTATAGACGGTGCAGTAAAAGTAAAGGTTATGCTTTGGGATAGTCTTGACAGTATGATACCAATATGTAAAGCAGCTGAAAAGATTATAACAGAATAATTCCAGTGATTGATTAAAAAAGAAAAGTTACGCAGGATTAAATGTAATCTTGCGTAACTTTTTTATAGTATACTTTGTTCATACTCTTTAGGCGTCATATGCATAATATTTTTAAATACACGGCAAAAATACGGGGTTGAATTATAGCCGCACAAAATAGCCGTTTGAGTTATATTATGCCTGCCGCGGCGAAGTATTTCACAGGCGTTATTTATTCGTATACTGTTAAGATAGTCTGATATGGTAACTCCTGTTTCTTTTTTGAAAAGCTGACACAGGTATGGTTTTGATATATGGATATTGTCAGCAATATCATCAAGCCCTGAAATACTTGCGTAATTTCCTCTTATGTATTCAAGAATATTATCTGTTGTTTTTAAAGGCGCGTTTGTAATTATTGTTTTTAAATTTCTTTTATCCGTTAAAAGTGTAATAATTTCAGCGGTGTGAATACTTGCGTATTCAATATTTTTTTCTATTCTTTTTATTAGATAGAGAAGTTGTTCAAATATATTGTCCGTAACTGCAATTTTATTGTTGTCAAAAGGTTCCGAAAGTGACTTTGCAAGCTTATCAGAGAAATGTGACAATAAATATTCATTTGTAAAATGTATTGAATAACGGTCGTGCAAATTCTCACCGACATTTTTATGAACCATATCCGGCTTTAGCAGTACAATTTCTTTTTCATTTACGTCAATGAGTTTATCGTCAACAAGCAGAGTGGTCATTCCTTTTACAACAATGAAAAGTTCATATGACTGGTGATAGTGCAGAGGGAAATCTGATGTTTTAGGCTGTGTTTCACGGTTCAAAATAAATCCGTCAATAGAAATCTTACCCATTAAAGTGTTCTCCTTTCAGCAATTATAATAATATAGTACAATAAATTTATAAAGATTGCAATATAGTTATATAAATTTTAATTAAATTATGTTAAAATATATATAATATTAAATTCGGGGAGGAATACCTATGTTCAGAAAAAGTATTGCTGCAGTTATATCCGCTGTAATGTTATTGGCTATGTTTACCGCTTTTACAGTTTCGGCGGAAAATACGGTAAACGACGCGGCAGTGTCGGGTTATGTGTCAATGACAAATGAAAACGGGGGACTGGAACTTGCAGGCGCAGACAAAGTACCGACTATATATGTTGACGACAGTGATTTTGAAGGCGTTGTACGCGCGGTTGATGATTTAAAAGACGACATTAAAACTGTAACAGGAGTTACAGGTACCATAACAAATAAAATCAAAAGCAAATTTCGGGGCGGAAATGTAGATGGTATTTCGATATCAGACGATGGTATGTATGTAATTCTTACTGAAGCTGTTGCGGAAAATGCAGAATGCTACATAGCGGTATACGGACGCGGCGGGATTCTTACCAATGTTGTGAAGGCAGACAGACGTTTGAATGACGAGCATATTATGGACGGCTTTGAATTTGACACCGTTCTGCAAAAACCTGCAGGCGGTGATATGAAAGCCTTTATATGGCGGGATATGGAGCCTGTTACAGATGTAAAAAAACTGCAATATTCGAGTGTTACATTTATACTTGACGATGTTGATGTTATAGTCGGAACAGTTGGTGAAAGTGAGGTTATTGACAATCTTGCTCAGAATGAAAGACTTGACGTAAGTGAAATTGAAGGTCAATGGGAAAGCTTTACTATACAGAACGTTGACAATACTCTTGTTATTGCCGGAAGTGACAAGCGCGGTACAATTTACGGTGTTTATGATTTGTGTGAAAAAATCGGAGTTTCACCGTGGAACTTCTGGGCTGATACCGTTTCGGGTCACGCCGATAACCTTTACATAAACCTTCCCGACGGCGGATATACAGAGGGCGAACCGAGCGTTCAGTATAGAGGTATATTTTTAAATGATGAATTTAATATGTCTGAGTGGTCAAAATCAATGGGCACTACAGGTAAAAATATGAATAATGAAACCTATGAAAAAATATTTGAACTTCTGCTTCGTTTAAAGGCAAATTACTTATGGCCTGCAATGCATACATATTCAACAGCATTTAATATAACTGAAAATAATGCCGCGCTTGCGGACAAATACGGTATTGTTATGGGTTCTTCTCACGCCGAGCCGCTTTTACGGAATAATCTCGGTGAACTATACGATTATCAGGAGAAATGGAAAGCTAAGGCAGAAAATGCCGGTAAAGCGTTAAATACTAAAACTGCTGACGGTAAAACCACAATAAAAGATGACGCAAACCGTACAGTTGCCTATATGTGGACAGACAAGGACAACGATGGAAATACAGTATCAAATAAAGAATTTTTAACAGATTACTGGCGCGCACGAGCAAAGGCTAACAGCAATTATGAAAATACATATACTCTCGGTATGCGAGGTGTACACGACGGTGGTTTCAGCACAAATATGAATAGTCAAACTGCTATGAAAGAAATTCTTGAAACACAGACTCAGATTTTAAAAGATGAGGTTGTAAAGACGGGACAGGATATTTCAGATATTCCTCAGGTGTTTATTCCATACAAAGAAATGCTTGATATGTATAACAAGGGTCTGGAAATTCCCGATTATGTAACGCTTATGTGGCCAGATGATAACTTCGGCTATATTCGTCAGCTGCCTACGGAAACAGAGCGCCAAAGGAGCGGCGGAGCAGGTATTTATTATCATCTGTCATACTACGGCAGACCGACAAGCTATTTATGGCTCAGTACAACATCACCTGCGCAAATTCGCGAGGAAATGACAAAAGCATATGATATGGGCGCGCAGAAAATATGGATTGCCAATGTTGGCGATTTAAAGCCTGCCGAAACTGAAATTGAATATTTCCTTGACCTTGCGCGTGATATTGATACAATAAAAAATACGGAAATCAGTGATTGGCTTGCAGAAAATGCAAAGCGTGATTTTGCTTTTGACGATGTAAAAGCGGCGGAATATTCAGACATTAAGATGGGTTATTATAAAAATACGTCTTCAAAACGTCCTGAGCATTTTGTAAAAGGTTTGTTCAGCACAGAATTTGGTGATGAGGGTCAGAAACTTGTTGATAATTATAATGTTTTAGAGAGGCGCGCGCAGACGCTTTATGACTCTCTTTCGGAGGATAAAAAGCCGTCATTCTATGAGCTTATGTTATATCCATTAAAGGGCGCAAAGAATATGGCTGAAAAATATGTGTATTCAGATAAAGCGAACTGTTATGCCGAAATGGGCTATGGAGCGGCGGTAAATAAATATGCAAAACTGTCTGATGACGCATATCAGAGAGTGGTTGAAGATACGGCAGAATATACTTCAATGCTTAACGGTAAATGGGATAAGATGATGAATCCGTACCAGACGCGCCTGACAGGCAGTTTCGGAGGAACTATAACAGGAAAGCTAAGCAATCCGGAAGTTTCACAGCTGCCGTATACAAATATGGAAATAGCGGCTGAAAATAATGGTGTCTTATCGTTTACAAAGTATTCAACCGAGGCAAAGTATATTGATATTATAAATACAGGTACAGGTTCTTTTGAATGGACGGCAGAAACAAGTGCTGATTGGATAAACATTAATAAAACAAGCGGAATTGTTGCTGATGACGATAGAATTTATGTCGGAATTGACCCGTTAAGGGCAGGAAACGGAGAAAGTAATGCAGAGATAATTTTTAGACGCAGACTTGGCGGTGCAGATATTCAGACGGCAAGTGTTACTGTAACATTTGAAAATGCTGATGTTTCGGTGACAGAGGAAAAGACGTATATAGAAAATGACGGTTATGTATCTATTGAAGCCGAGCATTATTCAAACAGCGTTAAGAATGGCGAATATGAATGGAGAGTTGAAAAAGACTTCGGCAGAAACGGCGGCAGCGTAAAGATTTATCCTGACACAGCGGCAGCGGTTTCGGTGCCTAACAAGAATAACAGTGCATATCTTGAATACGATGTGTATTTTACATCTGCCGGAACATTCCCCATTGACGTATACAGAATGCCTACGCTTAATGAGCTTTCAGGCGCTGCAATGCGCTGCAACATAGGTATCGACGATAACACCCCCGTAAGATTTTCGGGGACAACCGGAGCAAAGGATAAGTCTGACGGAACCGATTCTTGGGGCAGAGGCGTATTGCAAAATACAGAGGTTGTTTCGGGAACAATAACTGTTCCGTCGGCCGGATTGCATAAGATAAGGCTTTATAACGAGTCTGCCGGAGTGGTTGTTGATAAATTTGTTATAACTACAGGAGAAAAGAAAACATCATACTTCGGCGCGCCTGAAAGCTATAACACAACGTATAATAATGAAATGAAACCACTTCCTGCGCCGTCAGTGGCGACAGATGAACAGACGGGAAATATAACACCATTATTTGACCCGCTGATGATGATTACAGATATAACAACAGAAACAGAGGAATATAACGGAGAAATATATACAAATCATACTGTTTCTACAGTGGCTCTCAAAGATTTTGATATAGGATTTTTCACTTTTGTTATAGCCTCATATGATAAGGATGGCAATATGATTGACGCCGCATATGCTACACACGGCAACAGTATGGAAACTGGCGAATATTTGCCGTTTGAGGTTTTATTTCCGTCAACAGATGGTGCGGAAACCATACAATGTATGATTGTACGTGGTGATGTTGATTATGAAACAGGTGAAATTTTAACTGAAAATTGGGAGCCTCTTGCTCCTGTGTTTGAGCAAAAAGTTTCAGAGAACGGTGTTTCTGCTATGGCGTCATATGATAACGGCTGCGTTTACCCTGCTTCAAGAATGAGTGAATATATAGGCAAAGAATCGGTATGCGTTATTTCAGAAGAGGGAAATACAAACATAAGCGGAATAAAGTATATACGTCAGAACACAGTAAAAGAGGATACATATAACAAGATACCGTTTAACGGCGAAGGCAGATTTGATTTAAAAATCAAGGTTGCAGGTGTGAATGATATTATATCAGAAAGATTCAGTACTGTAAAAAATATTTCAACAGACACAGAGCCTTCGGTAAAAGAGCTGTATAACTGGGGATTTGATACTGACCAGACAGGTACGGGAAATAATGTTCCCGTACTTGGCGGAAACGCAATATATGACAGCGCAAACAAGTGTGTAAAGCTTACGCCGACAGCCAAGGCGGGCGGAAATCTCGGTATTGAATTTGACGGTGCAGTAACTGCGGCACAAGGCGAAAAGATTACTGTCGTTTCAAAAATTGCTTACGGAAATCTCAGCGGTAAGTATATGACATATGAGCTTACTGACTCAAACGGCAATATGCTTATACGATCAAAGATCAACCGCTATACGGGAAAGACGCAGTCGCTTACAATCGGCGGAGTTGAACAGCTTACGGACAATGCATATCCGTCGGCTATTCAGAAAATTGATAATACTGCTACAACGCCTAACGGTAAATTCTCTGTTTATACTGCCGTTATTGACCCTGCATCAAATGAAATAGTGCTGACTATATCAAATACAGTAAATTCTACTGTAAACGAATACCGAGGAAAGCTCCCTGAAGGCACATCATATGACTTGAAAAAGATTTACTTTACAACTGATTATGATAATGCAGGCAGAAGCTGTTATGTGGACGATATTTCAGTAACAAAATCCAAGGCGGCAAGTTATACAATCAGCTTTATAATACCTGATGGAGCAGTTATAACGGTAGAGGATGCTGTAACAGGAGCGGTAATAGCCGCTGAGGCAGATGGAACTTTTAAACTGTGCGACGGACTGTATAATTACACCGTTATATCAGATGGAAAAGAAATACGTGATACGCTTGAGCTGTCGCCTGCAACGGAATCAAAGGAGATTACCGTTGAAATGAATTAAATAAGAGAGAGTGACCTGAAAATGTTTGTTTCAGGTCACTTTTTATTTTTAAAACAGTTTGTATAAATCAAACAAAAAAATTGACAAATGCAGTTGAATATTATATAATATTCTCATAGTGTGCAGAACAGTGTTATATGGCTTTAAAATAAGCCGAAGCACGAATAATAAAATGAAATAAATACAAACGGAGGTACGAAATGGAGCAAAAAACAGACTTTGCCGAGGTTGATAAAATCTTGGCTCTGAATGGGAACGAGCAGCGTAACCTTATAACAATTTTGCAGAGCGTGCAAGCTCAGTATCGCTATTTACCCAGAGAAATATTGGAATATATAGCAGAGAAGATGGGAATAAGTCTTGCAAAAATATATTCGGTTGCGACATTTTATGAGAATTTTTCGCTTGACCCGAAAGGAAAGTACATAATAAAAATTTGTGACGGAACAGCGTGTCACGTCAGAAAATCTATTCCTATACTGGAAAAGGTGCGTGAAGTTTTGGGGGTAAGCGCTCAGAATCCAACTACTGATGATATGATGTTTACAGTGGAAACAGTGTCTTGTCTTGGCGCCTGCGGACTTGCGCCGGTTATGACGGTAAACGATAAGGTTTATCCGGCAATGACTCCTGAAAAAGCAATAGAGCTGATAAAGTCAGTAAGAGAGGGGGCGGCTGAATAATGTTAAAGAATGTAGCTGAACTTCGTTCTTATCGTACAAGCTGTGAAAAGGCTCTCGGCGAGCAAAGCATACGGGTTCTTGTCTGTGCAGGTACGGGCTGTGTCGCCGGCGGAAGTCTGGACATATATAAAAGACTTGTTACTCTGTGTGAAGAGCAGGGACTTAATGTACAGGTAAAGCTTGAAAAAGAAGTTGAACATAGCGGTATCGGAATAAAAAAGAGCGGCTGTCACGGATTCTGTGAGCTTGGACCGCTTGTGAAAATTGAGCCTATGGGCTGGCTGTATCTGCAGGTTAAGCTTGAGGACTGCGAAGAAATAGTTGAAAAAACGCTCAAAAATAAAGAAAAAATTGAAAGACTGTTTTACAGTGATAATACAGGTACATATGAAAAACAGTTTGACATACCGTTCTATAAAAATCAGACGCGTATAGTTCTTGATGAGTGCGGACAGATTGACGCTGATTCAATAGACGAATATATCGCATTCGGGGGATATAAAGCTTTTGAAAGAGCTTTGTTTGAGATGAAACCTGAAGAAATATGTGCAGAAATTGAAGAGAGCGGTCTTCGAGGACGCGGCGGCGGCGGTTATCCTGCGGGAAGAAAATGGACGCAGGTACTTAATCAGAAGGAAAAAATCCGTTATGTTGTCTGCAACGGTGACGAGGGTGATCCGGGCGCATTTATGGACAGAAGTATAATGGAGGGTAATCCGCACCGTATGCTTGAGGGTATGCTGATAGCAGGTATTGCTACACAGGCGCACGAGGGATATGTTTATGTCCGTGCTGAATATCCGCTTGCAGTCGAACGTTTGAAATGCGCGATAGATATGGCGCAACAGCTTGGTTTTTTGGGCGAAAATATCCTCGGTACGGGATTTTCATTTAATATACATATAAATCAGGGCGCAGGAGCTTTCGTATGCGGAGAGGGCAGCGCGCTTACCGCCTCTATTGAGGGTGAAAGAGGTATGCCTCGAGTAAAGCCGCCGAGAACGGTAGAGGCAGGGCTTTTTGCGAAACCTACAGTGCTTAATAACGTTGAAACATATGCAAACGTACCTCTTATAATTTCAAAGGGTGTGGACTGGTACCGTTCAATAGGAACAGAAACAAGTCCGGGAACAAAGGCGTTTGCAATAACAGGTAACGTTAAAAATACAGGGCTTATTGAAGTGCCGATGGGCACAACTTTGCGAGAGGTTGTGTTTGATATAGGCGGCGGAATAAAGAATGACCGTGAATTTAAGGCAGTACAAATCGGCGGACCTTCGGGCGGATGTCTGACGCTTGGAGCAGGACAGCTTGACCTTCCGCTCGACTTTGATTCGCTGAAAAAGGTTGGAGCTATGATTGGTTCGGGTGGTTTGGTTGTAATGGACGAGAATACCTGTATGGTTGAAGTTGCGCGTTTCTTTATGAATTTTACCCAGAACGAATCCTGCGGAAAATGTGTGCCGTGCCGTGAGGGTACAAGACGTATGCTTGAAATTCTCGAAAGAATTGTCGGCGGAACGGGTACAATGGAAGACATTGACCTGTTGGAGGAGCTTGCCCAGACGGTTTCAAAAACCGCGTTGTGCGGACTCGGAAAAACTGCGGCGAATCCTGTGCTTTCAACTTTGAAGTATTTCAGAGAGGAATATATCGCGCACGTTATTGATAAAAAGTGTCCAGCAGGTGAATGTCAGGCGTTAAAGACATTTAAGATTAATGCCGATAAGTGTAAGGGCTGTTCAAAGTGCGCGCGTCAGTGCCCTGTGGGAGCGATAAGCGGTGAAATTAAAAATCCGTTCAGTATTGACCCTGAAAAATGTATTAAATGCGGAGCGTGCAAAGATGCTTGTCCGTTCGGCGCGGTAGAGGAGGTATAAACAATGGGATATATGTATGTTGACGGAATGAAAATTGCTATAGAAGGTGAAAAGAATATCCTTGAAGTTATACGCAAGGCAGAAATTGAAATGCCGACCTTCTGTTATTATTCGGAGCTTTCCACTTACGGAGCCTGCAGAATGTGTGTTGTTGAGAATGAGTGGGGAGGAGTTGACGCTGCTTGCTCAACCGTACCGCGTGACGGAATGAAAATAAAGACTAATACTCCTGCATTGCAAAAACATAGAAAGATGATTTTGGAACTGCTCTTGTCAACTCATTGCAGAGATTGTACAACGTGTTCAAAGAACGGTTCGTGCCGTTTGCAGGAACTTGCTCTTCGTTTTGGGGTTAAGCAAATACGTTTTAAGAATAACAGACCTGTGAAAGAGCTTGATACAAGCAGTAAAAGTATTGTGCGTGACCCGAACAAGTGTATACTATGTGGTGACTGTGTAAGAGTATGTCAGGAAAAACAGGGACTCGGTATAATTGATTTTGCGCATAGAGGTTCAAATTTACAGGTTATGCCTGCATTTGATATGAAATTATGTGATACAGACTGTGTAAACTGCGGTCAGTGCGCGGCAGTGTGCCCGACAGGCGCGATTACAGTTAAGGACGAAACAGAAAAAATGTGGGATTATCTAAATGACCCTAATAAAAGAGTGGTTGTTCAGATTGCTCCTGCGGTACGCGTGGCTCTTGGTGACGAGTTTGGAGTTGAACACGGCAAAAATGTATTGGGTAAAGCGGTTAAAGCGCTTAAAATGATGGGTGCAGACAGTGTGTTTGATACAGTGCTGTCAGCCGATTTGACAGTGATGGAAGAATCAAAGGAGTTTTTGGAGCGTGTTAAAAACGGCGGTACGTTCCCGATGTATACGTCGTGCTGTCCTGCTTGGATTAAATATGCAGAGAATAAACATCCTGAACTGATAAATAACAATATTTCAAGCTGTCGTTCGCCTATGCAGATGTTCGGAAGTGTAATTAAGGAATGGCATAAACAAAGCGGTGACGAACGTGAGCTTGTGTCAGTAGCAATTATGCCGTGTACAGCGAAAAAGTATGAGGCTGCCAGACCTGAATTTACGGAAAACGGAAAGCGTATAATTGAACTGTCACTTACAACTCAGGAGCTTGCCACTATGATACGCGAGGCAGGAATACAGTTTGCAGACTTGGAGAGCGAATACCTTGACGCGCCGTTTGATATAGGTGGCAGCGGAGCAGGTGTGATTTTCGGAGTTACGGGCGGAGTTGCTGAGGCAGTAATACGTCAGTGCAGCGATGATAAGAGTTCGGGCGCGATAAAAGAAATTAAGTTTATCGGGGTACGCGGTAAAGATGAAATCAAAGAGGCAGTTATTCAGGTTGGTGACAGAGAATTTAAGATTTGTGTTGTTCACGGACTTGCAAACGCTGAAAAAATTATACAGGCTACTCAGAATGGTGAAATGTATTATGACTTGATTGAAATTATGGCGTGCCCTGAGGGCTGTATCGGCGGAGCAGGACAGCCGTTTGCGATAAGTCCTGAACGTGATAAGAGAGCAAAGGGCTTGTATCATACAGATGAACGTGTTCAGATTAAATTTTCTGATAAGAACCCTTCAATGCAGTATATTTATGATGAAATAATCAAAAATAAATCTCACGAAATGCTGCACGTTCATTATGAAAAATAATAAAAACCGAGGTCAATTCCCTGTACTCATAAGAAAATATGAGTGCAGGGGTTTTGTTATGTAAAAGATTTGTATGCTTTAATAAAAAAACTGATGATTTAGCTTTGACAGATAATTAAAGAGTAGTTTTATAGTAAATGTTATTCTTAATTGACAAATTGTAAACAGTAATTGGTTGAATGATATATATTTTTTTGATATACTCTACCTGCGGTCGCGAAGTAAAAAGTAAAATGTAGGAGGCTATACATTATGAATTTTAATGAAAAACTTATTAATTTGAGGAAGTCAAAGGGACTATCTCAGGAGGAACTTGGCGCAGAATTACAAGTATCACGTCAAACAATTTCGAAATGGGAATCGTGTCAATCCTATCCCGATTTTCAGCGTTTAGTTTTATTAAGTGATTACTTTGGCTTGACATTAGACGAATTGGTAAAAGATGTGAATGTGCAGGAGGTACGGGAAAAGAATTTAAACACAGAAAAACTTAATTCAATTTACAATGATGTAGGTACGGTAAAAAGGTTTGCAAAGTGGTATTTTATAATAGCAGGGGTTGCTGCCGGTATCGTTCTGATGCTTATAATAAACTTTTTCATCAATGTAATTTTTGTATGGTAAAAACTTAATACCATAATCTTAGAGCAGCCGAAAGGCTGCTCTTTTCTTATACAATAAAATGGCGCATTATGATAATATACTGTTACAAAACGTCTTTATTAGTGAGCCGCTAAATATACCTCATTTTTTTATTGCCTTGCGGATTTTTTGCGGAACAGATGTATATTCATAATAATACCCCCCATATTATAATATTTAATCATTGTGTTTAAATAATAAATCATAGTTGTATTCTGCAATGAGTGTATAATCGGTGTTTATAATATTCCTAAGCTGACGGCTTTGGATAATATCAATATTGTGGACAATCAACCATTTTGGCGGAGTGTCAATCATCATCTGATTTATTTCACGTCCGAAAGCAGGGTAGCAGCTCGACCACGATTCCTGTAGTGTAAACAGTCTGTAGCAGGGCATAATATCCGCCTGCAGGAACCACGCCGACGATAAGTCATATCCGAATACGCTATTGCGTTCGTCGTCAGGTATATGCTTTGAAAGTGCGGTTACACTTTTATAAATCTTTGAACGCGAATCTTTGTCGGGCAGTTCTTTGCTTTGCTCATATGCTTTTTGTGCATAATGTGAAATGTTTTGCGGCAAAGATTTGAAATATCCCGACAGCGGAAGAATCATTGCAATACATAAAATTACTGACCAGAATGTTATACGTTTACCTGCAAGAAAGAAGAATACAGCCGAGTAAATAACTATCAGCGGAATAAGTGTTGTGTAATAGTGTGTGTAGCTGAATCCTAACAGTATCGGAATAAGCGCAAATACTGAAATTGTTGTTATAAGAGAGGCAACCTTTGCGCCGAGTCTTTTTGAAAATACTGTTGATATAAATATAATAACCAGTACCGGCAATACCCATAAAAGTAGTTCTGACATTGCACCGCTGTTTTTTTCGGCTGAGCCTTCCGACGCATACATAAAGTTAAACGTAAACGTTGCAAATATCATATCTGACAGAGTGCCTTTTATAAGGAAAAACAGGCAAATCGGCACTGCTGCTGCAAGTATACCAAGAATAAACATAAGAACGTTTAAAAAAGCTTCTTTAATGTTTTCGCTTATAAAATCGGTCACAAGAGTTACAAGAACTATTCCGCCAATCATAATGCCGTTGTTTATGCGTATAAACGCGCACGCGGCAAAACATACACCGTATACAAACATATACCGTTTCGGGTGCGGTGTATCAGGATTTTTTGTAATATGCTTAATTGAAAGATAAATCGGTATCATACAGAAAAGCATACAGTATTCCTCGCTGAGATTACCGTCGCTTATAGTCGAAGCAAAAGCGAGAATAGTAACAATAACACATATTATGGACGCAAATGTCTTTGCGAATATACGCGCAGTTTTATACATAAATATTGAAGTCAGTGAAAGAAAGACGCATTGTATTATAAACACGCCTGTTTTCGAGCCTGTCATATAAAAACCGAGCGCATTTAAATAGAAAAGTATCGGACCCTTATGATCAAAATAATCGGTATATACATTTTTACCCATAGAAATTGCCTTACCGATAAGCATAAAAATACTTGAATCGCCGTCGCAGTAGTCAACGAACAGAGGGCTGGTTGACGCCGACATAATTGCTAAAAATGCGATACAGAAAAGCGTAAGAAAAATATATACAACAGTACGTCTTATAACATATCCTCTGTAATCCGGATCGCGAAGGCGTGAAAAATCGGGACGACGAAAAAATCCGCCCTTACGGTTCACAAACTCCTCTATTTTCTCCATACTAACTTCGTAGGTGATATTTTTTTTTGCCATATTTATTCTCCTGATTGTTTGATAAATTCAAATTTTGTCACATCAAATAAGCCTGAATCTGTAATTCGTATTTCGGGTATTACAGGCAGCGGCAAAAAGAAAAGTGACAGAAATGGGTCAACCTTATTTGTAATACCGAGAGCGCAGGCAGTTTTTTGGAGCCTGTCGTGTTCATAAATCACTTCGTCTGCGGATTTTGCCGACATCAGACCTGCAATGGGAAGTTCCATAAACGAAAGAACTTTTCCATCGGACACTGCGGCAATACCGCCGCTCTTGCCGAGTGTATTTACTGCGAGAGCCATATCGCCGTCGTTATCGCCGATAACGATTATATTATGACTGTCGTGACCTATGGTAGCGGCAATGGCTCCGTTTGTAATTCCATAATTGGTTACATATGCAATTCCCTTTGTATCCAGATGTTTGTGACGTTCTATAACACAAACTTTTGACAGGCGGTCGGTTCGTTTTGCCGTTACTTTTTTTGTGATTATGCTTTCGGGAATAAGCTCAATAGCAGTAAGCGTTTCAGGTATATCATCAGCAAAAAAGTCTGATGTAACTTTGGTAATATGAACAGTATCGGTAACTCCCGATATATCAGTGCTGTCTGTGTCAAATAAAGCTTTTCCGTTTTCGCATACAAGAATACCGTCTTTATATACCTGAAATACACTGTTAAGAGTGAGGTCGTCAGCTACGACAATATCAGCGGCATATGACGGCGCAATTGCGCCTTTGTGTTTCATACCGTATATTTCACAAGCGTTAAGAGTTGCCATAATGATTGCATCTATATTGTCAATACCGTTTTCTACAGCTTTTCTGATACAGTGGTCAATACTTCCGCTGCGTATAATTTCACCTACAAAGCGGTCATCTGTACAGAAAGCGCAGCGGCGAAGGGTATGCGGTGTAACGCCTGTTATGAGCTTGTCCAAATCTTGCGACAGAGTACCCTCACGCAGAAGAACGTACATTCCTTTTGAAACCTTTTCCAGCAGTTCATCGGCTGTCGTACATTCGTGGTCTGTTTTAATTCCTGCGTTTAAATATGCGTCAAGCTCATTGCCTGAAAGCCGAGGCGCGTGACCGTCAATCATATCAAGACACAATTTATCAAGAACTTCTTGATTGGCAGAAATGACAGACGGATAATCCATCATTTCGGCAATTCCGAAAAATTCTTCTGACATTTTCTGTGTATCTTCTGCGCTGAACACGGCGCCTGAATGTTCAAAGTTTGTGGCAGGAACGCAGGACGGGAGCATTAAGTTTATGTCGAGAGGAATATTTTCTGACGCTTTTTTCATATAGTCAAGACCGTTTCTGCCGCATACATTTGTGATTTCGTGAGGGTCAGCGATTACAGTGGTAATTCCGTGAGGCATTACCGCTTTTGCATATTCGAGAGGAGAAACCATAGATGATTCTATATGAACGTGAGTATCAATAAGTCCGGGCAAAATGTATTTGTCTGAAACATCAACTTCATTTTTGCCGCTGTAATTGCCTACACCGCAGATTACACCGTTTTTAACAGCGACGTCGGTTTTTTTGATATCGCCTGTAAAAACATTGACAACATTTCCGCCCTTTAAAATAATGTCGGGTTCGGTGCGGTTCATAGCCGCGTCTATATAAGATTTAATATTTTTCATTATAAATCACCTCATAAAACCATTATATAACAAAATCCGTGATTAATCAAACAAAATATAAATAATATAAACAATTTGTAAATTTTGTATGCGTCGGTTGACTTTGATAATTCACGGTGGTAAAATGTTTATAATTGTGAAATTACAGTATAAGACAGACAGGAGGTACCGACAATGGAAAATTTGACTTCCGAAAAACCGCTTGAAAAGAGCGGAGAGGATGAAAAAAAGGTAATAGAAATTATAGAAGAACAAAATAAATTCAAGCGTATGGCAGGAAAGATAAAATCTGCCGTAGGTTATGATAAGAAAGAAAAGAGATTTTACATAGGAAAATTTCATATAAAGAGAAAAGTTCTGATTATTCTGCTCGTAATAGCGGCGATAATTCTGTCATTTATGGCGTGCAGCTCAAATTCTAAAAAGAAAATGCTTGAGGCTATGCAGCCGCAGAATGTAACGGTGGAAAAGCGTACTATTGAACAGAAGGTAACAGGCAGTGCCGTTATAAAACCCAAGGATTCGTATTCAATAATGACGATTACGACGGGTGAAGTGACCGCTGATTACATAAATGAAGGCGATAAGGTGCAGAAAGGCGATAAGCTTTATCAGTTTGATTCAGAAACACCGCAGAACAGTGTAGACAGCGCCGAGATAGCTTTGAAAAAGGCGCAGCAGGCATATAAGGACGCGCAGGAATCGCTGGCTGATTTAAATGTGCGTTCTGATATAAGCGGAACGGTAAGTGAAGTGTTTATAAAGCAGGGTGATTTTGTACAGGGCGGCGCAAAGGTTGCGGCTGCCTACAGTGACGATTATATGAAAATACGCGTACCGTTTAATGAAACAGATACAGAATCTATATCTGTAGGTTCTGACGCGGAACTGACGGTTTCGGGAACGGGTAACGGTATTTCAGGACGAGTAACTGCAATTTCAAGCTCGTCTGTTACAACGGCAAGTCATAGCAAGGTGCGCTATGTGACAATTGAAGTCAGAAATCCGGGCGCGCTTACAAATTCGGATAAAGCAACGGCGCAGGTGGGCGATGTTGCCTGCAGTGACGCGGGGCAGTTTGAGTACATAAACGAGCATACTATATGCGCGGAAACTTCGGGAAAGATTGCATCTGTAAGCATTTCGCAGGGCGACAGTGTTAAAAGCGGTCAGACAATAGCCAAACTCGACTCTTCTTCGGCGCAGTCGGCGGCGTATACGGCAAAACTTACGGTGGACGACGCAAAGCTCGGATTGGAAAGAGCGAAAAAGGGCGTAAACGATTATACAATTACCGCCCCTATTTCGGGTACGGTTGTAACTAAAAACAACAAGGCAGGAGATAAGGTTGATTCATCAAATGCCACAACACCTATGTGCATTATCTACGATATGTCAAGCGTTCAGTTTGACCTTAACGTAGATGAAATTGACGTCGCAAAGATAAAGGTTGGTCAGGAAGTAACGGTTACGGCGGACGCAGTATCGGATAAAACATTTAAGGGCGTTGTTGAGAAGGTAAGCCTTAACGGTACTTCCGCAAACGGAGTTACAAATTATCCCGTAACTGTTGCAATTGCCGATTACGGCGAGTTATTACCTGGAATGAATATTGACGCTGAGATAATAGTCGATAAGGCGGAGAACGTTATTTCTATACCCGTCGGCTCTCTTGTACGCGGAAATATAGTTTATGTACAGGGAGATAAGGAGCGTGAGGACGATAATGCGCCGGAAGGTTATAAAAGCGTTGAGGTTAAGACAGGAATCAGCGATGATAATTTTATAGAAATTAAATCAGGACTGAATGAAAATGATGTTGTACGAGGTCAGGAAGTTGACCGTACAAGTGACCTGCAAAAAATGATGATGCAGGGTATGGAGGGCGGACCCGAAGAGGGCGACGGACCGCCTTCGGGAGGCGGACCTCACGGAGGCGGAGGACCTAATGGCGGTGCGTCCGGCGGACAGCAGTAAAGAGAGGTGATTAAAATGCCTCCATTGGTAGAATTAGAAGATGTATATAAAATATATTATATGGGTGACAGCGAGGTTCACGCGCTTGACGGAATATCGCTGAAAATAGAACGCGGTGAATTTGTAGCGATTATAGGTAAATCGGGAAGCGGTAAATCTACATGTATGAATATAATCGGCTGTCTGGACGTTGCAACACGCGGCACATACAGATTAAACGGTAAGGATATAAGTCATTATACAGACGACGAGCTTGCGGAGGTACGCAATAAAATGCTCGGATTTATATTTCAGCAGTATAATCTGCTGCCCAAACTGACACTGCTGGACAATGTTTCGCTGCCGCTTTTGTACGCGGGTGTAGGAGATGTTGAACAGCGAGAGAGAGCTATGTTGTCACTGGAAAGAGTCGGGCTTGGAGAAAAGGCAAAAAGTTTCCCGTCACAGCTTTCGGGAGGACAGCAGCAGCGAGCGTCAATCGCGAGAGCGCTTGCGGGAAATCCGTCTGTAATACTTGCCGACGAGCCTACAGGAGCGCTTGACAGTAAGACAGGACGCGAGGTTATGGAGTTTTTAAAGGAACTGCATAAGGAAGGCAATACTATTGTTCTTATTACGCACGATAATTCTATTGCGGCGCAGGCGGAGCGGGTTGTCAGAATAACCGATGGTAAAATAGTGTATGACGGACCTGCCGAGGGTGATGAAATGGTTTCAAAACAAGATAAGGCAGGTGCATTGTAATGGGAATAGGAAAATGCTTTAAGATGGCAATGGCTACAATATGGTCGAGCAAGGTGCGTTCGTTTCTTACAATGCTTGGAATTATTATAGGTATTGCGGCGGTTATAATTTTAGTAAGTCTTATGGGCGGTCTTACACAGCAGCTTACCGATATGTTTGCTGAAATAGGCACAAATACAATTCAGGTATCAATAACTCCGCGAAACGGTAAAAAGGTTGAACCCGACGAATTTTATAAATTTGCTGAAGAGAATAAAGGTCTTATAGATGATGTTTCACCTGCAATTGTCGTTTCAGGCACTATAAAGAACGGTACAGAAAACGCAAGCGGCAGTGCGCAGGGAGTAAGCGAGAGCTTTGTGACTATGAAAAAGCTTGAGGTTACGCAGGGAAGATTTATTCAGTATGCAGATGTGGCAGGAAAGAGCAATATCTGTGTTATCGGTTCATATCAAGAGGAAAAGTTTTTTGGGAAAGGGCAGGCAATAGGCAAGAAACTGAAACTAAACGGCGTACCTCTGACGGTTGTAGGTGTGCTTAAGGAAAAAGAGGATTCTGCCTCAGGCAGCGGCGACGATGTAGTATATATTCCGTATACCACCGCAATGCGGCTTAGCGGAAGTACGATTGTAACTACATATGGAGTAAACGCGGTAGACGAGGAACACGTTGACGAGGCGACCTCGGCAATAAAACAATTTCTAAATAAGAAAATGGGTGACGATAATTATTATATGGTTATCAGTATGAAGGAAATGATAGACCAGATGTCTACAATGATGAATTCTATGCAGACTGTACTGGTTTGTATTGCAGGCATATCTCTTCTTGTAGGCGGTATAGGTATAATGAATATTATGCTTGTGTCGGTTACGGAGCGTACACGTGAGATAGGAATAAGAAAATCTCTCGGAGCAAAACAGAAAAATATAATGATGCAGTTTGTTATTGAGGCAGGTACGGTAAGCTGTATCGGCGGAGTCATAGGAATAATTTTAGGAGCGCTGGTGGCGGTCGGAGCAGGACAATTGCTTTTAAAAACGACAATTACTCCTTCCGTTGCCTCAATCATAATTGCGTTTACCGTATCGGTCGGTATCGGTATAGGTTTCGGATATTTGCCTGCAAAGAAAGCAGCTCAGCTGAATCCTATAGACGCTTTGAGGTATGATTGATAGCCTGTTAACAAAGAAAGGAAAGACTAAATATGAAGAAGATAATTTCAGCCGTGATAGCAGTTTCAATTTGCGTATCCTCGGTTTGTGCACTTGCTGACAGCAGTGCTGATATTATGCCTCTGCTGTCGGAGCTTAATGTAATGGTTGGTGATGGTGAGGGCAATTATCGTCTGGACGACAATGTATCAAGAGCGGAATTTACAAAGCTTGCAATAAGTATTTCAAAGTCAAAGAATACAGTAGCGGCAGGTACGAAGGTTTCACCGTTTTCTGATGTTACATATAAGCACTGGTCGGCTCCGTATGTAAGAGCGGCAGTAACGGCAGGTATAGTTGAGGGATATATTGACGCCACTTTCAGACCCGACAATACGGTGTCGTATGAAGAGGCGCTGACAATGCTTTTGAAGGTGCTTGGATATACTAATGATGATTTCGGTTTTTCGTGGCCCTACGGTCAGCTTGGACTTGCGGACAATCTGGAAATAACAAAGGCAGTTGACGCAAATATCGGTGACGCGCTCACAAGGGGTCAGGTTGCAAGACTTGTATTTAATACGCTTAATACAAAGATGAAGGATTCGCAGAGTAGATTAATATCTATATTTGACTGTCAGGTAATGGAGGACGTTACAATTATCGCTTCGCATAATGAGGACAGCTCGCTTGGAGAAAATAAAATTTTTACTACTGCAGGTACGTTTGAGATAAACAGTAATTTTGACAGCGGATATGTAGGAAGAAAGGGCGACATTTTTATAAAGAATGACAACGACGTTGTAGCGTTTATGCCTGAAAACAGTGTAATCGGAGAGCTTGAGAGATATGTAATTTATTCTCAATTGCCCAATGCTGTTGTAGGCTATAAGAACGGAAGTTTTACGCAGATAGATATTACAGACGGTACAACCTGTTATAAAGATAGTGTGAAAACGAGTTATGCGGCGGTAAAGAATGAACTTGAAATGGGTGATATTCTGTATGTAAGAAAAGACGGAAACGGCATAGATTACGTAAGCTATGAAAAAGGGAATATGGAAGGACCTGTAAAGGTAACGTCGTCAGACTGGCAGCAGATTTTTAACACAAATTCAGCTACGGCTGTAATGCGAAACGGAGTAAAGGTCGGAGTTTCTGATATTCAAACAAACGATATTATATATTTCAGTTCCGATTTAAATATGGTTCTTGCATATACTGACCGAGTAACGGGAGTGTATGAAAAAGCGTCGCCGACAAAGGATTCGCCTATACAGGTGACTGTTTCGGGCAAGGAATACAGTATAGAAAGCGTCGAGGCATTTAATGACCTGTCGTCAAGCGGAGGATTTAAGTACGGCGACACCGTAACACTGCTGCTTGGAAGAACAGGCGAGATTGCAGGAGTTGCGGGAGGCGGTTCGTCGTCAACGCTTTCAACCTGCGGTTTTGTGACTGATACGGGCAGAAAAGATTTTACAAATCCTGACGGCAGCGCATATTCAAGCTATTATGCGTCTGTAGTAACGCCTGACGGCAATGTGAACGAATATGCAACAAGTTATGACCCTAAGAATATGAAGTGCTCTGTTGTGAGGATAAACTTCAAGGACGGTAAAGCGTCGCTTTCGTCAAACAGACAGGGCGGCTCTTATCTGGGAAGAGTTAATGCTTCTGCTAACAAAGTCGGTGATATGAAACTTGCGGAGGACGTAAAAATCATTGATACTTCGGGTACTTATCCTGACGATATTTCAGGCTGGTGCAGGGTATATCCGCAGCGAATTGACGGAGTAACGCTGAGTGAATCAAACGTGAAGTATTATTCCAAAAACGGCGCAGGTGAAATTGACGAGATTATATTGTCGGATGTGACGGGTGATACATATACATACGGCGTTATAATAAGAGGCGAGAATGGAGCGTATACGATAGATGTTGACGGAGAGCAGAACGTTTATCAGACAGGCTTTTCAACTACGGCAAGAGGTCCGCACAAGTTGAGAATGAAAGGTATGGAAATCGGAAATATGGCGCAGCTTTCAAGTCATTCATCATTTATAAGCCAGCTTACAAGGACAGAGGCGGTTATCGGCTCACAGAGGTATTTATTAAGTGATAAGGTGATTGTTTATAAAAAGACGAACACTTCAACATATATGAAGATAACTCTTGACGACGCTATAAACGGAAATTACCGTATGACTGCATATTATGATAAACAGCAGTCCTCAGGCGGAAGAATAAGAATTATAGTGGCGCAGTAATAAAAGAATACGGCGGTACATTGGCATATTGCTGATGTACCGCCGTATTTTAATTAAAACTCCATTGAAAGACCAACGTGGAAACTGTGCATAATATCGCCAAGTTCCTCCTGTAAAATGTCATATGCTCTAAGCCCCGTACAATGTCCCGTACATAAATAATTTACTTGTGTTTTGCGTATCTTATCAGCAAAATCCCGAACTTCGCTGTCGCTTTTGTTAAAGAGGTGGAAACCACCGATTAAAGCATAAACGTGCTTGTCGGGGAAGGTCGCCTTGATTTCATTGATTATGGTACTCGCTCCGCCGTGAGAACAGCTGTTGAAAATAACAAGACCTTTTTCAGTATCAAATACAAGACTTTGTTCGTGGGAAAAATTATCGGGAATCCACGTTTTGTCTTTTTTTATGTACATATTTTCACGCTGTCCGATTTTTTCAAGCTCTGGTGTTTTATGAGGAATAAGATATACACCGTCACAGAGCTTATAATCTCCGTTTACATATATAATTCTGTCACTGTATTTTTGAAGTATTCCTTTGTGAATACCTATGTATTTGTGGAAAATAAATTTTTTTGCGTAACAGTTTTCGCCGACAGATTCCTGAAGATAGAACATTGCATTTTTGTTTATCTGAAGGAATTGTTCCATTCCGTTCGCGTGGTCGCTGTGCGCGTGGGATAAGACTGCAATATCAATATCGTTAAGGTCGATACCGTATATTTCGGCATTGCGCGTAAATAATTCTGAGGCGCCTGTATCGAGAAGAATTTTTTTGCCGTTATACTCGATATATATACATAGTCCCCATTCACCTTTAATATCTCCGTCGGAAATATTGTCTACTATAATTTTTGCTTTCATATTATTCTCCTCATAATATAATGTACTTTAAATTATATACTTTAACACGCTTTTTTGTCAAGAGGTACTGCAATTCCAAACTGCCGAACTGCAAATATTAAATATTCATAAAATATCCTTAGCGAATGTTGACATATTATGTCGATTTGAGTATAATGTAATTGAAAGGCAGGGGAATACGGGGGATTGAGGTGATAAGTATGAATATGTGCAGATATTTTATGTGTTTTGCGGTGTTTAGCTTTATAGGCTGGGTATATGAATCGCTTTATTACACAATACAGCAGAAAAAACGTGTCAACAGCGGCTTTTTGAATACTTGTTTCTGTCCAATCTACGGAATAGGCGCTATGCTTAACCTTATATTCCTCGGACACATTGAAAATACGATGGTGTTATTTTTTGCAGGTATGCTGATAACGGGAGTGCTTGAGTATTTTGTGTCGTGGCTTTTGGAGGAATTGTTTCATCAGCGATGGTGGGACTATACAAACTGGCCGCTTAATATAAACGGACGTGTTTGCATATTCGGTGCAATTGCTTTCGGCATACTGACTGTCGCTTTGGTTAAAGGAATAGCTCCTGTCACAATGGGAATTGTAAGCAGTCTTAGCGCAGTACCTCTGTATATGCTGACTGCCGTAACGGCATTTATTATACTTACAGATACAATTATCTCAGTAAAAAATATTGACAGCGAAAAATTATGGTATGTTGAAAAACAGTCGGAGTTATTCGCTGACAATAGCGGCGGACTTGTAAATAAAATAAAAAATTCTTTAAGAAGATAAAAACGGAGTGTAAAGCTCCGTTTTTAATTATTCATAAATATTTCCATTTTATCAAGTGTATGCGCGCTGATATTGTGTTCAATTCGGCAAGCCTCATTATCTGCGTCGCTTTCGCTTAACTGTAAAACATTCATCAGAAAACGTTTAACCATAATATGACGGCGGCTTACTTCCTCACCGAGTTTGCGTCCGTGTTCCGTAAGTATGACCGCACCATATGGCTCGTGAAGAACAAGTCCCTGTTGTTTTAATGCGTTTACAGCTCTGTTTACGCTCGGTTTTGAAATGCTAAGATACAGGGCAATATCAGTAGTTCTGACAGATGTTTTTGACTGTTCAATTGTATATATTGCTTCAAGATAATCTTCAAGCGCGTTTGAAATGCATATTGACATAGGCTAATCCTCCCGAAAAAAAGAAAAAGGGCATAGAAGTAATAATACTTCTAAACCCTCATTGGTCTAAAACTTATACATTTATTGTAACTCAATATTGTTTACTTTTCAAGTGCCTGAACTCAAAAAATTAAATTTTGTACATACTATACAAACAGACTTCCTATTTGAAATACGAGCATTGACATTATATATGCAACGGTTATTTGATATACAATTGAAAATATGGTCAGTTTACGCGAGTTAAGCTCAGCGGCAAGCGCGGATACAGCGGCGATACACGGCACATACAGCAGTACAAAAATTAAAAATGCGTATGCCGAGAGCGGAGTAAACGAAGCTTGAAGAGCAGTAATAAGTCCTGATGCGTTGCCTGCTCCATAAAGAATTGAAATACTCGATACGACAGCCTCCTTTGCCGCAAAGCCTGAAAGCAGGCTTACAGCCGCGCGCCAGTCGCCAAAGCCGCACGGCGCAAATAAAGGAGCTATTAAATGACCTATCTTGCCGATTATGCTGTCTGCACTGTCGGGTGTCATATGCAGGGTGAAATCAAGATTCTGCAAAAGCCATATTATTACGCTTGCGGCAAAAAGTACAGTGCCTGCGCGTATGGCAAAATCCTTTGCTTTTTCCCACATATGATGGAAGGTAGATTTTAATGTAGGCATACGGTATGGCGGCAGCTCCAGCACAAACGGAGGTGTATCGCCTTTTAAGATTGTGCGTGAAAATATCAGTCCCGATACAATTGAAAGAAATATTCCTACAAAATATAGACTGAAAGTTACAATACCTGCGTGAGCAGGGAACAGAGCCGCGGTAAAAGTTGCGTATACAGGCATTTTTGCGCCGCAGGACATAAACGGTATCAATAAAAGCGTCAGCTTGCGGTCACGCTCGTTTTCAAGTGTTCTGACCGACATTATTGCAGGTACGCTGCACCCGAATCCCATAACCATAGGCACAAACGATTTTCCCGAAAGTCCGAGTTTCATAAACAGTTTGTCCATTATAAATGCGGTGCGCGCCATATATCCGGAATCCTCAAGAAAGGACAGGAACAGGAAAAGCAGCATTATTTGAGGGAAGAACGTGACAACTCCGCCTACGCCTGCAATTGCGCCGTCAACAACAATTCCGCGCGCAAATGCGCCTGCACCTATTGCGTTAAGCGCTTTTTCTGCAAGCGACGCAAACTGTACGTTAAACAGGTTATCTACAAGGTCGGAAAGCGCTGACCCGAATGCGCCGAAGGTTATCTCAAATACGAGAAACATTATTAAAATGAAAATCGGTATCGCAAATACGGGGTGCGTAACAAGAGAGTCGATTTTTCCTGTGCGGACCGCCTGTTTGTTGGTACCTGTTACTGTCAGGCATTGTTTTGTGACTGACTTGATAAAGCTGTAGCGCCTTTCTGCTATGTATGTTTCAATGTCGGGTATTATCTTGGCAATATCATTTAAAAGTACGGTTGTTTTTTCTGATTTTATATCGCTCTTTAAACGCGCGTCGTGTTCAATCAGCTTTATTGAACACAGTCGGTTAAGTCTTTCATTTTCCTGAATTTCGGTTACTGTCTTTTCAATTTCCCTGCCGTAATTTATTGATGATATGGGAGATTGTTTTTCAGACGCGGTTTTCAGACATTCGGTAACGAGGTCCTGCACGCCTCTGCCTTTGCTTGCCGAAATCGGCATAATTTTTATTCCGAGCGATTCCTGAAGCTTAGGTACATCAACGGCAAAACCGTTTTCTTCAAGCGCGTCCATCATATTGAGCGCAATAACCATCGGTGTACCCATTTCCGCAAGCTGTGTTGTAAGATAAAGATTACGGTCAATATTTGTTGCGTCAACTATATTTAAAATTAAATCGGGTTTTTCACGAAGTATATAATCACGTGTTATAACCTCCTCCGCACTGTTAGGGGAGAGGGAATATATTCCGGGCAGGTCAACAATGCGTATATGGTTATGCGCCTCGTCGTGTTTGTGTTCGCTTTCGTGTTCGTGTGTGTCAAAATGCGTTTTATGATCGTGATAAACGTATTTACATATACCTTCTTTACGTTCAACAGTGACACCTGCCCAGTTGCCGACTTCATAATGACTGCCTGTAAGCTCATTAAAAAGTGTGGTTTTGCCGCTGTTTGGGTTGCCTGCAAGCGCGAAAACAAATTCTCTGCCAAGCTCAGTTACAGCCATTTTTATCAGTCGTCCTTTCTATAATGATTTTCTTTGCCTCATTACGCCTTAAACTAAGACTGTAGCCCAGTATGTGAAATTCTATGGGATCACCGAGCGGCGCGGCGCGCAGCATTGTAACGGCTGCGCCTGTTGTGACTCCCATATCTATAAGACGGCATTTCATAAGTCCAGTCAGGTGTATTTCAGTTATTATTCCCGTTTCATTTTTCTTTAAATCGTTTAGTGTAAGCATTTTGTCGTCCTCTCCTAAATGGGGGTAAATAATAATTCAATACTAATTATATCATCTGTCTTTTTGTCTGTCAATGCGGACGGCAAAGGATATAAGCTTTTGCAGCTCAACAATTACAAGCGGCATAACCGACAATATACCGACAGTGCACCAACCGAAAAAGCCGAGAGGAACAACGCCGAAAATTGCTGCGAGTTTTGGTACGGAAATGACCGAAATTTCCAATATAATACCAACAATAAATGATATAACAAGATACGGATTTTTAAACAGTCCCGCTTTTATTACTGAATGTTCGCTCCGCATATTAAACGCGTGAACAAGCTGTGAAATACTAAGTACCGCGAATGCCATAGTTCTGCCTGTAATAATGTCCCCGAACAGATTAGTTCCGATTGAGAAGGCTAACAGTGCAAGTGCGCCTATCATAAGACCTTCAAATATAATTGACGCCCACAGACCGTCGGCAAACAGTCCTTTTTTCGGTGAACGCGGCTTTCTCTCCATAATATCCTTTTCGGGCGCGTCAAGACCGAGCGCGATAGCAGGGAGTGAATCGGTAACAAGGTTTACCCATAAAAGCTGTATTGCCGTAAGCGGAGATACCTGCGTAAAGATTATTCCGCCGAATACGGTAAGGATTTCTCCGATATTGCTGGACAGCAGGAATTGTACAGCTTTTTTTATGTTTGCAAAAATACTTCTGCCCTCGCGAACCGCATATACAATAGTAGCAAAATTATCGTCTGTAAGCACCATATCCGACGCTGATTTTGCCACGTCGGTGCCTGTAATACCCATACTGCACCCAATGTCAGCGACGCATAGCGCAGGCGCGTCGTTTACTCCATCGCCCGTCATAGCTACTACTTCGCCGTTTGCTTTCAGAGCTTTAACTATTTTCATTTTATGGCTTGGAGTAACACGTGCAAAAACGCTGTATTTGCTGATTGAACGCATAAGTTCGTCGTCAGTTATTTTATCAAGCTCCTCGCCTGTCATAACTTCGGAGCTCAGACGCGCAATTCCTATACGGCGCGCGATAGAAAGCGCGGTTCCTGCGTGGTCGCCTGTAATCATAACAGGACGTATTCCTGCTTTTTTGCACTGTTCAACAGCAGTCAGAGCCTCGCGTCTGGGAGGGTCTTCAATACCTATAAGACCCATAAAGACCATATTATTTTCGTTGATTTCACCCTTTGCGCTGTCGTCGCGGAAACAAACCGCAATTACGCGCAGACCTTCAGATGTCATTTTTGTATTTTCTGAAAGTATTTTACGTCTGTTTTGAGTGGATAAAGGAATTATACCGCTGCCGTTATGTACGTTTTTGCAAAGCGGAAGAACAAATTCAACGGCTCCTTTTACAATGGTTTTATAGCCTTTAATATCGTGGTGGAGCGTGGTCATACGTTTTCTGACAGAGTCAAAAGGAATTTCATCAACGCGCCTGTAACGCTTGTCAAGCTCGTTTTTGTCGAATCCATGTTCCTTTGCGGCGCTCAATAACGCGCTTTCGGTAGGGTTCCTGTGTCCGTCGTGGTTGTCGCAGCACATAGCGCATAGCTTAAACAGGTTTTTTTCGTCCTGAGTATATGTAACGCTTACAGTCATTTTGTTTTGTGTAAGGGTTCCTGTTTTATCTGAGCAGATTACCGACGCGCCGCCGAGTGTTTCCACTGACGGCAGATTACGTATAATGGCATTATGCTTTGACATACGCATTACACCGATAGCGAGCATTATAGTAACAATTGCGGGCAGTCCTTCGGGTATTGCCGCTACGGCAAGGGAAACTGCGGTCATAAACATATCAAACGGCGGCAGATGCAGGAAAAGTCCTACCACAAATATTACAAGACATATAAACAGTGCGGCAATGCCGAGAGTTTTGCCCGTATCGGCAAGTTTTTTCTGCAGCGGTGTTTGTTCATCTTCGTCGGTCAGCAGCATTGTTGCAATATGACCGACTTCTGTATTCATTCCCGTGCCTGTTACGACTGCCACACCCTTTCCGCTGGTAACGGAGGTTGAAGCAAGCAGCAGGTTTTTTCGGTCGCCGAGCGGCGCAAATTCATCAAGAATAATTTCTGCGTCTTTTTCAGTGTTTAATGATTCGCCTGTAAGGGCGGATTCGTCAACCGTAAGGTTGTTGGAGGAAATAAGACGGCAGTCGGCGGCTACAAGATCGCCTGCCGATACAATAAGAATATCTCCCGGAACTACGTTTGACGCATTGATATTAAGCTCATTTCCGCTGCGGAGAACACACGCCTGCGGCGACGACAGCTTTTTCAGCGCCTCAAGGCTCTTTTCTGCTCGCTTTTCCTGAATAACACCCAAAAGCGCATTTAATACTACTATTGCAAGTATAATTACCGGTTCTGTAATGTCTGCGTCACCCTGCATTATTGACGTAAAAAATGAAACTGCTGCTGCCGCAAGCAGTATGATTATCATAAAATCGTTGAACTGTTCAATAAATTTTACGAATATGTTTTTCTTCTTTTTTTCGTCGAGCTCATTTTTACCGTGTTTTTCAAGGCGCGCCCGTGCCTCCTCGGTAGAAAGCCCTGTTTTTAAATTACTTTTAAGTTCTTCAACTGCTTTTTTTGCAGTCATATTATGGTATGCCTTCATTTCTAATCCTCCTGTTATTGTTTTCTTTAATAGATATTCTGTATTATTACGCTTTATTACCGACTTGTCTTTAAATTGTAATCAAAATGTTTTAGTGTCCCCTATAAAAATGTGGTAAAATAGTGTTACAAATAAAATCGGAGGGACAGTAAAATGGCAAGAGAGGCAAGAAAACTGAGTAAAAGCGGTAATTATTATATATTGCTCAGAGGTGATGAATTATTTCGGACAAAAGAGGACAAGCTGATTTTCACCGAAATCCTTGAAAAGAATTTTGCGACAGGCGTAGTGCACGGCTGTGAAATTACAAAAGAGGAAATCAGGCTTGTGGTAAAAGAGGGTGAGCGCGGTATTTCAATGACTGTAAAATCTGTTGTAACAAGTTATGCTCGTTATTTTAACCGTACATATAATCGTGAGGGTAAACTGTTTCTGGGACGTTTTAAAAGCGAGCCTCTGGAAACTGCCGAAGAAATAGAAAGCTGTTTAAATGATATAAAACTGCCTGTAAAGAAAAAAACGATAAAAAGAGAGGCGGTTAAACAGACGGTTGAGCCGAAAAAGGAGCCTGTAAAACAAAGCTTGCCGTCGTGGCTGCTGTAAGTATCAGTAATAAATGGGCGCTGTACAGAATAAAATAGTAATAAGAATTACTGTTTTAGGAGGTCAGCATTTTGAGTTTTTTTGTAATTAAATTAAGGCATATAATTATTGCGCTGCTTGTAATAATTATTATACCGGTGGTATGGTTTTCAGTATCCCGTACGGCGTCGGTATTTCTGGTAAACGGCAGAGAAGTTCCGATTTACAGTGTGGAGCGCGACGACAATAAAATTGCACTGACGTTTGATTGCGCGTGGGGCGATGAGGATATGGACGCAATACTTACTACACTGGACAAGTACGGCGTTAAAGCAACATTTTTTGTTGTAGGAACGTGGGTGGAGAATTATCCTGACGCGCTTCGTAAAATAAAAGAGCACGGTCATGAAATCGGGAATCATTCGTATAACCACGCAGACTATACAAAGCTTGGAGCGGAGAATATAATAAGTGACCTTGACAAATGCGACAGCGTAATTGAAAATGTCATAGGAGAGAAACCGTATCTTATGCGTGCGCCTTCGGGAGGCTATAATGATACAGTTATAACGGCTACTGAAAAGAGCGGAAGAACGTACATACAGTGGTCTGTGGACGGAATTGATTACGGTGACGCGGAGCCTCAGGCGATTTATGACAGGAGCGTTACGCGTACCGAGGCAGGCGATATTATTCTTCTTCATACGGGAACGAAGTCTACGGCAAATGTATTGCCGAAAATACTTGAGGCGTTGGAATGTAAGTATGAATTTGCGACTGTATCTGAACTGATTTACAGAGAAAACTATAAAATTGACAATGCAGGCAGACAATTTCAAAATTAGTGTTTACAAATGAATATTTTCAGATTATAATATAGTCTGTATGATTACGAAAAGGAATGATTGGGGAAATGGATAAGAATTATGAATATAACAGTCCGCTTGTATATCAGCGCGCTGACCCGTATGTGTATCTGCATACTGACGGCTATTATTATTTTACAGGCTCAATGCCGCAGTATGACTGTATAGAAATACGGAGAGCAAAAACGCTTAATGAGCTTTTAACCGCTGATTCAAATGTGGTGTGGCGTAAACATTCCACGGGCGAGATGGGCGCGCATATCTGGGCGCCTGAACTTCATTATATAGACGGAACGTGGTATATTTATTTTACTGCAGGAGATTCGATAGATATTTGGGAAATACGTCCGTATGTCCTGATGTGCAGAGGAGAAAATCCAATGACGGGCAAATGGATTGAACTCGGACGTATAGATGTAGGTATTGAGAGCTTTTCTCTGGATATGACGACTTTTGTTCATAAGGGAGTGCAGTATGCTCTGTGGGCGCAGAAAATTATTGAGCACGGACCATCTAATATTTATATTGCGCGTATGCGTAATCCGTGGACGCTTGATACACAGCCGATGCTCTTAACAACACCTGAATATTACTGGGAAAAGCAAGGGTTTGAGGTGAATGAAGGTCCAGCCGTGCTTGTGAGAAACGGTAAAGTTATTGTAACTTATTCCGCCTCGGATACAGGCTGGCGGTATTGTATGGGTATGATGTGGGCAGACGAGGACAGTGACCTGCTTGATAAAATTTCGTGGTGCAAGAGTGATGTGCCTGTGTTTATGACAAGTGAGGAGAATGAACAGTACGGTCCGGGGCATAATTCGTTTACGACCGATAACGGCAGAGATGTCCTTATATATCATAGCAGAAATTATAAGGATATAAACGGCGACCCGCTGTACGACCATAACCGTCACGCTCGCGCAAAAGTGTTTGATTATGATGAAAACGGACTTCCCGTATTCGGCGAACCTGTAAAAAAGAATATATGAAAAAGGGGACTGCAATGCAGTCCCCTTTTTTTCTATAATTTTTTTAATATTCGGTTAACATACCGTCCTGTGTTCGGTTTTGACGAGTAAACATTTTTTTTGCTGTTCATTAACTTATAAGCGGCTCGGCGTGCCGTAGCTACGCTGTATTCTGCGGAGAATACCTCTTCGCTGCCGTCATTATCCGAGAAATCTCCCGATACCGCAAAGTTTTCAATACCTGTAGGCACAATTTCAAGCTTTGACGCGGCAGGGGTAAGATATGATTTATCATACTTTCTGTGACACGGTATTACATTGATAACCGTGTCGTGGATATCGTCCCACGCGTCTGAAAGATTCAGGCAGGAGATAAGCTCGTACAGTATTTCTGCGCCAGAACAGTCGGTCATTGATTTTTCGCTAAACTCGCCTTCGCGGTCAAATTGTGCTGCCGTACCCCAGATTACGGCGACGTCGTCGCTCATATTCTTAAAGTGTGTTGACGGTACAGCGCAGATTGTCATTTTCCAGTTTGAATTATCAAGAACAATAACACCATTATAACCAAATGCACCGCAGGTCACTTTATCAATAAGTTCAGGCAAAAGGCGGTTTGAAAGAGTAATTGTAAATTCCTCTGCTAAATCTCCGTCGTGCTCATCAAAAAATGCGGAAGGGTCTTTAAAATTAGGGTTCTTGCGAGCAAGCTTTTCCCATAGCTTATACGGCGAAGAAAAAACTTTGGGTGCGCTTTCATTAAAGCTGCCTATTGCCTCGCAGTCAGCCATTTCGTCTGTAGGGAATATGCAGATATCGCCGTCATTAAGGTAGAAGGTCTTGCGTATTCCTTTATCGGTGAAGTGAACCGCGCTTACTTTTCCTTCCTCAAAGTCAAGGTCGGAAACATATGCGCCGTCACGCACATCTATACCGATTTTTTGTATATGCGCTTTAAGAGGCTCAATAATTGTTTCGTCGCGGTCAAATCCGTCAGGCATTGTACCTGAAAGTACGTCGCCTAAATGCTGTATGCATTGCAGTAATTCATAAGCGCTTGAATTTTCGTCAAATCCATATGACGCGCGCAGCAGCTTATAAAAATAGCTGTCAAAAAATTCGTATGGAAGAGCGTCTTCAACAGCCAGCAGTTTAAGCTTTTCTTTTTTCATCTGAATAAGAGAAAGCAGTGACTTTCTTAGTGAACGGCTCAGACGTATGTCGGAAATATCCACTACATTTTTGTCCTCGTCAATAAATGTAATGTTTCTGTTATCAGGGTTTGCACGGTATATGTTGAGAATTTCGTCGCAGACAGTCAGGTCAGGAATATCAAGAGAACTAACCTCGCTGAGCAGGTCAAACAAATTCAGACTGCTTTTTTCGTTTATAATTTTTCCGCGGCGGCAGATGTAGCCGGTAATTTCATTACCGCGCACAAATGTTCTGTTTGTAAATAAGTGTACGTTTTGTGGTAAAAGCTTACAGTCGCGTACAAGATACAGAGCCGCGGCAAGCGCTGACAGACCTCCGCCGGTGATGTATGCGTGCTTGTAATTAAGCGCGTGTTCATTTTCAAGCATAACTGCTTTATGCTTTCTGTACTGCGTAACCGCAATTGCCGTTACACCGGCAGCCGCCGTTACGGCAGCACCCAGTAAAATAATTTTTTTCAGGTCACTTTTTTTCATTGTAAAACTCTCCTCATACCGTAATCGTTAATATCTATTGTATCACAAAAAACATAATTTGTACATACAAATATTTCAAGTTGACTAAATTTTTGTTGAAAATGTTGTAGAAATGTGGTAGAATTAAGATATATCAGAATAAGGAGAGTATTAAATGATGAAAAAATCAGTATTTTCTGCGTCAGTGCTGACAGCAGTGCTTGCGTTTACAACAACCGCGTGGGCAAGCGATATATCAATTGTCGTAAACGGTAATAAAATTGATACGGACAAGCCGCCTGTAATTCAGGAGGAGCGCACACTTGTACCCCTGCGCGCAATAACGGAGGCATTCGGCTGCGACGTATCGTGGGACAGTGAAACAAGCGGAATAACACTGACTGACGGTGACAGCCTGTATTATACTTGGATTGGACGTGATTACGCCTTCAAAATGAGTGCTGTAGCTCTTGAAAATGCCGTAAAATTGGAGGCTCCGCCTGTAAATATGGACGGATATACAATGGTTCCGATACGCGCTATAGGAGAAATGTTCGGAGCAAAAATCGGCTGGGACGGAGCAAGCTCTACCGTTACTGTCGATTACGAAAAGAAAGAAACCGAAAAAGGTCTGGCGGAAAAATTTCAGTCATATGAAAGAAATATGACCGAAATGTATGACGCATATAAGGGTTACGCAAGCGATACGGCTAAAACCGTAAAGGCTGAAATTCAGCTTGAAAATGGCGGTGTCATAGCTCTTGAGCTGTATCCCGATATAGCTCCGCAAACAGTTTCAAATTTTGTAAAGCTTGCAAACGATAAGTTTTTTGACGGTCTTGTTTTTCATAGAGTAATAAAAGATTTTATGATACAGGGCGGTGGCTTTAATACAGAACTGGAACAGAAGAAAGCCGATACGATTAAGGGTGAATTTATAGTAAACGGCTATTTTAATCTTATTCCGCATAACCGCGGTATAATTTCAATGGCGCGTACAAGTGTTGATATGAACAGCGCGTCAAGTCAGTTCTTTATTATGCACGCGGACGCACATTCGCTTGACGGACAGTACGCGGCATTCGGACGCGTTACAAGCGGTATGGAATATGTCGATAAAGTGGCTGAGGTAAAGACAAAATCGGTTAAGGAACTCGGAATGGACGATGTACCTGAAGAAAATCAGATAATAAAAACAATTGTTATTAAATAATAACGGAGCTGCCGCGTTTGCGTCAGCTCTTTTTTGTTAATGTGAATAATGACAGTGTGTTTATGGCAAAAATGATATAGAAAGTGTATATTGTAAAAAAACTGTGAACTTCATACAAAAACAGAGTATAATGTGGAAAAATGTACATATGTTGGGAAAATGAGGCTTGCATTTTAAAATACTTGTGATAAAATAAAAATAAAAGTGAAACGGAGGAATAAAAAATGTCTGATACGTTAAAAAAAGAAATATTAAATATTTCTCTGATAACACTGCTGTTTGGAATTGTACAGGTTATAATAACAATTCCCGCGGGGTATTTCGGACGTTCGGTGGTATTCGGTACACTGCTGGGCTGTGCTGTGGCAATATTTAATTTTACACTTATGGGCATTATTCTTGAACAATGTGTAGCGCGTCAGAATGGCGCGTCGTATCTGGCAGGTTTCGGGTACATTTTTCGTCTGGCAATAATAGCCGCGGCGGTAATATGGGCAATGAAGACGACATATCTGAATTATGTCTGCGTAATAATCCCGTTGGTGTTTCCGCAGCTTTCAATATTTGTTTTGAATGTTATAAGAAAAAAGGAAAGGAAAGCAAAGGATAATGAACGGACCTAAAGTAATATTTACAATACCGCTATTCTCCGGTATAAAGGTTACGGAAAGTATAGTAAATATGTGGATAATAATAGCCGCGCTTACGCTCCTGTCCGTATGGCTTACAAGAGGTCTGAAGGTACGAAATCCTTCAAAAAAGCAGTTGGTAATTGAAAAGCTTGTGATAATGCTTAATGACCTTGTACGAGATACTATGGGAGAAAGTTATATGTCGTTTGCTCCGTATATAGGCACACTGTTTATAATATCAATAGTCGGAAGTTTGTCGTCGCTTGTGGGACTCAGACCGTATACTGGCGATTTAAGCGTAATACTTGCGTGGTCTGTTGTAACTTTTGTGCTGATACAGGCAAACGGAATAAAGCGTCACGGAATCGGAGGTTACTTCAAGTCGTTTACCGCTCCTGCGGCATTTATAACACCGCTTAATATTATAAGCGAGATTGCAAGTCCTGTATCAATGACGTTCCGTCATTTCGGAAATATTGCGGCAGGAATAGTAATAACCTCGCTCGTGTACGGCGGCTTGGCGTCGCTGAGTTCGGTAGTCCTTTCGTGGATACCGAGTGATGTAATAGAGTCAATACCGATTTTGCAGGTGGGTTTGCCTGCGGTATTGTCAATATATTTTGACCTGTTTACAAGCTTTTTACAGGCGTATATCATTTGTATGCTTACTATGGTATTTATACAAATGAAAGGCGAATAAAGCCATAAAAAGTAATAATAAAAAATACACAAAACTAAAGGAGAGATAATTATGGAAAAGGCAATTGTACTGGCGGCGTCGGCAATCGGCGCAGGATTGGCAATGATAGCAGGTGTGGGACCGGGTATCGGTCAGGGATTTGCGGCAGGTAAAGCGGCAGAGGCAGTAGGCAGACAGCCGGAGGCAAAGGGCGCGATTACTTCAACAATGCTGTTCGGTTGTGCCGTGGCGGAGTCAACAGGTATTTACGGATTGGTTGTTGCGCTTATATTATTATTTGCAAATCCGCTTATAGGACTTCTTTAATTAATCAGAAAGGAATGATAGTCAGTGGAGGGATTTTTGGATTTTGTCACTATTGATATGTGGACAATGATTTTTACTTGGCTTAATCTTATTATTCTGTTTTTGCTTTTAAAGAAGTTTTTGTTTGGACCTGTAAATAAAATTCTCTTGGCTCGCGCAGAGGAGATTGAAACTGCCTATACGACGGCTGAGAGTGCAAAACGCGAGGCGGCGGAGCTGCGCGGCGAATATGAACAACAGATACGTTCTGCAAAAGACGAGGCAGACGGAATTATAAAGTCCGCTGTTTCTGCGGCAAAGGAACGTTCGGAATCTATCGTCAATGAGGCGCAGGAAACAGCTCAGCGTATAGCAGAAAAAAGCCGTGAGCAGATAGAAATTGATAAAAAGAACGCGCTCAGAGAGGCAAGAGGTGATATTGCATCAATGGCGGTTGATGTTGCCGAAAAACTTATCGGTGAGCGTATCAGCGACAGCGCGGACGATAAACTTATTGAAAGTATAATTGATAAGATATAACAGAAACAGGTGATTAAAATGACGGCGAAAACATATGGTATGTCTATTCATTCTCTTGCGAAAGAGGAAGGCTTGGAGGAGGAAATACTGTCGGAACTGAGCTATGTTTCAAAGCTTTTTGACGAGCACCCCGACTATGTAAAGATACTCGATTCGCCTCAGATAGACCGCGGTGAGCTTATGACTGTTTTAAATGAGGATTTTTCAGGCAAAATAGGGCGCTACACGCTTAATTTTCTGAAACTGTTAAGTGAACGTCATATGGTTCATCATTTACAGGACAGTTTTAAAGAGTATGAGCGTCTTTATAATGTGGAAAAAAATATTAAACTGGTGGACGTAACGACAGCAAGACCTCTGAAAGAAGAGCTTAAAAACCGTTTGCGTGAAAAGCTTGAAAATAAGCTCGGCGGCAGGATAGTTATAAAAGAGCATATAGACAAGAGCTGTATAGGCGGAATAGTTATTGAATCAGAAGAACGGCGTATTGACGCTGATATAAAAACGGAACTTGATAAAATAAAAAGAGCCTTGACGGAGTAATAATAGGAGAAGAAATGCAGGATTTAAGTAAGGTTATAAAAGACAGGATTAAAAATTATGACAATGTTATAAATGAAACAGAAACTGGATATGTCATTGAAGTCGGCGACGGAATTGCGCGTATTCACGGATTGAGCAACTGTATGTCAGGCGAGCTTATTGAGCTTGGCAACGGCGTAATGTCAATGGCAATGAATCTTGAAGAGAACTTTGTCAGTGTGGTAATTCTTGGCGGAGAAAGTTCTGTAAAAGAAGGAACTGCCGCAAAACGCACGGGCAAGGTTGCGGAGGTTCCTGTCGGTGACGGACTTCTCGGACGTGTTGTTGACGCGCTCGGAAATCCTATTGACGGTAAGGGCGCAATTGATTCTGACGGCTATAGAAATGTCGAAGAGCCTGCGTCGGGAATCATAGAGCGTAAATCGGTCAGCGTGCCTCTGCAAACAGGAATTAAAGCTATTGATTCAATGATACCGATAGGTCGCGGTCAGCGTGAGCTGATAATTGGTGACAGACAAACAGGTAAATCAGCTATTGCGGTAGATACAATAATAAATCAGCGCGGAACAGGCGTTTTATGTATATATGTTGCAATAGGGCAAAAACGCTCTACAGTTGCTTCGCTTGTTGACAAACTTCAGAATGCAGGAGCGATGGACTATACAATAGTAGTTTCGGCAACTGCGTCAGAGGCGCCTGCACTGCAGTACATTGCGCCTTACGCAGGCTGTGCGATGGGAGAATATTTTATGTATAAGGGCAGGGACGCGCTTATTGTATATGATGATTTATCAAAACACGCGGTTGCATACCGTGCGCTTTCACTGTTATTAAGACGTTCACCTGGAAGAGAGGCATACCCCGGCGATGTGTTTTATCTTCATTCGCGTCTGCTTGAACGCGCGGCGCGTCTGTCGGACGACTTGGGAGGCGGTTCGCTTACGGCACTGCCTATTATTGAAACTCAGGCAGGCGATGTATCAGCGTATATACCTACGAATGTAATATCAATTACGGACGGTCAGATATTCCTTGAAACAGAGCTTTTCCACGCAGGAATTATGCCTGCTGTAAACCCAGGTATAAGTGTGTCACGAGTAGGAGGCAACGCGCAGCTTAAAGCTATGAAAAAGGTTGCAGGAAGTCTGAAACTTGCGTATTCCCAGTATAGGGAACTTCAGGCTTTTGCCCAATTTGGTTCTGACCTTGACGAGGACACAAAACGACGTCTGGCAAAAGGCGAAAGAATAGTTGAAGTGCTGAAACAGGGACGTAACAAGCCCGTAAGAGTGGAATTGCAGGTAGCCATAATTTATGCTGTAACAAACGATTTGCTGGAGGATATTCCTGTAAATAAAATACGCGAATTTGAAAGCCGTTTGTTTGAATATATAGAAAACAACGCGCACGATATAATAGATAATATAGCGTCAAGCGGTGACTTGACGGAGGAAACCGAACAGAAACTGAGAAAAGCGATAGAGGAATGTAAGAGGTAACATTATGTCGGCATCGAATATGAAGGCAATTAAAAACAGAATGAAAAGTATTAAAAGTACGCGCCAGATAACGAAGGCGATGGAGCTTGTGTCAACGTCTAAAATGAATAAGGCAATGGAGCGTATTGAGCAGTCAAAGCCGTATTTTGAAATACTTTCACAAACGCTTGATGATATAGCGCGTGACAATCGGGATTTTTCGTCTGTGTTCACACGCCCGAGAGAGGGCAGAACTTGCCATATTGTAATTGCAGGCGACAGAGGGCTTGCAGGCGGTTACAATCATAATCTGTTTAAATCGCTTGATGTACAAAGCAAAGATATAATTTTTCCGATTGGAAAAAAAGTAACTGAGCATTTTCCTAAGGAGAGGTTATATACAGAGGAGTATGAACGAGCAGGTGATATAGGGCTTACGCATTGTCACGAAATAGGCAGAATTATTGCCTCTGCCTATGAAAAAGGTGAGTTTACGCGTGTAACTCTTTCGTATACAAGTTATAAAAATATGTTGGTGCAGGAGCCTAAGACAGTAAATATACTGCCGATACACATAGAGCATACAACCGAGGGTTTGCGTAATACACGTTACAGTCTTACAATATACGAACCTGACGCGGAAACGGTTTTTGAGCGGATAGTGCCGGGCTATATTGCAGGAATGATATACGGAGCAGTGTCCGAATCGGTAGCGTCTGAGCTTAGCGCAAGACGTAACGCTATGGAATCGGCTACGAATAATGCAGACGAAATGCTTAACAAACTGGAGCTTGAATATAACAGCGCAAGGCAGGCGTCAATAACTCAGGAGCTGACTGAAATTATTGCAGGCGCTGAAAATTTGTAACAGAAAGGCGTAGATTGCTATGAATAACGTGGGAAAAATAGTACAGATAATTGGTCCTGTATTGGATATAAAGTTTGAAGATGAATGTTTGCCGGAGCTTATGAATGCAATTGAGATAAACCATAACGGTGAAAGAATTGTTGCTGAGGCTGTACAGCACGTCGGTGATAATGTTGTCAGGTGTATTTCAATGAATTCAACAGATGGTCTTGTACGAGGTATGGACGCTGTGGATACAGGCGCGGGAATAACAGTGCCTGTCGGAGAAAAAACGCTCGGACGTATATTTAATGTTCTGGGTGACGCAGTTGACAATATGCCGAATCCTGAAACGGAAGAGAAGTGGTGTATCCATCGTGATCCGCCGTCTTATGAGGAACAAGACACCGTGACGGAGGTGCTTGAAACTGGAATAAAGGTTGTTGACCTTATCGCTCCTTATGCAAGAGGCGGTAAAATCGGATTGTTCGGAGGAGCAGGCGTCGGCAAGACCGTTCTTATAATGGAGCTTATTAATAATATTGCAAAAGAGCACGGCGGTATAAGCGTATTTGCAGGCGTCGGCGAGCGTACACGTGAAGGAAATGATTTGTATAACGAGATGAAACAATCGGGGGTTATCAATAAAACTGCCCTCGTGTACGGACAGATGAATGAACCGCCGGGAGCAAGAATGAGAGTGGCTCTTACAGGACTGACAATGGCTGAATATTTCCGTGATAAAAAACATCAGGACGTACTGTTGTTTATAGATAATATTTTCAGATTTACGCAGGCTGGTTCAGAGGTGTCGGCGCTTATCGGACGTATACCGTCCGCCGTCGGATATCAGCCTACGCTGTCAACGGAAATGGGAGCTTTGCAGGAGAGAATTGCGTCAACGCGAAACGGTTCAATAACGTCTATACAGGCTGTGTATGTGCCTGCCGACGACTTGACCGATCCGGCTCCGTCAACGACGTTTGCGCATCTGGACGCGACTACCGTTTTGTCAAGACAGATTTCTTCACTGGGTATTTATCCTGCGGTTGACCCTCTTGATTCAACGTCAAGAATATTAACTCCCGATATAGTGGGAGAGGAGCATTACGAAACTGCCAGAGCAGTTCAGCAGATTTTGCAGAGATATACAGAATTGCAGGATATAATTGCAATTATGGGTATGGACGAACTTAGTGAAGAGGATAAGAATACTGTAAACCGTGCAAGACGCGTACAGCGATTTTTGTCGCAGCCGTTTTCTGTTGCGGAGCAGTTTACGGGTATGCAGGGTAAATATGTGCCGATTAAGGAAACAATACGCGGTTTCAGAGAGATTATAGATGGTAAATGCGATGATATACCAGAAAGCTGTTTCTTGTTTGCAGGCGGTATTGATGATGTCCGTGAAAAGGCGGAACAGATGAAACAGGCGTAAATCTCTTTGAGGAGGGAGCAGAAGTTGAATACATTTCATTTACAGATAGTAACGCCTTCGGGACTTGTTTTTGATGATAATGCAGGTGCAGTTACAGTTCGTACCGCCGCAGGTGATATAGGCATATTAGCAGGACACGCAGACTATGTCGCGCCTGTAATCAATGGTACGGCACGAGTGACATATACAAATGGTGACGTTAAAACAGCATTGTGCGACGGCGGACTTGTAAGCGTTAAACACGGTGTTGTACGGCTTGTTACAGAAAAATTCGAATGGAATGGGGACACTAAATAATTTAGTGTCCCTTTTGCGTGCTCGGTACATTTTATAGGGAGAATATAATTTGAGGTTTTGTATTGACAATCTGCATTAATGTAGAGTATACTAACCTATGAAAATGGAGGGATAAAAATGGAGCTTAAAAAATATTATAACGATTTAAATATAATTCATATAGGAACAGAACCTGCTCGGGCGTATTGCGAGCTTTATTCTGATAGGGAAAATGCGAAAAAGGGAAATGAGGATAGAAAGCTGAGCCTTAACGGCGACTGGGACTTTATGTATTTTAAATGTGCTGACGACGTACCTGACGGATTTATAAACGGTGATACAGAAGGGTTTGATAAAATTCCTGTACCGTCGTGCTGGCAGACACAGGGTTATGACGGTCACCAATATACCAACACGCGCTATCCGTTCCCGTTTAATCCGCCGTATGTGCCTTATGAAAATCCGTGCGGTGCATACGTTACAAATTTTGAATGTGACGGAGATGGGAAAAAGTATTTATATTTTGAGGGTGTAGATTCCTGCTTTTATGTGTGGCTTAACGGCGATTTTATAGGCTACAGCGAGGTTTCACATTCACCCTCTGAATTTGATATAACAGATAAAATAAAAAGCGGTGTAAATACGCTTTGTGTTCTTGTTATGAAATGGTGCAGCGGAAGTTATCTGGAGGATCAGGATAAATTCCGTATGAGCGGTATTTTTCGTGATGTTTACATACTTACGCGCCCTGAAAAGCATATACGCGATTATAGAATTACTACAGAAATAAGCGGAAAAATCAATATTGAGGTTGAAGCGGATATACCTGTAACATTTGAGCTTTATGAAGGAAACAAAAAACTTTACAGCGGAAATGAGAGCAGTATAACAATAGAAAATCCGATTTTGTGGAATGCGGAACAGCCGTATTTGTATACGCTGTATCTGATTACTGACGGAGAGGTTATAAAAGAGCGCGTAGGTATATGTGAAATCAGGATTGAGGACGGTATATTTCTTTTAAACAACAAGCCTGTTAAAATGAAGGGTGTGAACCGCCACGACAGCGACCCTGTAACGGGATATACAATAAGCCGTGAACAGGCTAAACGTGATTTAATGCTGATGAAACAGCATAATATAAACGCATTGCGAACAAGTCATTATCCTAATGCGCCTTGGTTAATGCAGATGTGCGATGAATACGGTTTTTATGTAGTTGACGAATCAGATATCGAAATTCACGGCACAGCCGCTATTTACGGCGGTTCGCAGGCGAATACTTTCGGCTTGCTTGCAAATAATCCCGAATGGGGAGAGGCTATTCTTGACAGGGTACAGCGCAATGTTATAAGAGATAAGAACAGGACTTGTGTTTGCCTGTGGTCGCTCGGAAACGAGGGCGGCTATGGTGTGAATTTTGAAAAAGCAGGCAGGTGGGTTAAGGACTATGACCCGTCAAGACCAACTCATTATGAGAGCAGTATGTGGCAAATGCCTGACCATATAAATGATACGTCAATGCTTGATGTTGTAAGCACAATGTACGCGTCATATGAGTGGATTGACGAGTATTTCAGTGAAACGGGCGAACACGTCTGGCATACTGTAAGCTCTGAGCGCGGTGGTGCATATGAGCAGGCAGGTGAATGGATTAACCTTTCACAGAGTAGTTTATCAAAAACGGAAAAAGAACAGTTGTCTAAGGTGAAACCGTATATGCAGTGCGAATTTATGCACGCAATGGGCAACGGCCCCGGCGGAATAAAGGAATATATTGACCGTCTTTACCGTTACGACGGATTTTTCGGCGCGTTTGCATGGGAGTGGTGCGACCACGCAATACTGACAGATGACGGAAAATATTTTTACGGCGGAGATTTTGGAGAATATCCGCACGACGGTAATTTTTGTGTTGACGGACTTGTAACACCTGACCGAAAACCGCACACAGGTCTGCTTGAATACAAGCAGGCAATAAAGCCATTTGCCGTAACGACTTACAGTAATATAATTATTGTTGAAAACAGATATGATTTTTTAAATCTTGCAGATATTCTGGAATTTAGCGTAAACGGTGAAAAGACTGTGTTTGATGTTCCGCCGCGCGGTAAAAAGAGCTTTCCGCGTCCCAACTGTGATAAGCTTATGATAAAGGCTTATTATAAAAAGGATATGCCGTGGGCAAAAAAGGGATATGAGGTTGGATTTGAGCAGTTTATTATAAATGACAATATTCCTGAATTGGGTGATATAACGGCAAGCGGAGAGATAATCGTATCGGAGCAGAGCAGAAATATAATTATAAAGGCTGGCGGAATTGAGTGTGTGTTTGATAAAGTGCTCGGTAATTTTAGTAAGATAGGCGATTGTTTGACGCGTCCCGTTGAATGGAATGTATGGCGTGCCCCGACAGATAATGACAGAAATATACGAAATGAATGGGAAAATGCAGGTTATAACAGGGAACAAGTGTATGTTTATGATATAAGCACCGAGAAAAAGGAGAATAGTGTAAAAATAAAATGCCATAGCGCGCTTATACCTGCAGCACAGCGGAAAACGGCGGATATAACGGCTGAATGGGTTGTGTATGCAGACGGTACGATTGATATGAACGCTCGGATAAAGATAGATGAGATACTTCCTGTTCTGCCGCGTTTCGGACTGCGTATATTTACAGGAGGTGAGAATGTTAAGTATTACGGTTACGGACCGTATGAAAGTTATTCGGATAAGCACTTATGTACATATCTTGACGAATTCACTTCGGCTGTGGACGATATGCACGAGGATTATATAAAACCTCAGGAAAACGGAAGTCATTTTGGTACCCGATATATTGAAACAGATAAACTGCGTGTGAGTTCGGATATACCATTTTCTTTCAACGCGTCGCATTATACTCAGGAAGAATTGACGGAAAAACAGCATAATTTTGAGCTTGAAAAATGTTCGGATACTGTTTTATGCGTCGATTACAAGCAAAACGGAATAGGGCAGAACAGCTGCGGACCGCTGACACGTGAGGAATATCGATTTAATGAAAAAGAATTTGAGTTTAGACTAAGAATAGAGAGAAAATAAAACATAGGCAGACTATTATAGTCTGCCTATGTTTTATCTTAAGTTAATACTGATTTGTTTATTTCTGTCGCATATAAGCCTTCCGTCTTTAACTTCAAGCTCTGCCGCCTGAATGGAGGTTCTGCGCTCACCTGCATTTGTGTCATCAAGCATATTTCCTTTTCGTTCGGGGTGAGTAAAATAGAAGATATATGCCTTATCACCGTTCACTACAACATCTGCGTGGTTCGCTATTACACCGTCGTCCGTGCGTGTGCCGCCCTCTTCAAGTATACGGCTGTCCTGCTTTATCCAGTCGTTCAGGTTATCGGAGCAGTAGACGTCAAGTCCCTGCCAACAGTCGGTAATAAGCCAGTATTTTGAGTTGAATTCAAACACGTTAACGCCCTCGTGTGCAACGTCGTCTATAGCACAGCCCATAACTGTCCAGTTGTATAAATCACTGCTGTCAGCATAATAGGTGTGAGAACCATTAGCCTCGTCCTTGTACCACATTCTGAAAATACCGTTAGGCATATGAAAAATACAGGCGTCAATAACTTTCTCAGAGGATAGCGTGAGTTTTGACTGGAAATTCCAGTTTATCACATCTGAAGATGTATAGTGCAGAATATAGCGTGGGTGTTTCCAGTCAGAAGGAATACCAGGTACATAGCTTACATACATATGGTATAAGCCCTCGTGGAATATAACCTCAGGCGCCCAGTATGTATTTCTGCCACTTTCATATTCAAGTCCGCGGCAAATACCTGCGTATTTCCACGAGTTGCCGTTGTCGCGGCTTTCCGCAATGCCTATATCACTTCCGTGTACCCACATAACGCCTTCTTCTTCAACATTAGCGCGGCGCGCTGTGTACAGCATATAGTGAAGCTGCTTTTCTTCGTTATAAATAATTACAGGGTCTGCTGCTCCGTCGTAAATAGGGTCGCGGAACAGAGGTGCATTTGCAAATTTCATTTTTTTATCGTCCTTTTTAGTTTAATGGTATTATGATATACTATAAAAGCGTTAATGTCAACGAAAAACAATAATTTGTAAAAAATCTCTTTTAAAAAGTATAAATATCTGTTATAATTAGTAACGGAGGAAAAAACAAATGGAAAATCATACAATTGACGCTGTATATGACAATAATTCAAAGATACTTATACTTGGCAGTTTCCCTTCGGTAAAATCACGTGAGGCAGGATTTTTCTACGGTCACCCTCAAAACAGGTTTTGGCGCGTGGTTTCAGTCGTTATGGGTGAGGAATGCCCTGACACGATTAATGAAAAGAAGGCAATGCTCCTGCGGAATAAAATAGCCGTGTGGGACGTTATCAAAAGCTGTGATATACAGGGTTCAGCGGACAGTTCGATAAAAAATGTAACTCCGAATGATATTTCGGAAATTCTTGCAAAATCTCAAATAAACAAAATTTTTACAAACGGCGGTACGGCATACACACTGTTTAAGAAGTACAATAAGGATCTGGACGCGTATAAACTGCCGTCCACAAGTCCTGCAAATGCGGCGTTCTCTGTTGAGAGATTAGTCAGTGAATGGAAATGCATAAAAGATTTTACATAAATTTAAGATACGCTTGAATACAATTTTACATTAATTTTATATAATTGGTACAAGTACAAAAATCAGACACAAAAGAGGTGCGGGTATGGACATTTTTAAAGTATTCAGTATGTGCGGAGGACTTGCTCTGTTCCTTTACGGAATGAACGTAATGGGGGACGGATTAAAGAAACTCGGAGGCGGAAAGCTTGAATTAATATTAGAAAAGCTTACGTCAAACAGACTTATGGGAGTTTTACTCGGTGCGGTTGTAACGGCGGTTATACAGTCGTCGTCGGCAACTACGGTTATGGTTGTCGGATTTGTAAACTCCGGAATAATGAAACTTACGCAGTCAATCGGGGTTATGATGGGCGCTAATATCGGTACGACTGTTACGGCGTGGATTTTAAGCTTATCTGGAGTGCAGGGCGACAGTCTTTTGGCGAATCTGGTAAAGCCGGAAAACTTCACTCCGGTACTTGCGCTTTTAGGTATTATTCTTCTTATGACGTCAAAGACTGATAAGAGAACGAGTATAGGTAATATACTTATCGGTTTTGCGGTTCTGATGTTTGGTATGGAAACTATGTCAGAATCAGTGTCAGGTCTGAAAAATTCTCCTGCATTCGCGAATATGCTTATAATGTTCCGTAATCCGGTACTTGGACTTTTAGTAGGAACGATTCTTACGGCTATTATACAATCGTCGTCAGCGTCAGTAGGTATTTTGCAGGCATTGAGCGCGACAGGACAGATAACCTTTGGAACGGCAATACCGATTCTGATGGGTCAGAATATAGGAACCTGTATAACGGCAATGATTTCCTGCATAGGCGCAAGCAAAAATGCAAAGCGCGCCGCTATTGCGAATTTATATATTAAAATTATAAGCGCGGTGTTGTTTATGGGTGTATTTTACGCTATAAATGCCGCAATTAATTTCGCATTTATAAATTCAACGATTAACGCGTTTAACATAGCCGTTATTCACACGGCGTTTAACGTTGCATCTACGCTTGTCTTGCTGCCGTGCAGTAAGCTGATTGAAAAACTTGTTCGTCTTACGATTAAAGAGGGCGCTGAAACGAATGCGTTTGGAGTACTGGACGACCGTTTTTTGCTTACACCGTCATTTGCGGTTGAGCAGTGTATGATGTTGGCTACAAATATGGCGTATATGGTAAAGGAAAGCTTTACTCTGGCTCAGGAATGCGTGGCGAAGTATTCAGAAAAGAACGATAAAAAAATTATTGAAACCGAACGTTTAGCAGATGAATATGAGGACGCTCTGGGAGAATACCTTGTACGTTTGTCAGAACAGAATCTTACTTCTGCCGACGCAAAGAAGGTGTCAATACTTCTTCACGCTATAGCAGATTTTGAAAAAATGACCGACTATACTGCCGACCTTGTTTTTACAGCGCGTGAAAAGCGTGACAAGGACGTGCATTTCTCGGAAAAGGCAAGACAGGAAATCACTATTATGGTAGACGCGGTAAGTGAGATAATTGACCTTACAATAAGCGCCTTTTCGAATGACGACGTTCAGCTTGCCAATCAGGTTGAGCCTTTGGAGGACGTTATCGACAGACTGCGCAATGACCTTAAAAACCGTCATATTAAGCGTATGCAGGAGGGAAGGTGCAGTGTAAATCAGGGCTTTGTGTTTACTGATTATATTACAGCTCTGGAAAAGGTATCAGACCACTGCGCCAATGTTGCGGCTGCGATTATAGAACTGAACGACGATAATTACGATATTCATAATGTAATGAGCCATAGAAAAAGCAGTGACGAATATAAGAAAATGTGCGTTGCATTCAGCAAAAAATATGCACTGCCGTTTTCGGCGTCTGCTGATTGATATAAAAAAGAGGTGTTGGAATGAGTATGATATATTGTGTTGAGGACGACGAGGATATAAGAGAACTTATAACTTATGCTGTTAAGTCTGCCGGCTTTGAGGCTGAGGGGTTTGAAAAAGCGTCTGATTTCACAGCAAGATTAAGCGTATGTATACCGTCGCTTGTATTGCTTGATATTATGCTCCCCGACAGGGACGGAATTGAAGTTTTAAAAGATATACGAAAAAATGAACGAACAAAAAAACTGCCTGTAATTATGCTTACGGCAAAGGGTACGGAAAGCGATAAGGTAAAGGGGTTTGATAACGGAGCTGACGATTATGTTACTAAACCGTTCGGGGTTATGGAACTAATTTCAAGAATTAAAGCGGTACTTCGGCGCAGCGGTGACGGTATGATTGAGGCTGTGATTGAATATAACGGAATAGTTTTGGATACAAATAAAAGAAAGGTTACTGCTGACGGAAAGGAAGTAACTGTTACATATAAAGAATTTGAACTTCTAAGGTGTCTTTTGATGAACAGAGGCGCCGTTATGGCAAGAGAACGCCTTCTCGGAGAAATATGGGGATATAATTTTGAAGGTGAAAGCAGAACTCTGGACGTTCACGTCGGAAGTCTAAGACATAAACTCGGTGAAAAGGGAAAATGTATTGAAACTATAAGAAATGTGGGATATAGAATATGAAAAGGGAAATCAGTTTTACACTGCGGGTATTTGTTATATCCGCAGTTGTTCTTAGTATTGCGGTGATTTGCGCGGTATATTGTATTGAGGCGGAGAATGTCAGTTATGCGGCTGCAATAGTAACCGCGGCACTGACGGCGTCTGTACTTTCTGTTGGGGCGTCATTTGTAGTAAAACGTATATCCGACAGGTTAGTGGACAGACTGATGGAGCCTGTAAACAGGGCGGATATAAATAATCTGGAAAATGCTGAAATATATGATGAATTAAAGCCGTTTTTTAAGCATATAGCGGACGAACACGAGGAGAAAGCCAAGTCGGAAAAAATACGCCGCGAATTTACCGCAAATGTGTCGCACGAATTGAAAACACCGATTACGGCAATATCGGGTTACGCGCAGATGATAAATAACGGAATGGCTAAAAATGAAGATATAAGCGAATTTTGCGTTAGGATAGAAAAAGAATCGCAAAGGCTTTTAACTTTGATTGACGATATAATCAATCTGTCTAACCTTGACGAGGGCGGAATGGTTGAAGAACCTCAGGATTTAGATTTATCTGAAATTGCCGGAGAGGCGATATGTATACTGGAAAAAACGGCAAAGGAGAGAGGAATACAGATATTTTTCAGTAAAACTCCTACCGTTATAAAAGGAAATGCCACGCTTATAAGCGAGTTGGTATATAATTTGATTGATAATGCCATTAAGTATAATAAAGATAACGGAAAAATACGCGTTTTTGTCGGTGAAACGGCAGATGGCGCTGAGTTTTCGGTTAAGGATACGGGTATAGGCATACCGAAAGAGGATACCGAACGAATTTTTGAACGCTTTTACCGTGTTGACAAAAGCCATTCAAAAAAGGTCGGAGGTACAGGACTGGGCTTGTCTATTGTAAAACACGTCTGCGCGTGTCATAACGCGAAAATACGTGTTAAAAGCGTATTGGGCAAAGGTACTACGATATATGTTACATTCCCTGAAGTGTGATGTAAAAAGGGGGCTGTTCAAATGATGAATAAAGTTAGAATGTTTGCGGTTGTCTGCGCGGCGTGTTTTATGTGCGCGGCGTGTGCGGAGGATATACCTGAAGTTGTTACAGAAACACAAGAACCGCAAAAAACAGTGATAGTGCTTGACGCAGGACACGGAAAAACGTCGTCACAGATGACGGACGAGGAAAAAACTTTTCAGGGATATGAATATAATGATGAAAAATGCGAATGGGGAGAATGGCGTCATTATAAGGACGGAACTTTTGGAGCTGACTGTCACGGTGACGGCTGTACTAAGCTGTCGCCCGACGGAGGTTCGTGCTGGTATGGAATGGGTTCTGGTGACAGGGATACTGAACCTCAGATAAATCTGAATAACGCATTGTCGGCGAAAAAGTATCTCGAAGAAATGGGATATGAGGTGCGTCTGACGCGTGAAACAGATAATGAAAATCCATCAATGAATACGCGTGTGTCATATTGTTTCCCTGACAATGACACGACAAAAGAGGCTGATGCTGCATTGTATGTTTGTATACACTCCAATGCGGGAGGCGGAAGAGGGACATCATATATCGCGCTTGGCGGTGAATACAGGCAGAGCGGAATACCTGATAATTATATTGAGTTTTCCAATAATATTGGAGAAACTGTAAATAATAAAATTGCGGCGGCAGTCGGACTTGACGAAAATCCGCCGATACATTTGCCGTATCTTATTTTGTTCAATAAATCTCCTGTGCCTATAGTGTATCTGGAAATAGGTTTTTATGATAATACGGACGATTTGGAAATATTAAATACATATTCAGATGAAATCGGCAGAGCAATTGCAGAGGGAATACGGGAAAAGATTTTGTAAGAAGAACAAAAATATATAATTTTTCTTATAAAAAAGCAATATTTGTATTGTTTAAATTAAAAAAATATGATAGAATAATTCTAAAATATAACGCGGAAAGGTACGGTTATAAAGATGAACTATAACGGAAATAACGCGGAGAATATAAAAATCGCATATATCGGCGGCGGCTCACGCGGCTGGGCGTGGGGATTTATGAGTGACCTTGCGGCTTCGGAGGATATATGCGGAACGGTGTATCTTTACGATATTGATTTTGACGCGGCTAAAAAGAATGAGAAAATAGGCAATAATGCGGCAAATGCCAAGGGCGCAAAATCAGCGTGGAAATACAAGGCTGCTGATAACATAAAGGAGGCGCTTACAGGCGCAGACTTTGTTGTAATTTCAATTCTTCCTGCGACGTTTGATGAAATGGAAAGTGATGTACATCTGCCTGAAAAATACGGAATATACCAGTCTGTTGGTGATACGGCAGGCGCAGGCGGAATAATACGCGCTCTCAGAACGATACCTATGTTTGAGGAAATCGCAGAAAATATAAAAGCATATTGTCCCGACGCGTGGGTAATTAACTATACAAACCCTATGACTATGTGCGTAAGAACTCTGTACAGGGTGTTCCCTGAAATTAAAGCGTTCGGCTGCTGTCACGAGGTGTTCGGTACGCAAAAGCTTTTAAAAACCGCATTGGAGGAAATACGCGGTATTAAAGATGTAGAACGTGAGGAAATCAAGGTAAACGTAGTTGGAGTGAATCACTTTACTTGGCTTACAAAGGCACAGTACAGAGATACTGACCTTTTTCCTGTATACCGTGAATTTGCCGAGAAATACAAGGAAAGCGGTTATAAAGGAAAGGACTATGAAAATTGGATGAATAAGTCCTTTTGCTCGACAGAGCGTGTAAAAATGGATTTGTTCCTGCGTTATGGATTTATTGCGGCGGCAGGTGACAGACATCTTGCAGAATTTTGTCCCGGCGACTGGTATTTAAAGAATGAAGAAAAAGTAGAGAAATGGGGATTTGCGCTTACTCCCGTATCGTGGAGAAAGCAGGATTTACAGCAAAGACTTGATAGGAGCGAACGTCTTTACAATGGTGAAGAACAGTTTGAATTAAAGGAAACAGGCGAGGAAGGCGTTCAGCAGATACGCGCGCTTTTAGGACTTAGGGACCTTGTAACAAATGTTAATATTCCAAATTACGGTCAGATTCCGAATCTGCCTTTAGGCGCAGTCGTTGAAACAAACGCTTGTTTCAGGGCAAATTCTTTAACTCCCGTGTTTGCGGGAAATGTGCCCGAAACAATATATCCGCTTATAAGCCGTATTTGCGGCGAGCAGGAAACCGTCGTTCAGGGAGCGCTTGAACGCGATTTGGAAAAAGTGTTTAACGCGTTTGTAACAGACCCGAACATTTCTATTCCGTTAAATGATTCAAGAAAACTGTTTGACGAAATGATAGAAAACACAAGGGGATATTTAAATATGTATTTTTAATTTTCCTGTTGGGGAAAATATTTTAAAATTAAATTTACTTAATAGAAAGGTGATTAAAATGAACACAAGAATAACAGATACTATTATGTACGCCGGAGTAGACGATAAGACTATTGACCTTTTTGAAAGTCAGTATGAGGTTCCTAACGGTATATCCTATAATTCCTATGTCATTCTTGACGAAAAGATAACGGTTATGGATACGGTTGACAGGCGCGCTACAGATGAATGGTTAGCTAATATCGAAAAAATTCTTGACGGAAAAGAGCCGAGCTATCTCGTGATTTCACATCTTGAACCTGACCACGCGGCAAATATAGCGCGTTTTGCAGAAAAATATCCGAATTCAAAGCTTGTTGGAAATGCAAAGACCTTTTCAATGCTTCCTCAGTTTTTTGATATGGACTTCTCAGATAGGAGCATAACGGTAAAAGAGGGTGACGAACTGAATACAGGAGCGCATACGCTGTCTTTCTATATGGCGCCTATGGTGCACTGGCCCGAAGTAATGGTTACTTACGATAAGACGGACAAGGTACTGTTCTCGGCTGATGGTTTCGGTAAATTCGGAGCTTTAGACACTGATGAAAAATGGGACTGCGAGGCAAGACGTTATTATTTCAATATAGTAGGTAAATACGGCGCGCAAGTACAGACGCTTTTGAAGAAAGCAGCAGGACTTGACATACAGATTATATGTCCTCTGCACGGACCTATACTGACTGAAAATCTCGGTCATTATATAGGAAAATACGATATATGGAGCAAATATGAGCCTGAAAATAAGGGTATAACTGTTGCATATGCGTCGATACACGGAAATACTGCAAACGCGGCGAAAAAGTTTGCGGAAATTTTAAAGGAACAGGGTGAAGAAACAGTTTCACTGTTTGACTTGTCGCGTGATGATATGGCGGAGGCTGTGGAAGACGCGTTCAGATATGACGGTATTGTGTTTGCGTCGGCAACATATGACGCAGGATTGTTCCCGTGTATGGAAAGTTATCTGGAACATCTGAAAGCAAAGGGATACAGAAACAGAATAGCGGCTGTTATGGAAAACGGTTCTTGGGCGCCTACAGCAGGTAAGCAAATGCGTACAGCGCTTGAGGGTATGAAGGACATAACCGTCATTGATAAAACAGTGACAATTAAGTCTGTAATGAAGGATTCTGATATTGAGGATATGCGTGAAATGGCGTCGGAGCTTAGAAAGGCGCTTAACAGATAGAAAAAAACAACCTATCGTTAGATAGGTTGTTTTTTTATTTAACTGCGGATAAAATATCGTTATAAGCCCAGTGAGAGGGGTCAACATCAGAAAACGGATTTTCTGTATTTCTGTTTTTTATATTAAGCATACGGTTTACAATAGCCGTAACCTCTGCGCGCGTTATATAAGAGTCAGGACGAAGAGTACCGTCACTGTAACCGCTAATATAACCTGCGTTAATCATCTTTGCCATACTGTAAGAATACCACGCAGTTTTGCTTACATCGCTGTAGACTGATTTTAATTCGCTGTCACCGTTAAATATAAACTTGGACAGAATTGAAGTAAGCTCGGCGCGTGTAATAGCCTGTTCGGGCTTAAATAAATTTCCTACATAACCCGACATAATCCTCTTTTCGCAAAGTGAAGTGACCGCGTCTTTGTACCACGCGTTGACGGGAATATCATTAAAAGTATTTTCTCTTTGAGGTTTGCGTTTGTCTGCAAGCAGCTGAGATATTATAACTGCTGTTTCGGCGCGTGTAATGTTATCGTCGGGGAAAAATTCAGTGTCGCTTTTTCCGTTTATATAGCCTGAGGCTTTTTTTGTAAGGCGCGGAGTTACTTCTAAAGTGGCGTCGCTGCCGTAGTATGCGAAGTCAAATTCGGCATTGTCTGCCGCTTGCTGACCGAGTACGGCAAATACTCTTTTTTGAGATACAAGTTTGTCAACAAAATCGGCATAGCCCTTAATGTCTTTAACGGTAGTATTGAGCATTTCGTTTCTGATTTTGCCGCAATCCTCTGCATTTTTATGTTTCAGCGCCGTTTCTGCTCCGTATTCGCTTGCTGCGTAATCCCATTCGTCAAAGTCCTGTACGGCAGAAACAATAAACGAATTAAGTTCATTTTGCGTCATATTAAGATTCCTGAGAAAATCGCCCATACCCTGCCATATTTCAAGCGCAAAGTCAATATCGTTAAGTCCTGTAACGGCGGAGGTCATTTCGTCCTCTCTGAAGGTGATATTACTGCCGTATGCACCGTGCTTGCCGCGCATTGTGGGAGTTATGTATTTGGTTGAAAGAACTTTTCCGAGAACCGCCATTTTTCCTGAATACTCGTTTTGTTCATATTGACCTGTGAGCATAAAATGGTTTGCGTCGGCTAATTTTGTTATGGTCGCCGCACTGTAATAACCTATAGGTAAAAGCATTGGCTCATTGTTTCGCTTTTTACCGTCTGCAAAAATTTCCGCTACAGTATCTTTGAATATCTCATATTCACTGTTTTCGCCGATATATTCAGCTGCAGGCTTGTTATTGAGAATAATGTTGTTTGCCATAGCTTCTATTTTTGATATTATTGTCTGCGAGTCGTTTGGGTCAAGACTTTGCAGAAAATGACAATAGTGCGGTGAGCCTTTAACAATAGTATTTGCAGGAATTATTGAAAAGAAGTTCCCGCTTGCCGACAGCGCAGAGTCTTTTAATTCTCCGCTCAGAAAATAGGGGTCGTAATAGCTCTGCAAAATTTTTGACGGTGTGTTTTGTATGTACTCTTTTAAATCATTTTCATTCCATAAGTTATCGGATTGCAGGAATGATATTAGTTCTTTCAGACATTCCGATTTATCTTTGGCTATAAGTCCTATAATGAAATGTGGATTTAGTTCCTGTGAGTTGTTTACGTTTTCAAACGGCAAAACTCCCATATAACACTCAAGCTCTGCTTTTTCAGCCTGACTTTGGATAAAACCTAACATAAGTGTAACGTAATCCAAATCTTCGGCGCTGACTCCAAGAGGGAAGAAGAGAGAGGAGGTAGCAGAATTTATAGCTTTACTGCCGTCGGTAAAATAGAAGTCTATTCCGTTTTGTTCCTCATAAGATGGTTCTGCTTTTTGCGGAGCGTCTTTTACCTCATCAAGAGTGAGGAACGGTATTTTTGCAATTACGGAAGGGTCGTCTTCCGCGTCGTTCCATTTTTGAAAAGCTTCTGTATCACGCTTTATCTGTTCAAGCTCGTCGGAATTGACGTTTACGCTGCTGTCCTCTGCGCCGAAAACTCCGTTACCCGAAATTACAGTAACACTGTATGGATTTTCAGTGAAGTATTTTTTTAAAAGCTCCGTAAAATATTCTTTGTGTGACTTGAAATATTCACGCATTGCGTTTACTTCTGTGTATGCGAGCGGATTATCCTTGTAAAGAAGCCCCACTAACACACGGTCAAAATTTTGAAAAAAGAATCTGTCGTCATTGTCCACATACTTGTCAATGTCGCTGTCATCAATGCCGTTTTCATCAAGGTCTGCAAGAACGGTATTATAGTCGGAGATTACTTTGTCCTTATCTTCTTTGGGGATTTGCGAAATCATCAGCGCGAGATTAGTTACGCCTCCTGTGTTTCCGCCCGAAGTGTACATATTTGAATATCCTTTCTCCTCCATTTTCTGACGGATAATATCATATACTATTTCATTCGCATATCTGTCCATAGGTTCAGCCGACGCAGGGACACCGGAGAACATAAATCCTATATCGACGGTTTTGGTATTTTCATCTACGTTGTATTCCTGTATTTCTTGTTCAGGAATTTGTCTGGTATCTTCAAAGGAAATATCGGGCGCTTTTGCGGTATTCTCCGAGAAAAAGCCGTCCAGAATATCAAGAGTTTCATCTATATCCTGATTTCCCGCAATATATGTCATACTGTTTGACGGAATATAAAATGTGTTGTAAACTCTTAATAAATCGTCATATGTAAGATTTTTTATCTCGTCAAGTTCACCTCCTGCACTGAAAACGGGCGTAGTATTGCCGTAAATGCCGCGGTATAATTTATCCGCGAGGAAGTTTACCGAATTTTCCTCAGTATTAAGATTTTTGATTCTAAGCTCATTATATACAACTCCGTTATACTGTGCCTTGCCGCCTGCATACTCAATTCGTATACCTTGCTGACGGAAAATGTTTTCATCTGTAAGGAAAAGGGGGTGGAATATACCGTTCATATAAACGTCAATCATATTGTAGTATTCGGTTTGGTTTGCGGTTTGAATAAAATAATATGTACAGTCGTCCGCAGTTAAACCGTTTAGTATGAGAGATGAAGTACCGTTTTGAATGTAGTGCATAATGTTTTTTGTTGGGTATTTCTCACTGCCGCAGAACAGTGCGTGTTCAAGAACGTGGTTTGCGCCCTTGCTGTCAACGGGCGGTGTTTTAAACCCCAGTACAAACTGACGGCGGTCTGAACCGTTGTCGTTGTAGATAACATCTGCGCCTGTTTTTTTGTGTCTGTAACGGTAAACTGTACCGTTGAGCGCGTCGCTTTTTTGTGTGCTTATAAGCTCAAATGCGGTGTTTTTTGCAAGTACAACGGTAAATGCTGTATTAAATATCATTGCCGCCGCAAGTATAGCTGAAAATATTTTATTTTTCATTTTTAAATCCTCCCTGTAAAGTGGTTAATATGATTATATAATATAATGATAAATTATTAATAAAGAAATAATAAATTGTTTATAAATACTGTTTGCTTCACGGCATAAAGCCGCTGCTTGTGCAGCGGCTTTAAAGCATTATTGAAAATCAATTATTTCTTTCGCTATATCAATTAATTCTTGTTCGTTAAGAGGAGAATCCATTGCGTTAATATGATATTTAATGCCGTCCTGAATCCACGTTACACCTTGAACTTCGTGTATTTCAATATCGTCGGTACCGTAGGAAAATACATATTTACCCTCTGCCTCGTCCTTTATATCCTGTTCGGTCTGCTGATAGTTGCCCGGCACAAATTTATTTGTAAAGGCAGTATAGCCTATTGATATGCCGTTATAGTTTTCTGCCTCCGATGCCTTTTTTTCAATATCAAAGTCTGCCGGTTCAGCGTCAAGAGTTATTTTGTCATCTCCGTTTTTGTAGTTGATTGATAGGGACTTGAATTTTTGTTCTTTTCCGTTTTCGACAACAACTACTCTTTTAGAGCCATCCACAAGGTCTTCAATAGCATTATCTACCTTTGTCGCGCTGTCAAACGTGTAGCCGTTTGAAAATTCCGATAATACTTTCGGAGTTATGCCGATATCTTTTTTAAGCTTTTCCGCCGACGGGATTTCCTTGTACGTCGGAACTGCCCAAGACGAGCCTGTAACAACTCTCGTTGTACCCTGCGTCGCAATCGCCGCGCTGCCTATAACCAATACAGCCGCCGCTGCAATAATTAAACCTTTTTTGAATGTAAACTTTTTCATTTTACCCTTCTCCTTTACTTCTAAATTGTCAAGTGTGTGACATAATTTTTCGTGAAATTCCTGTGGTGGTTCGGGAAAGGAATTTTTCCAATCATAATTCTTCATCTTTAAGCTCCTCCTTGAGTAGTGCCCTGCCTGAATAAAGGCGGCTTTTTACCGTTCCTGCGGGGATTTTTAATAATTTTCCGACTTCGTCTACAGAATAGCCCTCTATGTAATGCAAAACTATAACTATCCTGATTGGTTCCCTAAGTTTCATAACAGCCTGATATAAATATGAATAATCACTGCCGCAGGCAGGCTGCTGAACCGCATATTCCTCAAACGGGACATATTTCTTCTGATTTCTTTTTTTTCTGTAACATTCGTTTATGAGGATTCTTGTAAGCCAGGTTTTAAAGTATTTCTCCTCGCGCAGAGTAGAAAGCTTGGTAAAAGCCTTTAAAACGGCCTCCTGTACAGCGTCCTCGCAATCGCTTTCGCAAATCAGAATTGATTTTGCGATATGGTACATAGAGGCTTCGGCGTTAAGAACCTCCTCTGTGAACTTTTCTCTATTCATTGGAATTTACCTTTCTGCTGAAAAACATAAGCGCTTTTTGTTTTACATTAATTAGACACACAAGTGTGTTGTTTGGTTCAAAAAATAATAAAAAATTTTTGAATACAATGCCGTTAAGGCTATTATATCACATTTTTACTGCGGCTGAATAGTATATCATAGAAAACTTTTATGGAGGTAAGAATATGGAAAAATATATTATAATTGCGTCAATCGCGGTTATACTTATAGCGCTGGGACTTGTATTCTTTATAAGAATGAAGAACTTCAAGCCGAATCCCGATAAGGCTAAACAGCTAAGGGATTTAAACAGTGACTTAAAGTCTGCCGGATTTGCGTATGACTATAAAAATGATTATTTTTATTCACTAAGGAACTGCTGGCAGCGTGACGCTGGCTATTGCAGTATATATGATGAAGGTTCGCCGTTTTTTAATATGATAATGGACTGTGAACCGATAACGTTTTCCTATAACGGTAAACGGTGGCTGATTGAGCTGTGGAAGGGACAGTATGGAATTACGACAGGTGCGGAAATCGGCGTTTATAATACCACTCGTGAGGATATACAGTCGGAGCGGTTTACAGGTACGTTTTATGAGGCGATAAGCGACGCGGAACAGCTTGATTTGTCGTTTGTACTTTTAAAGAACGGTAAAAAACTGTTAAAGCGTAAGGCGCATCATTGGTGGCTGACAGCGTTTAAGCTTGGTGAGTTTTCTGAGAAGGACTCGCTTGTGATGAACGCTAAAATAAAATTTCCTACTCAGAATATGGCAAAACGGTTTGTTGACGCGCTTATCGCAACAGGCTACAGCCGTAAGGAATTTTCAGCGCACGGAGCGACGGTAAAGGTCAAGTATACAACTCCTCATTCTAAGCAGCCTGTTTCGCAGGAGGGAATACAGGAGGACGCAGTACAGCTTGTCAATAAAAATAACTGTTCTGCGTATCGGTTTGCAACGGCAAAGTATACCGATACTTTGGATAAACTTGAATATTTGAAAGCGTTTGCACCTGAACTGTATGAGTTTATGTTACATTCTTTATATGCAAAGGGATTTTTCAAGGCATTTGACTGGCTGATTAAGCTTGTATACGGCGGACATAAGCCAAAGCCCGAGCCGCCGTGCTGTGAGCCTGAACCGCCGTGCTGTGAACCCGAACCACCGTGCTGTGAGCCCGAACCGCCGTGCTGTTGGCCCGAGCCGCCGTGCTGCGAGCCTGAACCACCGTGTTGTGAGCCCGAGCCGCCTTGTTGTTGGCCCGAGCCACCGTGCTGTGAACCCGAACCACCGTGTTACGAGCCCGAGCCGCCGTGCTGTGATTGCTGTTGCTGCTGTGACCCGTATGACGAATGTCGTCACACCCGTATGAATATTACGGATTTGAACGATGAGTGTGACGAAAAAGACTTCTAAGATGTCTGCGACTGCACGAAAACTGCGGTGTGTATATAACACCGCGGAGGTAATACCGTTTGACGAGTGCTCAAAATTTATAATTATGAGCGATTGTCACAGAGGACAGGGCAATACAGGCGATAATTTCACACAAAATCAGGCATTGCATTTTGCAGCGCTTGAATATTATTATAAGAACGGTTTTAATTATATTGAACTGGGCGACGGCGATGAATTATGGGAGAACAGAAAAATACAGCCTATTATTGAGGTGCATAGTGATATTTTTTGGATAATGTCAAAATTCTATGATGAAAACAGACTGCGTATGCTGTACGGCAATCACGATATAGTAAAACGCCGTAAACAGGTTGCAAACAGAGTATTTAATAATTTCTACTGTGACAGTGAGGAATGTAAGCTGTTTCCGGGGATAGAAATGCCCGAAGGACTTGTACTTGAGGATATAAAGACAAAGCGGAAAATATTGCTTGTTCACGGTCATCAGGGAAGTTTTCTCAATGACACCATATGGCCTGCGGCAAGGTTTCTTGTACGTTATTTCTGGCGTCCGCTTGAACTGGTCGGCTTTACTGCGCCTACGGGCGCGGCACGTAATCACGGCAGAAAAGAGTCGATAGAGAAGAAACTTTCGTCTTACGCCAACTCAAATCAGATTATGCTTATAGCAGGTCATACACACCGTCCAGCATATCCCAAACCCGGTACAGGATTGTATTTTAATGACGGCAGCTGTGTGCACCCGAGGAGCATTACAGGAATTGAGATAGAAAACAGAAAGATTTCTCTTGTGAAATGGTCGGTTTCATCTGATGAAAATTTGAATCTCTATGTAGAAAGACGGATTTTGGAAGGACCAAATTGTATAGATGAATTTTATATTGATTAAGGGCTGTGTATTCAGCCCTTTTTACTTGATAAAATAACAGTAAAGTATTATAATATTATTGGAGGATTAATTATGGATATACATTCAATAAATAAACAAGAGCTTACAGAGATAATAGAAAAAAATAAATTAAACCCATCGGAGGAGCTTTTAAGCGCCGCAAGGTCTGTGCGCAATAAATATTACGGCAACAGAATATTTGTACGAGGACTTATAGAATTTACAAACTACTGCAAAAATAACTGTTTTTACTGCGGTATAAGAGCAGGAAATAAAAATGCCCGACGCTACAGGCTGACGGAGGAGGAGATAATGCAATGCTGTGATGAAGGTAACAGACTGGGTTTTAATACCTTTGTTTTGCAGGGCGGTGAGGACGGATATTTTACAGACGAAAAAATATGCGGTATTGTAAGCCGTATTAAATCCAAATATCCTGATTGCGCGGTTACGCTTTCAATAGGAGAAAAGACTCGTGAAAGCTATAAGGCTTACCGTGACGCAGGCGCCGACAGATATCTCCTGCGCCACGAAACTGCAAACAACGGTCATTACAAAAGACTTCACCCGAAGGAAATGTTGCTTGAAAACCGTAAACAGTGCTTATATACCCTGCGTGAACTCGGATTTCAGGTAGGAGCAGGATTTATGGTGGGTTCACCGTATCAGACGAGCGAAATGCTTGCGGAGGATTTAATATTCCTGCGTGAACTTCAACCGCATATGGTAGGGATAGGACCTTTTATTCCGCATTGTGACAGTATATTTGCGGACAGGCAGGCAGGCACGTTACAGCTTACGCTTACAATGCTTGCGCTTGTAAGGCTTACATTGCCTAAAACGTTGCTTCCGTCTACAACTGCGCTTGGAACAATAGACCCCGAAGGTAGGGAAAAGGGCTTTGACGCAGGCGCAAATGTTGTTATGCCGAATTTGTCGCCAACTTCTGTACGCGGAGATTATGCTCTTTATAATGATAAAATATGTACAGGCGATGAATCGGCGCAGTGCGTAAAATGCCTGCGCGGACGTATTGAACGCGCGGGATATGTTATGGATATGGGGCGCGGAGATTCCCTGACCATCTGATTTTGTTATAAATTATAGTATAAGCGGTTACAATAAAATACGAGGTGTGAAAGATGAGAGAGTTTAATTTTACGGTGACCGACTCGCTTGGTCTGCACGCGCGTCCGGCTGGTATTATTGTAAAAGAAAGCGGTAAATACAGTTCAAAAATTAATGTTATACACAATGGAAAAATTGCGGACGCAAAACGTATATTTTCCGTGATGGGGCTTATGGCTCAGCATGGTGATACTGTGACAGTCAGAATACAGGGCGAGGACGAGGAAAAGGCGTCGGAGAGAATAGAAAAGGTTTTTCAAACATATTTGTAAAAAGAACGGCTTAGCTGATTATTCAGCTTTAAGCCGTTCTCTTCTTATAATTAAAAAATATATACAAGGTACATAAATCAGCGTAATAATTGCCGCGCCTGAAATTACCGATATAATTCCGTCTTGGGAAAAATGTCTGAAAATGATAACTGCGATAACGGTTGGTATAAACGCAGGCAGTAATTTAAGCGTACTGCGCCAGAAATAAAGTATATTAAGACCGACGCGCGTGTGATAGTATATGTTCATAATAATAATATTTCCAATGACAAGACCGATACAGGTGCCTGCTGCACAGCCAAGTTCACCGAATTTTATGCATAGCGGAATGCTTATCAGTATATTAAATGCGGCAATCAGAATATATACAACCGAACGGAATTTATGTAAATCTTTTGCGCGCTGAATTTCTATTCCGATAGACTGTGCTGACGTTATCAGTAACGGTGAAATCAGAATTATTGCTGTGTAATAAGGAATATCACTGTCCAGCCCTGACCATAACCGTATAAAAGGCTTTCCTACAGCGGTAAGCATTAAAAATACATATGTCATTATAATAAGCTGTAACCGTGAAAAACGGGTGAAAAAGCGTGTAAGATATACATTACTCTTACCCTGAGCAACAAGAGTATGCGCGCGAGGAGTAAACAGAGAGCAGAGAGCATAAGAAAACGTAAGGAAATAACCGTTTAGCTGTGAACCGATGGAATAAAACGTTACGCTTTCAGAGCCTTTAAAAATACCGAGTATTGTTTTATCAACATTCCAGTTTATTTGGTCGCTTATAATATTTAAAAATATAAAAAACGAGAAAACAGAAATCTGTTTAAAAATGGTTCTGTCAATATTAAATGAGAATCTCATATTGAGATGTTTTATACAGTAAAAAGCGCTTGAAACAAGTTTTACTGCGCTAATAGCTACAATACATACAGCGGCGGCGCTGCTGCCGAAACCGCATAACAAAAGAGGTAGTGTAATAAGCGGATTTAAAACCGCGGTTATTATAACGAGAAGTTTTTGAAATGTGAAACGTTCCTGTGACGCAATATGCATATCAAATATATTAAGCGGAAACGTAAGAGCTATGTTTACTGTCATTATTGCAAGCAGGCGTTTTAAATCTGCAATTTCCGTTTCGGTCATTGAATGCGTGAATAGAAGTTCGGCGTTAAGAGTAATAACGGTTCCTGCAATCATCGAAAGCAGCGACGCGGCAAGAAAAATTATCAGAAACATTCCGTTAAGACCCGGGAGCATATTAAATTCACCTTTTTCGCGGTACGGAGCGCAAAAACGCATATATGAACCTGTAAATCCAAAGCTTAAAATACCGAGATTTGCAATTGTTGATATGGCAAGCTGTAAAAGCCCGTAATCTGCACTGCCGAGAAGGCGCAGAAGTACGGGAGTGTAAATAAGACTTATAAGACTTTGAATACAGATGGCAGTGTATGACAGAATCATTCCTGCCTTTAAATGATTATTTTTCATTTTTTTCACCTGATATTTTCTGAATGAATCGTGTAACAGTAATTCCTGCGGCAAGTAAAAGTACATTTTTCTTCATAACAAGCTTGAAATACAGGCGGTGTATAAAAGATGACAGGAATAAATCTGATAAAAATCCATTTTGGGAGGAAAATTCGCATATTTCCTTTATAGAACGAAGTTTTTTCTTAAACGGTTCCGTGTTTAACGGGCGCAGTTCATTACTAATTGCAACTTTGGTAAGGTATGCAAAATAATAGTCAAGCTGACCTGCATACGGCGACGCCGCAAAATCTGAGTTTATGAAAAAATCGTAAAGCAGTTTAAAGCGTTCAAAATGCATTTTATCAAATACGGCAGTCATTTGATTTTGAGAGTGACGGTAATGGTACAGCGATCTGTTTTCCATAAAATACATACTGTTGGACGACAGAATATAAGGATAGACGCAGGCAGCGTCTTCTCCGACATTAATACCGTCGTAAACGTCAAGCTGAAATTTTATAAGCTTGTCGCGCCGGTACAGCTTGTTCCAGATTACGGGATAAACACCAAATTTATAAAATTCTCCTGTATAAAGCATATTCGGGAAAATTTCAGTTTCAAGTCTGGTTCTGTCATAGAAACCTCCTTTTAAGCCAAGATGTGTACCGCCTGTGGAAAGCGGTTTTGAGGAGGTGTTGTGCTCAACGTCGCACATCACAAGGTCACAGCCGTATTTGTCCATATACGAAATCATTTCCTGATACATAGTTTTTTCAATGCGGTCATCTCCGTCAACATAACCTGCGTATATACCGCGCGCCGTTTTAAGACCTGTTTTTCTGGCGCTGACAACACCGCCGTTTTCCTTGTGAATAACTTTAATCCTGTTGTCAAGTTCGGCAAATCTATCGCATATTACACCGCTGCCGTCGGTTGAACCGTCGTCAACAAGAATAAGTTCAAAATCTGTAAAAGTCTGCGCGAGAATACTTTCCACACATATTTCAAGAAATCTGCAAACATTGTATACAGGTACTATAATGCTTAATTTCGGGTTCATATTCTGCGCCTCCTTTGTAAAAATTTCAATATAAGTATACCACTCTTTAAAGTTGCAGTCAATCATAAGTATTTACAAAATAAGGCTTGTGTGATAAGATATATCCGTTAAGGGGGATAAGGCTGTGGACATTGCGGTAAGCGTTATTGTGCCCGTGTTTAACGGCGCAGATACAATAATAAGGTGTATAAATAGTATAGCGGAACAAACGCTTGAAAATATTGAAATTATAGTTGTGGACGACGGCTCTGAAGATAATACGGCAGAGCTTGTGCGCGATTTTTGTGACGCGCGTATACATATTATTTCTCAGGAAAATTCGGGTCAGGGCTTTGCGCGAAATACAGGACTTGACTCGGCAAAAGGGAAGTATATAGCATTTGCGGACGCAGACGATACAATGGAAAAGGATATGCTGAAGGAGATGTTTGAACGCGCCGAAAAGACAGGCGCGGATATGGTTCAGTGTAATATATGCGACGTTTTTTTAGACGGACGCAGAGTGACGCAGTTAAAACCGATTGATAAAACAATGGATATAACAAATACGGTGAAGTATGCTGATATTTATTTTGCGCGCTGCCGTCACAGCTATGAGGTATGCAATAAGATGATAAACAGAGAATTTTTTGTAAAAAGCGGGGTTCGGTTTTGTGATACTCGAAAGTATTTTTCAGAGGACTTGATGTTTAATATGTGTCTGTTAAAGTATTTAAGGAGAATCAGTTTTATTTCAGAGTCTTATTATAATTATTATCAGCATAGCGGAAGTCATTTTCATTCCGACGCCGAACAGAGATGTAAGAAAATATACGGCTTGTTTTATGACTATATGACAAATGAGGATAATACGGAAAATTTAATGTCTTATACGGCGGCAATGGTAATATTGTTTAATCTCGGATTTTGTATTGAAACTGATACCGCGCGGCAGATTATAGAAGATAAATTTTTCAGAAAGTGTGTGAAAGACGCACTTTTCAGACGGTGCTCTGTAAAACACAGGATATTTCTCACAGCGGTGTATCTGCTGCCGCTGAGAGAGAAACTAAAATTAATCGGTAAATACAGTACGAGGTGGACGTGATGAAAATTTTGCTTGACGGTTATATTGACAGCAATCTCGGTGATGATTTAATGCTTGCGCTTGCGGCGCGTGGACTGACGGACAATGAGCTTTATACAACCTCGGAAAAACTTAATATTGAAAATGTGCGTTTTACAGGTAAACGCAGGGGATACGATTATTGTCTGAAAGTAATCGGGTCGGGATTTCTCCTGCATAACAACAGGGGAATACCGTATCGTTTGCGTGAAATGTCGGAAGAGCGTCGTAGCGCGAAAAAACTCGCTGTTATAGGCTGTTCGCTGAGTGCGTTTACAGGTAAGGCGGCAGAAATGGTAATACGCCGTCAGCTTTCCGACTATGATTTTATAACTGTACGCGACAATTTTTCATATGATTACATAAAAAAGAATGTGCCAAGAGCGAATTGTGAAAAGTATCCAGATATGGCATTTTCACTGCCCGACGAGTGGATACCTGACATTAAGAGCGAGGGTATGCTCGGAATAAGCGTACATAATTCAGTATCTCCGTATATGCTTGCTGCTGCGGCTGACGGCTATATTGAAAAAACAGGCAGGGGAGCAATACTTATGTGTTTTAATACAGGCGCGGAAAATGACAGTCTGGCGGCGGAAAATGTGCTTAAGGCGGTAAGGAATAAGGATAATGTGGAAATTGTCCGATATACAACGATTCAAAATATGCTGTGTAATATGAAAAGATGCGGTGTAATTATGGGAATAAGACTTCATTCAATAGTGCTTGCCGCAAGAATGGGGATTCCGTTTGTTCCTGTATCATATTCCGAAAAAACAACTAGAGTTTTGGAGGATATCAATTATACAGGTACTGTTTACGGTGCAGATTGCCGCGGTATATTAAAAAGTCTGCTGTTGCCGCCGCCGTTTACGCTTGATACGGCAATAATAAATTCTGCAAAAAAGCATATAATTCGTTTTAATGAGCATATAAACAAAGGACGTTAAGTCCTTTTTTATGTGATTTACAAAGGAAGTTTACTATTGTCTTGACAGGTGCCTTTACATATGATACAATGGTAAAAACATTTAGAAGGGGTATATAATTATGGATACTGTGAAAAAGGAAATAGAGCGTCTGAAAAAAGAAAAAAATGCAGTGATTCTCGCGCATTATTATGTAAATGATGAAGTTCAGGAAATTGCTGATTATATAGGTGATTCTTATTATCTTGCTAAACTTGCAAAGACGGTTGATGCAAAGACAATTGTATTTTGCGGAGTATCGTTTATGGGAGAGAGCGCTAAAATATTAAATCCCGAAAAGACAATTCTTATGCCTGATATGTCTGCAGACTGTCCTATGGCTCATATGGCTGAGGCTGAGAAAATTCAGGAAATGAGGGAAATGTATGATGACCTCGCCGTTGTCTGCTATATCAACTCAACCGCTGAATTAAAGTGTCTGAGCGACGTATGTGTAACTTCGTCAAATGCCGTTAAAATAGTTAAATCACTGCCGAATAAGAATATATTCTTTATTCCTGATGAAAATCTCGGACGTTATGTTGCAGAACAGGTTCCCGAAAAGAATGTAATTTTAAACGACGGATTTTGTCACGTTCATATTTCGGTAACGGCTGATAATGTAAAGGCAATCAAAGAGAAGTATCCAAATGCGCTTGTGCTTGCTCACCCCGAATGTAAAAATGAAGTTCTTGCGCTTGCAGATTATATAGGCAGTACGTCGGGAATAATTGATTACGCGTCAAAAAGTGATAATACAGAGTTTATTATATGTACGGAAAGCGGTGTAGGCTATAAGCTGAGAGAGCAAAATCCCGATAAGAAATTTTATTTTGCAGGAACAAAGCACTTCTGCCCGAATATGAAACTCAATACACTGGAAAAAGTGCTTAGAGTTCTGGAAACAGGAGAAAATGCGGTGGAGGTAAGCGAGGAAAAACGCAGGAATTCGCTCGCGCCGCTTGACAGAATGCTTGAACTCGGCAAATAAGGAGATAATAATGAAAACAGATATAGTTATTGCAGGCTGCGGTGTTGCAGGACTTTACTGCGCACTCAATCTTCCTCGCGATAAAAGTATAATTATAATAACAAAGGACGACGCTGATAAAAGTGATTCATTTCTCGCGCAGGGCGGTATATGCGTTTTGAAAGACGACAGTGATTATGACAGTTATTTTGAGGATACAATGCGCGCAGGTCATTATGAGAATAACAAAGAATCCATTGATATAATGATACGCTCGTCAAGTGATGTTATAGACGACCTTATAAAAGCAGGAGTGCGTTTTGAGAGAAATAACGGTGAGTTTGTTTATACAAAGGAAGGCGCTCATTCAACACCGCGTATACTGTTTCATAAGGATATAACGGGTAAAGAGATAACAGAGCACCTTCTGGAGAGAGTAAGAGAGCTTAAGAATGTAACCATAATCGAACACTTCACAATGGTTGATATTATAGAAAAGAATAATGAATGTTGCGGAATAATCGGTCACGACAGCGACGGCGTATATACCGCTATACAGGCGGACTATACAGTTATGGCAACCGGCGGTATCGGGGGACTTTATAAACATTCAACGAATTACAGCCATCTTACTGGCGATTCGATAGCCATTGCGTTAAAGCACGGAATACGGCTCCAAAATCCCGATTATATACAAATTCACCCGACAACGCTTTATTCGCGTAAAAAAGGCAGACGTTTTTTAATATCAGAGTCGGTAAGAGGAGAGGGCGCAGTACTGTTTAATTCTCATATGAGAAGATTTGTAGATGAACTTTTGCCGCGTGATATTGTGGCGAAAGCGATATACGACGAAATGAAAAAGGACGGAAAACCGTATGTGTGGCTGTCTATGAAACCAATACCGACAGAAAAGATAAAAAGTCATTTCCCGAATATCTACCGACGCTGTCTGGAAGAGGGATTCGACGTGACAAAGGAGTGTATTCCCGTCGTGCCTGCTCAGCATTATTTTATGGGCGGAATTGATGTGGACAGATACAGTAAAACGTCAATGGAAAGATTATATGCGGTGGGCGAAACGGCTTGCAACGGAGTGCACGGCAGAAACAGACTTGCAAGCAATTCACTTCTGGAAAGCCTTGTGTTTGCAAAACGGGCGGCAAATAATATAACCGGCGTATATACAAAAAGCGGTTTTGACGGTGAAACAGAGGTTAATAAGTCCCAATACCGCGGATATGAAAAAGCGTATAAAAAAGCAGTGCTTGCTGAAATAGAAAAGGAGAAAAGTAATAATGAATAATATAACAATGGCGCTTAATGCCGACGAGCTGATTATGAATGCGCTTAAAGAAGATATAACAAGTGAGGATATAACAACTAATTCTGTTATGCGTGAATTTCAGATGGGCGAGGTTGAGCTTATCTGTAAACAGGACGGTATTATTGCCGGGCTTGATGTGTTCAAACGTGTTTTTGAACTGCTTGACAGCTCTACAGAAGTCAGTTTTAATGTAAAAGACGGTGATTTTGTAAAAAACGGCGATAAAATCGGAATAGTGCGCGGTGATATACGCGTATTGCTGTCAGGCGAGAGAACTGCGCTTAATTATTTACAGCGTATGAGCGGTATTGCCACTTATACACGGTCAATAGTTGATTTGCTAAAAGGCGGTAAGACAAAGCTTCTTGATACCAGAAAGACAACGCCGAATATGCGTATATTTGAAAAATATGCCGTAAAGGTAGGCGGTGGCTGTAATCACAGATATAATCTTAGTGACGGAATATTGTTGAAGGATAATCATATAGGCGCGGCAGGCAGTGTAAAAAAGGCGGTTGAAATGGCGAAGGAATATGCTCCGTTTGTCAGAAAAATTGAGGTTGAGGTTGAAAACCTTGATATGCTCCGTGAGGCGGTTGACGCAGGCGCGGATATAATAATGCTGGATAATATGAGCGTTGAGGATATGAAAACTGCCGTGGCTATGGTGCAGGGGAAGGCTGAAACAGAATGCAGCGGTAATGTTACGCGTGAGAATATTGAGAGATTGAAGGATATTGGAGTTGACTATATTTCAAGCGGCGCGCTTACGCATTCTGCACCTATAATGGACTTGTCGCTTAAGAATCTTCATTCGATTTAAGAGAGGTTAGTTAAATGAACGCAATCGAAAGACGTGAAAAAATATTAAGACTTATAACCACCTCAAACGAGCCTGTTTCAGGCAGTTCACTTTCAAAACAGCTTGAAGTGTCAAGGCAGATAATAGTGCAGGATATTGCGCTTTTAAAGGCGTCGGGGTATGAGATACTTTCTACGAATAAGGGTTATATTTTAAATAACCCTTCTGCTTGTTCGCGCGCGTTTAAGGTGCGTCATACCGACGCTGATACTGAGGACGAGCTTAATACAATTGTAGATATAGGCGGTACGGTAGTAAGCGTGTATGTGTGGCACAGGGTTTACGGTAAAATCGAAACAAAGCTTGATATCTCGTCAAGACGCAATGTGCAGCAGTACATTGACGGACTGAGGAGCGGCAAATCAAGTGAGCTTATGAATATAACATCTGGCTATCATTATCATACCGTACGTGCGGACAGTGAGGAAACTCTTGACCTTATAGAAAAAGCGCTTGGTGAAAAAGGTTATCTGGCGCCTGAAATCTGATAAAGACTGACTATATTTTGATATAGTCAGTCTTTTTATACATAGACCTTGAAAAAAAGTGAAAAATATGATAGAATAGTTCTATATGCAAATGCACAGGATGGAGGAAAATTATGTTAAGATATTTTACAGCAGGCGAAACGCACGGAAAATGCCTTACAGTAATAGTGGAGGGTATGCCTTCTGGAGTTAAAATAAGCATAGATAAAATAAACGAGCAATTAAAGAGAAGGCAAAAAGGCTATGGAAGAGGCGGCAGAATGGCTATTGAGAGCGATACCGCTGAAATATTGTCAGGTGTTCGCGGAGGTTTTTCGCTCGGCAGTCCTATTGCAATAAAGATTGAGAATAAGGACTGGCAAAACTGGGAGAAAATTATGGGCGCTGAAACGGCAAACAGTGAACGTACGGTTGACTGTCCTCGTCCGGGTCACGCTGACCTTACGGGCGGTATGAAATATAATCATAAGGACTTCCGTAATGTGCTGGAGCGCGCAAGTGCAAGGGAAACGGCGGCGAGAGTGGCTGCAGGGGCGCTTGTAAGACAAGCTCTTGAACCTTTTGGAATAGAGTTTTTAAGTCACGTTAAGAGAATAGGAGAAGTTGAGGATACGGCAGACGTGAACGAAACGGATTTTTTTGAAAGGGTAAGCGAGTCGCCTGTCAGTTTTGGTGATGAAACGGCGGCAAAACAAGCTATGGAGTATATTGACAAAATAAAGGCTGACGGAGAAAGCTGCGGCGGCGTTGTTGAAATAATTGCAAAAGGAGTTCCTGCGGGATTGGGCAGTTATGTTCATTACGACAGAAAGCTTGACGCGAATATAGCTTTTTCTGTTATGAGCGTGCAGGCGATAAAAGGTGTGGAACTTGGTATGGGCTTTGGTGTAAGCGAGGTCAGCGGTTCAAGGGTACACGATGAAATAAAATATAAAAACGGGTTTTCAAGAATGACAAATAATGCAGGCGGTATAGAAGGCGGAATGTCAAACGGTGAGCCGATTGTCGTAAGAGCGGCTATGAAACCTATACCGACACTGTATAATCCGTTAAGAACAGTTAATATCAAAGATAAATCAGAACACACTGCAACGGTGGAACGAAGTGACGTATGCGCAGTGCCTGCTTGTGCGGTAGTGGTAGAATCAGTAGTTGCGTTTGAGATAACGAAAGCGTTTCTTGATAAATTCAGCGGCGACTGTATTGATGATGTTAAATCATATTATGATGTGTATATGGAAAGAATAAGCAAATTTTAAACTGTTAAAATGACGGTATAAAGGTGGTGAAGGGGATTTGACTGAAAACGATATGATAAAACAATGCAAACAGGGTAACCGTGATGCATTTAATGTACTTTTTGAAAAGTATCAGAGCAAGGTAATAAACCTTGCGTATAATATGCTTTCTGACCGTGAAGACGCGTTTGACGCGGCTCAGGAGGTATTTGTAAAGGTGTACAAAAATATGGAATCGTTTAAAGAAAATTCCTCATTTACCACGTGGCTTTACAGAATAACCTCAAATGTCTGTGCGGATATGCTGAGAAAACGTCAGCGCAGCGCAAAATCGGTAAGCATAGATAAAATGTCGGAGGAGTTTGGAGGAACAGATATTCAGGATACTGCTCCGACGCCTGAGGAAAATGCATTTCTGACAGAAAGACAGAGAGCGGTGCGAGAGGCTATTAATGAACTTAAGGACGAATATAAAATTGTAATAACGCTTTGTGATATTGAAGAAATGAGCTATGACGAGATAGCTGAGATATTAAAATTGCCCAAAGGTACTGTAAAATCCCGTATAAACAGGGCGAGAACATCATTAAAGAAAAATTTAGAGAAAAAACGGGAACTTTTTTAGCATATTTTTCGTCTAATATAATGTACAGAGAAAATATAAGGAAAGGGGGAGTAAAAATGGATTGCGAGAACTTTGAAAAAAATCTGGATAGTTTTGAGGATTTAACAGATGATGAGATTGCTGAAATGAATATTCACGCATCGGAATGCGAGCGGTGCGCGAAAGAAATGGATTTTATGCGTTCAGTTCGTGAAACGCTGAAATCGCTCCCCGAAATAGAAGTACCTGCCGATTTTATGGCAAGTCTTAATGCAAGGCTTGACGCAGAGGAAAGAAGGATAGGTCTTGTTTCAAGGGTGGCATTGGGAGCGCGGCGAAACTGGAAACAGTATACTGCTGCGGCAGCGTGTCTTGCACTTGTAGCGGTAATTACCGCAAACGGAAAACTTCTTACCGACAGAATGTCGGGCGACGGCGGCGAAGTTATAAACGATATACCGGTTACAGACAATACGATACCGTCGGTATCACCAGCTGTAGTTGCAGAGGTTACAGAGTCTGTAACGAAGGATAATGCCGAAACTGAAAAGCCGATACAGAAGGTGGCTGAAATATCCAAAACACCGGAAAGAACGGTTAATGATACTGTAACAGTTTCATCAAAGCCGCAGAAACGCGCGGCAAAGATACAGTCAAGCGAGCAGATTGTACACGCTGAAAATGAAACGGTTCAGAATAAACAGCCGGCAGCCAATGATGACTTGCAGGCAAGTATTCAGACTGCAAGCGCTGAGGGTAATGAAAATCAAATAGCTGTTTTAAGTATGGAACCTGCTGAATCAGATATGAGCAGAAATGCGAGAAATATGCCTGAGGCATATACAGTATCGGGAAAACCTGTTATGGAGCTTGCGGCTTATGATTCGGAAGAAGGCGGACAAATAGGACGTTTAAAGATTCCGCCCAAAGATGAAACAGACGCAATGGATGTCATAATGAAGTATTCGTATGAGGTAGACGGCGATTATTATGTAACAAGTCCTGATAAGATGGTAAATATATTCTGTGACTTGGTTGACCGCGGTGTAAATTATTCGGATTACATTCCTGATTATGAAGGAACTATAAAGTTCCAGCTTGTTATAGGATAAAAAGGGTAAATAGAAAGCTCCGGCATTAGCCGGAGCTTTTATGGTTCAGCCGATTATTTGTTTAATAATTCCGAAGGATAAAAGAGACATAATCAGTCCTGCTGTCATAACGCCGAGAAGTATAAACAGAAACGACTTTTTCGGTTTCAGTCCAAGCAGTACGGCAAGCAGACTGCCGGTCCAAGCGCCTGTACCCGGAAGGGGTATTGCAACAAACAGGAAAAGTCCAAGATACCCGTATTTTTCTATTTGAGCAGACTTTGACATTGCTTTTTTCTCAATCCATTCGGGGATTTTGTGAAAATGCCTGCTTTTTTTCAGCCAATTAAATATTTTTTCAATGAACAGTAATATAAACGGTATCGGCAGCATATTACCGAGTACCGCCGCGATATAGGTAGGCAGGAAAGTGGTATGCATAAAGCCTGCGGCTAAAATACTTCCGCGCAGTTCCAGCAGGGGTATCATTGAAACAATAAAAACAATAACATTTTTTGACAGCTTGCCTGCAAGCGCGCTGACAATTGACTGAACAATAGAACTCATAACTTTTCTCCTTAAAATATACTTACTAATTCATATGACGTTAAACCTCGGATATTACCGTATCATTATTTACAATATAGGTCATTGCTGACGGAATCACGTCTATTACGGCATTGGCAGGGTCACCGCCGTATTCGCCGTCGAGAGTCCACTTGATATTCTCCTTACATTCAAATTCAAAATGAGAAGATTTAATAATGCAGTATGCGTCAGATGACGCGTCGCCTTTAAGCAGTCCTGTAAATACATTTTGTATTTCGGCAATACTTGTAGGATGTTTAAATACGAGCATTTCAAACAGACCGTCGTTAAGGTTTACATCAAGCAGTTTATTTTTGTTGTGTATTCCGGCTATTGATGTAGCATTCATAACAATACATAAAAAAACCTTTTCTTCTATTTCACCGCCGTCATATTTGATTTTAACGTCATAAGACGGCAGACTGGACAAACGTTTAATACCTTCAAGAATATAAGCCATATGACCGAGCGCATTTTTTGTACCCTGCGGCGTGTCATAGGAAACGTCGGTAAACGCGCCGAAAGCAGCTACATAATTAAAGGTCCTGTCGCCAAACCGTCCCGTATCACATTGAAATTCCGAGCCTTCTACCGCAATACGCGCAGCGTCAAGCATATTTTTAGGAATATTCAGAGTAGCGGCAAAATCATTCGCGGTGCCTGCCGGAATATAACCCATAGGCATACGTTTGTCGGGAGTGAACGTCATAAGACCTTTCACTGCCTCGTTAAGTGTACCGTCACCGCCAGATACGACAAGTCTGTCATATTCACTGCCGTTTTTACTGATATATTCAAATGCGTCCATAGGCGCCTGTGTAGGGTGCGCGGTGACATCATATCCTGCACGTGTGAAAATATCAATAATATCCATAAGATTGTTTTTAATTTGTGCTTTACCTGAATGAGGATTAAAGATAAACAAAAGTTTTTTTGGCATAATAGTTCCCATAGCCTTTCCGCCCACAAATTGTAATCATAAACATTAAACACCTGCCGTGGGAAGGGAAGTGTTTAAAATAATCCTATAGTTGACTGCTCAACATAGATTATACAATTTATTATGTGCATAGTCAAGGGAAAAAAGTATTGATTTTTAACAGAAATCAATGTATAATAAAATTTAATACACAAAAAGATGAGGAGGAGAGCAATGCAGATAATAAAAGAAAAAAGATTTTATAAAAATATTGCGGCGATAACAATACCGATTGCGCTGCAAAACCTTATAACATTTGCAACAAGTATGATGGATACTGTAATGCTCGGACGTGCGGATAATACAGGAGTGTTCCTGTCGGCGTCATCACTGGCAAATCAGCCGTTTTTTATATTGTCGCTCATATGTTTCGGACTTGCCGGCGCGTCAACGGTATTAAGCGCGCAGTATTGGGGTAAGAGAGATGTCGCCTCAATACGTTCGATATATTCAATTGTACTGAAAATAGCGTTTGTGCTGTCACTGTTGGTAGCATTAGCGGTACTGCTGTTTCCGCGGACAATTATGGAGCTTTATTCAAATAATGATGAAATAATTGAGGCAGGAATATCGTATCTTAAAATACTCGGTTTTGCGTATGTGCTTTTTGGATTAAGCAATACGCTGATATGCTGTATACGAAGTATTGAGCTGGTTAAAATATCGGTAGTTGTGAATATAACGTCGTTCTGTACAAATGTATTTCTGAACTGGGTATTGATATTCGGAAATCTCGGAGCGCCTGCGCTTGGTATACGTGGCGCGGCAATTGCGACGCTGACGGCGCGTGTTATGGAATTTATAATAACGTTTACATACGTCTTTTTTGTTGACAAGCGTCTTAAATTCCGACCGAAACACCTGCTTTTGATGAACAAGGTGTTTGCGCTTGACTTGTTTAAACACGGCTTGCCGGTATTTATAAATGAGGTTATGTGGTCTCTCGGAATAACCATACAGGCGGCTGTACTCGGTCATATAGCCTACAGCGCAGGCGACCCTGTAGCGGCAAATTCAATCGCGTCAATGGTTCAGCAGCTGTCAACTGTCGTAATATTCGGTATAGCAAATGCCGCAGGAATTATTATAGGAAAATCTATAGGTTCGGGAAATATTGAACGCGCTCAGACTGAGGCAATTACGCTTAAATATTTAAGCTATATAGTGGGACTGATAGCCTGCGGAATGATTTTGCTCCTGAAGAACTTTGTAATAGATTTCTATACCATAGCCGAAGAAACAAAAATTCTTGCACATCAGTTAATGATAACAATTGCATTTATAACAGTGTTTGTTTCTGTTTCTTCGATATCTATAGTCGGAATATTGCGCGGCGGCGGAGATACACGTTTTTGTATGGTGGAGGAGATTATTGCCCTGTGGGGTATTGCAACACCGCTTGCAATAGTGTCGTCACTGCTGCAAATGCCTGTTCCTGTGGTGCTTATAATGATGAAAATAGACGAGCCTATTAAGAGTGTGATTTCTGTAATAAGAATTAACAGCCGTAAGTGGATTAAATCGCTTGCGCGTGATTTCGGAAAGGATAAAATATGAGAATACTTGGTATAGATTACGGCGACGCACGCGTCGGAGTGGCAGTCAGCGACGCGTTGGGTTTTATGGCACAGGGTGTTAAAACAATAAAAAATACGGGAATTAAACAGCTTTTGAATGAGCTTAATGAGGTGCTTACGGAATATAAGCCCGAAAAAATCGTTATAGGACTTCCCAAGAATATGGACGGCACCGAGGGTTTCCGCGCTGAGGCTACTTATAAATTTGCAAATAAATTAAAAACAATTTATGAAGGTGAAATAATATTCTGGGACGAACGTTTGTCGTCTGTTGGAGCCGCGCGTTATCTTAATGAAACCAACACACGCGGTAAAAAACGAAAGAATGTTTTGGACACTGTTGCGGCTTGTATAATACTCGAAGGTTATTTAAACAAAAACAATTGACTTTTTTACTGTCATATATTACAATGTAATCAATAAATACAGAAAGGAATATTTTAAAATGGAAAACAACATAATAATGTTAGAAGATGAACACGGCTGTATGATAGAATTCGAGGCAATAGATATATTCGAATTTAACGGTGTCACTTATTTTGCGCTTTTAGAGGTAATGCCTGAAGAGGAGCAGAATGACGAGGTACTCATTATGCAGGTTGAAGGCGATATTGAGAGCGAAGAGGCAGAACTTGTAATGGTAGAAGATGACGCTCAGCTTGAGGCGGCATTTAATGAGTTTTTAAGACGCGATGAAGAAATGAACAGCGAAGAAAACTAAAGAAAAAAATTATTTTTTCTATTGAATTTTTTCAAAAAAGATGTTATAATAATTATAGAAAATTAAATAGCAAAACCCCCTGAGATTTCACGTTAAAAAGTCTTTTTTTTACCAACACATCTTAAACGGGATATTTACTCCGATTGTGGCGTATAAGCCTCCTTTCCTTCGGGAATGTCAGTGGACATATAAAGCAATTGGGAAATAACCCACCTGCTGAAGCAGGTAGAAACTCGACTTTTCAATGACGGCTATCTCGGGGTATTTTTTTGTCCGCATAAGCGGACTTTTTTTTGTTTCGACAAAGGTTCTTAAATTTCAACAAAGGATTTACAGAGGAAGGGAGCGAAATATAAATAGATAGAATTATACCAATATATTACAGGAGAGTGATAAAAATGGAACTATACTTATGGGGAAAATACCGAACGCTTGTAGTAAAGCTCGGCGGTGATTTAGACCATCACGCGGCTACGGAGATTAGTATGAGTGTTGACAGGGAGCTTATGAAAACAGGAGCAATAAATGTTGCGTTTGATTTTTCATCTGTTGCGTTTATGGATTCTTCGGGAATAGGCGTGATAATGGGCCGCTGTAAAAAAGCGCGCGCGCTCGGTGGTAAAGTTATAATATACGGAGCGTCGGACGCGGTAAAGCGTATAATAAAAATGTCGGGCATTGACGGAATTGTGGTTGTCGCCGACACTGTAGAACGCGGTATAAAGGAGGCGGCTTTGAATGTATAGAAACAGTATGAAGGTAGAATTTCCGAATCAGTCTGATAACGAGAGGTTTGCAAGAACCGTTGCGGCGGCGTTTGTGCTGGAGCTTGACCCGACGATAGACGAGCTTTCGGAAATAAAAACGGCAATATCAGAGGCAGTAACAAACGCAATCATTCACGGCTACGATAAGTCGGACGGAATTGTTACTATGGAGGGAACGATTTTCGACGATACTGTAGAATTTGTAATCTCTGACAGCGGTGTCGGAATACCCGACATACGCAGGGCAAGGGAACCTCTTTTTACGGGGAAACCGGAAATGGAGCGTTCAGGAATGGGATTTACGATAATGGAAACCTTTATGGACAGTATTGACGTCGAAAGTGAGGTCGGCAAAGGCACGCGAATCACTATGTCCAAAAAGTTAAAGTAGGTGACTGACGTGCGAGATAATGCTGCTTTAATTGAACGCGTGCGGGAGGGGGACAAGCAGGCGGAGAACATTATGGTGGAGGAAAATATGGGGCTTGTATACAGCATTGTAAAGCGATATGCGAGCCGTGGTTATGACTGTGAGGATTTAACTCAGATAGGCGCTATCGGACTTATCAAGGCAGTTAAAAAATTCAATCCGGAATTTAAAGTACAGTTTTCTACATATGCGGTGCCTATGATAACAGGTGAAATAAAACGTTTTCTGCGTGACGACGGAATAGTTAAAATAAGCCGTACATTAAAAGAAAATGCAATGAAGGGCTGGAGGTGTGAGGAGATACTGCGCCGCCGTCTGGGACGTGAACCGACGATAAACGAAATATCGGAGGAATGCGGAATCGACGCAGATGTACTGCTTGAATCGTTTGACGCGGCAATGCCGCCCGAAAGCATATATGAAAGTATTTATGATAACGGCGATAAGGAAATTCAGCTGCTTGATACGATAGCGGGAGCTGAAATTGAGGACGGTGTTGTTAATAAAGTTATGATTGACGACATTCTGTCAAGACTGAAACCGAGAGAGAAAGAAATAATTTTACTGAGATATTTCAGAGGTAAAACGCAGTCTGAAATAGCTAAAATTATAGGGGTTTCGCAAGTACAAATTTCAAGGATAGAGAAAAAGGCGATAGAGAGAATAAGGGAAAGTGTAAAAGGCTGAAAAACGCACCTCATTGAGGTGCGTTTTTTACTAATTAAATTCACGTTTTGTCACATTTGCGAGAGGTGATAACAGATATTTATTCCATATAAGAATTTTGATGGTTTTACAGTTATTGCCGTACACAAATTGCTCTTGTCCGCCGTCTGTTTCTGCTGCGTTTACGGCAAAGCCTATAAAAATTCCGTGTTTGTCGTATTGAGCAACATAAACCTCAGTTGTATCTTTAATATCTTCGGGAATGTCTGCAGTAACAAAAAATCCGTTTTGTACTGTGCCGTCAGTTATTTCAGACGAACAGGGTAAGTATGGCGTTGATTCGGCAATCATCATAAGAGTGGGTTCGTTGTTGGGGTTTTCACTGTATTCTGCATACATTTTGTTGTCAATAACCCGTAAACCGTAGAAATATGTGTTCGATATGTCTGTTTTGCCGTCATATGTGCGGAAAATTTCTGCCTTATTTGTCTTCGTATCGAATTTGTATATTTTATCGGGGGAGTTGAAGTATATATCTCCGTCAAATAAAACAGGAGTGCTGAACGACGCCGCATACATTGATGCGGTCTGACCATATGGCAGCCATTTGCTGTCTGCAACTGTATTACATACAGGTTTAAGAACATTCTTTTCAAAATCTATTGTGCATAAATTATTATCGCTGTCAAAGCAATAGAACTTTTCGTCTTTGTAAACAGTCAGTGAATTGATAGAGCGGAGAATGGAATCACTGTAGCTGTCGTCGTTGGCTACGCAGTAATCTTCATTATTCCACACATAATGGTATTTACAACTAAGAGGGTCAGTATCTTCTTTTTCGGAAAAGGATTTCAGCTCGTTGTCTGAAACAAGAAAATGTGTACGCTTGTTGCCTGCTGAATAATCTATAAGGGTATTGTTTTGCTTGGGGTCGTCGTGCGTAACGTCAATGTTATACCATTCGCCGTCAAGCTGTACCTTGTTCCATATATGTCTGCATTCTTCGCTCGGTACGTTAATGCAGGGAATATCAAGCTGTGCCATAATGTGATAGAAAAGGTACGCATATCCCTGACAAACACCTGTTTTATCAATTATCATACTGTCCAGAGAGGAACTGTTGTAGGAGTAATCATATGTATAATTTGCGACAATATAGTCGTGAACAATAAGAACTTCTTGAAGAGGCGTCATATTATCGTCAACGAGCGACAGAATATGATTTGTTTCCTTGTCAATACTTGCCTGACGTCTTGCTATTTCTTCTTTGTCCATCGTATAAGGCATTTCTTGTATAATATTTCCGTTACTGTCGATAACATCAACGGGTTCATTCATAATAATATCTGTAAGAAAACCGTCATAAGTGTAGCTGTATTTAAAATAAGCCGACAAATAGAAAAGTTCAGGGTGTTCAAAAAGTATTGAATTTTTAAACTTTGAAATAAACTCATTTGTCTGGCTGTGCGGGTCGTACGGAATTTTAAATTTTGAAATATCTATTATATCAGGTTGATTTTCAGCAATTTCAGCTATTACATATTCAACTGCGCTGTCAATGTTGTTGTCCGCGTTACTAAAAGTTGAGAAATCATATTGTTCGTAGCTGTCAAATGTACTAACGCTGTCGGTATTTTCCGCGAATACCGCGGTGGGGGAAATAAGAGCGCATATAAGCGCCAAGCATAAAATTTTTCTATGCATAAAAGAACCTCCATAATTGAATTATTCATAGGTAAGTATATTATAATTTTGATGTGAAGTCAATCAAAATCTTGAAAAGAAGTACAAAAAATGCTAAAATAAATTTAATAATAAAAATGGAGCGCAGCAATTATGATAAATGAGATTTTTTCAACAGTATTAAATGATATGCGTATAACATATACGCTTGACAGTGAAACAGGATTGGCAGGACTTTTCATAGAACCCGACAAAGCGGAAAAATACGGAAAACGCCGTGTAAAAGTAAATTCACTTGCAGAGGCGAAAATCATAGGCGATAACTATTCGGGGAGCTATCTTGGTGGCACATCTATGAAATACAGCGATACTACATATTCTCTGAAATATGACCATCTTGAAAATGAAGAGCTTGACGGTGATACTGTAATAACAACATACCTGAAATCGGACGCAGGTATTGAGGCACGGCATACGCTCAGTCACAGGCAAGGACGCGAATATCTGACAGTGTCGACGGAGATTATAAACAATTCCGAAGATAAAATACATCTTGAAATGCTGTCTTCATTTTCACTATACAATATTTCGCCGTACAGTGACGGGGCAGGTGAGAATACAATGACACTGCACAGACTGAGGAGTAAATGGAGTCAGGAGGGACGTCTTGTAAGTGAAACCTTTGAGGATTTACAGCTTGAGGAGTGCTGGTGTTATGCCAATTCAAACAGTGTTCGATTCGGACAGGTCGGGTCAATGCCTGTTAAGGGATACTTCCCGTTTGCAGCGGTAAGCGACGATAAAAACGGAGTAATCTGGGGCGTTCAGATGGGTTGTCCTTTATCGTGGCAGATGGAGGTGACGCGCGCAGATGACGGTGTATGTATTTCAGGCGGATTGGCAGACAGGGAGTTCGGTCACTGGGTAAAGACAGTAGACTGCGGGGAAAACTTTACTGCGCCAACTGCTGTAATAAGCGTATGTAAGGGTAATCTCGACGATATTTCAACACGGCTTGTATCGGCTCAGGAAGATAATCTTGATATTCCGCAATCGGAGGAAACGTTGCCTGTAATATTTAATGAATACTGCACGACGTGGGGGAATCCTTCGTATGATAATATTAAAAATATACTTTCCGCAATAAAGTGTAAGGGTATTGACTATTTTGTGGTTGACTGCGGCTGGTTTAAAGAGGACGGTGTACGCTGGGATATAAGTATGGGTGATTATATACCGTCTAAAACGCTTTTCCCGAATGGAATCAAGGAAACAGCGGACTTGATAAAGTCATACGGTATGAGAGCGGGAATCTGGTTTGAATTTGAAAATGTAGGCAGAGCGTCAAAGGCATATCATAATACAGACCACCTGTTAAAGCGTGACGGAATCCCCCTGACAACTCAGAACAGACGTTTCTGGGATATGAATGATGAATGGGTGATTAATTATCTTGACGAGCGTGTAATCGGATTTTTAAAGAAAAATGGTTTTAGTTATATAAAGGTTGATTATAATGAAACAATCGGAATAGGCTGTGACAATAATGACAGTCTTGGAGAAGGATTAAGACAAAATATGCAGGGTACGGCAGATTATTTCAGAAAAATCAAGCGTGAACTGCCCGATATGGTAATAGAAAACTGTGCCTCAGGCGGTAACCGTCTTGAACCGTGCTTTATGTCGCTTTCGTCTATGGCGTCATTTTCCGACGCGCACGAGTGCGTTGAAATACCGATTATAGCGGCGAATCTGCATAGGGCAATATTACCGCGTCAAAGTCAGATATGGTGTGTTATAAGGCGCGGTGATAGTTTAAAGCGTATCGCCTATTCGGTTTCAGCAACTTTTCTGGGGAGAATGTGTTTATCGGGCGACGTTGAAGAGCTTACCGACGAGCAGTGGAGCGTAATTGACAGAGGAATTGCATTTTATAAAAAGGCTGTGCCTGTAATAAAACACGGAAAATCAAGACGTTTCGGGACACGGATAAAAAGCGAACGGCACCCTGAGGGCTGGCAGGCAGTTGTGCGTGAAAACGGAGATAAGATATTGTGCGTAATACATACGTTTGAAAATGCGTCAGGTATAGTAAGTATACCTGTAGGAAATTGTACGGTTAAGGATATATATTCTCACGGAGATATGGGAGCGCGGATAGAAAATGGTATGCTTATTTTAGACGTCTGTGAGGATTTTTGCGGCTGCGGAATATTGCTGGACAGAATTTGACTTTGTGAGAAATTTATGGTATAATTACTATATATAAATAATGTAATCAGAGGTGGATTGGCAAATGAAACAAAAAATCGTATCGCTGCTTACAGCGGCTGTAATGCTTGTACCTGTGACAGTCATAATGCCGATAACGGCAAATGCTGAGAATACGCCGATAGAATTGGGCGAATTTGTTCAAATGGGTACATACGACATAAATGAAGACGGTATGGCAGAGCCGATTAAATGGCGCTGTGTTGCTTTTGAAAAAGTGACGGGTACCGATGAAAACGGTAATCCGATAATCGACTCAACACAAACTTCAATGAAGTATAGGGAAGGTTATCTGCCGCTTATGATTGCAGATAATTCAATCTGTGAAAAAGTATTTGACGCAGGCGGAGATAATACAGACAGTTCACACGGCAGGTCTGAAAGCAGACCTTCGCGCGGTTCCAATTACTGGGCTGACAGTAATATAAGAGATTGGCTTAATTCTTCGGATACAGCGGGGAACATAGTGTGGACTTGCGGAAATCAGCCGCCATACGCAGATGAGGCAGGATTTTTGAGCAATTTTACAGCCGAAGAAAAAGCCGTAATAAATACAGTTACTCAAAAATCAATTTTAACAACTTACGATAAAGACACTGAAGGCGCAACAGGCTCGGAAAGACATACATATAACAATTCTGTTTCAGATGTTGTACAGAATTACAGCAAAGCATATTCAGAACAGGTTACTGATACAATGTTCCTGCTGGATGTACAGCAGGTGAAAAACGTATATGATAATGTGGGAGATTATTATGAGCCGTATTATCATCCTATTTATTACTGGCTCCGTACACCTAATGCAAATCACGACTATCTTGCTCGTATAGCATCTCTGTCGGGCGAGGTTAACGAACATTTGGTTGAAGTCGGTAAAGCAGGTGTACGCCCTGCATTTTATCTGAATCCGTCTGCAGTTTTATACGGAGAGGGGTCAAGATACTATCCGTATACGGTTGTACCTACGCATACTCATTATATGACTGCGGAATATAATTATGAAAATGCAGTAACCTTTGATAAGGAGCTGACAGGGGCGGACGGCAGATTGTATATTGACGGTAATGCAATTGAACCTGTAGAGGAATCGGGTTCTTCGTGCCTTGAACTTCCCGACGGCAATTATTATCTTGCAGAGAATGTATTTATTGATAAATCTATAGAAATCAAGGGAAATGTAAATCTTTGCTTGAACGGTAAAACACTTGATATGGGCGAGAGCGGAATTACGGTCAGCGGAACATTTAACCTGAGTGACTGCGGTGAGAGCGGAACACTTACTTCTTCATATCATACAGGGTTTATAGAATCAGGTTTAGTAACTGTAAATGAAAACGGAGTATTTTCACTTTACAGAGGAAAGGTAATTAACACCTCGGATAAAAAATATAGTTATAAGCAGACGATTGCTGTCATTGAAGGAAATATAAAGCTTTACGGAGGTGAAGCTGTTTCAGCGGATGATAACGCTGTTTATTTCGGCAGTCAGGCTGAAAATGTAATACTGTCAGGCGCGCCGAAAATAAAAGGCGCAAGCGATAAGGCGGATATTTATTTGAGGAATAGCGGCAGTGAAAAGCTTATAGCAATTGACGCGCCTTTAACTAATACAGAGCCATACAGAATTAAGGCGCTCAGAAATGATGTATTCACAATCGGCTGGAATAAGCATATGTCAGAAAGAAATGTTAATAATTACTTTGTCAGCGCTGAAAAGGGAAAATTTATCAATAAAAATGATAACTCAGAGCTTGAATTCTGTGATTATGCAATAACCGAGCAGGTATCTGATTCAAACGGTTATACTGTCACTGCGAACGGAACTCCCGTTTCGTATGTGTGGTATCCGGTAACTGTAACAGTATCGGAAGTGACAGATAAAAATGCGGAGGCATACGAGCATAATTCTCAAATAAGCGCTTATGACAGCGAAAACGGCTGGAGCGGTATAAATGATGTAAATATGAATTATTTTAAAATCAGTTTGTCTGAGGGAGATATATTAAAGGTAAAACCTGCCTCGCCGTTAGATGAATTTTCTATGGTATCGCTTACAAATGTGGTTACTGAGGAGTTTCAGGACGTATGTAATGCAAATTCAGACGGTGAATATGTCTTTACTGCAGAGGCTGACGGAGAGTATTTTCTTTCTATTGCAGGAGTAAAAACAATGACATTTCCGACTGTTACTGCAACGACAATCAAAACTGTTTTAGGCAGTGCGGTTGAAGGACAGACAACAAATAAATTTACCGGCGGCAAAGGCTCGTATCTTTGCGAGGTGACATATGAGGACGGAACTGTTTTACGAAGTGATGTGATACAAACAGAATCCGTTGAATATGATTACAGTATTAAATACGAAAATGGTCAGGCGGTTGTAACTGTTCCTGAGGACGGTACATATGCTGTGGTATTCGCGTCATATGACGGCGGCAGGCTTGTAAGTATCAGTGCAAGGGATATATCTCTTATAAAAGGTGAGAATACAGTATCTCCTGACGGTGGTTTTACTCCGTTAGGGGCTGTCAGGCTTATGCTCTGGAACAGCTTAGAGGGTATGAAACCGTTGGATATGTCAAAATAAAATTTAGTCTTGACAAACTTTTTTTGCTGTGCTACAATATCAGTTAAGAACAAGGGCGTTTCTTCCAACAGGATAGGAACGCCCTTTTTAGGTAGTATAGTAAAAAGAATATTATATAAATGAAAGGAAAAAGGCTATGCTTACGAAACAGGATATTTTTAATTTGGTTGAAGAAGAGGACGTGCGCTTTATTCGTCTGCAATTTACGGATATGCTCGGTTCAATGCGTAATATGGCAATAACCACCTCAAAGCTGTCTGACGCGCTGGATAATCTATGTATGTTTGACGGTTCAAGTGTAAGAGGTTTTGTCGGTGTTGAAGAGAGCGATTTGTACCTTCACCCTGATTTGGACACTTTTACAATTTTTCCGTGGCGTCCTCATCAAGGTAAGGTTGCAAGGCTGATATGCGACGTATGTACTCCTGACGGCAAACGTTTGGAAAGCGACCCACGTTATGTTTTGCAGAAAGTAATTGAAGAGGCTGCGGAAATGGGCTATACGTTTGAGGTTGAGCCTGAATGTGAGTTTTTTCTCTTTAACACTGATGAACGAGGGAATCCGACTGCTGAACCGCACGACAGCGCAGGCAGTTTTGACCTCGCTCCGCTTGACAACGGAGAAAATTGCCGAAGGGAGATATGCCTTACTCTTGAAGAGATGGGCTATGCGATAGAGGCGTCGCACCACGAAACAGCGCCGGGACAGCACGAAATAAGATTTAGAAGCGCAGAAGCGCTTAAAACTGCCGACAGGATTGTTACATTTAAAACAGTAGTAAAAACAATCGCAAAAAGAAACGGACTTCACGCAACCTTTATGCCGAAACCCATTGCAGGTGAAAGCGGCAGCGGTATGCACCTTACTATGTCTTTGAAGAAGGACGGTAAAAATGTGTTCTTTGACGGAAACAGTCAGACGGGTCTTTCCGACACGGCATATAAATTTACGGCAGGAATTTTAAAGTATACTCCCGATATGGCGTGTCTTACAAATCCGACTGTAAACTCATATAAGCGTTTTGTTCTCGGATATGAGGCGCCTTGTTATATCTCGTGGTCGGAGAGAAACAGAAGTTTACTTGTGAGGATACCTTCAAGCAGAAAAGACGGTGACACACGCATTGAACTGCGTTCGCCTGACCCTACGGCTAATCCATATCTTGCAATAGCGGCGTGCCTTAAAGCAGGGCTTAACGGTATCAGGGACAACGAAACACTTCCGCCGAGTATTGACGTTAATATATATAACCTGTCCGATAAGGAAAGAGAGTCGCTCGGAATTAAAAATCTGCCGATAAGTCTTAATGAGGCGGTAAGAATAGCAAAGAAATCGGATTTTATAAATGAACTTTTGGGAGAAGGATTTGCAGTGCGTTATCTTTCGGCAAAAGAACAGGAATATGATGAGTATCGCTGTACTATAAATCAGTGGGAGATTGAAAAATATCTGATACAGTATTAAAAGTTACTGACTATCGGATAAAGGAGGGCGGACGGTGGAACGAGTAGTGCTGGCTTTTTCGAAATATGAAACAGCCGATAAGATAAAAATAATGCTTGATGGCAGCGGCTATGAAGTATATGCCGTGTGCCAATCAAAGGCAGAGCTGCTGCGTGCCGTAGTCGATTGTGACGAAGTGCTTGTAATTATGGGGTATAAACTCCCTGACGCAGTGGCAGATGATGTTTTTGAGGATTTAAGAGATGGTCAGAAACTTATGAGCATAGTCAAGGCTGAACGTCAGGGAGAAATATATAATCAGGATATATTTGTTGTAACCCTCCCTGTAAACAGACAGATATTAATAAATTCAATAGAAACTTTTGTAGGTATAATAGAACGGCGTAAGCACAGAAAAAAGCGTACCTTTGAAGAAGAAAAAATTATTGAAAGCGCTAAGGCATATCTTATGGAAAACCACTTGATGACAGAGGAACAGGCACATCGTTTTATCCAGAAACGAAGTATGGACACGGGCGCGAAATTTATAGATACGGCAAAGGCGATTTTAAATATTTAATAAAATGGAGATGGGAAAATGCAGACATTTAATTTCACTAAAATGCACGGCGCGGGAAATGACTACATATATGTGAATTGTTTTGAAGAAAATATTAAGGATATAAATGCTACTGCAAAAGCAGTAAGCAACAGGCATTTCGGTATAGGTTCTGACGGTCTTGTTCTTATATGTCCGTCAGACAAGGCGGATTTTCGTATGGATATGTATAACAGTGACGGAACTCAGGCGGAAATGTGTGGAAACGCTACGAGATGTGTCGGTAAATATGTTTACGACAGAGGGCTTACAGAAAAAACTCAAATTACGCTTGAAACGCTTGCAGGAATTAAGATTCTTGACCTTAACGTAAAGGACGGAAAAGTTCAGACAGTTTGTGTAAATATGGGAACGCCAGAGCTTACGCCGAAGAACATACCGATTGATTCTCTGCTTGACAGATTTATAAATGAGCCTGTCGAGGTTCTCAAAAACACCTACGGCGTGACAGGCGTATCAATGGGTAATCCGCACGCGGTGACTTTTATTGACGATACTGACAGTCTGGAAATTGAAAAGATAGGACCTTATTTTGAAACGCATAAACTGTTTCCGAGCAGGATAAATACTGAGTTTGCTAAGATTGTTGACAGAAATACAATTAAAATGCGCGTATGGGAACGCGGAGCAGGAGAAACTCTTGCTTGCGGTACAGGCGCGTGTGCGACGCTTGTGGCGGCGAGCCTGAACGGTCTGACTGAGGACGAGGCGGATTTAATACTTCTGGGCGGTACGCTGCATATAAAATGGGACAGAGAAGAAAATAAAGTTTATATGACAGGTCCTGCGGAATTTGTTTTTGACGGAACAATAACAATATAATTGATACGGAAAGGAAGAAATATAATGGCAAAAATTAATGAAAACTATTTAAAACTGCCGGGAAGCTATCTGTTTTCAACAATAGCAAAGAAAGTTGCGGCATATTCTGAGCAGAATCCCGATAAGGAAATTATAAAAATGGGAATAGGCGACGTTACAAAACCGCTTGCGCCGTCAGTTACGGAGGCTATGCACAGGGCAGTTGATGAAATGGGCACAGCTGAAGGATTTCACGGTTACGGACCCGAGCAGGGCTATGACTTTTTACGAGAAAAGATAGTTGAGAAGGATTATAAGGCGCGAGAAATGGATATAAAGCCTGATGAAATATTCGTTTCTGACGGAGCAAAATCAGATTGCGGAAATATCGGAGATATTTTTGCAAAGGATAATAAGGTTGCCGTATGCGACCCTGTTTATCCCGTATATGTTGACACTAACGCTATGGCAGGACGCGCAGGAGATTTTGTAAACGGGCATTGGACAAATCTTTACTATATGCCGTGTACGGAGGAAAACGGATTTATGCCTGAATTGCCTGAAGAAAAGGTTGATATAATATATTTGTGTTTCCCGAACAATCCGACAGGCGTAAGCGCAACGCGCGAACAGCTTAAACCGTGGATTAAGTATGCAAAGGAAAATGGTTCTGTAATCCTTTACGACAGCGCTTATGAAGCGTTTATAACAGACCCTGACGTACCGCACAGTATTTATGAACTTGACGGGGCAAAGGAAGTGGCAATTGAGTTCAGGAGCTTTTCAAAGACCGCCGGTTTTACAGGTACACGCTGTGCCTATACTGTTGTACCGCACGAATTGAAGCTTAACGGTACAGAGCTTAACGGTTTATGGAACAGACGTCAGTGTACGAAATTCAACGGTGTTCCATATATAATTCAGCGAGGCGCGGAGGCGGTCTACAGTGACGAAGGTTATGCTGAAACACGTGAGGCAATCAGGTATTATCTTGACAATGCTAAAATTATACGCGACGCGCTGACAGAGGCGGGGCTGACGGTGTACGGCGGTGAAAATGCGCCGTATATATGGGCAAAAACTCCTGACGGTATGAAGTCGTGGGACTTCTTTGATAAACTGCTTGAGGAGGCAGGCGTTGTTACAACTCCCGGTGCAGGTTTCGGACCGAGCGGAGAGGGGTATATAAGACTTACTGCATTTTCAACTAAGGAAAATACCATAAAAGCAATGGAAAAAATTAAAAAGATTTTGTAATATTTATAGTAGACAAAACGGTAAATATATGGTAGAATAATTATTAGCTTAAGATAACAAAATAATTTGACGAAACAAAGGTGTTTCGATTAGTACATATTTTCAAGAGGAATATGTATTGATTGAAACATCTTTTTAGTTTGTTAACAGTAAAAACGAAAGGACTGAACAAAATGGAGTATAACGGTTTACCTGAAAAACAGGGGATGTATGACCCGCAGTTTGAACACGACGCCTGCGGTATAGGTTTCATTGCAAATATAAAAGGAAGAACCTCGCATACGATTATAAATCAGGCAATTCAGATTTTAAAAAATCTTGCTCACCGCGGAGGAGTAGGCTCGGAGCTTGATACCGGCGACGGTGCAGGAATACTTATTCAAATGCCTCATAGTTTTATGAAAAAAGTATGTAAAAATGAGGGCATAAAATTGCCTGCAAAAGGTGAGTACGGCGTGGGTATGCTGTTTTTGTCGCCCGATATTGATACGCGTAATCAGAGCCTTGAAAAGCTTGGCGCTATTATTGAGGGTGAAGGACAAAAATTGCTCGGCATACGAGAGGTGCCCGTGTATGAGGTCTGCATAGGAAACAGCGCAAGGGAGGCAATGCCGCATATTGTGCAGGTGTTTATTGCCAAAGGCTCCGACAGCCTTGACGCTGATTCGTTTGAGCGTAAGCTGTATATTATAGGAAAGATAGCTGAGAAGGAAATAAGAAAAAGCGGTCTGGACAATTACTTCTATTTTGCGTCGCTGTCTGCGCGCACACTTGTTTATAAGGGTATGCTTACTCCCGAACAGGTAAATGAGTTTTATCTTGATTTAAAAGATGTGGATATGAAAACCGCTATTGCGCTTGTACATTCGCGTTTTTCGACCAACACGTTCCCGTCTTGGGAAAGAGCGCACCCGAACCGTTACATTATCCATAACGGTGAAATCAATACAATACGCGGTAATGTAAACTGGGTAAAGGCTCGCGAGAGAATGTTTGCAACTCCTGAATTTGAGGGGGATATGGATAAAATCCTTCCTGTAATAAATGAGGACGGTTCGGATTCTGCAATGCTTGATAATTATTTGCAGTTTTTACATCTTTCGGGCTTTTCACTGCCTCGCGCAGTTATGATGACAATTCCTGAACCGTGGGAAAACAACAAGGATATGGACCCTGCAATGAAATCGTTTTACGAGTACCATTCCTGTATAACCGAACCTTGGGACGGACCTGCCGCAGTTGCGTTTACCGACGGACGGTATGTCGGCGCTACGCTTGACAGAAACGGATTAAGACCGGCTCGCTATTATGTGACGTCTGATGATATGATTATTCTTTCGTCAGAGGTAGGCGTAACAGACATTGACCCGTCTGCAATTATCAAAAAGGAACGTCTGCACCCCGGAAAGATGTTTCTGATTGATACGCAGGAGGGGAAAATCATCTCAGATGAAGAAATTAAAAAAACGGAGGCTCTGCATAAGCCGTACAGCGAGTGGGTGGAAAAAACTCTTACGGAGCTTGACGACCTGCCTTCGGATACGGGTAAAAAAGGCGATTCGTGGCACGACCTTGTACAGCATTTAAAGGACGGCGCAAAGGGGAATGTAAACGAGCATTTGCTGTCGAGAAACTTTATTGTGCTTGAGAATATGTTTGTGAACCGTGAAAACGGAGAGGATTCACTGCCTTTGCTGACGCGTCAGAAAGCGTTCGGATATACTTGGGAGGACGTAAATTCAACTATAAAGTCAATTGTTGAAAAAGCAGATGACCCGATAAGTGCAATGGGTACGGATATACCTCTTGCGGTACTGTCGGAAAAACCGCAGTTAATGTATAACTACTTTAAACAGCTTTTCGCGCAGGTAACAAATCCTCCGATTGACGCTATCCGTGAACAGATAGTAACATCTACTTACACGCTTTTCGGCTGTGAGCAGAACCTTTTAACGTCGTCGGAGCTGAACTGCCGTAAAGTACGTGCGTTAAGTCCGATACTTACGAATGATGAACTTAAAAAACTCAGAAATATCGACCTTGAAGGCTTTAAATCCATAACTATTCCGTCACTGTTTAACGTAAAGCAGGAGAATGATATGGAAACGGCTATGGAAACCATATTTGAGGCGGCGGACATAGCGATTGAAAACGGCTATAATATAATTATTCTGTCAGATAAGGGAATGGATAAGGATAAAGCCCCGATACCTGCGCTTTTGGCGGCGTCGGGACTGCACCATCATCTTATAAGGCGCGGTACGAGAATGAAAGCCTCAATTGTGCTTGAATCCGGCGAACCGAGGGAGGTACATCATTTTGCGTGCCTTATCGGTTACGGTGTAAACGGCATAAATCCGTATATGGCTTATGAGGCGATAGAAGAGCTGTATCAGAATAAACTGATTGAATATACGACGGAAGAGGGAGTTAAGAGGTTTAATAAGGCTTGTACAAAGGGCATTGTAAAGGTTATGTCGAAAATGGGCATTTCCACTATTCAGTCATATCAGGGCGCGCAGATATTCGAGGCTCTGGGAATCGCGCAAAGCGTGGTGGATAAATATTTTACAGGTACGGCGACGCGTATCGGCGGAATCGGACTTGAGCATATACAAAAAGAAGTGCTTATCCGTCACGCGGAGGCGTTTGACAAGGTGGACGGAAAAAAAGCGCTTAAAACAGGCGGTGAATATAAGTGGAGAGCCAACGGCGAATATCATATGTTCAATCCCGAATCAATATATAAACTGCAAATGGCTTGCCGTACAGGCAATTACAAGCTGTATAAGGAATATGCGGACGAAATGAACGAGCATAGTCAAAAACAGTGTACAATACGCGGAATGCTTGACATTAAAACGATAGATAAGCCGATTGCGATAGATAAGGTTGAAAGTGTAGAAAGTATTGTAAAACGTTTTAAAACGGGAGCAATGTCCTATGGTTCAATTTCGCAGGAGGCGCACGAGTGTCTTGCAATTGCAATGAACAGGCTTGGCGGTAAATCAAACAGCGGTGAGGGCGGAGAAAACCCTGAACGCTATATTCCGGACGAAAACGGCGACAGCCGTTCAAGCGCGATTAAGCAGGTTGCGTCGGGACGTTTCGGTGTGCATATACACTATTTGCAGAATGCGAAGGAAATACAGATAAAGATGGCGCAGGGCGCAAAACCTGGTGAGGGCGGACATCTTCCGGGCGGAAAGGTATACCCGTGGATTGCAAAGGCAAGACATTCAACTCCGGGCGTCGGACTGATTTCACCGCCGCCGCACCACGATATATATTCAATTGAGGATTTGGCGCAGTTAATACACGATTTAAAGAATGCCAACCGTGACGCGCGCGTAACCGTAAAGCTTGTTTCGGAGGCAGGTGTCGGAACAATAGCAGTAGGCGTTGCAAAGGGCAGAGCGGACGTAATTCTTGTATCGGGCTATGACGGCGGTACGGGAGCGGCTCCGAAAACAAGCGTTCGGCACGCGGGACTTCCTTGGGAACTTGGAGTTGCGGAGGCACATCAGGCGCTTTTGATGAACAATTTGCGTAACAGGGTTGTTATCGAAACGGACGGTAAGCTTTTAACAGGACGTGATGTTGCAGTAGCGGCGCTTCTGGGCGCAGAGGAATTTGGATTTGCGACAGGTCCGCTGATTGCCATAGGCTGCGTAATGATGAGGGTATGTAATCTTGACACTTGCCCTGTCGGCGTTGCGACGCAGAATCCGAAACTTAGAAAACGTTTTTGCGGTAAGCCTGAATACGTTGAAAACTTTATGCGTTTTATAGCGCAGGATTTACGCGAATGGATGGCTAAAATCGGTGTAAAGACCGTTGACGAGATGATTGGACATGTTGAAAGACTGACCCAGAAAACAATTGAGGACAACTGGAAAGCAAAGACCGTAGATCTGTCTTCGCTCCTGTATCAGCCGAAAATCTGTTCAAACGACTATGAGCGTTATCATAATGAAATGCAGGATCACGAGCTGTATAAAACTCTTGATATGAATACGTTGTTAAAGCTTTGCGAGCCTGCCGTGCATAGCGGTAAAAATATCGAGGCGAAACTGGAAATTACAAACATAAACCGTGTAACGGGAACAATTCTTTCTTCTGAAATCGCGCGTGAACACGGTGAAAAAGGACTGAAAGAGGATAGTATACGCCTGAATTTTGTCGGCAGTGCGGGACAGAGCTTTGGTGCGTTTCTTGCACCGGGTGTTACTATGAAGCTTGAAGGCGACAGCAACGACTATATAGGCAAAGGGCTGTCGGGCGGTAAAATTATCGTAGTGCCGCCGTCAGACGCAAAATTTAACCCGAGCGAGAATGTTATTATTGGTAACGTTGCTTTCTACGGCGCTATAAGCGGTGAGGCGTATATACGCGGTATAGCAGGCGAGCGTTTCTGTGTGAGAAATTCGGGAATGACGGCAGTTGTCGAGGGTATCGGCGACCACGGCTGTGAATATATGACAGGCGGCTGTGTTGCGGTAATCGGCGGCATAGGCAGAAACTTTGCGGCAGGTATGTCAGGTGGAGTTGCTTATGTGTACGACATTGACGGTACACTTGAAAGAAAGTGTAACAAAGAACTTGTAGGACTTGAACCGCTGGATAAAAAAGACGCGGATAAGTTAAAGGAAATGCTTGAAAAGCACGTTAAATATACAAAAAGCGACGTTGCGGAAAAACTTCTCGGAAATTTTGAAAGTGAAAAAAATAAATTTGTCAAGGTAATACCGAACGATTATAAAAAGGTAATAAAGGTGCTTGACGAGGAGTTGGAAAAGGGAACAGACCGTGACGAGGCAATGCTTACGGCATTTGAAAACGTAACGGGTAAGAAAGTAGAAATAGCGTAAAGGAGGATGGAAAATGGGAAAACCAACAGGATTTTTAGAATATGAAAGACAGCTTCCCGAGGACAGACCTCCGAAGGAAAGAATGAAGGACTGGAACGAGTTTCACACGCATTTTGACTTGGAAAAACTGCGTTTACAGGGCGCACGCTGTATGGACTGCGGAATACCGTTCTGTCATACGGGAAAACAGATAGGCAGGACGTCAATCGGCTGTCCGCTGAACAACCTCATTCCCGAATGGAACGACCTCGTATACCGCGGAGATATTGACGAGGCATACAGACGGCTTTCACTGACGAACAATTTCCCCGAATTTACGGGGCGCGTATGTCCTGCGCTTTGCGAGGGATCGTGTACTCTCGGTATGCACGACCCTGCCGTTACTATAAAAAATATTGAGTGTCACATAATCGATACAATGTTCAAAGAAGATAAGGTAAAGCCGAGAATACCTGAAAAATCAACTGAAAAGCGCGTTGCTGTAGTCGGCAGCGGTCCTGCAGGGCTGGCGTGCGCTGACAGTCTTAATCAGATGGGACACCGTGTAACGGTATTTGAACGCGCAGACCGCTCAGGCGGACTGCTTATGTACGGAATACCGAATATGAAACTGGATAAATCGGTGGTAGAACGCAGGGTTGAGCTTATGGAAAAAGAGGGCGTGACATTTAAGGTCAATACGGAAATCGGTAAAAACTACCCTGCCGTAAATCTTGTGAATGAATTTGACGCGGTAGTCCTCTGTACGGGCGCGACAAAGCCAAGACCGCTTACGGTTGAGGGCGCGGACTTAAAGGGTGTTCATTATGCGGTTGACTTTTTAAAGGCGAATACAAAGAGCCTTTTGGATTCTGAACTTAACGACAGAATGTATATCAACGCTGAGGGTAAAAATGTAATAGTTATAGGCGGTGGCGACACGGGCACGGACTGTGTGGGAACGTCGATACGTCACGGCTGTAAGAGTGTGGTACAGCTTGAAATTATGGCGGAACTTCCTGAGGAAAGACAGGAGAGTAACCCGTGGCCCGAATGGCCCAGAGTTAAAAAGACAGATTACGGTCAGGAGGAGGCTATAGAGCTTTACGGACACGACCCTCGTGAATACCTGACGACGGTTACAAAAATTGAAGGCGACGAAAAAGGGCAGGTAAAAGCCGTTCATACGGTAGAGGTTGACTGGTCAACGGGTGCGCCTGTCCCGATAAAGGGTACAGAGAAGGTCAGGGAATGTGAGCTTGTGCTTATTGCAATGGGCTTTCTCGGACCTGAACAGGAGCTTTTAAATCAGCTTACACTTGAAACTGACGCGCGCAGTAACGTAATGGCTGACGAGTCGGACCATAAAACGAGCCTCAGAGGAGTATTTGCCGCAGGCGACTGCCGACGCGGTCAGAGTCTTGTAGTGTGGGCAATCCGCGAGGGACGCGAGGCGGCTCAAGCTGTGGACGAATATCTTATGAAATAGTAAAAAGGCTGTCATTGTGACAGCCTTTCTGATTTTTTTGTGAATATTAAAGTAATTTACGCATAGTCACGTGGTAATAAGCGGAGTAACGCATTTTTCTATATGTTTAGCTATGGTATTTTCAGACGCATAATATCTCCTCCGTTCATATGTATTTCCGTGCAATAAAAAATGCGTGGACAAGCCACGCATAAAAACGAGGCTTGATTTGTTACCACACAAAATTCAATTTTCCATACCCAAGCACGAAAAATAAAGCCTACATTTTTTGTAAATAAAAAAACGTACTTGGCGGATAATTTCATATTGAATTTTATGTGGTAAATATAGTATATCACATCATTTCTCCAAATGCAATAAAAATTAAAAATGCGAGTATATGAATTGATTGACATATAAGAGAAAAAATGCTATAATACGCTTATATAATTGTATACTCAGATAGGAGATAAGAATGATTACAAGTAAACAAAGAGCGTATCTGAGAAAGCTTTCCCATACGCTTGAACCGATATTTCAAATTGGCAAAGACGGAATTTCAGACGCGCTTATTGACGGAATTAATATGGCGCTCAATAAACGAGAAATTTTAAAGGTGCATATTCTTGAAAGCGCTCTGCTTGATACGCGTCAGACGTGTAACGATGTTGCCGCAAGGCTTAACGCCGAACCTGTTCAGGCTATCGGAAATAAGTTTATAATTTACCGTCAGGCAGACGAGGAAAAATACAGAAAAATCGAGCTGCCGAAGAAATGAGAACGGGAATAATGGGCGGTACGTTTAACCCCGTGCATAACGCGCACCTTTTAATAGCGCAGAAGGCACAGGCGCAGTATGGGCTTAACCGCATAATATTTATAACAAGCGGAAATCCGCCGCATAAAACGGCTATGACAGACGCGCGCCACCGTTTTAATATGACGCGTTTGGCAATATCGGATAACAGTTCATTTATTGATGATGATTTTGAAGTAAACAGGTCTGAAAAGTCTTATACGCTTTACACGCTTGAATATTTGAAGAAAAAGTATCCTGAGGACGAACTGTTTTTTATAATAGGTGAGGATTCTCTGGAGGATTTGCCGAAATGGTACAAGCCTGAAAAAATACTTGCTCTGGCGTCGGTTTTGGTTTTCCCTCGTAAATCGGAGAAATCGCTTTTAAATACGATTGCCGAAATAAAAACACGTTTTGAGGGGTATATTTGTCCTATAGACGCGCCTGTAACGGATATTTCATCAACCCAAATAAGGGAATGCATATTAAACGGAGAAAATGTTCGGGAAATGCTGCCACGTAAGGTGCTCGGATATATTGAGGAGAACGGTCTTTATGTCAGATGAATTAAAAAACAAACTGAAAAATAATCTTTATGAAAAGAGATATATCCATAGTCTTGGCGTAGCGGAAGAGGCGAAACGGCTTGCTGTCATTTACGGTGCAGATGAGGAAAAAGCGTATATAGCAGGACTTCTGCACGACTGCGCTAAGAAATTCACGCCTGATGAACAGCTTGATGTATGCAAAAAATTAGGTGTTGAGCTTGATGAATATGCAAAACTTTGTATTCCGATAGTCCATAGCTTTTTGGGCGTAGAAATTGCAAGAACAGAGTATGGCATAAATGACGTCGAGATATTAAATGCAATTAAGTATCATACGGTTGGACGCGCCGGAATGACACTGCTTGAAAAAATTATATATATTGCTGATATTACGGAGGCAGGACGTGATTTTGAAGGAGTGGACGAGCTTAGACGGCTTGTTAATAAGGATTTGACAGCCGCAATTATAAAAAGTGTGGAATTTGAACTGAAAAGAAATTCACAAAGACAGAGTATAATACATCCGAATATGATTTATATGTGGAATGATATAGTTTTAAACAGAGATTAAAAAAAGGAGTATAAGTATGACGGTAAAAGAAAAAACAGAAATAATTGAAAAAGCGCTTGACGATAAAAAAGCAGGCAATATTGAAGTGATTGACGTTGCGGAGCAGACATCTCTTGCAGAATATTTTGTGATTGCCTCCTGTCAGTCAACGGTGCAGGTGCGCGCTTGTGTTGATGAGGTAGAGGAAAAGATGGAAGAGGCAGGTTTCATTGTTCACCATAAGGAGGGCTACCGCGGAGGTAACTGGATACTTATGGACTACGGTGATGTGATAGTTCACGTTATGCAGCAGGAAATACGCGAATTTTACGCGATAGAACGACTATGGGATGACGCCGGTCAAACCGCTGATGAAGAAAACTAAATCATATAAAAGGAGCTTATATACCAATGGAAAATTATAATTTCAAAGCCATAGAAAAGAAGTGGCAGGACAAATGGGAGGAAACAGGCGCGTTTCACGCTGAAACCAACTCTGAAAAGCCAAAATATTTTACAATGATAGAGTTTCCGTATCCGTCGGGCGCAGGTCTGCACGTAGGACATCCCAGAAGTTATACCGCGCTTGATATTATAGCGCGCAAACGCCGTATGGAGGGATATAATGTGCTTTATCCTATCGGCTGGGACGCATTCGGACTGCCGACGGAGAATTTTGCGATTAAGAACAAGGTTCATCCGAAAATTGTTACTGCAAAAAATATTGAGAATTTTACAAGACAGCTAAAAATGCTCGGTTTCTCGTTTGACTGGTCGCGCGAAGTAAATACGACTGACCCGAATTACTATAAATGGACGCAGTGGATTTTTCTGCAGTTATTTAAGCACGGACTTGCTTATAAGCAGGAAATGCCGATAAACTGGTGTACAGGCTGTAAGGTCGGACTTTCAAACGAAGAGGTTGTAAGCGGCGTATGTGAACGCTGTGGCAGCGAGGTTGTGCAGAAACGCAAGAGCCAGTGGATGCTGAAAATTACGGAGTACGCGCAAAGACTTATTGATGACCTTGATGATGTGAATTATCTTGAAAAGATAAAAACTCAGCAGAAAAACTGGATTGGACGCAGTGAAGGCGCAGAAGTTAAATTTAAGCTTTCTACAGGCGATGAGATGGTAGTGTATACTACGCGCGCGGATACGCTTTTCGGCGCAACGTATACCGTTATGTCACCTGAACATCCGCTTATCGAAAAAATGAAAGACAGTATCAAAAATTATGATGAGGTACTTAAATATAAGGCTGAGGCGGCAAAGAAATCTGAATTTGAACGTACTGAGCTTGCAAAGGACAAGACAGGCGTTAAGCTTGAGGGAATATATGCGGTTAACCCTGCAAACGGCGCTGAATTGCCTGTATTTATTTCCGATTATGTGCTTGTAACATACGGAACGGGAGCAATTATGGCGGTTCCTGCTCACGACAGCCGTGACTGGGATTTTGCAAAGAAATTTAATCTGCCTATTATTGAGGTTGTATCAGGCGGTAAAAATGTTCAGGAGGAGGCATATACCGACGTTTATAAGGGTAATATGGTTAATTCCGAATTTCTTAACGGTATGCCTGTCAAAGAGGCAATTCCTGCAATGATAGACTGGCTTGAAAAACAGGGACTTGGAGAACGTAAGGTTAATTTCAAACTGCGTGACTGGGTATTCTCGCGTCAGCGTTACTGGGGTGAACCGATTCCGCTGGTACATTGTGATAAGTGCGGCTGGGTAGCAATTCCTGAAAGTGAACTGCCGCTTGAACTGCCTGAAATAGATACATTTGAACCGGGAGATAACGGTGAATCACCGCTTGCAAAGGCGTATGACTGGATAGAAACAACGTGTCCACACTGCGGAGGCAAGGCTCAGAGAGAAACAGACACAATGCCTCAGTGGGCAGGGTCAAGCTGGTACTTCCTGCGTTATATGGACCCTCACAATAACGACGCGCTTGCCTCAAAAGAGGCGCTTGAATACTGGTCGCCTGTTGATTGGTATAACGGAGGTATGGAGCATACAACCTTGCACCTTTTGTATTCGCGTTTCTGGCATAAGTTCCTGTATGACATAGGTGTGGTTCCGACGAAAGAACCATATATGAAACGTACCTCACACGGTATGATTTTAGGCGAGAATAATGAAAAAATGTCTAAATCACGAGGTAATGTGGTAAATCCTGATGATGTTGTAAACGAATTCGGCGCAGACGCGTTCAGAACGTATGAAATGTTTATCGGCGCATTTGACCAGTCAACGCCGTGGTCGCAGCAGGGGCTTAAAGGCTGTTATAAATTCCTTGAAAGAGTATGGAATTTACAGTCTATAGTAACTGATGAAGAGGGCTACAGCGCGGACTTGGAAAAGAATATGCATAAGGCAATAAAGAAGGTTGGCGATGATTTTGAAAGAATGAAGTTCAACACCGCAATTGCAACTATGATGAGCCTTGTAAACGATTTTTCAAAGAAAGGTTCGGTAACTCGCGGCGAGTATATGACGCTTATAACGCTTTTAAATCCGGTAGCTCCGCATATGACAGAGGAACTGTGGCAGATTTACGGTAATGACGGTTTGTTGTCACTTCAGCCGTGGCCGTCGTTTGAGGAGGAAAAGACGGTTGATGATGAAATTGAAATTGTTGTTCAGATAAACGGTAAAATCAAGGATAAGCTGATGATACCGGCAGGACTGGACAGAAACGGTACGCAGGAGGCGGCAATGAATACGGATAAGATAAAAGGTCTTATTGAGGGTAAAACTGTCGTTAAGGTGATTGCCGTACCTGATAAACTTGTTAATATAGTAGTTAAATAAATTATAAACTGCCGCTGTAAAAAGCGGCAGTTTTTGGGAGAAAAAAATGGAAAGCTTAATTTACAGCTTAAATGCCACAATTCCTGTGTTTTTAGTGATTGCGGCAGGATACATATTAAAGCGAATAGGTATTTTAAACGACGCTTTTGTAAAAAGTGCCAACAAATTCAATTTTACAGTGACATTACCGATACTGTTATTCGTGGATTTGTCAACCACTGATATAATTGCGGATTTTGACGTAAGATATGTGATGTTTTGCGCGGCGGTAACTGTGATTGCGTGTGTATGTCTGTGGCTTGGCGCGCGGCTTTTCTTAAAGGATAAGTCACTGACCGCAGAGTTTGTGCAGGCAGGTTATCGCTCAAGCGCGGCGGTTATGGGAGTTGCTTTTATTCAGAATATGTATGGTGACAGTGGAATGGCTCCTGTTATGATAATTGGTTGTGTACCGCTTTTTAATATATTTGCCGTACTGGTACTTACCTTTGAAAGCGGCAGTGACAGCGGAGCGGCGCATATTAAGAAGTCGGTGTTGAATATAATTAAGAATCCTATTATAATAGGCATTGCACTTGGGGTTATAGCGTCGTTTATACGGCTTGACCTTCCGGAAATTGCGGACAAAACACTTGAATCATTTGCAAAAATGGCAACGCCGCTTGCGCTTGTGGCAATCGGGGCAGGTTTTGAAGGACGTAAAGCAGTTGTAAAAATCAATACTGCAGTTATAGCGGCAGCGGTTAAGCTTGTTGTTTTGCCTGCGGTATTTCTGACGTTTGCCGTAAAAATGCAGTTCAGTGAACAGGAGCTTGTGGCACTTATTGTAATGCTTGGTTCACCTACTACACCTTCAAGTTATATAATGGCAAAAAATATGGGACACGAAGGTGTACTCACATCAAGTACAATTGTAATAACCACTTTGCTGTCCGCTCTGACGCTTACCTTTTGGATTTTTATAGCGCGTTATATCGGATTAATCGCATAAATGCTTAAAAGTGGAATTTGTTACGTTTTTCTACAATATACTTGACGATAAGACTTATTTTTGTTAAAATTATAATAATGGTTAAAGAATCGTAAGGAGGATTACATAATGAAAAAACTAATGCTTGGAAACGAGGCTGTAGCCCGCGGCGCATATGAGGCGGGTGTAAGCGTTGTTTCATCATATCCGGGTACGCCGAGTACCGAAATAACTGAAAATATTGTTAAATATGATGATATTTATGTGGAATGGGCGCCGAATGAAAAGGTTGCCGCAGAAGTGGCAATCGGAGCATCAATTGCAGGCGCGCGTTCAATGTCTTGTATGAAACACGTAGGACTTAACGTAATGGCAGACCCTGTATTTACGGTTAGTTATACGGGAGTAAACGGAGGTCTTGTGCTTTGTGTGGCGGACGATCAGGGTATGCACTCGTCACAGAATGAACAGGATTCACGTCACTATGCAAAAGCGTCTAAAATACTTATGCTTGAACCGTCTGACAGCGGCGAATGTAAGGACTTTACAAAAAAAGCTTATGAACTGTCAGAGCAGTATGACACACCTGTATTTTTAAGACTTTCAACAAGAGTTTCACATTCTCAGAGCCTTGTAGAGGAAGAGGAAAGAGCAGACATACCGCTGAAAGATTATGAAAAAAATCCGCAGAAGTATGTAATGATGCCTGCCAACGCTATTAAACGTCACGTTGATGTTGAAAACAGAATAGCGGCATTGAAGGAAATGGCAGAAAATACAGAGCTTAACAGAGTTGAAAAGAACGGCGCAAAAATCGGTGTAATTGCAGGCGGTATTGCGTATATGTACGCAAAGGAGGCGCTTGGCGATAATGTTGATTATTTAAAGCTCGGCGTTGTTTATCCGCTTCCTGAGAAGAAAATTAAAGACTTTGCAGCTCAGTATGACAAGGTATATGTTATAGAGGAGCTTGACCCTGTAATAGAAGATTTTTGTAAAAGTATCGGCATTGATGTAATCGGTAAGGAAGTGTTTACATTGCTTGGCGAATATACGCCTGCAATGATTAAAAAGGCAGTGTTGGACATAGATGCGCCTGAATTTGACACTATTGATGAAAATGTCCCTGTAAGACCGCCTGTAATGTGCGCAGGCTGTCCGCACAGAGGCACATTCTATGTATTGAAAAAGCTCGGACTTGTCGTTTCGGGTGACATTGGCTGTTATACGCTTGGCGCGGCGGCGCCGTTACAGAGCGTTGACACAACAATCTGTATGGGAGCGTCAGTAAGTGCGGCGCACGGTATGGCAAAGGCGCGAGGTGCGGAATTTAACAAGAAACTTGTTTCTGTAATCGGTGATTCGACATTTATGCATTCGGGAATTACAGGGCTTGTTGATATAGTTTATAATAAGGGAAATAACACGGTTATTATACTGGATAACTCAATTACGGGTATGACGGGTCATCAGGACAACCCGACAACGGGTTATACAATCCGTAAGGAGGAAACAAAACAGGTAAATCTGATTGCGCTTTGCAAGTCAATCGGAATTGAAAATGTTGTTGTTGCAGACCCGTTTGATGTTAAGAACTTTGAAAAAGTAGTAAAAGAAGAAGTGGAAAGAGAGGCTCCTTCGGTTATTATAGCGCAAAGACCTTGCGCACTGCTGCCGAATATGCGTAAGCAGTATTCGGGACACTGTGAAATTAACGATAAATGCAAGAAGTGTAAAATGTGTATGAAACTTGGCTGTCCTGCAATATCGGTTGACGGGGATACCGTCAGAATTGATACAACTCAGTGTAACGGCTGCGGATTGTGTACGCAGGTCTGCCCGTTTGGTGCAATAGACAGAAAGGAGAAATAAAATGAATATAATGATAGTCGGTGTCGGCGGACAGGGAACACTTCTTGCAAGCCGAATTTTAGGAAGGGTAGCTATAAAGGAAGGCTACGATGTTAAAGTCAGCGAAGTACACGGTATGAGCCAGCGCGGCGGCAGTGTTGTTACATATGTGAAATACGGTGAAAAAGTATATTCACCTATTATAGACCGCGGAGAGGCGGATTTGATACTTGCGTTTGAAATGCTTGAGGCAATGCGCGCTTTACCGTATCTTAAAAAGGGCGGTAAAATGATTGCAAACACTCAGCAGATGAATCCAATGCCCGTAATAACAGGAGCAATGGAGTATCCTGAGGATATTCAGAAGAAATTGGAGAGTAAAATCAATTTGCAGGCGGTTGACGCGCTTAAACTTGCAGGCGAGGCAGGTAACATAAAGGCTGTAAACGTAGTGCTTATCGGACTTCTTGCAAAAAGTATGGACGTGGATAAACAGGTATGGCTCGATTCGATTAAAGAAACAGTACCCGAAAAATTCGTGGAAATGAATTTAAAGGCGTTTGAACTGGGATATACAATGTAAAAAATATAAAAGGAGTGGTATAAATGGGGAGATATTTCCAACCTGACATTGAATGTATGGAGCGTTCAGAGCTTGAAGGACATCAGCTTGAAAAGCTGAAATGGCAGGTAAAACGTGTTTATGAAAATGTACAGATGTACAGAGAGCGTATGGACGAAACAGGGGTAAAGCCTGAGGACATAAAAACTCTTGAGGACATATCAAAACTGCCGTTTACGACAAAGCAGGATTTAAGGGACTATTATCCGTTTCAGCTCCTTGCAGTGCCTAAAAGGGATATTGTAAGAATACAGGCGTCGTCGGGCACTACGGGAAAGCAGATTGTTGCAGGTTATACCAGAGGTGACCTTGACCAGTGGTCAAACGGTTTTGCGCGTCAGCTTGTAGCGGCGGACGGAGATGAAAAATCTCGAGTACAGGTTTCTTACGGTTACGGCTTGTTCACCGGCGGACTCGGAGCACATCAGGGCGCGGAAAAAGTCGGCGCAATGGTAATACCGACGTCGTCGGGAAATACAGAAAGACAGATACGTTTTATGTGCGATTTGGGAAGTACACATCTTTGCTGTACACCGTCGTATGCTATGTACCTTGGTGAAACAGTAAAGGAAATGGGAGTAAAAAATCAGCTTAAACTGAGAGCAGGTATATTCGGAGCCGAGCCTTGGACGGAGGAAATGCGTAAGCAGATTGAAGAGGCGCTCGGAATTAGAGCGCACGATGTTTACGGTCTTACTGAAATTATGGGACCGGGCGTTTCATATGAATGTGAAATGCAGCAGGGTATGCATATTTGTGAGGATATGTTTATTGCGGAGATAATCGATCCTGATACGGGTGAGGTGCTGCCGCAGGGGTCTTTTGGCGAACTTGTAATAAGTACAATAACAAAAGAAGGTCAGCCGCTTTTACGTTACAGAACGCGCGACCTTTGTACGCTTGATTATTCACCGTGTGAATGCGGAAGAACACACGTCAGAATGAAAAAACCTGCTGGCAGAACTGACGATATGCTTATTATACGCGGAGTTAACGTGTTCCCGTCGCAGATTGAAGAGGTGCTGTTAAAGAACAGTATCGAGGTATCTCCTAACTATCAGATTATAGTTGACAGAGTTAACAATACCGATACGTTTGATATAAATGTAGAGCTTAGTCCGAAATTCAATGGTGATGTTGAGGCGGAAAAGCATAAGCTTGAAACGCAATTGCGTTCAATGCTCGGTATCGGGGCTAAAGTTCATTTGCTCAGACCAAAGTCAATTGTAAGAAGTGAAGGAAAAGCAAAACGCGTAATAGACAATAGAAATTTACACTGATATTGAGGGGATAATGATTGCATTGTCCCCCTTTAAATATAGCTTAATAATATACAGAAAGGGATTTAATTATGAAACTTTGTATTGCTTTTGCTCTGCACAAGGTCTTGTAAAGGCGGACTTGTACAGAGCGGATAAGAAAGTCCGCCTTTTGGACCTTGTATTCATCGAATAAATGAAAAGGAGCAAGGTCTTATGATTAAAACTACAATAAAAGAATTAAGATATTTTTTAATATTATGGGTTACACAATCGTTTTCAACGCTTGGCAGTTCAATTACAAGCTTTGCGCTGATAATCTGGTCATATCAGGAGCAGGAATCGGCTCTTACTACTGCGCTTTTGTCGGTATGCTCATATGCGCCGTATGTGATAATGAGTATATTTGCAGGTGCATTGAGTGACAAGTGGAGTAAAAAAGCTATAATGCTTGTGAGTGATACATTCGCAGCAGTATGTACAGTTACTGTACTGGCGCTGTTTTGTGCAGGACAATTAAGAATATGGCATTTGTATGCGCTTAATGCACTGTCTGGGCTTATGAATACAGTTCAGCAGCCTGCGTCAGATGTAGCAGTAAGTTTGCTTACGCCTAAGAAGTATTATCAGAAGATAAGCGGTATGCGTTCTTTTTCAAATTCTCTTAACAGTATACTTGCGCCTTCTTTGGCGACGGCAATATTTACTTTTGCAGGTTTAAAGGCGGTTATAGTGTTTGATTTAATAACGTTTGTTATTGCATTTTTGACACTGCTGTTTTTTGTGAAAATTCCTGATAATCAGAGAATAAAGAGCAATGAGAGTTTTTTGAGTTCAGCTAAATCCGGGCTGGAATACCTGTTTAAAAATCGTGGTATTCTGGATTTGATATTGTTTCTTGCAATGATAAACTTTACAGCGTCAATGTTTAATGCGGTTTTGCCTGCACGGCTTATTCCTACCGACGGCGGCAATAATACATACGGACTTATTAATACGGTATCGGGAGCAGCAATGATGGCAGGAAGTGTGTTCGTGTCGGTACTGCCGGCACCTAAGAGCAGAGTGCGCGCAATATGTAATTCATTGCTTTTGTCAATGAGTACCGAAAATTTTATGCTTGCACTTGGCAGAAGTGTTCCTGTATGGTGTATAGGGTCAGTGCTCGGGTGGATTTGTATACCTGTTATGAATGGTAATATGGATACGCTTTTCAGAGGTTATATTCCGATACATATGCAGGGGCGCATATATTCAGCGAGGAATACACTGCAATTTTTCACAATACCGATTGGGTATGTTTTAGGCGGATTTCTTGTGGATAAGGTTTTTGAACCTTTTATGGCAGTTCAGCAAAGAAACAGCATTTTTTGTGTATTATTCGGAACAGAAAAAGGCTCGGGAGCTGCATTTATGCTGCTGATACTTGGTTTTGTAGGTGTCGCTACCTGTCTGGCGTTCAGGGAAAGTAAGAATATATGGCAACTGGAGAATTAAAATGAGGGACTGCAATGCAGTCCCTTTTTTGTCCTTGTAAATGTATAATTTTATTCGTTGACACTTAGCAGTAACGTAATTTTGCTTATAGTTATGGTATTTTAAGCTGCATATTTATCACTCCTTTTTATGTATTTCCGCGCATTAAAAAATGCGTTGCAAGAGCAACGCATAAAAATGCACTTGCTCATTGCTGCAACACAAGATTTCGGCATAATTAAAGAATGCGAAAAAAGAGCAGGCATTTTTTACAATAAAAAAACACAAACCTCAATTATGCTATATATTCACTTGTGTTGCAATAAATATTATATCAAATTTTTCGGAAATTGTCAAATAAAAATATATTATATCACAGTATTTTTTTATACTTGAAAAAAGCAAACGAATGTAGTACAATAAGCATATATGGAATGAAGGGAGAACCGAGTACTGATATGAAGGTAATAGCGGCAACAAAGAATAAGGGCAAAATAAAGGAAATGCAGGAAATACTGTCACCGCTTGATATTGAGATAATCTCGCAGGAGGAAATGGGCATTGAGCTTGATGTTGAGGAAACAGGCGATACGTTTGAACGCAATGCGCTTATAAAGGCGAGAGCTGTGGCAATGGTGTGTGATTATCCCGTACTTGCAGATGATTCGGGAATATGTGTTGACGCGCTTGGCGGAGCGCCGGGAGTAAGGAGCGCGCGTTATGCGGGAGAGGGTGCAAGCGACAGTGATAAAATAAATAAAATGCTTGCCGAGCTTGGAAGTGCCGACGACAGGAGCGCCAAGTTTGTTACAAGTGTAGCGTTTATTTTTCCTGACGGTACGGAAATAACCGCGCGCGGCGAGGTCAAAGGACATATAACGCAGGCTCCGTCGGGAAATAACGGTTTCGGTTATGACCCTATATTCTTTGCGGACGAACTGGGTAAAACCTTTGCCGAGAGCAGTGACGAAGAAAAAAACAGCGTCAGCCACCGCGGACGCGCACTGAGAAATTTATATGATAAACTAAAGGAGGACTAAAAATGTTAGAGGATATTTATTTGGAGTATATGGTAAAAAAGAAAAAAACAGCAGGTCAGACGGCATTGACTGCGCTTGTCTGCGTACTGGGCGTTGTTCTGTCGTTTGCGTTGCTTGTATTTACATTTATGATAAGCGTCAGTATGCAGCAGGCAGGCACCGCCATTGGTCAGATAGCCAGCTTTATCGGTTTATTGCTTATTGCGGCGGTATGGTATGGCGTATATCTGCTTATTACAATGCAGAATATTGAATATGAGTACATACTTACCAACAGTGAGCTTGATATCGACAAGGTTATGTCAAAAAAGGGCAGAAAACATATTATAAGCATTGACTTCAAAAATATAGTTGTCTGTGCTCCTGTTGAGGATAACGAGCATAACAATGATTACAGAAATATAAAAGCAGATAAGGTATATAATGTTGTAGGCGACGCGTCAAGAGGCAGTATATATTTTGTTGACGTTATGGGTGACAACGGCACAAGAACAAGAATTTTATTTCAGCCTACTTCTAAAATGATTACGTCTGCAAAGAAGTTTAATCCGAGAAATATTTTTGCCGAGGATTAATTCACGTTCTGTTTTGTGAAAGGAACTAAGTATGAAAGTATGTTTTGCGTCGGAAATGCGCGCCGTTGATAAGGCGGCAGAGGAGATAGGCGGTATACCAAGCATTGTGCTTATGGAAAATGCCGCTGTCGAGTGCGTAACGGCTCTTTATGAGGACTTTGACAGTCTTAAAGGTAAGTATGCCGCAATATTCTGCGGTAAGGGAAATAACGGCGGTGACGGCTTTGCAATAGCGCGTCACCTTTATAAACGTGGTGTGAATGTATCAGTTTATCTTGTATGCGGAAATGAGTTTAAGGGTGACGCCAAGATAAACTTTGATATTATAAGCAAAATGAACATCAATATAGACGTTATCCACGATACCGAAAATCTTCATCATATAATACGCGCGAACGATATTATCATTGACGCTGTTTACGGTACGGGAATACACGGAACAGTCGGTGGTATAAGCTATGACGTTATAAGCGAAATAAATGATAATTCAAAATATACGCTGTCTGTTGATGTGCCGAGCGGAATAAATTCCGACAGCGGTGAAATCTGCGGTATATGCGTAAAAGCGGACAGGACGGTTACTTTTGCGGCATATAAGGTGGGTATGCTGATGTTTCCAGCGTCAGATTTTGTAGGACGCGTTACAGTTGCCGATATTTCAATACCCGATTACATAATTGAAGAGCAGAACATACAAATAAATCTTATAGATAAAGAATTTGTACGAGATAATTTCCCTGTGCGTGAAAATAATTCACATAAAGGAGATTACGGTAAGCTGCTTGTAATAGCAGGTTCCGCAGGAATGACAGGCGCGGCATATTTGTCGTCGCAGAGTGCGGTGACAGCAGGCAGCGGACTTGTAACATTGGCAGTCCCTTCATCTCTTAACCCTGCTATGGAGGCTAAGACTACTGAGGTGATGACCTGTCCGGTGGAGGATATAAGCGGTCATATCTCGTTTGGAGCAGAGGATAGAATACTTGAACTTTTGAAAAAGTCGGACGCGGTGCTTATAGGTCCTGGGCTTGGAAGAAGTGTTGACGCAGTCAGAATAACAGAATCTGTGTTGTCGTCGTCCAAAGTGCCTGTTATAATAGACGCCGATGGAATAAATGCAGTAGCGCGGAATATGGACGTTTTAAGAAAATGCACCTGTCCTGTGATTTTTACACCGCATACTGCGGAAATGTCAAGACTGACAGGACTTGACGCTGATTATATCGAAGAAAACAGGCTCGTGGTTTCGAAAGAATTTGCCGACGAATACGGAGCGACAGTTATTTTAAAGGGACATCATACAATAGTAACAGCCGAGGACGGAACGCAATATATTAATATTACAGGCAATTCAGGTCTTGCCACGGGAGGCAGCGGTGATGTGCTCGCGGGTATACTCGCGTCCTTTGTTGCGAGAGGAATTAACGAACCCGTTGCTGCGGCTATGGCTGTATACATACACGGAACAGCAGGTGACATAGCAAAGGAAAAATATGGGATTGAATCTGTCACGGCAACAAAAATTATGAGGGGTATCCCGTATGCGTTGAGGCAAATATTACAGGTGGAAAAACGATAAAAAGTATGATATAATTTAGGAGAATAGAAAATGGATAAAAGAACGTGGGCTGAGGTAAATCTTGATGCCATTGCCCATAACATAAAAGAAATAAGGAAAATAACTGCGCCCGGAGCGCAGATAATGGCGGTTGTAAAAGCTGACGCCTATGGTCACGGCTTTTTGGAGGTTACAAAAACACTTCTTGAAAACGGCGCAGACAGACTTGCCGTAGCCGTATTGCAGGAGGGTAAGCAGTTAAGGAGCCGCGGAGTGACTGTGCCTATATTGATTTTGGGAGCAAGCGGAGAAGAAACGGCGGAGGAAATAATTAATTTTGATATAACTCCGAGCGTGTTTACATATGACTTCGCTAAGGCGCTTTCATATGAGGCTGAAAAAAAAGAAAAGGTCACTAAAATTCATATAAAGATAGATACCGGAATGAGCCGTATAGGTTTTTTGGCCGGTGAAAATAATGAAGAAATAGTTGAAGAAATATTGAAAATATCAAGACTTCCGTATATTGAGATTGAGGGAATATTCTCGCATTTTGCCACTTCAGATGAATACGACAGGGAATATACTCTGCTTCAGTATTCGCGTTTTACGGACGTATGCGATATGTTAGAGGACAGGGGGCTTAGAATCCCTATAAAACATATCTGCAACAGTGCAGGGATAATGATGTATCCTGAAATGCATCTGGATATGGTTCGTCCCGGAGTAATTCTGTATGGAATGTACCCGTCGGACGATGTGGATAAGGGAAGGCTTGACTTAATACCTGCAATGACGCTGAAATCAACAATAACACACGTTAAAGATGTTGAGGCAGGACGCGGGGTAAGCTATGGAAAGGAGTACATAACCGACAGGAAAATAAAAATCGCAACTGTTCCCATCGGTTATGCAGACGGTTATTTAAGAAGGCTTGCAAAGAACGGGAAAATGATAGTAAACGGAACAAAAGTTCCAATCCTCGGAAGAATTTGTATGGACCAATGTATGATTGACGTTACAAATGTCCATAATATTGATAAAGGCGACGAGGTAATCATTTTCGGACGCGAGGGCGTTACTGTTGACGACCTTGCGAAATGGCTCGAAACTATAAATTATGAGGTTTCCTGCGTAATCGGCAAGCGTATACCGAGAATTTATACTAAAAACGGAGAGGCGGTGAAGATACTGAACTACCTTATGTAGTTCCTGACTGCGGTGTAATGTGGATATGCCGCAAGAAAGAATAAAGGGGGCCTGATTGCTTTGTCACGAATAGGAAAAGCCGAAAAGGAGCTGCTTATTAAACAGCTTGAAAAAGGCTATAAGGAAATGGCGGATATAAATCTTGAATTGGCGCAGACGTGTCTGGAGTCGGATAACGAGAGTCTTTCGCTGTGTGAGGAAAAACTGACGGAGTGTGAGTAAATGTGATTGTAAAACGAGGAGATATTTATTACGCCGATTTGAGTCCGGTCGTCGGAAGTGAACAGGGCGGAATACGGCCTGTGCTTATAATTCAGAACGACATCGGTAATAAATACAGCCCCACGGTTATTGCGGCGGCGATAACAAGCCAAATCAATAAGGCTAAAATGCCTACCCATATTGAGCTTGCCGCAAAGGAATACGGACTTAACAAGGATTCGGTTATATTACTGGAACAAATCAGAACTATTGATAAAAGAAGATTGAGAGAGAGAATAGGAAGAATAGATGACGGACTGATGGAAAGCGTAAATAATGCGCTGTCAGTAAGCTTTGGATTAGGTGAAATTTGAATATACTGTGTAGTAGGATTGCTACATATTGAAAGGACTGCCGAAAGGCAGTCCTTTTTTGAGTTTTTTTGGTAAATAACTTGCAAAAGTATATTATGTGTAGTATAATAAAAATAAGGAAAATGAATAAAATTAAAAGGAAGAGGGGGAGCTGATGGGAAAGTTGGGAACAGGATTTAAACGCGCATTGGAGAAAGTTAACGTTCAGGTATCGCTGCTTACCTGCGCTCTTGTTATTTTCTCTTCACTGATAATATTTTTGGTGACGTCGGGAATAATGCTTTCGATATTGACTGATGTATATGATGAACGCTCAGACCTCACCTTTGGTACGCTTGAATCACATCTTGACGATAGTATTTTCCGAGATGACATATCGGAAAGCGCTTATATGGCTGAAATGAGTTATCTTGCAATGGTAAAGGATAATATGAAAGTTTCGGAACTATACATATTTAAAAAAGGATATTCCGACAGCATAGAGCGTGTGCTTGATACTGATGACGCAGGTAAAGCAGATTTTGAACATAACAGAATTGAAACAGGAAAAATAGAAGAAAAGGTAGAGAACATATATCAAATAGGTTATGCTCGTGCGGGTGATTTTATATATACGGACAAAGGATACAGATATATGAGATTTTATCCTGTCAGCGCGGGAAGCAGAAACGTAAAGGGCGTTGTCGGAGTAAGTATTGACGTTCAGAAGATTTGGACAATTAAGACTATACTTCACATACTGATAGCCATAATAATTCTTCTGTGCTGTCTTATATCCATACGTTTTTCAAAAAGAATATTCAGAAAGATTTCAAATCCGCTCTATCAGGATTCGTCAAATACCGATACTCTTACAGGACTGAAAAATAAAAATTCATATACTGTGGATTTGCATAATATTGAAATGATGAATACTGAACGATACGGAGCTATAACCGCGGACCTTAACGGTCTTAAAGAAATAAACGATACTCGCGGACATCAGGCAGGAGATTTATATATTCAGTGCGCGGCGAAAATATTGCGTGATTCACTGGAGGGGACCGGTTGTATTGCGTATCGTGTAGGAGGCGATGAATTTACGGTGTTTGCGAAAGATAAGACGCTGGAGGAAATAAAACAGATTGTCGAAAAAATTGAAGAAACAGCGGCTAAAAATCGTGAACAGAGCGGTTCAACGCTTACAATGTCTATAGGATATGCGAAATTTGATTCGAAGATGGACAGAAATTTTGCAAAAACAATAGAACGTTCGGATAATATGATGTATGAGAATAAACGTATGTTCTATCAGAAAAAGAATAGGAATATCAGATAATTGAAAATGAGCGTAAATACGCTCATTTTTTTACGGGAAATACTTTACAATTTGTCAAAAATTTTATATAATATAAATAACTATGTTGGTTTGACATAAATAAAGGAGAAATATATGTTTGGATTTAACTTGATGGATATAGTAATGGGAGTTCCGATAACTCTTATAGCGCTGACAGGACACGAATTTGCACACGGCTGGGTATCGTCAAAGCTGGGTGACCCGACTCCGGAGCGTGACGGACGTCTGACGCTTAATCCAATGGCACATCTTGATGTGATAGGAACGATTCTTATGATACTGACGGGATTCGGCTGGGCAAAGCCTGTAATAGTTGATCCGAGATATTATAAAAATCAGAAACGAGGTATGGCGCTTACAGCCATTGCAGGACCTATTGCAAATCTGATTATGGCATTTATTGCAATGCTGATTTTCGCAGTGGTGTTAGTAGTACAGGTCAAGCTTAGCGGAGGTATAATGCCTGAAAATGCGTCAATGGCAGTTCAGATTGTCTGGAAATTTGCTTTTTTGCTTGCTTACAGAAATCTCTGTTTTATGGTATTCAATCTTATTCCAATACCGCCGCTGGACGGCTCAAAGGTGCTCGGACTGTTTTTGCCGAACAGAATGTATTACAGAATGTTGCAGTACGAAAGATATGCAATCATTATTATAATGCTGCTTTCAATCTCAGGTGCATTTAACAGAATAATCGGAACAGGTGTAAATGTTGTTTTAACAGGAATGATAAATTTAATTGACTTAATAATAGGATTGATATTGTAAGGGAAGAAAATATGGATAAAATATTGTACAAGCTTGACAGCTTTGAGGGACCTCTCGACCTGCTTTTAACGCTGATACAAAAGAATAAGGTTAGTATTTATGATATTCCTATTGTAGAAATAACGGCTCAGTATATGGAGGCGATAGAGGGAATAGAGGATATGAACCTTGAAAATACAAGTGAATTTCTTGTTATGGCATCGCATTTGCTGTATATAAAATCGAAAATGCTGCTCCCGAAAAATGAGGAGGACGACGAAGAGGAAGACCCGCGCGAAGAACTGGCAAGACGTCTTATTGAATATCAGCAGTTTAAAGAGGCGTCAAAAGAGCTCAGAAAAAGCGAGTTTTCAACTAAATATATGGTGTTTCGCGAGGCGGAAAAGATTGATTTCCCGATTCCCGAATATAACATAAATCATCAGACGGACGAGCTTATAGAGGCGTTTAACAGTATATTTCAAAGGCAGATAAGAAAGGCAAAGCCCGAAAAACGCGCATTTTCAAAGATTGTCGGCAGGGAAAAGGTTTCTGTTGACGATATGGTAGAAAAAATATGTAAACGTTTGAAAAAAAACAGCAGACTGCGTTTTGAAACACTGTTTCAGCCCGAGGACTCAAAACCTGAAATGATAGCTACATTTTTAGCCGTACTGGAAATGATAAAACTCGGCAGATTGTATGCAAACTATGACGAGGGTAAAAAAGATTTTATTTTGACTACGGAGAAATAATATGGACAATATTAAATATGCAATAGAAGGGATACTGTTTGCCGCCGGTGAGCCTGTAAAAGCGGCTAAACTGGCGGTGGTACTTGATACTGATACTGACACTGTACGTAATGCGGTTGAAGAACTGAAAGCGGAATATGAGCGTGACCGCCGCGGTTTTAATATTATTGATATACTTGAAGGCTATCAAATTTGTTCGCGTCCCGAATATTATAGCTACATACAGGAAATATTAGGAGAGCAGAGGAATCAGCCTCTTTCCAATGCGGCAATGGAGGCTCTTGCCATAATTGCTTATAAACAGCCTATAACTCGCGGACAAGTTGAGCATATACGCGGAGTGAACAGCGACGGCTGTATAAACAGACTGTATGAACGCGGTCTTATAGAGGAAAAGGGAAGACTGGACGCTCCGGGCAGACCGATACTTTATGTAACAACGCAAAATTTTCTGCGATGTTTTGGACTTACCAATCCTCAGGATTTACCGCCGCTTGACCTGAGCAGATTAAATCTTGCGTCGGCTCAGGGACTGCAGCTTGAAATAAACGAGGAAACGGGAGAAAAGGTGTCTGAGGAAAAGACGTCCGAGGAGGAATAACAGGAGGTGAAGTGTTATGATGGCAGTATATATTATACTTATAATAATTGCTGTTATAATGCTTTTAATGCTGCTGCCTGCCGACCTTGTTATACACATATCGTATAACGATTCAAAAATTAGGAACGCTATAAATATAAGATACGCATTCCTTAAATTTAAAATTTATCCGCCCGAAAGTAAGGATAAAAAAACAAAACCGGAAGAAAAAAACGAAAAGAGCAATATACCTGTAATCAAGCCTATAAAAGCGGTTTATAAGGAGCTTAAAGACGATATAAAAAGGCTTGGAACATACATTATAAAGCGCGCATTGCGTATTAAGGAGCTTAATATATCCGCAAAATTCGGTGTGGGAGACCCTATGTACACGGGTATATTATCGGGAACTGCAAATGCTGTAGTATATAATGCGGTTGCGTTTCTGGACAGGCATATGACGCTTGATAAATGGAATGTGTCGCTTGACGCAGATTTTGACAACGCGTGTCTGGACGCAGGAGTATATATTAAAATTCGTACAAGGATTTTGTATGCGGTAAGGCTTGGAATAATGGCAGTGCCGGTACTGAGGAAACTGAAAAAAATAAATGGGAGGATAAAACAAGATGGCTGATAATAAGATAAGTGAAATGATAGCGGACGCGGCTAAGAGTTTCGAATGTATGATTAATGCGAACTCCGTTATAGGAGAAGTAATGAGAATGGAGGATGGAACGCTTATTGTGCCGGTGTCGAGAGTTTCGTTTGGTTTTGGCAGCGGCGGAAGTGAGTTTGACAGTAAGAAGTCCTCTGACGCACGATTTGCCGACCCTCTTTTCGGAGGCGGTATGGGAGGCGGAGCGTCGGTTAAAGCAGAGGCATTTTTGGTGATAAATAACGGAAATGTGCGGCTTATACCTATGAACGGAGGTTCATCTCCTCTCGATAAGCTTGTTGATCTTATGCCGGGAATGATAGATAAAGTCAATAACTTTATGGCGTCAAGAAGTGAAAAAAAGGCGGCTAAGCAGGCTGCCGAAAATGTAGGAGAATTTCATGATAACAACGAGGGATAAAATTTTATCAGCAGTAACAAAGCCTACGCGTTATACGGGCGGTGAGCTTAATGCGGTTATGAAAGACCCGTCTGATATAGATGTACGATTCGGTTTTTGTTTTGCTGATACCTATGAGATAGCAATGTCGCATTTGGGTCTGAAAATACTGTATCACGACCTTAACGACCGTAATGACACATACTGCGAGCGTGTGTTTGCTCCGTGGACAGATATGGAGGAGGAAATGAAAAAGCACGGTATGCGTCTTTTTGCGCTTGAAACAGGAGATGAAGTTACGCATTTTGATATGCTCGGCTTTACTCTCCAGTATGAGTTGTGCTATTCGAATATTGTAAATATGCTTAATCTTGCTGAAATACCTGTACGTTCGAGTGAAAGGGACGAAACATATCCGCTAATCTGCGGAGGCGGACCCTGTGCGTATAATGCAGAACCTGTTGCTGATATATTTGACTTTTTTATGCTTGGTGAAGGTGAGGATATAATAAACGAGGTTGTAGACGAGTATATCAGATGGAAGAAGAGCGGAAAAAAGAATAAGCGTGATTACCTTGAAAAGATTGCGGAGATTGAGGGAATATATGTGCCGTCTTTTTATGATGTGGAGTATAACGAAGATAATACTATAAAAAGTATTACACCTAATAACATTCACGCAAAACCTAAGGTAAAAAAGCGTATTATGACAGACTTTGACGGAGCATATACTCCCGAAACGATAATTGTACCGTTTGGCGAGGTTGTTCACGACAGGGTAATGCTTGAGGTAATGCGCGGATGTCTGCGTGGCTGCCGTTTTTGTCAGGCAGGATATATTTACCGTCCGCTGAGAGAACGTAAACCTGAACGGCTTTTGGGTATTGCCGAAAAATTGCTTTCGTGCAGCGGTTATGATGAAATATCTCTGTCATCACTTTCTACAAGTGATTTCAGCGGACTGAAAGACCTTACGGACGGGCTTTTAAAAATAACAGAGGAAAAGAAAATCGGTCTGTCGTTGCCGTCGCTGAGAATAGATAACTTTTCACTTGAACTTATGGAAAAAGTGCAGAAGGTGCGTAAAACAGGAATTACATTTGCACCGGAGGCAGGAACACAAAGATTAAGAGATGTTATAAATAAAAATATAAACGAAGAAGATATTGTGAAATCCACAGGTATGCTGTTCCGCGGAGGTTGGACAAACGTAAAGCTGTATTTTATGATAGGACTTCCTACGGAAACAATGGAGGATGTACGGGGTATAGCCGATTTGGCGCAGAAGGTTCTTGACGTTTATTTTGATATCCCCAAGGAGGAGAGGGCAAAGCAGATAAATATAACTGTAAGCACATCAAGCTTTGTTCCAAAACCATTTACGGCTTTTCAGTGGGTAAGACAGGATTCGCGTGAAATGCTTATAGAAAAGCAGAATGAATTGAAAAGCGCTATTAAATCAAAACGTATACGCTATAACTGGCACGACAATAAGACAAGTTATCTTGAGGGTGTGTTTGCGCGAGGTGACAGACGTCTTGGAGAGGTAATAATCAAAGCTGTTGAAAACGGATGTAAGTTTGACGGCTGGGGAGAATACTTTGATTTTGATATGTGGATGAAAACTTTTGATGAACTTGGTATTGACCCTGATTTTTATACGGCACGTGAACGCAGTTATGATGAAATTCTGCCGTGGGAGCATATTGATATAGGCATTACGAAAGAGTTTTTTATCCGTGAAAATGAGAAGGCTAAACAGGCGGTAACTACGCCGAATTGCCGTCAGCAGTGTGCAGGCTGCGGAATAAAGTCGTTTGGCGCGGGGGTATGTTATGAGTAATTATATTTTGAAATATTCGCGTGATGACCGCGTAAAATACATATCACATCTTGATTTTGTGCGTTTGTTTCACCGTACAGTCCGCAGAACGGGTATGAACTTTATGTTTAGTCAGGGTTTTAATCCTCACCCTATAATGACCGTTGCTCAGCCGTTGTCCGTAGGTGTGACGTCTGACTGTGAGTATATGAAAGTTGGCTTTGACGGTGATTATACCGAACAGGAAATAATAGATACAGTAAACGGTTCGTTTCCTCAGGGATATAGGATTTTGGCGGCAAAAAAGGTTGATGGGAAGGAAATAGACATAACCCGTATAGACAGGGCGGTATATATCGTTGAAACTGAGTATGAGGGCAGTGCAGATATTGAAAGTCTGCTGAAAAACAGTGAATTAAAGGTTATGAAAAAATCCAAAAGCGGAGTAAAGGAATCTGATATACGTCCGTATATATACAGTCTTGATAAAATTTCTGATGATAACGGCATTTTGACGCTTAAAATGTGTATCGCAATCGGCAGTATATATAATTTGAAACCGCAAAGTGTCATTGACGCAATGGAAACATATCTTGATGATTTTAAAGCAGGATTTATGAATGTTCATAGGAACTGTATGACAATCGGAGGTAAAGAGCTTTTATGAATATTGTAAAAATAGCTTGAAAAACTTACCAAAATATGTTACAATATATATAAATAATTTACTTAGGGAGTGATATAAATGGTACAGGGTATAGAGCATATTGCTATTGTGTCAAAAGATACTGCCGCGCTTAAAGACTGGTATATGAAAATGTACGGCGGAAGAGTTGTTTATGACAACGGAAAAGGAACGTATTTTTTACAGTTTGCCGACGGAAGTATGATTGAATTTGTTTCTGCGTCATCTGATAAAGCTGCTGACGAGGAGAAGCAGGCGGGAATAAGACATATAGCCTTTTCGGTAAGTCCGAAGGCTTTTGATGAAATTGTTGCAAAGCTGAAAGCTGACAGCCGTGTAACGGAAGTGCACGACGTATCTGAAAATGCAAACGGTCTTAAGACATACTGGTATAAGGATATTGAGGACAACTTCTCACATCTTATATATCGTCCTGACCCGTTGCAGTAAATTCACCGCATAATACTTGCGGACAAATAAACAAGTTAATATTTTTATATTAAATAAACATTAAGAGGAGGAGAATTTAAAATGGGTGATTACTTAAACTTCAGTCTTGAAGGAAAGGTAGCGTTGGTAACAGGCGCGTCCTATGGTATCGGCTATGCTATTGCGTCAGCATATGCGAAGTCGGGAGCTAAAATTGTATTCTGCGATATTAAGCAGGAATTTGTTGATAAGGGTCTTGATTCATACAAGGCTGACGGTATCGACGCAAAGGGTTACGTTTGCGATGTAACGAATGAGGCAATGGTACAGGATATGGTTAAGAAAATCGAAAACGAAGTAGGCGTGATTGATATTCTTGTAAACAATGCAGGTATCATTAAGAGAATCCCTATGTGCGATATGACAGCTGACGAGTTCAGACAGGTTATAGACGTTGACCTTAACGCTCCGTTTATCGTGGCAAAAGCAGTAATTCCTTCAATGATTAAGAAGGGACACGGTAAGATTATAAACATCTGTTCAATGATGTCAGAGCTTGGACGTGAAACAGTTTCGGCATATGCGGCTGCAAAAGGCGGTTTGAAAATGCTTACAAGAAACATTTGTTCGGAATACGGCGCTGATAACATTCAGTGTAACGGTATAGGTCCGGGTTATATAGCAACACCGCAGACAGCTCCGTTAAGAGAAAAGCAGGCAGACGGTTCAAGACATCCGTTTGACCAGTTTATCTGCGGAAGAACACCTGCAGGCAGATGGCTTGAGGCAGAGGAATTAACAGGTCCGGCTGTGTTCCTTGCGTCAGACGCGTCAAACGCTGTAAACGGTCATATTTTATATGTTGACGGCGGTATTCTTGCTTATATCGGCAAACAGCCGTGATAACAGAATAAAGTAATAAAAAAACCGACGGTAAACCGTCGGTTTTTTATTATGCTATTTTGTTTTAAAATCAATTGGTATCATACTGTCAGTCCACATAAAGACTTTATCAGGCTCGAATGAAAGGTCCCATATAAAATCACCGTCTGATATATAATCATATTTTTTTATCTGTACCAACTCGTTATTTTCGCCATACTTAGCGGCAAAGACAGAAGAATTTGAAAAATTATTTAGAGTAAGACTTACTGAATTTCCGTTAATAGAGTTTATCGAACTGTATCCGTAAAGCACTGCATTTTCAATTGCAAAGCTTGCGGAAGTACCTTCTTCAGACGCTTGATTTGTGATTTCAATATATTTTAACGGATTAACCTTTTGCTTGTCGTTTGTCATATTTCTTAGTTCCAAACCGCTTGTATCAGTTATAACATTGCCGTCCAAATCGCTTATTATAAGCTGAACTAATGCGCCTTCACCTGTTGCTACTTTTGTAAGAATATATTTAAATCTGTAAGTTTCACCAAGATTTAATGTGGTTGGCTGATCGTCGTTAGAGGGGACTGTTATAGCTTTTGAGCCCTTCCAGAAAAGCTCATATTTATTGTCGTCAGCCTTTCTTATCGACCAGCCGCCGCCTGTGCCGCTGTCGGGCTGGAATCTGAAGAAAAATCCACTGCTGTCATATTTGTCGTAAGTACCGTTTGCAGGGAAGGAATTAAGCGTAAAGGTATGCTCAATTACAAATGCACCTTCATATCCTTTAGAATCTGTAATCGGTATTTTGTTTCTGGATAATTCGGCTGAAGATGTGGTATAAATGCCGTTTATATCTGAAATGCTTGCGCCTTTAACTATTGCAGTAAAAGAATATGATTTTCCGAGATAGGAGATTGTAACACGCTGTTCGCCTTCAAGTGAGCTGTCAAAACCTGATATTATATATCCCGACAGCTCCTCAGATGTGCCGTCTGAATAAATTGCAGTAACTTTGATTTTCGATTTGTCAAAGCTTTCTCCTAAAGTGAAAACATTGTTTAAAACATCAACCTTGATATTGGTCACTTGAGGTTTAAAAACTTCTTCGCTCATATAAAATCCGACGTGTGGAGGCTGATTATAAGCTGTCTGCTCAGCCGCAACACCGCTGCGGTAGACAGGGTCGTGCATAAGAGTTTTAATCTTGTAATCAGTTGGAGTGGTAGTAGTAAATACTCTCAGGTTATTTCCGTCGGTGGTAGGGTAGATAAGTTCTTCACGCCAGTCACCGAATAAATCTGCCTGCAGTGCAGGGTTTGATTTTGTTCCGTTAATTTTTACGCAGTTATACCGTCCTGTGTTGAAAACAGACGACATACTGTTGCCGTTCCAATTTGTTATTGTAGTACCGTCAAGAAGTTCGTCATATAAATCTCCGTCCCAGAATATGCGGAAATTTGAACCGGCTCCGTTCCGTGTATATGTAAAGTTGTTATTACCGTTGCACTGATATGAGCCTACGCCTGTTATCTGATAATATCCGCCTGAGCCTGTATTGGCCATAACACCTCTGGCAGTATCTTCTCTGTTGGGAACGTGGAATATTATATCACCATTGTTAGCGTCAATTACTGACATACCAAAGTCACACCATACCCCCTGAGCATTGGTATATCCATAGCCGCCTGTAGTATTGGTAGAGTCACCGTCTTCGTGTACGGTGAAAAATTCAAGACCGGGGTGGGTAGGGTCGTAATCGCCTATATGAAGTGCGTCGCCGTGTTCTTTATATGTACACCAACGCGGTTTAAACTCGTTATCATCATTGACTTCCATACATAGCGCGCCTGTTATAAACTCGTCCTTGCCGTCATTGTCTACGTCCGCAACAGTACAGTTGTGGTTGCCGTTTCCTACATATTTATCAGCGCCGTCATAATAACCGGGTTCACCTTCTTTTGTATCAAAACGGTAATCGGGTGAAAGTCTTTCTCCGTCAAAACTGATACCGGCTATACTTGTACGTTGTTTTCCGTTTCTGCCGAAGTAATATCCCCGAAGATATACAGCATAGGGTTTTATACCGTCAAGATATGCAACGTCGGCAACAAAACGGTTTGAGCGGTTTCCAAAATCGTCGCCATAATCAATACCTTTATCACTGCCGCGGGAAGTCGGTAAATCGATAGTATCAATTGCTCTGCCTGTTTCACCTTCAAATACGGTCATAAACTCCCTGCCTGTATTTATAACCCAGCCCGTGCGATAGTCTGTATTTGCGTTTTCATCATCAGTAATCGCGTAAATATCGCTGTCCTCTTTTGCCGCTGTTGTAACATAACGTCCATTCGCGTCTGTTGAACCGAGAGAGGTCTGACACGTCATTTCAGCCTTGCCGTCGCCGTCAAAATCATACACAAGGAACTGAACCGTGTGCGCGCTTGAGAATACGTTCTTACCTAAATTAATATCATTATCCCATAATTTTGTTCCGTTAAGCTTGTATGCCGCCAAACGAACAGTTCCTGAATATACGGGTGAGTCGCCTGGTGAACCGACATCTCTTTCAGATGATGTCCATTTAACTACTATTTCATATTCTCCGTCGCCGTCAAGGTCGCCCGTTGAGCAGTCGGCAGGGAAAAAAGAATAAGTATTATGGACGGTTCCTGAGGCGTCGTAAACCGTTTCAGGCGCAGGCTTTTCAATAGGAATATCAAAATAACTGTTGTTCATCACTGATACAGCCTCGCATTTTGCGCCTTCAACGCCGTCCCTGACAGGCGCGACAAAATAACTTGTTCCGATTACTGTATCTATATAATTTGTTGTCTTTGTTTCAGAGGCGATTTTTTTACCGTCACGGTAAACATTGAATGATACATTGCTGTCAGAACTGCCGTATACAGCGTCCTCACTGTCGAATAGCCGCCAGCTTAAATAAACGCCGTCGGTTGTTCTTACTGCTATTAAACCACGGTCAAGGCGTTCCATCTGCCTTGTATGATTTTTCGATTTATCATAGCCGTTCTCTAAATCATATGAGTAATTATAACTTATTGTTTCTGTTTTTTTGCCTGCAGCCGATACTATCATATAAGGAAGTGTCGGTATAAGCAGAGATATTGACAGAATTATGCCAAGCAATCGTTTCATATTTGCAAATCCCTCTCTCTCATTGTATACTTATTCATAATAATTTTATCATATTTTATCTAATAAAACAACAATAAAAAGTAGACCTTTTGTTGTGAAATAACGATAAAAAATTTAACTTTATTGCATATAATGGTTGAAAAATGTGGTAAAGGTGTGGTATACTATAATATGAATGAATTTGACTAATTAAAAGGAGTTCCTAATAGATGAAAAAAAGAATTATTGCGGCTTTATGTGCGGCGGTTCTTATTCCGACAATATGCGTAAATGCAGAGTATAAGGAAAGCGACCTGAAAAATGCTGTAGATAAAGCTATAGAGTGGAAGGACGCTAATGATAATCCGCTTTACGGTATAGGTACAAGCAGCGCGGATTGGTACATTATAGCGCTTAACCGTCTTGGCAAGAGCTATGACTATAAAGAATATCTTGCCGGACTTGACGGTGTTGCCGCCGGTTATGACGAGGAGAATAATGCGTCAGATATGCATAGAACTGCAATGGCTGCTTCTGCGTCGGGAGGCAATCCTATGTATATAGGAGGCAGAGATTTAATTGCCGACGGAACATATTTTCGCGATAATACAGCTCCTCTCGGACAAGAGGGTGTAAACGGTTATTCGTGGGCGCTTATTGCGCTTGATTCAAAGGATTATGACGTCCCTGAGTGGGCTCTTAAAAACAGAAATGATATAATTGTCGGAATACTTTCACATCAGAATACAGACGGCAGCTTTGATGGCAGTGTATATGATACAGCCTCGGCAGTTACTGCGCTTGCGCCGTACTGTGAAACAAGCGGAGCTTATACAATAACTCAGAATCAGACAGGATATACTTTTGATATAAGTCCTGCCGACGCAGTGGATAATGCTCTGCGCTATCTGGCAGATGAACAGGATATAGACGGCGACTGGGGTGATCTTCGTTCAACAGCAATGACAGTAGTTGCACTTGGCGCAATGGATATTGATGCTGATAACGACGACAGATTTACCGCCAAAAAGGGAACGGCTATAGACGGTTTGATGTCGTTCCAGAAACGTAACGGCGGATTTGCAATGAACAATAATACGGCAGACGGAGAGGCGACCTCGCTTGCGCTGTGCGCGCTGACAAGCCATCTTCGTTATATGGAGAATAAGGCACCGTTGTTTAGAATGACGGTAAATGATTCAATATCGTTTGCGACAGCCGCTCCTGCGACGGTTAAACCAACTGCAAAGCCTGCAACTACCAAAAAACCGACTGCAACGACAAAGGCTACGACGAAACCGACGACAACTAAGAAACCGTCAAATACAATGAAACCTACAAAGACTGCAGCACCTGCTGACGGCTCGCCAAAACCGTCGGCAACACCAAGAGCAACAAAACGTCCTGCTCTTGTGGGACCTGTAGAAATGCCGGGGCCTATGCCAACGCCTACCCCTGAAGTTACAGAGGAAAATGAGGCAGAAAACGGAAAAACGTCAAACGGGACAGCAGCTGTGGTGATTGCTGTAGTTGTATTGATTTTGTTGTGTGCCTCGGCAGTTTTATGGTATCTGCAAAAGAAGGGCAAAATAAGACTGGAAAAACTGTTTGTTAGAGCAAAGAAAAAAGATGATAAGCTGTATAAGGCTAAAAAGCATAGAAAAACAGAACTTCATAGAAGATACGAGCAGAGAGAAAAGTATAAAACAAGAAAAAAGTACAATAAAAAAAGATAAATAGATAAAATAAAACGGCATCTGTTGATGCCGTTTTATTTTATATTCAGCCTTCCATATGCTTGCCCAAGAAACCTGCAGCGGTTTCAGCAAGCTTTTCGTCAACTTCTGACGGGCTTTCGCCTTCGTTCATAATGAAAAGAACAGAACCAAGTGTGTCGCCGTCTGATACGATAGGAACAACGATACCTGCGTTATATTTGTCGTTGCCGTCAGCGACAGATACAGGCTTGCCGTCCTTATAGCTTACAATAAGCTTTTCGTTCATAACGTTTTCAAGCTCTGAGCTTACCGGTTTTTCCATAAGTTCCTTCTTTGGAAGTCCCGAAACAGCGATTACGCTGTCACGGTCTGTAATACAAGCTCCGTGACCGCTTGCTTTTGCAAGTGTTTCAACATAGTTGGTGGCGAAGTCACCAAGCTCGCCGATTGGCGAATACTTCTTGAAAATAACTTCTCCGTCTTTCTCTGTATAAATTTCAAGCGGGTCCCCCTCGCGTATACGCATAGTACGGCGTATTTCCTTGGGAATAACAACACGTCCCAAATCGTCTATTCTTCTTACAATACCTGTGGCCTTCATAATAAATTCCTCCTGTATATAATATAAAAATCTCTGTTATGAACTTATTATGATTTTTTTTCTTGCGGATTATTCAAAAAAAGTCAAAAAAGGTGTTTTTTTAAACACCTTTTTCTGACTGAATTATTCTACTGTAACAGATTTTGCCAAATTACGGGGTTTATCAATATCGCAGCCTTTTAATGACGCTACATAATAACCGAATAATTGCAGAGGTATAACCGACAGCGACGGCAGCAGCGCCTCGTGAACAGACGGGATTTTAACTACATAATCAGCCACGTCGTCCATATTGTCGTGTGTATCGGTAGTAACGCCCATAACGACAGCGCCGCGTGCTTTTACTTCTTTAACATTTGAAACGGTTTTATCAAACAATTCCTGACCTGTTGCAAGAGCAACGACGAGCGTACCGTCCTCAATAAGCGATATAGTGCCGTGTTTTAATTCGCCTGCGGCATATGCCTCGCTGTGTATATAGGAAATTTCTTTTAATTTTAACGAGCCTTCAAGTGATACCGCATAATCAAGATTTCTTCCTATAAAGAATATTGAATGACAGTTGAAGAATTTTGACGCGAGGTACTGAACTTCTTCTTTTGATTTTAATATATCCGAAACCTTGTCGGGGAGTGAAACAAGCTCTTCTATAAACCGCGCATATTCACCGCTGGTAAACATTCCGAGTTTTTCCGCCATATAAGCCGCAATAAGATAAATAACAGTGAGCTGGGTACTGTATGCCTTTGTGGTGGCAACGGCGATTTCAGGACCTGCCCAAGTGTAAATTACATCGTCAGATGCGTTGGCAATAGCACTGCCGACAACGTTTACAATTGATAATATTCTTGCGCCGTGATTTTTAGCCTCTTTCAGCGCTGCAAGAGTATCTGCCGTTTCGCCTGACTGGCTGATAACGATAACAAGGTCGTTTTTGTTTATAATCGGGTCGCAATATCTGAATTCTGACGCAACCTGTACTTCAACGGGAATACGGCAAAGCTTTTCAATTACATATTTGCCGACAACACCGACGTGGTACGCGCTGCCGCAGGCAACAATATAAATTTTATTGATATTTTTTATGTCCTCGGTTGTAAGTGAAATATCGTCAAGAACTATTTTGCCGTCCTTAATTCTTGGACTTATTGTATCGCGTATAGCAGTTGGCTGTTCCTCGATTTCCTTCATCATAAAGTGCTCGTAACCGCCCTTTTCAGCGGCGCTGACGTCCCAGTCAACTGTAAACTTTTCCTTCTGCACCTCTTCTTTATCAGTGTTGTATATCTTAACACTGTCTTTTTTCAGCACAACTACTTCATTATCCTCAAGATAGTAAATATCTCTTGTATGCTTTAAAATAGCGGTAACGTCCGAGGCAATAAAGTTTTCTTTATCACCCAGACCGACAATAAGCGGGCTTGATTTTCTGACAGCAATAAAGCTGTCGGGATAGTCGGAGCATAGTACACCGAGAGCGTAAGAGCCTTCAACGCGGTTAATAACCTTAACCATAGTATCAAGAATATCTCCTGTGTAATAATACTCAAATAAATGCGCTATAACTTCGGTATCGGTTTCTGAAATAAATTCAAAACCCTTATCAATAAGTTTTTTCTTTAAAGATATGTAATTTTCAATTATGCCGTTATGTACTACCGCAAATCGTCCTGACATTGAAATGTGGGGATGGGAATTAACGTCTGAAGGTTCACCGTGCGTTGCCCAGCGTGTGTGACCGATACCCATTGTGCCCTGAACTGTTTTGCCGTTGTCCGTTTTTTCGGAGAGTACCGCAAGCCGTCCTTTCGCTTTTGCGACTTTAATTTCATTATTATTAAAAATGGCGATTCCTGCGCTGTCATAGCCTCTGTATTCAAGCTTGGAAAGACCTTCAAGCAAAATCGGCGCAGCCTGATTTTCGCCTATATATCCTACAATACCGCACATATTTTATGTACCTCCTTAATATTTTAAGCAATCATATTCTTACAATAATTTATATATGATAATATTTTATACTATATTTGCTTTTTTTTCAATCCTTTTTTCATAAATAAGTTGTAATTAGTAAAATTTGCTGATATAATATAGGATAAGCCTGAATAAAATTGCCTGATTCGCCATTTTTCGGGAATTAAGGTATTATTGTCGTGAAGGGAGTTAATATTGCAATTATGAAGAAACTAATTTATGAAAATAAGCTTTCCTGTAAAGAGGACGTAAAGGATTTTGTTCTTGAAGGAAGCGCTGAAATATATTTTGAAGACGGGAAAATGCGTATGAAAAATGTGCTGAGTGCGGATTTGGGACAAAAGTCCAATTTTGTATATTGGTGCAATGAGGATTTTCCGTCTGATGTAATGATTGAATGGGATTTTAAACCGATTGAAGAACCGGGGCTTGCTATAATGTTTTTCAGCGCAAAGGGCTGTAACGGAGAGGATTTGTTTGATAATAACCTTCAGCCGCGCGACGGACAGTATAACCTGTATCATTCGGGAGATATTAACGCATATCATATTTCATATTTTCGAAGAAAATGGGACGAGGAACGCGCTTTCCATACCTGCAATCTTAGAAAAAGCAAGGGATTTTATCTTGTTACGCAGGGCGCAGACCCGATACCCGATTGTGCCGACGCGAAGGAAAGCTATCATATCCGCATTACGAAAAAGAACGGAAAAATTGACTTTGCAATAGATGATTTAACAGTGTTTTCGTGGCAGGACGACGGCAGTGAATACGGAGAAGTTCTCGAAGGCGGAAAGATAGGATTCAGACAAATGGCACCTATGATAGGAGAATATTCCGATTTAAAGGTTTATGAAATTTAGGAGGAAACAATGGATAAAACAAACAAGGCATTCAAGGTACTGGAATTTGATAAAATCCTTGAACGGCTTTCAGCATATACGGACAGTGAGGACGTAAAGAAACACGTACTTTCTTTAACACCGTGCGAGGATATAGACAGTGCGCGTGAAATGCAGAAGGAAACGACAGAGGCAATGTCAACGCTGTTAAAACTCGGCTCACCGCCTGTAAGCCTGTCGGTAAAGAATGTGACAGACTCGGTTAAACGCGCCGAAATGGGAGGCGTACTTCACGCTGACGAGCTTTTGAATATATCACGTCTGTTATACGTTGCAAGACGAATGAAATCATATATTGGTGAAACGTCGGAAGAATGTACGATTTTGCGTGAAATAGAGAGTAATATAATAACGGCTAAAGTGCTTGAGGATAAAATCAATTCCTGTATAATCTCAGAAAATGAGATTGCCGACGACGCGTCGCCCGAATTGAATACCATACGCCGTAAAATCAGAAATTTAAACGGTAAAATCAAAGACAGTCTTAATTCAATGATACATTCGGCGCATTATAAAAAGTATCTGCAGGACCCGATAGTTACAATGCGTTCAGACAGATATGTAATACCCGTAAAGAGCGAGTACCGCGCGGAGGTGCAGGGAATAGTGCACGATACATCTGCAAGCGGCGCGACGCTTTTTATAGAGCCTATGAGCGTTGTTACGAGCAATAATGAAATACGTGACCTGCTGAACAGAGAACAGCTTGAAATAGAGCGTATACTGGCGGAATTGAGCGCGCTTGCGGCGGAAAACGGTCATACTATATTTGTTGATTACGAAAATGTTATAAATCTTGATTTTATATTCTGCAAGGGCAGACTGTCGCTTGATATGGACGCGAATGAACCGCAGTTAAACGATAAGGGAATAATTCGTTATAAAAAAGCGCGTCATCCGCTTATTGATAAAGACAAAGTGGTAGCAAACGATATCAGCCTCGGTGGAAATTATGACACTCTTGTGGTCACGGGTCCGAACACGGGCGGAAAAACTGTTACGCTGAAAACAATTGGTTTGTTTTCACTTATGGCAGCGTCAGGACTGCACATACCTGCAAACGAAAACAGTGAAACTGCGTTTTTTTATAATGTGTTTGCCGATATTGGGGATGAGCAGTCTATAGAACAGAGCCTTTCAACGTTTTCGTCGCATATGGTGAATATAGTAAATATTTTAAATAATATAGAGCCAAATTCATTGGCGCTTTTTGATGAACTTGGAGCAGGTACAGACCCGACGGAGGGAGCCGCGCTGGCGGTTTCCGTACTGGAATTTTTGCGCGCTCGCGGCGTTACAACGGTTGCTACGACGCACTACAGTGAATTAAAGCTGTATGCGCTGTCAACGGACGGTGTTGAAAATGCGTCCTGCGAGTTTGACGTAGCTACTCTTCAGCCTACTTACAGGCTTTTAATCGGAGTACCGGGCAAGTCAAATGCGTTTGCAATATCGCGCCGTCTTGGTCTTGACGAGCGCGTTATAAACCGCGCAAACGAGATATTATCTGACGAGGATATAAAGTTTGAGGACGTCATAACCGACCTCGAATTAAACCGTACAAGAGCACGTCAGGAGGCGGACGCGGCTCACCATATGAAAAATGAAATAAAGGATTTAAGACGTCAGCTTGAAAATGAGCGGATAAAGCTCAAGGAAAGCAAGTCACGAATACTTGACGAGGCTCGCAGAGAGGCGAAAATTCTGGTAATGGACGCAAAAGAGGAGGCAAATGCGATAATACGCGACCTTGAAAAAATGCGTCAGCAGGGAATGACAGGCGGTAATTTTGACAAGAAAACCGCGGTAATGCGTGACAAACTCAATAAAAAGGAAAATACAATAGACGCGGCAATGGCGCGCGCGGCAAAGCCAAAGAAAACGTATGTTGACCCGCCGAAGAACCTGAAAGCAGGTTCAACAGTCAAAATAGTTGATATGAATCAGGAGGCGACCGTACTGAAGGAACCTGATAAAAACGGAAATGTACGTGTACAGGCAGGTATAATAAAAATGGACGTGCATATTACCAATTTGAGAAGGGTAGAGGAGAACAGTTCAAAGGAGCTTGCTCAGAAGTATGCAAGAAGTACACGTGCTTTTGAATCAAAGACGAAAAATGTGTCTACGGAGGTTGACGTACGCGGACAGAATATTGAAGAGGCGTGGATGAACGTCGAAAAGTTCCTTGATGACTGCTATCTTGCAGGTATACCGCAGGTGAATATTATTCACGGCAAAGGTACAGGAGTTTTGAGAAAGGGAATACAGGAATATCTGCGTAAGCACCGATATGTCAAGTCATACCGCAACGGAAAGTATGGTGAAGGTGAAGACGGAGTAACCGTAGTTGAATTAAAATAGAGGTACACAAATGGCGAAGGACAAGAAAACAGTAACAAATGCAATGCGTCTGTTAAATGCATCAGGCGTTGAATATGAAACAATTGAATATACTGCCGACGGCGTAGGGGAGCATTTTGGTGAAACTATTGCCCAAATGACAGGTATACCGCCTGAAAAATCGTTTAAAACACTTGTAGCAAGGGGTGATAAAACGGGAATAATGGTTTGCTGTGTGCCTGTGAACAGTGAGGTTGACCTGAAAAAACTGGCTAAGGTATCGGGAGATAAAAAGGCAGAAATGACACACGTTAAAGAGCTTTTGTCGCTCACAGGTTATATACGCGGCGGCGTATCGCCGATTGGTATGAAAAAGAAATACCCGACATATATAAATGAAACAGCGCTTGGATTTGATAAAATCGCTGTAAGCGCGGGTGTGTGCGGTGCAACGCTTATGATAGCGCCGAAGGATATGGAAAAGGTAATAAATTGTAAGTTTGCAGATATTACAAAGGAGGATTAAAATGTCAGCATTTAAACCTGCGGATATACTTATTCCGCAAAACGTAGATTTTACAAAATGGAGCGTGGTTGCCTGCGATCAGTATACCTCAGAGAAGGAATATTGGCAGGACGTGGAACAGTTTGTCGGTTCTGCGCCGTCAACGCTTAATATTATATTTCCCGAAGTGTATCTTGAAGAGGACGGAGTCGTCGAGCGTATAAAACAGATAAACGCACAGATGGAAAACTATCTTGACAGCAGCTTGTTCAGGGAATTAAAGGATTCGCTGATATATGTAAAACGCAGACAATCAAACGGTAAAACACGCAGCGGAATTGTTGGAAAAATCGACCTTGAAGAATATGATTTCAGTAAAGGCTCGCAGTCGGAGATACGCGCAACAGAAGGAACGATTATTGAACGTATACCGCCAAGACAGCGAATAAGAATAAACGCGCCTCTGGAATCACCGCATATTCTGATTTTGATAGACGACAGGGAAAAGACCGTAGTAGAACCGTTGTGCGATAAGACAGGCGATTTTGAAAAGCTGTACGATTTTGAGCTTATGAAAAATTCGGGGCATATAGAGGGGTATTTGCTGAATGAAGAGGCAAAGAAGAACGTGCTTTCAGAAATTGAAAAACTTGGAGATAAGGAGTTGTTTGAGCGTAAGTACGGAGTAAAGAATAAGGGTGTGCTTATGTTTGCGGCAGGCGACGGCAATCATTCTTTGGCGACGGCTAAAACGTGCTGGGAGGAAATAAAAAAAGGGCTTTCCGAGTCTGAGAGAAATAACCACCCTGCCCGTTACGCGCTTGTCGAGCTGATGAATATACACGATGAGGCACTGGAATTTGAACCGATACAGAGGGTTATTTTTGATACGGAACCTGAAGAGTTGTTAAATGAGCTGAAAAATCATTATAATGCTTCAGACAGAGATAACGGAGGTCAGAGGATTGACTATACTTATCAGGGAATTGACGGAAGTATATACATTAAGGAAACAAGTTCTAATTTGCCGGTAGGAACGCTGCAAGACTTTCTTGACGGCTATTTAAAGGAAAACGGCGGCAGGATTGATTATATACACGGAAATGATGTGGTTAAATCACTTGCGAATAAACCGAATACAATAGGATTTATGGTTGACGCAATGGAGAAAAATGACCTGTTTACAACAGTTATAAAGGACGGTTCACTTCCAAGAAAAACATTCTCAATGGGTGAGGCGGCTGATAAGCGGTTTTATCTTGAATGTAAAAAAATAAGGTGAATTTCATAGTGGATAGAAAAAAGGAACAAGTAAAACTTGTTCCTTTTTTGGTACGGTTACGCTTACAGAACCTGTACACAAATCGCATAAAATCAAGGGTTTTGAGCAGTCGATAAACAGTATTAACCTCAAAAATAAATATTTTAAGGATTAAAAAATGCCGTGATTGAAAAATTTACGGTATTTTTTATTTCCTTTGCGTACCAAAGAGCCGGCCTTTTTCGTTCTTAGATAGTATATCATAAAGACATAAAACGGTCAATAAAAAAACAAAAGAACCGACAAATTTTTTATTTGTCAAGGTAAAACAGAATACTTTATATAAGGCATTGAGAACTGAACAAAATCAATGCCTTTTTTCTTTACTCAAAAGGAGGGGCAGACAATGCAGCTTGATTATTTTTAATATAAAAATATAGTTTATCTCAAAAAAGCCTTGAAACAAGGGAATATTCAGAGGATTTCTAAATGAATTTACTACTAAATTACTACTTTTGCGGATTGAGCCTTGATAATACCGTGAAACTCCTATGAATATGAAGTACAAAATTGAATATTTGAAAATATGGCAGATAGAAATATCTGCTTTTTTCATACCCTAAAACCGAAAGGAATTTTGACAATGAAAACCAAAAATTCAAAGCAGCTATGCCCCACTTGCAAAGTCGGACAGGACACATACATACTTGACAACAGAAATCCGTTTTGTCCGTATTTGCATTGTCATAACGGCAAAACCTGTTCGGCGTATGTGCCGCTTGAAAAAATGAATAAGGTAAAGCGATAGCGTTAGGATTTAACAAAAAATCTTAACGCTTTTTTTATTGTCTGAAATCTGAAAGGAGGATTTTTGTATGGCAGTTTTCAGAATAAACAAAACCCGTGATTATACCGTGATGTCAAACTATCACTTGAAAGATACGCGTCTGTCCCTGAAATCAAAGGGGCTTTTATCTATGATGTTATCCTTGCCGGAGGAATGGAATTACACCACAAGAGGACTTGCGGCAATCTGCAAAGAAGGCGTTGACAGTATCGGAACAGCACTAAAGGAATTGGAGCGCAGCGGATATATTCAAAGAAACCGCGTCCGTGATGAAAAAGGCAAGATAACCGATACCGAGTACATCATTTTTGAGAAGCCGCAGGAAACACCCAATACGGAAAGTCAAGATACGGCAAAGCCATATACGGAAAATCCGTATATGGATAAACCGAATACGGAAGCGCCGGGTACGGAAAACACCGCACAATTAAATACTAATATATCAAATACACAAGAATTAAATACTGATATAATCAGTATCAGCCCAAAGGCTATAATACGGAAGTGTGGTGCAGTCACCTGAATCCTCAGGATGATATATGGTCAAAAAATATTGCTGTTGAATCTGACTTGCTTGCAATGAAGTATAAGGATGATTTTAAACTTCAGCATTATGGAGCGAATATACCTGAGGAAGAAAAGGATAATGTCTGGATTTGGGACGCATACCATAGTGATACGCCTGCTTATCAGGGGAGTGTGACGGGCTATGATAAAGAAAACTATATACCTAATTATCCGCTTTCAGTGAGTAGAAAAAATGAGGGGTATGCTTGTAATCTCGGTAATTACGGTGTTATTGAAAGCTATAACCTAAAAGTTAAGAATACCACTGATAAGGACAAGTATTTTGAATATGTAGCCGAAACGATTTCGAGTATAGCGGCTTATGTAGAAGATGAAGATGGAGTGCACAGCGGATTTTTGAAAGGCACAAAAAGTAAGGCTGAAAAAGATACAATGGCAAGTGTACTTATACCTGCCGGCGGTGAAAAGGAGTTTTCAGTTAATGTTGTTTTGCCTATAAACTATGTGGGCGGAATAAGAAATTATTTTCAGATTTGTGATGAAACACATATAAAGCGTACATATGAAGATTACCTGAATGACCCGAGAACGGAAAAAGGACCTGTGGTTGCAGGTATTCTTGCAGAGGAGGTAAAACATCTTTTAAGTGATGAAGTGAAAGAGATTATAAACGGCGATTATGACTGCTATGAGCTTATAAAAACAAATACGGGATATATGATGAGATGGATTGAATGGGACGGTGCGCCGTATTATTACTATAAGCCTCATTGGGAGTTGGTCAAGACGATTTATTATCTTGATGATAACTATAATATTACAGGTAAATATGATTTTGACGCTATTCCTCAGCTTGGATTATTCTATGACGGATACTTTTATATTGAGGACGCTGACGGCAGACGCTATAAGTCAAATGACGGATACAATTGGGAGAGCTATACAAAGCGTATGCCGCTCCCTGCGGTGAAATTTAATAATGATACCCCGTCTGACTGGGCAGATGGAGAGGTAAGACTGGCTTATACGCTGGATGTTGTTCCGTATTCTATGAAGGATGTCCTTGTTTATGCGGATAATACAACACGTGAAACATTTTGCGATATTCTTGCGCATATGCTTTTGCTAAAGGATAAAATGCCGTCTGAAATTTCTGCCGGATTTAGTGATACGGAGAATAAGAATGTATTGATGCTTGGCAGCGCGGGTATTATAAGCGGTTATGAGGACGGAAGTTTCAGACCGTTAAATGCAATAACACGTGAGGAGGCGGCAACGCTTCTGTATAAAGCAGCTCAGTATATGGGTTGTGAGAATATGGAGGACCAGTCGTATGTATACGCGGATAATGAGAGTATAGGCGACTGGGCGAAAGAGGCGGTTTATCAAATGTATGCGGCTCAGATTATGACAGGAATGGGTGACGATATGTTTGCGCCGAAGAACGGATATACAAACGAACAGTCAATAGCAACAATTTTAAGACTGTATGAAGGTCAATAGAGAATATAAAAAGGAACAAGCATTGCTTGTTCCTTTTTGCGTGGTGGAGCTGAGGAGAATCGAACTCCTGTCCGAAAACAAGTCCACCCAAGCTTCTCCGAGTGCAGGTTATGATTTAAATTCCCTTTGATACTACTTCATAACCAAAGTTATATCATCGGTAGCTCCCAAGGCGTGGAAAAGGCAGGAGCAAGCCTTAACTCACGTTCACCACTAAAATGATGCCTTAGCCTGCGCCGTGGTACTCGCAGGGAAGACAACGCCGCAATTAGGCAGCGTAAGCTAATTCTGTATCGTTAGCGTTTATATTTAAGTTTGAGCTGATTAAAGTGGAACTCAACACTACTCGCTACTCGGGATTCATTATCCCCGTCGAAGCCATTGCAGCCCCATATGGATTTATATATATTCTAACATAAGTTTACGCAAAAATCAAATATTTTAAAACGCTAATTTTGTAAATAATTTGTTAATTAACCAATTATCAAAGGAGATGTTGTTAAATCCTTATTTCCAAAACGTAAATCGGCATTGTCAGAACATAGACAGGCTATATCAGTTGCGCGTAAATCCAGATTGAACTGACGACTGCCGTTTTTAAAATCAGCAGTTTTTGTTATAATCGGAACGGTACATACTTTTTTTGCTTTCTTTAAAATTTCCATACCCTTTTTGTTCATTCCGAGAACCCGTATATATTCGGGATAGGGGGAGTATATGTCTTTTGTGAAATTCAGCAGTGAGGCGATAACGATACGCCGTATCCTGCTCATTGTATACCGTTTGGTTTTGATATTTTCAATAAGCGAATTAAAATCGGTTGATTTTTGTGCGGCGGATATAATTCGGTTTTCAAGTCCCTCTGACATCTCGCTGATATTTTGTATATCTGACGGTGAAGACAGGCGCAGTTTTGATAAAACTGCATTGTCAAGGTGCGACAGTGATTGCAGTGGCAGATTAGATACGGGATAGGGGACAAGGCTGTTTATCTTTTCGCCTGCAAAAAGCATATTCCGTATTTTTGATGCGCTTGCGATATTGTCCGAGATTGTATCGTCATTGTGCCCTACGGCCGTACGCTTTATTGTTACAGGCTTTATTTTACTTTCTGACTTAATCAAAGCTCGTATATACTCAATTGCAAGAATATTATTGGGCTGCTGCAGTGCCTCATTTTCGTATGCCTTAGACAATGCGGCAGGGTATGAGATGCCTTCTGCCATATATTCTTTGATTTTGAGGGATACATCGTAACTTTCATTTTCAAAGCTATGGGCTAAATTTAACAATTCAGAAATATCTCCGCTTTCTGAACCAAAAACAACCTCATCAATAATTCTGAGTGCGTTAAGCGTATTAATACCGCCTGCGGCAAAATTGGGCGCGGCATTTAACGCATAACATACAGGCAGCTCAAGAACAAGGTCAGCACCGTTTGACAAAGCCATACCTGCGCGTGTCCATTTGTCTGTAACAGCAACGTCGCCGCGCTGTACAAAACTGCCGCTCATTACTGCAACAACGGCGTCTGAATGTTTTTTTATCTCATTTATTTGATATTTATGACCGTTATGAAAAATGTTGTATTCCGCAATAATTCCTGAAATCATCATATCACCTCTGAAATTAAGTATATACTAAATTTGAATATTTCACAAGAGTACTGTAAAAAATAGTTGTATATTTTGTAAATAATTCGGAACACCTATTGACAAAGTAGGAAATATAAAGTAAAATATATGTGAACAGTTATTCAATTGTTCAATCTTAGGTCAGGGAGATGATATAATGACAGTATATATGGATAATAATGCTACAACCTCTTTAAGAAAAGAGGCGCTTGACGCAATGATACCATATTACACGGATATATACGGAAACGCCTCGTCGAAGTTTTATAAAATCGGCAGAGATGCGGAGCAGGCGCTCTATAAAATGCGTGAAAACGTGGCTAAAAGCATAGGAGCGGCTAACGTGAATGAGATTTATTTCACGAGCTCGGGCTGTGAGGCTGATAACTGGGCGATAAAAGGTGCAGCATTTGCGAATCAGGCTAAAGGCAATCATATTATTACAACTAAAATTGAACATCACGCGATTTTAAATGCTTGCGAATATCTTGAAAAGCACGGCTTTGAAGTGACATATCTTGATGTTGACGAGTACGGGTGCGTAAGTGCTGAGGCGGTTGAAAAGGCAATTACGGATAAGACGATTCTTATTTCAGTAATGACTGCAAATAACGAAATAGGAACGATTGAACCGATAAAGGAAATCTCAGAGGTGGCGAAACGGCATAAAATAATATTCCATACCGACGCGGTACAAGCCGTAGGGCATATGCCTGTAAACGTTCAGGAAACGGGAGTGGATATGCTGTCGCTGTCGGCGCATAAGTTCCATGGACCAAAGGGCGCAGGTGTGCTTTATATAAGAAACGGTGTTCGTATTGATAATCTTATTCACGGCGGCGGACAGGAACGCGGAAAAAGAGCTGCAACCGAAAATTTGGCAGGAATTGCAGGTTTGGATAAAGCTCTTGAACTGGCAGTTGCAGAGCTTGGTAAAAATACGGCGCATATGAAAAAAATGCGTGACAGACTGATTGAAGGAATTAAAAAGAATATTCCTTATTGCAGATTGAACGGTCCTGAGGACGAAAGACGTCTTTGCAATAATGTAAATTTCTCTTTTCAGTATGTTGAGGGAGAATCAATTCTGATGATGCTTGATATGAAGGGTGTTGCGGCGTCCAGCGGCAGCGCGTGCGCTTCGGGTTCGCTTGACCCGTCACACGTTCTTCTGGCTATCGGACTTCCTCACGAAATAGCTCACGGTTCGTTGAGGCTGAGCGTAAGCGAGGATACAACAGCGGAAGAGGTTGATTATATAATTGAAGTTCTTCCGCCTATAATTCAGAGATTGAGAGATATGTCACCGCTATATGAAGGTGTTGCGAAAGGAGATAAATAACTATGTATAGTGAAAAAGTAATGGACCATTTTTCAAATCCAAGAAATGTCGGAGAGATTGAGGGCGCAAATGCAGTCGGTGAAGTAGGTAATGCAAAGTGCGGCGATATAATGAAGATATATATGGATATACAGGATAATGTTATACAGGACGTTAAATTTAAAACATTCGGCTGCGGCGCGGCAATAGCTACAAGCTCTATGGCAACTGAAATGGTAAAGGGTAAGACGGTGGACGAGGCTCTGGCGCTTACAAATAAGGCGGTTATGGAGGCTCTTGACGGACTCCCGAAAGAAAAGATACACTGCTCCGTGCTTGCGGAGGAGGCAATACAGTCAGCTATTGAGGACTATAAAAGACGTAACGGAGAATCAAGCGGCGAAAGTAAATGTGATTTTTGCTGTCATAAATGTAATGATATAAGCGAATAGAACATATAATATGGTGTTGGTATCTGGTAACAAATCAGACGGCTGACACCATATTTTGTGTATTACGGGGTAAAAGTAACTATATTTAATACTATATATTTTGGCAAAATTAACAATATTTTTATTAATTTCAAATAATATATTGCAATAGAGGGGCGGATAGTATATAATCATTTAGATGATATTTTAGTACCTGTTACTAACAATAATTGATAAAATGTCGAATTTTACGGAAAGGAGCGCTCAGAATGACGAGAACTGCGCTGAAAAAACAGCGTCACGAATTTTTGTTACGGCAGATAAAGCAGAACCCGTTTCTTAAAGACGAGGAGCTTGCAGAAGTCTGTAATGTGAGTGTGTCCACCATACGTTTTGACAGGGCTGAACTTGGAATTGCGGAATACAGGGAAAGAGTGAAATCCGCTGCCGAGGAAGGTATGGGAACAGGTATCATTGCTACAGGCGAAGTGCTTGACCTTAATTTGTTTCGTGACGGAATATCGGTTTTAAAAACAGATAAAACAATGGTATTTCCTGAAACGGATATAGTTAAGGGACAATATATATACGCGTTTGCCGAAAATCTTGCGCTGAGCGTAATAGACGCGAAGGCGGCGCTTGTGAAAATAGCGAATGTTAAGTATACGCACGAGGCGCACGCAGGTGAAAGCCTTGTTGCAAAATCCGAGGTTATGCGCGTAAAAGAAAAAGAATTTGTTGTCCGTGTAGTCATAAAAGCGAATTTGAACGAGGTTTTCAGAGGAAAGTTCAATATGCTTGTGACTGACGGAGAATTTGCGGAGGAATAAATGAAAATTATAATTGATGCTATGGGCGGTGATAACGCTCCTCAGGCGCCTGTTGAGGCGGCTGTAAAGGCAGTTGAAACGCTTGATGTAGATATAGTTCTTGTGGGAGATACAGAAAGACTGAAAGCGGAAGTTAAAAAATACGGAAAAAAGTCTGACCGTATAGCATACGCTCAGGCAGATGATATAATATCAAATCACGAGGAACCTGCTATGGCTGTAAGGAGCAAGAAAAATGCGTCTGTAGTCGTGGCGGCAAGAATGTTGAAAAACGGTGATGGTGACGCAATGCTGTCAATGGGAAATACGGGCGCACTGCTTGCCGCAGGACTGTTGATTGTAGGCAGAATCAAAGGCGTTCTGCGTCCTGCAATAGGAACACTTTTGCCAAGCGCAAAGGGTCCGAAAATGCTTATAGACGCAGGAGCTAATACAAATTGTAAAGCTGAAAATCTTGTACAGTTTGCCACAATGGGCAGTATTTATATGAAAAATGTTCTCGGAGCCGAGAACCCGACTGTGGGAATAATATCAAACGGCGAGGAAGAAGGGAAAGGCGACGAGCTTACAAAAGAAACGTTCCAGTTGTTAAAAAAAGCTCCCGTAAACTTTATAGGCAATATTGAGGGCCGCGACGTTATGGAGGGCACTGCAGAAGTTATGGTATGCGACGGGTTTGTAGGTAATGTGATTCTGAAAACCGTTGAAGGTATGGGGCACGTTGTGAGCAGTAAGATTCGTGAGATATTTGAAAAGAGTATAATAACAAAGCTTGCCGCAGTTCTTGTTATGGGCGGCATAAGAGAGTTTAAGCAGTCAATGGACTACCGTGAATACGGAGGCGCACCTTTGCTGGGAACGAAAAAACCTGTAATCAAAGGACACGGCTCGTCAGATGCGAAAGCGGTATTGTCCGCGATACGTCAGGCAAAAAGGTTTGTCGAAACGGAACTGACTGAAACAATTGCAAAGAATATAACCGATATGGAGGCTGGGACAAATGATTAACGCAAAAATAACCGGTGTGGGAGGATATGTACCCGAAAAGGTTTATGACAATGCGTATATGGAAAGTATTGTTGATACGAGTGACGAATGGATTATAAGACGTACGGGAGTAAAAGAAAGGCATATTTCCGACGATAATGAATATACCTCGGATATGGCTATTAAGGCATCTCAGATTGCTCTTGAAAATTCAGGCTTGAAGGCAGAGGAACTTGACCTTATAATTCTGGCTACCGTAACTCCTGATTATTTCACGCCTGCGTGCGCTTGTCTTGTGCAAAAGGCTCTTGGTGCGGTAAATGCGGCGGCGTTTGATTATAATGCGGCGTGTTCGGCATTTGTAACGGGACTTACGATAGCAAAACAGTTTATAGCGGCAGGTACATATAAAAATGTACTTGTTGTGTGCGCAGATACACTTAGCAAGGCGACAGACTATGCTGACAGAGCAACGTGCGTATTGTTTGGTGATGCTGCCGGAGCGGCAGTTGTATCCGCGACAGAGGAAAACGGAATAATGGAAACAGAGCTTGGCTCAGACGGTGATTTGGCTATTACTGCGCTTGCATACAGAAACAGTGATGAAGAAAATGAAAAGCGCGTAAGCAAAAGAAAAGAAACAATATGGATGGCAGGTCAGGCAGTAATGAAGTTTGCTGTAAAGGCTATGGCAGACGCGTCGCTGAGAGTGCTTGAAAAATCAGGTCTAAGCTGGGACGATATTACTCTTGTAATACCACATCAGGCGAACTATAGAATAGTTGACAGCGCAATAAAAAGAATGGGAATAACAGAAGATAAGGTATTTTTAACACTTGAAAAATACGGAAATACTTCTGCGTCGTGTATACCTGTTGCTCTTAGCGAGGCAGTGGCGGAAGGCAGAATAAAAAAAGGCGATAAGATTATACTTGTCGGCTTTGGCGGTGGATTGACTTGGGGCGCGGCACTTCTTGAATGGTAAAAAATTTTATTCTAAGAAAGGAATATACAATTATGAACACAAGAATATGTAAATTACTTGGAATTGAATATCCGATTTTTCAGGGCGGTATGGCTTGGGTAGCTACTGCTGAACTTGCGGCAGCCGTATCAAACGGCGGCGGAATAGGATTTATAGCGGCAGGTAATGCGCCTGCTGACGTGGTACGTGAACAAATTCATAAAGCTAAATCGCTTACGGATAAACCGTTTGGCGTTAATGTTATGATGATGTCGCCTTTTGTTGAGGAAGTAATGCAGGTTATTATTGAGGAAAAACCTGCCGCAGTTGCAACCGGTGCGGGAAATCCGGGAAAGTACATACCTGCTCTTAAGGAGGCAGGCATAAAGGTAATGCCTGTTGTAGCGAGTGTGGCTATGGCGAAGAAAATGGAAAAAGACGGTGCAGATGCAGTAATTGCAGAGGGTACTGAGGCAGGCGGACATATCGGAGAACTTACCACTATGGTGCTTGTACCGCAGGTTGCGGACGCTGTAGAGATACCTGTAGTTGCAGCAGGTGGTATTGCAGACAGCCGCGGCGCTGTTGCGGCATTTGCTCTTGGCGCGGACGGTATACAGGTCGGAACACGCTTTATCTGTTCTTGCGAATGTATCGCACACGAGAATTATAAACAAGCGGTTGTAAAAGCAAAGGATAGAGATGCGGTTGTTACGGGACGCAGTACAGGCGCGCCTGTAAGAGCGTTAAAGAATAAACTTACACGTGAATATGACAGACTTGAAAAGTCAGGTGCGTCATTTGAAGAAATTGAGGCGCTTGGAGTAGGCGGACTGAGAAAGGCGTTTACTGACGGTGATACACAGATGGGTTCGCTTATGGCAGGTCAATCGGCGGCTATGGTAGATAAAATTGAATCTTGTGCCGATATAATAAAGAGTTATTTTAATGGTGTTGAGAGCGTAATTGAAACGATAAACTCAAAATTGAATTAAGGAGAACGTAATAATGGGTAAATTAGCATTTGTATTCGCAGGACAGGGCGCGCAGGCTGTCGGAATGGGCAAGGAGCTTGCAGAAAATTTCCCTGTTGCAGATAAGGCATTTGACGAGGCAAGCGAGGCACTGGGATTTGATATTAAAGATATGATTTTTAATGGTGACGCGGAAACTCTTATGATTACTGAAAATACTCAGCCTACAATAGTAACAATGAGTGTTGCGGCATTAAGAGTTCTGGAGGAAAAAGGTATAAAACCTGATGTTGTTGCAGGTCTTAGTCTTGGAGAATATACAGCGCATATTGCGTCGGGTTCAATGAATTTTGCTGACGGCGTAAGACTTGTGAAAAAACGCGGTAAGTATATGCAGGAAGAAGTTCCTGTCGGTAAAGGTGCAATGGCGGCTATAATCGCGCTGAGCGCTGACGACGTTATGAAATGCTGTGAGGCGGCGTCTGAAATAGGCGTATGCTCACCTGCAAACTTCAATTGCCCCGGACAGATTGTTGTATCAGGCGAAGTGGACGCGGTTAACAAATGCTGTGAGCTTGCCAAGGAAAAGGGCGCAAAACGCGCAATGCTGCTGCCTGTTTCGGCTCCGTTCCATTGTTCAATGCTGATTGGCGCAGGTGAAAAGCTTGCAAAGGAGCTTGAAAATGTTGAAGTGAGCGATATGCAGATACCTGTTATTACAAACGTAACGGCAGATTACGTTTCTTCCAAAGAAGATATTAAACCACTTTTAATTAAGCAGGTTTCTTCATCGGTAAAATGGGAGGATACAATAAGAAAAATGATTGCAGACGGTGTCGATACATTTGTTGAAGTGGGACCGGGTAAGGCTTTAAGCGGTTTTATAAAGAAGGTTTCGCGTGATGTAAGAGTATATAATGTAGAAGATATGGCGTCATTGGAAAAAACTTTAGAAGGGCTTAATGCATAAAGGGGGTAATATATATGTTAAAAGGGAGAACAGCTGTAATTACAGGTTCGGGAAGAGGAATCGGAAAGGCTATAGCCTTAAAGCTTGCGGCGAATGGAGCAAATATCGTTATTAACGATATTCCGTCCTCGGACTATGCAGACGAAACTTGTGAGGAGATTAAGGCGCTTGGCGTTGACGCTATTGTCGTAAAAGGCGACGTAAGAAAGAAAGATGATGTTGAGGCTCTTATTTCAGCAGCTATAGAAAAATTCGGAAAGATAGATATATTTGTAAATAACGCAGGCATTACCCGTGACGGTCTTATGATTAGAATGAACGAAGAGGATTGGGACCTTGTAATGGACATAAATCTCAAAGGCTCATTTAACTGTATTAAGGCTGTTGCAAGACCTATGATGAAACAGAGAAGCGGTTCAATTATAAATATAGCCTCTATTGTAGGAGTAATGGGTAACGCAGGACAGGCGAACTATGTTGCGTCTAAAGCAGGACTTATCGGTCTTACAAAGACAACTGCAAAAGAATTTGCGTCAAGAGGTATAAGATGTAATGCCGTTGCGCCGGGATTTATACGTTCTGCAATGACGGACGTTTTAACAGACGAAGTTAAACAGCAATATTTTAATGCAATACCGCTTGGAAAATTCGGTGAAACCGATAATATTGCAGATGTTGTAGTATTCCTTGCGTCAGATATGTCGAAGTATGTTACAGGTCAGACTATTAATGTAGACGGCGGCTTAGTGATGTAGCTATATAATTCCTTGTGAATTTTATATAAACAATACCGAAAGGGGGTGCAGTAAGATAATGGAGGAATTTGAAAGAGTAAAGAACGTTATCGTTGACCAGCTTAGCGTTGATGCTGAAGAAGTAACAATGGAGGCATCATTTGTTGACGATTTGGGTGCAGACTCATTGGATGTTGTTGAGCTTATTATGGGACTTGAAACAGAATTTGATATTGAAATCCCTGATGAAGATGCTGAAAAAATCGGTACAGTAGGCGATGCAGTAGACTATATCAAGAGTCATGCGTAAGGAGTAGTGCCCTGCAGCTAATACGCTTGGGTGCGGGGCACTAACTTTTTAAGTAAGAAGAATAAATGATATTTATATATACAAATAGGAGGTGAATAGCTTGTTATGCAGAATTTAATCAGCATAGCAAGTAAGACAGATGAAACGAGTTGTTGTAACCGGCTTGGGTGCGGTAACCCCTATCGGAAATAATGTTGAGTCCTTTTGGAACGGTATAAAAGAAGGTAAATGCGGTATAGATAAGGTAACGCATTTTGACGCGTCAGAATTTAAAACACAAATAGCAGGTGAAGTAAAAGATTTTGACCCTACAGAATATATAGAAAAGAAAGAAGCGCGTAAAATGGACAGATATACACAGCTTGCTGTAGTTGCGGCAAGTGAGGCTGTAAAGGATTCCGGACTTAATATGGAGGAAGAGGACGCGTGGAGAGTCGGAGTTATAACAGGCTCCGGAATCGGCGGTATTACCACCTTGGAAGAACAGCATAACGCACTTCTGGAAAAAGGTCCGGGACGTGTAAGCCCGTTCTTTATACCTATGATGATTGGAAATATGGGCGCGGCTCAGATTGCAATTAAGTTTAAGGCAAGAGGTATTAATGAGAATATTGTTACAGCCTGTGCGTCAAGTACAAATGCAATAGGCGACGCATTAAGACATATTCAGCACGGTCATAATGATGTGATTATTGCAGGCGGTGCAGAGGCGGCTGTAAGTCCACTGTCATTTGCAGGATTTTGCAGTATGAAGGCTATGTCAACGAGAAACGACGACCCTCAGACTGCGTCAAGACCATTTGACGCTGAACGCGACGGTTTTGTACTTAGCGAGGGTGCAGGTTTTGTTGTACTTGAAGAATTAGAGCACGCTAAAAAACGCGGAGCTAATATTTACTGCGAGCTTGTGGGCTACGGTGCAACTGACGACGCATACCATATCACAAGTCCCATTCCGGGCGGTGAAGGCGGAGCAAAGGCAATGGAGCTTGCAATAAAAGATGCAGGTTTAGAGCCTAAAGACATAACATATATCAATGTGCACGGTACATCTACAAAATATAACGATAGTTTTGAAACACAGGCAATAAAGAGTGTATTTGGCAGTGCGGCAGAAACTGTTGCGGTAAGTTCAACAAAGTCAATGACAGGACATCTTCTTGGCGCCGCAGGCGGTATAGAGGCTATAGTATGTGCATTGTCGATAAAGGAAGGTTATATTCCTGCTACAATAAACTATCAGAATCCTGACCCTGAATGTGACCTTGACATTGTTCCGAATAAAGGAAGAGAACAGGAAGTTAAGACTGCAATGTCAAATTCACTTGGTTTTGGCGGACATAATGCAACTATCGTATTAAAGAAGTACGAAGACTAATTTAATAAATTATTACAAATAGAGGATGTTTCTGAGAAACACCCTCTAATTGTTCATTTATGTGACTTGATTTGTGAAAGGAGTTTTAAAATGACAAATGACATAGAACAGAAGATAGGATATACATTTAAAAACCGTACGCTGCTTGATACCGCGCTTACGCATAGCTCCTACGCAAACGAGAGAAAGACTGAGAGTAATGAGCGCCTTGAATTTTTAGGTGACTCGGTTCTGAGCATTATAATAAGCGATTATCTTTTCAGACATCTTTCAGAGATTGACGAGGGAAGATTGTCTAAATTTCGTGCAACACTTGTATGTGAGCAGTCGCTTGATGAAGTTGCAAAGCAGATTGAATTAAGTTCGCTGATAAAGCTTGGCAGAGGCGAGGAAATGACGGGAGGACGCCAAAGAGCGTCAATTGTATCCGATGCATTTGAGGCATTATTGGCAGCAATTTATCTGGACGGCGGAATGGAAACAGCAAGAGAATGGGTTCTTAATTTAATGATTGATTCAATTAAGGACGTAGCCAAGGGACACCGCTATGCTGATTATAAAACAATGCTGCAGGAGGCTCTCCAGCGCGGAACAGTCGGAAAAGTTACATATAGAACTGTATCCGAAGAAGGGCTGGAACACGATAAGACATTTAAAGTAGAAGTGTTGGTTGACGGAGTTGCAAAAGCTACAGGTACGGGACACAATAAAAAAGTTGCTGAACAGGACGCCGCGCATACGCTGCTCAGAGAAATGGGAAAACAGGTATGAGGACGTATAATATACCTATTTTTGTACCGCATAAGGGGTGTCCGTATGACTGTGTTTTCTGTAATCAAAAGCGTATTACAGGCACTCAGAGCGAAGTTACTGCCGACGATGTGCGTTCAATTATTGAAAATTGTATAAAAACAATTAAGATAAAGGATAGATATGTAGAAGCGGCATTTTTCGGAGGAAGTTTTACCGGAATACCGATTGAGGAGCAGACAAGTCTGCTTTTCGCTGCGAATGAATATTTGAAAAAAGGTCTTATAGACGGTATACGTCTTTCAACACGACCTGATTATATAGACATAACCATACTTGATAATCTTAAACGTTTTGGTGTTACAACGATTGAACTTGGTGTTCAGTCGATGTCTCAGGAGGTGCTGAAAAAATCCAACCGCGGACATACGAGAGATGATGTAATAAAAGCGGTTGAGCTTATACGAAAATATCCGTTTAAGCTGGGACTTCAGATGATGACGGGATTGCCTGCTGATACTGACGAGCGTTCTTTGCAGACTGCTGACGATATAATAGAATTAAAACCTGATTTTGTGCGTATTTATCCTACGCTTACAATAAAGGATACGTTTCTTGAAAAACTGTATTGTAATGGCGATTATATGCCTCAGACACTTGATGAGGCGGTAGAGCTTGCCAAAAAGCTGCTGATGAAATTTGAGAAAAATAATATACAGGTTATAAGGATAGGCTTGCAGGCAACAGGTGAAATAAGCGAGAGTGGCAGTGTTGTTGCAGGACCCGTACACAGTTCATTCAGGGAGCTTGTGGAGAGCAGTATTTATTATGATATTATTGCGGACTCCGTCAGTGAAGGAGCGGAGCGTGCAGAAGTGTTTGTTAACCCGTCGGAGCTCTCAAAGGCGACAGGGAATAGGCGTTCAAACATTATTAAAATTAAAAATGAAAAAAATATTGATATACGGGTTTGTCCCGATAAAGCTTTGAAAAAAAGAGAGGTGAGATGTGTTTGCTATTAAAGAGATTGGAATTGCAGGGCTTTAAGTCGTTTGCAGATAAGACAGTGCTTGATTTTGTTGACGGTTCGACGGCGGTTGTAGGACCTAACGGCAGCGGTAAAAGTAATATTTCCGACGCCATACGCTGGGTAATAGGTGAAATGAGCGCTAAAACACTTCGCGGAGCAAATATGCAGGACGTAATTTTTGCGGGTACGGAAACAAGAAAACCCGTTAATTTTGCGGAGGTAAGTCTTGTTCTTGATAACAGCACACATTTGTTTGATATAGAATTTGACGAGGTTATTGTAACACGCAGGCTGTTCAGGAGCGGTGAGAGTGTATATCAGATAAACAGGGCAAATTGCCGTCTGAAGGATATACACGAGCTGTTTATGGATACGGGACTTGGTCGTGACGGATATTCTATTATAGGACAGGGCAATGTGTCCCAGATACTTTCTACTAAGGCTGAGGATAGGCGCAGTCTTTTTGAGGAGGCTGCGGGCGTGTCAAAATATAAGTACAGAAAAGAAGAGGCGGAGAGAAAGCTAAAGGGTGTAGAGGAAAATCTGGTAAGAATATCTGATATTACTTCTGAACTTGAATCGCAGAGAGAACCTCTCAGACATCAGTCAGAAAAGGCGCGTAAGTATCTTGGCTTATATGAGGAATACAAGGGACTTGACGTTAATTTAAGTATACTCACAATTGATAAAAATAAGACGCAGTCTGAGGAAACCGAAAAGCTGTATAAAAGCGTTGAAGAGGAGCTTTCCGACCTGCGTGTGACAGAGAGTGAAACAGAGCGGAAAATCACTTCTCTTTATGACGAAAGCAAACAAAAAGATGAAGAGATTGCAGAAAGCAACAGACTTCTCAGAGAGGCGCAGTCAGAGAGTATGTCGGCTGAAAATGAAATCTCAATTGCAGAAAACAATATTAAGAATAATCATACAATGCTTGCCCGTATTGACAGTGAAATAAAGGCTATTTATGAAAAAAATACTGAACGTGAAAAAAATATTGAGGAATATAAAAAGCAGATTGAAGAAAAGAAACAATCTGCTGAAGGGATTTTAAAAGAGTTTGACAGTGTTAAAGAGGAACAGGATAAGCTGTCTGAGATAAGGGACGGATTATCTGAGGAGATTGAAGAATTAAAGAGCAATATTATAGAAAAACTAAATGAGGCTTCAGCAAAAAAAGCGCAGATGAACGGTATTGAAACGCTGCGTTCAAACTTTATAGAGCGGCGTGAGGTTGTAGAGGCTGAAATTAAGAGCTTTAAAGACGGAGTTAAGAATACTCAAAAGGATATTGAAGACTGTAAAATTCAGATTGTTCAAAAAAACGAAAAGCTTGATAAAATGAAGTCAACGGTTGAACGTCATACGGAGAATATAAATAATCTCCGTGCACAGCACGAGGAAATTACAGGTACAATTAATTCTCTTAACGTTGAATATAACTCAAAATCCTCAAAGAAAAAAATTCTTGAGGGTATGGAAAACGATTATGCAGGCTACGCTAAGAGCGTAAAATTTGTGTTAAAAGCAGATGAACTTAAGCGTCTGGCTATTTACGGAACGGTTTCAGGTCTTATAGACGTTGATAAAAAATATGTTACGGCTATTGAAATAGCGCTTGGCGGTGCATTGCAGAATATAATTGTTGAGAGCGAGGAGGACGCAAAGAAGGCAATTGAGTTTTTGCGCCGAAATAATGCGGGAAGAGCCACATTCTTACCTCTTACATCAGTTAAGGGCAGAGAGCTTGACAATCTTAACGAGGTTTCAAAATGTGAAGGATTTATTGGGCTTGCGAGTAATCTTGTACGTTTTGATAAAAAGTATGAAGGTATATTTAAAAGCCTGCTCGGACGCATTGTTGTTGTGGATAATGTGGATAATGCAATCGCTCTGAGTCGTAAATTCGGTTATCGTTTCAGAACTGTAACGCTTGAAGGCGATATTTTGAATACAGGCGGTTCAATGTCGGGCGGAAGTGTAAACAAGCAGAGCGGATTTTTGTCGCGCGCGGCAGAGATTAAAACGCTCTCGGCAGAGATTGTTGAATTGTCAGCAAAACTGCGTGACGATAATGAAAAGAAACAAAAGCTTGAAAATGATATTCGTATGATAAATAATCAGCTGTCTTCGTATGTGCCTCTTGTAAGAGAGTATGAGGACGAAATACTTCGTCTTGAAAGTACGCAAAAGCACTTAGAGCAGTCTTTGGAGTCTGACAGCGATACAGAAAAGAATCATCAGGCGGAACTTGAACAGCTTGAACAGCAGCTTTCGGAATCATCAGAGGAAATAGCTTTATTGCTGCAAAGTATAAGAGCGGTTGAAAATGAGGCTGCTGAAATGCAGGAAAAAGCCGAAGAAATGACAGAAGAACTTACAAAGGCGTCAAACGAACGCGAGGAAAGAACCCAGAGCATTATGGACAAAACGCTTGAAATAGCCGCGCTTGAAAAGGATATTAAGGTTATTGAAACGTCTGCTCAGAATGCTCAAAACGAAATCGAGGCGTCAAAAGCAGAAATTGAACAGCGTAATAATGACAAAGAGCGTATTTGCGTTGAAAATGACAGTTTATACAAACTTATAAATGAGAAACAGCATTTTACGAAAGATATAGCTGAACGAATTGCAAAGCTAAGAGAAGGAATAACCGAAATTGAGAAGGGTAAGGAAAGTCTTGTTGAAACACTCAAGAGTATTCAAAGCTCAAATAAAGACCTTACAGATAAACTTCTAAATCTTCAGCAGGAGCTTACACGTCTTGAAAACAGGCGCGAAAGACTGCAAAGTGATACGGAAAATATTTTAAACAGGATTTGGGACAGCTATGAGCTGACATATGCAACTGCGGTTGAGTTAAAGACGGAACTTGAAGACGAAAAGGCGTCATTTGCCCGTTTGGCGGAGTTAAAGGGGCAAATAAAATCTCTCGGCAGTGTAAATGTAGATTCTATTGAGGAATATGTGGCAGTGGAGGAACGATTCAAATTCCTGACAAACCAGAAAAATGACCTTGATAAATCAAAAGCTGATCTAAATGAAATTATAGTTTCAATGGAAGAACATATGGAAAAACTGTTTGAAAGCCGTTTTAAAGAGATAAACGAAAGTTTCGGTATTGTATTTAAGGAGCTTTTCGGCGGCGGAACGGGAAAACTGTCACTCTCAAATCCGCAGGATTTGCTGGAAAGCGGTATAGAAATTGAGGTACAGCTACCCGGAAAAGGACTGCAGAATATAAACCTGTATTCAGGCGGTGAGAAGTCGTTCATAGCGATTGCATTGCTGTTTGCAATACTTCGTGTAAAACCTGCGCCGTTCTGTATTCTGGACGAGATAGATGCGGCGCTGGACGACGTAAATGTATCAAGGTTTGCTACATATTTAAAAAATTACATTGAACAAACTCAGTTTATTGTTATAACTCACAGGCGAGGCACAATGGAGGCGGCGAATATCCTGTACGGCGTTACAATGCAGGAGAAGGGCGTTTCAAAACTGTTGTCGCTTAATATTGACGATGTTGCTGAGGATATGGTAGGTTAGGAGCAGAAACTATGGGATTTTTTGAAAAACTTAAATCAGGGCTTACAAAAACTCGTGAGTCAATTTCCGAACAGATGAACAGTGTATTTAGCGTGTTTGTACGTGTTGACGAGGAGCTTTTTGAAAGTCTGGAGGAGGCGCTTATTATGGCAGATATAGGCGTTGAATCAACTGAATATATAATAGAAACTCTCCGTGAGAATGTAAAACAAAAGCATATTACTGATGGAACGGTTGTAAAAGAGGAGCTAAAGAATATAATAAGTGATATACTTAGTTCTCAGGATTCAGCTGTTGATGTATCTACAAAACCTGCGGTTATATTAGTAATTGGAGTAAACGGAGTAGGTAAAACTACAAGTATAGGTAAAATCGCCTCGCATTACAGAGCACAGGGGAAGAAGGTAATGCTTGCCGCGGCTGATACATTTCGTGCGGCAGCGATAGACCAGCTTGATGTATGGGCGCAGAGAAGCGGTTCCGATATAATAAAGCATATGGAGAACAGTGACCCTGCGGCGGTTGTTTTTGACGCCTGCGCGGCGGCAAAGGCAAGAAATGCTGATATATTAATATGTGATACGGCAGGCAGACTGCACAACAAGAAAAATCTTATGGCGGAACTTGCGAAAATTAATCGAGTTATAGAACGCGAACTTCCTGAATCGTCAAGAGAAACATTGCTTGTTCTGGACGCGTCTACAGGTCAGAACGCTGTAAGTCAGGCTAAATTATTTGGTGAAACTACAGATATAACAGGTATAGTGTTGACAAAGCTGGACGGTACGGCAAAGGGCGGTATAGTGATTTCACTTGCAAAGGAACAGAATCTGCCGGTTAAATTTGTAGGTGTAGGAGAGGGCGTTGATGATTTACAGGAGTTTAATCCTTTGGATTTTGCAGGGGCGCTTTTTGATGAAGAATAAAATATATTGAGGGTGATATTTTGTGGATTTGAAAAATACAGCAAAAAAATACATTTTGCCGTATTTGGCTATGACAATAGGTACTGCGGCGGCAGCATTTGCATTAGAGGAATTTTTGATACCATCGACAATTCTTGACGGCGGAGTTATGGGTATAAGCATTATTCTGGCGCAGATTTTAAAAAGAGGAGTCAGCCTGTTTGTAATTGTGCTTAATCTGCCGTTTTTAATTGTGGGATTTCGTCAGCTTGGCTGGCGGTTCCTTATAAGAGGTACATATTGTATGCTGCTGCTTGCGGGTTTGCTTGAACTGTTTAAGGACGTACCTGCCATAACAAATACAGAGCTTTTAGCAGTTGTATTCGGAGGCGTTATACTTGGTTTTGGCGTGGGTACGGTAATACGGTACGGCGGCTGTCTGGACGGTACTGAAATCGTTGCAATGCTTTTGAGCAAAAAACTGAATTTTTCTGTCGGACAAATTATTTTTGCGATTAATATAGCTATTTATGCGGTTGCGGGTTTGCTGTTCGGCTGGGACAGAGCGCTTTACAGCCTGCTCACATATTTTATTTCATTTAAAATTATTGATATGGTTGAAATAGGAATGGAACAAGCAAAGGCAGTTATGATTATTACGAACGAAGGCAGAAATATTGCTGATGAACTGTATAAATCTCTTGGAAGAACCTGTACTTTACTGGAAGGCGAAGGACTGATAAGCGGAAAAAAAGTGGTGCTTTATTGTGTTGTTACAAGAATTGAGCTTGCCGAAGTAAAGCGTATTGTAAATGATGATGACGCGTCGGCGTTTGTAACGGTAACAGATGTTTCGGAGATAATAGGCAAGCATATTAAAAATACAAATGTTGAGATTCTGGCTGAAGGTGAATAAAAAAAGCAGTACATTGCGTACTGCTTTTTAAATTTGTTAATTCCCAAGTTTATAAAAATCTTCAAAGAAAGAAGGATATGAAACACAGGCGCAATCGCTGTCGTCAAGCGTACATTCTCCGTTTGCAAGCTGAGCGAGTACGGTAAGGCTCATAGCCATTCTATGGTCGCCGTAAGTCTTAAAATCAGCTCCGTGAATATTTTTTCCGCCGTTTATAATCATACCGTCGTCAGTTTCGGTAATATCAACACCGCATTTTGAAAGCTCGTCTACAACCGCGCGTATTCTGTTTGTTTCCTTAACCTTTAATTCTTCCGCGTCTTTTATGACGGTCTGACCATCTGCAAATACAGCAGCTACTGCTATAATCGGAAGTTCGTCAATAAGTCGGGGGATAATATCTCCGCTGATTGTTGTACCGTGTAAAGCTGATGAACTGACAGTTATATCGGCTACGCTTTCACCTGCGCTTGAACGAAGATTTTCAAGTTTTATATTAGCGCCCATATCGTGCAGAACATCTATAATACCGGTTCTGGTAGGATTGACACCGACATTTGTAACTGTAATTTTGGAATTCGGCATAATCAAGCCAAGTACCATAAAGAAGGCGGCAGAAGAAATATCACCTGGTACATCGACATTTACAGGCTCAAGCAGACCTGTTTTTTTTATGTGTATGTCAAGACCGTCGGTGTGAATATCCGCGCCCATTGCGCTTAACATCAATTCAGTGTGGTCGCGTGATTTTTCGATTTCGTGAATAACGGTTTCCCCGTCTGCATAAAGAGAGGCAAGAATTATTGCTGTTTTTACCTGAGCTGACGCAACGGGCATTGTATAGTTTATACCGTGAAGTGATGAACCTTGTATGTACAGAGGACAGTAGTCGTTTTTGATTTTTGCACCCATAAGAGAAAGCGGCTCGGTCACTCTTTTCATAGGACGCTTTTGGATTGAGGCGTCGCCGGTGATTGAGCTGTCAAAAGTTTGTCCCGACAAAATACCGCATAAAAGACGAGTAGTAGTGCCGCTGTTTCCCGTGTACAGCATTTGTTCAGGAGCTTTCAGACCGTTAAGACCGTTTCCGTGAACAGTAACATTTTCTCCGTTTACATCTATATCAATTCCCATATTTCTAAAACAGTCAATAGTAGAAAGGCAGTCTGCACCCTGTAAAAAGCCTGTGATTTCAGTAGATCCTCCTGCAAGCGCTCCAAGTATAACAGCGCGGTGTGAGATTGATTTATCGCCGGGGACTTTTATTGTGCCGGACGCTTTTGAAATTTTTCTTATAACCATTTTTAACAATTAACTCCCTTCAGTGCGTTAAAGTTATTCTAAAATTATTATAGCACAAATAGTATGTAAAGACAAGTTTTAAATACTCGGAGGGAATTATGAAAAAACAAAGCTTTTTAACAGGTGCTGTAATACTTATGATAGCAAACGGAATATCAAAAATACTGGGCGCTGTGTTTAAAATACCGCTCGCCTGTATCATTCACGAGGAAGGAATGGCGGTATTTAACATTGCGTTTGAAGTATATGTAATGTTTCTTTCGTTTATAATATCAGGACTGCCGTTTGCAATATCAAAACTGGTGGCCGAGAGTAATTCGCGCGGAATGGACGCACGTACACATAAAATAGTACGTATTTCAACAATTTTACTTGTAGTTATAGGAGTGCTCGGAAGTATTGCTCTTTATATTGGCGCACCGTTTTTTGCGCTTGCGATGAAGGAGGAAAAGGCAGTTTATGCTATACGAATGATAGCTCCTGCAATATTTTTTGTGGCACTGGGAACAGCTTACAAAAGTTATTATCAGGGTGTTTCCAATATGATACCGACGGCATTGTCACAGGTGAGCGAAGCGGTGGTAAAGCTTGCTGCAGGATATTATTTGGCGGTGCTTTTTATAGAATACGGTGTTGATAAAACGGCAGGCGGCGCTATAATGGGCGTAACAGCAGGTGAAATAGTGGCTACAGCAATATTAATGCTGATGTACATATTAAGGAGAAAAGAACCGTATATAAAAACAGAAAATGTATCAACACGTGAGATTTTAAAAGATTTAATAGCGGTTGCCTTGCCGCTTTTATGTGCGTCTGTTGTATCAAATGCAATAAATGTAGCAGATACAACGCTTGTACGTTCACGCTTGCTTGACGCAGGATTTGCGCCCGACGAGGCGCGTTTTCTGTACGGCGCATACACCGGTTATGCGCTTACCGTATTTCATTTGCCGGTAGGAATACTCGGTACGTTGGGAGTAAGCATATTGCCTGTAATTGCAGGCGCTGTTGCCGTAAATAACAGTCAGAAGGCGCAGAGGGCAACAGATATAGGAATAAGACTGGCGGTGATATTATCCCTGCCTTGTGGTGTTATAATGTATACGCTGAGCAGTGAAATACTGTCAACTTTGTTTCATAATGACACCTCGGCGCAAATGCTTACGGTAGTTGCACCGTGTGTTGTGATGATGTGTGTAACGCAGATTAGCGGAGCGATACTGCAGTCTGCAGGAAAAATAATGCTGCCGTTTTTCTATGCTCTTATAGGCAGTGCAATAAAACTGTCAATAGAATGGTTCCTTATTGCCGACCCTGAAATACATATATACGGTTCAGCCATAGGTTCGACAGCCGCGTATACTGTAATTATGGTGTTAAATCTTTTAGCGGTAAAAAAGCATTTAGGTTTAAAACAGAAATTTATGGAAATAATGATAAAGCCCGTGATTGCAGCGGCGGTAATGTTTGCCGCAATACGTTTGCTGTACTTACCGGTAACTGCGTATACAGGAGGCGGATTTATAGCTTTGGCACTTTTGTGCGCTGTAAGCTGTGCGGCATATGCAGCCGTACTGCTTGTAACTGATGCTGTATCTGTACGGGAAATAAAAAAAATACTTAAAGGATAGACTTGTAAAAAGAAGTGCGAGGTGGTATAATTATCTGAGTGGAAAAAATTCACTTAATTACGCATTGAGGTGGAAGGATAGGTACAGATATGAAAAATTATACAATAGACGAGTTACTTGAAATTATGCAGACACTTCGCGGTGAAAACGGCTGTCCGTGGGACAGGGCGCAGACTCACCAAAGCATTAAAAAAAGTATGATAGAGGAATGTTATGAGGCTATTGACGCTCTTGATTCGGGTGACGATCACGCTTTTGCAAATGAGCTGGGCGACGTGCTTTTACAGGTAGTATTTCATTCACAGCTTGCAAAAGAGAGAAATGCTTTTGATTTTCAGAGTGTTGTAAATGAAATATGCACCAAACTGATAACACGTCATACTCACGTTTTCGGAGAGGATAAGGCAGTATCAGCCGAGGAGGCTCTGGGACAGTGGGAGAAGAATAAGAAAAAGGAAAAAAATCTGGATACTTATTCTGCAATGCTTTGTGATGTGCCGAATTATCTGCCGTCGCTTATGAGAAGTGAAAAGATACAAAAGAAGGCAGGCAGTGTCGGATTTGACTGGGACAGCCTTGAAGGTGTTTATGAAAAGCTTGCTGAGGAAACGGAAGAATTGAAATCTGCCGTGAATTCGGGTGACAGTGATAAGATTGAAGAGGAGTACGGTGATTTATTGTTTACAGCCGTAAATTTGGGGCGTCATCTAAAGCTTACGCCTGAGATTTCATTGACAAAAGCTTCAGAAAAGTTTATAAAGCGTTTTGCAAGAATGGAAGAATTTGCAATTGCAGACGGACTGGATTTGGCAGAACTCAGCGCAGATGAATTAGATGCGTTATGGAAAAAATCAAAAAAAGCATAAATAAGCCGTTTTTTTAGGAAATTTTGACCTAAAATGCCAAAAAAGTATTGACATATTAAAAAAAATATAATAGAATTATTGGCGAACAGGTATTTTTGAAAAATAGTCTGTTAAGACAAAATAAATATCTAAGTGATATAGGAGGAAAAAAATTATGAACAAGACAGAGTTAGTTGCAGCAGTTGCTCAGAAAGCTGAGCTATCAAAGAAAGATGCAGAGAAGGCAGTTGCAGCAGTTACAGCAGCAATTACAGACGCTCTTTGTGCAGGCGATAAAGTACAGCTTGTAGGTTTCGGTACATTTGAAGTTAGAAACAGAGATGCAAGAACAGGTAAGAACCCGCGTACAGGCGAGGCTATTAAGATTCCTGCTTCAAAGAATCCTGCATTCAAGGCTGGTAAGGCTCTTAAGGACGTTGTAAATAAGTAATTTGCAATAATTAAACGGGTGCTGTATCTGCAGTACCCGTTTTTTCATCGGAGGATATAATGAGAATTGATAAATATTTAAAGGTGGCGCGTCTTATAAAAAGACGTTCCGTAGCAAATGAGGCGTGCGATCAGGGAAGAATTACGGTGAACGGACGTATTGTTAAAGCGTCGTACGATGTTAAGGAAAATGATATAATTGAAATAAAAATGGGTGAGCGAGTAATAAAGGTACAGGTTGCGGCTATTGCAGAGCACGTCTTAAAAAATGACGCGTCAAGCTTGTATAAACAGCTTTAGTAATAAAACGCGGCGGCGGCGCATAGACTTAATCAGATAATGAAGATAGGGGGCGCAGTCGTTATGGAAAAGGTTGTAAGCCGTGAACATTCGATGACTATGATGAACAGGGCAAATATGTCGCTGTCAGGAGTTACTGAGGTGTCGGAATTTTCACAGAACAAGGTGGTTTTAAAAACTACGATGGGAGATTTGTGCATTAAGGGAAAAAGGCTCAGTGTAAACCAGCTTAATACCGAAAGCGGTACGCTGGACGTAAAAGGAGAGATACAGTCGATACAATATACAACAGCAGCAAAGGACGGATTTTTGACGGGATTGTTTAAGTAAATGGCGCAGGAGGTTATATTTTTTCTGGCATTGACAGCCTGCGGTGCGGCTATTGCTTTTTTGCTTGACATATTCAGAGCATTTCGGATAGCTGTAAGACCTTCTTCGGCGGCGGTTGCGGTAAGTGATGTGCTTTGTTGCGCAGGCGCAATGTTTATTGCGCTTGCGTGCGTATGGAATCTGAACAGCGGAATTTTCAGATTTTATGAGATAGTAGGAATAATACTGGGAGCAACCTTGTATTTTTCCTCTATAAGTAAATGGATTTTACGGTTTTTTGTATTTGTGTTTAGAAAAATTTTGAAATTCATAAAAATAATTTGCAAAATACTCTTGACACCGTTATCATTTTTGTATAAAATTTTAGTAGTACCTGTAAAAAATAAAATACGAAAGGATAATGGTACTTATGGCGAACGAGTACAAGGACAGAATCACTGAATATCTGTCAGAACATAGAAAAGGAATCAAGCTTGCATTATTTTTTGTTCTGGTGCTTGCAATGCTTTTTAAAGGCGTAATGCAGATACCGCAGATAGTTTCCGGTAAAGCGGAAATTGCGCGTCTGCAAACTCAGATTGAGTATGAAAAGGAACGTCAGCAGGAGATAAGCGAGCTTAAAGATAAGGTTAATACTGACGAGTACATAGAAAAAATAGCTACTGAAAAGCTTGGGCTTGTAAAGAGCAATGCGAAAATTTTTGTGGACGTGTCGGGCGAACAACAGCAATAATAAACAGTAAGAGAGGAAAAACAAAATAATTATGATTTCAGTTGGTAGCATAGTAGAGGGGACAGTTGTCAGCGTAATGCCGTTCGGAGTGTTTGTGGATATAGGAAACAAACAGTCGGGACTTGTTCACATATCTGAAATATCTTCGAGATATGTGAAGGATATTAACGAATGTATAAAGAAAGGCGATACTGTAAAAGCAAAGGTTATAAAAATTGATGATGCAGGAAAAATAAGCCTTTCCATTAGACAGGCAAACGAGGAAAAGCGTGAGTCCAGACCGAGGGCGGAAAAAAAAGAACGCGGACCTATACGTCCTGCTGAAATTGATTGGGGTATGTCAGAAAGTTCGGGTTTGTCATTTGAGGATAAGCTGTCAAGATTTAAACAGGACAGTGACGAAAAAATGCAGACACTTCGCCGTAATAACGATTCAAAGCGTTCAGGCGGATACAGCAGAAAGGGCAGCCATTCGTTTTAAATAGAATTTTATTGGGCGGAAAGTGATTTCCGCCTGTTTTGTGTATTATGGAGAGAAAGGATATGACATCATTAAAAGAAAACAAAAGAATATTTCCGCTTTTAGGCGCAATTATTGTGTTTGTGCTTTCTTTTACCGTGCTCTATTTCGGAGATAATACAGGACTGAGCGATAACGGCGATTTCCGTCGTGTATTGCTGGCAAATAATATTGAATATGCAGATGATACAAATTATTATTATCTCTTTAAACAGGACTATAAAATGGAGGTAGAGGGCGACGGCTTTTGGGACAAGCTTGCATATCTCACAGAAAATAATACTGAAGAAGAAATATATTCCTCACCGCAGTTTATAATAATAAAAGCTTCAAAAATACTCAATTTTGTTATGAATACAGTTCTTGTAAAAGATGAAACTAATTATAATATTGCATATCTGGCGTTTCTGTATATATTAATGCTTGCAGTTGCTGCTTGGGGGATATTTACGTTTTTTGCGGACGAGAGCAGAAAACTGCAGATAACAGTGTTTGTGCTGTTTATACTGATGTTTTGTGACGCAGGATATATATTGTATTTTAATTCGTTTTATGGTGAACCCCTGCAATATGTCGCACTTATGACGCTTATAGCACTTGGACTGCTTATTTATAAACGTCCCACAATACCAAAGGTAGCGCTCTTTTTCGTATATCTGTACTTCTTTGCGGGTTCAAAGCTCGCCAATGTACCGTATTCGGTAATAATATCGCTTTTAGCATTGTCTTTTGCATTTTTGAGAAAGGATAAGCGTTACAGAGTAGGTGTTGCCCTATCGGTTGCTGTAGCGGTGATATGTACCGTTAATTTATATAGGAGTATTCCTGACTGGATGCATAACGACACGACATATCAAGCAGTATTTTTTGGGGCGGTTAAAGAAACGGAAACTCCCGAAAAAGATTTCAGGCAACTTGGAATTGATGAAAAATATATGCCGTTGATAAATACTCACGCGTATATGGACGCTGACGAATATCCGATTGACATTACTACAGACGAATTTAAGCGCGATTTCTATGATAAAGTTTCCAAAATGGACGTGGCGCTGTTTTATCTCAGACATCCGATAAGGTTTGCGAAGAAAGTGGCATTTTCCATTGAAAATGCGTCGTGTCTGAAACCGCTTAACTGCGGAAACAGTGAAACGGTGTCAATGTATTATTCAAACCGCTACAGTATATGGAGCGATTTACGTGTAGCCACAAAAATTTTATATAACCCGTATATTGTGCCTATAATTGCGCTTATAATGACGGCATATGCCGTGCTTATCCATATGTATCTTGTGCGTAACAAACGCCAGACAAACGAAAAGAGAATATACCTTATAAGCGCGCTGTACGTCCTTATGGCAGGATTGTGGATAAATATGTGTCTGCCTGTTATAGGTAACGGCGAGGCGGATATTATGAAACATATGTTCCTGTTTGCAAACTGTATGGATATACTTTTCGCCTCAATTATAATAGGAATAGTGAATATGCAGAAACGAAACCGTATAGTTACAATATCGGTTCTTGTTGTTACGGTGCTGCTATTGCAGATTGAACCTCCGAAAAAGACTGTTGAATTTGGTTCATATAACGGTAAAAAGATAAAGTGGGAGATTATGAACGAATATGACGATGGAACTGTAGATATGGTTACAAAGAAATGTATAGACAAGCTCCCGTTTGATTATGAGAATAATATGTGGGAAACAAGCTATATTCGGAACTGGCTTAACAGTGACTTTATAAAGGAGTTTACGTTGGAGGAGCTTTCGGCTCTGCAGTCTAACAGGAATGAGGTTATGCTCACTTATAATGATAGAGGTCTGGCAGTGAGCGGTGACCATACACACTATTGGAGCGCGACTGTAGGAGAGGTCAATGACTTGTCAGAAACAGCGTATAAGTATTACGTTGATGATATAGTATATATACCAACTCTTGAAATGATGAAAGAGATAGACGTAAACGGTTCATACTGGATACTGTGTCCGTATGGCGGCAATGACAGAATGCAAAGGTATATGACAAATGACGGCTTTGTACTGCATACCAATGTCGACAATGTTCAGGGAGTAAGAGCCGCGGTGCGTGTTAAATTGGGGGATTAAAATGGAAACACTGATATTAACTACTGATGACAATGAAATAAATAAAGCAGGAAAAATAATAATGGACGGCGGACTTGTTGCGTTTCCGACTGAAACTGTGTACGGACTCGGAGCATCGGCACTGTCGGCGGACGCGGCAAAAAAAATATATGCCGCAAAAGGAAGACCGTCTGATAATCCGCTGATTGTTCATATATGCAAAAAAGAGCAGATAGCTGGCGTGACAGAGGAAATTCCCGAAACCGCGCGGATAGTAATAGATAAGCTTATGCCAGGACCTGTAACAATAATATTAAAGAAAAAGGCGATTGTTCCGGACGCAGTTACAGCAGGACTTGACAGCGTTGCTGTACGCTTTCCTGCCAATAAGACTGCACAGAAGCTTATAAACGCTGCTGGAGTACCTGTTGCAGCTCCCAGCGCAAACCTGTCAGGTAAACCAAGCCCCACAAAAGCAAAGCACGTTATAGACGATATGACAGGACGTATTGACGCAATAATTAACGGCGGTGACTGCACTGTGGGCGTAGAGTCAACCATAATTGATTTTACAGGAGATGTGCCTGTTATTTTACGCCCTGGCGGAATTACGATTGACGATTTAAAAGCGATAGGTGTTGATGCCGTTATAGATAAGAATATTTTACAGTCAGTGTCAGCTGATGAAGTGCCTAAATGTCCGGGAATGAAGTATAAACATTATGCGCCGAATGCTGAAGTGATTGTGATTGAAGGCAAAAAAGCGGCTGTACAGGAAAAAATAAAGGAACTGCTTATGAAGGAGGGTAGGATTGCAGGGGTTCTTGCGATGTATGGAGCTGAGTATGATAATGCTGTAATTCTGTCTGCAGGCAGTTCAAATAAGGAGTATGCAAAAAAACTGTTTTCCGCACTGCGTGAGTTTGATGAACTTGGTGTAGCAGTGGTTTTTGCAGAGTTTTGCGAGGAAGACGGTTACGGCTTGGCGGTAAAAAACAGGTTGTATAAGGCGGCAGGCGGTAATGTTGTACACGTGTAACATAAAAAATAGAATTTATGAGGTTAATGATATGAGAAAAAGAGAGAAATTTGGTTCAAGATTAGGATTTATATTGGTATCTGCAGGATGTGCTGTAGGACTGGGCAATGTGTGGAAATTTCCATATATGTGCGGAAAATACGGAGGAGCGGCATTTATACTAATATATCTGGTTTTCCTTGTAATACTTGGATTTCCAATTATAATATGTGAGTTTTCAGTGGGACGGGGAAGTCAGAAAAGCTGTGCAGCTTCATTTAAAGAACTTGAAAACAAAGGCACTAAATGGCATTATTACAGCTATTTTGGTATTGCAGGAAATTACCTGCTTATGATGTTTTACACGATGGTTTCCGGTTGGATGATGTACTATTGCTATCGGTGTGCGGTGGGAGAGTTTACAAATACAGTATTGACAGCAGCTGAAGTGCAGAGCAAGTTTAATGCGATGACTGCTTCGCCTAAGGCATTGATTTTATGGACGATAATATCAATTCTGCTCGCGTTTGGAATTTGCTCAAGAGGATTAAAAAAGGGAGTAGAGAAGATTACGAAGATAATGATGATATGTTTGCTGGTGCTTATTGCTGTACTGGCAGTTCATTCTGTTATACTTCCAAACGCGATGGAAGGAGTTAAGTTCTATTTAATGCCTGATTTTAAGTCAATAGCCGATAATGGTATAGGAAACGTTGTATTTGGTGCAATGTCACAGGCATTTTTCACATTGAGCATAGGAATTGGTTCAATGGCTATTTTTGGAAGTTATCTGGGTAAAGACCGTTCGCTTACGGGTGAGGCGCTGAGCATTGGTATACTTGATACTTTTGTTGCTCTTATGGCTGGATTGATTATAATTCCTGCTTGCTTTTCTTTTGGAATTGAGCCTGATGCAGGACCGTCCCTGATATTCATTACACTGCCAAATATCTTTAATCAGATGGCGGGCGGACGTATATGGGGAACTTTGTTCTTTTTATTCCTGTCTTTTGCCGCATTGTCAACTGTGATTGCCGTATTTGAAAATATAATATCATTTGCAATTGATTTGTGGGGTTGGAGCCGGAAGAAAGCGGTTATAGTCAATATCATAGCTATTATAATATTGTCAATGCCGTGTATTTTCGGATTTAATCTTTTATCACAGTTTCAGCCGTTGGGTGCAGGAAGTAATATTATGGACTTAGAGGACTTTATTGTGTCCAATAATCTTTTGCCGATTGGTTCGCTTGTATATCTTTTGTTTTGCACCACAAAAAACGGATGGGGATGGGATAATTTTATTAAAGAGGCTAACAGCGGAAAGGGTATTAAGCTTTCAAGCAAAGTCAGATGGTATATGACATATGTTTTGCCCGTTATAGTAGTTGCAATTTATCTGAAAGGGTATTATGATATGTTCAGTTCTAAAGGTATAACGTATATGGTACCTTGGTTTAGCGCTGCTGTAATATTTCTTGGAATTATATTTAGTCTGGCATTTGTCAGGAACAAAAAGGAGTGACAGGGAGGCAGGATTTATGAAAAATATAGTATTAGGTAAAACGGGCATTACAGTACCTCAGAATGCGTTTGGGGCATTGCCGATACAGAGAATAAACGAGTATGACGCAGTAAAATTACTTAGACATGCATATGAGGGCGGAATGAGGTTTTTTGATACAGCAAGAGCATATACGGACAGCGAGGTTAAGCTCGGCAAAGCCTTTGAAGATATAAGAGAAAAAATATATATAGCCTCAAAATCTATGGCAAAAACACCTGAGGAATTTTGGGAACAGCTTGATATTACTCTGAATAATCTTAAAACCGATTATTTGGACATATATCAGTTCCATTGTGCAGATATGTGTTATGCTCCTAACGACGGAACGGGAATGTATGAGTGTATGCTGAAGGCGAAAGAACAGGGAAAAATCCGTCATATTGGAATTACTGCTCATAAAATTGGTATAGCGGAGGAAATTGCGGAGTCAGGCTTATATGAAACTTTGCAGTTTCCGTTTAGCTACCTGTCCTCAGCTCGTGAATTAAATCTTGTAGATACTTGCCGTAAAAACAATATAGGTTTTATCGCAATGAAAGGTCTTGCAGGCGGTTTGCTGACTAATTCCAAGGCTTGTATGGCATATATGCTGCAATTCGATAATGTTTTGCCTATATGGGGAATACAAAGAGAAAAAGAGCTTGAAGAATGGTTAAACTTTATGAAGAATACTCCCGAAATGGATGAAGAAACAGCGGCGTTCATAGAAAAAGAAAGACAGGAACTTACAGGTGAGTTCTGCCGTGGCTGCGGATATTGTATGCCGTGTCCGTCAGGAATTATGATTAACCAATGTGCAAGAATGTCCTTGATGTTAAGACGCGCGCCGTCAGCAGCGTGGCTTAGTGAATCAATGCAGGCTGAAATGATGAAAATAGAGGAGTGCTTAAACTGCGGACAATGTATAAGCAAATGTCCGTATGAATTGAACACTCCTGGACTGCTAAAGAAAAATTTAGAAGATTATAAAAATGTGCTTGAAGGAAAGGTGAAAATATAAAATGTTCTGATACATATTCCATTTGAACATTTGTTTATCTCTATTGTATATTATAAGAATATTTTACTCGTTTCCTGAAAATGATAGAAGGCGCCCAGCATTCCTGCGCGGTTTTTATGTTTGGCAAAGACTACATTAAGGTTTTCAGAAAGTTCAGGCAATAAATATTTTTTTATTCTTTCCGACAGCCTCGGAGAGAAATATTCTTCTTCTTGCATAATGCCTCCGCCAAGAATAATGACCTGAGGATTTAAAACATAGCATATATTAGCAATTCCTTCAGCAAGACCGTCAATCATACGGTCGATTTCTTCGATGCATATCAAGTCGCCGCTGAGCGCTAAGTCTATAATCTCTTTTCCGTCGATTTCTTCTGCTTTCTTCATTTTCCTGCTTGCAATCCTGCGAATAAGAGCACTGGTAGAGGAAATATCCTGAAAAGTGCTGTTCCTCATTTTGATATAGCCAATCTCCATAGCGTTTTGTGTTGCACCGTGATAAATCTGTTTATTAATTAAAAAGCAACCGCCTATACCGGTACCGATGGTAAGACAAAGACATAGGTTATAATTGTTTCCTGCTCCGGATATGACTTCCGCAAGTCCCGCGCAATTAACGTCGTTTTCTACCGAGCAGGGCAGATGATATGCGTCATAAATAATTTTTTTCCAGTCAGTTCCTGTATAATTCGGAATTAACTCGCTGGAAAATGTGATTACCCCTCGTTTTGAGTCAACCATTCCGGCGGTGGAGATGGCTACACCGGCACAAGTTTCGTTATTGATGTAGTCATCTATAATTCCTTTTACCCGTCGAATAATTCCGGGACCGCCTTCCGCGGCGTTTGTTGGTATTTGAGAGTGTGAAAGAAATCTGGCTTCAGAATCAATGATTCCGTGTTTAATGCAAGTTCCGCCAATGTCAATACAGATATATTTATCCATAAACCCTCCTGAAGTTATATGCGTATTTTGAATATCGCTTTTTTTATTGGTGTAGATTGTGTTTGTGATAACGCAGTCATATGGGCGTCTTCCGGATAGCATATGAGAAAATCTCCGGGAGTTAAGATTATACTTGCTGTAGATTCGCCCTCCAAAGGGAGAAAATCGTCCTCTTCCGAAAAAGCGCCTTGTTTCATTCTGCTGATAAAGTTCAGATTTATTTTTTCACTGCCGCGCAGAAGATAATGAAGATCGATATACCGTCGGTGAGCTTCCCAAAAACCTTCGCTTTCATCTGTTTTGGTATTGTACTCAGCAATGTTGAAAAAAAGAATATTATCATCAATAGGATAACTGCCCTTTTCAAAGTCTTCAAGACGATGTTCTTTAATATATGCGAAACATTTTTGTATATTATCATCAAGAAATCTATATCGGTTCAGGTCATTAATCGTTCCATAAATCATAGCAAAAATCTCCTTTTATTTTTTATAAGAAACCGCTTGAAAATATAAGCCATTTATGCTTTTGACGTGTAATATATGGTTGTTTCAGGTTTTGCCTCAACGGTCACTCCTTTGACCTTTCTCTCAATAAAGCTGTATATTAAGCCAATAATCAAAGATACGGAGATAGAGATCAAGGCATAAGACCAAGATGAAATATGGGTGAAAGCTTCAATATTAAACGGATTATATTTAATAAGAATAATCAAGACAGAGGCAACAATAAATGCGGCATACGCACTGTTTTTTGTTGTACGTCTGGTAAATGCACCAAGTGCAAATGTTCCGCCCAAAACGCCAAGAACTAAGCCCATAAATGCATTGAACCATTCATATGCGGATTTGATTTCTCCATTTGCCAAAATCAGAGCAACAACGATTGAGAGAACACCGACGCCCAAAGAAACATATTGAGCAATTCGTGTCTGTCGTTTCATTGACAGTTCTTTCTTGGATACCAATGACTGAACGTCTAAGACCCAGCTTGTTGCCACAGAGTTTAAGCCTGTGGAAAGTGTAGACTGAGATGCGGCATAAATGGCAGCAAGCAAAATACCTGTTATACCAATCGGGAGTTCATATGCAATATAATAGGCAAATATCTGATCCTGAGCAACACCTTCTGCCAGTGACGGATTCTGATTGTAGAAAACAAATAAAGAAGTACCAATCAGATAAAAGACAGTTGCAATAAAAATAGACAGCACACCATTTCCCAAAGTCATCTTTGTTAATTTCTTAATGTCTGTTGTAGTGGTAAAACGCTGAACGATGTCCTGACTGGATACATAGGAAGAACAGGTATTCAAACCGGCGCCAAGGATAATGATAAAAACACTGTTTCGGATAAAGACAGGATCAAACCAAACCTCTGTATCAGCAAGGAATTTTCCTGATGCCAATGTATTCCATACTTCGCCGAAACCACCGTTGATTTGGAACATCAGAAAAATCAGCACAAAAGAAACACCAACAATTAAAACGCTGCCCTGAATAAAATCTGTCCACAAAACAGCCTTTAATCCGCCTGTATAGGAATAAATAATAGCAATAACACCCATAGCAATAATCAATACTGTAATTGGTATATTGGTGAGCTTTGCAAGTACCATAGACGGCAGATACATAATAATTGACATACGGCCGATTTGATAGATGATAAACATAACCGCACCCAGAATACGAAGTCCTTTACTGTCAAACCGATTTTCCAGATACTGATATGCAGTATCAATGTCCATTCTGCTGTATAAAGGCAGGAAGAAACGAATGGTAATAGGAATTGCAACCAGCATACCCAACTGTGCAAACCATAAAATCCAAGTGCCTCCATAGGAATTTCCCGCAAGGGATAAAAATGAAATCGGACTCAACAAGGTAGCAAAAATTGAAACAGAAGTGACCCACCAGGGAATTGTTCCATCTCCTTTAAAAAATTCTTTGCCTTTCATTTCTTTTTTTGAAAATGCAAGACCGACAATCAAAACCGCTGCCAAATAAATGACCAATATGGTCATATCAATCCAAGTAAAACCTACTTTACCACTCATTACTTGTTACCTCCTACAGTATTTACTGTTTCTTAATTCTCATAATGGTTATAAATTTCAAATAAACTATACCAGATATTTTTGGTAAATCTCTTTTGCTTTTGCTTTTTGTTCAGGTGTTGAACTTGCCATAGGTCTACGGCAGTAACCGGCATTGACGCCTTGTTCTTCTAAAATATTTTTTAGTGTTGAGTATAGTCCGTTGTTCAAAATAGCCTCGATTAAATCGTTAGTGATATGCTGAAGTTCCAGAGCTTCACTGAATTTTCCCTCTTGTGCAAGATTGAAAATCTGACGGGCTCGGATACCATTGACATTGAAGGTGGAACCAATGGCGCCATCTACATTCAGAGATAATGCAGGAAGCATCATTTCGTCAAATCCTGCCCATAACAGTTTGTCGGGGAATGCTTTTCTCGTTCGCTCAAGCAAAAAGAAATCTGCGGCAGTAAACTTTATGCCAATAATATTTTTGTTTTCCAATAATTCGCCAAATTGTGAAACGTCCATATTTACGTTAGTCAGGAATGGAATAGAATAAATAATCATCCTGTTATTACAGCTGTTAACAATAGTGTTGTAATATTCTTTGATTTCAGAGAAACTGAATTTGTAATAGAATGGCGTAACGGCAGAGATTGCGTCGTAGCCAAGCTCCGTTACATATTTCGCAAGTTCAACCGCTTCTTTTACATTAATAGAGCCAACCTGTGCAATTAGACGGACGTCGTTTTTTACTTCATCTTTGGCAATGCGGAAGATTTCTTTTTTCTCCTCGGTAGAAAGCATAAAATTTTCTCCCGTGCTGCCGCCGACGTATAGACCGTCAATTTTCATTTTATCTATATTATGACGTATAATTTCTCGGATTCCTTGTTCATTGATATGACCGTTTTCATCAAACGAAATCAATAGTGCGCTGAATATTCCTTTTAAATCTGTGTTATCCATTTTTCTTTCTCCTTCAATTTTTATATATGTTTCGTTTCAATTGCATCTACAAAAGTTCGGGTAATTAATTGCGGTCGGGTAATAATGGAACCGACAACAACACTGTAGCAGCCCATATCTAAAACACGCCGTGCCTTTTCAGGTGTGTTGATGTTTCCCTCTGCAATGACAGGATGTTTTACCGATTGCAGAATCTCTCTGATTATTTCAAAATCATTGTCTGCAATCTTTAGATTGTTGCTCTGCTGAGTATATCCGACCATCGTTGTACCGATAAAATCAAACCCCAGACGGTCAGCAAAACGTGCTTCATCAATAGTGGAGCAATCCGCCATAAAGAATTGTTTGGGGTATTTCTTTTTCACTTCTGTGAAAAAATCAGCTAAAGTTTTCCCATTGGGACGAAGGTCGTCTGTCGCCTGTACGGCGATGATTTCTGCACCGGCATCCACTGCTTCATCAACCTCTGCCATTGTGGGGGTGATATATACTTTACTATCGGGATAATCCTTTTTGACAATACCGATAACAGGCAGGTCAACATTCTTTTTTATCTCGACTATATCCGCTTTTGTATTCGCCCGAATACCTGAAGCGCCGCCTTCTTTTGCCGCCCGTGCCATTCTTCCCATAATAAAAGAAGAATGAAGAGGTTCGTTTTCCAATGCCTGACAGGATACAATGAGTTTTCCTTTTATTTGTTCTACTCTCTCCATCTATTTTATCCTTTCTTTATAACTTGAATTCTTGTGTGAGAGAACCGATTTTTTACAATTCCGCTATAGCAAATGTTTTCAAACTTTTGATTATTTTGCGTAATATTTAGTTATAATAGTATGTGAATGCATAAATGCCACAATCACAAATATTATTGAAATTTATTTTCACATATAAATAATATTTAGTATGAACAATAATTCGGAGGTTATACGAATGAGAATATATTCGGTAAAAAATTATGATGAAATGAGCAGAAAAGCGGCAAACATTGTTTCGGCACAGATTATTTTAAAACCCGATTGTGTTTTAGGGCTGGCGACGGGCTCTACGCCGGAAGGTTTGTATAGGCAGCTGATAGAATGGTACCAAAAGGGTGATTTGGATTTTGCTCAGGTGCGGTCAGTAAATCTTGATGAATATAAGGGACTTTCACCAGAAAACGAGCAGAGCTACCATTATTATATGAATAAGAACTTGTTTAACGGAATTAATATAAAACCTGAGAACACACACTTGCCAGACGGTATGGCAAAAGACGAAGAAAAGGAATGTTTGCGGTATGACCGCGTTGTCAAAATGATGGGCGGTGTTGATTTGCAAATTCTGGGACTTGGTGAAAACGGGCATATAGGATTTAATGAACCCTGTGAAAATTTTGCAAAGGGAACTCATTGTATCCGACTGACCGACAGTACCATTACGGCAAATGCACGTTTTTTTGAAAATGCAGATATGGTACCAAAGTATGCATTTTCAGTAGGAATTCGAACTATTATGATGGCAAAAAAGATTTTATTGGTAGTGAGTGGCAAAGCAAAAGCACACGCCCTTTATCAGACCTTGTTCGGACCTATTAATCCGAGAGTTCCATCTTCGATTTTGCAGCTGCACCCTGATGTAACTATTGTCGCGGATAAAGACGCATTATCACACATAGACCGCAAAGATGACAAAAGCGGTGATATTTATTTTTATTAGAAAGGCGGAAACATATGATAATAAAAAACGCACTGGTTTTTACGGAAAAAGAAGAATTTGAAAAGCAAGATTTATACATCAGAGGAGAACGGCTTGCAGACAATGCAGAATCAGAAGACGTGCTGGATGCAGAAGGGCTTTATGCGATACCGGGATTGATTGATATCCATTTACACGGCTGTATGGGCGATGATTTTTGCGATGGAACAGACAAGGCTCTGGAAACCATAGCAGAATATCAGGCAAGTTGTGGAGTAACCGCATTTGCACCGGCTTCAATGACATTATCAGAAGAAACATTGGAAAACATATTCCAGAATGCCGCGGAATATCGTTCGGAAAAAGGCGCAATGTTTTGCGGAATCCATATGGAAGGACCTTTCTTCTCAGCGGAAAAGAAAGGCGCGCAAAACGGGAAGTTTTTAAGAAAACCTGATATTGCAGTTTTTGAACGGTTGCTTGCGGCAAGCAAAGGAATGATTAAAATTGTTGATATTGCTCCGGAACTGGAGAATGCGATGTCTTTTATCAAAGCAGCCGCGGCAAAGCAGGTGACGGTATCTATCGCGCATACCACAGCAGACTATGAAATTGCGAAACAAGCTTTTGAAAACGGCGTAAGTCACGTCACGCATATGTGGAATGCAATGCCTGCATTTACACATAGGAAACCGGGAGTAATTGGCGCGGCGTGTGAGTCTGAATGTACGGTAGAGTTGATTTGTGACGGAATCCATATCCATCCTGCCGTTGTTACTGCAATGTATAAAATGTTTGGTCCGGAGAGAATTGTACTTGTGAGTGACAGTATGTGCGCGGCAGGACTCTCTGATGGAGAGTATACACTGGGAGGGCAAAAAGTTGGAGTAAATGGACAGTTGGCAACATTGGCTGATGGTACAATTGCAGGTTCGGTAACAAATTTGATGGAATGTCTGCGTAGGGCAGTTCGGTTTGGTGTGCCGCTTGATTGGGCGGTGAAGACAGCAACCATAAATCCTGCGAAAGTTATTGGTATGGAAACTGAGATGGGAAGTTTATCAGCAGGAAAACTTGCCAATATTGTATTGCTGGATAAAAATTTACAGGTGAGGAAAGTATTAATCCGAGGTAAAATTGCTTTTGAAAATTAAGAAATAGATATTGCTGTATGAAATTGCAATATTGTTAAACCACGCAGAACGTTTTAAGTGCTCTGTGTGGTTTTTGTTTATTAAAAAAGTTTTCGTGGACTGCTGATTGCAATTTTAACTGAAATATGATAAAATATAAAAGTTAAGGAGATATTCGTATATGCCTTACAAATAATGTAAAGTGTAAGAATAGAACCTCAAAATAAGGATTTAAAGGAGTTTAAAAGGTGCTATGAATATACTGTTTGTCTGCACAGGCAATACCTGCCGCAGTGCAATGGCGGCGGCAATGATGAATAAAATTGCTGTGGAGAATGACCTTGATATTCGTATTGAATCGGCAGGAGTTTTCGCAGAAATAGGACAAAAAGCAAGTGAAAACGCAATAAAAGCGCTTGAAAAATACGATATTAATTTAAAAGAACATCTTACCAAGCCTGTAACGGACGAGCTGATTGAAAAAAGTGATATTATCCTTACTATGACAGAGGGGCATAAAATGCTTTTAAGCTCTATGGCAAAAGACAAGGTGTATACACTGCTGGAGTTTTCAGGCTCAAGCGGTGATATTTCAGACCCGTATGGCGGTGACTTAGAGGAATATGAGGATTGCGCGCGTGAAATTTATGATGCGCTTGTGGACGCGGCTGAAAAAATAGCAGATAAGAATTAAAATGGATAACATTGTTATAACAAGAATGACGGAAGAAGATATTTGTGAAATAGCGGAACTTGATAAGCTGTGTTTTAAGGTATCGTGGTCGGAAAAATCCTTTAGGGACGAAATGCAGAATAAACTTGCGGTTTACTTCACGGCGAAAAAAGACGGTGAATGTATAGGCTATGCAGGTTTTTGGAATGTATCGGGTGAGGGCGGCATAACCAATATTGCCGTTTTACCCGAGTATAGGCGTATGGGGGTAGGAACGGCTCTTGTGAGTGCGCTTGTGCGCGAGGCGGAGAAGCTGTGCCTTGACATTTTAACTCTTGAGGTCAGAAAGAGTAATTTTGCGGCGCAGGGGTTGTATAACAGTTTTGGTTTTGATATAATAGGAGAAAGAAAAAGATATTACAGCGATAACGGAGAGGACGCTTTTATTATGACTAAGGAACTAAAGCGGAGGTAGTTTTGCAGATGAAAGATATACTTATACTGGGAATAGAAAGCTCGTGTGATGAAACGGCGGCAGCTGTTGTTAAAAACGGAAGAGAGGTTTTGTCTAATGTAATAAATACACAGATAGCATTGCATAAAAAATTCGGCGGAGTAGTGCCTGAAGTGGCGTCAAGACGTCATATAGAAACAATTGACGCTGTAATAGACGAGGCTCTCAGCGAGGCGAATGTTACCTTTAATGATATTGACGCTATTGCGGTTACATACGGACCGGGACTGGTCGGAGCTCTTCTTGTCGGAGTGTCAACCGCAAAGGCGCTTGCGTTTGCACTGGGTAAACCACTCGTTGCGGTACACCACATAAAAGGACATATAATGGCGAATTTTGTGTCGCATAAGAATCTTGAACCGCCGTTTATCTGTCTGGTGGCGTCGGGCGGTCATAGCCATATAGTAGCAGTGGAGGATTATACAAAGCTGGAGATTATGGGAAGAACGCGTGATGACGCGGCAGGGGAGGCTTTTGATAAAATTGCACGTGTGCTGGGACTGGGTTATCCGGGCGGACCGCTTATTGATAAGCTTGCAAAGGAAGGAAATCCTGATGCAGTACAATTTCCGCGAGTAAGAATGGATAAGGATTCGCTTGATTTTTCCTTCAGCGGTGTAAAAACTGCAGTAATAAATTATCTGCATAAGCTTGAGCAAAACGGAGAGGAATATAATAAGGCAGATATTGCGGCAAGCTTTCAGAATGCCGTTACTGACGTTTTATGTGAGCATACACTGGAGGCGGCATTGAGAAGAGGCAGTAAAACAATCGCGCTTGCGGGAGGTGTTGCCTCAAACAGCGCTTTGCGTGAAAAAATGACAAGAACAGCTGAAAAACAGGGAATAAACGTCGTATATCCGGAACCTGTGCTTTGTACGGACAATGCTGTAATGATAGCCTGCGCAGGATATTATGAATATCAGGAGAACAATTTTGCAGATATGACGCTCAATGCAGTGCCGTCACTGCAATTATAATAGGGACACTAAAAGGGGACACTAAAATGGATAAATTATTTGTAGACTTAGGTAAAAATTCATATAATATATTGTTTTCAGACAGTTTTTCAGGTCTTGCGGAGGCACTGACTGAAATTAACGCGCCTAAAAAACTGCTTATAGTAACAGACAGTAATGTAAATGAGCTGTATGCAGATGAGGTAAACAATATACTTCATAAAAAAGGATATGACAGCGCAGTGTATGCATTCAATGCAGGTGAAGAAAACAAAAAAATGGACACTATTCTCGGAATATGCGAGGCGTGTATAAAGTATGGACTTGACAGAAAGAGTATGATAATCGCGCTTGGCGGCGGTGTGGTCGGAGATATGGCAGGCTTTGCGGCGGCTATATTTATGCGAGGAATTGATTTTGTGCAAATTCCGACTACATTGCTTTCTCAGTCTGACAGCTCTGTCGGAGGTAAGACAGGCATAGACTTTTTGGAAAGTAAAAATATACTTGGTGCATTCCATCAGCCTAAATTGGTTTATATAAATGTAGGGACACTAAAAACCCTGCCTCAGGAACAATTTGTTTCGGGAATGGGTGAGGTAATAAAACACGGCATAATCTGTGACAGAGAGTTTTTTAATTATCTTGAAGAAAACCATAGTGAAATAAAGAGCCTCGACAGCCGAAATCTTATTAAGATGGACAAAGTTAATTGTTCAATAAAAGCGAAGGTTGTTGAGCAGGACGAGAAGGAAAACGGACTGAGGGCGGTTTTGAATTTTGGTCATACCATAGGTCACGCGGTTGAGTCTGCATATGATTTTAAAATGACGCACGGCGAATGTGTCGGAATAGGAATGATAGCAGCGTCATATATTGCGTATAAGCGAGATATGATAAGCTTGAATGATTTGGAACGGATAGAAAATGTTTTAACCTTGTATGGTTTCAGAACGCGCGTTAAGCTGCCGAAGGAGGAAAAAATTCTTGAATTTATGAATAAGGATAAGAAGAAAATTGCAGGCAAGCTGAAATTTGTTCTGCCGACAGAGATAGGCGCGGTAATGCAGACAACAGATGTCAAACCGTCAGAAATCAGCGGCGCGCTGAAATATATATCGGAGTAGGTGAGATTTATGATTTGGTTGCTTGTTTCATTGGCAATATTGGCGGCAGACCAGATAGTCAAATATCTTGTGTCGGTAAATATTGGTGTAGGCGAAACTGCCTTTTCTGTATTAAATATTTTTGATGTTACCTATGTACAGAATCAGGGGGCAGCTTTTTCGGTGCTTTCAGGGAGAACGGTGGTATTAAGTGTAATTTCCGTGGTGTTCTGCATTGCGGTTGCAGTATTCTGGACAAAGAAAAAACCATCAAATCCACTGTTGTGCACGTCGTTGTCGTTGCTGTTTGCAGGTGCATTGGGAAATGGAATAGACAGAATATTCCGAGGTTATGTCGTGGATTATATCAATCTGACTTTTATAAATTTTCCTGTGTTTAATATTGCGGATATAGGGGTTACGGTTGGAGCAGCGTTGTTTATACTGTATATAATATTTTTTGACAAAGAGGATAAAAATGGAAACAATAACGCTTGAGGTTAAGCCAGAAAATGAAGGCGAACGCCTTGATAAATTTATAGCGGATAACAGTGATATTTCACGCAGTTATGCGGCAAAGTTATGTGATGAGGGACTTGTCACGCTTTCGGATAAACAGTTAAAGAAAAAAGACAGGGTTTCCGTCGGAGATAAGATTGTAATACAGATTCCTGAACCGACAGAGTTGTCTGTTGAAGGAGAGGATATACCGCTTGATATTGTTTATGAGGACAGTGACGTTATAGTAATAAACAAACCTCAGGGTATGTGCGTACATCCGGCTGTAGGAAATGAGAGCGGTACGCTTGTAAACGGGCTTGTTTATCATTGCGGCAACGAGCTGTCGGCAATAAACGGTGTTATACGTCCGGGAATTGTTCATAGGATAGATAAAGACACATCGGGACTTTTAATTGTTGCAAAGAATAACGATGCGCATTTAAAGCTGTCAGAACAGCTGAAGGAGCGTAAGGCATTAAGAAAGTACATTGCAATAGTAAACGGAAATATTCGTGAAGATGGAGGCACGGTAAACAAACCTATTTCAAGAAATCCGTCAGACAGAAAAAAGATGGCGGTTGTCGCAGGAGGAAGAGAGGCTGTAACTCATTTTAACGTGCTTGAACGTTTTGGACAGTATACTTTGATAGAATGTATTCTGGAAACGGGCAGAACACATCAGATACGCGTGCATATGGCGTCAATCGGTCATAGCATAGTTGGCGATCCTCTGTACGGCATTAAAAAAGAAAAGTTTAATCTGAACGGTCAATTGCTCCACGCAAAGACAATTGGATTCGAACATCCGAGTACAGGTAAGATGATGGAGTTCTCATCAGAAATACCTGAGTATTTTGTAAATGTGTTAAAAAAACTGAGGAAATTATAAACTTTTAATTAAATTTCTGCGCTAAGTCTTGAATTTTTATGCAAGAAAGCGTATTATAGAAGATATAGAACTGAATTAAGGGGTGAAGTGCATAATGAAAGAATTGTGCGTTATATTCGGCGGACGCTCGCCTGAGCATACTATTTCAAGAATGTCGGTTACATCAATTTTACATAATCTTAATAAAAACAAATATAACATAACGCTTATCGGAATCACGGAAAAAGGCGAATGGTACTTATATACTGGTGATTGGGATAAAATAAAAAATGGTGACTGGGAGAAGGATAACGAGCATAAAAGACGTGCCGTTTTGTCGCCTGACGCGGTGGATAAATCTATACTGTTGCTTGACGGTGGTATGGAGAAAATACATCCCGACGTTATTTTTCCAGTACTTCACGGTGAGTTTGGCGAGGACGGAACAATTCAGGGTCTTTTTGAGCTTGCCGATATTCCGTATGTAGGAATGGGCGTAATGGCGTCGGCAAACAGTATTGACAAAACATCTACCAAAATTGTCTTGCAAAGTGCAGGGATTCCGCAGGCTGACTGGGTAGTCGTGCAGAGGAATGATGATTTTGAAAAGAAAATGGATGAAATTGAAGAGAAGCTTGGTTATCCGTGCTTTGTAAAGCCTGCGAGAACAGGTTCGTCTGTAGGAGTAGGAAAAGCGCATAACAGGGCTGAGCTTATGGACGCGCTTAGAAATGCGGCTCAGTTTGACAGGAAGATACTTGTGGAGGAGAATATTGACGGTCACGAGGTGGAGTGTGCCGTTTTGGGTAATGATGAACCTAAAGCCGCAACTGTAGGTGAAATTATGCCGACTGTTGAATTTTATGATTTTGACGCTAAATATAATGATGATTCAACAAAACTGCAGATTCCTGCCGACTTGCCTAACGATACTATTGAAAAAATCAGAGAATATGCGGTTACTGCATTTAAGGCGCTTGACGGCAGCGGTTTGTCACGTGTTGATTTTTTTGTTCGTCATAGTGACGGAAGTGTTGTGCTGAATGAAATAAATACTTTACCGGGTTTCACTGATATCAGTATGTATCCGAAACTTTGGGGAGCAGTGGGAATAGAATACAGCGAGCTTTTAGACAGACTGATTGAGCTTGCGGAAAAGAGAGTCAGATAATGAATAACAAGAGTATCGGTGTTTTCGACTCCGGACTTGGCGGTCTTACGGCAGTTAAACAGATTATGCAGGAACTTCCCAATGAGAGTATTATATATTTCGGCGATACAGGCAGAGTACCGTACGGTACACGTTCGCGTGATACAATTTTAAAATATACACGCGGGGATATTCGTTTTTTGCAGACATTTGATGTTAAGGTGATTGTTATAGCCTGCGGTACGGCAAGTTCAGCCGCGCTGCCTATGATAAAGGACGAATTTAACGTACCGATAGTAGGAGTTATAGATGCTGCTGTATATGCGGCAGTACGTGCTACCAGAAATAAGAAAATAGGAGTAATAGGCACACAGGGTACTATAAAAAGCGGTGAATATGAAAAACAGATAAATGATTATGATAATGAAATGCAGGTGTTTTCCAGAGCGTGTCCGCTGTTTGTACCGCTTGTTGAAAACGGACATTTCAACACTCCCGTGACTAAATTGTTAGTTGAAGAATATTTACAGGAAATACGCTCGGAGGGTGTGGATACGCTTATTCTGGGCTGTACGCATTATCCTCTTCTTGAAAAAGCAATAGGCGAGTATATGGGAGAAGATGTTACGCTTATCAATTCAGGCGCGGAGGTTGCAAAGTACCTCAAAAAGAAATTGGACAGTGATATGGCGCACAGTGATAAAACTGAGGGAAACAGATACAGATATTATGTGAGCGACGATATATCAAGCTTTGAGGAATTGGGAGGCATATTCCTTGAACGTGAAATAAACGGACAGGTGACTAAGATTGACATTGAAAAATACTGATAACGAATACATAATAGCAGTTGTCAATAAACAGATGATTGACGGACATACAGAAGAAATATCGGAAACTGCCTGCGGCAGTTTTTATGAAAAGAACGATAAACAGTATATACTGTATAAAATTGAATCAGACGGTGACAGAATATCTGTTATGATAAAAATAGATAATGACACGGTTATTATAAAGCGCAGCGGTTCGGTTCAGAGCTCAATGGAATATAGAATCGGAGGCAAACGCAGTTTTTTATATAGACTGCCTTATGGTGAAATTGAAATGGAGCTTGAAACACAGCAGATTATTTCAAGTCTTACTCCCCAAGGAGGCAAGGTAAAGCTTGTTTATACGCTGTCAATGCAGGGTGAAGAGTATTATAACGACACAGAAATAACGGTTAAGAGGTAAGGATATGAAGTTCAGAAAATTAACAGCGGCGGCAATAACGATTGTGATGTTGTTTTCATCACAGTCTATATTTGCAGCGCCGCAGGAAAATACACAGGAATACAGCGGAGAGTTTGAGGTGTTTAGAAGTATAGCGGATTTTGTTGCGAATAATTATATTGACGATTCGTATACAATTGAAGATATAATGAAAAAAGGACTTTCAGAGCTTTTAGAGAATGATGAACAGCTGTTGATTGAACTGCTAAAGGCAACGCTTGAAAGTATGGACGATTACAGCGAGTTTTACACTCCGGAAGAGTTTAAAAAGTTTCAGGAACAGCTGAATAAGACTTTTTATGGTATCGGAGTGTCTGTAAAGCAGATGGAAAGCGGTTATATAGAAATTGTAGGATTTCCGTCCGGCAGTGATAATGCGCAGAAAGCAGGTTTTGAAGTCGGAGATAAAATTGTTAAGGTTGACGGTAATGATGTGACAGGTCTTGACCTTCAGTCAGTTCGTGACAGACTGGTTGGTGAAGAAGGTACTACAGTTGCGGTTACAGTCCTTCGTGATGGTAAAGAAATTGAGCTTACTGCACAGCGCATTGCGACTAACGACAGAACCGTGGCAGGCGCGGTGCTCAAAGGTGATATAGGATATATACAAATACTTACTTTCGGTCTGAAAACAGATGAGGAATTTGCAGAACAGCTTGATGTAATGCGTGAAAAAGGTGTTAAAAAGATTATACTTGACCTTAGAAATAACGGCGGAGGCGTTGTAAATGCGGCAATAGGAATAGCGGAATTGATTGTGCCGAAGGGTAAAATTATTGATGTTAAATACAGACAGCCTGAATATAACGCTACATATAATTCACAGTTAGAGAAAAAGGAATTTGACTTTGCAGTGCTTGTAAACAGTCATACGGCGTCGTCGGCTGAAATACTGGCAAGCGCAATACAGGATTCGGGCGCAGGTAAATTGGTTGGTGAAACAACATTCGGCAAGGCGGTAATACAGAATACATATACAACCGTAAGTTCTGCAATTAAGCTGACAACAGGAAAGTATATTACAAGAAACGGAAAAGAGATAAATAAGGTTGGTTTAACGCCTGATATAGAAGTAAAAGATACAATTTCGGGTGTTGATATGAATGAATTTACTGCTTTTGATTATACAACACGCACCTCCTGCGGATTCAGGAGTAATAACGTAAAATCAGCGAAGGAAAAACTGAAATTGCTCGGAATTTATGAAGGTGATACAGAAAATGATATGTTAGATACAGGTTTCAGAAACGTATTGAAGGAATTTCAGCGTCAGAATGATATTCTTGCATACGGAGTACTTGATGTAGTAACACAGGAAACTATAGATGATATTATATCCAAAGTGGAAATAACAGATAATAAGCAGTTTGAAACAGCGTATGAACTGCTCGGCGGAAATGTTGACAATCTGGAATAAGAAAAAACAGCGTTCTTTTGGTAAATGGTAATAAGGAAGTATTAAAAACCATTACTATTTACCGACAAACAGAGTGTAAAGGAAACGCGCATATCACTTGATTACAGATTGATATGCGTGTTTTATTTTTCTCTAAATGCTTATGGTCTATATGTCAGCATTTAGAGGTTAAAAAAGCCTTATTTTATGCGGCTTTCAGAGGTCGAAACAGCCAAAGTAATGATATTATATTAAAACCCTCAAAATCGCACTTCTAACCGTCCCTCAAAACAGAAAAAGAGTAACCATTTTTTGTGGTTACTCTCAATCCATTTATCTGTCAATGTCAAATTTTAATACCGCTTTCATCAGTCTTGCTCTGATTTCTTCCGCATACACATAATTAACAACGCCGTTATATGTTGCAAAAAACTGAATGTATGCGTTGTAATGTGCTAACAGTTTTTGCATAGCTTCGGAGTCGCCGACATTCGCCTTTCTGATTGTTTCAAAGTCGGGCGAGATATACTTATTCATTTTCGCCGCCCTCCATAAGCTCACGCAGCTTTCCTAATGCCCGGACGTGAATGTAGCTGATACTCTGATGTGGTTTACCTAACATCTTTGCAATCTCGGTCAGCTTGAAATTTGCAAAGTAGTACATCAAAATTATATCTCGCTTTTTCTTTGGCAACTGCAATAATGCGTTCCCTAAATCGTAATCATTGATAGAAAATTGATATCCAAAGGCTTCAAAGTGATATTGCAAAATCGGGTATGTATCACATCCGCCGCACTCTGAAAAATAGTCGTTTGGTATGTCCTCAAAAGAAACATAGCGCTCCGCATATTTAGCGCTTTCACGGTAAAGGTTAATTGACTGATACCGTATTGTCTTTTTGCAATAGTAGTCAAAACAATGTCTGATATGCTCCTTTTGTTCGTCCGTATATTTCATTGTTATTCCTCCAGAATTGATTTTTATTTTTTCAAAATCAATTCTGAATGGCGGGGAGTGACAGCAGGGCAAAAGAAAAAGCCGACAATTTGCTATGCTTCTGCAAATTATCGGCTCTGCGTCTTGCGGCTTTGTTATAAACTCTGCGTCTGTGCGTCTGGCTCTTTAATAACGGTTATATTAAATTGCTTTGCGTTTATCAATGTTTCATTTTTGCACTTGGGACAGAATAAAGGAAAATTCTTTAATTCTGTATCTTCCCGCAATTTTACCCTTGCCTTGTTATGGCATATCGGGCAAAATAGCCATTTATAATTATTCATACTTAGTTGCTCCTATAAGCTCTTTATTCGATATTCAGTTCTATATTTCCCGTAAAGGATTTTCCGCAGACACCAATATAATTGCCGCCCTCCGGTAATGTTATTGTGTCATTATATCTGCCGCTTACTTCAAGCAGAATAACAGGTTCATTACTGCCGGAAGTCCAAAACAGCTGTGCTGTTCCGTCTGTGATTTCCAAATTACAGGAAACGAAAATATCCTTGCCGTTTTCACGGTCAATAGACGTTCCGCCGAATAAGTATTCGGTATCGGAAAAATCTTTATATTCTGCCTTATATGTTCCTGTGTAATGGTCGTCTCCGTATTTGCGCTCGCCTTTTAACGAAATATTATTGGTAAGAGCTGCATTTCCGGCTAACTGAAGAATGCTGTTATAACCGCCGAGTATTTGGTCTTTTGAACACGAGCAAAAAAAGGAGCTGCCTATACATACACATAATATTGCAATTATCTTTTTCAATGCAATCACCAGCCTTTCTTTTGTGCAGGACTTTTTTTCTTTTTAACTGTTTTTTTCGGTTCTCTGTCTTTTATCAGAATTATAATAAGCGCTGTCAGCACTATCATAATAAGCATACTGAAAACACACACCGGCATATTCCAATTTACAGCGGTGTCATAGTTTCGGTAGCCAATCAAGCCTAAACTTGCAGTAATCGGATAAAGATTTGCCAAAGTCATATTTCCTGCGGCAAACATTCCGCCGTATCCGTAAACGAACGCTATAATTGCGCCTATCATATTGCCATTCGGTATTTGAGCCGCTATGGCGATAATCGGCAATACGGCAATATATAGAAACAAACAATTTAATGTAATTTGAATAAGCGCCTGTAATGACAACATTACAGAAAATCCCGGAAATCCTACCACTAATTCAGCGCAAACAGTGAATAATGTACTTATCACACCAAAGAATACAGAAATCAGTCCGCATACAATAAGTTTTCCGCATAATAATCTTCGATATGAAATCGGTATCGGCAAGATGATTTTCAGAGTATCGTCTTTTTCTTCTCTTGCTATTGTATATCCTGCGATTAAAGTAATACACATAGGAAATATTGTCAAAGCGTTATTCTTAATAACCTGTTCAGCCAAATTTGAAAATGTCCAGACACTCCCGTCTTCTGCCGTTGAAGTAAACAATGTCAGAAAAACGGTAAACAGCATTAGTAAAACGCCCGCCCACAGTATATGATAACGCTTTAATTTCAATAATTCTGTTTTAACAATTCGGTACATAATGCTATTCACTCCTTTTTTTATACAGCCAATCAATCAGTATTACCGACAAAACTGCCATAATTCCTAAAATCATAACTGTTTCAAATGTTGACGGTATTTTATCAGCCAATAAACTTATATTCAAATTTATTCCGTGTTTTACCATATCTCCGGCGCACCAAAGAGTAGTCAATGGGATAGGTATAGCCAATGCTACAAATTTCGGTACTGCTACAAACACACATTCCACCATAAGACAAAGAACGGTGTAAAATAGACACAGCAGTACGGAAAATATATATGTTCTGCTGAAGAACACAACGCACACAATCAGCGGCAATGTACCTGCTGCTACAAATATTCCCAGTTTCACGGCCATAATCAGCTTGTATGCCAATCCGTTTACTTCTGTTGCAAAACCGCCCAATACTGTTGTAACAATGAATGAGACTACGCTGAAAAGTACCGCGCAAATAAACAGTACAACGATTTTAGCAAGAACCATTTGAGTGCTTGTTACAGGAATTGTACGCAGATTTTTAAACGTGTCGTTGTCTCGCTCCATAAAGAATAGTATAGCCGCGATTATGCCGAGCACACACGGCAAAAGAAGCTGTACTCCATTTCCCAAAACCATATTAAAAAGTCCATCAAAGGCTTCCGCTTTGCTGTCATACCTTGCTATTTCCTGCGGCATTAACATTAAAACAGTAATGGGTATCGGGAACAGCAGCGCGGATAATGCTACAAGCAGCATAAACTTTTTTCGTTTCAATTTCATAAATTCACATTGTATAAGTCTAAGCAATGCCCTCACCTCCGGTTATACGCTTAAAGTAATCTTCAAGGCTTTCCTCGCAGGTATGAGCCTGTGAAACCTCTAATCCCTCCTGGACAAATGCAGTTACTATTTTAGATATAGGCAAATCAAGATTATGAATACTCAAATTATGGTCGTCCTGTATTTCAAAATCTTTTTCATGAAATACATTCTCTAAAATTCTTGCTCCTTGTGCCGTATCGGAAATTGTAAACTGAATACGCTTATTACTTTTGCGCTCCAATTCTTCAAGGCTTTCTTCCTCCAGCAATACGCCGTTGTCAATAATTCCGACATCATCGGCAAGCAACGCTATCTCTGACAGAATATGACTTGAAATTAAAATAGTTTTTCCCCGCGCGTTGCACAATTCACGGATAAAATCGCGCACCTCCGCAATACCAATCGGGTCAAGACCATTAATAGGCTCGTCTAAAATCAAAAGTTCGGGATCGTGCATAACCGCAAGCGCGATAGCCAATCTCTGTTTCATTCCGAGCGAGTATTGAGAAAACAGCTTTTTATCATTGTATGGCAGACTGACTAAATTCAATGCGTCTTTGATAGAATGACGGTGCGGCACTCCGCGCAGCGTTGCAAATATACGCAGATTTTCCGTAGCTGTCAGATTGGGATAGAAGCCGGGGGACTCTATCAGGCTTCCGATACGCGGAAGTATTTTCTTTTCGTTTCCCCTCAGTGGTTTTCCGAAGATTGTTACCTCGCCGGCAGTAGGCTTCGTAAGACCAAGCAGCATTTTCATAGCCGTAGTTTTTCCCGCACCGTTTCTGCCAAGCAGACCGTAAATCCGCCCTTTCTGAATGTGAATGTTCAAGTCGGCAACGCTTTTTTGCGTGCCATATTGTTTTGTAAGATTTTTTGTTTCAATAATGTATTTGTTCATTGTAAAACCTCCTGTTCTGCAAAACAGTATATCATATCAACCTTGCATTAACCTTGCGGCAATCTTGCATTAACCTTGCAATTTTTATACACAAAACCCCGCCTGTATTTAAGCGGGGATTGTGTTACTCAATTATTGGAAAAAGTAGAGTAAATGACGTCCCTGTACCTGCGTCACTGTCTGCTTTAATACTGCCGCTCATTTTTTCGGTAAGTTGGCGAACAATAGACAATCCAAGACCGCTACCTTTTTTGGAACGTCCTTTGTCGCATTTATACAGCCGTTCAAAAATATACTTCAAATCTTCCTTATCAATGCCTTTACCGTTATCAGATAAAATTAACCTCATATTATCATTTTCATACGACATAGATAATTTTATTTTATCCGCGCCGCTATGTGCGATAACATTCTGTATCAGATTATTTAATATTCGTGTATATCCGTTTAAGTCAAGATTTGCTTTAATGGGACGGTCAGGTATATCAATTATATAATCTATCTGATTATCCTCGAATACAGGTATCCAATCAATTAAAATATTGCGTGTTAATTCCGTTGCTTCGACCGCAGCTATATTCATAGTAAATTCATTGGAATTTAATTTGAACCAATCAAAAAGAACATCAATATAATCTTTTAAGTCATACGCTTTTTTGCGCGCCGTTTCAATATATTGTTCCCGCTCCTGTCCTGTAACAATTCCCTTATGGGCTGCGTCCAAATATCCGATAAGCGTGGTAAGCGGCGTCCGTACATCGTGAGAAAGACTTGTCATAAGCTGTTTGTTCGCTTCCTCTGTTTTGCGATATTCAGTTAGCTCGTTCTCATAAGAAATAATAATATTGTTAATTTCATAAGCAATAGGGGCAACAAGTTCGCTTGTTTTAGCTAAAATACGCCTGTTGCCGTTTCCGCTTTGTATCTCATTCAAAATTTCTAACATTTCTGACACCTGCATTTTGATATGACGCCGGGTGATAAACGAATATAAAACAGCGGCAGCCGTAACCAATGAAAGAATAATAAGAATTATTTTTATATACAATTCTCACACCTCCTTGCTGAAACGATAGCCTATACCTTTAACAGTCTGTATAAATTTATGATTGTCGGAATTATCCTCTAATTTTTTTCGTAAGCGACTGACGATAGCCATAATATTACTATCATCATAAACATATTCCTCGCCCCAAACCGCTTCATATATTTGCTTTTTCGTGAGAATTTTACCCTGATTTTTTGCGCAATACAATAATAAATCAAATTCCTTTGGCGGTAGTTCAAATATACCGTTGTTTGTTGTAATGGTGCGTTCGTTCAAATCTATTGTCAGTCCGTCATATTTCAACTTTTGTTCGCTTGTTTGATTAAAGCGCGTATAACGGCGAATTAAAGAAATAATACGCGCTATAAGCTCGTCCATATTAAACGGTTTTGTTAAATAATCATCAGCGCCCGAACGCAAACCGCTCACCTTTGAAATATTGTCATTTTTAGAGGTAAGCATTAAAATGGGAATATCGCTCTCTTTCCTTATTTTTTCCAACGTTTCAAATCCGTCCATTCCCGGCATCATGACATCTAAAATAATAAGCTGATAATCATTCTCTTTTAATTTAGTCAATCCCTCTGTTCCCGAATGGCAATAATCTGCGTCTATATTTTCCTGAATAACACTCTGTTTTATTAAAGCGCATAATTCTTTGTCATCATCAATAATTAAAATTCTGTTCATTGATTTTCCTGCTCCTTTGCTCTCTTAAATCTTGCGTCAACAGGCTTTTGCGCCTTTTTTGGTATTGCCCAGCTTCGTCCGAATTTCACAGTGCCGTCAATTCTGTTTTCTTCACATAATTTTTGTATGCGTCTTTCGGAAATACCCCATTTTTCAGAGGCTTCGGCAATGGTAATGTAATTCATAATCTTACAACTCCTATACCTATACTTATTCAATATATATTATATACGGTTTAACGAATAATGTCAATTGCTTAAAATACTGTTACTAACCTCAAAATGCACAAATCCAATTAAAATATACCCACTACCTCAAAACCAAAATTTTCCTTGTTCACACCCAAGTCTTGACCTGCAATTTTTACCTAAAAACGCTATCCTTAACGCTGAAAATCGGATTATATTTCTCATTTCATTTTGGCATTTCTTTTATATTTTTCGTAATAGTAACAGAAAGAAATTTTATAAAAAACAGTTGTAATATTTATCTTTCATTTGTTACTTAACTGAAAGATAATTTTCACGCAACAAACGGATATTTTCTGTTTGGATAATGTATAGAGGAACGCATAAATTTTTTTCAAAAAAGGGTTTGGGAATTACCCAATAACCAAAATCAATTTATGCAAGTGTGGCTGCACTTGCTGTGCTTGCTATTTTTCAAAAAGCAGCAAACAACATAAATTTGATTTTTCGTGAGTGTAGCCACACTCGCTTTGCTTGCTCCTCTATAAAATTTGGTTTTTACTGGAAAGGACGGGATAAGATTGGATAAGGAAAATAAGGGAAACAGGTATGTTTCAATCTATGAAATCGGCGGCACAACATACGAGGTGGAAACATCATTTTCGGGTACGGAAACACTGAATAATAAGATTATTCGTTTAATGCTATCTGAAAAAATAAAATCAAAAGGGGCTGACAATTCAGAAAAAGCGCGTTACAATGATAGTACACACTCTGTTTTGTCGGGCAGCAAAAAGGAGGAATGTTAAATGAATCAGCCCGACGCAATAACTGCTCTCTATTGCAGACTTTCACAAGAGGACACGCTGGACGGCGACAGTAACAGTATCATAAATCAGAAATCAATTTTAGACAAGTATGCAAATGATAATCAATATCCAAATCCTCAATTTTATATTGATGATTATGTCATAATAGGGATAAGTGAAAGAAATCCGATAAAATCAAGGGTTTCGGCACTTATCCCTTTTTCTTTTTTTGGAAAGGATAGGGCATATTTCATAAAAAGTCAAAATTCTACATAGTTGAGGGAGTGATAAAATTATAAATCCATAAAAAACACTGTATTTTGAGTACAGTGTTTTTTCTTTGCAAAAATTAAGGAGGGACAGACTATGGCAATATTCAAAACGGAGGTGTGGTACAATGCAGTTTGACTATTTCTACGGTAATGAAGCTGAACAGTTTACATTCTACCGCATACCAAAGGTGCTTATATCATCACCGCAATTCAAAACGGTATCAGACAGCACAAAGCTGCTTTACGGTCTTATGCTTGACCGTATGGGCTTATCAATACGCAATGGTTGGTTTGATGAACAAGGCAGAGCCTATATATTCTATAAACTGAATGATATTGAGGAAGATATGAATTGCAGTATAGGAAAATGCGTAAAACTCCTTGCGGAGCTTGATACAAAGAAAGGTATAGGCTTGATAGAGCGTATTAAACAGGGACAAGGCAAGGCAGATAAAATATATCTGAAAAAGTTTGTTGGCGTGGATAATTCACAGACATATTCAAGAGTTATAAACACCGAAGAACAAGACTTGCAAAAATTAGATTTCCAGACTTCTAAAAATTGCAAGTCAAGACTTGCACAAAACGAAAGTGCAGACTTACAGAAAGCAGAACGAAATAATAATAAATATAATAATACTGATTTGAGTAATATCAATCCTATCAATTCAGACGTACCTGAAAATATAAAACCGCGTGAACGGTTGATTGATAGATACAACAAAACAATTATTCAAATCAAAGAGCAAATCGACTATGACAGCCTTGTAAATACAAACGATGCTGAAATCATAAACAACATTGTCAATGTAATGGCAGATGTTATGCTTTTGGATATACCCTACTACGAAATTGAGGGCAATAAAATTTCCACCGACTATGTGCGGCTCAGATACAGTCAAATCACATACGAAAGTCTTGACGCTTTTCTCATAGAGTTTAGCGCGATATATTACAAGATAAATAATCCGAAAGCATATTTGACAACAGCATTATACAATGTTGCGCTGACCGCAGGTACAGCATTATCAAACAGAGTAAAAAACGATATGTATATGTACGGAGTAAAGATTGACGATAGCATTGTGGAGCAGTATTTACGCTTCGGCAAGGCTGATATTTCAGATAAGTATTTGCAAATACTGCATAAGACCGCATCAGAATATGCGTCAGATATTTTCGCGGCATTACGGAAATATGAGTATAATTCCGAACTGATGAAGCTGTATATAATAGGCGGCGGTGGCTGTATTGTAAAGAACTTTGCCGACTATGACCGTGAGCGCGTCATAATCATTGACGATATATGCGCCACAGCAAAAGGCTTTGAGTATCTTGCGTATATGCAGGTAAGGAGGTCGTAACGATATGGACATACACCAATGCTCCGTCAGATTTAACGATAACAATATCAATCAGCGTAAAGCGTGGATATATCTCAAAGACAGGGACAAAAGAAAATATCCGTCCTATGCCGCCCTTATTGCAGATGCAGTTGTATATTATGTTGAAAAGGACAATACAGACACCACAAATGAAGCGGCAATACAGGAAAACAGACTGATTGACCGAATATGCAATGCGGTACAGAAATGTATTGCAGACGCATTATCAAGCGAAATACTGAAACAAGTATTTACTTCCGATAAAAAATCAGGAAAGGATAACCGCGTAACTATTACCGTTGTAACCGAAAAGGGCGAAGCTGTCAGCGGTTTAAGAGTACAGGTTATAGGCGATACAGACCATATTGAAAACGGATATACAAATATCAAGGGTCAGATTACATTACCTATGTCAAATACCGATATTACAGACGACAAAGGAAATGCAGACGTTGGAGAAATCAAAGACGATAAAATCTATGACTATACCGTTGTGGTATCAGACGAGCAAGGCTTTATCGAAAATGCCCTTATAACTCTTGTTGCGGAGGATAACGCTGTACTTGTCTGCTTGCCCGATGGAAAGGTGATTGATTACTATAACCGTATTACCGTTAAGGTAACAAAGGCAGACGGAACACCTGTAAAGGATTGGAAAGTAACAGTATATAACAAGGACGGAAGTGCTATTCGTACAGAAATTACGGACGAGGACGGAATTGTTATCGTACCGCCACTCAGCGAAGCACCTATATCAAAGCCTACTCCTACTCCCGAACCTGATACAGAAGCCACGCCATTGCCGGGAATTGAAACTACACCTACTCCCGAACCGAGCGACAAGCCTGATGAAACAGAGAAGCCAAGCGGAACGGAAACACCCGCGCCGACTGATAAGCCGACAGAAACGGAAAAGCCGACAGAGCCTACACCTACTCCGAATATCGGCGATGGCGCGGTAGTACAGAATAAAAATTATAAGTACAAGGTATTCGTATGGGATAATGACGGTGTAATTACTGAGTTTGGACTTGTAAAGCTGCTTGAAAACGGTAATCTTGAAATTGAATTACCGGCAAATAAGACGCTCAATCCTCAGAATAAAATAAATGTCAAGGTTGTAAATGCTGATGATACAGCGATTAAGGGCATCACCGTAACAGTAACAGACGCGGCAAAGAATACCGCTTCTGATATGACGAACAGTAAGGGTATCGCGGTTGTGCCTGCTTCCGATACTGATATTACAGACCAAAACGGCTATGCACAGGTAATCGAGGACGGTAAAATTTATAACGTCATTGTCGAGGATACAAAAGTCAAGATTGAAAATGCAGTTGTAAAAGTAAAGGACGGTAAAATCAGCGTTGCGCTCCCCGATGGGAATGTACTTGACACAGCAAATCAGACTACCGTAACAGTAACAGACAAGGACAATGCTCCTGTTAAAGATATAAATATCACTGTTACCGACAAGAATACAAAGACTGCGACAAAGACAACGGACGCAAACGGTAAAATCACCGTACCCGTTAAGACTTCAACAGGTGGTGGCGGCGGTTCAACTTCCGGAGGAAGCGGCGGCGGTGGCGGCGGATATATCAAGCCGTCATATACTGTCAAGGTTGTTGACAAGGGCGGAAAGACCGTCAATGTCAATAAAACGGTAAAGGACGATAAAATCACTTTGACGCTCCCGAACGGAAAAACGCTTGATGATAATTATTATACAATTACCGTTACGGATAACAAGGGCAAGACAAAAGCAGATATTGATGTTACGCTCAAAGACAAGGCTAATTCCGTAAGCGGTAAAACAGACTCAAACGGTCAGGTTATTATGCCGCTGCCAGAGCATAAAGCGTATATTGTAGGCTATCCCGATGGAACATTCCTGCCCGATGGCGATATGTCAAGAGCAGAAGCGGCGGCAATATTCGCAAGACTTATCGCAGAGGAAAAAGGCGAAACAATAAGCGGTAAATCGTCATTTACGGATATTGATAAAAACGGTTGGTATGCGGACTATATCGGCTATCTTGCAAAATACAAGGTTATTGAGGGATACAATGATAACACATTCAAGCCTGATTCGCCTGTTACAAGAGCAGAATTTGTTGCTATGTCGGTACGTTATTATTCACTGTTCAATGAAGTCAAGAAAGGCGGCTACACTGTAAAATATACAGATGTAAACAAGAAATATTGGGCGTATGACGATATTGCATACGCAAAAAATATCGGTTGGCTCAACGGTTATAGTGACGGTTCATTCCGTGGTGATAATAAGATTACACGCGCCGAAGTCGTTACAGTTGTAAACCGTGCGACAGGCAGAACAGCGGACAAGGAATTTGTAAAGGATAACTTTACAAAACTCAATCGCTTTATAGACGTAACCGACAGCAGTAAGTGGTACTTTTTCGAGGTAAACGAAGCGGCGAATACTCACAAAGCCGCTGCTTTGGATAAAACTGAAACTTGGGTAAAATAATTGTATCAGCTATTGACTTTTTATAAAAAATAGCATATAATAATTATAGTAAATAGTATGTAATTACGCATACTAACAGTGGGTGTATCTCAGCCCTAAAATGAGAAGGTTATTAAGTGAGCTTCTCTTGGCTCTAATCAAGAAAGTTATAAGCGAGCGTTTCGCTGCTCAAAAAGGCGAGCGTAACAGCGAGGGCAAGCGTAAGCTTGCCCTTGTTCGCTTTATGGGGAGTGTTATATATGGATAATATAAAATTTTATGAAGTAAACAGCAAATACATAAATTATTTGCTGCCATATGCGCCGCATTTATTTCACAATAAGAAAAAGGGGCAAGGCAATGAACGTAAATACATAGGCGTTATATTACATATTAACGATATTGATTATTTTGCTCCGCTATCTTCTTTCAAAAATAAGCATAAGAAAATGCAGGAAAGCCTTGACTTTATAAAAATAAAAACTTATGCGGTAATAAACCTTAATAATATGTTCCCCGTGCCATATAATCAATGTAAGTATATTGATATAAATAAGGAGCACAATCCGAGCTATCGCAATTTACTTCGTTCAGAATATCGTTTTATAAAATCCATACAGGAAAAAATCCGAAAAAATGCGTTGAATGTCTATAAACATAAAATTCAAAACGGGAATAAAACTTCTCTCGCAAAACGATGTAATGATTTTATAGCATTGGAAACAGCAGCGAAACAGTATAAATGATAAAGGGTGATAATAATTAACAGACAAGAATTGAGTAGGGATATACATAATTCTATGTATCAGCAAAGAAACAGGCGTGGTTATGCAACACCTGTAGATACATTTATGGATTGCGGTATCATATCAAGGAAAGTATATGATGATTGGCGTTTTGGCAAAATTCCGTATCTTGAAAAGTGCTGTAACGGTAATCTTAAAACATTATCGTTTGCATTACACGAAATGCGGACATATGCAGCAAGGAATGGTTGGAAATCATCATTGTGCTTTTATAAAAAATGGGGTACAAAAAAGAAAAACGGACAGGGACGCAAACCTGTTATACCTTTACGATTTTCTAAAAGCGGCAATCCCGATATAGAAAAACAATATTCAACACACTTTGTAGATACGGAAAAGATAAAAAAATTAAAAGAAAAAATGTTAGATGAATAACGGTTGTTTACATAAAATAAACAGCCGCTTTTTTTATTTAGATAAAAGGAGTGATTTTAATGCAAATTTCAAGACGAAAGTTGTGTGATAGCAGTTGAACAGACAGAACACCAGAAAGAATATGATAATTATGTTTTTACTGCTTATTCCTGTTGTGGTATGGTTTGCGTTAAAGGCGGCGATGTGTTACAGTACGGAATTAAAACTGTTTGATATGCTCCCGCTTTTAACTGCAAGCCTTAATCAGCCGTTCTATTTACATCTAAACGAGTATAGCCTAAAAGCTGTATTCGTTTTTTTTGTTTATATACGCTTGTGGTGTAGGTATATATTTTACATCAAGTGAAAACCGCAGACCGGGCGAAGAACACGGCTCGGCAAAATGGGGTAATGTTCAGAGCATTGCAAGAAAATATACGGACAGAAAGCACAGATTGAAAAATCTCATATTGTCGCAGAGCTTGGCGTTGAGCCTAAATGCGAAAAGTCATAGACGAAATCTAAACGTGCTTATAGTCGGCGGCAGCGGCGCAGGAAAAACGCGCTTTTACGCAAAGCCGAACATTATGCAATGCAATACCTCATTTGTTATAGCAGACCCGAAAGGCGAAATGCTAAGAGCAACAGCACCGTTACTGTTACAGCGCGGATATGATGTTAAGGTGTTTAATCTTATCAATCCGTCAGATTCGGACGGATACAATCCTTTTACATATATCCGTACTGATGAAGATGTGGTAAAGCTAATATCAAATCTGATACAGAATACCACACCTAAAAACGCGCAGCAATCAGACCCGTTTTGGGAGAAGAGCGAAATCGCGCTTGACACAGCGTTAATGCTGTATCTTTTGCACGAAGCACCGCAGGAGGAACAGAATTTTGAAACAATGATGTTTCTGATTGAAAATGCGGCTGCTATGGAGGAGGACGAAACATTCCAATCCCCCGTTGATATACTGTTTGAAGCACTTGAAGAAAGATACCCCGAACATGTTGCGGTAAAGCAGTGGAAAATATTTAAGCAAGCGTCAGGCAAAACCGCGAAGTCGATTTTAATTTCCGCAGCAGTAAGGCTTGCGGCTTTTAATCTTCCCGAAATTGCAAAGATGACCTCATATGATAATCTTGATATAGGCAGTCTTGGCGAAAAGAAAAAAGCCGTATTTTGCGTGATACCCGACAATGACAATTCCTTTAATTATCTTGTCGGTATGCTTTATACTCAGGCATTTCAGGAATTATATTACCGCGCCGACCATAAACACGGCGGAGAATTGCCTATACCCGTACATTTTGTAATGGACGAGTTCGCTAATGTGGCATTGCCCGATAATTTTGAACGGGTACTTGCCACTATGCGCTCCCGCCGAATATCTGTATCAATCATCATTCAGAATATGGCGCAGTTAAAGGCTTTATTTAAGGATAGTTGGGAAAGTGTCGTAGGAAACTGCGACACTTTTTTGTATCTCGGCGGTAATGAGCAGAGTACGCACGAATACATTTCAAAAATGCTCGGCAAGGAAACAATCGACACACGGACGCGAGGAGTTACAAAAGGACGGAACGGAAGCAGCAATACAAATTATCAGAACGCAGGGCGTGAGTTATTGACATTGGACGAGGTGCGTCTGTTGGATAACTCAAACGCCCTTATTTTTATTCGCGGCGAAAAGCCGATAATGGATAAGAAGTTTGACATACTATCCCACCCGAATATTAAGCTGACGGAGGACGGTGGTGCAACACCGTACAAACACAGCAAAGACAATAAATATCTGATAGACGATATTAGCGTATCGGATATTAACAACTTAAAATATATAGAATTGGAGGACGAAAACAGAAATGAAAAAGACAATGAAAAAAATTGAGAAATCAAAAAAGACTTTGCGTATAGCAAAATACGCGCTTATGACGGTACTGCTTATGCTGTCATTCGCCACACCCGTATTTGCAGATGACCCGCTTGCGGCGATTAACGGACTGTCAACATTCATATTCTCGGCTATAAAGGCAATCGGTATGATTTTACTCGGTTTTGGTATCGTACAAATCGGTCTATCGCTGAAATCGCACGACGCATCACAGCGCGCGAACGGTTTCTTGACCTTTTTCGGCGGTGTAATTATCGCGTTTGCAAAGGACATTCTTGATTTAATACTGTAATCGAATATATGACCGCCGTTTTTGAAAACGGCGGTCAATCTTATATAGCGGAGGTGAGAACATTTGAGCGATAATTGGATAGTGGCGAATTTGGAAAACGCTTTCGGCACTTGGAATGATAAAATGACCGAAATATGGTCGCTTATTACTACCTCGCCGCAGAGCTTCAAAGGCGGTGCAATATGGAGTATTGTAACTACAATAAACGGAGGATTACAGGCTATCGGATACGCCCTGCTTATCCTCTTTTTTGCTATGAGCATATTCAAATCAACCGCAAATTTCAGGGACTTTCAGCGTCCCGAATACGCATTGAAGCACTTTATACGCTTTGTTGCGGCAAAGGTGGCGATTACATACGCGCTTGACCTTATGACGGTTATATATAAAATATGCGGCGGTGTGGTAGAAAAATCGCCGGAAGTCTTGGCGGTATCGGCGGCGCGGCGGTAACGCTCCCCACAGCGATTGAAACCGCAGTCGAAGAAGCAGGCTTTTGGGCAAGCATACCCTTATGGCTTGTTACAATACTCGGCAGTCTGTTTATAACGGTATTATCATTTATTATGATAATGAGCGTGTACGGACGATTTTTCAAGCTGTATATGTACACAGCACTTGCCCCTGTACCGCTTTGTCATTTGCGGGCGAGGGTACATCACAGATGGGCAGAACATTTATAAAGTCTTATGTCGGAGTATGCTTGGAGGGCGCAGTTATAGTGCTTGCCTGTATAATATTCTCGGCATTTGCAAGCGCAAGTACGCCCCATATTGATACATCTATTACAACGGTAACAATGATATGGAAATATATCGGCGAGGTGATTTTCAATATGCTTGTGCTTGTCGGACTTATCAAGGGCGCGGACAGAATAGTAAAAGAAATGTTAGAAACTTAAATTTAAGGAGGAAACTAACGTGAAAGAATCAAAAACAATAACTAGAGAAAAATTTCCATAACAAACAAACCTTGCAATAAGAATTTTTTGCAAGGCGGGAGCGAAATTACAGCTAACTGACTAAATACCCTCGTTTTTCGAGAAATTTGACAGCTTGCTTAATAGCCTTTTCTTCTTGCTTTGATTTGAGTTCGTCGGGCATATCAATTTTGAAAAGGTCGCAGGGATTCCAAACTTCCCCTGTTGAAAGCATATTGTAAACAGCTGTAAGAATCATTCTCGCAATAGCGATAATAGCGCGTTTTTTACCACGGCGTTTAACAAGCTTTTCGTATTTGTTCTTGTAATAAGGACTTTTGGTTGATTTAACCGCGCAATGAGCGATTTCAATCAATGCAGGTTTCAGATACACTCCTGCACGGCTAATGCGTACAGACTTCTTCTTGCCGGCGGATTCATTGCTGCTCGGAGTAAGTCCTGCCCAAGAACAAAGACGTTTTGACGAACCGAAAAGTGACACATCATTGCCAATCTCGGAAATTACAGTAATTGCGCTTCTTCGGTCAATGCCCGGTATTGTGCACATTAGCGTAATGAGAGATTCGTAAGGCGCAACCATGCCGTCAATTGTATCATCAAGATACTTGATAGAATCTTCTATGTAGGTCAAGTGAGAACGAACTGCATTTATGCGCAGTTTTTGCTCTTTAGTAATCTGATAACCTTCAATATATTCAAGCACGGAATCTGCTTTCTTTTTCAAAGAGCGTTGAAGTAAGGAAACACAATATTCCGGATTAAAGGTATCGTCTGAAAGCAGATAATCGGTAATTAACGTTGCAGATTTTCCAAACATATCTGAAACAACAGAATCAAGCCCGATATTGCAGCCAGTAAAAGCGTTTTGAAAACGGTTTTTCTCACTTGACTTCATAGAAACAAGCTTGTAACGATAACGGGTAAATTCACGCAAAATGCGAATCGGCTTAGTTGGGATAAAACTGCAGGGAACAAGACCCAAACGAAAAAGGTCGCCAATCCATTTGGAATCCTTTTTATCGTCCTTGTTTCCTTTAACAGCTTTAACCCATTTGGGATTGGCAATGATAACATTGATGTTTCGGGACTCTAAAATATTAAACACGGGAATCCAATACTTCCCGGTAGATTCCATACAAACATCACTACAGTTATTGAGAGTTAGCCAATCCGCAAAGCGAAGAATATCATTGTTAAACGTTGAAAAACGTTTGCGGGAATAGTTTGGTTGAATATCCGACGTGGTAGTGATAATGGTGGCGATGAAGAAAGATTTGTGAACATCAACGCCGCAGCAAACAGGATAAACAACTTTCAAGATAAAGACCTCCTTAAAAGAAATGTGGGGAGGAAAAACATTGACTGAATCATCACACGATTAACAGAAGTTAAAACAATTCTTAACGTACGGGCTCTATGGCACCACTTATTTGTGCTTGAAAGATGATTCTAACACTGATTATTATACTGTTTTCGGAAAGTTCCTCTACAACTCACCTCCCCGTGCTTTGTAGTATATTTTTCCTCAGTAACAGTATAACAAAAAAACAGCCGCAAGTCAGCGCTTTCATTTCTATTTGTGCTGACGCGCACGCGGCAGAATGGAGATTATTATGGCATACAACAATATAATCAGCGCGAATGACCCTATGGCAATAAATATGTTAAAGGAGAACTTGGCGCATTTTGAAAACAATACTGCATATATGCAGGCAGTAAATGACTTTTACAAGGAAAAAGGTACAACAGTCGGCTTTGAGGGCATAGACTATGCGGAAGCGGTAAAACTTGACGAGCGTGTGAACGGTTATCAGTCGGCTCCGTATCCGGGACGATTTTTCAAAGAAAATTATGAGAAAATTGGCAAAACAAAAGCAAATATTGAGCGTCTGGAGAGCAGACCCGAAACAATGTTCAGCGGTTGGCAGTTTGCAGGCGGTGAAGCTATTGTAAATCTCGCAAATAACCGCTTGCAGTTGTATTTTGAGGAAAAGCCGTCTGATGAGCAGAGAGCAACGCTGAAGCAGAACGGTTTTAAGTTTGCGCCTACAACAAAGGCTTGGCAAAGACAGCTTAACTATAAGACAATGGCGGCGGCAAACCGTATGGGATATGCCGTAGGACACGGAACATACGGACAGCGTGATGCAAGTATTCAGGTAACAGCGTCAACGGTACAAGCAGGAGATTTATGCTTCTTGCCAAGTTACAGCCACGTTGGAATTGTTGTCGGTAAGGACGCAGGCGGTAATATACTTGTTATTCACTGTTCAAGCGGAGCAAATAATGTTGTGGTATCCACCGCGTCAAGCGTAGGTTTTACAGTTTTCCGCAGACCGAATTGTTATTAGATATAAAAAAAATCAATTTGTCAAATTTTTTATCGAAATATAAAATTTTTTGACGATATGGAAATTTCCTGATATGATTTATACATAAAATAAATTACAGGGAGGTTTTCATTATGAAAAAGAAAATATTTACACTAATCATCACAGCGGCATTGACCGCAACAAACGCCACAGCGTTTGCGGCTGAAATTCCGAGAGAAACAACACCGCTTAACGCAACAGAGGAGCAAGTCCAAATTACAGAGAACATCATAAGTGGTATTCTTGACGAAGTACAGACGGGAAAACTCGGTTATACATTAGCGGCAGGCTATGCAAACACAAGAATACGCAAGGCGGTAATTGCAGGAGAAACGAATGGACACGGTTATGGAATATTATCACCCATAGCACAGAACGCAATCCGCGATATGCGCGATATGATGTTAAGACCTGATGTGTACGCGCAGGCAGAGGAACAATTAAAGGTATTGCTTGCAGACATCATCATCGAAGTGGAGAACGGTATGGATATGAATACCGCCATCAAAGCGGCTTATGAGAAAATCTATCAATCCGTCAATCCGACATTTAACTATGACGAGCAATTTTCACTTGACACCTGTTACCGCGACATACCCGCTGTCGGAATGGAGATGTTTACGGTGGCAAGAAAACTGCTCAATGACGCACAAAAAAAGTAATCACTTAATAAAAATGAAAACGGAAGATGATTGTCATCTTCCGTTGCATTTTTTGTATGCAGATATAGACTACTTTTCAAATACCTCTATAACAGGAGAAGCGAGAATACCCGTATCCTTTAAAATATATTCATAGCACCAATTATCGCCTGTGCTTCGCCAAAAGTCGGGACCGACCCATTCCTGCTGTGATATATTGTGCATACCGCCAAATGTATTTATGCGTGTTCCGTATAATTCAAATTCAATAGTATGCTTGCCCTTTGACAAATTATCAATATCAATGGTATATGGTGAAAAGGCTATTATGCCCCTATCTTCACCGTCAATGCGGACTTTTATAAGTGCGCCGCGATAGTAATTAGCATGAATTTTTAATGAGCAATCAGGCGTTTCTATTTCGGTTTTATATATAACATTGCCGCCATAGAACGGCATACCCTGATTTGTAAGAGATGAGAAGCTGATTTTATCGGTTGTGGGAATAATAGTTGATATTGTACCCTCATTTCTTACGTTAAAATCGCCTATAATGTAGCACCATTCCGTGTTTGTACGCTGACCAAATGGGATTTTTACAATAAGCGTGTTTTTACCAACATTGATTTTTGGCAATGATACAGTCTTAATTGCCTTATCAACATACCATCCGTCAGGGATATTGCTTACGGTTTCATCATTCCATTGAATTTGCAGCGTTTCGGCATCTTCAATGGCGAGCTTTGCTCCGAGAATTTCTATTTCACTGTTTACGGTCATTTTAAGTGTAAGATAGTTTTTAACAGGAGTATCTTCGACAACCCATGGCTGCGCTAAAGATTCGCCTTTTAATGGGAAACCACATTTTCTGCGGCATTTGTTATCAAGCCTTAATATTTCTTCTTCCTGATTGAATGGCTCGTCATTTAAGGCGTATTCTGCACGGTCAATCAACAGAACATTTGGCTCAGTACGCTTATAGGATAACTTATCCATAAAGCGGATGGTTTTATACGGCTTGCAAGTATCATCTGTTTTTAGTAAAGACACAGCGCGGATATTGCTGTCAAGTCTGAATAACAGACTGTCATTTGTATATAAAGAATACTCAATAACTGTTTGACCGTTTTGATGTGTATGAGCGATTCCGCAAACGCTGCCGTCAAGAGTGTTATAGAGCGTAGGAGTATATTCGCCGCCAATATATATTCGTATATTTTGTGATGAGGTATTTTCTCTGTAATTATGCTTTTTATATTCTTCTAATGACGCATGAGCAATAAAGAGCCACTTGCAGTTGTTATCCTCGCGCATATTATATACAAGGTTGTTCGTGGGTGAGCCGTCGCTGTTTTTTATAGATATTGTTCTAATTTCTGAAACGGCATTCAGAACAGAAATCTTGTCATACGGAACTACGATACTTTTTGAATAAAGCACTTCTGCGTCCTTACAATCAACAGCGTCAATATATTTGGGACAGTTGCCCGCAAAAATGACCTTGCCGCCTGACGATTGGAATTTTTCGAGTATTTCAAGGGTAGAGCGTCTTAATGTAATACAATCGGGAACAATTACCGCATTATACTCCATTTCGCCTACGCATAATGTTTTATCGGTATTCTTAATTTGAGCCGGTAACAGAGCTTCACTGATAAAATCGAAATCTACCGTACCGAATAAAAGCCATTTTGTAATATCCGAGAATTTTTTATCAATTTGTTCTCTTATATCAAATGTATTTTCGGACGGTCCAAAATTTATCCAATAGCTTTCAATCGGATGAATAACTGCGAGCTTAACAACAGGCTTTCCTCGTGTGAGAGCGGTGTTTAATCGTGCAAAATGGTCCTCAATATATCTGTATTCTGTATGCCACGGTGATTGATAGCTGATAGATGCCGGATAATCGCGTTTAGCTTCGCCTGCCATAGATACCCATGAGAGATGAGGTACGCGTACAGTAACACCGAGAGCCGCCAGCCAATCTCCTTGGAATTTATGACCTCTGAAATCAAAATCCCAATTTGTAACCCCGTAAAGCTCGGCTAACATTGCTTCGCGTCCGTATTGATGAACGGCTGATTGACATTGCTTTGCGGTTGTAAGCTCAAGCCAATTACATAGCATATCAATTCCGGGAATGCCAAAGGCGCGGTATGACCGCATAGCTTCACCGAGAGAAACTGTTTGAGAATTGAGCGTTTCTTCGCCCATAACATGACCTGCTAACAGAAGATTATGATTTTTGCACCAATCGCCGCAATTATCGGCAAAACACTCGGTAAACGTATCGCATATGTAATCATGGAAATGGTATCGTGCTGTTGATATTTTATTATCAGACAAATTCCATATAAGCTCAGGTAAATACCCGCAAATATCGTATCCGTACTTATCTGAAAATCCTTTTGGTAAAGAAAAGCTCCATGAAAGTTGCGCGTCATCTGTACTGTCGGCAAAGCTGAGAGGGATTTTCGGCTTACATTGAGGTTCATCGGTAAATATTGACGGAATTATTTTGTCAAATTCGTCACCGACAGCGGATTGATACGCTTCATAAGTGATTTTTATGAACTCGTCAATAGCTTCCTTATTTAAAGTGTCAACATATGTCTGGTTATTATGCCACGGGGACTCATCGTGAGTATGCACATAGGCGTACCATTTTGTGCCTATGGCAGTATCGTTTTCTGAAATAGTTTGATAGCTTTTAAGCTCACCTTTTTCATTAAGAACAACGTCAAAAACCGCGAGGAGATAATCCTTACTGTTATTTATTGCTTCATCGAGAGAAAAATACTCACGGTTGTTTTGTGAAAATATCAAGTAACGCTGACGGTACTTATGAGTTTTTGTAACATATCCGCCTGCGGAACCTGAAGGCCATCTGTCCTCGTCATAAAGATATGCGAGCATATTTTCTTGTTCTGCCTTTTGAGTGCAGAATTTAATAAGCTCCATAAATTCGTCTTTAAGATACGGTGTGGACATGCCTATCCGCGAGTGCATATGAAAACCACCGAAGCCCATTTTTTTAAAGGTGTCAATTTGCTCGTTAAGAATATCCTTGTTGAGCTTACAGTTCCATGCCCAAAATGGTGCTGCGCGATATTCGCTTGTAGGATTTTTAAAGAGCTTTTCGTCAAGCTCATAGGATTGATTTTGTTTATAAAACATATCAGTATTCTCCTTAATTTATATGGTAGTGTTTTGATGACGAAATTCCTGCGGAGTCATACCCGTCCTTTTTTTGAAAGTGCTTGATAAATGTGAACGGTTGTTAAACCCTAAAAGGGATGCAATGTCATCAATGGTATATGAGCTATTTAAAAGATAGGTTTTGGCAAGCTCAATTTTGCTGTTTAATACATAGTCAAACGGTGTTTGATTGTAATTCTTCTTAAATATCCGCGTTACCGTAGATGGCGACGAATGAATATGTGCAACCAATTCATCACGGGATATTTTACGGTATAGATTTGCGTCAATAAATTTTTTTAGCAGCAGAGCGTCGCTGCTTGGCGCAGGTGAAGTATCTTTATTGATGAAATCTGACATTTGAGCAAAAAGCTTATGCAATATAAAAGCAATTTTTGTTCTGTCCGCAAAGGGGTCATCCCGTATGGTTTCAAAGATTTTTTCAAAATATACTGCGTTATGATAATTTGGAATAAGAACAGTGTTACTCAAATCATATACGGAAAGCAAATCTGCAATCAAAGGTCCCGTTGCCATAAGCCATATTTTTTTCCACGGCTGTTCAGGGTCGGAATAATAATTATGCGTTGTATTTGGGTGCAGAATAAATGCGTCATGCGCTTTCGCTTCAAATACATCATCGCCGTGTTTGATAACGCCTTTTCCTTCATACACATATTCAATACTGAAATCGCGGTGTATAGGAGGACGTGTTATTTTATATTTTGGGTTAGAATTGGTAATGCCGACTAATAATGGAGAAAAAACGTCTTGTTCGTCATCGAGATAAGGATACAGGAGCTCTTTATATAAATTGATTGGATGCGCCTTATCGGATTGTATAATTTTTTCTATCATTTTTCTTACTCCCTTGAAATGATGGTATGCGTTATTATCACTATATTGATAATTTCAAATAAAGTCAACATTCAAAGTTATTATTGACACTATTTTGTACGCTTTTGCGTGATTATGACGCTGTTTTGTATTCCTTATTATATCACATCATGGTATAATAGACAATAGAAATATTATATAAAATGATAATTTTAGCAACAAAACTAAGTGGAAAATTTGTGAAAATGCGAAAAAAGATAGGAGGTTATAGTCTAAATGTGTAAAAAAATGAGTTACATTAAAAAAAGAAATTGCCAAAAAATAGCATCAGTTGTAATGACGCTGTTTTGTTCTTTGAGCTTTATAGCTCCTGCCGCATATGCGTCAGGTCACAACGGGGAATATCCTATTGCAGAGCTTACCTTGGGTAATTCTTTCGGGATGAAAAACATCCAGCGGATAGGATGGGGCGATGTTGGAGATTACGGAACAAGGCTTGTGAGGGATGGCAGAGAGTGTCTAAAGCTCAATAAGGAGGGTTCAAAAACGCTTTTTGTCTACGTTGATGTAAATAATAAGATGCTTTATGAACCGAAAGATGCAAGGGTAGGCGTAGAAGTAGACTATTTCGATGAGGGACATGGAAAATTTACAATAACCTACGACGGATTAACGGGGAATTTTACGGACGGCGAAATAGTACAGCTTGAAGATACGGGCGAATGGAAAACACATACCTTTTATCTTTACGACGCTGAATTTGCAAATGGCTTTTGGGCTACCGGAGGAGCATGGGATTTCAGAATCGGGGAATGGTCGGAGGTCATGGGAATGACAAACGAAGATGTTATTTTAGGAGGAATAAGAGTGAGTCAGGGATATTACGAACACGAGGTTAATGTTATTGCGTCAACCGAACATACGGGTAATATATTTGATACCGCAGATGAAAAGGTATTTAATCTTAATATGGAAAACAACACAGCCGCACAGCAGGAAACACTGGTCGAATATACAGTGACGGATATTTATGGAAATGCTGTTGAAACGGGGGAACTTAAAAAATCCGTAAAGGGCAAAGAGAAAACAGATGAAAAACTTACAATAAAGACATCGAAAAACGGAGTGTATGTATTAAATCTGAAAGTTACAACAACAGGTCCGAATGAATTGCCTGTTACATATGAAAAACAGCAGGACTTTTCCGTTATGGATAAATTCAAAGAGGGCGAAAAGTTGAATGAAACTCTCGGAACGGCAGGTCATACTTCGTGGGGGCATGATGTGTATAAGTCAATGGAGCTTATTACCGCCGCAGGTATGGGTGCATGGCGCGATGAGTACGGCTGGGATGTAGTTGAGAGGGCAAAAGGCGATTATAAGAAATCAGATATGCACGATGAAAATGTAAACGCTATGTATAATGCCGGAGTATATCCGCTGTTTATCGCCTGCTACGGCAATCCTCTGTATGATGAGTATAGGTCTGTACCGCAGACTGACGAGGGAATAAAAGCATATGCCAAATATGCGGCATTTTTGGCAGAACAGTATAAAGGGAAAATTAAGGCGATAGAGATATGGAATGAATATAATATTGCGCCGTTTAATCCAAATATGCTTGACGCAGAGCATTATGTAAAAATGCTCAAGGCTTGTTATCAGGAAATAAAGAAGGTTAATCCTGACATTCCCGTGATAGGAATAGACTGCGCAGGAGTGGATATTGATTTTATGAAAAAGGTATTTGACGCAGGCGGATATGAATATATGGACGTGGTTTCAGTACATCCGTATTATGTATATAAGGAACAGCGTTTTGATGACCAAGAATGGGCAAAATGGGTGCTTGAGGTTAAGGACTTAATGAAACAATACGGTGAGCCTAAAGAAATATGGCTTACGGAAATGGGTTGGCCCACACATAAGACGGAAGAACGGACAGATATGCTTCAATATACAGATGAGCAGCAGGGAAAATATCAGACAAGAATGTATATGACCTGTCGTGCAAATGACTTTGGTAAAAGAATATTCATGTATGGTTTTGAGGAGAAAGGTGTTCAGCCCGGCAACCCTGAGCATCATTTCGGAATAGTACGCTCCGAGTATAACGTCAGAACTCCTTTGGCGGCAAAGCCTGCGTTAATAGCAGTGGCGGCAATGAATAAGCTGATTGGAAATTCCGATTATGTGGACAGTGTTTATTTTAATGAAGATACTTCCGCGCACCGCTTTACGGACAGGGACAGCAATGAGCAAACCATTGCGATATGGAGTAGTCGGGAGGATAATGTTTCGCTTAATCTTGGAGCGACAAAAGTTACAGTGATTGACTTATATGGAAATATTGTAGATACATTCAGAAGTCAAAACGGAATTTATCAATTTGATTTGAATGATGACCAATATTATATCAAGGGAAAGTTTACGGCTTTTTCAAAGGCGGATACTGATATTACAACGGAATATCCTCATGAGGTTGTAAAGGGAAATACTTTCAATATTAAAGTTGCAGATAAACAGAAAAGGAATTTAAGAATAGATGTTAAATGCGATGACGCGTTTACAATAGAAGAAAATAACGGAGTTGTAAACGGTGATGGCAAGGTTTCAATGAAGGTTATGAAAGAGGACAGCGATTTGCATAATGTCTTTGTCAATATTTATGAAGGTGAGCAGATTGTGTTATCTTCAAGATATACAATAAAAATAGGTTCTCAGATGAGCGGAGAATTTATGCTGGTAACAACCGAAACAACTCCGAGAAGACAGCGGCTTGTCAACCGCCTGAAAAATCAGACGGACAGTACAACTATTTCGGGAAGCTGTGAAATTATCGCTCCGGAGGAATTGGCAAGCGCGGCAAAGAAAACAAGATTTTTAAATATACGTCCGGGAGATACAGTGAGCGTTCCTATAAATTTACCTGAACAGTTAACGACACGAAGCTGGAATATTACAATGCGTTACGAGCTTGATGACGGTACGGTTTGGGAAGATTCGGGGCATATCAATGAAACAGTAGCTCAAAAGGCGGATACTCCTCCTGTTATTGATGGAGTATTAGCAAATTCCGAATGGAAAGGTAGTTTGTTTGAAGCGAAAAGTAAGTCGGAGGCTATTGATTTGAACGGTGCTTGGGGCGGAGAAAAGGATATTAGTCTTACGGGACGAGTGATGTATGACAGCGAAAATCTTTATTTGGGACTTACGGTAAAAGATAATGCCTTTGTGCAGGAAAAGACGGGCGCGGATATATGGAACGGAGATTGTGTTCAGCTTGCTATTGAAGATTTTTCAGAGGAAGAAAGAGATGCGAACACTTCAAAGTTCACCGAGATAGGAATTGCACAGACAAAAGTTGGTCCAACTATATGGAGATATAATTCTTGCTATGACTTGCCAAGCGGCGAAATTAAAAATGCAGAAGCAAAGATAAAGCGTATAGGAACGGAAACCATATATGAAATTAAAATTCCGTTTTCCGAGCTTTTCAAAGAGGGATATGTATTAAAAGCTGATAAAACTATGGGCTTTTCAATAGTGGTAAATGATGCTGATAACAAGGAACGAAAGGGGTGGATTGAATATAACAGCGGCGTTGGCAGAGATAAAAACTCAAAGCTGTTTGGCACTTTGAAGTTTGCAAGCTGACGCATATAAAATAGAAGCAAATAAGCAATTGTAAAAGAAAGGAAGGAAAAAATGAAGAAAATCAGTCTATTTTTAACATTAACAATGTTATGTTCAATGTTGGTAATGCCAATACATAGTAGTGCGGCGGGTAAAATATTTGAAGAGGATTTTGAAAGCTATTCATCTGTTTCAGATATGCCGATAGGTACAGGCATATGGGAATGGGGTGATAACCCTTCTTCGGAAAAGTCGGAGATAGTTACGGAAGATGGCGGTAATAAAGCGTTTGCGCTGAAATTGACCTCTGATACTAATTCTATATGGTTAGACCGTAGGTTATCAAGCAGCGGAAATGAAGTCTTAAAAATAAAAATGAGCGTAAAAACGGATACAACAGCTCTAAGAATCCCATTGAGCGTTTACGGAGCGGGCGGAGATTTTATGTTTGCTATTTTTCTTGACGGAAAAATTAAAACGCTTAACGGAGAGCAAACAGAATTTGCAAGCTATGAAGCAAACAAATGGTATGACCTTGAAACAGATTTCAATTTTGAAACAAAAACTTATGATATAACTGTTATTGATGAGGCAGGAACGAAATCTGTAACTGAGAATGTGCCTTTTGGAAATGCAGGCATGAGCAATATAGACCGTATAAGGTTACAATGCTGGGATAACTTAAACGGAAATGTATTCTTTGACGATTTTTCAGCGGAAAGCTATGTAAAAGAAAGTGAAGTAATACCCGCAGGTGCAATAAGTGATAATTTTAACGGCTATAATTCAGTTTCGGATATGTCTGCTTGGAATTTTAGCGGCGCACAGAATAAGGCTGAGATAGTAAGCGATGTAAGCGGTAAAGCTCTTGCATTGCATTTGGACTCGGCAACAGACAGTATTTGGGCTATAAGACCGTTTACACAGATAAATACGGGTAATGTTAAAATCAAAACATCTGTTAAAACTGATAATACAGGACTTACAGTGCCTCTCGGAATACATTGCGACAGTGACCCTTGGTTTGTATATGCTATGTTTACAAACGGGGTAATCAAAACAGAGGACGGCACTGAATTTGCAACGTATGAAGCGAATCAATGGTATAAGGTTGAAGCTGATTTTAACCTTTCGGAAAAGACCTACAATGTTACTATAATAGGTCCTGATGGCGTAGAACGCGAAACAAAAGATGTTCCCTTCAGAAATCAGTCATTATCAGCAATTAGCTCGGTATGGCTGCAATGCTGGTCAAAAATTGACGCAAACGCGTATTTTGATGATTTCTATGTAGAGCAGTATTATAAAGCACCATCTTTACCTACGTCTAAGGTTAAAGTATATGACAGCAATAATGAGGTTGTGGAAAATTGGAACAGTATTCCATCTGACATCTCATCAATATCACTTGATTTCAGCACACCGATGAAATCATCATCGTTTACCACAGACACCGTCAAACTGACAAACACCTCTAATAATGAAAATGTATCCTACACGGGAACATTAGATGGAAGCGTATATACTATCGTTCCGAGCAGTCTTGCGGCAAATACTACATATAATCTGTTAATTAGCAAGGATATAGAAAATATTTCAGGTGCAAAAATGGCAGAGGATGTAACGGTTGTTTTGACAACGAGTGATGCGGTTGTTGACCCGCCGGCTTCACCTGACCCCTCAACATCAATTCTTGTAGATGAAAAGTTTGATAATTATTCAGCAGTAAGCGAAATGACAAACGAAAACAGATGGTATTGGGGTGAGAATAATTCGCAGAATAAATCAGAAATAAAGACTGAGGGTGAAAATAAAGTATTTGCGCTTAATTTGGACTCAAGTACAGATAATATTTCGTTACTGCGCGATTTTGACGAGGTTACAGACAAATATTTGAAAGTATCAGTTGATGCAAAATCAAGCGACACAGAACTTACAGTGCCGATAAGCATAAACGATTATAATATATTTGTAATGTTTGACCATGCGAAAATCAAGGCAAATGATACAGAGATAATGACGTATGAGGCAAACAAATGGTACAATATCACAGCGTATTTTGATATTGCTGCAAAGACATATGACGTTGTTATAACAGATGAAAACGGACAGAAAACAGTATTGAAAAATGCAACAACAAGTCAGACCAAAATTGCAAATGTAAAAATGCAGTGCTGGTCCAAGAAAAATGCTACGGCATATTTTGATAATTTATTGGTAGAGCAGCTTGATAAAAAGCCTGTAATTGAAGAAGACCCTGGTACTATTCCTGATGGTATTGATATAACAGATGACTTTGAGAGCTACAATACTGTTAATGATATGGGCGTATATGGTATAACAGGAAAAGAATTGAGCAGCGTTGTAGAAGAAGCAGGAAATAAATTCTTCAGACTTGGTTTGAACAGTGAAACAGACAGTATATGGGCAGACAGAAGTTTTGTAAAGGTTGACGAAGGCATTTTAAATGTTAAGACAAGATTCAAATCATCAGATACAACATTGACAGTGCCGCTTAGTGTATGGAGTTCAAATGATAAATCTTTCTTCTATATTTTAGTTACAGAAGGTAAAATTTATGCCGGCGACCATGCAGAGCAGCTTGCACCGCTTAAAGTGGATACATGGTATGATGTTGACGCGGTATTTAACTTGAATACCAAAACATATACAGTAAGTATTTCAGACGGAACAGATACTATAAAAAGCGGCAATCTTATATTCGGAAATACTGATATGACAGATATAAATTTTGTGAGAATGCAGTGCTGGAGTAAGGTAAATGCAAACGCTGATTTTGATAATTTGAGTATTAAATCATCTATGGCTGTACCTGAAATTACTGAAAACAGTGTTACATTCTATAATGCGAACGGCGATGCGACAAATGAACTTACCAATGTTTCGACAGGAACCTCTAAGATTGTAATTGATTTTAAGACATATATGGATGCTGACAGTCTTGACGGCATTAAGCTGATAAATAAAAAGACTAATACAGAGGTTGCGGTCACTGCTCAAAAAACACAGAAAACATATGAAATGGTACTTGATAAGCTATTGGAGGGTAACACAACATATGCGCTTATCATTCCGGGAACAGTTAAAAACCTTGATGACATTACACTTGGCGAAGATAAGACAGTAACATTTGTTACAGAAAATACCGCAGGCGGTTTATCTATTAAAATAGCAAATATATCAAACGGCGATGAGGAAGTATCGACATTGGCTGATTTAGTAGCGGCAGGTGATAAAGCAACGATTAGCCTGAATTATCAGAATGGCACAGGAACGCAGAACGATACAAATATATGCGTAATAACAAGCTATTACAGCGGTGAAAGACTTGTAAAAACAAGCGTTATGAATAAAACAGCAAGCAAAGACACAGTAAATACAGTTCTTAAATATGATATGCCTGTCGAAAGCAAAGACGGAGTGGATTGCATAAAGGTATTTGTTTGGGATACTGTAAACAATATGAAGCCATATTGCAAGAACGCTGTTTTTAAGTAATTAAACTATGCAGTCCCGCAGTTTTCCTGTGGGGCTGCGTATAACAGAAATGGTAGGGGTTGATATGAAATTTTTTAAACGATGCTTTTTGGGAATTTGCATTATTGCACTGCTTTTGCAAACGGTAGTATCGGCATTTAATGTAGAAAAGGTTATCGGAATTGATATTAACAGTGAAACATTCTGCAATGCTTTTATAAGGTCAGAGGATAAAGTCTTTTACTCGGATATATACAATAAGACATTAAAAAACAAGACTTTAGAGCTTGAGGAAAAGGTTACAGACCATACGGGAGCAATAGTGTGGTCGGACAACAAGGCAATTACAATCAATGCAAAATCAAGGATATTGGAAGCGGTTGTGCCGGAAGTTAATAACAATGGACTATATACATTGGAAATGACACTGAAACAAAACGGCACTGTATGCGATGTGTTTAACGGTGAATTTACCGTAACAGAAGGTAAACGGACAACAGATGACGTCGGAGTATGCACACATTTACATCTTTACGGAGATAAAGAAATTGTCAGCTTACTAAAAAATCTTGGTTTTTCCATGATTCGAGATGAAGCTATGTGGGATTTTGTTGAAAATTCAAGAGGGCAATATAAAATCCCTGACAGAGTTCAAAGTTATGTAGAATATGCCAATCAGAAAAATCTTGATATTTTAATGCCGCTTACATACGGAAATCATTTGTATATGTCAAACACAAGTCAGATGCCATACACTGATGAACAAATAAATGCTTATGTAAATTACTGCAAATTTGTAGTTTCGCATTTTAGAGATGAAGTAAAATATTTTGAGATTTGGAATGAACCTAATATTACTGCGTTTAATCCCGAAAACCGAACAGCGGCAGATTATACGAAATTACTAAAAGCTGCTTATGAGGGAATAAAATCTGTCAATCCTAATGCCGTTGTCATAGGCGGAGTATGTGCTACTCCCGATAATGTTCACGAATATTATGAGAGCTTGAATAGCGTAGGAGCATATAACTACATGGATGCAATAAGCATACACCCGTATTCGTGCTTCGGAACAAATCCGATAGGTGAAGGAAACAGAGAGTTTGAATGGGTTGTTAATATGCTTGAGAAGTATAATAAACCTATTTGGGTATCAGAGGTCGGATATTACAGTCAGCCTAAATTCAGCGAGGAAGAACAGGCGGCATACGAAGCAAGGACAGCGGTATTATATAAAGCTAACGGTAAAGTAGACAAGGTGTTTTTCTATGACTTGCAAGACGATGGTAATGATGCGTCAAATGCAGAGCATAATTTTGGTATGATTACATCTAATTTAAGAACAAAGCCGAATTTTGCTTCGGTTGCGGCAGCAGTTCATTTCACAGGTAATGCTGAAATTAAAGAAACAAAGCGGGCAAATGAATACAGCTTGTTTAAATTCCGAAATGATACCGAAAATGAAGATATTTATGCCTTATGGACAAAGGGCGGAAGAAGCATAAATGCAAACATAACATATGGTAATGCGTTTGAGGCTGAATTGTCAGGAAATAATCTGAATATAACATTGCCTCAAACAGATAAAAATCTATATTATGCGGATTGTTTCGGAAAAGAAACTCAAGTGCAGAACGGATATAATTTTACACTTGATTATAAGCCGGCATATATTATTTGCCGATAAGCCAATCAAAACAGAGAGGAGATTTTTAATGAGAAAGTATAGATTTACAGCCTGTTTAATAGCCGCTTTGCTTTCAACGAGTACGGTTTTTGCTGATTTTAATTACAGTGCGGATTACAGCAATGAACGGGTTGTAATAAATGGTGTAACAAACACTGAAACAGAAGAGATTTCTGTTCAGGTCTACAAACCCAATGCCGGAAATATATCTGACAGCGGTAATTCTATACTGTTTAATGACCAATGCACATCTGACGGAGGAAAATATGAAATTCCTTTTCGGTATGACGGAGCTGAAAACGGCATATATGAAATCAATGTGCGCGAGTCAGGAACAGATAAAATATATACTAAGAAAATCAAACTTGTTCCCAAGCAGGAATATATAACGGCTGTTTCAGAGCTTAACAAGGCGTCGCAGTCCTCAGAACAGGATTTTGTAAATGCTTTTAATACCTACGGAAATGTATTTGACATTGATGAGGAATTAAAAAAGGGTAAGTCTTTTCAGGATTCAGTAAAGAAACTTGCCGCCGGAATTAAAAACAGTCAGCTAACTGTTGAAAATAATCAGCTAAACGATAAAATAGTGAACACATATGTTATATTAAATGCTGTTAAACAGTCAGAAATAAAAAATGTAATCGGATATTTGGATTACTTGCAGCAAAATGACGATTTTATTGCCGATTTATCGAAGATATGCACATCGGATGTAAAAGCTGAATATTTAACATCAAAATTGAAAAATATTGCAGGTTTTGGTGTAGACGGTGCTGATAAATCATTACGCGAAGCATTGATTTTGACGGCGGCGCGCCATAGTAATGTCGGCGCGTTAAAGGCTGTGGTGGAAAAATACGGTGCAGATGTAGGCATGCAGCTATCATCAATAAAATCTTACGCATATAGTTCTGTCAGCGGAAAAGACTATGGCAGCGCGGCAGACCTTAACACAGCATTGAAGAATGCAGAAAGTCCTTCCGAGAGTTCAGGAGGCTCAGGCGGAGGCGGCGGTTCAGGCAGTTCGGGAAATAAATCGAATAGTACAGGCAGTACAGGTGTAACATTCCCTGGAACAGGTAAAGCAGAAGTTCCTGAAATTAACGCAAGATTTATAGACCTTAACACTGTTGAATGGGCATATGAAGCAATTATGGCTCTTGCAGACAATGGCATTGTAAACGGAAAAACGGACAACGAGTTTTATCCTAACGATAAAGTAACACGCGAGGAATTTGCAAAGTTGCTTGTTTGTATGGCAAGACTTGAAAACGGCGCGTACTCAAACGACCATTTTACAGATGTAGGCGCGGACGCGTGGTATTCAAGATATGTGAACATTGCGTATGAAAACGGTATATGTAACGGAATAGGCGGAGGTTATTTCGGTGTAGGAAAAGAAATCACACGTCAGGATATGTCTGTGATGGTACATAATCTTTTGAAATCAAATCATGAGGCCATGAATCCGCTGCACACAGAATTTGCTGATGATGAAGATATTTCCGACTATGCAAAGCCTGCGGTGTCATCTCTTTCAGCAATGGGAGTCATAAACGGCGTAGGTGATAATATGTTTGCGCCAAAGGATAACGCAACACGCGCACAGGCTGCCGTAATCATTTATGCAGCTTATAAAAGAATGAATGGGGTGATTTCGCAGTGAAGAAAATAATCAGTATAATGTTAAGCGTATTGTTTATTATTAGCAGTACAAATATAGTATTTGCTGAAAATGAACGATACTCCGAGGAGAAAATACAGGAATCGTTAGATATTTTGAAAATATTAGATGTTATATCCGATGATTATACAAAAGATACTGCTGCAAATCAGGAAGTAACAAGAGCAGAGTTCTCATATTATGCGGTTAGGTTAATTAAATTGCAGGACTATAATCACAGTACATATTTTTATGATGTACCCGATAGCCATTGGGCGTTTGAAAGCATAAACGCATTAGCTTCAACAGGAGTTGTAAGCGGATATGGCGACCATCTGTTTATGCCCGACCAAAAAATAAGCAGTACGGAAGCGACAACGATATTGTTAAGACTGTTTGGATACAGCAGCGAATATTTCGGAGCAAACAGATTTAATTCACTTGCGGTAGAATTAGACTTGCTAAAAGGCTTCAAAGGTTCGTCTGTCCTGACTTTAGAGGATATGCTGATACTGCTTCGCAATGCGCTGGAATGTAACTTATGTGAAACGAAAATGGGTATAAACAAATCGTATTACATAGGTGATGAAACAGTATTATCAAAATACTACGACAGTTATTTTGAAAAGGGAGTTTTAAGCGGAGCATCACGAATCAGTATTTACGGCGAGAGCATAAATGATAATACTGCCATAATAGACGGGGTTGAATATATTAACAATTCAGAAACCCTTATAGATTATCTTGGTGAGGACATTTCATTTATATATCGCGAAAACGAGCGTGAGGATACACGCGAAATTTTATGGTTTCAATCCCGAAACAAGAATAATGATACCATAACCTTGGGACTCAAGGATGATAAAGAATACGATGTATCAAATAATAGTTTGAAATATGCTTTGGAGAGTGAAAATCGTACACGCACGGTAAGACTTGCATCAAATATTACAATTCTTTATAACGGTGATGTTTATGACGATATTAACAAGGCTTTAAATGCTGAAAATTACACTGTTAAACTGCTGAAAACAAACAACAGTAACGCGTACAATTTAGCTATCGTTGAGGAATATTTTAATGTGGTTGTAAGCGGCGTAAGCTCAGAGGATGAATGTATATATAACAGCATAAACGGAGAAAAGATTTCATTAAGCGATAATGATTATGATAAGGTAACCATAATAGACGAAGGCGGTAATCCCACAGAGTTTTCGTCAATCGTAGCAGACGATTGTGTAAGTGTTTATCGCTCGGCAAGCAACAGATTTATAAGAGCTGTTGTAAGCAAGCAAAAAATCACGGGTGTTATCTCATCAATGAGTAATAGCGATAACCGTAAGACTATAACAATAGATGGTCAGGTGTATGAAGCATATACTGATAATGTTGATTTGTTTTCTGTAAAAACGGGTGAAACAGTAACATTATTCTTGGATATAAACGGATATATAGCTAAAATCAAAAAGTCTACGGCTTCAATTAACGCGGCATTTTTACTCAATTCTTGGGTTGATGACGCGGGAGATACTGCGTGGGCAAGACTGTTTACATCAACAGGTGACATCATAGAATGCGAAGCAATAAATAAATTGCGTATAAACGGTAACCGCGTGAACGGAGCGCAGAACGTGGTTAATCTACTGTCAAATAAGCAGTTGGTATTATATAAACTAAATAAGGATAATCAACTGACACAGATTGATACTGTAACAGCTAACGGAAATCTGAAACAGCTTACATCATTTTCAGAGGGCGCGTTTAAATGGGGCAGCGGAAGAGTAAACAATAAAACGATTTTAAGCAGAGATACTATTGTCTTTTCTATTCCTAACGATTTGACAAATGCAAAGAAAGAAGATTTTGCTATCAAGCGTTTTTCGGATTTTGTAACAGACCAAAATTATAATACAGCGTCATATACTGCATCTGATACGGACGGGGCGGCGGAAATTCTTGTGGTCAAAGGTAAAGAATGGGGTACTCCCGATTATAATTCAGCAATGATTTTGGTAGATGATGTGAATGAGGCTGTGGATGACGATGAAGAACTTGTATATCAGATTTGCGGTAACAGAGGACAGTCACGCGTTGAAGTAATGACAGAAAGCAGAGATGTATTGAAGAATGTCAAGGTTGAAAAAGGTGATTTAATTAACATTATCTTAAATGATAAGGGAACTGTAAAAAGTGTGGACGTACTTTATGATGAGAATGTAACAGAACAGCTTACAGGAACAAATCTTTATGTTCAGACGCGAGTAATCACTGCTTATGTAAATGAGATGGAAGATAATATCATGAAGATAGGATATGATTCTCCTTTAAGCTATGATGAAAAGTGGAATTGTGAAGGCGTACCTGTTTTAATCTATGATTCATCAAGAAGAAAAGACCCTATACAGGTTGGAACTACTGACGATTTAAGAAATCTTGAAGTAACCGCAGACTATTCAAAGATACTTATACAGTCATATTATGCAGAACCGGTACAAATAATAATTTATAAATGAGACTAACTATTAAAAGTCAAGAGGAAAATGCAAATTTTCTAAAAAAGTTTTTGAGTTAGAATGAACATTGAAAATCGCATGACAAATAGAGCAACAAGTGTTGCTCGTCAAAAAATATCGAAATGAAAGATTAAGCAGATTTAAAAACTTCGCCTGTTTTCTCTAAATGGTAAATCAGACGCACGAGTTTCTTTGCCGCATGTGATACTGCAACATAGTAATGTTTGCCCTCAGAACATTTCTTTGACAGATATTCGCTAAAAGACGGTTCCCAACGACAGACAAATCTGGTTGCATTAAACAAACA
>VIQV01000007.1 GCA_010206265.1 Lachnospiraceae bacterium MD329
GTATTCTATAACAACCGTATGTTATTATATAACGTGAGGTGTTATAGATGATAAAAATTCATCTTGCAAAATTGCTCGGTGAAAGAAAGTGGACGCAAAAACAGCTTGCGGACATAACTGGCATACGCCCAAATACAATAAATCAGATGTATCACGAATTTATTGACCGAATAAATGTTGAGCATATAGACAAAATATGTGAAGCGTTTGAATGTGAAGTGGGCGATTTAATTGAATATGTGCCAAATAAAAAACATTGACTTTTGCAGAGCAGAAAACAAAACAGCCGGAGTGAGTTATTGCTCCGGCTGTCTGTTTTCTTTGCAAATGTCCTCAAATCTTTTTTTGCTTGGTGGAAGTTGCTGTCAGGGTGACTTCCATTTTTTTTGTTATGATTGATACCGCCAATATATTAGCGTGACGAATAATGTTCTTTTTTGTAATATATAATAGAGATTTTTACAAAGGAGGATATTAATTTATGAATGTAATGGAAAAAGAAGAAATCTTGATAACCGAAATTAATATGAAAATTATTGGTTACAATTTAAAACGGCTACGAGAGGCAAAAGGCTATTCGCAGGAATATGTGGCTAATCATTTTGAAATGAGCCAATATTATTACAGGCAAATTGAGAAAGGCAGGGCTAATACAACAATAATGTTATTGAGCAGACTGGCAAATTTCTTTAATGTTACCTTGAGAGATTTGCTGGAAGAAAACAAAAAATGAGAGTACAATTTCATTTACAGATTTAATCATCCATAAAAAATACAGAAAGGAAGAAAAAAAAGAATGTACAAAGTAATTGAAAGTAGGGTTATAGTTGACGAACGGGAGGAAGTTACATACGGTTTACGACGCACTGACGGAACTGCAGTAACAGATGTATCCCCAAATAAGAATGAAGTTGAACGTTCGGCGGTGTATTTTAATGAAATAGGGGTATCATCTTGGAATCTTAAAGAGATTATTTCTGATGTGCTGGACACAGAAATGGGGTTAGAAAAATTTTATATTTAAAAAATGTTAAAGAAGATAGGAGCTTTTTAAAGCTCTTATCTTTTTGTATAACTATTTATATTTCAATTTAGTCGTTGTGATTCTAAAAACATCGTTTTTCCATCGTGCTGTATGTAGCACGGACTGTAGTATGCTACAATAAACAGAAAAAATTATAAATTGACAAAATTTGCAGCACGTGTTATAATCTTTACTACAGCAAGGAAATACGGCGGCGGTTGTTTCCAGCACCTACCGAAAGGGGGTGTAGCTATGGATTACATACTATCATTTGCATTTGTTGTAATGATTATAGTCATATGCTTAACGAAATAACCGCCACTTCTGCCAAAGTAGCGGTTATATAATATAAATACGTTTCTTTTGCAGAAACAGCCGAAGCCATTTCACGCTGTACCACCTATTCTATTGAATGGGTGGTTTTTATTTCTATAATTATATTATCATAACTACGGGAATAAGTCAAGAAAAATATATATTGCCGATTGTGAGTTACCGTACAACTACCGTACAAACGCACACTTGACTCGTTACCGTATAAAACATAACAACCGCTTAAACGCAGTGTTTAAGCGGTTGTTACTTGGTGAGCCATCGGAGATTCGAACCCCGGACAACTTGATTAAAAGTCAAGTGCTCTGCCAACTGAGCTAATGGCCCGCATAAATGGCAGGGATAGCAGGACTCGAACCTACGAATGCCAGAATCAAAATCTGGTGCCTTACCGACTTGGCTATATCCCTATGTCAAATCTGTAAAAATGGGGTGGGTAGTGGGATTCGAACCCACGACATTCAGTGCCACAAACTGACGCTCTAACCAGCTGAACTATACCCACCATATAGGTATCTTCCTACTAAGTATGTCCAAAAACAAATCAGAGAGTGTTTTTGGCGTGTCTGGAGGGATTCGAACCCCCGGCCCATTGCTTAGAAGGCAATTGCTCTATCCAACTGAGCTACAGACACATAATATGGAGCGGGTGATGGGAATCGAACCCACGCGACCAGCTTGGAAGGCTGGAATTCTACCATTGAACTACACCCGCAAATTGTGTTTTAATCAGCTGTTTTCCTAGCTGACCTGTAGTATTATATCAAAACCAACATTATTTGTCAATACTTTTTTGAAAAATAATATCTTTTTTTACTGTAGTATGTACGGGATAGAAAAATCTATCCCTTGACCTCGTTACTTATTCTATAAACCAAGTCCGTAATTCTTTTAACATCACGTTCATTATTAAAAATACCAAATGATACTCTTACAGCACCGCGTTTTGAAGTGCCGAGAGTGCGGTGGGCAAGGGGAGCACAATGATAACCTGCGCGAACTGACGCCTGACCGTGCAGACGTTCAAAAGTTTCTTCACTTGCAAGAGTACCGATATTAAATGCAACGGTTGCTACTGAATCAAGGTTACCGTACACATCAACATTTTTCATATTAAAAAGATTATCCCGAAATTCTGTGGACAATGATTTTTCATAAGCACCAATTGCGTCAGCGCCGTGTTTAAGCACATATCGCACACCTGCGCCGAGCGCAGCTATTGACGGTGTATTCATCGTACCGCTGTGGAATTTATCAGGCATAAAATCAGGCTGAACAATACTTTCTGAATTACTTCCGGTACCGCCTACAACAAGCGGTTTGAGCAATTCGGGATTTTTTACATATAAACCGCCCGTGCCAAGAGGTCCCATAAGACCCTTATGACCTGAGAAGGCTATCATATCCGCCTTCATTTCTTTGGCGTCAATACCAAGGCAGCCTGCGGTCTGAGCGGTATCAACAAGAAACGGTATACCGTATTTTTCGGCTATATTGCCGATTTCACAAACGGGTTCAATAGTACCGCATACATTGGACGCGTGCGTACATACGATAAGGCAGGTATCGTCCCTTATTGCGTTCTCAATGTCCTCCGCGTGTACTAATCCTGTTTTATCAGCATTTACTACTGTATAATTTCCAAGCATATATGCAGGACGCAGGACGCTGTTGTGTTCCATTGATGTGATTACAATATGACCGCCGGTGCGGACAGTGCCGAAGATTGCGGTGTTAAGCGCGTAAGTGGCATTTTGGGTAAATATAATATTCTGAGGTCTTGATATATTAAAAAGTTCTGCAATGAGGTCTTGAGTGTCAACAATAGTGCGTACTGCCGACATACTCTGTTTATGAGAGCCTCTGCCTGCATTGCCGCCTCCAAAAACTGTATTTTTCATCAGAGAGGCATAAACTGAAAACGGTTTTTTTAGCGTGGTTGCCGCATTATCAAGATACAGCATAATAAACACGCTCCCCGTTTTCAATTTTTGTTATATAAATATTCTTTATCGGAATTGCGTTGTCATCGGCGATTTGTCGTATTTCAGAAAGCGCGCGGTCGTCCGCTCTGACGCAGTATGAACAGCCGCCTGTCGAAATTGCCGACGGTGTGTGCACAACGTATGCGGGGAAACCGAGTATTTTTTCCATCGACTTTTTTAAACGTTCCGCCGTTGTGGAGGAACCGACTAAAATATACATATTTTCACTTCCCTTCGGGGGATTAAACAAATCCCTTATTGTATATTATTCAATATTTGCCTGTTTGGTGTATTATGATTTTGACAAATAGCTCTAAATATGATAAAGTAGATTTTAAATAAGATTGTTTATTATTACAAAGGAGGAAGGATATATGATGTATTGGGGATTTCTGATATTCCTGCTTGTACTTTTGGCTTTGGTTATATCAGCTTTGATATATTATATTAAAAAAGTAGTAGACAGGCGTGAAGAAGGTGATGATATAGACGCTATAAAGTTTTTTGTATGCGTTGCTGTGCTGTTAATCGGTTTCACTATTTTTCACGCTGTGGATATACCAAGCGCGCTGAGCGGCGGTGAAATGATGTGTGTGGACGAACTTCCGAGGCGAATAGGTTCAGGACGTATCAAACAGTTTATTACGGATAATCCTGAACTGAAAGAACTGACAGGTTATGACCCGAATAATTATGAGCAATATGGTCATTATCATATAAGATATACTAAAATACATAAATTTGTTCTGGATATAGAAAAAATTGATTAAAAAAACAGGACATAACCTAAAAAGTTATGTCCTGTTTTTTTAGAAATCAACACGGTTACGTTTACCGCCCATAATAAATGTGTCAATATTTTTTTCGATTTCGTCCATACAGCGGCGGCGTGCTTCGTATGCACCCCAAGCCATATGCGGCGTAAAAATTACGTTTGGTTTATGTAAAATCCTGTTGTAAGGGCTATCCGAAGTCATAGGTTCAGTTGAATAAACATCAATGCCGAGTCCTCCGAGTTTGCTGCTGCATATTGCTTCAGTCAGCGCGTTTTCGTCTGTGACAGCGCCTCTTGAAACATTTATAAATATTGCTGTTTTTTTCATCATAGCAATATGCTTTTCGTCTATCATACCGCGTGTTTCTGCTGTCAGAGGGACGTGTACCGATATAATATCCGATTCGGCACATAACTCGTTAAGAGGTACATAATTGGAAATGTTTTTCGGACGGCGCGAATTTATAATTGTTTTTGCGCCAAGTGCTGACGCAATCTGTGCAACTCGCTTACCTATATTTCCGAATCCGATAATACCCCACGTCATACTTTCCAGTTCATTAAAGTACGGTTTTAAGTGATTTTGAACGCCTCCCTCTGTATAACGCAAATCCTTTACATAGCGGTCAAATTCTCCCAGATGGGTTACAAGTGACAATGCCATAGCGGCAGTAACCTGCGCGACAGAGTTTGAAGAGTAGCCTCTGACGTTGCAGACGGCAATTTCTCTGTGCCAGCAGTAGGTTATATCAATATTGTCATAGCCTGTTGCAGTAACACATATAAGTTTTAATTTTTTTGCATTTTTTAAGTTGCTTTCGTTCAGTTTGATTTTATTTACTATTATAATTTCTGCGTCGCAGATACGTTCCTCAAGCTGAAGGGGAGCGGTGGTCTGATATACCCTGACTTCACCGAAACGTTCAAATTGTGAGAATTCAATATCGTCACCGAGGGTTTTTGCGTCAAGAATGACTGTTTTCATAGCTGCTCCTCCTTGGATAACAGGTCGCTTAAACTTTTATAAACATTGGGGTACAGTTTTTTCAGGTTTATCGGTGTAAAGTCCTTACCGACAAAACCGTGTCCCGTTTTGCCTGTGGTCATAAGTTTCATTTCAGGAAGTTTATATACCTCATAGCGGAATTCACACCGCGCTACGGTAAGACGGGTGAGGCGGCATTTTATAACCACCTCATCTTCATATTTAAGACCGTAGTAATATTTTGCGGCGGTTTCAGTAAGAGGGAGCAATATTCCCATATTTTCCATCTCGGTATAGGACATACCGCTCTTTTTGATAAATTCAGTCCGCGCAACCTCGAACCACGGATAATACCGTGAATGATGTACAATTCCCATCATATCGGTTTCGGCGTAACGTACTGTTAAATGTGTTTCACTTGTAAATGACATTTTATTCTCCCTCTATTTCTGTAGTGCCGTAAAAAGCTTGTCAAGCATTAATGCCGCTTGTGCTCGTGTTGCGGTTTCTTTTGGGCGGAATGTGTTATCCTCAAATCCCGAAATAATGTTAAGTTTAACAGCTTTTTTTATATCATCAGTTGCCCAATCGCTGATGGTATCTTTATCAATAAACGTAATATCAACAGGAACGGCTAATTTGAGAGTGTTATATTCTCTTGCTTTTATTATAATGGACGTCATTTCCTCGCGTGTAATTGGCACGTCGAGGTCGTCAGTGGTTTCAAACGCTATATTTTCATCTATAAGTCCTGCTTCCTTTGCCGTGTCTGCATATATCTGCGCCCAGTGCGTGCCGTCCTCTGTTTTGGATATCGGCAGTTTAAGAGAGTTTACAATCATAGTTGCAAACTGACCCTTTGTTATCGTACCGTCAGGGACGAAGGTAGTGTCAGTCATACCGTTTATAATGCCCCATTTGTATGCTGATGTAATTGCGAGATATGCCCAGTGAGAATTTATATCAGTAAATGGGATTGATTTATCAATGAATATACCGCAGATAGTACCGGTGCTGCGAGGCACTACACCTACACTTAATTCAATATGCTTTTCGTCCGCCGCCTGCAAGTCGGGGTTTACCTTGCCTGATGTTGTCTTTATCTCAGGCGCCGGCACTGTTTCTGTTTCAGCGCCCATATAAAAGCTCGTGTTTGCAGGCTGGTTATAGTGGTTATTCTGCCAAGCAATCGCCTGACGGTATGTTATATCGTGCATAAGCGTCGGTATTTTGTAATTTGTTTCATACGGAGTGGCGTAAATTCTAAGTTCGGTGTTATTTACGTCGCGCCATATAATTTCTTCGCGCCAGTCGCCGAAAATATCGGCTGTAAGACACGGTACAGCCTTTGTACCGCCGTTTGATGCACAGCCTGCTGCCTCATAGAGAATATCTACGCATTTGTCTTTCCAGTTGTATTTTGAAATTGTTGTACCGTCCACAAATTCACTGAGCAGGTCGCCGTCCCAGAAAGCTTTGAAGTTCATTGGAAGTGTGGTTGAAATTACCTGACCTTCATCATTCTTCATAAAACTTCCGTCTGCATAACGATAGCGGAAAGTGTTCCAGCCGTCTGCAAGCGTATCACCGCTGCCAAGCGCAAGAGTTTTATCTTTAAGCGACGGTTCAAGCTCTGCCGCAACACCTGAAACAAGCTGTGTTCCGTCATATGACATCAGCGGAGTTCCCGTTGAACCCCAGACCTCCCAGCCTTTGTTTGTCGGGTCAATGTCAGCCGCGCGTGAACGTCCTGTGTCCTTAGGTTTGTTAAAACCGTATATTACCTGACCTGTGCGCGCGTCGTGCAGGTCAATATTGGCAGGCAGTTCCTTTGTTTCGTGGCACGCCCAGATGTAGTAACCGTCGTAGTCGGGAGTCATTTTCGCAACATCGAACGCGTCACCGTGGCAAAGCTTGATTTTTTCGCCGCTAACGTCAGCGTAGGTGGCATACATAAATTTACCGTCGTTGTCAATCGCGCCTGCTCCCGAGAGGATTTCGTCCTTGCCATCAAAGTCAATGTCGGCAACCGCCATACTGTGATAACCTGCGTTGTACATATTTTCCGTAGTCTGTGTGTCGCCTGAATCGTACTGCCAAAGCTCCGTAAATTTACCGTCTTTGTAATCCCACGCGGCGAGCTTTACAGCGTCCCACGCGCCGCGGAGCATTACAATGCTCGGAGTTTCACCGTTGAGGTACGCAGTTGATAAAAGATAATGACTTGCGCGTTTTGTAAGGCGCGACGTGTCCTTATATTTTGATGACCAGCTTGAAAGAGGGTCGCGTTTCGGCAAAAGCTCTGTACGCGCCTCCTCCGCGCCTGTCTCACCGTCGAATACCGACAGGTATTCGTTGCCCTCGGCAAAATACTGTCTGTCCTTCTGTTTTTGCAGGCTCTTTGTCCAGTCCGCGTCGGCAACGCCGATTTTGTTACCCTTTCCGTCGGTCATACCGTCGTATGAACGCATAACAACCTCCGCTTTGCCGTCTCCGTCAAAGTCGTACACAAGGAAGTTAACGTCAATTTCGTTTGCCTCATTCTTGCCTATGTCGAGCGTCCACATATGCGTGCCGTCCATTTTATACGCCTCTATAAGCGGATATGCCTCGCGCGTGTCAATTACCTTTGTAACCTCTTTTGTGTCGGGGTCGGTTTCCACCTGCAATTGATTAAAATAGTCCGCAGGTGTGCGGCGTACGATTATTTCATATTCACCGTCGCCGTCAAGGTCGCCGACAGACGCGTCGTCAATAATGTAATTGCCCTTGTCGTACTTTTTAACGGGGATTGACATATATTCCTTATCCCACGCGGTACATTCGGCAGTATCAAAAGCAACAAAAGCATCTGTTTTCACTTGGGGATTTCTAAAAATAGATGCTCGGTATTTATCTCCGCTTTTTCCGTCTTTGTCTGCATAATTCGTAGTGTCGGTTATTCTTGCAATTTTTTTATCATTCCTGTACAGCTCAACGTATGTGTCACTTGGGTCAGTACCAAGATAACGCCAGCTTACAAGTATACCGCCGTCCTTGGCAGGTACAGCGATAAGTCCGCGGTTTAAGTCCTCCGCCTGTTTTAAAAGCGTGGGGCGGTTTTCGTATAATTTTTGCGTTTGTTCTTTTGCCGCGGCGTCCTCCTGCGCCTCGTATTTGTCGCCTATGCCGAAGTCAGCCGCAAAAGCGTTTGCGCCGGCGCTTAAAAGCATAGAGGCTGTCAGAATACCCGATAACAGTTTTTTGTTCATATTATTTCTCCTCTCCCTTTTTGTTATTTAAACCGAATGATTCGGTTAAGTGCAATAAACCTTTACAGCGACGCGTACAGGCTGTACAGGTCGGCGTACAAACCGCCCTTGTCGATAAGCTCCTGATGTGTGCCTTGTTCCTCAATGCCGTTCTCGGTAAGTACGAGTATTGTGCTGGCATTGCGGATAGTGGTAAGTCTGTGGGCGATAGTAAATACCGTTCTGCCCTTTGCGAGTTTTTCAAGAGAATCCTGTACTATCTTTTCACTTTCATTGTCAAGCGCTGAGGTTGCCTCGTCCAGAATAAGTATAGGCGGATTTTTGAGGAAAACTCTCGCGATACTTATACGCTGTTTCTGTCCGCCTGACAGCTTAACTCCGCGTTCACCTACATATGTATTATACCCGTGAGGGAGCGCGGAAATAAATTCGTGCGCGCCTGCAAGCTTTGCAGCCTCTATAATATCCTCCTTTGACGCGTCTGGCAGACCGTAAGCGATATTTTCGTAAACGGTTCCCGAAAACAGGTATACGTCCTGCTGTACAACGCCTATTGAATTACGAAGTGATTTTAAAGTAACGTCTTTTATATCGATCCCGTCAATAAGGATATGTCCTTCCGTTGTATCGTAAAAACGGGGGATAAGGTTGCATAGTGTAGTTTTGCCGCCGCCCGACGGTCCGACAAGCGCAACGCTGTCGCCTTTTTTAATGTCAAGATTTATATTGGAAAGTATCTGTGTATTGTCGTCGCTGTAGTGGAAACCCACATTTTCAAATTTAATGTTTCCCTGTACGTCTGTAAGCTCAACCGCATTTTCTTTATCGGTGATATCCGAAGGCGCGTCCATAATTTCCAGAAAACGTTCAATACCCGTCATACCGCGCTGAAACTGTTCAGTAAACTGAATAATTGTTCTCAGTGTGGCAAGCAGAGTGCTTACATACAGCAGGTATGCCGTAAGGTCGGCAGGAGATATGGAATCGCGTATCATAAACAGCGCTCCTGCAACGACAACCACAAGATACATTATGCCCTCAAAGGCTCTGTTGGAGGTGTGGAAACCTGCCATATAAAAATATCCAAGCTTTTTCGTGTCAAGGAATTTTTTGTTGCCGTCCTCGAATTTTTCCTGTTCAATATCCTCGTTTGCAAAGGACTTGACAACTCTTATTCCAAGCAGTGAGTCCTCAACCTGTGAATTTATCTCGCCTATCTGGTTGCGCTGTTTTTTAAATGCTTTTCTCATACGGGTGTTAAAGAATTTAACAAAACAGAAAATAAGCGGCAGCGACGCAAAAATAATAATTGTAAGCGGTATATTCACTCCGCATAGAATGATGAACGATACAATCATTTTTAGTCCTGCTATAAAAAGCTCTTCGGGGCAGTGGTGAGCGAATTCTGTTATATCGAACAAATCACTTGTAATACGAGCCATAATCTGACCGACTTTATGCTCCGAAAAATATGCGTGTGACAGAGTGTTAAGGTGCGCGAACAAGTCACGGCGCATATCTGTTTCAATCTTTGCACCCATAATATGACCCGTATCCGCCATATAGAAGTTGGCGGCGGAATCTATTGCGCGCAAAACGAGATAAAACAAGCCTATTTTAAGTATTATCCCTGCCGTAAGCCCTGCTATGTTATTAATTCCCATATCGGTTATGTAGCGTACAAGCATAGGGAATACCAGTTCGCATACTGTCGTGAGCGACGCGCATATAAGGTCAAGTACCAATATCCATTTATATTTCCTGAAATAGGGCAGAAAACGTTTGATAAGATACCCCATTTTCATCTGTTTTTCTTCCTGCTGCATTATCTTTACTCCTTTAAATTACTTATTATATAATTATATCTTATCACTGCCTGAAAGTCAACAATATATTCCTTTACGGACAGCGGAAAACTGTGCAAATTGACGACGGTTGACAATATCGGCAAACTTGTGGTACAATAGCATTACAGTATAGTTAAAGGGGTTGTTTGTCTTGGAGGAACAACGTACAGGAGGGGGCAGAGAGTTTCTTTTTTCTGTCTTGTGGGCAGTGTTAGTGCTTTGTATAGGCAGGATAGTAACGGCTGCGCTCCCCAATTATAAAATAATAGGCGTTTTGGTAACGATTGCGCTTTATTGTGTCCTCGGTTTTTTCGTAATGACACGGTATGCCGCAATATATACATATACTTTGAAAAACGGTATTTTCCGTGTAAACAGAAGTATAGGTCATAGAAATAAGGAACTGGATTTTTCCGTGTCAAAGGTGAAATCAGTGTCAAAAACACGCCCGAATATAAGGGCTGAAAGATATAATATGCGTACTGCCGTATTTTCGAAAAAAAATATTCGGTACATAGTTTTTGAAAAGAACGGTCAGGATACTTTGCTTGTATGTGATATTTCGCGTGAAATGGCAGAGGGTATACGCGGTAAAAAGGAGCTTTAGATATATGGTAAACGTAATAGGAGTACGTTTTAAGCCGGCAGGCAAGACGTACTATTTTGACCCGCTTGATATGGATATACATTCGGGTGATAACGTAATAGTGGAAACCTCTCGCGGTATAGAATACGGCAGCGTAGTAATGGATAAACACGAGCTTGACAGCGAGAACTTTCAAAAGCAGTTAAAAGGCGTTGTGCGTATAGCGACAGAAGAGGATACTGAGCGTTACAGAAAAAATAAGGAATTTGAAAAAGAGGCATATAAAATATGCTTTGAAAAGATAAAAGAACACGGTCTTGAAATGAAACTGGTTGAGGTGGAATATACCTTTGACGGCAACAAGATTTTGTTTTATTTTACAGCCGAGGGCAGAATTGATTTCCGTGAGCTTGTAAAAGACCTTGCGGTGGTTTTTAAAACAAGAATCGAGTTAAGACAAATCGGTGTGCGTGATGAGGCAAAAACACTCGGAAGTATAGGTATATGCGGTCGTGACCTTTGCTGCAGCCGCTTTTTGAGCGAGTTTGCGCCTGTATCAATAAAAATGGCGAAGGAGCAGAGCTTGTCGCTTAATCCTGCCAAAATATCAGGCGCTTGCGGAAGGCTTATGTGCTGTTTAAAGTATGAACAGGATACATACGAGGAACTTTTGCGCATTACTCCGCGTCAGGGCGCGTTGGTAAAAACGCCCGACGGTAAGGGAACCGTAGAATTTGTAAGTATTCTGAAGGGTATTGTTAAGGTAAAGCTTGATGATGAAAATGAAAAAACTCTTAAAGATTTTAAGGTTACTGACGTAAAAGTGTTAAAACGCGGAAAAAATCAGGAACATCAAAATAATGATGAAGAATAAATTTTTAATAAACTATTGAAGTATTACGGCATTTATGATACAATTAGTATTCAAAATAAATGTTATTTCATTTAAGGAGGTGTATTCCAATGGCATATGAAATTAATGACGCTTGTATTTCTTGCGGCGCTTGTGCCGCTGAATGTCCGGTAAGCGCAATTTCTGAGGGTGACAGCAAGTATGTAATCGATCCGGATACGTGTATCGAGTGCGGCGCTTGCGCAGGTGTTTGTCCTGTAGGCGCTCCTGAACAGGCGTAAAAGACAGTGCATAAAAATGAGAAGGTGTTGTATAGATAAATCATACAACACCTTTTTCAGTCAAATGTGAAAATTAAACGGCATATTGTGCTGTGTTATATAAAGAAATTGGGGAGGTATTATATATGAAACGGGTGGTATATATTATTACCGTAATGTTATCGGTCTTTATACTTTCTGCCTGTAATTCGGGTATGGTAGTGTATGACGCTCAGCCTAATGAACGTGTACTTAACGGCGATACGTGGACTGTGATGGTATATATGTGCGGCGGTAAGGAAGAAAGTGAATCAGGAGTGTATTCGGACAAACTTCGCGAAATGATGAAGGTGAATTATCCCGAAAGTGTTAAGGTGATTGTACAGACGGGCGGAAGTGAGCAGTGGCACCTGAATGGTGTATACAGCGATTATTCACAGCGTTTTGAGGTGCGTAAGGACAAGCTGTATCTTGCCGACCAGTCAGCGCCTGTTGATATGGGTAATTATCGTACTCTTGAAAATTTTATCTCGTGGGGAAAGGCAAATTATAAAGCGGACCATTATATGCTGATACTGTCAGGCGAGGGCGGAGGCAGTATGCACGGTATGTGTTATGACGAACTGAACGACGGGGGTGGATTAAGCCTTGAAGAGATTTCTTATGCTATGAGTCTTGACGGTTCGGGCCTTGATATTGTAGGACTTGATACGTCGCTTATGGGCAGTATTGAAACGGGTACATCTCTTTCAACCTATGCTCAGTATATGGTTGCATCACAGGATATTCAGCCCTCGGACGGCTGGGATTATGAAGGGTTCCTAAAGTATCTTTGCGCCAATCCGTCAGCTGACGCTGCGGAAGTGGGTATGATGATGTGTAATACATATTATAATAAATGCGTGAAAAACGGTACAGAGGCTGACGCGGCAATGTCACTGACTGATATGACAAAGCTTTCAACGCTGAATCAGGCATTTGACGGTATGGCAGGGGATATGCTTATGCTTACCGACACAATAGAGAATTTTGCAGTGTTAAGCAATACGCTTGACAGTATTCATATTTACGGCGGTGCGTCGGAGGACGAGGGCTTTTCAAATTTGATTGATATAGGCGATACCGCTATGAAAATGAAACAGTATGTGGGGAATACGGCTGATGTTCTTATAGACGCGTTAAATGACGCCGTAGTATACAGAGTGTGCGGTTCTCGGGAGCAGAATTCTGCAGGATTGAGTGTCTATTATCCGTTAAATAAAAATAATGATGAACTGCAGGAATATATGAAAATGGCAACAGGAGTTAAATATAAGGAACTGCTTCGTAAAATTTGCGTGAATTGTAATGTTACCGACGACGCTATGACTTCAGATTATACGGCGTCGGGAGCGTGGCAGGCATATAATGCAGATATGCAGACACTCGAATATATGTCTATCCTGAACGGCAATTCCTATGAACTTAATATTGCAGGTAATATGAATATGTTTAAGGACGTTGCAATTAATGTTTATAAGGCTGATAAAAACGGAGGTTATGTTTTCATAGGCAGTTACGGACGGTTGAATGAAAATTGGGATATGGGTATATTTCAGGATAACTTCGACGGTAAAATGTTTAAGCTATACTCTAAAAATATAACTCCGTCGCTGATACGGCGTTATGAGGAATACGACCTGTATTCCGTGCCTGCGGTAATTAACGGCGAGCGCAGGAGCGTGCGTGTTGCGTATTACCGCGACAAGGATAAATATAAGGTGCTTGGTTCGTGGCCGTATATTGACGGCGGTAAGGTGACGGGGCATATAGAAAAGATTGGATTTTTTGATAACGTGCTTCCTATGCTGCGTGTTTATGATGAAACTCATCAGGTAACGGAATATATTGTAGACGGTTCTGTAACTCGGCTTTTGCGAGGCACGGGAGAAGACGGAGTAGACAGCGGTTCATATATTTTTGAATATGAAATGACCGATATTTACGGACAAAAAAGGCGCGGTACACCTGTAAATGCAGGAGTGACAGGCGGTAAAGTTACGTTTCGATAATTAGGTATTGAATTTTAGTTAAAAACGGTATATAATTAAAAATATGCAAGGCAAAGGCGTTTTGTAAATTACTTTGAAAATTTCTAAAAAGTTTATCTTGTTAATCAGATAAGCTTGATATGATATTTTCGGAGGGTTTTGTGAAAGGAGCTAAAATTATGCTAAAAGACAGAAAACTCAGAGAGGAATGCGGCGTCTTTGCTATATATGACCCTGAGGGCGACTGTGCCCGCAGTACATATTACGGATTGTATGCCTTGCAGCACCGCGGTCAGGAGAGCTGCGGAATTGCGGTAAATAACGACCGTAATATTACGCATTATAAAGATATGGGTTTGGTAAGTGATGTTTTTAATGAGGAAATTCTTACTAAGCTTGACGGTAAAATGGCGGTCGGACACGTCCGTTATTCAACTACCGGTGAAAGTATGCGTGAAAATGCTCAGCCGCTTGTGCTGAGATACATAAAAGGAAATATTGCGATTGCCCATAATGGTAATCTTGTAAATAAGGACGAGCTTGCCCGTGAGTTAAGCGTTACGGGCGCTATTTTTCAGACTACAACAGATACCGAAATGATAGCTTATACAATTGCAAAGGAGCGGTTAAGTTCGGAAAGTGTTGAAGAATCGGTTGAAAAGGCGATAAATCATCTTGTCGGCTCGTTCTCGCTTATTGTTATGAGTCCGCAGAAACTTATTGCTGCGCGTGACCCGTGGGGATTTAGACCGCTATGTATGGGAAAGCGCGGTAAAGCCGTGGTGTTTGCGTCGGAAACGTGCGCGCTTGACAGTGTTGGCGCTGAATTTGTAAGGGATATTGAACCAGGAGAAATTGTGGTTGTAAAGAATGGTGAAATTAAGTCTGTAAAGACTCATACCAAGAAGAAACCGCATACAATGTGTATATTTGAATATTTGTATTTTGCGCGTCCCGACAGTATAATTGAAGGACAGGCGGTTCACGATTCGCGTATGATTGCAGGTAAATATCTCGCGCAGGAATATCCTGCTGACGCTGACGTAGTAATAGCTGTGCCCGATTCGGGTTTGAGCGCCGCTATGGGATACGCGCAAGAGTCAGGAATACCTTACGGTATGGGTTTTGTGAAAAACAGATATATCGGCAGAACTTTTATTCAGCCGTCGCAGGCAATGCGCGAAAATTCAGTAAGGATAAAACTAAATGTGCTGAGAAGTACAGTTGAAGGTAAGCGCGTTGTTATGGTAGATGATTCAATTGTCAGAGGTACAACCTCGAAAAGAACAGTAAGCTTGTTAAGAAGCTTTGGGGCGAAGGAGGTTCACGTTCGTTCTTCCGCGCCTATGTTTTTGTGGCCGTGCTACTTCGGAACTGATATTCCGTCGCGTGACCAGCTTGTAGCGCGTAAGTATGATATGAAGGGAATAGGCGAGTTAATAGGCGCTGACAGTATTGGTTTTCTTAGCCTTGAGGCTCTCGGTAAAATTATTCCGAACGCTAATTGCGGATATTGCAACGGCTGTTTCAGCGGTAAATATCCTGTGGAGATTAAATAGTTTTCAGCAAAAGAAAGGAGCATTATATGGGAGGAATATTTGGCGTAATATCAAAAAAAGATTGTGTTTTGGATTTATTTTTCGGTATTGATTATCATTCACACCTTGGTACAAAACGAGGAGGTATGGTAGTATACGGGGAAAACGGTTTTGACCGTGCTATACATAATATCGAAAATTCACCGTTTCGTACAAAATTTGAACGTGATGTAAACGAAATGAAAGGTAATTCGGGAATAGGCTGTATTTCCGATAATGAGCCGCAGCCGTTAATTGTGCGTTCGCACCTTGGCAGTTTTGCAATTACAACTGTCGGACACATATCCAATAAGGACGAACTTTTGGAAATGACATATAATAAGGGTACTCCTCAGTTCCTTGAAATGAGCGGCGGTAACGTAAATCAGACTGAGCTTGTCGCAGCAATTATAAATCAGGAGGACGATATTGTAAAAGGTATCCGTTTCGCTCAGAGTGTTATAAAAGGCTCTATGAGTATAATGATTCTTACTGACAAGGGTATATATGCCGCGCGTGACAAGATGGGCAGAACACCTATTATTATAGGTCATAAGAAGGATAGTTTCTGCGCGTCGTTTGAAAGCTTTGCATATTTAAATCTGGGCTATACAGATTATAAAAATCTTGGTCCTGCTGAAATTGTATTTATAACTCAGGAAGGTGTAGAAACAGTTGCGCCTCCTGCAAAAGATATGAAAATATGTACGTTTCTCTGGATTTATTATGGTTATCCGACCTCGTGTTATGAGGGAATAAATGTTGAGAATATGCGTTACCGCTGCGGTGAAAAACTGGCGGAGCGTGATATGGAGGACGGAAATGTAAAACCTGATATTATTGCAGGTGTGCCTGATTCAGGAATAGCGCACGCAATAGGTTATGCAAATAAGTCGGGAGTACCTTTTGCAAGACCGTTTATTAAATATACACCGACTTGGCCGCGTTCATTTATGCCGCCGAATCAGTCGCAGAGAAATCTTATAGCAAAAATGAAACTGATACCGGTAGAAGAGCTTATTCACGATAAGAGCCTTCTGCTGATTGATGACTCAATAGTACGCGGTACGCAGCTCAGGGAAACGACGGAATTTTTATATGACAGCGGAGCTAAAGAGGTACATATACGTCCTGCTTGTCCGCCGATTATGTTCGGCTGTAAGTATCTGAATTTCTCACGTTCAACCTCAGAGCTTGATTTAATAGCACGCAGAATTATAAGAAGGCGTGAGGGGGACGACGTGTCAAAAGAGGTGCTTGAAGATTATGCGAACCCCGAAAGTCAGAATTATAAGGAAATGATTGATGAAATTTGTAAGGAGCTTAACTTTACGTCATTGCGTTTCCACCGTCTGGACGATATGATTGAGTCAGTCGGACTTCCTGAGTGTCAGCTTTGTACATACTGCTGGAATGGTAAGGAATAATAAATTAAAAAAGAGCCGAATGGCTCTTTTTTAATTGAAATTTTTAGTTTTTTCTTTGTTCTGTTCAATCTTGTTTGCGCTAACGCTCGGACCGTGATGACGCGTCGGCTCCCATTCGACATTTTTAAATATTGCCACAATTGAAATTGGTGCGTATGTAAACAAAAACAGTGGGAAAGTGAAAAGATATTTGACCTTTTTCCACGCGCTTGTATGGATACGTTTATTCTCTGTAAGCAGGGTTATAAATCCCATAAGGAACATCATAACATATGCGCCGAGTACCCATTGACCAAGTGAAACGGCGATTGATACCCATTCTTCACCCTGTATAACACCGACGGTAATTGCTGCGGCATTTATGATACATATAAGCAGTGTCATAAAAATTGACGGAAAAATAGTCATAGTCATATCATAACAAGTAAAACGATTTGTCTTAAAACCTGTTCCGATAAGGCGGAAACCATATTTTTTAAACACCTGTAAAAATCCGCGCGCCCATCTCAAACGCTGTGTCCAAGACTGTTTAAAAGTCTGGGGCTGTTCGTCATAAAGGATTGCGTCACTGCAATATGCGATTTTTTCACCTGCCATAGAATTTGCAATTGAGAACTCTATGTCCTCTGTAAGCAGGAAGTATTTCCAGCCGCCTATACGCTCAATAACTTCACGATGTACAAGAAATCCCGTACCCGAAATCGCACAGCCGTTGCCTAAAAGCATTCTTGAATGATTAAGGAATTTTGATTCCCTTATGTACCATAGCGCATAACCTGCCGTTATCCAGTTTGTTCCGTAATTTGTTGAGTTTCTGTAACTGGTTATAATTCTGTGACCGTCCGAGAAGGTGCGGTTCATAGCGCTTATGTAGTTCGTATCAAGGATATTATCTGCGTCAAATACAAAAAAACCGTCGTAAAAATCCTTTCCGTGTTCTTTTGTTATACGGTGCAGAGCGAAGTCAAGCGCATAACCTTTGCCGACCTTCTGCATATCGTTTCTTATAAACACATTGGCACCTGCTTTTTCTGCCTCTCCTGCTGTGTTATCGGTACAGTTGTCTGCAATAACATATATATCAATTAAATCCTGCGGGTAATCTTGATGGTGGATTGAATCAACAAGCGTTGCAATGACATTTTCCTCATTCCTTGCGGAAATAAGAACTGCAAATCTGTGCATTTTTGTTTCCTTATGAGGTTTATCCTTTTTAACAAAAGGCACGACAAAATATATAAGCTGATAAAAATACAGCACAAAAAATATTGTACCGACAATAAAGTCGATATTTTTAACTGTTTCTATAATCATTTAATTCCCCTCTGAAATTCCTTCCTTGTATATCCCCTTGAATAAATATATTATCACAAATAATCGGTTAAGTCAATGATGTTACATCAGTTTTTCGATATCCTCCATTGTAACAGCCCGCGTATGTTCAGTATGAGCCCATTCTGTTTTATTTTTTTCTATAAGTCCCTGTATAGCTATAGGAATCCAAGTAAAATTATAAATAAGACAGGTAAAATAGTAAAAAATCATTTTAAGCGATATTTCACGGCGTTCATACCATATTACAAATGGTGTATAAAGCAGCTGTGTAACGGCTATTATATTCCATACGGTTGTCCATACGGCTGATTCAGGGAACAGATAAGCAAGCTGAATGAATCCTAAATCACCGTCAGGAAAAAATGTTTGTGTATATGCAAAAAATGTTATAATACCTGTTGCAATTATCCGTATCGGCTGTACAAGATATACGGCGCAGTCTATACAGCTCAGATGTTTTTCACGCACTCCCTTTTTTATAAGCGGGAAAAAATAGCGTGAGGCAACGTCGCAGTGCCCCCGCATCCAACGTACTCTCTGACGCCAAGATTGTTTTAAGGTAATAGGTTTTTCATCATAAACCTTTGCGCCGTATGCAAAAGCGACCTTTTCACCGTTAAGCGACAGTTTCATTGTAAATTCCATATCCTCGGTAAGGCACGTTGCACCCCAGCCGAGTTGTTTCAGCGTATCAAGTGCAAGAATAAATCCCGTACCGCTTAATTCGCAGCACATATCTAAATTATGTCTTGCCTGCTGAAAAATGCGGTTTACTGTCCAGAAACAATAAGAATATGCCGCGCTTATCCAAGAATCATACGGATTTTTGCTGTCAAGAAAACCCTGAACAGCCTTGTATCCCTGATTGGCTTTTTTATTCATTTCAATAAGAAATCGTTTATCAACGAGGTTATCTGCGTCAAAAACAGAGATATAATCATATCCCTGCTCATTATCATACAGCTTTTCGAAAAGCCATTCAAGCGCATAACCCTTACCGCGCAGTGAAGGATTATTTCGCTCAAGCACTGTTGCTCCGGCTTTTTGTGCCTCTGCTGCCGTGTTATCTGTACAGTTATCGGCTATTACCAGAATATCGTATTTATTGCGTGGATAGTCAAGAGCGTTAAGCGAACTAACCATATTGGCAATTACTTTTTCTTCATTATGCGCTGAAATTATAAGCGCAAATTTATGCGTCTTGTCTGTTATACAGGCGCGTTCCCGTTCGGGAAGAAAGCCTGCAAGTCCTACCGCTAAATAGTAAATTCCGATTGACAGCGAAAATAACTGCAGCAATATGCTTATCACTGTCAAAAGAATACTTCCGTCCGGCACAATAATCACCTCTGTTACAACATATATTCTACTATCTTTATTTCAAAAAAGCAATATGTTTATGTGATTTTTTTCAAAATTTAGAATTCCTTAATATTTGCGTCGGATTTTATCTGCACGGAACAGATGAAATTATAATATACAAAAGCGCGCATATAATAGTAATCATAGAGAAAAATACTGCAAGCGAGCCGAACAGACGGCTTTGACGCTTGCGGCGGCGGTAACTTGTTACTGCTATTGACAGACTGTTTCTTTCGTATTGTGTCATATGTATACTCGTCCTTTTTTAAAATTTATTGTAGTAATTATATATATGCGGTTAATTTACAAATTATTCCAATTATTTTTTAAATAATGAAATATTTGTAAACATATCAAAAAAAGGGTTTTAAAATGCGGTATTATATGGTACAATGGGTATATTACAGTGTAATGATATGAATTATTGGGTGTACGTTTTTTATCGTAAACAATAATTTATCAAAATAGAAGGGGAAAAGAATGATTAGTTTATGTTCAAAATGTAAAAAGAACCCTGCGGTTTTTTATATTACAAAAATGGAGGGCGATAAGACAAGCAGTGAAGGTTTGTGTCTTAGCTGTGCGAAAGAGCTTGGTATTGCGCCTTTAAATAAAATGATTGAAAGCTTTGGAGTAACTGATGATGAGTTGGATAATCTGAATGATCAGATGTCAGATTTTATGGAAAGTCTTGAAGGGTTTGACGATATCGGAGATGACCCTATGGAGATAATGGAGCAGCTTTCGGGAGGAGAGGACGACGAGGGAGGCGCGGCAACAGCACCGCTTGACATATTTAAAGAATTTTTCTCAAATCTGCCTGTTCCAAAACCTTCTGACGAGGAAGGGGAAATCTCTCCAAATACTAATAAAAAGGATAAATCTGACAAAGCCGATAAAAAGAAATCAAAGAAGAAACAGAAGAAAACAATGCTTGACACTTATGGTACAAATCTTACTGAAATGGCGGCAAACGGAAAAGTGGACAGGGTTGTAAACCGCAGTGCGGAGATTGAAAGGGTAGTACAGATTTTAAACAGACGTTCGAAGAACAATCCCGTTCTTCTTGGTGAACCGGGAGTTGGCAAGACCGCTGTGGCTGAGGGATTGGCGTGCAGAATTTTTGAGAGAAATGTGCCGCCTAAACTTTTCGACTATCAGTTATATCTGCTTGATTTTACGGCATTGGTGGCAGGTACGCAATTTAGAGGTCAGTTTGAGGCAAGACTGAAAAATCTTTTAAATGAGGCAAGCGAGCGCGGAAACGTAATACTTGTAATTGATGAAATACACAATATAGTTGCGGCAGGTGACGCCGAAGGCGCTATGAGCGCGGCAAATATTTTAAAACCTGCTCTGGCAAGAGGTGAAATACAGATTATCGGCGCGACTACGCTTACCGAGTACAGAAAACATATAGAAAAAGATTCGGCGCTTGAACGCCGTTTCCAGCCCGTGCTGATTGATGAACCGTCGGTAGCAGAGAGCATTGAAATATTAAACGGTATAAAGGATTATTATGAGGAATATCATAGCGTAAAGATTTCTCCGGAAATAATTGAACAGGCAGTGAAGATGTCGGAGCGTTACATTACCGACAGATTTCTTCCTGATAAGGCTATAGACGTTATTGACGAGGCAGGTTCAAAGGTTAATCTTAAAAATAAAGCGCTGTATGATGTGAGAGTGCTTAATGACAGACTGGTACTGATAGATGAAGATATTGAAAATGCTACCGAAGAAAACGATTTTGAAACAATCGCTAATTTAAAGGTTGAAAAGCTGAAAATTGAAGAGGATATCAAAAAAGCTGAAATTGAATCAAGAAAATCTAAAATTACTTTTGACGATATTGCGTCGGTAATTGAAAGCTGGACAAAAATACCTGTACACCGTCTTACAGAGGACGAGGCGACAAAGCTGCTTAATCTGGAGAGCCGTATACACGAACGTGTTGTCGGGCAGAATGACGCGGTTGAGGCGGTTTCGCGCGCGATAAGACGCGGAAGAGCGGATATTACAGCGCGTAAACGTCCTGTTTCGTTTATTTTTGCAGGTCCTACGGGCGTTGGTAAAACAGAGCTTGTCAAAACAATTGCTGAGGTTATGTTTGATAATGAGGAAGCTCTTATAAGAATTGATATGTCGGAGTATATGGAGAAACACTCAGTGTCAAAGCTTATCGGGTCACCTCCGGGATATGTCGGATATGACGACGCAGGTCAGCTTACGGAAAAGGTAAGGCGTAAACCGTATTCTGTAATACTGCTTGACGAAATTGAAAAGGCTCACCCCGAAGTCTTTAATCTGTTCCTGCAAATTCTTGACGACGGCAGAATTGCAGACAGTCACGGTAAAATAGTTAATTTTGAAAACACTATTATAATAATGACTACCAATGCAGGCTCGGAATTTAAGTCTGCTGCCGCAGGCTTTAATTCGAATGATGAGGTGACGCTTGCAGACAACGTTGACAAGAGTTTAAAGCAGTTCTTCAAGCCTGAGTTTTTAAACAGAATTGACGATATTGTAACATTTAAACCGCTTTCAAAGGACGAATTAAGACAGATTATTGACCTTCTGTTAAAAGATATAGTAACCCGTATTACCGAAAAGGGAGCAAAACTCAATATAACCGACGCGGCTAAGGAGGTTATACTGGAGAAGGGTTATGATAAGAAATATGGCGCAAGACCTTTAAAACGCGCTCTGCAAAAGCAGCTTGAAGATAAGCTGTCGCAGTTGTCGCTGACAGGACAGATTAAGAACGGAACTGTGATTACTGCTGACAAGGGCAGTGACGGTCTTACTGTAACGGCTGAAAATTTAGCATAATTTTCCTGTGATATTTTTACGTTCTGTGCAGATACTATTTGTATACCGCATATGCGGAATATCAGATGGAGGTAAATATTATGGGATGCGATAATTGCAAAGAAAACAAGAGCATTAAGTGTACTGTAACTCAGTGTGCGAATCACTGTGATACAGCAGACTACTGCTCACTTTCAACAATTCAGGTAGGTACACACGAAGCTAATCCTACAATGGTAGAGTGTACAGATTGTACCTCTTTCCAGTTAAAGAAATAATCACACATTCAGAACCCTAAAAAAGCAGGCATTGTCCTGCTTTTTACATAATTAAAGATATGAATAAATTTGAATTTACATTAGACAATAAAAGATATCACACGTGGAATTACCATCTTCATCAAAAATTCGGCTGTAAGGTGTTCAAGGTGGCATTAAACGGCGGTTTTACCTGCCCCAATATAGACGGTACAAAAGGCACGGGAGGGTGTATATACTGTTCGGGAGGCAGCGGAGATTTTGCAGGCAATCCTGAGCATAATATTTTAACTCAGTTTGACGAGGTGCGCACAAAAATGCACCAAAAATGGAGCGAGGCAAAATACATACCGTATTTTCAGGCGCATACAAATACTTATGCTCCTGCTGATGTACTCCGTGAACGGTTTGAGGGCGTGCTGGAGCAGGAAAATGTTGTTGGAATCAGTATTGCCACTCGTGCAGACTGTCTTGAAGATGATGTGCTCAGTTATCTTTCAGAGCTGAATGAACGTACATATTTAATAGTAGAGCTTGGTTTGCAGACTATTTTTGATGAAACGGGTAAAAAAATAAACCGCTGTCACAGTTATGCCGATTTTTTGGAGGGCTACGGTAAGCTGAGAGAACGGAATATAAATGTATGTGTGCATCTTATAGACGGACTTCCGGGCGAAACGGAAGAAATGATGATAGAAAGCGCGCGCAGTGTCGGCGCACTGCGTCCGCACTGCATAAAGCTGCATTTACTTCACGTCTTAAAAAATACGCGTCTTACTGAAATGTATGCAAGCGGTGAGTTTGAGCTTATGTCAAGGGAGGCATACGTCAGAACAATTGTTAATCAGCTTGAGGTAATACCTCCCGAAACAGTCATACAGCGTCTTACAGGCGACGGCGGACGCGATTCTCTTATAGGTCCTTTATGGAGCCTGAAAAAATTTGTTGTGTTAAACGAAATAGATAAATTAATGGTCAGGCTCGACACTTATCAGGGCGCGAAATTGTAGCTTAGCGTACACACCTTCCGTAGGTACGCGTAATATCTGCAATTTTTTCGGCAAGCTTTTTGGTTGTGTCACGCTTTGTCATACGCCACTGCCAGTTTCCGCCGAGTGTGGAAGGAATATTCATTCTTGCCTCACTGCCAAGTTCAAGATAGTCCTGCATTTGAATTACTGCTGTGTCGCTTACGCTTGACATAGCGGTTTTAATCATACGCCATAAAATATCACTGTCGGTATCGAGATACTTTTTACAGAAATCAAGTGTCGGTTTGTCAAGTTCGTCAATCCAGCCGAGCGTTGTGTTGTTGTCGTGAGTGCCGACATATACAACGCTGTTTTTTGTATAGGTATGGGGGAGATAGTTACTTTCCTCACGAGGGTCAAATGCAAATTCAAGCACTTTCATTCCGGGAAATCCTGAATCTTTGAGAAGCTTATGAACGTCCTCTGTAAGAAAGCCCAAATCCTCTGCGATAATCGGAAGGCTGCCAAGTTCCTGACTTACTGCGTTGAACAGGTCCATACCGGGACCCTTGCGCCATTCGCCGTGTTCGGCAGTTTCGTGACCGTAAGGAATTGCGTAGTACCCCTCAAAACCTCTGAAATGGTCGATTCGTACAATATCATATAATGATGTGGCGGAACGTATTCTGTCAATCCACCAGTTATAGCCGAATTCCTTATGCCTCTGCCAGTTGTAGAGAGGGTTTCCCCATAGCTGTCCCGTAGGTGAAAAAGCGTCGGGCGGACAGCCTGCAACGGCTGTCGGTATTAAGTTTTCGTCAAGTTCAAAAAGGTCCGGATATACCCACACTTCCGCACTGTCAAGTGCAACGTAAATCGGAATATCTCCGACGATTGATATTCCTGCGTCATTAGCATACTGCTTTAGAGCGTTCCACTGTTCAAAAAATTTAAACTGAATGAACTCCCAGAATAAAACGTCGTCCTCGTGCGACGATTTAAATTCCCATAACGCGTGTGAATCACGTTTTCTGAGAGATTCGTCCCATTCAAGCCACGATATGCCGTTGTTTGCGTCTTTGATACTCATAAACAGGGCGTAATTCGAAATCCAGTTTTCGTTTTCTTGTATAAATGCGTTAAAGGCTGTCATATCACCTGTTTTAAAGCGGTCAAACGCTTTACGGAGCACCTTAAAGCGATTGTTGTAAATTGCCTCGTAGTCAACACGGCGGCTGTCTGAGCCCCAATTAATACTGCTGTATTCGTTCTTTTTAAGCAATCCTTCGTCATAAAGTAGGTCGAGGTCGATAAAATACGGATTTCCGGCATTGGTTGAAAACGACTGGTATGGTGAATCTCCGTAACTTGTAGGACCGACGGGCAGTATCTGCCACATACTCTGACGTGCTGTCTTTAAAAAATCAACAAATTTATATGCCTCTGTGCCCATTGTTCCTATGCCGTAATCCGACGGCAGTGATGAAATATGAAGTAAAACACCGCTTGTTCTCATAATAATTAATCCTCCAAAAGTTGTAATATATCGCGCGGTTTTTCAGCGATATAATCAGCGCCTGCCTGTGTCAGTTCTTCGCGTGAACGAAATCCCCAAAGTACGCCGACAGACGTCATACCTGCATTTTTAGCTGTGAAAATATCGACATTTGTGTCGCCGAGGAAAAGACATTCCGACGGCGCAGCGTTAAACATTTCCGCAATTTTAAGAGCTGTGTGCGGATTCGGTTTTGTCGGCATACCGTCAATTACTCCCGAAACCGCGTCAAAATAATTTTTACCGAAAATATTGTCTGTTACGAAATGTACCACATTATCGGGTTTGTTTGAACATACGGCGATTTTGATTCCGCGCTGTTTCAGTCCGTAAAGTACATCTTTGATTCCGTCATATGCGTTTGTGTCGTAAAGATAATCGCTTTCATAGCCTGCGTCATATACGTCACGTACCTTTTCAAACAAATCGGGAGTGTCCGCATTGTGCGCTGACAATATACGGTGAATAAGTTTATCGCGTCCGTCGCCTACATATATTTTATAATCTTCAACACTTAAACCGCTCATACCAAATTCTTCCAACGCCATATTGCCAAAATGCGTTATGGCGCGTATTGTGTCTGTGAGCGTGCCGTCAAGGTCAAAAATACATACACTTATTTTTCTCAATTAATGTATACCCCTTTCATAATATGGCTACATTAAATTATAACTCGTAAAATATATTATGTCAATGTAAACAGATTATGAATTTTTATTGTGACGCTTGATTTTTTGGCGTTGCTGTGGTAGTATAGGTGTATAAAAAACCAAGAAAGGAAATTAATTATGAAAAAGAATTTGATGATAATAACAGCAGCATTGATACTTGTATTATCAGTATCCGGCTGCGGTAAAAAGAACAACACAAACGGAACTACTCCTCAGTCTACGGCGCAGACCGACGTTTCCGACGCTTATTCTCAGCCTGCTGATATGGACAAGGTACCGGGAGAGGCTGCAAGCTCGGATACCGAAAAGGAGAAGTATACAGGTAAGCTCGGTAATTACGAGGTGACAATTGAGGACGCAAAAATCGTTGACAATAACGGTCAGGACGCTGTGATAGTATCGTTTGAGTTTAAGAACAAGTCAGATTCCGCTGTACCGTTTTCAGGTGTTATGGACGTGATGGCATATCAGGACGGTATAAAACTTCCGGGTACTGTTATTTCCAATATTGAGGGAGTTAATATGCTTGCAATTGCGGAGCACGTTGAAAAGGGCGACAGCATTAAGGTTCAGCAGGCGTACAGTTTAAGGGATAAATCACTTCCGCTGGAAATTGAAGTACGCGAGTTTAATCCGAGCGACGATTCGGCTCTTGTAAAGGTATTTAATTTTTAAAGCAAAAACAGCATAGCTTAGCTATGCTGTTTTTTTTATTAATTATTTTACATCAACTTTTTCACCTGAAAGAATTTTATTCATTGTTCTTGCGGCGCACATTTTACCGCACATTGAGCAGGTATGTTTTTCTTCCGGCGGCAGTTCATTATAATATCTTTGCGGTTTTTCAGGTTCTATCGCGTATTGAAACATCTCTTCCCAGCAAACTCGTCTGCGCGCGTCGCTCATTTTATCGTCAATTTCACGCGCTCCGTCAATGCCTTTTGCAATGTCGCCTGCGTGAGCCGCTATTTTTGCGGCTACAATACCTTCTCTTACATCATCTGCGTCGGGAAGACGTAAATGCTCGGCAGGCGTTACATAGCATAAGAAATCTGCTCCGTTAGCCGCCGCAACAGCACCGCCTATTGCAGAGGTAATATGGTCGTAGCCCGGAGCAATATCTGTCACAAGAGGACCCAACACATAAAACGGCGCATTATGGCAAAGACGTTTTTCGAGTTTCATATTTGCAGCTATTTCATCAATGGACATATGTCCAGGACCTTCAATCATAACCTGTACATTCTTTTCCCACGCGCGTTTTGTCAGTATCCCAAGCTCGATAAGTTCTGTAATCTGAGAAGCGTCTGTAGAATCGTGGGTACAGCCTGGTCGGCAGGCGTCGCCAAGACTGATTGTAACATCATATTTCGCGAGAATATCAAGTACCTTATCATAGTATTCGTAAAACGGGTTTTCATTGCCCGTCATTTCCATCCACGCGAAAATCAGTGAACCGCCGCGTGAAACAATATTTGTAAGCCTGCCCGTTTCTTTAAACACAGACGCAGTACGGCGGTTAATACCTGCGTGAATTGTCATAAAGTCAACGCCTTCTTTTGCGTGTGCCTCAATTACTTCAAGAAATTCATCTGCGGTTATGTCGGCAAGCTCCTTGTCAAGATAGCCGACAGCGTCATACATAGGTACAGTACCAATCATAGCAGGACATTCGTCAATAAGCTTTTGACGGAATTCGTGAGTTTTTCCGTAACAGCTTAAATCCATAATCGCCTCGGCGTTCATTTTGACAGCCATATTCACTTTTTCCCATTCAATGCTGTAATCGGTGCAGTCCTTTGAAATGCCGAGATTTACATTGATTTTTGTTTTCATTCCCTCGCCGACAGCCTCGGGGCTTAATGCGCGGTGGTTCTTGTTTGCAGGAATAACGACGGTGCCTTTTGCAATACGTTCGCGAAGGAGTTCAACATCGATATTTTCCTTAGCGCAGACAATCTCCATTTCGGGTGTTATAATGCCCTTTTTTGCCGCGTCCATTTGTGTTGTATAGTCCATAATATGTACCTCTCTTCCAATAAAAAATGCTCTCAAAAAGAGAGCATAAAAAATCCGTTCATTTTCCGCTGCGGCATTACCCGTATGCAGTCAATGGGTCGAAGTCAGAACTTCCTCTCAGCAATAGCTCCCCTTTGCACTACATTATATATCAAACATACCATTATGTCAAGAAAATACTATATCGTTTTTTCGTGAGGAAGAGCCGCATAACTGCGGTCAATTGTAATAACAGCGGTATATTCAGGGTATTTTTCAGAAATTATATTGTTTACGAAACATTTAATTTCCTTTTCACCGATTTGCATATCGTTGGGAACAACGCAGTCAAAAATTACGTTCATACGGTTTTTGCCTTTTACAATTCGTAAATCGTGGATTGAGAGGCGGGCGTCGAGGAATTTAATTTGCTCGCTTATCCATTCCCTGAGCTCTGTCACCAGAGAATCTTTTGTGGAAATCGGGTCGTAATGCACTATCATATGCAAGCCGTCGTTTTTCAGAAAATCACGTTCAATGCTGTCTATAATCTCGTGGCTTACAAGCGGGTCGTCCTCTGCCGCCATTTCAACGTGTACACTGGCAAACTGTCTGCCCGGACCGTAATCGTGCACCATTAAATCGTGTGTTCCCAGAACGCCCGAATAGCTGAGTATTTTTTCGCGTATAGCGTTTACAAGCTCTTCGTCGGGCGCTTTGCCGAGCATAGGGTCAAGCGTATCGCGCACAAGCCCGAATCCGCTGTAAAGAATGAACAGAGCTACCAGTACACCCATAATTCCGTCCAGTTCAAGGGTTGTAAAACGTGAAAGCAATGCGGCAATCAGTACGGCGGCTGTAGTTATAACGTCGTTGCGGCTGTCGGCGGCAGCGGCAAACAGTGTTTTGGAATTGATTATTCGTCCGACTTTGTTGTTAAAAATCATCATCCACAATTTAAGCAATATTGAGAATGACAGCACTCCAACACTCAGCCACGAAAATTCAACCACAGTCGGGTGTATGATTTTCATTACACTGTTTCGTAAAAGCTCCGCGCCTATTACCATAATAATAAATGCCACCATAAGTCCGGCAAGGTATTCATATCTGCCGTGCCCGTATGGGTGTTCTTCGTCGGCAGGACGGCAGGCGAGTTTAAACCCGAACAGGCTTATTATACTTGACGACGCGTCCGAAAGATTGTTTACAGCGTCTGCAGTTATGGATACAGAGCCAGAGAATAAGCCTGCTGTTATTTTGGCTGTAAATAGTATCATATTGCAGAATATACCGACAGTACCTGCAAGTTTGCCGTATGCGGCGCGTGATTCGGGAGAGGCAGGATTGTTGTTTTTTTGTATAAATCTATTTATAAGGAAATTAGTCATTAATCTTCCTCCTATTTTGTTTCATTTATATATAATATGTATTCTACCATATATTTTTACAAACTGCAATGATTTATCTTTGTGTTTTATGTAACAGAGTCTAATATATATTGACATTGCAGGTTATTTTTGATAAGATTAGAATGTGAAATTATGAGATTTTATAAAGGAAGGTTATGGTGATTTTTTATGAATAAACCAAAGGTTGCGCTGATTATGGGCAGTGACTCGGATTTTGAAAAGCTTAAGGGCTGTGTTGCAAAGTTAAAGGAATTTAAAATTGAAACAGATGTAAATGTGATTTCCGCTCACAGAACACCCGACAAGGCGGCGGAATTTGCGAAAAATGCAGAAAATAACGGTATTGAGGTTATAATCTGCGCGGCAGGTATGGCGGCACACCTTGGAGGAGTTATTGCGGCTCATACAATTGTACCTGTAATCGGTATACCGATTAAGTCAACTCTTGACGGTATGGACGCGCTTTTGGCTACGGTGCAGATGCCTCCGGGAATACCTGTTGCAACGGTAGGTATAGATAACGGCACAAACGCTGCAATTCTGGCGGCGCAGATTTTGTCGGTTAAATATGATTATCTTAAAGACGCGCTGAAAGCCGCAAAGGTGAAAATGGTCGAGGGCGTAGAAAAGAAAAATGAGAAAGTAAAGCAGATTGCTGCTGAAATGTAAAGGGAAAATTATCGACAACTCATACACTGGAGGAACAAAATGAAAAACAAGGTGTTATCACAATGGCTAATACTTGTCGGTATAATACTAATATTTATGTTTTTAATTATAAGTATATATTTGATTCTCAATACGACATATTTACAAAGAGAATTTAATATCAATCCTAAAAATTTTATAGTCATTGATAAAAATGATACACACGGCGGATTTCACGGTGACGGTACATATCATATTGCATTGGATTGTTCAAAAAAAAAAGAAAAAGTTTTAAAAATTGTTAATGAATGGTCTGAATTACCACTATCAGAAAATTTGCAATTAATTATGTATGGTGGTGAAAAAGATGGTATGACTTATGGATATAACATTGCTAAAGAAACAAATATACCGATAATTGCTAACGGATATTATTGTTTTTTAGACCGACATTCCGATACTGTTGATAAATACAGTGATATTGATTTGTTTGACAGATATTCATATAACTTTAGTTTGGCAATATATGATACGGATACAGATATTTTATATTATATAAGACAAGATACATAAAATTTTTTATATAAACAATGAAACTAATTAAAAAGGAGATACAACTATGAGTGAAAATGCATACAAAAAAGCCGGCGTAGACGTTGAGGCAGGCTACGAATCGGTAAGACTAATCAAGGACGACGTTAAGAAAACGGCAATTGAGGGAGTATTGGGCGGAATAGGCGGTTTCGGCGGTCTGTTTGAACTGCCGAAGGGCTATGAAAATCCTGTTCTTGTTTCGGGTACTGACGGTGTCGGAACAAAAATCAAAATTGCATTTTTAATGGACAAGCACGATACAATCGGTCAGGACTGCGTTGCAATGTGTGTAAACGACATTGCCTGTTCGGGCGCAAAACCGCTTTTCTTCCTTGACTATCTTGCAATAGGAAAGAATGTTCCGGAAAAGGTAGCAAAAATCGTAAAGGGTGTTGCTGACGGCTGTGTTAAGGCAGGCTGTGCGCTTGTAGGCGGTGAAACGGCGGAACATCCTGACCTTATGCCTGAGGATGAGTATGATTTAGGTGGTTTCAGTGTTGGTATTGTTGAAAAAAGTAAAATTACTGACGGTGAAAAAGCGTCTGAGGGTAACGTGCTTATCGGTATTGCGTCAAGCGGTGTTCATTCAAACGGGTATTCACTTGTGAGAAATGTTTTCGGTCTTAACAAAAGCGATAGAAAAGCTACAAAGATTCTTAATACATATTCGGACGAACTCGGAAAGACAATTGGTGAGGAGCTTTTAACTCCGACAAGAATTTATGTAAAACCATTGTTAAAGCTTATTGACGAGGTTGGTATTAACACCGTTTCTCATATTACGGGCGGAGGCTTTATTGAGAATGTTCCGCGTATGCTGCCTGACGGTTTAAAGGCGGTTATCACAAAAGGCAGTTGGGAAATTCTGCCGATATTCGGTTTAATGCAGAAAAAAGCGAATATTCCTGAAAGAGATATGTATAATACCTTTAATATGGGCTTAGGTATGGTTGTGGCGGTTGACGCTGATAAAGCGGATACGGCTGTTAAATGCCTTGAAGAGGCAGGCGAAAAAGCATATATTATCGGAACGCTTGAAAAAGGTGAAAAAGGTGTTGAGATAATCACAGAAAACGGAGTGATTAAATAATGAAAAATATCGGAGTTTTGATTTCGGGCGGCGGTACGAATTTACAGGCGCTTATCGACGCGCAGGGAAATGTTTTGAAGTCGGGCAGAATTGTGTGCGTGTGCTCCAATAATGCAGACGCTTATGGACTTGAACGCGCGAAAAAAGCAGGTATACCGACTAAAGTTATACGCAAAAAGGCTGACTGCGGCGGTGACGGCGATGAATTTAGCCGCCGTATTTGTGAATATATGAAAGAAATGCAGGTGGACATTATTGTTCTTGCAGGATTTATGGCAATTTTCGGCGGTGAACTGTTAAAGGAATACGCGGACAGAATTATAAATATTCATCCGTCGCTTATACCGTCGTTTTGTGGTGAGGGTATGTACGGACTGCACCCCCACGAGGCGGCGCTTAAGTATGGCGTGAAGGTCACTGGCGCGACAGTGCATTTAGTGAACGATGTCGTGGACGGCGGTAAGATTTTAATGCAGAAAGCCGTGTATATAGAGGACGGCGACACGCCTGAAATTTTGCAGAAACGTGTTATGGAACAGGCGGAATGGAAGATATTACCGCAAGCGGTGGAGATGATTTGTAAAGGAGAATAAATATGAAAAAAATTGACATTTACGAGGAATTAAAAAATAACGCATATCCCGGACGTGGAATTGTTATCGGAAAGAGCGCAGACGGAAAGAGCGCGGTAACGGCATATTTCATTATGGGCAGGTCGGTAAACAGCCGTAACCGAGTGTTTGTCGAGGACGGTGACGGTATACGCACACAAGCGTTTGACCCGTCAAAATTATCCGACCCGCATTTAATTATTTATGCGCCTGTCAGAGTTCTCGGCAACAAGACAATTGTAACAAACGGCGACCAGACAGATACAATTTATGAGCTGATGAATCAGCAGATGACATTTGAGCAGTCACTCCGCACACGTGAATTTGAAGATGACGCTCCGAACTTTACACCAAGAATTTCAGGTATTATAAAGACTGATAACGGTAAGATGAATTATGCAATGTCAATTTTAAAGAGCGCGAACGGCAACCCCGATTCTTGTCAGCGTTACACATTTTCATATAAGAATCCGATTGACGGCGAGGGTCATTTTATCCATACATATATGGGCGACGGAAATCCGTTGCCGTCGTTTGAGGGCGAACCGAAACTTGTCGGTATTCCGAATGATATTGACGAGTTTACAAACGGACTCTGGAACGCTCTTAACGAGGACAATAAAGTGTCACTGTTTGTAAGATTTATTGATTTGGAAACAGGCGAAACGAAGTCAAAAATTGTGAATAAGAATATATAAGAAAGGGACGATAAATAATGAATGAAATGCAATTAAAATACGGCTGTAACCCGAATCAAAAGCCGTCAAGAGTATTTATGGAAAACGGAGATTTACCGTTTGAGGTGATTTGCGGAAAGCCGGGTTATATCAATCTTTTAGACGCGCTTAACGGTTGGCAGTTGGTGAAGGAGCTGAAAAAGGCTACGGGACTTCCTGCGGCAACCTCATTTAAACACGTATCGCCTGCGGGTGCGGCGGTTGGTCTGCCTCTTTCGGATACGCTTAAAAAGATTTATTTTGTAGACGACGTCGAGCTTACACCGCTTGCAAACGCATATGCGCGCGCAAGAGGCGCGGACAGAATGTCATCATTCGGTGATTTTATCGCTCTTTCGGATGAGTGTGACAAGGCAACGGCACTTTTAATAAAAAAAGAAGTTTCCGACGGAGTAATCGCGCCTTCTTACAGTGATGAGGCGCTGGAAATTCTGAAAGCTAAGAAAAACGGCAACTACAACGTTATTAAGATTGGTGAAAATTACATTCCTGCTGAAATTGAGCGTAAGCAGGTATTTGGTGTGACATTTGAGCAAGGCAGAAATGAGCTTGATATAAATGATGAATTATTGTCAAATGTTGTTACCGACAATAAAGCGCTTAGTGAAACTGCAAAGCGTGACCTTAAAATTGCGCTTATTACGCTTAAATACACGCAGTCAAATTCAGTATGCTATGTTAAGGACGGACAGGCTATCGGTATTGGCGCAGGTCAGCAGTCACGTATTCACTGTACGCGTCTTGCAGGCAACAAGGCTGATATTTGGTGGCTAAGACAGGCGCCGCAGGTTTTGGGTCTTCAATTTGTGGACGGCATTAAGCGCGCCGACCGTGACAATGCGATTGATGTATATATATCGGACGAGTATATGGACGTGCTTGCAGATGGTGTATGGGAAAAGACGTTTAAAGTAAAGCCGCCTGTATTCACAAAGGAAGAGCAGAGAGAATGGCTGAATAAAAATACTGATGTTGCTCTTGGCTCGGACGCATTTTTCCCGTTCGGCGATAATATTGAACGCGCAAAGAAGTCCGGTGTCACAGTTATCGCACAGCCGGGCGGTTCAATCAGGGACGATAATGTAATTGAAACCTGCAACAAATATAATATGGCAATGAGTTTTACAGGCATACGCTTGTTCCATCACTGATGAAAAAGAAGGAGTGTCCGTGTACGCGTAACTGCCGCTATCACGGAAAATGTGAAGAATGTATTGAACAGCATAAAACCAAGAAGTATTTACCTGCCTGCAAGCATAAAAATAAAAAAGGAGAATAAAATATGCCTTATATTACAGTTGAGGGTGGAAATCTGTCAGATAAACAAAAAGAAATGCTTATTAAGCGTCTTACAGAGGTTTCTTCAGAAATAATGAACATTCCTCCTGAATTTTTTATCACAACAATAAAGGAATTGCCTGATAAAAATATTGGTATTGGCGGTAAAACTATAGACGTTGTAAAAGATGAATATTTGAAGAGGAATACTAAATGAAGAAAATACTTGAAACCGAACGCCTGATTTTACGGGAAATGACGCAGGACGACTACGGTGATTTATGCGAAATTTTGCAGGACAAAGAAACTATGTACGCATATGAACACGCATTTTCAGCTGACGAAGCGCAGGCGTGGTTAGAAAAGCAAATAAGCCGTTATAAAAATGATGGTTTTGGTTTATGGGCTGTTATCCTAAAAACAAGCGGTGAGTTTGTAGGTCAGTGCGGAATTACGCGGCAGGATATAGAAGGCAACACAGTTCCTGAAATAGGGTATCTGTTAAAGCGTAAGCATTGGCATAACGGATATGCGTCGGAGGCGGCGCAGGGCTGTAAACAGTATGCGTTTGAGACGCTTGGTTTTAATAAGGTTTATTCGATTATCCGCGATAATAATTACGCGTCGCAGAGAGTTGCGGAGCGTAACGGAATGAAAGCAGTAAAAACATTTATAAAGCATTATTATGGTATGGATATGCCGCACATAGTGTATTGTGCAGACAAAAAATAATGAATAAAACAAGGATAAAAACACAGCTCCGGTTGGTAGTCCGGACGCGGTAAAAGCCGTCAGTAACCTGCCCCCTCTCGGGTTGTCCGTTCCTTGTATGATAGTTTTAGGAGGGGATAATATGGATATAAAATCCAAATTTACAGTGTTTTTTGAGAACCCGTTTTGGGTTGGGATTTTTGAGGTTGAAAGCAGAAAATATTATGAATTTTGTAAAATTGTGTTTGGTTCTGAGCCAAAGGATTACGAGGTTTACGAATATCTGCTCCGTAATCATCACAGACTGAAATTCAACGGACAAAAACTGACTGAAAAATCAGCTGAGAAACATTTAAACCCGAAGCGTATGCAAAAGGAAATTAAAAAACAGCTTGAAAACAAAGGTGCGGGAACAAAATCACAGAAGGCACTAAAGGAAGCTTATGAGCAATCCAAAACAGAGCGGAAAACGATTTCAAAGGCTTTGTTTGAGGCGAAAAAAGAACGCAAATTTGAGATGAAACGGCAGAAAAAGAAAGAAAAACATAGAGGTCATTAGGAGGTTAGAATTATGAAAGTTTTAGTTGTAGGCGGCGGCGGACGTGAACACGCTATTGTTTGGAAAATCGCTCAGTCACCGAAGGTTGAAAAGATTTACTGCGCGCCGGGTAACGGCGGAATTGCAGAGCTTGCCGAGTGCGTGGACATTGGCGCAACCGATATTGACGCGATGGTTAAATTCGCTAAGGAAAAGGCGGTTGATTTAGTTATGGTCGCGCCTGATGACCCTCTTGTTTTAGGTATGGTTGACGCTATGGAAAAAGAAGGTATAAGCACTTTTGGTCCGCAAGCAAATGCGGCGGTCATTGAGGGAAGTAAGGCTTTTTCAAAGGAACTTATGAAAAAGTACAATATTCCAACGGCAGGTTATGAAGTGTTTACCGACAGTGAGGCGGCAATTGAGTATGTTAAAAACGGTACGTTCCCGACTGTTATTAAGGCTGATGGACTGGCTCTCGGCAAGGGCGTTATAATAGCGCAGAACTTTAAGGAGGCTGAGGAGGCAATCTGTGATATGATTGACGGCGGCAAGTTTGGAAAGAGCGGAAGCCGTGTTGTTATAGAGGAATTTCTTACAGGTCCCGAAGTCAGCGTTCTGGCATTTACAGACGGAAAAACGGTTAAGCCTATGGTTTCGGCACAGGACCACAAGCGTGCATACGATAATGACGAAGGTTTAAACACCGGCGGTATGGGTACATTCTCGCCGAGCCGTCTTTATGATGACGCAAAAGCGAAAGAATGTATGGAGAACATATTCCTTCCGACAATTAAAGCTATGACGGAGGAGGGCAGACCGTTTAAGGGTGTATTGTATTTTGGTCTTATGATGACTCCTAACGGTGTTAAGGTAATTGAATATAACTGTCGTTTTGGTGACCCCGAAACACAGGTTGTACTGCCGAGATTAAAGACTGACTTGGTTGAAATTATGGAGGCGGTTATTGACGAACGCCTTGATGAAATTGAAATTGAATGGGAAGATAACGCGGCGGTATGTGTTGTTATGGCGTCGGGCGGTTATCCTGTTGAATATAAAAAGGGATATGAGATTTTCGGACTTGATAATGTCGGCGATTTAACCGTATTCCACGCAGGAACGGCATTAAAGGACGGTAAAATTGTTACAAACGGCGGGCGTGTGCTGGGTGTTACGGCAGTTGGTAAAGACCTTGACGAGGCAATTAAAAATGCATATGATGGCGTAGGTAAAATTTCATTTAAGGACGAATTCCACAGAAGTGATATCGGAGTAAAGAAGTATAATTAAAGAATAAAAATGAGATTGATAAAATTAAAGAAAGTTATTTTAATATTCTTTTTGTTCTTTTTTATCTTTTTTATAGCAACAGAAGTGTGCATTATGAAATATCTTAAAGAATATGGATATGGAATAAAGGAATTACCCAGAACGACAATGGTTTATTTTCATTTAAGCAAAGGGTTCACTGTTGGAGAGACTAACGGTGTTAGTACTTTTATTGGCAGACATAATTATATTTACGATAGAGTGTTTGAGAAAAAAGGGTATTATGAATACGATAGAATGGGATTAGCAGGCTACTATAAAAATGATGAATATAATTATAATTTTATTATTCATTCTACTGATTATTGGTGTCACTGGTTTAGGATATATCAAATGAATAATTACTACACTATTGAAGAATTTTGACACAAATTACTATATAAGAACAGAAGGAGCGTACAATGAAACGAACTGATTACATAACGTGGGACGAATATTTTATGGGTATTGCGCTTTTATCGGCGCAGAGGTCGAAGGATAGTAACACGCAGGTCGGCGCTTGCATTGTGAACTGCGAAAATAAAATACTGTCGCTCGGTTACAACGGTATGCCAATCGGCTGTAACGACGACGATATGCCGTGGGAACGCTCAGGAAACCCTGTTGACACAAAATATATGTACGTCTGCCACGCAGAACTCAATGCGATTTTAAACCGAAGTTCAGGTTCGCTTGACGGCGCAAAGCTATATGTCACACTGTTTCCGTGTAACGAATGCGCCAAGGCAATTATACAGTCGGGCATACGTGAGATTGTTTATTTATCAGACAAATATTGCGGCAATGATGATAATATTGCCTCCAAAAAGATGTTCGATATAGTAGGCGTCAAGTACCGTCAATATGAAACCACGGGAAGAAAACTGGAGATAGAATTATGAAAAAAGCATTTTTACCGTTATTTATGTGTATAATACTGCTTACGTCGTGCGTGAATCAGACGGCAAAGGAGCAGAAACCGAAACTGCTTAAAGAAATGACTCTTGAAGAAAAGGTCGGTCAAATGCTGTTTGTGCGTTATCCCGAATTGGAACTGCAAAACCTGCTGATGATAAATCCGGGCGGAATATTAATGTTTGAACGCGATTTTAAAGGACTGACGCGCGACGAGGTGAAAAATAAAATTAATGCTCTGCAAACTACTAATATACCGCTTTTAATCGGTGTTGACGAAGAAGGAGGTACGGTGGTGCGCGTAAGCGCAAATCCTAATCTTACCCCTTCAAAATATGCGTCGCCGCAGGAGATTTATAAATCCGGCGGTATGGACGCGCTTATAGCAAACACGGCTGAAAAGTCGCGTGTTTTGACAGAACTTGGTATAACAATAAACCTTGCTCCCGTAGCCGATGTGTCACAGGACGAGGAGGATTTTATGTATTCACGCAGTATGGGTACAGATGCGGTTGAAACGGCGGAATGTATTGAAAATATGGTGCTTACAATGCACGAAAACGGAATTTTGTCGTGTTTAAAGCATTTCCCCGGCTACGGTTCAGTTGCCGATACTCATACCGATTCGGCGTCTGATACACGCAGTGCGGACAGTTTCAGGAATATTACTGCGGTTGACGATATTAAAACAGGAGGAGATTTTATTCCGTTCAAAGCAGGAATTGACGCAGGCGCAGAAAGTGTGCTTGTATCGCACAACATTGTGACAGCGTTGGATAAGGATAATCCTGCGTCGCTGTCACCTGAAATACACAGAATTTTGCGTGAAGAGCTTGGATTTGACGGTGTTATAATAACAGATGATATTGCAATGGGCGCGGTGGCTGATATAGAGAACGTTTATGTAAAAGCCGTTCAGGCAGGGAACGATTTGCTTATAACAACTGATTATGAAACGGCGTACAACCAGATTTTAGCGGCAGTGAAAAGCCGTGAAATCAGTAAAGATACTATAGACAACGCAGTGACGCGTATACTGAAAATGAAGGGACTGATATAACGGTTATGCCAAAATTTAACTGTAGAACAGAATTTATACCTGTTTCGGCGGACTTTGTGGAAAGACTTATGCCGTCCGCAAACGGAGCGTATGTAAAGGTTTATCTTATGGCGCTTGCCCTTGGAGTAAAGTCGGAGGAAATGTCAACGGCTGAAATGGCAGGAAAGCTTAACCTTTTGGAAAGCGACGTTGTAAACGCGCTGGAATACTGGAACAAACTCGGCGCGCTTAAATACTCACGGGAACAAGTCAGCTTTGGTTCTGACGTATCCGAAGTGCAGGAGAGTAAGCCTCAAAAAAAGGATATGGAGGAAATCAGGGGAGCAATGACCGAAAATCCTGAGCTTGCAGACCTTTGCACGTTATCACAGGAAATACTTGGAAAAACACTGCGTAATAAGGATATTGAAACGCTGTATTGGTTTTATGACGAGCTGGGTTTATCCCCCGAAGTTATTACAATGCTTTTGGAATATTGTGTTTCAAAAGATAAACGGAATATGAATTATATTGAAAAGGTAGCTATTTCGTGGCACGAAAACGGTATTGTAACAATTGACGCGGCGGACAGGTTTATAAATAACGAAAAGGAAAAAAGCGGATATTTTTATTCATTAAGAAAGCTTTTCGGTATAGACAACAGAAGTCTTTCCAAAACAGAAGAAACATATTTAAAGTCGTGGCGCGATGATTTGGGTATGGACGAAAATATGGTCGGTCTTGCATATGAATACTGTATTATGCAGACAAGCAAGCTGTCGTTTCCATATATGAACTCAATCATAAAACGCTGGAATGAACTGGGTATTCATACTGTTCCTGAGGCAGAACGCGACCACGAGGATTTTAAAACAAAAAGCAAGCAGAATAATCTTGACGTATATAATGATGATGACTTCAATTATGCTGAGCTTGAAAAGATAATGCAGGATAAAGGTTAAAAATAAAAAGGCAAGCATTTTGCTTGCCTTTTAGCATAGTGTAAATTTACGCGTTTGAGCGATGTGTAGTTTTATCTCTGAACAGAAGATTTATGCACCAAAGTCCTGCAAGACCTACAATGACATAAATAATTCTGCTTAGCCACGAACCCTGACCGCCGCAGATTGCCGCAACGAAATCAAACTGAAACAAACCTATAAGCAGCCAGTTTATCGCACCGATTATAGTAATTACAAGTGATGTGTTATTCATAACAATCTCTCCTCTTATATTATTGTATCTTTATTTTTACCTGACATCACCGTTTTAAACAAGGTAATATTTTCCTCAAAAAAATAATATACTTAAAAGGGGTGAGGTGATGAGGAGAAGGGCTATGATGTATTTTGCGGCTGTAGTAACTATAATGGCAACCACGCTGGTGTTTGTTTTGTTTGCCAGCGGAGCGGAGGAACAGCGTGAATTTTTAAGGGGGTATGGCTGGGAAGTAACGATAAAAGCCGTTGAAAAGGCAGATGTCATAATTCCTAAACCGTTTGACAGGGTATATGAGAATTATAATGAATTACAGCTTAAAGCAGGACTTGACCTGCGCCCGTATATGGGTATGCGCGGAGTGAGGTATACATATATTGTTGAAAATTATCCTCGTGATGTCGGTGAAGATGTGCGCGCAAATGTTATCTGCATTGACGGTAAGCCGGTGGCAGGTGATATTATGACCGTGAGTTTACAGGGATTTATGCATTCATTGAATTTTTCGGACGCCGAAGAATAGATAAGGGGTACAGTTAATGCTGTACCCATAATTTTTATGTTAAAACCGTTGTCTCATTGACTTTTTAAGGAGTATATGGTAACATATAAACATAGTATACCTACATAATAAGTATGAAATGATGACGGCGGAGGGAAAACAGTGGTCAGACTATTGAAAGCCGTTTATGAAAAAATGCTTGCGGCAGCGGTTCAGGGCAGTCCCGAAGAGGTATGCGGACTGTTATGCGGAGATATTGCGGACAAGGTTATAAGTGATGTGTATTTACTTGAAAATGCAGAACATTCCGAGTGCCGTTTTTCAGTGAATACGCGTGAACATCTGGACGCGGTAAGAGATATTCGCAAAAGAGGTATGACGCCTGTCGGTAATTTTCATTCACACCCTAAGGGTCCGTCAGAGCCTTCTGAGGAGGATAAACGTCTTGCTTATGACAGGAATGCGGTATATTTGATTTTATCACTTGAAAACACTCCTGTTTTAAAAGCATTTCATATAGAAAACGGTATTGCTGAAGAAGAAATTCTCGTGATTGAGGAGGGTTTTAGTAATGGAGCTGTCAAATGAACAGGCTGAAAGATATTCACGTCATATAGTTTTAAAAGGAGTAGGCATTGAAGGACAAAAGAAACTTTTAAATGGGAGTGTTTTTATTATCGGAGCAGGCGGACTTGGTTCACCTGCCGCAATGTATCTTGCCGCGGCAGGTGTTGGAACAATCGGTATTGCAGACGCGGACAGTGTTGATTTATCAAATTTGCAGCGGCAGATTATTCATACGTCAAATGACCTCGGACGTGATAAGGTTTTGTCAGCAGAAGAAACATTGCTTTCCATAAATCCTGATATTACGGTAAATGCGTATTGTGTACGTGTTAATCAGGATAATATTTTGGATTTAATAAGCGGATATGATTTTGTGCTTGACTGCTCAGATAATTTTGCAACAAAATTTTTAATCAATGATGCGTGTGTTAAAGCTCGGGTTCCGTTTTCCCACGCAGGAATATCAGGTTTTCAGGGACAGCTTATGACATATGTTCCGAAAGAAGGACCGTGCTACAGGTGTATTTTTAAGGAGCCTCCTCCCGATGGGGCGGTGCCTGACGGCAGGCAGACGGGAGTGATAGGCGCGTTATGCGGAGTGATAGGAAGTATGCAGGCAATGGAGGCGGTTAAATACCTGATTGGTGAGGGTGAACTGCTTACAGGCTGTATGCTGACTTATGACGCTATGAACGCAGATTTCAGAAAGATTAAATTACCCGAAAAAGTAAATGACTGCAGTGTATGTAAAGGAAGATAAAAATGAAAATTTCGACTAAAGGAAGATATGCGGTAAGACTGATGTTTGATATAGCCGCAAATTCAAATGGTGAAAATGTGTCGCTTAAAGATATTTCAAAACGTCAGGACATATCGCTGAAATATCTGGAACAGATTGTAAATACTTTGAGCAAAGCCGGACTTTTAAAAAGTCAGCGCGGCGCGCAGGGCGGATATAAAATGACGAGAAAACCCGAGGAATATACAATCGGCGATATTTTGCGCGTAACAGAAGGAGAAATGGCTCCAGTATCGTGTCTGGAGGACAGTGTGAATGTTTGTCCGAAAGCGGAGGTTTGTCCTACGCTGAAATTCTGGACAGGTCTTTATAAAACTATAACCGATTATATTGACAGTACGACAATAGCCGACCTTATGGAAAACGACGGTGATACAGGGTATTTCATTTAAAATAAAAACCGCCTGCTCAACAGAGCAGGCGGTTTTGTAATTATCTTAATTGTGCGCCGAGTTGATTTTCAAGGTTTTTAAGAACTTTATCAAATACCTTTTGTACCTCGTCGCCTGTAAGACTTCTGTCTAAGGCGCGGTAAACGGCGCTGTAAGCAACGCTCTTTTTACCTTCTGGTATCTGTTCACCCTCGTATACGTCAAACAGGTTTATGCTTTCAAGCAGTTTGCCCGACGCTTTCTTCACAACCTCTTCAATATCGGCTACCGGAACGGTTTTATCAACAAGCATTGCAATATCACGCGTTACTGCAGGGTATTTCGGCAATTCTTTAAATTTAACATCTGTTCCTATATTAAGGAATACGTTTTCAAAATCAAGTTCACCTATATAAACGGGTGTTTCAATACCATACTTTCTGCCTACAGCAGGATGGATTTCGCCGATTATACCAAGAGTCTTGCCGCCTGCACTGATTTTAGCGCAGCGTCCCGGATGGAAAGTCGGGTTATCTGTAACTGCCTCGTATTTTACATTCTGCACGTTAAGACTTCTGAACATCTCTTCACAAATGCCTTTAATATCATAAAAATCTGCTTTATCACCGTATATACCAATAGTTATTTTAAGCGGTTCATCAGGCAGTTTACCCTCTTCGGTCGGAGTGAATATTTTGCCTATTTCGAATAATCTTGCGGCGGCGTTTCTGTAGTTATAGTTTCTCGACAGAATATCAAGCATACTTGCAATTGTGGTTGTACGCATTATTGATGTGTCCTCGCCGAGCGGATTTGAAATTTTAACTGCATTTCTAAGTTTGCTGTCAGCAGGTACACTCAGCTTATCAAATACTGACGGACTGGTGAATGTATAGGTATAAATTTCGTACATTCCCAGTGCTGTAAGAATTTTGTTTATATCGTCCTGCGCTGCCTGTCTGTCTGTTTTCTTGCCGCAGGTAGCCTCGCCTGAAAGCAGTGTAACGGGGATTTTGTCGTAGCCGTAGAAACGTGCCACTTCCTCTGCTATATCAGCCTCACCCTCAAGGTCGGGTCTGAAGGAAGGCGGTGTGACCGTCATTTTGTCAAGGTCAGTTTTGATTTCAAGAGCGTCAAAATATTTAACCATCTGTTCCGTTGAAATGTTTGTACCTAAAAACGCGTTGATTTTTTCAGGACGGAAGGGAAGTGTTTTCATATCGGTAACATTACCCATAACGTCAATCATTCCGCTTGTATTTTCACCGCAGCCCAGTTCTTCAACAAGCTGACAAGCGCGTTCAACCGCAGGTACAGTGTTATTGTAATCAAGTCCCTTTTCATATCGTGATGACGCCTCAGTACGAAGTCCGACACGCTGTGCAGTAAGTCTTACGCTTGAGGCTTCGAAGGTAGCTGATTCAAAAATAACGGTGGTTGTATCGTCCTTAACCTCACTGTTAAAGCCGCCCATTACTCCTGCAATTGCAACGGCTTTTTTACCGTCCGCTATTACAAGGTCGTCGTTTGTAAGAGTTCTGTCCTGTTCGTCAAGAGTTTTGATAACCTCGCCGTTTTCAGCTCGGCGTACTATTATTTTATTATCCTCAAGGTCGCGCAGGTCAAATGCGTGCATAGGCTGACCGTATTCAAGCAGAACGTAATTCGTAATATCCACAATATTATTAATCGGACGTACACCGCAGGCACGAAGTCTTTCCTGCATCCAGCTCGGTGACGGACCGATTTTTACGTTTTTAACCATTCTGGCGCAGTAACGCTGGCACTTATCCTTATCAAGAACGTCAACACTTATTGTATCCGCAATATTTTCATCGTCCTCTGTAAATTTTACTTCGGGTATAGTGAATTTTTTGTCGAATGTAGCAGCGGTTTCACGCGCAAGACCGATTATACTGAAACAGTCAGGGCGGTTTGACGTAATTTCAAATTCAACCACTGTTTCATTCATACCGAAAATATCTCTGATGTCCTTGCCGACAGGAGTATCATCAGGTAAAATCAAAATACCGTATTCGGGTTCGTAGCCGAGCATATCCTCAGTTATGCCAAGCTCGTCGTGCGAACACAGCATACCGAATGACTCCACGCCTCTAAGCTTGCCTTTTTTGATTTTTCCGTCGGGCAGAGTTGCTCCGACAAGCGCGGTAGGAACTATAATTCCTGCTTTTACATTTGGCGCGCCGCATACAATTTGTAAAATTTCGCCTGTACCTGCGTCGACGGTACAGACGTGCAGGTGGTCGCTGTCAGGATGGTCCTCACAGGTAAGCACTTTACCTGCAACTACATTCTGCACATTTTCACCCATATTTTCAAAGCCCTCAACTTTAGAGCCTGACATTGTCATTCTGTCTGAATATTCTTTAGGAGTAACGTTTATATCCATATAATCGTTAAGCCAGCTCATAGGTAAATTCATTATTCACTCAATCCTTCCAAAAATTTATTTATATCTTTTATGCTTTTCAAAATGCAGGTATTTTTACCGCTGTTTTTTTGTTGTTTTATCGCTTTGAGATATTCACGGCGTTTTTTTCGTCCTTTAAAAAATACCCACTTTGCAAATTCCAAATCGAATTTTTCGGTACAGCCTTCGCCCATATCGGGACGTGTTTTGCCTTTATACATAAGGCTTCGTTTCCAAGCCTGATAAATACAGGTAAAACGGTTTACATCTATGAAAATAATCGTATCCGCTTTTTCAAGGCGTTCATTCCAGTATATATGATGGTAATTACCTTCAATTATCCAACGGTCACGCTCCAAAATGGGTTTAATCATTTCTCTTTTATAGTCCCTTGTGCTTTCAACCCAGCCCGGCAGCCAATGCAGGCGGTCAAAATGAGTAGGTTCAATATCGAGTATTTCGCCCATTTTGCGCGCAAGCGTGGACTTACCGCCGCCCGAAAATCCGAAAATCATTATTCTATCCATCAGAACTGACCTAAGAAACGCAAATCATTCTCAAAGAATAATCTGATGTCATTTATATCGTATTTGCCCATTGCTACTCTTTCAAGTCCCATTCCGAAAGCAAAGCCCGAATAAACCTCAGGGTCAATACCGCAGTTTGCAAGCACCTTCGGGTGAACCATACCGCAGCCTAAAATTTCAATCCAGCCTTCACCCTTGCACATACTGCAGCCCTTACCGCCGCAGGAAAAGCACGATATGTCAGCCTCTGCGGACGGTTCGGTGAACGGAAAGTGGTGGGGACGGAAACGAACCTTTGTGCTTTCGCCGTACAGTTCCTTTAAAAATGTTTCAATAGTACCTTTCAAGTCAGCCATTGTTACGCCCTTATCAACAACAAGTCCTTCTATCTGGTGGAATACAGGTGAATGTGTCGCGTCAAGCGCGTCGCTTCTGTAAACCTTGCCGGGAGCAATGATTCTAATCGGCGGTTTGGTTTTTTCCATAACGCGTATCTGTATACCGGAAGTCTGTGTTCTTAAAACTGTATTGTCGTTTATATAGAATGTGTCCTGAGTATCGCGCGCAGGGTGATTCGGTGGAATATTAAGAGCCTCGAAGTTGTAGTAGTCAAGTTCTACATCAGGTCCTTCTGCTATTTCAAAGCCCATTCCGATAAATGTGTTTTTTATATTGTTCATTACTTTTGTAAGCGGGTGAAGTTCACCTGTATGCTGTACTTTTCCGGGCATAGTAACGTCTATTACTTCTGCTTTTAATTTTGCCTCTTCAAGCTTGGCGGCAAGTTCCGACTTTTTTGTGTCAATGTGATTTTCGATTGAAGAACGAATTTCGTTTGCAAGAGCGCCGATTTTAGGACGTTCTTCAGCGCTTAATTGCCCCATTCCTTTCAGTACGGCTGTGAGCTCTCCCTTTTTGCCGAGGAAACGTATACGAGCCTCCTCAAGAGCGTCAATGTCTGCCGCGCTTTTTAACACGTCCAAGGCAGACGTCTTAATTTGTTCGAGTTTTTCTTTCATATTACTGTTCCTTTCCAAAGTTTTTTATCGCTTTTTATTTGTAAAAGCGATTGCATTAAAAAACACTTCGTCCCTTATTGGGACGAAGTGTGTAAACTCCGCGGTACCACCCGACTTCCGATAAATTATCGGCACTCGTTTGTGTGTAACGGCACAACCCGTCATTCGCTACGCACCATACGGTTTCACAAATGCAGCTCCGGAATGAAATTTCAACCTCTGCTCTTACCGCACAAACTCTCAGCTCAATAATTTATGCTCTCTCCGTGGCGAAACAGTGTCTACTTTGTTCCTTCATAGCCTTTAATATTCAATTTGGTTGCATTATATCACTATTTTTGTAATTTGTCAATACTTTATTGTCATAGCAGAGATTATATGTTATCATAAAACAAGAGGAGGATAATTTATGAAAAAGAAGATATTTATTTTTATGACAATACTTACAATGCTTGTATGCTCGTGCGCATACGGTTACAGCGATGTCGGGCAGACAGACTGGTTTTACGGAAACGTAACGGAAATGTTAGATATGGGGTACCTCGCAGGCTATGAGGACGGTACATTTCGTCCTTCGGGGATAATTACAAAAGCGGAGCTTGTTTCGGTAGTCGGACGCGTATCGGGTCTTACGCCGTTGTCTGGGCAGACAAATCACTGGGCGGCGCCTATGCTGCAAGCGGCGTTAAATACAGGCTGTTATGACTGGGACGAAATACCCCCTACAGGTGAAACGTTCGACGAGCCGATACAGCGTCAGCTTGCTGTAAAAATCGTAATGAAAGCATTTTTACCCGATAAAACGGGCGATTATAATCAGGTATCGGGCAAGGTAAAGGATTTTTCCGAGCTTGACGGACGGTATTACGATACAGTCATTGCCGCTTATACAAACGGCGTTGTATTCGGCGACGACAACGGAAACCTCAACCCTAAGTCCAATCTTACGCGCGCGGAGGCTTGTGCGATAATTATGCGGGCGGCAAATATGACGGGAAACACAAAACCTTATGAGCCGACTGTTACGCCGTCCGTGCAAACACGCAAAGGCGGAGTGAGTGAAAACGGCGCTTTGCACGTTGAGGGTACTAAATTGATGAATGAGCGCGGTGAACCGATTGTACTGCACGGAATGTCAAGTCACGGATTGCAGTGGTACGGTAATTTTGCAACGGAAAATGCAATTAAGGCTACTGCTGACCGCGGCGCGAACCTTTTCCGCTGTGCTATGTATACCGGTGAGGGAGGATATATTTCAAATCCGTCGGTGAAGGATATGCTTATAAATGCTGTTGACAGTGCAATTCGTCAGGATATGTATGTTATAATTGACTGGCACATACTGTCGGACGGTGACCCTATGACTAATGCGGACAAGGCGGAGGAATTTTTCGCTGAAATGGCGGAACGCTATGGAAATAACCCTGCCGTACTGTATGAAATATGCAACGAACCGAACGGCGGCGTAAGCTGGGACGGAAATGTTAAACCATACGCGGAACGAATTATTCCCGTTATCCGCGCGCGCAGTAACGGTATTATATTAGTAGGAAGTCCGACTTGGAGTCAGGATTTACACGAGGCGGCGAAAAATTCGATTGACGCGGAAAACATAATGTACACCTGTCATTTTTACGCAGGCACGCATACCGACTGGTTAAGACAGCGCATTGCCGACTGCGGATTGCCTGTGTTTGTATCGGAATGGGGAACAAGCGCGGCGGACGGTAACGGCGGAGTATATCTTGAAGAATCACAAAAATGGATTGACTTTATGAACGAACGCGGAATAAGCTGGGCTAACTGGTCACTGTGCGACAAAAATGAAAGCAGCGCCGCGCTTGTAAACGGCGCAAATGCCGAGGACGGTATAAGCGACGATGAACTCACTGAAAGCGGTAAATTTGTGTTCGGAAATTTTTAGTTTTTTGTTTAAAATCCGTATTTGGTGGTATATATTAAGTATAGCATTTAAAACGGAGGTGTGTATAATGGAGAAATTAGTCATAACCATTGCCCGCAGCTATGGCAGCGGCGGTAAGGAAATCGGTAAAACACTTGCAGACGCGCTCGGTATTAAGTATTACGGACGCGAGATTTTTGAGATGTCTGCTGATGATGACGCGGAGGTATATTCGGTTGATGATGAAAGTATACACAATTCCTCAATTGAAGAAATGGACGCTATTTTTAAGCGTCAGGCAAAAACTATCCGTGAAGTGGCGGAAAAGGAAAGCTGTGTTATTGTCGGACGGTGCGCCGATTATGTTCTTCGTGACAGGAACGACGTTGTCAGGCTGTATTTGTATGCGCCTATTCGCGACTGTATGAGGCGCGTAATTCGGCTTTACGAGCTTAACCCCGACGACGCAAAGGCGCTTGTACATTCAATGAACAAGACACGCGGTGATTATTATGAGCATAATACAGGTCAGACTTGGTCTGACCCGACACATTACGATTTATGTATCAATACCGCAGGTCTTGAGGTCAATGAGTGTATTGCCATTATACGTAATTATATTGAGATGAAGTTTTAGTCATACATAGATGGCTGTCCAAGTTAAAAGGAGTATATCGTTTTTACACGATATACTCCTTTTTATGTAATATTAATTATCAGCCTTCGAAACCGTTGGGGTGTGTTGACTGCCATCTCCAGCTGTCGGCGCACATTTCTTCAATGCCGCGCTCGGCTGTCCAGTCAAGTCCTGCCTTTGCTTTTGCAGGGTCAGCGTAACATTCCGCAATGTCGCCTGGGCGGCGCGGGTCAATCTGATACGGTATTTCCTTACCGCACGCCTTTGAAAATGCTTTTATTATATCAAGCACGCTGTAGCCGTTGCCGGTGCCGAGGTTATAAATATGAACTCCGCTCTTGTCCGCGCAGTGCTCAATAGCCTTAACGTGACCTACAGCCAAATCAACAACGTGTATATAATCACGAACGCCTGTACCGTCGGGCGTGGGGTAGTCGTTGCCGAAAACGTGAACCTTTTCAAGCTTGCCGACAGCAACCTGTGCCACATATGGGAGAAGGTTATTCGGAATACCCTTCGGGTCCTCGCCCATTTTACCGCTTTCGTGCGCGCCTATCGGGTTAAAGTAACGAAGGAGCGTAATCGAAAGATTCGGGTTTGCTTTCTGAGCGTCGGTAAGAATACGTTCAATGAAAAGCTTTGTTGTACCGTATGGATTGGTTGTAAGGATTTTATCGCCCTTGTTGTCGTCCTCTACGATAGGAACTCTTTCAGGGTCGCCGTACACCGTTGCGGACGAGGAAAATACAATGTTGTTACAGCCATATTTTTCCATTGCCTGCATTAAGTGAAGAGTACCTGTAATATTGTTATCGTAATAAGTCAGCGGCAGACGTGTGCTTTCGCCGACGGCCTTTAAGCCTGCGAAATGAATAACCGCGTCAATCTTGTTTTCTTTAAATACTTTTTCAGTGCCTTCAAGGTCGAGAAGGTCTGTTTTGTAGAATGGAAAATCCTTGCCTGTAAGCTCTTTTACAGCGTCAAGACATTTTTCGCTTGCGTTGTACAGGTTATCCAATACAACAATATCATAGCCGGCGTTTAAAAGCTCAACGCAGGTATGACTGCCTATGTAGCCTGCGCCGCCCGTTACTAAAATTTTCATATTAATTCCTCCCGTTATTTGGTATAGCTATATTATATACCCATAAGAGTGTATTTTCAATAGCGAATTTTAATCGGCTTTGTTCTTTAATAAATCCCTTATTTCCGCGAGCAGCTCCTCCTGCGTCGGCGCGGAAACAACCTCGACGGGCTCTTCTTTTTTTGAAAGCTTATCGCGCATTGTGTTGATGGTCTTTACAATGCAGAACAGGACAAACGCTATCATCAGAAAGCTGATAACAGCCTCAATAAACGCACCAAATTTAATTTCGGTGGCAGGGATAGTCCATTCGCTCATATTCAAAAGCGCGTCGGATTTGCCATCTGTCACACTTGCCGCGCTTGACGCGAAAAACTTCGTTACAAGCGCGATAAGCGGAGTCAGAATATCCTTGACAAGTGAATTGACAATTGAAGTAAACGCGCCGCCGATAACCACGCCGACTGCCATATCAATTGCGTTGCCCTTTGCTATAAACTCTTTAAATTCATTAAAAAACTTCATTGCTTAGAACTCCAGTTTCTCCTCTAAGAATTTTTCAAGCTCGTCTATTTTAATTCTCTGCTGTTCCATAGTATCTCTGTCGCGGATTGTTACTGAGTTGTCCTCCAATGAATCAAAGTCGAACGTAATGCAGTAAGGCGTACCGATTTCGTCCTGACGGCGGTAACGCTTACCGATTGAGCCTGCGCTGTCGTATTCAACATTGAATTTCTTTGACAGCATTTCGTAAACTTCTGTCGCGCCCTCGTCAAGCTTCTTTGAAAGCGGAAGAACCGCCGCTTTTACAGGCGCAAGAGCAGGGTGAAGGTGCATAACGACTCTCGTGTCGCCGCCTTCCAGTTCCTCCTCGTCATATGCCTCAACAAGGAACGCAAGCGCAACTCTGTCCGCGCCCAAGGAAGGCTCAATACAGTAAGGAACGTAACGCTCATTTGTGGCAGGGTCAATGTATTCCATACTTTCCCCGCTGTGCTCCATATGCTTTTTAAGGTCATAATCCGTTCTGTCCGCGATACCCCATAGCTCACCCCAGCCGAACGGGAACACAAATTCAATATCTGCGGTCGCGTTTGAATAGAATGCAAGCTCTTCGGGCGAATGGTCACGGAAACGCAGGTTTTCCTCACGAATACCAAGATTTAAAAGCCAGTCCATACAATACTTTTTCCAGTATGCGTGCCATTCAAGGTCTGTACCCGGGGCACAGAAAAATTCAAGCTCCATCTGCTCAAATTCACGCGTTCTGAATGTAAAGTTACCCGGAGTAATCTCATTGCGGAACGATTTACCTATCTGACCGATACCAAACGGTACTTTTTTACGGCTTGTACGCTGAACGCTCTTAAAGTTTACGAAAATACCCTGTGCTGTTTCGGGGCGAAGATAAACAACAGAAGAAGAATCCTCCGTAACACCCTGAAACGTCTTAAACATAAGGTTAAATTCACGAATATCGGTAAAATTGTGCTTACCGCATTTCGGGCACACAATATTGTTTTCATTGATATAATCAACCATTTTTTCTTTGCTCCAGCCGTCCACGGTAATGTCCGCACCCTGCTCGTGGGCAAAGTCCTCAATCAGCTTGTCTGCGCGGTGACGCGATTTACAGTCCTTACAGTCCATAAGTGGGTCGGAAAAACCGCCTACGTGTCCCGACGCAACCCACGTTTCCGGATTCATCAGAATGGCACAGTCCAGACCTACATTATATTTTGATTCCTGTATAAATTTTTTCCACCAAGCCTTTTTTACATTGTTCTTGAATTCGACGCCCAGCGGACCGTAATCCCACGTATTTGCAAGACCTCCGTAGATTTCACTGCCAGGATATACATATCCTCTGCCCTTACAGAGAGCCACTATTTTATCCATTGTTTTATCGGCATTTTTCATAATTGTTACCAGTCCTTTCGTTAAACACTAACTTATTATTATATAGTTTATAAAAATACTCAGTATTTGTCAAGGAATTTAGAAAAAAATATGCTGTTTTTATGCCGTAAATATGGGGACATAAAAGGTTATGTAAACCGAGCGGCGTCGATAAAGTTATCCACGGTATGAGTATTACGCGTGGATAAATCGTGGAGCGGACAGGCTTTTGGGAAATTTTTCAGTGAAAATTCGTGGATAACTCCGTGGATAACGTGGATTGAAACACGCCTGTAACATTGCTGTAATATGAATTATGTAAAACGACACATACCTGTAATTTTTGCTTGACACTTTTCGGATAAAGTTATATGATAAAAAGGAATGTAAATCGGTAATATCAGAAAGGAATTATATATGAAATCAAAAACAACATATATTTGCCGTGAGTGCGGCTATAAATCTCCGAAGTGGCTCGGTAAGTGTCCAAGCTGTAACAGCTGGAACACTATGGACGAAACGCTTGTAACCCCCGAAAAAAAGACCTCTGCAGTTGCCTCGCTTGTACGTGAAAGCGCAGGTTCGGCGCGTATGCCGAAAAAGATTTCAGAGGTGACGGCAAACAGTGAAACGCGTTATAAAACGGGTTTAAAAGAGCTTGACCGTGTGCTGGGCGGCGGTATTGTACGCGGTTCGCTTATACTTGTAGGCGGTGACCCCGGTATAGGAAAATCAACTTTGCTTTTGCAAATATGCCAGAGCGTAGGGGAGAGCAAAAAAATATTGTATGTATCGGGCGAGGAGAGCGAGGGACAGATTAAAATCCGCGCCGAAAGGCTCGGAGTTGCGTCGGACAACCTGTATCTTGTATCGGAAACAGACGTTTCGACAATTATAGAATGTATAAACAGTGTTAAACCCGACGTTGTAATAATCGACTCAATCCAGACTATGAACCGCGACGATATTTCTTCCGCGGCAGGAAGTGTGCCTCAGGTCAGGGAGGCTACAAACTCGTTTATGCGTATTGCAAAAACACTGGGAATAGCGTTTTTTATTGTCGGTCACGTTACAAAGGAAGGCGCTATTGCAGGTCCGCGTGTGCTTGAACATATGGTTGACTGCGTACTGTATTTTGAGGGTGACAGACAGCTTACCTTCAGAATTTTACGCGCCGTTAAAAACAGATTTGGTTCAACTAATGAAATAGGTGTTTTTGAAATGCGTGATGTTGGTCTGATAGAGGTTGAAAATCCCTCGGCAATGCTTTTGGAGGGAAGAAATGCCGATATTTCGGGAAGTGCGATAGTGTGCGCTATGGAAGGGAGCCGAGGCGTTATGGCGGAAATACAGGCTCTTGTTACCCCGACGGGTTTCGGGAATCCGAGGCGTATGGCAAACGGTATTGACCTTTACCGTCTGCTGTTGCTGATTGCCGTGCTTGAAAAACGCGCGCGAATGAATCTGTCAAATTCCGACGTGTACCTGAATATCGCAGGCGGACTTAAAATAGATGAAACGGCGGTTGATTTAGGTATATGCGCCGCTGTGGCGGCAAGCCAGTCTGATATACCGCTGCCGTCCGATATGATATTTATAGGTGAAGTTGGTCTGGGCGGTGAATTAAGAGGCGTTTCACAGCTTGAAAAGCGTATCAGCGAGGCGGCAAAGCTTGGTTTTACCTCGGCAATAGTGCCGAAACAATCGCTTAAAGGCGTGAATATACCCGACGGTTTTGCGGCTTACGGTATACGTACTGTTTCCGAAATGATAAATATGCTCCGCCGTAAATAATTCGACAAAATCATTGACAAATTTTGTGAAGTATGATAAAATTCAAGCTCTATGCAAATCACGAAAGGAGTAATACAAATGGAACAGACAAGAGAAAACAAAATGGGCATAATGCCTGTAAATAAACTGATAATTTCAATGTCACTGCCTATGGTTGTTTCAATGCTTGTACAGGCGCTTTACAACATAGTAGACAGTATCTTTGTGTCAAGATTGTCCGAGGACGCGCTGACAGCTGTATCAATGGCTTTCCCTATGCAGAATCTGATGATTTCGGTAGCGGTCGGAATAGGCGTCGGAATTAATGCAATGCTGTCAAGAAGTCTTGGTGAAAAAAGATTTAAAGCGGCAAACAAAACGGCTGAAAACGGTATTTTTCTTGAAGTGCTGGGATATATACTGTTCCTTATTATAGGACTGTTTCTGACAAGACCGTTCTTTTTGGCGCAGTCTGCGTCGGCGGAAATTACGGAAATGGGTATTGAGTATACAAAAATATGTCTGATTATGTCATTCGGTGTTTTTGTGCAGATTGCTTCCGAGAGGGTACTTCAATCCACGGGAAGAACTTTCTATACAATGATAACACAGACAACAGGCGCGGTTATAAATATAGTTTTAGACCCTATACTGATTTTCGGCTTGTTCGGTATGCCGAAAATGGGTGTTGTCGGCGCGGCGGCGGCGACAGTTATAGGTCAGATATGTGCGGCTGTGTTTGCAACTATACTTAATATTAAATGCAATCCTGATGTACAGATTAGTTTTAAGCATTTCAGACCCGAAACGGCATACATAAAAACAATTCTTGCGGTTGGTATACCGTCAATAATTATGTCGTCTGTCGGTTCAATTATGACATTTGGTATGAATAAAATTCTTATAGCATTTTCATCAACCGCAGTTGCGGTATTCGGTGTTTATTTCAAACTGCAAAGCTTTGTGTTTATGCCGATATTCGGACTGAATAACGGTACTGTACCGATAATTTCATATAATTACGGTGCGAAGAATAAAAAACGTCTTACGAAAACGATTAAACTTACTATTGTGTATGCAGTCACAATTATGCTGATTGGACTGATTTTATTCCAATTACTGCCTGATGTCTTTCTTGGATTTTTCGACGCGTCGGAAAATATGCTTGAAATCGGTGTGCCTGCGCTGCGTATAATAAGCCTGTGCTTTATAACTGCCGGAGTGGGTATTGTTATATCATCTTGTTTTCAGGCACTTGGACACGGTTTTTTAAGTATGCTTATATCTATTATGCGTCAGCTTATTATTTTACTGCCGTCAGCATTTATTCTGGCAAAGGTGGGCGGAGTGAACGCTGTATGGTGGTCGTTTATCATTGCAGAGGTATTCTCGCTTGCTTTAAGCCTTGTGTTCTATAATCATATTTATAATAAGGTTATTAAAAATCTGGACAAATAAAAAGAACCCCCAAGAGATAAAACTCTTGGGGGTTTTTATTCTTATCTTATATAATTTGTTTTAATTTTCGGTTCCTGTTCGGGAATTGTAACGCCTGCCTGTTTGCCGAGTTCAATACATTTTAAAAGCCAAGCCATATTTTTGCCGAGTGTACGCATTGTCTGCAGTCCTTCAAGGTCCTGTTCAACCTCGGCAGGTGTGTTTCCGTGTATCTGATTCCAGTATTGCGAAGAAACAACGGGCATACTGTTTATAGTAAAATATTTGTTCAATTGGTCGAACGACGCGCTTGCGCCTCCGCGGCGGCAACTCAATACCGACGCGCCTATTTTACCACGCATTTTTCCGCCTCCGCTCATAAATGCTCTGTCAAGAAACGAGGTAAGCGCGCCAGACGCGGCGGCATAATGCACGGGTGAACCGAAAACAAATCCGTCTGCGGTTTCCGACTTCTTTACAAACGTATTTACCGAATCGCTATATACGCATTCACCTGTTTTTGCACACGCGCCGCAGCCTGTACAGCCTGCAAGCGGTTCTGTTCCTATATGAAATATTTCTGTTTCAACACTGTTTTTGTTAAGCTCCGTTTCAACCTCTTTTAACGCTCTGAATGTACAGCCTCTTTCTTTCGGACTGCCGTTTACAAGAATTACTTTCATTATAAAATTCCCCCTTCGGATTTTTTTGTTTAATAATATTTTATCACTTTTGGGTTTAATTGTCCACATAAAACATTGACATATGTATAAATTAGTGAGATAATGGTATATTAATAATGAGGTGATAATAATGCAGGAAGATAAGTTAGTATGCAGCTGTGTCGGTGTAACCGTAGCCGACATAAGAACAGCAATTGAAAACGGCGCAAAAGATTTTGACGCTGTACAGGAGGCAACCGGTGTTTCAAGTGTATGCGGCGCTTGCCGTGAATATGCTGAGAATGTCGTTGAGGCAATTCTGAACGGTGAATAAAATCGTTGGACGGACGTTGTCCGTCCTTATTTTTTTGTTGTAAATAACCTTATTTTGGATTGACAATTGATAATCGGTAATGCTATAATGAATCATATATTAATTTTAAGGAGAGAGAAAAAATGGGCTATTATTTTGATGACAGTCTGAGCATTAATGCCTACGAAGGGACGGACCCAAAAAAAATAATTTCTTCGCTGGCATACAGGTATGTCGGACAAAACCTTAAACACGGTCTTTATTACCGTGCTTATACAAACAACGGTATTGTTCGTACAACAGACTACAGATATATTGTTGATTTTAACAAAATATATCCCGAAAGCAAGGACAAGGACTGCGTATGGGCATTTACAAAGTTCTATTCAGGCGGTAAGTCTTCGTTTGGCTGGGACATTAACTGTTTCGGACCTATGACTGTATATGTGAATGGTGAAGTTGCGTACAAGTCCGACATTTTTAAGGAGCGTTATTCGGAAACCGCAACGCGTGTTTTTATGGAAGTCGAGGAAGGCTGGAACGATATAAGAATCCAGTTCAAGAAAACTAAGGCAGGCTTCGGCGGTTGGTTTGGTACTTGGATTGGCAAGTGGGATATGTATACGCTTATGCCGACAAAGGAACGCGACGGTCAGGAAGGATTCGTGTTTACCGAGCTTGTTGGTGACGATTATGTGCCTGAATTTGAAATTGGTATGAGTGAAAGCGATTTTGATAAAAAACTCTATCCCGTAAAGGACTGGTCGGCTGATGAAATGAAAAAGGGTCAGCTTACACGTATGTTCGGCACACCTGCAAACCGTTATGCCATAGGCTATACCAGAGCGTTTTTTGACGACATTAAGGATACAGCTCATAAAATGACGCTTGATACCAAGGGTGCGGCGACAGTATATATTAATAAGAAAGAAGTATTTTCGACAAACGGCGGAAAAGAAACCTTTACCGTGACTTTGCCGTTTGGTGAATATGACGTGTTTGTCAAATGTCTGTGTGATGGTTCGGACTGGGGATATACACTTACCTGTTATGACGCAAAACTTGAAAGTCCTGCGCTTGTAAAGGGTACTGATGACGTCTGGATGTACATAGGAACATTCAGTGCAGATTTTGAATTTCCGTTTGACGACGCCAAGGATATGAATCACGTTATAGATAATACCTATTGGCGGCTTGACGCTCCCGATACTTTTGTAAGACCGTATAATGCAAATGAATATTTCGGTCACTGGAACTATCCTCTTGGCGTAACGCTTTACGGACTTTTGCACACGGCAATTCTGCTTGGTGCAGAGGATTTAAAACAGTATATTTCAGACCACGTTCAATTGTGTATTGACACGTTTGATTACGCGTTATGGGATAAGGAGCAGTACGGCGGAGCAACCGGTATTCATAATCTTTTGACCAGTATTGACAGTCTTGACGACTGCGGTTCGTTCGCGTCAATGATGCTTGAAGTGCATAAGCAGCTTGGACTGCGTGACGTTAAAAAGGTTGCCGACTATGTCGGAGATTATATATTCAATCATCAGTCAAGACTGGAGGACGGAGCATTTTTCCGCAAGGAGATGATGCACCATTTCCACAATCAGACAATGTGGGCTGACGATTTATATATGAGTGTACCGTTCCTGACGCGTTATTATAAGTTTACGGGCGACCAAAAGTATGCTGATGACGCGGCAAATCAGTTCTTTGGTTTTAAAAAGCGTTTGTTTATGCCTGAGGAAAATATTATGTCACACGTCTATGACTTTAAATATGATACCAAGACAAATGTGCCGTGGGGACGCGGTAACGGCTGGGTCGTATTTTCAATGACAGAACTGCTTGAAGAACTGCCTGAGGACCACCCGAAGAGAAATGACCTGATAGAATTTCTTAATGTATTGTGTGAGGGTTATCTGAAATTGCAGGACGAACAGGGAATGTGGCATCAGGTGCTTAACGACTGGGAATCATATCCCGAAACATCTTGTACGTCAATGTTTATTTATGCTTTTTCAAGAGGTATACGTTTCGGCTGGCTGAAAAACCCCGAAAAATATGTCAAGTCTATTTACAAGGCTTGGGAGGCAATATCAAAAATAAGCGTTGACCACGCAGGCAACGTTTACGGAGTGTGCAGAGGCAGTGAGTTCTCATTTATACCTGATTACTATAAGTATGACCTTACCTGGCGTCTTAACGATACGCACGGTACCGGTATTGTAATGCTTGCAGGTATTGAGGTTGTAAGATTAGGAGATTTTCTTGCCAAATAAAGGTTTTATGCATAATTAACAAATAAAGACGGCGATTAAAAAATCGCCGTCTTTTTATCGTTAAATTGAACAAAAAACCTCTGTTTTTTTTATGGACTTTTAACTCGGTTTAATGATAAAATCAAATTAAATTAAAAAAGGTACATTTTGGCTGTTAAATATGCAGTAGTGATTTTGTATAATAAACTTAAAGAAAATATGTATTTTTTTCGATTTTTTTACCAAAACTATTGCAAAATTGTATTAAATAGGCTATAATGTATTTAGTTAGGTTTCGGTGTTTGTGCAATTTGCGGTAATACAATCGTATTTCTGCGATTTTCACGGGCTTTTTGAAACATTAGTAAACTTTTGAGGGAGGGTCTGCTATGGCTAAAGCAAAAAAGGTTGAGCTTTCGGTGGAAGAGAAAGCAGCAATCAAACAAAAAAGATGGGCTCAGATAAAGAGAGATAAGTGGATGTACTTATTACTGCTGCCCGGATTTTTGTATTTTATCGTTTTCAAGATTGTTCCTATGTGGGGTATCTTGATTTCATTTAAGGATTACGGCGCTACAAGTAAATTCTTCGGCGCTGCGTTTACGCAAGACTGGGTTGGAATCGGTAACTTTAAATCGTTCTTTCTGGATTCAAGTTTCTTGCAGCTTTTAAGAAACACTCTTATTATATCGGGTATGAATATTGTATTTTTCTTCCCGCTGCCGATTATTTTGGCATTGCTTCTTAATGAAATGAAGGTTCAGTGGTACAAAAAGGTTATCCAGACGCTTGTTTATGTACCTCACTTCGTATCAATGGTTGTTATCGCGTCTATAACATTTATGCTTGTTAAAATGCCGTCTTCATCGGCTCAGAGCGGCGGCGCGCTGTTTGAAATCGTTAAAAACCTTACAGGTAAGGAAATGAACGCGCTGGGCGGCGGTTTCGCGATTTATTGGGTTCTTTTGATTCAGAATATATGGAAAGAAACAGGTTGGGGAACTATTATATTCCTTGCGGCACTGGCAGGCGTAGATGTAGAGCAGTATGAGGCGGCTATAGTGGACGGCGCAAACCGTTTCCAGCAGCTTATATACATAACTCTGCCTGCGATTTTAGGTACGATTGTTACTATGTTTATTCTTCGTATGGGCAGTGTTTTGGATACCGGCTTTGAACAGATTATTCTTATGCAGAATACTCTTAACCGTGAAAAATCGGAAACGTTTGATACCTACGTTTATCAATATGGTAGAGTTGAAGGTAACTATGGTTATTCAACCGCGGTTGGTTTGTTTAAATCAGTAATCAGCATTATCTGTATTCAGACTGCTAACAGACTTGCTAAAAAAGCAGGTCAGGACGGCTTATTCTAAGAGGGGAGGAAAGAAACGATGATTAGTATAAAAAGAAGAAGTATCGGTGATATTATAGCTGATGTTATTATATATGCATTGCTGACGCTTATTGCCGTTGTAATGGTAATACCTTTTATATACGTTATAGCAGCGTCTTTCGCTCCTGAACGTGAAATCCAGACAAGACCTATATTCTTTATTCCTGAAGACCCGACGCTTGACGCGTATAAAACGGTGTTTGATATGAGCGGTATGGGTACTACCGTGTTGCGCTCACTGGTTATTTCACTTTGCATAACGGGTATAGGTACGTTTATTAACCTGTTCTTTACGGCAACTATGGCATACGGTCTTTCAAGACAGAATCTTATCGGGAAAAAGCCGCTTTTGAATATGGTACTGTTCACAATGGTATTTAGCGGCGGTATGATTCCGTTGTTCTTAGTTGTTAAGAGCTTGGGTCTGTATGATACTTATGCGGCTCTTATTCTGCCGGGCTGTATCAGTGCATATAATATGCTTATTGTGCGTAACTTCTTTATAGAGCTGCCTCGTGAGCTTGAAGAGGCGGCGTCAATTGACGGCTGCAGTGATATTGGTATCTTTGCAAAGATAGCTCTTCCGCTGTCGCTGCCGTGTCTTGCAACTTTTGGTCTGTTCTATGCTGTCGGACACTGGAACAACTATTTTGGCGCATTGCTGTATCTAAATGACCCGAAGAAGTTCCCGTTCCAGCTTGTACTTAGAAATTTGGTAATGCAGACGGCTGAAACATCTACAAGTATAGAAGAACTTCCGCCTACGGATACATTAAAGATGGCTGTTATCGTTATTGGTACTGTTCCGATTCTTTGTGTATATCCGTTCCTGCAGAAACATTTTGCGGCAGGCGTTATGGTCGGCGCAGTAAAAGGCTAATTTCAGAATTAAAGCGGTTTACGCTTAAATTAAAATATTATACTAAAACTTTAATGTATTTAAGGAGGAATAAAAAAATGGCACAAACTTGGAAAAAGGTTGCTACACTTTCAATGGCGTCAGTAATGCTTGCAGGTACTCTTGCAGGCTGCGGACAGAAAACTGAATCAATAGATATGGAAAATCCGTCTATTAATGTTATGACAAAGGCATTCCAGCCGGAGTCGGCAGGAGCAGACAGCCCTGTTATGAAGGAATTAGAGGAGTTTCTTGGTACAAAACTTAATATAACTTGGGCACCGTCAACAAGTTATGATGAAAAAGTTACGACATCAATGGGTTCGGGCACATACCCGCACGCAATGCTTGTAGGAACGAGAAGTTCAAGCGTTATTCAGGCGTCAAGAAACGATATATTCTGGGACGTTACAGATAAATTGTCAGACGCTTCAAAATTCCCGAATCTTGCTCAGACTAACCCAATGGTTAATCACAACATCTCAATAGATGGTAAGGTTTACGGTTTGTACCGTGCAAGAACAGTTGGTAGAGCTGGTGTTTCAATCAGAAAGGATTGGCTTGATAAGTTGAATCTTGATATTCCTAAGACTGTAGATGAGTTCTATAATGTATTAAAGGCATTTACAGAGCAGGATCCTGATGGTAACGGTCAAAAGGACACATATGGTATGATAGTTACAGATTATCTTGATGGTCCTCTTAATAACCTTGCAATTTGGATGGGTGCGCCTAACAAGTATGGTCTTGATGAAAACGGTGAGCTTATTCCTGACTTTATGACAGATGAGTTTATGGACGCTCTTAACTTTATGAAGAAATGTTATGATGAGGGTCTTATCAACAGCGATATGGCTACCTATTCATCAGATAAGTGGAACGAGCAGTTCCTGTCAGGTCAGGCAGGCGTTATCATAGACGTTGCCGACAGAGCAAGAAGACTTGCTCAGAATATGCAGGGTCAGAACCCTGACGCAGTTGTTGATGTATTCGGTTATGTTACAAAGGACGCGTCTGCAGAACCGAGAACTCTTCCGACAACAGGCTATGACGGATATTATGTATTCCCGAAGGCTGCTGTTGCAACTGAAGAAGACCTTGATTTTGTTCTTGGTGTAATGGATAAGGCTAACGATCAGGTTGCTCTTAACCTTATGAACTATGGTATCGAAGGCAGAAACTATGATATTGATGCTGAAGGTTTCGTTGTAAAGAAAGATGATCCTGCGCTTGTTAAGGAGTATGCTGACCTTAACCAGTTCTCAACAGGTATTATAGCTACAGATTTAAAGATAAGATACACAGCTCCTGTTGCTGAAAAGATTGATCAGGTTTATGAGGATAACGAGCTTTATGCAGTACCAAACCCTGCTGAGCCGTATGTATCTGCAACATATTCAAAGAAGGGTCCTCAGCTTGACGCTATTATGGCTGAAGCTAAGACGAAGTATATTGTTGGTCAGATTACAGCTGATGAGTATAAGGCTGAAATTGAGAGATGGAAGTCAATGGGCGGCGCTGATGTAATTAAGGAAATCAACGAGGCTTATAAGGCTGACGATACAGTAAAAGCTGAATAATATGAATTAAACAGAAGGCAAGTCATTGACTTGCCTTCTGTTGTTTTATAAATACTGCGAAAGAAAAAGGGTTTTGTGAAATTAACTGATAGGAGATGGTGGAGATTTCTGAGAAATGGATATGTGATTATGAATTGGTACAAAAAGCTATAACAGATGATGAAAGCTGGAATATGTTATATGATATTTCTTATATTCACAAGGAAACTCATATGAGGCTCTGGATTGCATATTATAATTTGAGTTTGTTACATAGAACCATACTTGATTGCAAGATTTTGGGATTAACAACAAACAGACAAATGCTCAGCCGTTTGAAAAAGATATATGGAAAAAAATGTTGTTTCAATAGTTGATTGTGAGGAGGAAAAAGTACGAGCAATAAATTTTTTGAAGATTAGGTTTTTTTCTGATAATATCTATATAGAAAGATGTTTTTAATTTAGAGAAAGACCGAGAGTGTAAAAACTCTCGGTCTTTTGTTGTGTTTTGTATTCTTTTACCGACAATGTTGCTTATATTGAATTTTGCTTACATAAACTGTTCGAAAATTTCATATATATGTTTTACAGAAAGGTCGGTGGGAGAATGAAGGATTACATAGAAAAGCGGGCGGTGGAACTGGCGCAGTATATAATTGAGAATAACGCCACAGTCCGCAAAACAGCAAAGATTTTTAATATTTCTAAAAGCACCGTACATAAAGATGTGCACGAGAGGCTATCCAAGATAAATCCGGCGCTGTACAAAGAGGCGCAGGCTGTTTTAGAGCAGAATAAGGCAGAGCGTCATATCCGTGGAGGTATGGCGACAAAGGAGAAATATTTACAAGGAAAAAAGCATATGTAAATTTGCACAAAAATCAAAGCAAAATTTCATTAAATTTGTAGAAAATTTAATGAAATTTTTTTGTGAAAAAACTTGCCAAAACGGCTTAAATAAGGTATAATATTCGTGTTGTGACTTATGCGGACATACCGCATATGGTACTGACAAGCGATGAAACGGGAGGTTGCGGTTCTTTGAAACCGGTTTTTCCGCGGAGTGAGTCCGATTCAAGAAACCGGGCGGCAGTTAAGTAATTCGTATATAAGCTTTGCCGAAACGCAGCTGTAAGGCGGCGTGCGGTAAGGTGTGTATACGGCGAAAATTGGCTAACTTTGCCCGAGGTGTGTAACTTCGGGTTTTCTTTAAGGGTGGTGCGAAACACCCGGCGGTGTGTGCAATTTTAAGCTGTCGTGCAGATTACAACACAATAAAAACTAAGGAGGGAAAAGTATGGCAGCAAACCAGAAAATCAGAATCAAGCTAAAGGCTTATGACCACGTTGTGCTAGACCAGAGCGCTGAAAAGATTGTTGAAATCGCAAAGAGAACAGGCGCTAAGGTGTCGGGACCTATCCCGCTACCGACTGACAAGGAAATCATCACAATCCTGAGAGCGGTTCATAAGTATAAGGATTCTCGTGAGCAGTTCGAAAGAAGAACTCACAAAAGATTGATTGATATAGTTGTTCCAGGTGCAAAAACTATGGAATCACTAATCAAAATAGACCTACCTGCTGGCGTTGAAATAGACGTAATTCAGAAGTAAGGTCACTCAAAAAATGCAGTAGCCCAAACGGCTATGATGCAGGTCAAGTTTCCGTTTTGCTTTCGGAAACCAATAACTGAATTAAGGAGGAAAAATAATGGAGAAAGCAATTTTAGGTACAAAGATTGGTATGACTCAAATCTTTGGCGAAGGCGGAGTAGTTATTCCGGTAACGGTTGTTCTTGCAGGTCCTTGTGTTGTTACACAAAAGAAAACTGTAGAAACAGACGGCTACGAGGCTGTACAGGTCGGTTTCGGCGATGTAAGTGAAAAACATCTTAATAAGCCGCAGCTCGGCCATTTCAAAAAGGCAGACACTGCAAACAAAAAGCACTTGAGAGAGTTCAGACTTGACGATTGTGCAAGCTTGAATGTAGGTGACGAAATCAAGGCTGATATTTTCGCAGCCGGAGAAAAGATAGACGTAAGCGGTATTTCAAAGGGTAAAGGCTTTGCCGGTCCGATGAAACACGGTCTTCACAGAGGTCCTATGACTCACGGTTCAAAGAGTAAGAGAGTCTCCGGTTCAATGGGTATGTGCTCTAACCCCGGACGAGTGTTCAAGGGTAAGGTACTTCCGGGACATATGGGTGTTCAAAAGGTTACAGTCCAAAATCTTGAGGTTGTCAAAATCGACGCGGAAGAGAATTTGATTCTTGTTAAGGGTGCAATCCCCGGAAATAAGGGCGGACTTGTTACAATCAGAAACAGCGTAAAGGCATAATCGAGGTTATTGGAAAGGAGGAAATATAATGGCTAAAGTGGCTTTATATAACATTGAAGGCGCAAAGACAGGCGATATGGAAGTATCTGACGCTATATTCTGCGCTGACGTGAATAAAACGGTCTTGCATACGGTAGTTACAAACTATCTTGCAAATCAAAGACAAGGCACACAGTCTACAAAGACGCGTACAGAAGTGCGCGGCGGCGGTATTAAGCCGTGGAGACAAAAAGGTACAGGCCGTGCAAGACAGGGTAGTATCAGAGCTCCGCAGTGGACAGGCGGCGGCGTGGCTCTTGGTCCTAAGCCGAGAAGTTATCGCTACAATATAAATAAGAAGGTAAAGAGAATTGCTCTTAAGAGTGCTCTTTCAGTAAAATATGCTGATTATAAGGTGTTCGTAATAGACGATTTAAGCCTTGAGGAGATTAAAACTTCTAAAATCGCGGCTCTTTTAAAGGGTCTTGAGGTAAACACAAAGGCTCTTATCGTTACAGCTGAGGCTGACGAAAATGTTTACAAATCAGCAAGAAATATTAAGGGTGTTACACCGACTCACGTTGGTACTCTTAACACATACGACATTCTTAACCACGACGCATTTATCGTAGCTAAGAACGCCGTAGAAAAGATTGAGGAGGTGCTTGCATAATGAATTCATACGATATTCTAAGAAGACCAATCATCTCTGAGCGCAGTATGGAAACAATTTTGGACAGAGAAGGTAATGAAATTAAAAAATACACCTTTGAAGTTCCAAAGACTGTGAACAAATTTGAGATTAAAAAAGCTGTTGAGGAAGTGTTCGGTGTTAAGGTTGCAAAGGTAAACACAATGAACGTTCTCGGTAAGGTAAAGAGAATGGGCAGAAACGAAGGCAGACGTCCGTCGTGGAAGAAGGCTATCGTTACTCTTACAGACGACAGCAAGACTATCGAATTTTTCGATATTTAATTTATAGATAAGGAGAGTAAAGGATAATGGCACTTAAAAAGTATAATCCTACTTCGCCTGCCAGAAGATTTATGACAGTTTCAGACTTCGCTGAAATTACAAAGAAGTCACCTGAGCGTTCACTTCTTGCAAAGAAGGATAAGCACGCAGGAAGAAACTCATACGGTAGAATTACTGTTCGTCATAGAGGCGGCGGCAATAGAAGAAAGTATAGAATTATTGACTTTAAGAGAAATAAAGACGGTATGCCCGCAACTGTTATCGGTGTTGAATATGACCCGAACAGAAGTGCGAATATTGCTCTTATTCAGTATGAGGACGGTGAAAAGGCTTATATCATCGCTCCTGTAGGTCTTACAGACGGCGATGTTGTCGTATCTGGCGAAGGCGCAGATATTAAGCCGGGTAATGCATTGTTCATTAAGGATATTCCGGTTGGTACACTTATTCATAATGTTGAGCTGTATCCGGGTAAGGGCGCTCAGCTTGTAAGAAGTGCAGGTAACAGTGCTCAGCTTATGGCAAAAGAAGATAAGTATGCACAGGTTAAACTTCCGTCAGGCGAAGTTAGAATGATTCGTCTTGACTGTAAGGCAACAATCGGTGTTGTAGGTAATCAGGAACATTCAAATCTTTCTATCGGTAAAGCCGGAAGAAAGCGTCATATGGGTTGGAGACCGACAGTTCGAGGTGTTGTTATGAACCCGAACGATCACCCGCACGGCGGTGGTGAAGGTAAATCACCTATCGGACGTCCTGCACCGGTTACTCCTTGGGGTAAACCTGCTCTTGGTCTTAAGACAAGAAAGAAGAAGAACAGAACAGATAAGTTTATCGTAAAGAGAAGAAACTCTAAATAATTGATTAAACAGATTGAAAGGAGGAAGATTTAATGGGCAGATCACTTAAAAAGGGACCTTTCGTTGAAGAGCGTCTTATGAGCAGAATTGAAGCTATGAACGCTGCAAATGAAAAGAAGGTTGTTAAGACTTGGTCAAGAGCTTCCACAATTTTCCCTGAAATGGTTGGACACACAATCGCAGTTCACGACGGCAGAAAGCACGTTCCGGTATTTATCAGTGAGGATATGGTAGGTCACAGACTTGGTGAATTTGCGCCGACAAGAACCTATAAAGGTCACGCCGGAGCTAAGACCAGCAAATAAAACAGATTTACAAGGGATTTAATCCCGTTACCAATATTGCAAAAGGAGGAATCCACATATGGAAGCACGCGCAGTGTTAAAGTATGCTCGTATTTCACCGAGAAAGGTGAAAATAGTGCTTGATTTGATAAGAAACAAGCCTGTAAACGTTGCAAAGGGTATTTTAGACAATACTCCGAAGTCAGCGAGCGAGTATTTATCAAAGCTTCTTGCGTCTGCTGTTGCAAACGCAGAGAATAATCACGATATGGATAAGAATAAACTATACGTTGCACAATGTTATGCAACTCAAGGTCCTACTTTAAAAAGAATTCAGCCCCACGCTCAGGGCAGAGCGTTCAAGATTTTAAAGAGAACCAGCCATATCACCTTGGTATTAAAGGAAAAGGAAGACTAATTGAGAAGGAGGTTCACTTATGGGACAAAAAGTAAACCCACACGGACTTAGAGTCGGTGTTATAAAAGACTGGGATTCTAAGTGGATTGCAGGTAAAAAAGACTTTGGCGACCAGTTGGTTGAAGATTATAACATAAGAAAATTTGTTAAAAAAGCTTGTTATGACGCAGGTATAGCAAAGATTGGCATAGAGAGAAAGCAGAATAAGATTTTCATAACTATCCACGCTGCTAAACCGGGTATCATTATAGGCAGAGGCGGAGCTGAAATTGATAAGCTGAAGGCTGAGGTTGAAAAGCTTACTTCAAAAACAGTAAACGTAAACATTATGGAGGTTAAAACTCCTGATACAAACGCACAGCTTGTTGCTGAGAATATTGCAGCACAGCTTGAAAGACGTATTTCATTCAGACGTGCTATGAAGCAGGTTATGGGCAGAGCAATGCGTCTTGGCGTTAAAGGTATCAAAACTGCGGTTGCAGGTCGTGTAGGCGGCGCTGAAATTGCAAGAACAGAGCAGTATCACGAGGGTACAATTCCTCTTCAGACTTTAAGAGCTGATATCGACTATGGTTTTGCGGAAGCTCATACAACATACGGTATCCTTGGTATTAAGGTTTGGATATACAAGGGCGAAATCCTGAACGTTGCTGACGGCAGAAGAAAGGAAGCCGCTGCTCAGGCCGCTGAAGGCAGACGTGACAATCGTCGTCGCGGTGACAGAAGACCGAAGGGAGGCAGACAGTAATGTTACTACCTAAAAGAGTTAAGTATAGAAGAGTAATGCGCGGCAGAATGAAGGGTAAGGCAACGCGTGGTAACGTTGTATCACACGGTGAATTTGGTCTTCAGGCAGTAGAGCCGGCTTGGATTACTTCAAGACAGATTGAGGCAGCCCGTATCGCTATGACAAGATATACAAAGCGTGGCGGTCAGGTTTGGATAAAGATATTCCCGGATAAGCCGGTAACAAGAAAACCGGCTGAAACCCGAATGGGTTCAGGTAAGGGTGCTCCCGAATACTGGGTAGCAGTAGTTAAGCCCGGCAGAATTATGTTCGAGATGGCGGGTGTAAGTGAAGAAGTGGCAAGAGAAGCTATGCGTCTTGCTATGCATAAACTTCCTATTAAGTGTAAGTTTGTGAAACGTCAAGCAGAGGATGGTGAATAAGAATGAAAGTAAATGAGCTAAGAGATTTATCAACGGCTGAATTAGAAGAAAAGCTTGCAGAGAGCAAGCAGGAGCTTTTCAACTTGAGATTTCAAAATGCTATAAACCAATTGGATAACCCCAAAAGAATTGGTGATGTAAAAAAGACTATCGCTCGTATATTAACCATCATTCATGAAAGAGAACTGCAAGGCAGTGCGATGTGAGCAGATAGATTTTAGTAAGAAATGTGCGGAAGGAGGCACTTATCTGTGGAAGAAAGAAACAGCCGTAAGGTTAAAATCGGTAAAGTAATCAGCAACAAGATGGATAAAACAATCGTTGTTGCAATAGAAGAAAATAAAAAACATCCGCTTTATGGTAAGATTATGAAAAATACTTACAAGCTTAAGGCGCACGATGAAGAAAACGTATGCTCTATCGGTGATAAGGTAAAGGTTATGGAAACAAGACCTCTATCAAAGGATAAGAGATGGAGATTAGTTGAAATAGTAGAAAAGGTTAAATAATTAAGTTTCCTAAAAATTAAGGAGGAAAGTTTAAGATGATTCAACAACAAACACTTTTGAAAGTGGCTGATAATACAGGCGCAAAAGAAGTTATGTGTATCCGTGTAATGGGCGGCAGCAGAAAAAGATATGCAGCAGTTGGCGACGAAATCATTTGCAGTGTCAAAAAAGCAACACCGGGCGGCGTTGTAAAAAAAGGTGACGTTGTAAAGGCTGTTGTAGTCAGAACGGTTAAAGAGTCAAAGCGCGCTGACGGTTCTTACATCAGATTTGATGAAAACGCAGCGGTTATTGTAAGAGATGATAAAAACCCAAGAGGTACTCGTATTTTTGGCCCTGTTGCAAGAGAGCTTAGAGATAAAGAGTATATGAAGATATTATCATTGGCTCCGGAAGTTCTTTAATAGGAGGATATTACAATGAAAAAGATGCATATAAAAAGAGGCGATGTCGTAAAGGTAATCGCCGGTAAGGATAAAGGCAAAGAGGGCAAGATTATAACTGCAATTCCTGCTGAAGGCAAGGTTATTGTTGAAGGTATCGCAGTTGCTAAAAGACATCAGAAAGCAAGAGTACAGGGTCAGGAAAGCGGTATTATTCATAAGGAAATGCCGATTGACGCATCAAATGTAATGAGAGTTTGCTCGAAGTGCGGTAAAGCCGCAAGAACAGGCGTTAAGGTTCTTGCAGACGGTTCAAAAATGAGATACTGTAAAAAGTGTAACTCAGAGCTTAACGACTAATTTTCGAGAGGAGGAAAATTCTAACAATGAGTAGAATGCAAGATAAGTATAATAAAGAAGTTGCTCCGGCTCTTATGGAGAAGTTCGGCTATAAAAGCGTAATGCAGATACCTAAGCTCGACAAAATCGTTATAAATATCGGTATGGGTGAAGCTAAGGATAACCCCAAGGCAATCGAGGCTGCTTGTTCGGATTTGGCTGCTATAACAGGTCAGAAGCCAATCGTGACAAAGGCTAAGAAGTCTGTTGCTAACTTCAAGCTGAGAGAAGGAATGAATATCGGCTGTAAAGTAACGCTGAGAAGTGATAAGATGTATGAGTTCTTAGACAGATTCTTCAATGTAGCACTTCCGCGTGTAAGAGATTTCAGAGGTATTAATCCTAATGGTTTCGACGGTAGAGGAAACTATTCTGTAGGTATTAAGGAACAGCTTATATTCCCTGAGATTGACTATGATAAGATTGATAAAATTAGAGGTATGGACATTAACATTGTCACTACCGCAAAGACAGACGAAGAGGCTCGTGAGTTTTTAAGCTTGATGGGTGCTCCGTTCCGTTCGTAGTTTGTGTTAGCATAGAAGGAGGAAAACGGTTATGGCAAGAAAAGCAATGGTCATAAAGCAGCAGAGAAAACCAAAGTATTCGACACAAGCTTATACAAGATGTAAGATTTGCGGAAGACCGCACGCTTACCTTAGAAAGTTTGGTATTTGCCGTATTTGCTTCAGAGAGTTGGCTTATAAGGGTCAAATCCCGGGAGTAAGAAAAGCAAGCTGGTAAAAACAATACACTGACCAACAGGTCAGACAGATGGAATATAGCGAACAAATTGGTTGCAATTTGTAAAGCATAAAAGGCAGAGCAACTTGTGAAACAATTTGTAAAGCGTAAGGAGGTAAAATAAATGCAAATAACTGATCCAATCGCAGATTTGCTTACGAGAATCAGAAATGCAAGCTCATCAAAGCACGAAACAGTTGATGTTCCTGCTTCAAATATGAAGAAGGCAATTGTGGAAATACTTAATAATGAGGGCTATATAAAGGGCTATCAGGTAATTGAGGACGGCAAACAGGGCGTTATAAGAATTACTTTAAAGTATGGTCCTAACAAGGAAAAGGTTATAAGCGGTCTTAAGAGAGTTTCAAAGCCGGGTCTTAGATTTTATGCCGGCGCAGACGAGCTGCCGAGAGTTTTAAAGGGTCTTGGTATAGCAATCGTGTCAACTTCTAAAGGTATTATGACTGATAAAGAAGCAAGAAAGCAGAATATAGGCGGAGAAGTATTAGCCTTCATCTGGTAAAAAATCATCTGCCTGCCGCATTTTTTCCGTTATTCGTCGTTAAAGCCCCTTGCCGTATGTGCATACTGCCTGCGGTGCTTTGCCTTGACTAACGAAAAACTATCGGCACGCATCAGATTTTTAACATCATTAAAATAATAACTGAAAACCTGCCATATAGGCAGAGTAAATTTAAGTTAAGGAGGAAAATCCTATGTCAAGAATAGGTAAATTACCTATCACTGTTCCTGCGGGAGTAGAGGTAAAGGTAAGTGATACAAACGAAATCACAGTAAAAGGTAAAAACGGAACTTTGCAAAGACAGCTTCATCCGGATATGATTATTAAAGTAGCTGATGGAGTTATCACAGTAGAGCGTCCGTCAGAAAATAAAGTGCATAAGTCATTGCACGGTCTTACGAGAACACTTGTAAACAATATGGTTGTCGGTGTTACAGATGGATTTACAAAGGAGCTTGAGATTAACGGTGTCGGTTACAGAGCTGCTATGCAGGGTAAGACATTGAATCTCAGCCTTGGTTATTCACACCCCGTTTTGTATGAGGCAAAAGAGGGAGTAACAATCGAGGTTCCGGCGCCGAACAAAATCCTTGTAAAGGGTGCCAACAAAGAAGATGTCGGAGCTACTGCTGCGAAAATCAGAGAATTCAGACAGCCTGAACCATATAAGGGTAAGGGTATTAAGTACGTTGATGAACACATCAGACGTAAAGAAGGTAAAGCAGGAGCTAAGAAGAAATAATTGAAAGGAGTGTTCTTAAATGATTAAGAAGTTAGATAAAAAAGCGGCAAGAATTCGTCGTCATCAGAGAGTTAGAAAGAACATCTCCGGAACGGCGGAGAAACCTCGTCTGAACGTATTCAGAAGTGCAAACCACATATACGCACAGATTATCGACGATGTTAAGGGCGTTACATTAGTAGCTGCATCAAGCGTTGATAAGGATTTTAAAGGTTACGGCGGTAATGTTGAAGGTGCAAAAGCAATCGGCAAAAAGGTTGCCGAAAAAGCTCAGGCAGCAGGCATTAAGAATGTCGTATTCGACAGAGGCGGATATGTATATCACGGCAGAGTTGCTGCTCTTGCAGAAGGCGCAAGAGAAGGCGGCTTAGAATTCTAATAGAAGGAGGACGAGATAAGTGACTGAAAAATTAGATATAGAAGCTTTGGAGCTTGAAGAAAATGTCGTAGCAATTAACCGTGTTGCTAAAACAGTTAAGGGCGGACGTACAATGAGATTTAGCGCTTTGGTTGTTGTCGGTGACGGAAACGGTCACGTTGGCTACGGTCAGGGTAAAGCTGCTGAAATTCCCGACGCTATCAGAAAGGGTATTGAAAGCGCAAAGAAGAATATCATTACTGTTCCTATTGTCGGCACAACAATTCCTCACGAGATTATTGGTATTGCCGGCGCAGGTAAGGTTCTTTTGAAACCTGCCGCACAAGGTACAGGTGTTATCGCAGGCGGAGCTGTTCGTGCGGTTCTTGAGCTTGCAGGTATTAAGGATATCAGAACAAAGTGTCTGAGATCAAATAACAAGAGAAATGTAGTTAGTGCTACTGTACAGGGTCTTTCAGAGCTAAAGCAGGCTGAAGAAGTTGCAAAGCTCAGAGGCATTACTGTAGACCAAATCAGAGGTTAGTAAGGAGGCACAAATACAATGGCTAAATTAAAAATTACATTAGTCAGAAGTACAATCGGCAGAAAAAAGGATCAGATTGCTACTGTCGAAGCTTTGGGACTAAAGAAAATAAGAAGTGTTGTTGAGCATAATGACACGCCTCAGATAAGAGGAATGATTAACAAGGTATCACACCTTGTAACAGTTGAAGAAAACTAATTAGTGAGGAGGTGCAGCAAAATGAACTTAAACGAATTACAGCCCGCTGAAGGTTCAAAGTTTGCTCCGAAAAGAGTAGGCAGAGGTATTGGAAGCGGAACAGGTAAAACTTCGGGAAAAGGTCATAAAGGACAAAACGCACGTTCGGGCGGCGGAGTAAGACCGGGCTTTGAAGGTGGTCAGATGCCGCTTTACAGAAGACTTCCTAAGCGTGGTTTTAAGAATATATTTGCAAAGCAGTATGTGTCTGTAAACGTTGAAGCTCTTAATAAGCTTGAGGACGGTACAGAGGTTACGGCTGAGGTACTAAAGGAAAACGGTATCATCAGTAAGACGCTTGACGGTGTTAAAATACTTGGCAGAGGCGAGCTTACTAAAAAGCTTACTGTTAAGGTTGCTAAAATGAGCGCGTCTGCAAAGGAAAAGATTGAAAAGGCAGGCGGAAAGGCAGAGGTGATGTAAGGTGCTTCAAACTTTAAGAAACGCGTGGAAAATCCCTGACCTTCGCCGCAGAATGTTATTTACATTAATGATGCTTATAGTATTTAGATTCGGAGCGCATATTCCTGTTCCTTATCTAAGCACTGAGGCAATGCAGGCATTCTTGGGAAATGGCGGTACTGACTTGTTTAGTTTGTTTGATGTATTTACAGGCGGTGCGTTCTCGAACGCAACTGTTATGGCAATGGGTGTTTCCCCATACATCAATGCATCAATTATTGTACAGCTTTTGACTGTTGCAATTCCGGCTCTTGAACGTCTTGCAAAAGAAGGTCTTGAGGGCAGAAAAAAGATAAACAAGATTACAAGATACCTTGGTATTGCGCTTGCATTTATTCAGGGCGCGGGTCTTTATGTAACGCTTTATAATATGGGCAACGCTATAACAAATCCAAGTGTTCTTACTTTCTTTGTAATAGTACTTACCTTTACAGCAGGTACGGCATTTATTATCTGGCTGGGTGAGCTGATTACGGAAAAGGGTCTTGGAAATGGTGTATCGCTTATCATTTTTGCAGGTATCGTTTCAAGAATGCCGACAGCAGCATATAACCTGTATCAGCAGAAGTTAAGTACAGGACTTACTGCAGGCGGACTTATATTTGTTGCCGCAGTAGTTATAGTGGCAATTGCAGCTATAACATTCGTTGTATTCTTCTCTGACGCTGAACGCAGAATTCCTGTTCAGTACGCAAAACGTGTTGTAGGAAGAAAGATGTACGGCGGACAGAGCACAAATATTCCTATTAAGGTTGCCGCAGGCGGAGTTATGCCTATTATCTTTGCTTCGTCAATTATGGCTTTCCCTGCGACTATAGTAAGACTTGTTACGGGCGGTAATATGCCGCAGTCAGGACTTGGATATTATGTTCTTGGCTGTCTTAGCGCAGGTTACGCGTCACCGTGGTGGACCAGTCTTGTATACGCTATATTGTATGCATTATTGATTCTGTTCTTCACATATTTCTATTCATCAATTCAGTTCAATCCTATTGAGCTTGCGAATAATATGAAGAAGAGCGGCGGATACATTCCGGGTATCAGACCGGGTAAGCCGACAAGCGATTATATAGGAAAGATTTCGTCAAGATTAAATCTAATCGGCGCATTCTTCCTTGCTGTTATTGCGATTATGCCGGTTATTGTCGGCGCAATATTCAACATTCCTTCACTTCAAATCGGCGGTACTTCATTGCTGATTATGGAAGGTGTTGCGCTTGAAACTGTAAGACAGATAGAGTCGCAGATGACTATGCGTCATTATAAAGGATTCCTTGAATAATTGAATGGAAAGGCGGTAAGAGGTATATGAATTTAGTACTAATGGGACCTCCGGGTGCCGGTAAAGGTACACAGGGTGAGATTTTGTCAAAGCGTTTAGGTATTGATACAATTTCTACAGGTGTTATGCTGAGAACCGCCATCAAGGAGCAGACGGACGTCGGTAAGATGGCTGAAAAGTATATCAACGACGGAAAACTTGTTCCCGATGACGTAATTGTTAAGATAGTAAAAGAGCGGTTGGAGAAACCGGACTGCGCTAAAGGATTTATCCTTGACGGTTTCCCCCGCACAACTGCTCAGGCGGAGGCTTTAACTGAATCAGGTGTTAAAATTGATAAGGTGCTTTCGCTTGAGGTAGATGACGAAAAAATTGTTGAACGTCTTTCGTCTAGACGTGAATGCAGAGAGTGCGGAGCACCGTACAATGTCATTTCAAATAAGCCCCAGACAGAGGGTAAATGTGATAAATGCGGAGGAGATTTGATTCAGCGCGCAGACGATAATCCCGATACGATTAAGAACAGACTTAATGTTTATCACGAACAGACAGAGCCTATAAAAGCTTACTATGAAAAGCAGGGACTTCTCGTTACCGCAAAGGGTGAAGAGGAGCTCAGTGATACAACAAAGAATGTTGCAGCGGCTCTGGGACTTGAGGTGTGATTTATGATAACAATTAAATCGGCAAAACAAGTCGAAAAAATGCGCGAATCAGCACAAATTACAAAAGAGGCTTTAGAGCTTTTGGAAAAGCATATTAAGCCGGGTGTTAATACAGCGCAGCTTGATAAAATTGCATATGATTTTATCATTTCTAAAGGTGCAAGACCGAATTTTCTCAATTATAACGGTTTTCCGGGCAGTATTTGTGCGTCGGTAAACGACGAAGTTGTTCACGGAATACCGAGTAAAAAAGCAATCCTTAAAGAGGGCGACATAATCAGCATTGATATGGGCGCAGTAAAGGACGGCTGGCACAGCGACGCGGCAAGAACGTTTGCCGTTGGAAAAATTTCCGACGAGGCGCAAAAGCTCATTGATGTGACGCGCGAAAGCTTTTTTGAGGGAATTAAATATCTAAGGCACGGTTCCAAATTAGGTGATGTTTCGTCGGCGATTCAAAATTATGTTGAATCGCACGGTTACAGTGTAGTCCGTGATTTGGTAGGTCACGGAATAGGTCAGAATCTTCACGAAGACCCGAGCGTACCGAACTTCGGAAAAGCAGGTCACGGCGCTAAACTTGCCGCTGGTATGACGCTTGCGATTGAACCGATGGTTAACGAGGGCGCATATAATGTTTCTGTGCTTGATGATAACTGGACTATTGTAACGGACGACGGAAAGCTGTCTGCCCACTATGAAAACACCGTATTGATTACAAAAGACGGTTATGAGATATTAACACTGTAGGAGTAAAGATATGGAAATAGTAGAGGGTTCAATAGTACGTTCCATTGCAGGACGCGATAAGGGCAGTCTGTTTATAGTGATTTCGCGTGAAGGAGATTATGTATATCTGGCTAACGGCGAATTGCGAAAGGTAGACCGTCCGAAAAGAAAAAAGCTTAAGCATTTGCAGGGTACTAAGAGTGTTTCAGAGTTTGTACAAAACAAACTTGCAGCAGTCGGAAAAGTTACTAACTCTGAAGTGCGGAAAGCATTAGCAGAATTTAATTAAGACATATCACTGTAATTTATAAGAAGGACTTTAATTTGTATCACAGATTAAAGAGGGCAGACTGTTTAAAGTTTGCGTCAGCGTAAGGGAGGATATAGCGTGGCTAAAGATGATGTATTGGAATTGGAGGGTACGGTTGTTGAAAACCTGCCTAACGCAATGTTTAAAGTAGAGCTTGAAAATGGGCATCAGGTTTTGGCTCATATTTCAGGTAAGTTGAGAATGAATTTCATAAAGATTTTGCCGGGTGATAAGGTTACTCTTGAAATGAGTCCTTATGATTTGACAAGGGGCAGAATTACTTGGAGATCCAAATAAAGGGAGGTAACAAAATGAAAGTACGTCCATCAGTAAAACCGATTTGTGAAAAATGCAAGATTATTAAGAGAAAAGGCAAGATTATGGTAATCTGCGAAAATCCAAAGCATAAGCAAAAGCAAGGCTAAAAATTCATTGATAAATCGATTTTGGATTCATAACAGCTCTTTTTGAACAGGGCAGTATAACTATTTAAATCTGAATTTATCAAAAGAATTTTAAAGTTTTCACAAAACAAAATTTGTTTATGACTTGTTCGGGTGCGGCTGGCTGTATAAGTATGCAGCAGCCTGAATGAGTTTTAAAATGCGGTACTGCAGATATAGTGCGCGGTACTGATTAAAAACAACAACACTATAAAAAATTTTTTGATGATATCTTTTAATGGAGGTGTAGAAAAGTATGGCAAGAATAGCAGGTGTTGACTTACCAAGAGAAAAGAGAGTAGAAGTTGGTCTTACCTATATATATGGCATTGGACTGAAAAGTTCACAGAAAATTCTTTCCAAGACAGGTGTAAATCCTGACACAAGAGTAAAGGACCTTACCGAGGCTGATGTAAGTAAGCTAAGAGAAGTAATTGACGCTGAGTATACAGTTGAAGGTGATTTAAGACGTCAGTTGGCTCTTGATATTAAGAGACTTATGGAAATAGGATGCTACAGAGGTATCCGTCACAGAAAGGGTCTTCCGGTAAGAGGACAGAACACAAAGAACAATGCAAGAACCCGTAAGGGCCCTGCAAGAACAATAGCAGGTAAGAAGAAATAAAGGAGGGACTAAGCTAAATGGCAAAGGTAGCAAAGAAAACTACGCGTACACGTCGTCGCGATAGAAAGAATATTGAAAAAGGCGCGGCTCATATCCGTTCAACCTTCAATAATACTATAGTTACAATTACAGATACAGCAGGTAACGCTATATCTTGGGCAAGTGCCGGTGGTTTAGGTTTCCGCGGCTCAAGAAAGAGCACTCCGTATGCTGCTCAGTCAGCTGCTGAAACAGCGGCTAAAGCAGCCATGGACCACGGTATGAAAACAGTTGAGGTTTACGTTAAGGGTCCCGGTGCGGGCAGAGAAGCTGCAATCAGAGCATTGCAGGCAACTGGTCTTGACGTTACAATGATTAAGGACGTAACTCCTATTCCTCATAACGGATGCAGACCGCCGAAGAGAAGAAGAGTCTGATTTGTAATTAAGTGTGAAGGAGGAAAAATAACTATGGCAATAAACAGACAACCTGTATTAAAAAGATGCAAAACTTTAGGCATTAATCCTGCAACAATGGGAATTGATAAGTCATCAAACAGAAACCCTAAGCAGGGCAGAAAAAAGCAGTCAGAATACGGCTTGCAGCTTAATGAAAAGCAAAAGGTTAAGTTTATATACGGCGTGCTTGAGAAACAGTTCAGAAAGTATTATGTTATGGCAACCAAAAAACAGGGCATTACAGGTGAAATGCTACTTCAGATTTTGGAGTCAAGACTTGACAACGTTGTTTTCAGATTGGGTTTAGCTAATACAAGACGTGAGGCAAGACAAATCGTTAATCACGGACATATCACAGTAAACGGTCAGAAGGTTGACATTCCGTCATATCTTGTAAAGCCGGGTGAAGTAATAGCAGTAAGGGAAAAGAGTAAGAACTCTGTAAGAATAAAGGAAATCGTTGAAACAAATGCAACAAGAGTAGTTCCTAAGTGGCTTTCGATGGACAAGAACACACTTACAGGCAAGGTTGTAACTTTGGCTGCAAGAGATGACATCGACTATGAGGTTGAGGAACATCTTATCGTCGAGCTTTATTCTAAATAATTATATGTTACCCTCGGTAAGTGGATATATATATGTTGTTACGAGCAATTACGGAGCGGCGGTGTTTCGTAATTGCCTCAGATTAAAAAGGAGGGTTCTGAAATGATAGAAATGGAAAAGCCTAATATAGAATGTGTTGATATGAGTGAGGACGGCAAATACGGAAAATTTGTTGTATCACCGCTTGAGCGTGGCTATGGTACTACGCTTGGAAATTCTTTACGCAGAATTTTACTTTCATCATTGCCCGGAGCTGCTGCTACTTCAATAAAAATTGAGGGTGTACAGCACGAGTTTTCAACTATGCCCGGAGTTACGGAAGATGTTACAGAACTAATTTTGAACATAAAAAAGCTCGCCCTGAAAATTCACGGCGACCTTCCAAAGACTGTTTACATTGAGGCAAAGGGTGCACAGGAGATTACTGCGGGTGATATAAAGCGTGATGATGATGTAGAGATTATAAATCCTGATTTGCATATCGCAACGCTTAATGAAGATGCCAATTTGTATGTGGAAATTACTCTCTCAAAAGGCAGAGGCTATGTGAGCGCAGAAAAGAATAAACAGGCAATGCAGCCGATTATCGGTGTGATTCCGGTGGATTCTATATATACTCCTGTAACAAAGGTTAATTATACTGTTGAAAATACTCATATAGGTCAGTACACAGACAGAGAGGAATTAGCGATTGAGCTATGGACAAACGGTACTATTAAACCGGATGAAGCTGTATCATTGGCAGCTAAGATTATGAATGATATTCTTTTATTGTTTGTTGACCTTTCAGACGATGCTAAGAATACTGAAATCATTGTTGAAAAGGAAGAGAACAAGAAAGAAAAGGTTCTTGAAATGACAATTGAAGAGCTTGATTTGTCAGTACGTTCATATAACTGCTTAAAGCGTGCCGGAATTAATACTGTTGAAGACCTTACCAACAAGTCCGAAGAGGATATGATGAAGGTAAGAAATCTTGGCAGAAAGTCGCTTGAAGAAGTCATAAACAAATTAAATGGTTTAGGTCTTTACCTTAAAAGAGAAGAAGATTAAATAGGAGGTAACGGTTATGCCGGGAACAAGAAAGTTAAATCGCCCAACAGACCAGAGAAAAGAAATGCTTCGCAATCTTGTGACAAGCTTTTTGGAAACGGGCAGAATTGAAACTACCTTGACAAGAGCAAAAGAAACTCAGAGCTTAGCTGAAAAGATGATTACTCTTGGCAAGACAAATACATTGCATTCTCGTCGTCAGGCGTTGGAGTTTATTACAAAGGAAGACGTTGTAACAAAGGTGTTTTCTGAAATTGCTCCTAAGTACGCTGAAAGAAACGGCGGATATACAAGAATTTATCAGTTAGGTCCGCGTCGCGGTGACAGCGCACCTATGGCTATTCTTGAATTGGTAGACTAATTCTGAAGGCTGTGCTAAACAGCATAAAAACACGGCGATATGTCAATCTATTAGATGATATATTGCCGTGTTTTTTTATATATTGGATTTACATTTATGATTGGTGTATGATATAATTATTTAGAAATTTAATATATAGAGGTGACTAATTTGACTATTAGACAGGAGCGAGAGTGACCAGTTGAGTTTGTTTGACCCACAGGACCCGTTTACGGGTAGTAAGTAATAAATGCATGACTGGCAGGTCAACAAAAAACGCACTTGTGCGTAGCCAGTAATATTAGGGCTATGCCCGAAAATGAAATACCCCCCGTTATACGGGGGGATATTTATTATTCAAAATATTTTCTGTCAAGACTGCGGTATTGGATTGCCTCGGCAATATGTGCCGTGGTGATACGCTCAGATTGTTCAAGGTCGGCGATAGTTCGGGCTACCTTTAAAATTCTGCTGTGCGCTCGTGCACTTAATCCAAGATTATCAAAGGCAGCTTTTAAAATTGCATTCTCTTCTGTTCCGAGCGGACAGAATTTTTGCAGCATACCTGCGTCAAGCTGTGAATTGGAATAAATATTTAAGTTCTTATAACGTTCAAGCTGAATTTTACGCGTACGGTTTACACGCTTTTTTATTTCAGCGCTTGTTTCGGATTTTTCGGTTGAGCTTAAATCCTTGTAATCAACATTAGAAACCTCTACCTGAATATCTATTCTGTCTAAAAGCGGTCCTGAAATTTTACTGCGATATTTATTGACTTGTAAAGGTGAACAAGTACACTGATGTCTGCTGTCACCGAAATAACCGCATTTGCACGGATTCATACTGGCAATGAGCATTATATTGCAGGGGTATGTAAGTGTTGCTTTAACGCGAGTTATTGTCACTTTGCCGTCTTCAAGCGGTTGACGCAGTATTTCAAGTGAATCCCTGTGAAATTCAGGTAGTTCATCAAGGAACAGTATACCGTTATGAGCAAGAGATAATTCTCCGGGACGTGGAGTGGAACCGCCGCCTGACAGTCCTGAAGAAGATATGGTATGGTGAGGACTGCGGAAAGGTCTGTGTGTAATCAATGGTTCGTCTTTAGTCAGCAATCCTGCAATTGAATGTATTTTTGTGACTTCAAGCGCTTCATCAAATGTAAGGTCGGGAAGTATGCCCGGCATACGCTGTGCAAGCATAGTTTTGCCGGTACCCGGACTGCCTATGAGCAGTATATTATGATTGCCTGCCGCTGCTATTTCAAGGGCGCGCTTTACATTTTCCTGACCTTTTACATCGCAGAAGTCAAGCGTATTTATTGTTGCTGAAAAGTAGTCATCAAGATTAACTTTGTGCGGAAGTATTTTGCTGCTATCATTTAAATGTTTGCATAGATTGCTTAATGAGGAAACGGGGAATATATTTATTTCTTCAATGACAGCTGCCTCGTCAGCATTTTGTTCAGGAACAAATACATTTTTAAATCCTTGTTTGTATGCTGAAATTGTAAGAGGAAGTATTCCGTGTATAGGCTGTATTGAACCGTCAAGTGATAATTCGCCAAAGAAAGCGTATTTATCTAAATCACCTGCACAGAGCTGTTCTGTTGCTGTCAGTATGGACAATGCCATAGGTAAATCATAGCCTGAACCTGCTTTCCGCTGTGATGCGGGAGCAAGATTGATTATGATACGTTTGGCAGGAAATTGAAATCCTGAATTTTTAATGGCTGAGCGTATACGTTCTTTAGCCTCTTTTACTGTAGCATCGGGAAGTCCTACTATATCAAAATTCGGCATACCGTTTGAAATATCAGTTTCTACGCATACAGGGAAACCATCAATGCCGTTTAGACCGCAGGAGTAGATATGTGATAACATAAATTCACCTCGATTTCTTTTTTTTACGTCGGAAAACAAATTTCATTGCAATAAATGTAACGGGTGTTCCCAGAACAGCCGCAAAAATGTATGCAATGGTTGTCCTCCAATTGAGTAGTGTAAAAATAAATACCATAAGGTATTGAAATATAAAGTTCGGAATATAACTGATTGGGAATTTGAGAAGGTTTTTCCAAGTTGGTTTTTGATGAAAAGTAAATTTCGAGTTAAGGAAAAACGATGTTATAAGACTAACGATATAACCTATAATAAAGTTTAGTCTTGTATTTATGATAAAAATTGATACTGCGCTTTGTGGTGATAGTATCAGATTTGTTATAATGTCAAGCAGTGTGGCGGTGATAACCAAAATTGCGGTGTTTATAATACCCATAAACATAAAGATGAAAAACTGAAGCGTTAAAAACGGACGTATCGCACGCATTGTTTGCGGTGAAACGTGGCAACTCAGCCAAACACGCAGTCTGGATAACATATGCGCCATATTTTATCATCTCCTTATCAGTATGGTTATATTATATACCAAACAGGCAATAAAAACAATAGAAAATAAATTTTAAGATATAATTTGCCGCAATTTGGCGAAAGGTTTTTAATGAAAATACTTGACAGCATTGTATTTTTATGTTATAATAATAAAGTACTTTTGAGATGCGTGAATTAAATATATCGCGAGGTAGAGCAGTTGGTAGCTCGTCGGGCTCATAACCCGAAGGTCGTTGGTTCAAGTCCAGCCCTCGCAACCATTAAAAAACCTCACAGCTAAGCGGCTTGTGAGGTTTTTTGTATTTATTTTGCAATCAATATTTATAACTCTTCCCCTTTGATTTCCCCTTTAAGGGTCAGTTTTAAATTCCTATGTCAATAGCAATACCTTGTATAAATTTTCTCTTTCTTTCGTAAAACTCATTCCGAGAAATTGTCGGCAAGTTCCATACCTCATACGGGTATTCTTTTGAATTTAATATACTTTCCCATATGGCGGCGGCAACTTTCTGTCGAACATCTTCGTTTATCACGTCACAAGCTATCAATAATTTGTTCTTATCAATAGCTCGTGTAACTATGTTATGTAATTCGTTTTCACTTTTTGTATACTGCGTGTATAATTTACAAAAATTTATTGTTATGTTTCTTCTGACTGTATCAAGTTTGTATTTTGTTTGTGACATATCAGTAACCCCTTTAATGCTATTATGTTAAACTGTAATAGTGCTATTGATTTTTTGAATATATTTATATACTGTGCTGCGTCCAATACCTAACATTTTTGAAAATTTGCTTATAGACATTTCGCCATATTCACCATTTTGAAATTTATTATATTCCTTTATGAAAGAGCAGGGAATATCAGAACGGGGTCTGCCGAGAGTGTGTCCTTTTTCTTTAGCCGCTGCTAAACCTTGATTTATTCGGTTTACAGTCTTTTCGCGTTCCTGTTGTGCCATATGTGCCTTTAAGGTAATAACAATATCAATAATCATATTATATAAGCTGTCATTGTTTGAATTGCCCCAATCGTTCATATACGGAACATCAAGCGCAACAACTCTAATTCCCATAGATTTAAGTCTTTTTAATTCACTTATAACATCATCTGCATTACGTCCTATGCGGTCTATGTCGGTTATAATTAAAGTGTCACCACGTGTAAAGTGATTATACATATCGTTATATAAAGGTCTGTTTTCAGCGGATACAGTGCCGCTAATCGTTTCATTTATCCATTTATCAATGGTAAAGCCGTTTTCATTTGCATATGTCTGAATAGACAATTGTTGTCTATCGTGTTTTTGTGTTTTTTTGTTTGTAGATATTCTTGTATATGCGAAATTCATTTTTTTCACTCCTTTATATGTCTATGAAATTATATACTTTATTTTTGTAGATATTATGTGCTTTTTATCGTGGATTTTATTGATAATATAGATGTCCTCAAAAACATTTGATTTTATAGACAGTATTTTTTAATAGTCTAAATTGCCGCCGCCTGTTTCATAATAACGATATTTCAAAATGTTTTCTTCTGTAAAATGATTGATATTGCCGTTAGTGTTGACATTATTAAAAAAAGAGATTATCATATCATTCCATAAATCTAAATCTATTGTTATATTGTATTTGTCAATGAAACTATGTATTTTTGATTTGATATTGTGTACTGCAGGTTTGTTTAGTTGTGGATGCGGTTTTTTGTAATGTGTTAAATATGCCTTAAAATACATATCAATTAAATCATCAATATGTGTGTCTGTGTTGATGTCAACCCTGACATCAGCACCATTGTTATTCTTAATTATGTTATTCTTAATTATGTTATTATTTAATAGGGTGCGATTTCCCGAGATAGGTTTATCCAAGATAGGGTTTTCTAACATAGGTGTTTCAAATACATTATATTCATATTCTTTAAATTGCCCCTTGTCATTTCTTTTTCTGTTTCGTGTTATGTAGCCAAACTGTATTAACTCTTGTACGCCACTTCTTAATGATGTGATTTTGTCTGAGGTGTGCCTTACAAGTTCTTTTTCGTAAAATTGCCAACCGTCAGGATAAGAGAACATAAGGCTTAACAGTCCTTTTGATTTTAAACTCAACCTACTATCATTTAAAAAGCCTTTATCTAATACTACAAAATTACTTTTTTTATGTGTTCTAAATGTACCCATTTTTTCAACTCCATTTATAATATATTGGGACAATGTGCGTTCGCACTTTCCGCCGCATTTAAAGATATTTGCATATGGTTATCAGAGAAACAAACTGAAATATATTTTTTGCTATCTAAATCTTCAATAAGCCTTTTAACGCAATTTTCAGATATTCCGTATAGATTAGCAAAATATTTATTCTCTGCAGTACAATAACCGTTTGAATTTATAAGAGCCGTTATTTCAGCGTATAACAGCTTTGCTTGTGGTAGTAAGTCAGTATCATATCTTACATTAGCAGGTATTACTGAAAAAAACTTAATTTCTTGTTCATTCATTAAAAATTACTCCTTTCCGTATTCGAACGGCGGAACAAATTAACCTTTCCGCCGCTGTAATGTTTTTATGTTGTTGTCTGTACTTGTTTATGTAACCAATTCAAAAAAGCGTCTTTAGGTATTACTATGCGTTTTCCTATGGTGATACGTGGAAACCCCTCGCTTTTAACAAGCTGATAAGCCGTAACACTACCTACACCCATTGCCGCCGCTACATCTGAAACTTTTAGACATAGTGGTAAATCTTTTTCGTTGGTATACAACATTTTTTCTTGCATTGTGTTCACCTTCCTTAAAAAATAGTTGATATTATTTATAAAATTAAAATATTGTTTATATCATTGTAACATATAATACAATAAAAGTCAACAAATTAGCTATTTTTTATATTTGATATTATTTTAGTTGATATTATTGCATTTTAAATTATTTTATGTTATATTAGTTATAAATAGTTAAAAAGGGGGCGGTATTGTGGGTATTTTTAGCAAAAGAATAAAGGAATTGAGAGAAATCAAGGGCATATCACAAAAACGTGCGGCAGAGGACTTAGAAATAAGTCCTCAAAATCTATCATACTATGAAAAGGGGCGCGACGCCGGATATGTTTTGTTAATGCGTATGGCTAAATATTATGGTGTTACAGTAGAATATTTAATAGGAGCTACCGACGCTAAGCACAGAGAAAATGTGAATATAAATGAAGTAACAGGTTTAAATGATTTGGCTATTGATATTTTAGAGAGTTCGAAAAGGGAAAAAGGGGGTATAGCGGCAGATATTGCAAATAGCATAATTGTATCATCAGCATTTTTAAAGCTTCAAAATGCAGTGTGGGATATGTCCCAAAGACGTGAACTAAGACAAAGAACACTAAAAATATCTGATATTAAAGAACTTAAAATAAAAGATTTACAGGTAATGAAAAATGATGAGAGATATGCAATATTACAACTTATATTTCCTGATTATAATTTGCTTGTTTCTGCGGTGAATGAAAGAGAAATAAAGGATAATATCGACACCATAGCACAATTATTAAGTGATAAATATATACCTGAGGCAAAAAGCTTTTCGGATATAGTAAAAGGGGTGTAATTATGCCGAGAAAAGGATTGAACATATCAAAGTACAAAAAGGGTAAATATGATTATTGGCGCGGACGTTATGAAAAGGGGATTGATAGCAGAGGTCGTATGATATATGGCGAGATATATGCCAAAACTTATACAGAAGTAGAGGAGCGACTTATTAAAATACAAAATGACATCAATGCCAATACTTTTATAGAACCCAATAAAATAACAGTTTCCCAATGGCTTAATAGGTGGCTAAAAACTTACAAAAATGACAGCTTAACGCAATCAACATATATCAGCTACAAAGGATTGATAGAAAACCATATAATGCCTGTAATAGGTGATACACGCTTGCAGACATTATCTTTAGATATGTTACAAGACTTTTTCAACAAGAAGGCGGTAGAGGTTAATAAACGCACTAAAAAGCCTTTAAGCGTAAAAACATTAAAGAATATGAAAACTATGCTCGTAACGGCATTTAAACAAGCCATTATAAGCGATATTATACACCGTAACCCTGCTGAATATATAACACTTCCAAAAGCTGAAAAAAGAGAAATGAGAGTTTTGACAAGAGAAGAACAACATCAACTAATAGACTATATCAAAGGCTCTTACAGTCGTTTTAAGGTGCTTATATTTCTTGCGTTATGTACGGGTATGCGAGAGGGTGAAATTGCGGCTTTAACGTGGAATGACATAGATTTTAATAGAAATGTTATAATTGTTAACAAAACGCTTATGAGAGTACAGAAAAAGGACGGGAAAGGAACTGAAATTAAAATTACACCGCCTAAGAGCCAAAAATCAAATAGAGTTATTCCTATTCAAGCAATTTTACTAACGGAGTTAAAAAAACACTATACAAGGGTAGCGGCGGAAAGACTTCTTGTCGGTAGTGCGTATAATGAGAAAATGTATGTCGTATGTAATGAGTTGGGCGGATATATAGAACCAAGACAAATACAGAAAATATTTAAAGGTTTTACAGCGGCGATAAGCCTTGTTGATGTGAATTTTCACGCTTTGCGACACACTTTTGCAACAAGAGCTGTCGAAAGTGGAATGGATATCAAAACATTAAGTACTTTATTAGGACACTCTGACATTCAAACAACGCTTAATAGATATGCACATACTACGGACGAACACGCAAGAAGTGAGATAGAAAAAATGAGCAGTCTATTCTGACAGTGCTATTGTCATATAAAGTCGCTTACAGCGGCGGAATACTTTTATCTTTCCGCCGCTGTAAGCGGCTTTTATTGTTTATAATTATTGCTTTTGTTATTCAATGCCTTTAATTCGGGTATTTTGCCCTCTAAAAGCTCGTTTACAAGTCCATTGATAGATTTACCTTTTTTATCGGTATATTGCTTTATAATGGCTTTTCCGCCCTTTTTAACCTGTATTCTCAAATCATCATACGCTTTTTTTGCATATTTATTTTTTGCTCTTGTTTGTGAATTACCTTTTAATTCTGCCATATTATCACCCAACTTCTACTTGACAATACTGTTATTGTCTGATATAATTTAGATAAACAAAGGAACGGTTTTGACCGTTCCGCCAAAAGTTATGTTTTTGTTAGGTTATTAACCTAACAGAGCCGCACCATTGGCAGATGGGGCGGCTCATTTTTTTATGTATATTATGATTTCTATAATCACAAGAACTATCTGAATTATTTTAATTATCAGCTCTTTATCCATAATAAAATGCCCCCTTTATATTCTTTAGTGCAGTTTTCACCTCCTAAAACAATATAAAGGCGGAACAGCCGCCGCCGTTCCCTATTTGTTTATCAAGGTTAAATATTTAACCTATTGTTATTATAGCATATTTAAAATACCTGTACAAGTACAAAAATATACAAATATGTACACGTATATTTGTATGATTTGTCTATTGCTTTATACCTGTACAGGTAGTATAATAATATCAACAAATGAATGAAAGGAGTTTAAACACAATGAAAAACATTCACATTATCCGGCGAATGGTAGCGACAATGGCAAACCGCCTCAAGAAAAAGGGATTGACACTTTCCGCCGCATTTAAAAAAGCGTGGGAACTTGTCAAGGGTAAATCTATCAATACAAGAGTGACAGGAGTTTCTAAAGGTAACAGACAAAAAGCTCTGTACCGTATATTGACCGTTTACCGTCCCGAACAGGTACGCGTATCATTGGAACGGGACAGGGCGAATTTATACAATGCTAACGCTGTAAATGTCATTATATCCGTCAATGGCTCTAAGACGTATAATTTAGGTTGTATTCCTCGTAATCTTGCCTATATAGTATCTGCTCTAATTGATAAGGGTATTGAGCTTATAGCGGCATTTAAAGAGGTTAGAGGTCATTATATGTCATATATGAATTATGGGGCGGTTATAACCTTGAAATTAGCATAAAGAAAAAGCCTTGAATAAGCTGTGAACTTATACAAGGCAAGTGTATTACCAACAAAGAGGAAATACACATAGTTTATCATACAAATAAATTATAGCGTATTTCCTCTATAAAGTCAAGATTTTTAGGAGGAATTTTTATGAATAATGGTTTTAATAAGGGGTGGGGGTTAGTGCTTCCACCATATACGGAAAATATAACTCATTTCTTTTGTAAAGTGGTACAGATTGAATGTGATAGTAATGTCAAAAGAGCCTATGGCAGCATTGTTAGACAGCTTGAAACATTTTCAAAAGTTCATTCAGAAAAAGACAGAGTGCGCGCTATATCCACTGATGATAATATTATTCAATATTTTTTCAATGGCGAAAATGCTATTCCGCGTTATATATATTATTGGTTAAATAGATATTATGGCAGTATTTACGGCGATATTTGCAATTATTCTAAGCGCCACCTTGAAACATATGTAAAACTTCAAAAAATATATTTACATATGGAAAAACAGGAGCGGCGGAAATGGAAATTTTATAAAAGAGTAAAAAATATTTTAGAAAAAATACATATAAAAATATAGAATATTTTATGAGCGGCGGAAAAAGCAGGGGTTTGCGCCATTACGTTTAACCCCTTGTTTCAAAACTTGCGTGTGAGTACAAACGACTTGGCGGCGGTCTACATATGCAGTAAGTTAAAACATTTTTAATACCCCCTATATAGTATAAATACAGAAAAATAAATATTTTTTTTACTTGTCATAAATGTTGGATAACCTTTTTATAGACATAATAATATATCTTACCGCCGCTGTAAGGTTTTTACAAATGTATTATACATATCTTATATTGTGTATAATGTGATTGGTTTGAAAAACTTCTAATGTATGTCATAAAAAAATCGACTTGACATTATACATTTTCAAATTATGTATAATAGATTAGTAAATAAGTGTTTATATTAAACTTTTCCCCTTTAATTTCCCCTTTAAAAGAGGGGAAATAATAAAATTGTTGTAAGGTAATAAAATATTTATCATCTAAAAATGTAGTATTTAAGCCGTTTCATAAACATCTATAACATAATAATAAATATGTCTTATAACTCATAACCCGAAGGTCGTTGGTTCAAGTCCAGCCCTCGCAACCATTAAAAATGGCTTAAAACCTAATGTTTTGAGCCATTTGTTTTTTCTGTTTTGTTTTATTATTGGGTTTTGTCCGTTATTTGTCCGCTATCGTGTAAAAATCAGCTTATTTTTGAGTGATTGAAAATGTCCTGTAGCTTATACGCAGCTGCTTTATCCGCTGACTTGATAGCGTGTGTATAGATATTCAATGTGGTGGTTCGGTCTGCGTGTCCAAGCCTCTTTGATACTGTAGCAATGTCCACGCCTCCAGCAATAAGAAGTGTAGCGGCGGTATGACGTAAATTGTGATAATGTATATCAGGCAAGTTATGACGTCTTATAAAGCCCTTGAACCAAGTAGAAAGAGTATCAGGATTTATCATACTTCCATTTGTAGAGGTGAAGATTTTACCGCTATCAATCCACATATCTCCCATTGCAAGTTGTTGTTTCATCTGTTCTGTTTGATATTGCTTTAATAGTTTTATCATATCAGACGGAATGTTTATAATTCTGTTGGAGCTTTTTGTCTTTGTAGTGTCCTCATATACGCCTCTATCGGCAGAATAAAGGACAGATTTGTTTATGCTGATAATGCTGTTTTTAAAATCAATGTCAGACCAATTCAAGCCGCAAACCTCACCACGGCGTAAACCAGTATATAATGTGAGCATAACCGCCGTGCGATATTTTATCGGCTCTGACTGTAAGCATGAAATCAATTCAGCGGCTTGTACTTCATCAAGGCTTACCGCCTCTTTGCGTTCAGCCTTTGGAGGCTTTACACGGTTACAGGGATTAGACGGTATTACCTGCCATTGGACAGCCGCCGTTAGTATTGAGGATATAAGGCGGTGATATTCTGCTATGGTTTTATTAGATAGTTTTGTTTTGCCATTGGCGGGCTTGAATAAATTTTTATGGCTAATTATAGATGTGATTTTATCAGCAGTGTTCATTGATACGTTGTTTCCGTTGATACAAGAGCGTATTGCGGTTAATGATACGCCTGATTTTTCGGATAATGCTTTTTGAGTATAGCCTGAGGCGATAAGTATGTCCTTGAAATCTTTACAAGGTGTGTATTTTGTATCAATCCGTATTCCGTCTTCGCCAAGATTATTATAAAATTCCATTAAGTGGTGAGGCTGTAGCTTGTACACCTTTATATGTCCGATTGCAGGTGTTATCCGTTGCATAAGCTCTTTATAGCGTGTTACAGTTCTGGAGCGTAGCTGCTTTTCGGCATAGTCCCTGAACCAACGCTCTGTAAATTCCGCAAAGGTGATATTACCGTCAAGGAATTGCCCTGTCATACACTTTTCCTCAAACATAACCGCTTGACGGTTCAGCTCCTTGTCAATCTTCTTTTGTGTCATTCCCTGTTTAGGTTTCCACGTCATAGTTTTTTCAATATGCTTACCCAGCACATCATACCCACACGATACGCGTATTTGATATGTGTTCCCTCTTTTTCTTACTGTTGCCATAAAAAAACACTTCCTTTCTATGCTTTTATACTTGCATTTTAAGAAGTGCTATGATATAATATCCTTGTTTCGAGGTTTGCTATATCATAGCATATCTTACATTCCTCTGACTGTTTCCCGACGGTCAGGGGAATTTTTTTATTATTCCGCCGCGCGGCGGTAAGCTTCTTATGCTGCCTGTTTATTATAATCAATAATTGCTACATCATTTATAATATTCTTTAATTTATTAACAGTAGTTTCGATTTTTTCAAAAACATCATCAGTGTAATATACTTCTTTGCAATGCTCACACACTAAAGCAGGAACATTTTTAATTACAATTACGCAATTATCTAAATTTGCAACATAGGTTTTCTCTTTTTTTATAAGGTCGTGTCCACATTCGATACATCTCATTATTTCTGCCTCCTTGTTTTTAAATCATCATTCCATTTTATATTATCAGGTATATATGCCGTTATTATATACACATATTCGCCGTCTGTACTGCATAAAACGTGAATCGGTCTATTACTGTCAGTATAGCCCATTATAAGACAACTGGGAAACGGTTTATCCGTTATATATGTTTCTATTATTTCACCATTAGTAAAACATTGTTTGATTTCATATTTTTGAATATCTCGTTCAACCATACGTTGTGCCGCGTGGTCTTTCCATATAATATTATTCTTTAAGAACATTCTACGAATATCATCAATAGTATACGGTAATTCGTTCAATTCTAACACCTCTTTCAGCTGTAATAAACATAAATCACAATGATTATACCGTTTATCAGCGGCGGTATAGTTATTTTATACGTGAGTTTCCCTTTTTAATCATATGCGTTATATCGTCTGTTATGGTCTTAAACATATCCTCTGCAAATTCTGTACTATACTTATCAGCTTTTAACATATGTTTTATTGTTCCACGCACTTCCGCTTTATCCTCTATATCAAGTTTTTTATACATATCAAATACAAATTGGTCGGGGTCAACCTCTGAGGGCGGTGTGATGTCAGGTAAGTTGTATGAGCTTGTTTTTGCGCTTTCTTCCCAGCCCATAAGATAAGCAGGGGTCGTTTGTAAAGCCTGTGCAAGTTTTTCTATTTTGTCACGTCTTATATTTGCAATTTCTCCGCTTTCCCACCGTAAAACTGTTGCTTTACTAACACCTGTAATTTTCCCAACTTCCGCAAGGGTCAGACCAAGTTCGTGCCTGCGTTTTTTAATAAGGTCTTTAAATTCCATTTTAACACCTCCCTGTTATAGTGATATTAACATACTTGTAACGAAAATGCAACCCCTTTTAGAAAAAAAGTAAAAAAAGTTGCGTTTACGTATTGACAATATTATCATGCTGTGTTAAAATTGTTACGTAAACGAAACGGAAAGGAGTAAAACAAATGTTTGATGAAAACAAATTCAGGGCGGCGGTAATTGCTAATGGAAAAACATTAAAAGATGTGGCACATGCTTTGGATATTAGTATCGTTACACTTTATCGTAAAATGAGTGGTGAAAGTGACTTCTATCGAAATGAGATAGAAAAATGTCGCACGCTATTAAATGGCGATAATTTGAATGATATTTTTTTTAATGATAAAGTTACGCAAACGGAACAAAAGGCAGTATAGGTTCCTACGAGGCGGAAAGCGAGGTGATAGGTATGACGGATAATGCAATAAGTGAACTGTACAAAAAGATGTTTGATAAATTACATATTTTTGAAAGCGGTAAAGAGCAAAAAAATCAGATATTACAGAAAAACGATGACGAAATTGCTAACATTGTGGGCACAGAAACTTTTTTAGAAATAGATGGTTTTATCAGCGCAGAAACTGGAGCCAGCGAGCATTACGGATTTGTTACAGGCTTTAAGTATGCAATGCAGTTAATGCTTGCAGGTATTGGAAAGGAAATATAACAATGACACAATTTATAGGCTTTATATTAACATTATGCGGTATAGGCATACTTACCGTATCAGCGAACATTAATAAAAACGAGGAACGAAAAAGAGATACCCACCGAACCACTGGAAAGTATCTCAATTCATAACCTTGTATAACCCACAAAGGAGTTTTATAATACACTGATATTATATCATTCCTTTGTGAAAAAATCAAGTGTTTTTTAAGGAGATGATTATAATGACTGAACCGATACAAAACCTGCCGCGAATAAGGGGAATAAAAGAGGCAATAACCGAATTAAAGGAATATGACCCCCTGACGGCTCTTACAGAAAAGGGATTACGTCGGCTTGTAATCACAGATGAAATACCGTCTATACGGATAGGCACAAAGTACCTCATTAATATGGACGTGCTTATCGATTACCTGTATGACGGTACAGGCGGCGCGGACCTGCCTGTTTCCAACTGCAT
>VIQV01000033.1 GCA_010206265.1 Lachnospiraceae bacterium MD329
AATAGCTGGCCAGGTGGAATAGGACCGACAGTAGCAGTAACGGCTGAGGGTAATTTGTTTGGATGGGGACGTTTGGATACAACAAATGGAACTAGTACCTATGCAACGCCAATTCTGTTAAGTCAGGCGACTGATGAAAATAACAGAATAATACAGGCAGCGATAGGTGGTACATCATATAGTAATAGTTATGAATATATATTATATGCAAATGGAACTGTAGGTAACAGAGGTCATAGTGGAATAGACCTTTCATCATTAAATAATGTAACACAGGTAGCAGCAGCGCATAACGGATACTTTGGAGCAGCCGTAAAAGCAGATGGAACCGTTTGGAGTTGGGGTCAGAATAATGTTGGTCAACTAGGTCAAACCAATTATAATACCCCGGTTAATGAGCCACGTCAAGTTGGTTTCCCGCCGACACGCAGATTTATCATTGACTATGCAAAGGTTTACGAAGATGGCAACCCGACTGCAATCACAACATATGATGAACAGAATCCGATGCCGTCAAGTTTGACAGGCTCATATGCAATTGATGAAGACCATAAGTTGGTAATCGACAAATCAAAAATTACAGGTGAAAAAGTAGATGGATTTAATCTTATTCAGGATAAGGATTCGAGCTATTCACTTGAAAAGTTCATTAGAATAACGTCATTTGATGAGTCAATGGCAACAATTGAAAACGGAGATACAATTGTACCTAATTCTGATGGTAAATATGGTATTGTGCCCATTATTGTGCGTGATATAGCGCGCAATTTCACGGGTATTCTTCGCGTGGAAATTCGTCCTGCAGATCGTTATGCAACACCGATGGTTTCTTCAAGCTTGTATTCAACAGTTGCATTAAAGGCGGACGGAACAGTTTGGACTTGGGGTAATAATGTAGTAGGACAGCTTGGTAATGGTGAAACAGCTGATTCGCTTATCCCTGTTCAGGTTAAGAGCGGTGATACCGGTGACGGCAGATTCCTTGAAAGAGTAGTTCAGGTATCAGCAGGCGGTACATATGATGGCGGTAACCGTTACTTTATGCTTGCACTCCGTGAGGACGGAACTGTCTGGGCGTGGGGTGATAACAGTTACGGACAACTTGGTAATGGTGAAACAGGTAACCCTAATGTAAGTAGTATTGACTATTATTCAGAACCAGTGCAGGTTAAAGCCGGCGAAAGCGACAGTATAGACGATTATTTACGTAATATAGTTGCAATTTCAGCAGGTTCGAACTTCGCAATGGCAATGGATAGGTACGGTAACGTATTTACTTGGGGTAATAATGCTGTAGGTCAGCTTGGTAATGATACTAATGAATCTTCCAATACTCCTGTACGTCCGATAGGAGGCGAATCATATACGTCATATCTTGAGGACGCTGTCCAGATTTCAGCAGGCGGTAACTGGAATAGTGGTACACATGCCTTTGCAATGGTATTAAAGAAAGACGGCAGTGTTTTGACTTGGGGTAGTGACAGCAACGGACAGCTTGGTATTGCTAATACAAGAGGTGGAAATAAGCTTTCACCTGTTAGAGTTGTGTCTGTTGATGAAGAAAGTGTTACAACAGGTCTTGAGAATGTTGTCCAGATTTCAGCGGGCGGTATTTCAGGAGCGGTAGTACACTATGAAATTGATAAAGATTTAACAAGTAAGATTGAAGATACAACTACAGGTCAAGAAGGATATGAAGAGACTTATATAAATCACAGAGCTTATACTTGGGGTTATAATGCCCAAAGACAGCTTGGTACCGGTTCTACAGCTACTAAGATTGAAAGCCCTGTAATAGTAAAAACACAGGTAGATGGTGCAGTAGAGGGTGAGAAAGAAGAAAAAATCCTTGATGATGTAGTAGAAATTTCCGCAGGTATGATGCATATGGCTGCACGAACAGTTGATGCTGATAAAAATACAGCCGTATATACTTGGGGAAATAATGATAATGGTCAAATTGGTATAGATAAAGTTGACGGTAGAAATCCGCAATTATACGCTACACGTGTATTAGGCGGAGAAACAAATAAAGAGTATCTTGAAGATACAGTAATGTTATTTGCCGGAGGCTATCATACAGGTTCGGTTCAGTCGGATTATTCTGTATGGGATTGGGGTCATAACGCTTACGGTCAGCTGGGTGATGGTACGGTTGATACAAGACCGACACCTGTACAGGTTGTATCTGATTTAGGTAGACCTCAGCTGAAAATTACAAATGCTGTATGGAAAACAAACGGTGAAAATAATGATGTAACAATTTATTATGATACCCTTAGAATAGATGCTAAAAACAAGAGTGTTACAGCAATTCAGGAGGGTGACAAGCTTGAAATAGATTTAAGTACAATTACAGGCGTATCATCATTTAACCTATTAAGAGAATCAGGTTATACTCCTGAAAATCTGGAATTCCGTTCAATGGATGAAACGGTTGCAACAGTAGGCAATGATGGTGTTGTAGATGCAGTAGGTACAGGTATTACTTATATTATAGTAACAGATACAAGCAGCGGAGCGGAAGGATTCTTTAAATTGAATGTTGTTCCGCATAACGTAAGATTTATTGCTTATCCTGAAGTACATTCAGGCGTAGGTCATACTGTAGCGCTTAAAGCAGACGGTACTGTATGGGCTTGGGGCTACAATTATGATGGCGAAGTAGGAAATGGTACAGCAGGTGGTGTTGTCTATGAGCCTATGCAGGTAATGAGAAAAGAAAATCAGGAAGATCCTGATTCTCAGAACATAGCGCTTACAAATGTTATCAAAATATCAGTAGCGTCATATCACACAATTGCTCTTACGGCAGACGGACAGGTATATACCTGGGGTTGGGGCAGATATGGACAGCTTGGTGACGGTCTTGTAACAAACCACAGCTCTGCTGTAGCTCTAAAAGTAGTAGGACCTACCTATAGTCCTACTAATACAGGAGTATATCTAAATCAGATTATTGATATAGGCGCTGCAGGATACCACGATTATGCAGCATACTCAATGGCGCTTGACCTTCAGGGTAATGTATATACCTGGGGCAGAAACTATTGGTCATCGATTGATCCGAAGTTAGGCGATATTTCACGCGGTGTTCCTGTAAATATAACAGAATCAAACGGTATGCTGAAAGGTGCGGTAAAGCTTGTTCCTGACTCAATCGGACACGCAAGTAAAGTACTTCGCAGTGACGGACAGATTATAGGCTGGGGTCATAATGGTTATGGTACCTTAGGTAACGGTACCACAGGTGGTCAGGTTGTAACAACACAGGCTAACTTAAATGGTAAGAGAGCTGTGTATGCAAAAGGCGGCTGGCATAATGCATCAGCTATAACAACAGATGGTTCTGTACTGGTATGGGGTTACAATAATGGTTATGGTACATTTGGTGACGATAAGGTTAGCGTTACATATTCGACACCGACAGTTGTTTCGGGTTATAGTAAACATCAGTATGAAGAGGTTATAACTCCGTTTGCTGCGGATGATTCAGCTCTTCGTGATGTAAGAGCAGTGCTTACTACAAAGAACACAGCAGAAACCGGAGAAACACCGGAAGTTGTTGCTGTTAAGTCAAACGATACTGAAAATGGTATTGCAGCAATTTACGATATAGAATTACCGCTTGGTACATTGACAGCTAAGCCGGTTGTGTTTGCTGCGGATAAAAATGCGACAATTCAATTCTACAATGTAGATATGTCGGCACTTGAAAGTGATGTCTTTAAAGAAGGCGATAACACAGATTATAAGGGTGCAAGTCTGAATACATATGATGTTGCACCATCAAATAATGAAAAAGTAACTCAAAAGGTTAAATTACAGGTTGTTTCGGAAGACGGAACAAATACATCTACGTATTTAATCAGAATGATGAATTATCCGTCAGAAACAAAAACAGCTGTTCCTGTAATGGTTGATATATCACTCAACTCAGCCGTAACTATGACAGATGGCAGAGTGTATACATCAGGTACAACAAATCAGCCATCGCTTGGTCGTGGTCCGAGTGTAACAGCAGGAACAATCGGAACAGTTCTTGCAGGTGATTCTGGTAATGAAGGAGAAATGCTAGAGGACATTATATTTGCCTCAGTAGCAACTTCTTCATCCTCAAGAGCAGACAGACAGTCAACATATGCTATTAAGGAAAATGGTAGTGTATGGTCTTGGGGTAATAATGAATTTGCTCAGCTTGGCAATGGAGATAAAGAGCCAAGAAATATGCCGGCAAGAGTAGGTACATCTTACCTGTCAATGGATAAGTATCTGTATTCATTAAAGGTTGGCGGACCAAATGAAACATTACCTGCTCCATCAGTTGATTCGTTTAATGTATTTGATACGGGTACAGGTGAAGGAACCGATGCAGAGTTGTTGTGGCAGACGTATGATGGATTAAATAATGTAGTAGAAATTGTAAACGCAAGTACAGGTGAAATTAAGCCTGTAGGCGTGGGAACTACATATATAATTGTATCTATTGCAAATGATCCGCTTACAACAGGTCTTGTAAAAGTAGAAGTGCGTCCATCAGATTTAGCTGTAGGTGAAGAAAGCGTTGCATATCCGCAGGTGGCGGCAGGTACAGACTTCTCTGTAGCTCTAAAGGCAGACGGAACAGTTTGGACTTGGGGCAGCAACGATTATGGTCAGCTTGGCAACGGTGTATATAACGGTTCAGTTGTATATCCGGCAAAGATAGATAGTTTGTCAAACGTTAAGAAGATTGTGGCAGCAGGTCAGTTTGCCGTAGCTTTAAAGACAGACGGAACAGTATGGACTTGGGGACGTAATGACAACGGTCAGCTTGGTAATGATACAACAGATAATTCAAATGTACCTGTACAGGTATTGAAAGGTGAACAGAATGGCAATATTGACGAAAAAGTATATCTTGAAGATATAGTTGCAATTGCAGCAGGAAGTATATCTGATAATAGAGGCTTTGTGCTTGCACTAAGCTCTGACGGTTCAGTATATGGTTTCGGTTCAAATGAATGGCGTCAGCTTAATTCTGAAAATAAAGAATACCATAAAACACCGGTTGTTACACCTGTAGCTAAAGCTGTAGATGTAGCGGCAGGACATGGTTCTACAAGTTATGCACTTACTTCAAATGGTTCAATGTACGCTTGGGGTAAAAATAATATGTACGAATATGGAAGCGGCAGTTGGTCAAATTCTTCAACACTGACGTTAGTTCCTCTTCCGAATCGTGTAATGGCAATTGGAGCAGGTGATCAGAATGGTATGGCTATAACATACTGGCTTACAGCATCATCAACTCCGAAAACAGCTACATATGCTTGGGGTAATAATGCATATAACTCAATATCTGCTCAAAATTCAGCGCAGATTTCTACGCCAAAAGATTTATTAGGACGTACAGACTCTATACTGCTTGGCGGTGGTAATGCAATTTATGTAATAGACAAAGACGGCGGACTTAAGATGTCGGGTCTTGGTAATTACGGTCAGCTTTCAAACGGTCAGCAGTCTGGTTCAAATAGTACAGATTTCTTCTTTGAGGCTATTAGAAATGATAATACAACAGTTGATGACGCTATAGGCGCTGCATCATCAGTTGGCGGTACACATACTTTGTTTATTGATAACCAGGGTAGTGTTTGGAGCGTGGGAAATAACACAATGTCACAGCTTGCATTGCAAAATGCCGGTGACTCTATTTCCAAAGCTCAAAAAATTGGTGAACAGCCAACAGTTACAATGCCTGAACGTGAAATCCTTATTAAGAAGGGTATACCGCAGGCAATTGGCGGAGGAATTGAGGTTAACGGTTCGTTCAACCTGTTCTCTGCTCACGATACTATAGTTAATTATGAAAAGAACTTTAGCATATGGGATGATACCATAGCTGAAATTGATCCGGTAACAGGTGTAGTGACAGGCAAGAGCACAGGTCAAACATATGCGGTTGTAACTATAAGTGATACAAATAGAAATGAGATAACAAAACTTCACGTTCTTATCTCAGTTGTTCCGGATAAAGATGAATATATTACATTCCCGCAGGTTGGAGCAGGTCTTGACTTTACTGTAGCTCTAAAGGCAGACGGAACAGTTTGGTCTTGGGGTAACAATGCTTATGGTCAGCTTGGTCTTGGCTATACAGGCGGAATGGAAACAGAACCGCAGCAGGTTAAAGACGGAATTAAGAAGATTTCGGTTGGTGACTATCTTGTAGCTGCACTTGATAAAGACGGTAAAGTATGGACTTGGGGTGCAAACAATCAGGTAGGTCAGCTTGGTACAGGCAGCTTTACCGGTTCAGCAAATGCTCCTCAGCTTGTAGAAACATTTGAAAACAATAATTTAAAAATAACTGATATTTCAGTAGGCGGTTATGTAAACGGCGGTTATATCTATGAATTTGCACTTGCACTTTCAGATACAATGGATGTTTATGGTTGGGGATATAATGGCAGCAGACAAATTGACGCATCCGGCGCAAACCGTTCAACTCCTGTTTATACCGGAGTATCCAGAGCTATTTCAGTAGCTGCTGGACGTAATGCGACAAGCTATGCGCTTTCAGAAACAGGAAAGGTATATGCTTGGGGTTACAACCAGAATATGGAACACGGAACAGAAGGTCTTGCAGGTTCAAACTATGCAAAATCGGAAGTTTCAATCCGTGATAAGGTTGTATCAGTAACTGCCGGAAGCAGCAGCGGTTTTGCAATTACTGATAATAAAGAAACTTATGTTTGGGGTAAAAATGTAAATCACGAAATAGGTATGACAAATGGTAACGGTATGCCTATGGTGAATCCATTTATTCCAAATGCTGTACGCATTAGTGCTGACAGAGCAACATTTGCAATAATGGAAAGTACTCAGCAGCTTAAAGCAACTGGTACAAATACTAATTCAATGCTTGGCGTAGGTTCAACTAATGCACAAGAAGGCGCGTTCCAGAATGTAAAAGCAAATGCTGATACTGAATTCGGAAGAACAATCTGGGCAGACGCAAGTAACAGCGGTGCACATTCGGCAGCTATTGCAAGAGATGGTCAGGTATATTCGTGGGGTCTTGGAACAAGCGCTCAAATGGGTAACGGTTCATTCTCAAACAGTGAATATCCGACAGCTGTTGGTTCAATGCATATAGAAACAGATATTGCAGGCAATAAGATTCTTACATATGTAGGCGCAGGTGCAAGAGGCTTTAATGCATCTATTGCATCAGGCTTTAACGTATTTACAAGTGAAACTTCACAGGCAGGAAGATTCAGATATGCATCTACAAATGAACAGGTAGTAACAATTTCAGATGACGGAAACCATACTCTTAACTTTGTAGGTGTGGGTAAGGCAAAGGTTGTTGTTGCAGATGAAGACAGAGACCTTTACACAATTATTGAGATAGAAGTACTGCCTGCTGAATATGAACAGGCTATTGAAGACGGTACGGCAGTGTTCCCGAAGGTTGATGCCGGAACAGAGTTCTCTATCGCCTTGAAGGCAGACGGAACAGTTTGGACTTGGGGTTCGAACGGTTATGGTCAGCTTGGTATAAATAATTCAGATTTAACTTATACAACAGGTGCGCCTGAACAAGTTATATTCTCTAATGGCGATCCGCTTACCGATATAATTGATATTGCGGCAGGTGATCGTACAGCATATGCTGTAACAAGAGATGGTAAAGTATATTCTTGGGGTGGAAATCCATATTCCGCTTTAGGTTATGGCAATATAGGCGACAGCTATAACCAGATATTCCCTGAACGAGTTAAGAGTCAGGATGGCAATGGTTTCTTTGGCGATGACCTTTCAAGCCGTGCAATTAAGATTGCGGCAGGTGTATATCAGGCAATGGTTATTCTTGAAAACGGAACAGCCTATGCTTGGGGATATAACTGGAACGGTATGGGTCTTGGTGTAAACGGCGGTAATACATCGTTACCGAGGAAGGTAGTTGGTGTAAATAACGCTATTGATGCGGATCTTGGCTTGTATTCAGCAGCAATTCTTAACAGAAATGCAACAGCTATGACTGTTGGTCATAACGCATACGGTGAAGGTGGCGTAGGTCATAAAGGTCATTACTCGCTTGTTCAGACAGTACAAAAATCTAAGGAAGAAGGCACTCTGAAGGGTATAGTAAGCCTTGGCAGAAGTGACCATACAGGTATATTTGCAACTTTCGAGCTTAAAGACGAAGTTACAGATGTTAATGACGCATTTAATAACTATGTATATGCTACAGGTTATAACGGAAACGGTATTTACGGTATAGGAAATGACAGCGCATCTAACCTTGAATATCCTGTACAGGTTATAACAGATACTGAGGATAAAAAACCGCTTACAGGTATTGCTGATGTTGCATCAGGCTATAGATTACAGCTTGCTCTTGCAAACAACAGTGACAGAAATGTTTATGCTTGGGGCTACAACAATGTAGGTCAGACGGGTAACGGTACTACAGGTCCGAATATTAAGCTTCCGCGACTTGTAAATAAGAGCAACGGTTCAACAGAAATGCTGTCGAACATTATGCTTCTTGAATCAGGCGCATATAGTACACACGCTATTGCTGCTGAAGCAAGTAAGGGCGGAGTATATGTATGGGGTAATAACAGCAAGTATCAGCTTGGTGACCAAACAAATATGAATAGTGCATACCCTGTTGTAGTGGGCAGCAGCCCTGTACAGCTTAGTACGCATACCGTAAGAATTAATCTTGAGGACGCAGGTGATCACACAGAGGATATTACTGCAAGTGCTTCATCACAGATATTCTCCTTATTCGATATAAACTCAACGGAAAGCGGTGAGGTTAGCTGGAGAATCCTTGATGAAAGTATAGCATCACTTGTAGGAACTCCGGAAATTGACCAGAATGGTAATATTACAAGCACTACTATTAAAGTTCAAGGCTTGAAGAAGGGTACTACAACCATAGTTGCTACTGATTCTCTTACAGGCAGAACAGTATCAGCACGTATAGTTGTATCAGAAGGATTTACAAATCCGAAAGTTGCAGTTGGAAATGACTTTACAATTGCGTTAAAAGCCGACGGTACAATCTGGGGTTGGGGTTCTAATGCAGATGGTAAGATAGGTATAGGTACAGCAGCATCAGCTGATTCAATTGTTGCTTCACCGACATTAATTAATGCTTATATTAATCCTGCTAACAATGAAGTGTTTGAACTTCCAAGTGAAAAGATTGTTGATATAGCAGTTGGTGCAGACCACGCACTTGCTCTTGACATAGACGGAAGAGTATATGCTTGGGGTAAAAATGACAGAGGACAACTGGGTAATACAAATTACAGTACAGCAAACAGACCTGTTTTGGTTAGAGAGTTTGTAACAAAGCAAATTAAGATTGTTGCAATTGCAGCAGGTGCAGACCACAGCTTGGCATTGTCAGAAGATGGCTATGTATATACCTTTGGACGAAATAACAGAGGACAGCTTGGTTATAACAATGGCTTGAGAGATTATAATGCAACTCCGACTGCAGTAGCAGGTGTAAGCGGCAACGGTTTTATTGGCGGTGTAATAGATATAGCAGCCGGCGCTGCACACTCAATGATTCTTCTCGGCAACGGTTCGGTATGGACCTTTGGTGATAATGAGTATAAGCAGCTCGGATTTGACACGTTGAGCAATAGTAATAACTATAGCGAATATATTTCACAGATTACATTACCTGAGGCTGTTTCAGCGCTTAACGGAGAATATGTAATCAAGCTTTCAGCAGGCGCAGACAACTCGGCATTTGTTACAACAAGCGGTAAGATATACGTATGGGGTGACAATGCTTCCGATCAGTTGCTTGATCCGACAATATTCGGTGTAAACGCTGAACCTCGTGAAGTAAAGGTTGACAATAAAGAGATTGCCGATATTCAGTATGGCGGTACACGCAGTAATTCAACACACACAATTGTACTGACACGCGACGGTGATATTTATACATGGGGTAAAGGCGCTCAGGGACAACTTGGTAACGGCTATACTAACGATGCAAATAAAGCGCAGCTTATTTCTGTAAATGGCGGCGATGACATTTGGGCAATTAGTGCGGGCGGTACAAATACTGTTGTAATCTTAGAGGACGGATATGTATACGCTTGGGGTTCTGTAGATAAAGGACAAATCGGTGACGGAACCGCAGGTCAGAATGATACAGGTTCAGAATCATATCAGCCTGTTCCTACAAAGACAGGTGAAGATTATATCTCACTTGATAAATACTTTGTAACATTACATACAGGTGAAACTGCTAATATAGAGGCAGTATATAATAAATTCTTCAACGTAATGAAGAGTATTAAACCTGGAGTTGTATTCAGTACTGAAGTTCTGAATAATTCAGTTGCGAATGCAGCGGCAACATCAACAGGAATGACAATTACTCCTGTTGCAACAGGTAAGACACAGGTTATTATCTCAGGTGACGGTAAACAGGCAACTGTTGAGGTTACTGTTCTTGGCGACGGCTTCTCAACTGTACCGCAGGTAGGAGCAGGAGCAGGATTTACGGTTGCTCTTGATAAGGACGGTAAAGTTTACACTTGGGGTGTTAATAATAAAGGACAGCTTGGTAACGGCGGTAAAGAAGCATCTATTATTCCAACAAATATTAGATTTGATTTCGCTGATCCAAGCACAACATATATTACAAGAATAGAAGTAGGAATCGAACATACTCTTGCATTGGATAATACAGGTAAGCTATGGGCTTGGGGAAGCAACGACCGTTATGCAATTGGTAATAACAAACGTGATCATGCTTTAAAACCGGTACAAATCAGACTTCCTGATAATGCTAAGCCTGTAGAAATTGCAGTAGGTGAAACAACAAGCTATGCGATTGATGAAGAAGGTCATATCTATGCTTGGGGTAATGTTACAAATAATGAGGGCTACGGTACAACTCCTGTTAAGCTTGACTTATTTGAAAGAATGATTGAAGTTTCAGGCAAGATGGGTCTGAGAGCAGACGGAACTGTCTGGAACATTCCTACAACAAGTAAAGCAAGCTTAATTATTAAGAAGGATACTGGTGACAGAAGATTTGTACAGATATCATCTAACGACTATTTCGGTACAAACCAGAACACGGATCCGGATTCAAAACATACATTACTTGTAACAAAGGACGGCAAACTATATGCATTTGGTAATAACCAGAATGGTGAGCTTGGTGTTGGTTCAGGTAACGTAGGTGAAAATGAGCTGTTAGAGGTAAAAGTAACTGATACAGGTTCGAAAGTCATTGATACTACCACAGGTCGCGGATATAGTGCTGTTGTAACAGAAGACGGTGAAGTATACGCTTGGGGTACCAATACTTCATATAAGGTAGGTCAGCCGTTTGAAGGCAGAACCTATTATGATCCTGTAAAGGTTAACTATCCTGAAACAGCTAAGAAACTGACGTTTATTTCAGGCGGTGCAGATCATACTGCTGCGATTGATGAAGACGGTTATGTATGGAGCTTTGGTGCTAATAATAACAGCCAGCTTGGTAATCAGGATAATGCAAATTCTTATATACCTGTAATTGCAGGTACAATGAAAATGTACGTTAAACCTCAGGTTCTTCGCATTGACAAAGATGGTTCTCTAAATGTGCAGAATGGTGATGCTAATAATGACGGACTTACAGTTACAGTTGCTGAATATCTGAATCTGCTTGGCAGGACAACAGATGATAATGATAATAAGGCTTATACTGTAAGATCTCTTGATACAGATATTGTGACAGTAGATGGTGACGGAGTTACAATTCACGGTATAAAAGAAGGCAAAGCTATACTTGAGGTAATGAAGACTGCTACACAGACAATAGGTTATGCTACGGTTTACGTTGGACGTAACGGTGGTATCTATCCTATGGTAGATGGTGGTGAAAATCATAGTATTGCTCTAAAGGCAGATGGAACAGTATGGACTTGGGGACGTAATCACTCAGGACAGCTTGGAATAAGTGATTCGAGTATTATCCCTGTTCAGATAACTCTTCCGGGTAACCAGAAGGCAGTATTGGTATCAGCGGGTGCAAACCACTCACTGGCTATTGGTATGGACAGTCAGGTTTATACTTGGGGTAATAATGACTTCGGACAGCTTGGTAATAACAATCCATCAAGAACAGATACCTCTATAGATACAGTTAAGGATTCTGCAGGGGTTGCGATTATGGGTGCGGTTGATATTACAACACACGAGAATACAACCTATATCTTACTTTCAAATGGTACAGTAGCATCATTTGGACGTGAATATGATAACAGAAACACAGCATCATTTATAGCTGGTCTGGACGATATTCTGCAGATAAGCGGTAACTACGCGTTGAGTATCGGCGGTACGGTATGGAAGATGTCTAATAACGCTGTACCGACAAAGGTAATGGGTTACAAGAACAGCCATAATGAAGAGGCAACAATTCTAAAGATTGCTCACGGCAATGATCATCTGCTTGCTCTTGATTCTGAAGGCTATGTATGGGCTCTCGGCACAAACAGCAGAGGACAGCTTGGTCAGGGCATAAAGAGCGGAACAAATAATGTTCCTGTAAAGGTTCTGAGAGGTGAACAGTCTAACGAGGTCGGTAGTGCAGAGCAATATCTGAGTGATATTAAGGATATTTCTGCAGACAGATATGTTTCAGCAGCTATTGACGAAAATGGCATCGTTTATAGATGGGGTGCTAATGAATACGGTCAGCTTGGAACAGGAGATACAACAGATAAGACTGTTCCTGCTAAGATGTTGAATGCTTCAAATACTGTTGAATATGATATGGTTTGGGGTGGTTCAACTCATCAGATGGCAGTAGACTCAGAAGGTAATGTATGGGTTTCTGGTAACAACGAATACGGTCAGCTTGGTGACGGTACAAACATCAATAAAAATATTCCGCTTATGGTTGGCGGTAACGAGGTTATTATATACGATGGTACAACACCGCTTTACGGTACTCTCTATATGACAGCGGGAGAACAAAAGCTATTAAGAGCAGACTTTAATGTATTTAACCTGTATGAGAACCGTGACTTTGATAACTTTAAGTTTATCTCTAATAATAATGATGTGCTTAGCCTAAATCAGGATACAGGTCTTGCAACTGCCGGTGAAACGGGAATTGCATATATCCGAGTTACTGAAGATCAGCTAAGTAAGAAGAGTGCGTTTATTAAGGTTGTTGTAAGAGATACAGCCCTAGATTTTGAACCTAAGGTAGTTACAAAGGGTAATCACGCACTTGCATTGAGAGCAGACGGTACAATCTGGTCTTGGGGTGTTAATAATAAGGGACAGCTTGCTACAAACACAGATGCTGTTGATGACCCGACAGATGTAACGCCGTCAGGTGTAAGATTTAAGGATATAGCAGTCGGAGAAGAATTCTCGCTTGCTGTTGACGAGGACGGAAATGTCTGGTCAGTAGGTGATAACAGCTCCGGTCAGTTAGGTGTATCTTCATATAGCTTACCAACACGCAGCAGCTTTGAAAAGATTAATGGCCTAAACAACATAATGGCAGTTTCAGCAGGAAAGGGCTTTGCTATGGCTCTTGACAAGAATGGACGCGTATGGGTTTGGGGCGCAAATAATCGAGGACAGCTTGGTATTGGTAATATTGCCACAGAAGCAGAGCCTACACAGTTGTTGTCAATAGATAATGTAACAGCAATTTCAGCAGGTAATGAGAGCGCTGCAATGCTGCGTTCAGACGGTAAAATTTGGTTTATGGGCGCTAACGGAAACGGTCAGGGCGGTTTAGGATATTCTTCAAATGAAGTATGGACACCAACTCCTGTAAAAGACCTTAGTGATGTGGTTGCTGTATCCGCAGGTTATGACCATTCGCTCGCACTTGGATTTGATAAGCAGGTATATGCAACAGGTGACAACAGACACGGACAGCTTGGTACAGAAGCAGGCTCAACCAACGCTTATGCAAGTTCAAAGAATCTGTTTGATATTCTGTTAATAAGCGCAGGTAATAAATACAGTGGTGCGCTTGCAACAAACGGACAGATGAGAGTGTTTGGCTATAATGCCAAAGGTCAGCTTGGTGTTGGCGATACAAACTCAATTGTTACTCCTAAAGATAACCAGCTTATGGGTATTGTTAAAAAGGATGTAGAGGCAAATGATGAAATTGCAGGCATAAGTCTTGGTAACGAATACACAGTAGCTTATACAAGAAATGGTAATGTATACGGATTTGGTGATTACTCACTTGGCGCAGAGGTTGAGAGAAATGAAACAAACAGCTCTGTTCCGGTACTTATCGGTGAGAGAACACAGCTTATAACAACATATGAGATGGTTATTCGCGTTGGTGACTCAGAGGTATTGAAAACATATCCATGTGATAAGTTTAACCTTATTACTGATTACTCATCAGCAGGTGATATAAGCTTTGAAAGTAAGAATAATGAGATTGCAACTGTAACTCAGATTGGCAATAACGGAGAAATTGAGGCAAATGGTGTTGGTGTAACTCACATTGTTGTACATAAAGGACAGCCGACTGATCCTGACTATGTATCATCAGTATGTGTTGTACGTGTTATAAACGATAATGCTTTAACTGCACCTATGATTGCTGCAGGTAACGAACACGTTATTGCACTGAGAGCAGACCAGAGTGTATGGGCTTGGGGTCTTAACAGAAGTGGTCAGCTTGGTGATGGCGGAACAATTCCTTCTTATGAGCCTATAAGAATAACAGCGCTTGATGATAAAGATATAATCGCAGTTCACGCAGGTGAAAACCATTCAATTGCGCTTTCACGCGACGGAAGTGTATATACGTGGGGTGAAAACGAAGAAGGACAATTGGGAGTAAATGGTGGTACTATTGTCAGAACACCGACTCTTGTAAGAGGACTTCCGAAGATTAAGGCTATTTCCGCAGGAACTAAACACACTATTTTGCTCGGTGTAGACGGATATGTTTACAGTTTTGGCGATAACTCAAGCGGACAGCTTGGTGCAGGTAAACAGATTGATAAGTCGAGCACACCTGTAAAAGCACAGGGTCTGAATAAGGTTATAAGCATTGGTGTCGGCGCAGGCGGAAACTCAACCAAAGCAGTTCGTTACGACGGTACTGTATGGGGTTGGGGTGAAAACGACCAGCAGCAGATAAATTCTTCAACAACCAATTCTTATGCGACTCCGACGCAAATTGTACTTGGCAGCGAGTTTGATGGTAAGATTATAAAGACATATGACGGTAAGGGTCACGTTATAGCATTGTTGAACGATGGTAGAGTTATTTCGTGGGGTAAGAATAATCACGGACAGCTTGGTCAGGGTACAAGAACAGATGCTCTACAGCCCGTGGATTATGTTGACGTATTTGACGGCAATAATAATTATGTTGTCGATATAGCAGTCGGTGCAAATCATAACTTTGCAATACTGTCTGACGGACGTGTATATGCGTGGGGTGAAGGCACACTGGGACGTCTTGGCTTAAACGACGGCGGACAGAACAAGACTTCTCCTGTAGAAGTTACGATAGATAACGGCTCACATCCTGCAATCGGTATCGCAACAGGCGGTTCGTCATCATATGTTATTTTGGACGATGGTTATGTATGGTCAATGGGCTCTAACCCGTATGGTCAGCTTGGTAACGGCTGTGCAGGAAGAGACAATGCATATAACTTTGTATATGATGAAGATAAGCAAGAAGACGTGTTATCACCGAATCCGTCTGATGCGGATAGATATGAACCTGTACTTGTATCAGGCAGAACAATGAAGCTTAATCCTGAAAGTATGATAGTTCTGCTTGGAAGCTCAGGAAAGCAGTTTGAAGTTTCACTTAACAGATTTAATCTTCTGTATGATACTTCAGTAAATAATGATACATATACTTGGAGTGTAGAAAACGAACTGGATGAAAATGGTAATTCGGTTATTACCATGGGTACTATAATTGATATCAACAATGGTCTTGTAAAGGGTAAAGCGCTTGGTTCAGGAACTGTTGTCGTTAGAGATACCAAGAATCCGAGAACATATGCAAAAGCAAATGTTGAGGTTAAAGACCCAGGTGAAATGCATCTTGAGGATATTATCTTTGAAAAAGATAGACTTGATGAGGTAACAACAGAAATAGCAGTTAAGAGAGATTATCTGCTTGATAACGAATATACTATAACACAAAATCAAGAAGGCTATGATGTTTATAAACTTGTAGATCCGCTTAAGGGTGTACATGCAGGAACAGTAGCAGCAGAACAGGATACTGTTACAGTATATGTCAAGAGTATTCTTAATGATGGTATTGAAGAGCCGGCAGATGTAATTTATCTTGTATCAAATAAAGATGAACTTGAAACATCAGCTACAGCTATAGTTGGCACTTACATCAAGAAAGATACGGCGGCTGAAGGTGAAGAAGATAAGATTGGATATTACAGATTTGATAATGTTCCTATAGGTGATCTTGAGGATAACTATTATTTCAGATTTGTAAATACATCACCTACAAAACCATATGTAGGAGTATTTAAAGCTCATACAACAAGATATTCTAACAATACTGCTTTGAATATCTGGGTTGATGAAGATGATGCAGCAGATTATCTTAATCCTGAAAATCATATCAATATAAAGAGCTCAGGTACAGCAATAAGAGCTATTTATTCAGAATCAACAGGTAACTATTATGCAATTATACAGGAAACAGGAGATGTTCCTACAGAAAGAACGTTGTATGTTTATGCCGAAACTCTTGTATCGGGCAGAGTTGACAAGATGGGTGATACAACCTTTACAACTGTAAATAGTGACCACGATGCAGCTAATAAGCACGAAGAATTCTATGATTTACAGAAGTTTACACTACCGGCAGATAAATCTTCAACAGCAGTATCAATTAAGGTTATTGCTCAGAATGGTGAAGCAAAAGACCACAGACTTGTTATTTACAGACAGTCTGAGGCAACAACAATCAATAAGATAGAAGTAAGCACTAAGGATAATGAGGGTAATGTTACAGGTACTTATCCGGCATTTTTGAGCGGTGTAGCTGGTGATACACAAAACTATTCGGTAATTATACCTGAAGGAGATTTTGATAAGGTTAATATTACAGCAACACCTAAACTTGAAGATGTTGCGACTGTAACGTTCAATCCACAGTCAGTTTATAATGAAAGCCGTACAAATACAGAAGTAGGAGCTTACACATATGAGGATTATATCCTTGATAATACTGTTTCTACAGAAGAACCTGTAAGAATAGAAATGGAAGCAGGCGGTCTTGTAGGAGCGCCATATGTCCTGACAATTATCAAGGTAAAGGCTGATAAAGATCCGTTTGTATCAGTTGATAACAGTAATGCTATTGAGCCTACGCTTGAGGAACAAGGCGGTCAGAATGTACCTATGTATGTATATTCTGTGGCTGATGATGCTGAAACAGCAAAAGTTACAATAACAACTGTTCGTCCTAGCGGAGTAGTAAATGTAGATGGTGCAACTGGCAATTATACCTTAACAACAAATGTTAATGTTACAGGTATAGGCCCTGAAGGTTATATTGATATTCCGATGTCAGTAACATCATTGGGTACCACTAATTCTTATACGCTTCGTTTGTATAAGGCATCGGCAGACGCTCGTTTGGATAAGATAACTGTTAATAAATTAATAATTGATCCTTACAATGTTATAAATCCGCCGTATGAGGCTGAATATGACATTGAAAACGGCAAATATGTCGTAAAAGTCAAGAATGATACTGAATATGTCAAGATAAGTGCGGTAGCTGAACAGGCAACAAGTCCAAAAGCTAAGGTTGGTATTGGAAAAACGGAAGAAGAAGCTAAAAATAGAGCTCAGATTAACAGCGGCTTGTTCCAGTTCAAGGGAGAACTTGATGATGCGCTTGATGGTGATACAACCACCTTCTATATCGCAGTAATACCGGCTGGTTCACCGACATATCCGACTAAAGTATATCAGCTTGATGTTGTAAGATTATCTAATAATCATAATATTAAGGTAACATTTGGCGGTACTGAAACCGAAGGCGGCGACAGAATTTATCCGGAAGGTATTCAGGGTATCTATAAACATACGCTTCCAGCGTCAACTGACGGTACGGATAATACAACTCAATTCCTGAAGGTTGAAGGTTTGACGTATGGTGAGGGCGGAGCAGAAATAGCTGACGAGTCTATGAAGATAATTATTTCTGATTCAGACGATGCAGACGCAGTATTCGGTGACCGTGCAGCATATGATAAGGCAACATATAAGGCTGCAGAGCAAAAGACAGCGTCACTTAACCCGACAGTAGTATATATTCACGTTGAGGCAGAAGATGGTTCACGTTGGATGTATACAGTAGAGCTGTCTAAACTTCCGGAAACTTCTGGTGTAAGCGAGGTTAGATTGACAGAAAATACAGAACCTAATAGAATGACGTATAATTCTGCAACTACTACATTTACCGGTCAGGCACCATATAGTCAGGACGGTATAAAGGTTTATGTATATGTAGTTGACGCTCGTTCAGAGGTTGCTGTAGGCAGAACAAATCCGGGTGCCTTTGAAAAGGTTAAGCCTGAAAATATGGTTGATCCTGATCACCCCGACAGAGGCGGATGGGTAGAACTTACTCTTCCGGTATCAGAAATGGATGATAAATCTGCAGGCAAAACAATAGCAACATTGTTCGTCAAGAGAGCTGACGGTATTGTTATTGACAATAATTACAACAAGTATACTCTTGATATTACTTATGCGTCAAACGATGTTGGACTATATAAAGTAGAAACTACAGATTACACAGACAACGGTAATCAGGTTCAGAAGGTAACTGATAAAGACGGTAACATATCATATTATCTGGGTATTGACGCGGATGATATTGAACCGGATATACCTCTTCCTGGATTTGAAATAAGAAATGTAACAATTAATGCAGAGGCAAATGATAGAAATGCTAAAACATTAATATTCCTTAAGGGTGGTGTTGAACCGTCTGATAATGAAATTGCAGCAGCAGGATATACTGCAAGCATACAGCTTGGACTTACAAGAGAACTTAATAATGATGTTATTGAGGCAGTAATCCGAGTTATTGCAGAGGACGGAAATACCTATAAGGATTATCCGCTTATCCTTCGCAAGAAGACAAACAATGCGGAAATTGAATTTGTAAAGGCTATAGATACAAAGGACGAGGATAGCAACTTAAGCCGTAATGCTCAGGGTCAGTTCTACACATATGCGGAAAGCAACAGAACAACACTTCCGCTTCGTGTAAAGGCAAATGACCTTCACGCGAAAGTAGCTATTTATCCATCATTTGTAGCGCTTAATGATTATGATCCTACAGATACTACAATTCAGGATAATATATCATTCTCACAAAAGAGTGATTTAGAGATTAATGTAGATATCAGAGGAGCAAATCTGACAGAAGGTATACTGATTCCTGTATTTATTAAGTCGGAAGACGGAAGTAAGATAGAGAAATACCTTGTTCGTGTAGAATCAGTTGCAAGCAATGCAGACCTCCAGAAGGTTGATGTTGTTGTAAACGGTATTACAAGACCTGCTGTACAGGATTCTACAGATGACAGTCTGTATACAGTTAAGATACCTGATACAGCTTCATATGTAAATATTATTGCTACACCGCAGACACCGCTTGTACAGTATGTACATATTAACGGCGGCTACGACAGCAAGAATGAGGAAACAGGCGCAGTTACACTTGAGAACGTACCTGTAAGTTCAAATACGGTTACTGCAACAATTCAGCTTAAAGCGGCTGATGGCACAGAAAAGCAGTATACACTTAGAATTGAAAAGGTTCGAGTAAATACAGAACTTGATTATGTTCGAGTAAATGATACTACTCTTACTGCAACAGGTACTAACCCGATTATTTACACCTATTATAATGAAAACATCTTAGATTATGAAAATGCTAAGGTAGAAATAGGTGCAAGTGACAGTCAGTCAAAGATTAAGGTAGAGGCGATAAAACTTGATACAACCAAGTCGCCGTATACAATCATTGATCCTACTAATAATTTAGGAGAGACACAGTCACAATGGGCAAATGATGAAGTTGAACTGCATACACAGCCTGTAAACAGATATCGTGTAACTGTAACAGCAGCAGATGATTTCACAACTAAGGAATATACACTTATTATCAGAGGTAAATCTGATAATACAAATATCGACTACATAAAGATAGGCGATTATATTGCGTCAAGAGGCGCAGATGGTGTAACGTGGACGGTTGAAGTTCCTGAAACAATGACAGGCGCTGCATTCATAGTTAAAGCAGCAGACGAAATAGCAGGACTTACAAGTCTTGTTCCAAGAAGAGAGGACGCTGTAGCAGGTTCAACCTCATATGTAGGTACTGCAACAGGAACAGTTTCAAATCTTGACCTGACATTCAACGAAAAGAGATATATCAAGGTAGTATCTCAGGATGGTACGTCTTCTGCTATTCACGAGGTAATTATCATTGGTACTGATTCAACTCCGATGGTTGATAAAGTCACTGTAAACGGTGACGCTGCAACCGCACCAGCGGCAGTAGGCGATAGCTATACATATTTGAATGTACTTCCTGACGCAAGCAGTGTTGTAGTAGGGGTTAAGACAGTAAGCAGTTCGCACTTTGTTCAGATTGCGGACGGACCTATAACTGCCGGCGGATATGCTGAATACACCTATGAGATGGCATTAACTGAAATGAATACAGCAGAACCTATTCCGTTCCGTTTGTATAAGTCAGCATATGGAAATCCGACTTATGAAGGTTCGTTATACTTAGAGCGTCTTGGTGATGAGTATAAGCTAAACGTTAAGGTTGATGGTGATGAAGTCAGAACAAGACGTCCTGACGGTTCGTATGTACACTATGTAGACGGTACAGCTACAGAAGCGTTAGTTACAGCTATAGCTACTGCATCTTCTAACCACTATGTAGAGATAAGCGGACTTAACAATCAGGGAGGTACAGTAACAAACAGCAATATGGGCAATACCTCAATTGAGGCAGCTCTTAATGCAGCGCTTAAGGATTCAACACAGAGCAATGTTACAGAGATAACATTGACAGTTAAACCTACGGATATTACTGATACACATAGTGCAACATATAAGTTATATATCTATAAGAGAAGTAACAATGCAACAATTCGTTCAGTAACTGCTAATCCGGAAGATAAAGATAATAAGAATACAGATACGTCAGCGGACGATAGAGTTATAGTAGATACAGAAACTTATGAAGCATATCACGTTTATGTGCCTATAGTTCAGAATGATTATCTGGTATTTGACTTATCAATTCAGCTTGATGATGTAAATGCAACTGTAATAAATATAGACAATCAGGATTATACTGAGACGGAAAATGGAGTTGCAAATGTAACTATATCAAACAGATTATTTGCTCAGGCTGAATATGATGCTGATAATGACGGAACAAAGGATTCATTCCTTGTACCTGTAATTGTTAAGTCACAGAGTGGAAATACAAATAAATATTATGTAATTGTTACTCCGACAGATATGGATCTTAAGCTTGTTGTTACACCTATAGACTCTGTAACAGAGGTAGAGGAAGATGAAGATGAAAGCAATACAATCAACATTTATGTTGCTCCATCTGCTACAAGTACACAGCTTAACCTTAAATCTGAGAATAGCCGAATTGCTCAGATCAGAAATGTAACAGATCCTGCAAATCAGCAGATTGTATACAACCCTGCTACGGATATAGCAAATTATAACTTTACAATAAACGGCTTAAGCGGACTTACAGCAGAAAATCCGTTTGTATATGAAGTTGACATAGTGAAGGGTGACTCATCATTTGTCAAGACATATAAACTGGTTGTTATTCCGCAGAATTCAAGTACAGATATTGAAGTAACTGTAAATGGAGTAAATGCTCCGTGGGTACCTGCCGGCGGCGGATATTACAGCGGAAGTATTTCAACAGAAGCTTTAAATGCAAATGTTATTGTAAAATCAAGCAATAAGAGCGTAAGACTTGCTATTACACGTGCAAGTGATACTACACAGCCTCTTATGAGCGACAAGGGCACTACAGCTGAACTGTTCAGTATTGCGCTTAATGAAGCACTGACTGATGATACAGCGGCAGAATTTATAATTCATATTCAGCCGCAAGGTGCTGCAAATATTATTAAACGTAATCTGCGCATTGTAAGAAGAAGTGCGGATAACGGCATTATAAGCGTAAAACGCGGTAGTGTTAACGCAGATGTTGAAACGAATGAAGATACAAAAGAAACAACATATGTATTCTATATTGACGATTGGAATGAATCGGCAAACGTTACGATAGAAACAGCAGAAAATTCAACGCTGAGAGTCGGTTACATTGACGGCGATAACGGATGGCATAATAACGGTGAAACAAATGCAACTCCTGATGCAGATATGGATACAACATGGACAGCATTGAACAACTGGAATGAAGTGCTTGAAGTAGCTGCAAACGATGGTAAGTATGTTATAAATGTAAAAGCCGCAAACGGCGATATTAAGACATACAAGCTTGAATTCCGTCCGAAGTCAGGCGATACAAGTCTAAAGAGTATAATTACAGAAAAGGATAAGGACGGACAATTCAATGTTAATATGAACCTTGTAACAATTTACGAGGCAAATGTTCCTAACCGTACATCAACTCTTGAAATCATACCAACAGATAAGAATGCAAGAATTACAGCTATATATGAGGTTGACCTTCCTGATGATACAGGTAATGCAATTAATGGATCAATTCTTCCGATACTGACACCAGGTCAGCAATATCAGAAGGATGAAAATGGTGCATACCAGTTCAAGGTTAGGGATGGTGTAAACCACGGTCAGCGTAAATACATCAGAATTACAATTACTGCACACGACGGCAGTGTTGCAAATAAATATCTGTTGTTAAAGGGCTTGTCAGACGATCTTTCAATTGATAATATTAAGGTTGGTACAGATACAAAGACAAGTGCAGACGCTATAGCTAACGGAACAACGTTTAACTTTGCTATTCCGACAGATACGACAGAAGAAGATGTTATAATCACAGCAAATGACTATGCTAAGATTATAAGAGTAGGAGATATCAGACCGTCTGTTGAATCAAATGTATGGTCTAAACTTCCGTATACTATGTCTTCAGAAGAAGCAACGGAATTTGAAGTAGAACTTCGTTCAGAGCTGTATGTAAATGATACACAGACACCGAACGCAAAGAAGACCTACTTTGTAAAGATTTACAAGATGAGCAACAACGCAGAGATGGGCGAAGTTCTTGTAAATGGTAAGTCGGCAATAACACGTAAGAATAATCCTACAATTTACGAGGTTACAATTCCGTCTGTTGAGAATCCGAGAGAAGACCCTGTAAGTAAGCGTAGTCCTGCAACAATTACAATTCATACATCAAGCGGTATTGCAGAAATTACTATGCCGGCTGAGGTAACGGGCGATCCTGATGATGTAGGTATGGGCGAACTTGAAGTTCCGAGATACCTTGATTCACCGGATGTTTCAACAGTAAATGAATTCCACTTTACAATTAAGTCGTCTTCAGGAGCTGTAAAACAAGAATATGTTCTGTATGTATACACTGATTATGAAAATGTAGATGTTAAGGACGTATTCGTAAATAAAACTAAGCTTGTAGCAGGCGATAAGGTAGATGCAGATATTTCAGTATTTGAAGATACGCCTGTTCCGGAAGAACGTACTTATACAGCGGTTGTAGACAGACGTAATCCGTTTGACTTGTCAGTTATCCCTGTAGGAAATATGGCAAAGGTTAGACTTACAGGCTATGGCATTACAACTCCGCTTATAAGCGACAGAAGTTACGGCTATGTATTCGAAAATCTTGAGCTTGATCCTGTAAAGGATACTGAGTTCTACTTCGAGATTATGAGCCACGACGGTGAGATTGTAAGTGATCCGTATAAGGTAATAATCACATACGTGGAAGAAACAGATACAGGATTAAAGAGCGTTGTCTTTGACGGCGTAGAGGCGGAAAAGGTACGCGATAAGATTTATGTTGTAAGAGCAGAAGAAGACGTTACTAACGGTATTCTGTCTATTACAGCGGCAAACGAAGATTCTGTAATCAGACTTAATAATTATACCTCAGAAAATGGTGTACTGAATATTTCTTATAACCTGACAGGTGATGTTTCAAAGGTTGACTTTACTGCTACTTCAATGGACGGTAATCATACTGTAAACTACACATTGTACATTATAAGAAAGAATACAGGCGCTAAGTCAGTATTTGTAAACAATACAGAACTTACAAAGACAGACGACGGTTATGTTTATGAAGTTAATGCAGAGGCAACAATTGCCGATGTACGCGTTATCGCTGAAAGCGAAGTTTCTAAAGTACAGATTGGCGGTAATGCACAGGTATTTGGTGAGGATAAGAGAACAATCACCCTTACAGGTGATACAACAATTGTTCCTGTAAAGATTTACTCATATCCTTACGGAGAAAATGACGTAATAACAGAAAATGTTAAGATAATCAGAAGAGATATATCCCTGACACTGCTTACAGTATCTGTTAAGTCGGATTCGGATTTAGCTCCGAGAACTATAAAAGCTGACAGCTACGGAAATTATAAGGTATATATTCCTGTAGATGATCAGACGATAGATATTGCTGCTGTTGCAAAGACTACAACTTCAAGAGTAGGACTTTTGAGAGTTATAGACGGTGAATCAACAGTTCTGAATAACAGTGTCGGACAGGTAAATGTAGAACAGATTACAGACCTTGGAAATGAGAATAAGTTCTACATTGTATTGAGTAACGGTTCAAAAACAAGCCGTTATGACCTTGATGTTATTAAGTACAGCAATAATACAAGTGTTCTTACAGTTATTGCCGAGAGAGGCACAGACGAAGAGTATGTAGCGGCAGACGGCGCTTGCGGCGGCGGTTCTATAATTACTCCGGAGCAGCCTGACGGAAGTGAACAGCATCCGTTTGAGATTACAACGGCAGATGAACTTCAGGCAATAGCAGATCAGCTTGATAAGCATTATATCTTAAAGAATGATATAGACTTGTCAGGATATAACTGGACTCCTATCGGTACAGGCAGAAATCCGTTTACAGGTTCTCTGAAGGGTAACGGAAAGAAAATTTCAAATCTGACCGTAAGAGTCGGCGGAGCAAATGAAGAATTTGGTCTGTTCGGTTATAACAACGGTAAGCTTGAAAACTTCAAGCTTGAAGATGTTTCACTGCAGATGTCAGGACAGACAACGCAGACACAGTATACAGGCGCAGTTGCAGGTATAAACGGTTCAAATGCAGCAATGAATCAGATTGCAGTATCGTCAGGTACAGTCTATGCTAAGAATTATGCAGGCGGTATCGTAGGTAGAAATAACGGTACAATTAAGGATTCATATAATAAGGCAAATGTTGAATCAGGCAACTTCGCAGGCGGTATTGCAGCTGAAAACTACGGCGCAATTGAAAATGTATACAGCGTTGGTCTTGTTTCGACAACATCAAGCGAGGGTGAATTGAAGAGAGTAGGTTCACTTGTAGCAGTGAATGCAAATAACGGTACATTGAAAAATTCATATGCACAGATTCCAAATCAGCTTTATGTTGAAAGTCTGTCTAATACGAATGTGGATAATGTTAAGGCATATACATCAAATCAGCTTAAGAATAATTCTAAATTTAATAATTGGGATTTCACAGATATTTGGACTATCTATTCGGGACAATATCCGACTTTGAAATCACAGTCGTCTGACGCAAGTATTAGTACACTTAATATTCCTGACGGAAGTGAGGAGCGTCCGTATGAGATTACTTCAGCAATCGGATTTAAGAGTATTGGAAATGACGCAGAAAGCCTAAAGGCACATTATGTATTAAAGAATGATATATCATTTATTCTTGACAATGGCGATCAGCTTGTAATGGATCCGATAGGTTCTAAGACTAATGATTTATTTTTGGGTTCGCTTGACGGTAATGGTTATTCAATAAAAGACATTGTTATGACAAGCAGAACTACAGCACTATTCCGTGAAAATGCAGGTACAATTAAAAACCTTGTCATTGAAAATGCTGTTATGGGTAATGCAGATACTTCAGACACTGCAGGATTAACTTTCTTTAACACTGGTTTGATTACAAACGTAGCTATTATCGGCGGAGTATTCACCGGTACCAATAGTGTATCAGGTTTTGCAGGAACAAATAAGGGTAATATTAGTCAGTCATATATAAAAGATACAGTATTGACAAGTGATAACGAATCAGCAGGTATTGTTAATCTAAATACCATAGATGGTAGCATAAGATTTGTATATAGTACCGCCGATATGAGAACATCTCTTAATAAGAAAGCAATGATTGCCATATACAATGTTGATGAAATTAAGGATGTTATTACTAACAACAAAGAGAAGTTTATCTATAATGATTCAAGCGATTCAGTATTGAACGATCCAAATAACTTCAATAAGAGTGTTCCTGCTATTCAAATGACGGATAAATCCACCTTTGATATTTGGGACTTCACAGATACTTGGGGAATTGATGACGGTAATGACACACCATATTTGTTAGTACAGAAGAATATGGGCGGAGCGTCTATACAGACATTCAGCGCAGATGATGAAGTTTCAGCATTCTCTGATGATGTAGGTTGTGAGCACGTTGTATACATCAAGGATACAAAGAACTCCGCAAACATCTACATTCAGGCTCAGAACCCGACGTCCACAATTATAATGGACGAGGTAGACGGCAAATCATATGTAGGCGTATATGAAGGTCTTGTTACAGGACTTATAAATGAAAGAGAAGAAAGACTGTTCACAATCAGATCAACGAGCGGTCAGACTCAGACTCATAAGCTTGTAATAATCAAGGAGCCTACTGTTGCAAGTCTTGAAAAAGTTGTTGTAGACGGTAAAGAAGTTGAACGCGTAAACAATACATATATTGCGGAAGTTGATCCTAATGCAACAGTTGTTCCTGCAGAGATTATTCCAAGATCAGGAACAGTTCAGGTACTTGATGCAAGCGGTTCACCTGTAACTGGTGAAACAAGCACAGGTGATGTATGGTCAACAGAAGTTCTTCCGTCAAATCAGGGTACAACTACAACATATACTTTGAGAGTGACAACAAACAGCGGTTCATCAAGTATTGATTATACTTTGATTCTGAAACCTGCTGTATATCACACAGGCTTGAAGTATGTTGAAGTTCAGCCGCTTGAAATTGTTGGCGGTAATCCGGTTGGTAACGGATATGAACCTGTAGAAGATATAGTTGAAAATTCATACAACTATACAATAAGCAAAGACCTGAGATTCATAGATATTAAGACTGCTGCTGTAAACTCAACTTCAAAGGTTAGGGTTGACGGTCAGTCAAACGGAAATGATACATATGAATATACTCAGTATATGCTTGATCCTGAGATAAAAGAGTTCTATATCCCGATAGATGTAGAAACTCAGGAAGGCGTTATAGAGCATTATGTACTTCACTTATCAAGAAAGAGTATTGACGCATCACTTAAGTATGTCAAAGTGACTTATGACAGTAATGTTTATACTCCTGACCCTGAAGAAAGAGTAATCGGTGTTGACGCAGAAACAGGAGAGGATATAACTATTACTGTATATCCTGTTAAACTGGATAACCCGAGCAATGTTCCGTTTACAAACCCGACACGCGTTGATATTTCTATCGAGGCAAACGATACATATACTATCGTAAATGCGGGCAGTCCGGAGGCTCAGGATCCGACAAGCGCTAACACTTATAAGTGGGATGCGGTAAATGTACTGCTTGATAATGAAGAACTTACAATTTACCAGATTAAGGCAAAGGCTGCTGACGCAGATGAAATTGAAATTTCATATCTGTATATCTACAAGCAGAGTAATATTACTGATCTGGAAAGTGTGACAGCAACTTATACTGAAAGAATCGGTGACGAAGATGTTCCTGTAACGGTTAAGGCTGAAAAAGACAGGAATGGAGCTTATCAGTTATGGCTGCCGATTGATGTTACAGAAGTTGACGTTGAGGCTATAACAAAGGCGCTGATGGCAGAAGTTGCAATAAGAGATCATACAGAGCTTAAGATGCACATTGACAAATATGAAGACTTCCAGATTACAGCTGCAACTGATGCTATATACATTGATGTTAAGGCGTCAGACGGAGCTGCAACTAAGACACATACAATTCATATCAACAGAGTTGATTTGAGTCTTGATGAAGTGCTTGTAACACCGTTCAGTACTACACTTGCTCAAAGAGCAGAGTATAATGACGATCAGAAAGCATACATTGCTCGTCTGGTTCCGATGAACGATCCTAAGGCGACAATAGCTGCGACTGCTACAGATTCAAACAACTATGTAAGAATCGGTCATCTGACAAGACCTGAACCGCCTTCTCGCGGAGATATGACAGACGCAGAGTATGAGAGAGCGCTTGAGCAGTATCAGATAAAGCGCGATGCGTATAATCTTGCTGCACAGGGTTATCAGCTTGATAATACAAGCTTCGTTTGGGACGGCGTAGTAGGTGATTCAGAAGGTTGGGTACAGGCAAGTAATTCGGCTGCCGCACTTCCTCTTATAGATATCAAGGGCAAATCTACTATGATTGTTATTCAGGTAGGTATTGCAAACAACTATTCAGCAGATGATTCTGAAAGTATAGCTAAGAAGATTGGTACATATAAGACATATACATTATTAGTTGGTCAGAAGTATATCAATGAAGTTATTGTTGACGAGGATCATCCTGAAAAGAACAAGAATGATGATATTGATATTTATGTAGGATTGGATAGCAATCCTCCGAAACTTACTAACGTAAGTGTAGATATGAGTACTGGTGATCCTGTATATGTTTACGAGTACGGTATTCCGAAAGATTACCAGATAGATCACGTTCTTATGAAGATAACAGAAAAGGCTCCAAAGCCATATGATCCGGTAGTAACGGTATCTAATCCGTCATTTGGAGTTACTGTTACAGATTATAACTATGATCCAACTGAAAATAATCTGTTAGAGATAAGGATTCCTCCGGCAAGTGATAATGCTGTAACAAATGTTAATATAACATCTGTACCGGAGGCAGGAACTGCATATACCCGTACTTACAGAGTAGTTCTTTACAGATTATCAGATAACGTGAAGATACTTCACGACGCTGACGGTAGAGAATCAACGGTAAATGACGAAGGCAGAAGCAGAGGTGAAGTAGACAGAACAGGTCTTGTAAAGGATTACTTCGACGTAAGTGAAGCTACTATGACCATTGATGAAAACGGCAATAAGTATCTGCGCGTATACATCAAGACAGAGTCGAAGAATGCAACAATTACTCTTGGCGGAAAGAATTATAAGGGTATAACGGACATTAAAAATGATGTCGATATAAATGGTGATCAGATTAAGGGTATTCTGATACCGGTTAGTGAAGGTGAAACTGAAAAGGTTATTCCGTTTACGGTTACATCTGAAAGCGGTAGGGAGACTTCAAGAAATGAATTCCACGTTAATATTCGTTCGACAAGTACAGATCTTGAATATATTACAGTAAACGGCGTAAAAGCTTACGGACCGTATATTGATGAATGGACGGAGGAGTCATATTATAACGCTTATGTTTCTCAGAGTATAAAAGACAATGCTATAAACAACGGAGAAGAAACATGGGTAGTTGCACTTGCAGAAGGCAGAGGCGATACATTTGTAACCTTTATGGATGAATTTGGAACAACCGATATTGTTCCTGCAAGTCAGAGAAATGAATCCTTCCTTGTAGCTTATCAATTCTTATTCGATCAGGTTGAACCTGAAGATTTGGCAATGCCTGTAGTTATTCCTGTTAAGGTAGTTTCTGAGGCAGATGCAACTAATTATGAGATACATTACTTACGTGTATATCTGGCAGACAGTGATAACAACAGGGTTGAAGTTGATGATGAAACTGGAGAACACAGCGTATGGGTAAGCGAACTTGGTATGCTTGAAGATACGCCGAAGGCTGAGTATTTAGGTATACAGCAGAGTAAGGATGACGGTCAGTTCTATGAGACCTATGAGGTTAAGATGGAAATTGGCGTAACAGCGGTAGATATGAAGGTAATTGCTGATTCTGAATTTGCCGGTGTGGATATTTACGATCCGTATACACAGAAGTATTCAAACAACTATCAGCTTCACGAAAAGACTGTACGCTTGTCTAAGCTTGAACCAAACGAATCATATGAGTTGAAGTTCAAGATTAAGTCACAGGATGAAATGCTTTCAAATGAAAGTAATCAGGGTAAACAATATATAGTAAAACTTACAAGACAGTCAAATGACAGACGAATAAAGAGTATTATATCTTATCCTGATGATACAGAACCGGGCAGATCACAGACATTTAATGATGTGACAACTGATGAACCTGTAATTATTACAGTACCGCACGGCGCGTTGACAGTACCGGTTCAGATAGAGGCTAACTTCGCGACAGCTCTTGTAGGTGTAACAATAAATGATGAAGATAAGGTATCAAGTACTAATGTTTACCACGGTAATACAGATACAGAACCATCTCTTCCGTTTACTGACCTTGAGGCAGAATCAATAGATTATACTGTAAAAGTATGGGGTTATAACGGTGACATCAGACCTGCATACTATACAATCAGACTTGTACGCAAGAAGAATAATCTTGACCTGAAGGAAGTTATGTTTAACAATCGTATTGCAACAAGAGTCAAGGATAATGACGGAAATGATACCAATACATATACAATAGATATTGGTGAATCTGATATGTTAGCTGACACTATTATTGCAACGGCGAAGGATAGTAATAACTATGTAAGAATCGCAGACAATGATTTCAACAGAACATCAGATAGGCTGGAAAATCTTGACCTGTCAAGCATTGAAGTTGGTCAGCCGATGGAAATCAGAATTGTTGTTGGTTCATCTGATTTAGCAGAAGGAACAGATATTCCTGACCAGAGAGAGTTCTATACACTGGTTATAAAGAGAATTCCTGCGGGAGAAATCAGAGATGACCTTCGTTTGAAGATGTCTGTAAGTCATCAGAATACAAATTCAAACTTGTTTGTTACGGCAAACCAAAAAGGTGATCCTACATTTGATAATGAAAGCAGCACATATATTTATCATTATCATAGCTTTATCAATCCATCAGCAGTAACGGCATACATAAAGTCTGAAACTAAATCTGCGACGTCAACCATTACATTCTTTACAATGGAAGATATTGCAATAAATGATCCGACACTGCTTATGGCTGATATTGAACGTGATATGGCAGGATTTGATGAAATACAGGTAAAGGCAGTTGTAACAGCCGGTGACGGTAAACAGCAGAAATACACGTTGATGATTCAGAAATCATCAAGTGAAACAGGTCTTGCAAAAGTATTTGCAGACGCACTTATTCCGGGTACAGGCGAACAAGAAGTCAAAGGTGTTGCAAATACATATGTTACAGAGATGTTTAAAACCCCTGATGGAACAAAGAGAGAGGTTACAGCTCTTGAATATGTGATTGAGCTTCCAAGAGGTACAACTGAGGTAATGCCGTTTGCTTTACCGATAGATCCATATGCAACAGTTAGATTCTATGATGAGTCTGACAATATGCTCGATGCACAAATGCAGGGCGCAGATCCGACATACAGAGGTGCGCACGGCTATAGACAGCCAATGTCACAGCTCTCTACCCATGAGTATAAACTTGTAGTAACCTCAAGAAGTAATAATGCTCCTGCTTATTATAAGATAAGAGTTGTCAACTGTCCTGAGGGTACACAGCTTCTAAAAGTTCAGGTTGGTGACAGAAAAGACGGATTTACTGATGATCCTATAGAGCATTATCATTATGACAGAGAAAACGGTGTATTTACAGGAGAACCTAATGGTGGTCCTTCTGATGTAGATAACGTTCTTATGACTAATGCTGTTGAAACAGGTCTTACTACATATGTTGGTAATGTTGTTCGCAGACCTGTACAGCCTACGGCATTGTTGAGTCTGGTTACAGAAAATGAATGGGCAACAATCTATATTAAGGAAGGCAATGATTATGTACAGAAGGGTATAGGCGAATTTATCGGAGATGTTAAATTAAGTGACGCTACAACAACCACAGTATCTGTAAAGATAGAATCACCGTCAAGAATAGCATCTTACTATAAGGTTTATATCTCAAGGTATCTGTATGATTATGAACTGTCGATGCAAGTTAATACGGAATTTACTACAGAACTTAACAGAGATGAAGTGAACAATATCTTCTATCACGAACGTACAAATCCGCTTCCGTTCTCGTTGACAGAGGCAGAGATGAAGATAGTTCTGGCAAGACCTAAGCAGCATACTTACTTTATAAAGGTAGAGGACAAAGATAGAGACTTTATTGAAGTAAATGCAGCCAATAATATGATTTATCTTGATGATATTAAACTATCGGGAGTTTCGACAGTAGTTCCTGTTAAGGTTTACAGTGCGGTTGATGAGCAGGGCGGCGGTAAGAAGCCGGGTAATGTAATGGCTACTTACTATGTAACAATTACCCGTAAGCAGCTTAACGATAACTTGGGTTCAATCCTTGTCAATGACAATGAGGCTTATCCTGTTAACGACCCGAGTGTTAATGCTGACTTTGAGGCATACTCTTATAGCGCGGCTGCAGATCCTACGGCAAATGTAAAGATATTCTCAGTAAATAACAATGCTATAATATCTATCTTAGGAAAAACAATCGATCAGAACTTTAGCGGTATAGCTGACGGAAAACTTGAGGCAAATGTTAAGGTTCAGGAGGGAGATAACTTCTTCCAGATTCAGGTTGATAATCCAGGTGAGCCGTCAAGATATTCTATGCTTTTGATAAAGCATATTCCTGTAGATGTATATCTCGACGATATGTACATTACTCCTAAAGATGTGAATGACAAGATTCCGTTCTTGAATAACACCTTTAATAAGAATGTTCTGGATTACTCAATCAGAGCAAATGAAAAAGTTCCTGATTATGATGTATATGCTAATGCGTCATCGACACAGCAAGCATTGCAAAATTATGCAAGAAATAAGGGTTATGATGTAAGCGATTGGCAGACAAAGATAAGAATTCTTGATTCAAAGGGCGAACAGATTCAGAACTTTGGAGAATATGTAAAACAGCTTGTTGAAACTATAACTGAAAGCGGCGGAACAGAAATACCTAATTACTTCACAGTTCCGGTATACCTGATTGTACCGCACTATCAGAAGAAGTACAGCATTGAAATTCATGATTTATCTGATAATGCAAAATTAAAGGATTTACGAGTTATAAATTATACTCTTGACCCGGAATTTGATCCGAATGTGGAGGCGGCTGAAGAATATAAAACCACAGTTCCGTCAGAAGTAAGCAATGTGGACATCTTTGCTCATGCAGATCACGATCATCCGGGGGCGCGTACGTTGGTTACATTATTAAATGAAAACGAACAGCCGCTTGGAAGTGAATATGTTGAGATTACAAAGAATGTATCGCTTAAATACGGTGAAAACATATTCTATGTAAAGGTAACAAGTGAAGCGCCTCAATACACGGTACCTGAAGGAGAAGGTGAGGGAGATGAATCGCAGGATAACACAGGTATAAAGATTTACAAAGTAGTAGTATACCGTACTCCTATTGACGCATCGCTTAAGTCAATCCTTGTTAATGGTCAGCCTCCTGTACTTCAGCAGGACGGTACATATGTAGCATATGTCAAGCCGGGAGTAACATCTGTTGTTAAAGCATTGGCAGATGATACAAGAGCCGTTATCAAGGTTACTCAGGGAATGAACACTGATTCTAAGACGATGAAACAGTGGGCACAGATTACTACAGATATAATTAATGACGAAACTCTTGTTGATATTAATGTTTCTCTTGAAGAGAGCGGAATAATTGAAGTAAGCAAAGATTATGTTCTTAAGCTTATTCCTGTAAACGGGGATATTCTGAACATTCAGTTGGATACGCTTTATAGAGGCAGTGATCCTGTAGAAGAAGGTTTCAAACCTACAGTAACTCCATATGTTAATCCGATAGGAGCTGTTTGGAATGCTGACGAGCAGCGTTATGAAATAACCATTCCTAAGAATGCAACTATAACACCTTATATTCGTGTAACAACAGTTGAATCGGATAAACAGGTTCAAGTTGGTTCACAAGCTTGGCAATGGGCAGATAACACAGCACAGGCAGATAACTGGTTCACAACAAGTATCACTCTTATGAATGATCCGCAGGAGATGGAAATCTTTGTACGTGGATATGCTCTTGTTCCGGGTACTACAGATCAGTATGTATTTGGTGATTCAAACAGATATAAGTTGTTAATCAAGAGAGCATCTAATGAAGCAGAGCTAATTGTTCTGAATCCAGAGGATGGTGTTCAGTTTAATGAAAACAACGGACGCTTTGATAACAGCATTACAACATATACAATTGACGTTGCAAGCGATGTAAATGATGTTGAGTTTACTGAAATCAGAGCAAGCCAGAATGCGTCAATTGAACTGATGCTTTCATCAAGTACAGGTGCAAAGCCTGTTATCAACCATAATAACGGTGACGGATTTATCTTTGATAATCTTGAGTATGGAAATAATCTGATGAAGATTAAGGTTATCTCTGAGGATAAGACTACAACAAAAGAATATCAGGTAACAATCAGACGTCAGCAGCCTATGAAGGATGCAACTCTTGATGATATAAGAGTACAGATTGGCGGTAAGTATTACAGTTTGATTCCTATGTTCGATAAGAATATAATCGATTATAAAATGATTATTGAGGCACAGAATGATGAAACTGTAGATAATATTGTACTTACAGCTACTCCAAGTGCAGGCGCTCAATATACAATTATAAGCAGTGTGAATGAGGAAGATAATGTTACTCATCAAATAGGAAGTCCGGCAGTTGTTACAATAGATAATAAATTAGCAAGTAAATCAACAACTACAGTCAGATTTGCTATCACTGCAAATAATGATCAGAGCATAAGAGAATATACAATTGAACTTTATAAGAATGACAGCACGAATATTAATCCGAACCATAACTTCCTGAACAGCATTGCGCTTGAATCTCATCCGCTTACAATGCTTGATTCTAATACGGATATCGACTACAACTACTATACAAGCGTAGACAGTACAATTTCACAGGAGAAATTGACAGTCGTTCCGAATGTGAATGTAACAGGTACGATTGGTGATATAAAGGCATCTTTATTCTCTGCAAGGGATGAAGGCGCTGGATATGTTCCAATGCAGTCAGGAGTTCCGATGGATCTCAGACTTGATGTTGGTGATAATCTGTTCCTGATAAAAGTAGAAGATAATGACGATAATAAACGTTATTATTCAGTTATTATTAACAGAGCTGCAAGTCCGACAGCAAATGCGCTTGTTAAGAATCTTGCAATTACAGGCGTAAGTACAGCTCCAACCTTTAGTCCGAATGAAACGTCATATAAGATGACGGTTGGCAGCACTACAAACTCAATTTCAATCCACGCAGTTGCAGACCGTGATTTAACGGAAATGTGGGTAAGAAGTGAGGCACAGGATTACGACTTAATTAATGCAGGCCGTGTAAATGCTGATAATATTCCGCTTGTAAACGGCAGCAATAAGATTGTTATTACAGCAACAGCTTCTGATAAACAGACTAAGAAGGTTTATGTATTTAATGTATATAAGACAGCTCTTGAAGAAGATGCAGATCTTGTTAATATTAAGTACACAACCGGTGGTGTAATGAATCCGCATTTTGACAGTGATCATTTAACATACGATTTAATTTACCAGAATGATACTTCGGAGATTGAACTTACACCGATAGCTCGTATTCCGAATATTACTGATATTACTGTTCAATTAAATGGAGGTACAACATCTTCAATAGAAAGCGGAGAAGCATTCAGACTTGAACTTCCTGAAGGAAAAACAACAGTAACATTCAATGTAAGCCATAAAAACGGAGGCGGAGATAAATCATATACGGTTAATGTTTATCGTAACCCGTACGAAACTCCGATACCGTTCTTATCACAGGCTATTGAAGTTTACGACCAGCATCATACACAATATGAATTGACTCCGGCTTATGACAGAGATGAACATTCATATTATGTAAGTGTTCCGCCTGAGTTTGAAAAGGCATTCATAAAGGTATATGCAGAGTCAGGCGATTCGAGAAATCCGCAGAATGTTGGAATCACTGTAAACGGAAATACCGTAGCAAGCGGTGATGAAACAGAGATGAATAATATTGTCGATGGTGATAATGTTGTTGACATCAAGATAACAAATGGTCAGGGTAATATGGAATCTTACACGGTAATTATAAACCGTGCATCTCGTCCGATACCTGAACTTGAAAATCTTGAAGTACTACAGAATTTCGCATTAGTACCGACATATGATTCTGACTATGACGGTGGATATTATGTTAATGTTGATTCTGATACAGAATTTATCAACCTTATTCCAACAGCAGCTGAACCTAATAAGGTTAAGATTACTGTTAATAACGTAATGGTTGAGAGTGGAAGAGCATCTCAGAATCTGGAGCTTGAAACAGGTAAGAATACAGTAATTGTTACTGTTACAGCACTGGATACAACACAGGATCCTGTACAGGCTACAACAACAAAACGCAGATATCTTGTAAACATATACCGTCCGGAAGTATCTTCAGACAATGTACTGACAAGTCTGCTTCTGAATAACGGAACTATAGTACCAGCTTTCTCAAGAGAAATTAAGAACTACTATGTAACAGTTCCTTACGGTGTAGACGAAGTAACAATGGAAACATCGGCTAAGAACAGCGGCAGCGTAATCCGTGTAAACAGCGACGAGTATACAGGACCTATGACCCTGTCACTTGATCCTGAAAAAGATAATATGTTTGCAATAAAACTGTTCGAGTCTGCTGAGGCTAATACGCCTGACAATGTTTACTCGCTGAAGATATTCAGAAAGAATCTGATTGCAGATAATCCGGACCTTAAGTCATTAGAGGTAGTTGGAGCAGCTCAGATTCCGGCAGTTCAATCGCGTGAACTTAACTACTATGCATATGTAAGCCCGTCTGTAACAGAAGTAAATGTAAGGGCAGATGCAAGAAGTGATAGTGCTACAGTTAGCGGTACAGGTACAGTAACGCTGACAGGCGATAAGACACCGCACGTTATTACTGTAAGAAACGGAAACACAGTACAGAGATACTCAGTAACAATCATTAAGACCGGTGGTTCGGCAGATGTTGTAGGTACTCTTAATGGCAATCAGCTGTCACAGGTAAATACAGTTCAAACAATTACAGTACCTGATGGTACAACTGTACTTCCGCTTAACCTTAGTGCAACAAACAGCGATGCAATCATTACTGTAAATGGCAGAGAGTTTACAAGCGGTGACACTGTTGACTTTGATATGACAACCGATAAGGAAAGATTTGATATTACGGTAAGACTTGAACAAGGTGCAGTTTATTCGACAAAGGCATATGTTGTATATGCTGAACGCGATAAGGATAAACCTTATGAACCGTTTATCGAACATTTCTACATTGATCCGACAGCTTCAAAGACAGATAATGAAGCAACATTTACAGAACCGTTTAATAAAACTCAGTTCATCTATGAGGCAACAAATGACGGTAATACTCCGTATCTGTTTGCAAAGAGTGATGATGAGAATGTTCATATTGAATTGTTCAATGAAAAGGATAAGGATTATGCGGTTGTAAAAGACTTAAGTTCTTATATTGAACAGACAATAGGTACTACAGGTTCAGCAACCTTCAGATTTAGAGCAACTAAGTTTGCAGCAAGCGGATATGAGCTTGTAAACGAATATGTAATAACTGTATACAATACAGATGCTCCTATCCTGACAAAGTTGTGGACAGAAAATGCTACAATGAAGGATACATTTGAACCGCTTAACAGAGGACCTTATGCTGTTGAAATAGGTAAGGATACGACAGAATTTACAGTACACGCTGAACATAACTACGCTAACGGTATTGTAAGTATGAAGCTTGACACTGGTTTTTATAATGATGGTAAGGATCAGACCTTTAATACTCCACTTGATAAGAACAACTTTACGGTTAAAGTTCGAATTAAGGTTGGAGATGAAGAAGGTATATACACCTTGAATGTAACACGTCTTGGTGAATTGATTCCTGATATATTCATTGATAATCTGGAGATTAAAGATGAAACAGATGCAGACGATGGTTTCTATGAGTTAAACAAAGATTTCGATAAGAATTCAACTTCATATGAAACTACAATTGATTATCGTGATAATACGGTTATCCTGACTGTAACTGCCGAAGATCCGTCAGATATATTAATCATAAAGACAAGCGATGGCAAAGAAGTGAATGTTGTAAGCGGCAGACAGACAGAAATCACACTTCCGATAACCTTCTTTGAAAGTGATGACGCTGAAGAGCTTATAAAGATAATTGCTAAGCGCGGCGTTGGTGCGGACGAGAAGACAGGAACGTATGAGCTGACTGTTAAACGCGGACCTCGCGCACTTGGTACTGCAAGACTTGAAAGTCTGACTACAGATCTTCACGATCTTATGCAGCAGCCAAATCCGGAATTTGACCCAGACGTATTTGATTATACCGTTTATGTTGCTCCGGATGCGACAGCCATTACTGTAACTGCAGTTGCGGATAAGGAAGATAATATTATCGTATTTAATAACGATAAGACTCCTGTTTATACGCATACGGCGGAACAGACATTTACACTTAAGCCTGAGGATAAGGTAAGTTACATATTTATTACTGTTTCAGGTGATGATGATACTCCGGCTACTTATAAGATTAAAGTAGAGAGAAAGAATAATGCATTCTTAACTAAACTGGAAGTAACTGATACTGATCCTAATGACGGTTATGAGAAGTTCCTTGCTCCGAACAGTATATTCAATAAGGATGTAACTAACTATGAAGTTCTTGTTGATCCATTGGCATCAAAGATTGAGTTCACAATGGGAACTGATGCGGCAGATGCAACGCTTACTATGCTGATGAATGGTCAGGTTCAGGCGCAGGCTAATGGTGAAAATGAGCTTGCACATACCTTTACGCTGGCATATGACCAGAAGACTTTCAATCTTGAATTTAAGGTTGAATTTATGGAAGGTACAACCAGAAAGAGCGGTACATATTATGTAACGGTTACAAGAGATACTGAGCTTGATGAACCTATTATGCAAACTCATATAGAAGGTTTTGCATATACAGTTAATAAGGATGACCACACAGCTAAAATAACAATGTATGATGAAGACGGTCAGGTTCCGGTTAATAGCAGCGGCGATATGGTGCTTGAAACACCACCTACAGGTTTCTTCTCAATCGAATTGCCGCACGAAGGTATATTCAGAATTGTTATGGAGCGTGAGGGTTGTCTGGACAATGAGATTAAAAACATTGTCGGAGTTAAGACTTTTGTAAGAGCCAAGTACGACTTTGGTAATAGAAGACGACTTGAACCCGGTAACGTAACAGATTACCGTGATGGAAACGTAAATAGTGAAGATATAGTAGATATGGCTGATATTAACATATTAAATATCTTCCTATATAACCTGATACTTGATACTTACGAGGATTCAATTATCATATCACAAGCAACAATGGATAAAATAATTGCTGAGCAGGAAGCTGCGGCTAATGAACAGAAAGATAAGGATAAGGAAGATGTTATTAAGCCTGACGGTGATAACACTGATAATAAGGGTGAGGCAGATAAGCCTGAGGATAATACCGATGGTGACAACACTGACAAACCTGAACAGGGCGACAACATTGATAAGCCTGAGCAGGGCGATAATACTGATAATACAGGTGAGGCAGATAAGCCTGAGGATAATACCGATAAGGATAACACTGACAAACCTGAACAGGGTGATAACACCGAAGACAACAAGGATAATAATTCTGAGTCAGAGGGTGACACCACAAATAATAAAGATGATGTATTAAAGCCTGAAGATAATACTGATAACAGTGGTGATACTTCAAACACAGACAGTAATGTTACAGACAGCAGCGATAAGACATCAAGTGAAACAGAAAGTTCTGCAGATAAGTCTGATACAAGTAATAGTACAACAGAAGCTGCTCCGTCAACTGAAACAACATATACAGTTGAAGCAGTTGTCGACAGTGCAAAAGCAGCTGATGAAATTACCTTTGGTGCAGACCCATCAGATCCTTGCGGAGCTTATGTAGAAATGCCAAACGGCGCTCGTAAGGTTGTATGGATTAAATGGGAAGGCGGCAGAGTTGACAGAGATATCTGTGACTTTGACGGCGACGGATATATTACAACCAAAGACTTACTGTATGCAGTAATGAATGAAGGTTATACACCTGATGTTTTAGATAACATTAATAGTTCACGTAAGGTCGAGCTCAAGAAGGCTTAAAGACGAAAACCGACGGAGAAATCCGTCGGTTTTTTATTCCTGATTTTAGATATTTTTCCGTATTTGATATCAGGTAAAATTAGGAAAAAACGGCATAAATTCTATAGATTACCGTATAGTAACAAAAAATTTACTGATTTTAGTTCAAATGTAACAAAAGATTAACAAACGATACAAAAAAGTAATGTATAAGATGAATATTATTCATTTATACTCTTGACAATTGGCAGAAAACGAGGTACAATTTAATATATAGAATTGTGTGCAAATACAGTCAGACTACCAAACAAATGGAAAGAAAAATAACATTAGCTTAATGGGGGTGACAAGCTGTGGCAATCAAAAATAAAAAGATTATTTTTTGTGCTGTAATGGTTTTTCTTTTAGTAACAGCCGCGGTCTTAGCCGTAACAATATCGTTTCCTAATGCGACTGTTGCTTTTTCGGGTATTGAACTGACAGATAATAAAGGGACAACCCAGGGATTTATTGACATTACATTAAAAAATGTTAACTCTCCGGGTATTTCGTTTTGTCTGAAATATAATCCGGAAATAATTAAACTATCGGATGCAAAAACAAATGCCATATTAAGCAATCCATCAGATGATGGAACATTAAAACAGCCCCTTGACATTTATCATAAATACTTTGAACAGGATAAGGACAATTTTCCGAACGGATCGTTTAAAGATAAAACAAGCGGTCTTTTTCCTGCTTATTTCAAAAATTATCCGCTTATAGGTATTGCAAACCTTGACACAGGACTTGCAATAATGAATTTTACACCTGATGATGCGGCTAATGTCCAGACACCTAATTTAGGTTATATTGATGCGGATAATAGAGAGAGATTGAATATTCTTGCAGATGAATCACAAGGCTTGCGTCTTGGACGTATAAGTTTTAGAGTGGTAGATTATGAAAAATTTTCAACAACAAAAAGAGAAGATATAATAGATATTGTTCCGTTTTCTGAATTGGACACTACTTCAAGTGGTGACGATGGAGTGTACATATCATATATTGATGAAAGAGGCGATATACAGTGGTATAGCCGAAAAGACAGAAATACAAGTTGGGACATTAATATTACAGCCGCACTGACTGACGTATCGTTGCTGACGGATAACCTTACAGTTTCAGCTTATGACATTTATAAAACAGGAACAATTCAAGATTTAGTGGATTTTCTTAATGAGCGAATGGGTGATGTTAAGCTTAAGTATGCAGATGGCAAAGAAAAACCTGATAAATTTGTTTGGACTGAACCTGCAGGGATAAACTGGGACCCTAAGGGCGGCGAATATACGATAGTACAAAATTACAATAATGATTTTAGCCTCACAGCCACAGTTACAGTTACACCAGTAACACTAACAGGTTTTGAAATTGAAAATGAGGATATTACTTATTGGACAGGTGCTGATGATTATCCACAAACATTTGAAGACTTAAATTTGGCGGATAAAGCAAGACCAATATTTGATACATATATACCAAACGGCGGTATACCGGAGCTTGATACTTGGTATTCACCGGAATCAAACGATCAGCAGATAACGACATTGCCGCAGGAAATAGCCGATAAAATCCCTGGTGAGTATAAATTTTTGGGTCATATTCAGACTACGGATTTGGATCAGTATAAATGGCTGACAAAAGGCAATCCTGTACCTCAATTTTGGGCAATAAGAAACGTGGTGGAACAGGAAGAGGATTTACCAAACTCACTTGAAGTTTTAAGAGCAGAAACAAGCGATGACGGAACTCTTACTATAGAAGTCAAAAATAAAAACGACGCGTTTCCAATACCGCCTAATACGGAGTTTTTTATAAAACTGCCTGATGGTGAAAAAATAGATTGGGATGTATTAGGTGCAGACCATTATACTATTAATATTGATAATGGCATAGCAACAATAACAATTTCGCCCGATATAAGAATTGACGGGCATAAAAAAATAGCGCAGGCGATAAATCTTGGCAAAAGAGGCGGTGCTTTCAGTATAGCTTCAAAAGAGCCTTTAAAAGCACAAGGTGCATATACAGATTTTGAACCAAATGCAAGAAAGAATATCTATACAGGCACATCATATACGTTTGATTATTCAGGCATAACGGCAGATATGTTTCCTGTAAAAGCCGGTTCGGAACTTCCGACAACATTAACACTGCCGTATCCTGAACACGGTGTAGATACTACATATGACGGTTATGACGGAACAGAAACAGGCTTTTTGAGAACATTTACTGTTGATGAATGGATTCCTCAAACAGGCAGCGGCAACATAAATAATGTCGGTGATGTAATAATTTTGAAAGGTTTGCTTTCTACAACCGAATATACTAATTACGGATTAGTTGAAAATCCAAACAATGTAGAAGTAACGATAAAATATCGTGTACAGGAAAATGACAGTATAGATTCAATAGAGAAAATAGATGATTTTGAATATGACAAACAACAGGTCGGATATGATTATGACCTTTTGCAAACAGAATCCTTTAAGATAAAGAATACAGGCAGTAAGAATTTGTATGGCTTGTCAGCAGTTATATCAGTTGCGGAAGGCAACAATATGGAAGCGTTTAATAAAACAAGTCAGTTGCCGCTATATCTTGCTCCGGGTGAGATTGCAAATCTGGACATACAGACAAAACACGGATTGCCTATAGGAGAATATGTTTCAACTGTTTCGATTTATTCAAACAATAAATTGCTTGATACTTTTACAATAACATTTAAAGTTATTGAAGAAGAAGTATATAAAATAACGCTTGAATCCAATAATGAAGACTGGGGTACGGCAAAAACCCAAAATGAACAATATACAGCAACAGTGGGAGAAACTATTACCATTGTGGCGGAACCCAAGCAGGACTGTAAGTTCGTTGAATGGAAATACACAGGTACTGACGGTGCAGTTACATTTGTGGATGCAACAGCAACAGTAACAACATTTGTAATGCCGGCTCAAGATGTAAAAATTGAAGCGATTTTTGATGAAACCGACGAGGCAAAGCTGCGTGTAACGGAGCTGTATGTCAAAGACGTGACAGAAAAAGACCAAACACTTTTGGATAAGGATTGGAAACCGATAGATTTTGACCCGCTCACCAATGAATACTTTGTTGTTGTAGAAAATGACATAGATGAAGTAAACATCTGGTTTAAGGTACGAGATGAGGCAAGTGATGCGGATAAGACGCTTACTGTAACGGTAGATCCGACCCCATCACAGTCGGTAAATATACAATATGACTCAGGTAGTCAAATTTATAAATCAGATGGAATAACCCTTGAAGAAAAGAAAGATCATATTGCTGATTTAACAATAACAAACAATACTGACGCTACTATTAAAAAAGCGTATAAAATACATATAAGAAGAAAAACAGCAAAATCAAAACTTGTAGACTTCAACTTTGGAAATTCACCGTATGGCTTGATAATGCGTGATGAAAATATACCTGATAAAGATAATGCTAAACAAAACTTCATAGACAATGGCTATATGTTTACAGCAAGTGACGTTCCTGATGGAGCGACCGCAGAAGTTGTATATAACTCTGACGCTTGGACAGGTTCCACAAATTATGATTTAAATGATATAGCGCTGTTTGTTACTGATAAAACATCTTTCTTCGATCCCGGATACATAAAAATTGAAAATTCAATCGGAGAGGCTGTCAATGAAACCGACGTGTCTAAAAAAGTTAAAGTGAATTTATTGAAATTTGAAGATACGGATAAGCAAAATGGCAGTCCTGATGATTTTGATTTTATAGGTAATGAAACAATAGAATTGTCATCAACAGGCGCAATAACCGAATTAAACGGAAGGAGAATACGACCTGACTGCTATGAGCTTGAATATTCCTTTGCTGACTTTGATGATTCGACATTGACGGTAACAAGACCGATAATAATTCTAAGTCCGTTGGGTGATGTGAATATCAGCGGTACTGCAGATAATGTCGATATTACGAGGATTTTACATCGAAATAGAGTACATCTGGCAGATCAGTATAATGTATTAGATTATACTGTCGGAGGAAAACTTAATAAATTCCGTATTGGTGATGTCAATAAAGACGGCAGTGTAAATGCTGTAGACGCAAATTATATTCGCGCCGGAAACATAGTTCCGTTCTATACTAATATAACATCAGGGGGAGGTGGTACCGGATGAACAGAACAATGAAAAAAATAATATCCGTAATTACTATGCTCTCGATGTGCACGGCAATAATTGGTGTTATACCGGTATTAGCTACTAACAGTGTATCAAACGGCGGTTCAGGAGCAAGAGATGATCCGTATCTTATAAGTACAGCTGAGGATGAAGGTGAAGCAACAATCCGTAATTTGTATGTTGACTTTATGGGAGTGGGTGATTCGCCTGGTGCGGGTAAGAAATCGGGAAACCTTAACAGCACTAATATAAACAATACTTTTTGGGTTGGTGTTGCAGTTGACAAGGTAAACGATTTAAATCTCTTTACTGAAGGTATATATTCACTTGAGTTGGCATTTGAATATAACCCTAATTTTGTCAGACCGGATATCAAAGATAGTTCGGGCAGTACGATTGGTACTGAAACGGAAAAAGATGATAGATGGAATGCAAAGATTGCAGGTGTAAATATCGGCTCAGAAACAGATAAAATTTGGAATAGTAATTATACCTCAATTGCTGTTTATGATACAGATATTGACCCGAATACAGACCGTGCAAATAAAGATTTGCTGACAGAAAGGCAAAATTGGAAAATGTGTACAGTAAGTGTTACGCTTACTGCTCAGGATGTTGAGAATCTCAGCTTTAAAGGATTATCATCTCCAGACAAACAGTATTTGCTGAAACTGCCGTTTACTTTGGTTGGAGCACCTGCAGAAGGCGCAGCAGATCCTAATCCTATAGTACTAAGTCTTATTCGCGGTCCGGAAACCTTTGATATAGGTTCTGGTTCAAACGGAGAATTTCCTAATGCTAAATGGAATGAAACTGAAAATCAAGGAGCATTAAATAACTTAAAGACTTACTTTAGTTTTGCTGGTGATGTTAGGTTGTTTGGTGAGAGCACATCTATTGAAGATATAACTCCGTTTAGGATGGTGCCTAAACTTGATGATGAGGGTAATCCAGTGGAAGAAAACGGTGAAATAGTAAAGGTTGAGGAAGAATATAAACTTTCTTACGATAATACTTTGTCAGAGGAAGATTTTAATCCTGAAGTTGATACATATTATTTGAGTATATCTAATGATCCGAATAATTTACAACTTAGAATTAAAACAGATTCTCAACCATATATTTATTTGAATGACTCTACAACACCAATTGTTACATCATCAGTTACAGGTGGTTTTGTAACAGCAGAAATTCCGCTAAGGGAACTTGATATTAGTACAAAGGATCAGGATAATGGATTTAATAATAAAATATCCATTAGGGGAGATCCAAACTCACAGGATTCTCTTTATACTATTTTTGTTCGGCGATTACTTAAACCTATAATTGTACTAAAATATGGTAATTCACCAGTAGGACAAATTAGAAAAGATGATGTAAACTATCCTACAGTTGCAGATAAAGAAGCAGCGATAAATACTTTTAACAATTCTTTAAAATTTAATGATTTTACTTATTATGAAGAAGCATGGTCAAGTTATGACACCTTTGACAATGGAAATCCTTATAATGGTGATAAAGATGAATTTTCTATATTTATATATCAAAGGCAACCTTTTAAGGATCCAGGATTTATATTATATGACTGTTTTGGTGATGAATCAGATGCTAGTGAAGTGTCTTTATCATTATCAATGATATCATTTAAAGGTGGAATGCCGCAATATACAGATGAAGATTCTCCTAATGTTATAAATGAGGAGGGCAATGGAAGTGAATATATTTTTAAAAATTTTACAAATTATAATATTAGACCAGACGTTTATATAATAAAATATAATTATAATGATACTGCTACACATTCTTCAGTAACAGCAACAAGAAAGGTAATAGCAATATCACGTTTGGGAGATGCAAGAATTGATGCTAATAATATTGTAAATAATCTTGATGCAAGTCTAGTTAAGACTTATTCTGGTAAAATGAATGTATCAAATTCCATTTATAAATATAAAATATGTGATGGTAAAAGTGACTTAAATAAAATTATTAATAATCTTGATGCATCAACAATAAAATCTAAAGGAATGTCACTTCCAATTCTTTATGCTGCTTTGGAAAAAGAGTAATTTAAAAAAATTTTAAGAAAGGATATAATTATGAATATTAAAAACACACAAAAAGGGCATTTAATAAAAAAATTATTTTCAATATGCTTGTCAGTAACTATGATTATGAGTTTGATTACATTTCCTACTGTTGTTAATGCTGAGAATCAAAAAGGAAATGTAGAAATGGTATATTTGGGAAATGATGTAGCTCCTCAAACGACGCCAGTTACAGAACTTCCGAATATTTCAACAATGTCAGTAGGTGAGAAATTTTGGGTAGGTATAAATCTAACAAATTTAGAAAATGTTGATCAAAATGCTAAACCAACTGGCTTTAATTCATTCTTTTATGCTTCAGGATCAGAGGCTAAAAACACGGGTGGTATTTTCGGATTAGCAACTGCATTTAATTACTTATCTGACTATGTGAAACCAGTGCCTACACAAGATTATGAGGCAGGTTCAGATGCAGATAATATAGCAATGGATTATGATGAATATTTTTATCCAGCATTTGCGCAATGGGAGGCAGTTTCTAGTTATTATGCAACAGAAATAACTGTTGATAATAGATTAGAACATGAATCTTCATCACCAACAGAATTAGATACTAGTAAAAACATACAAAATATATTTATAAACATATCTTCAACAAGACCGGCTTCTAGAGTTTTTTCTAGTAGCTTAGATAATGAGTTAATGGCATCTATAATGCAATTTGAAGTTATTCAACAGCCTCCAGAGGGTTTAAAATTGATTGAAATGTCTTTAAACGCTCATGATTTTGTTCTTCAGACTGGTACGGAAGGAAGCAGATGGGGAGCAAACTGGAATCATAATACAGATGTAACGCCAGATATAAATTTGAATAATTATTTTGTTTATGGCGGTGCTTTAAATTTGAATCCTGCAACATACAAAGTTACATACGATGCAAATACAGGTAGTTATTCAGATGCAGGATTTAAAGATGGTGTTGATGAAACAACAGAGGCAGTTGAATCTGTAAAAGAAGGAGAGAAAGCCACATTAAAAAATGCAAGTGGAACGGAAGTATCTTCATTATTGAAAGATGTACCGAGTAAAGTGTTTGATGGTTGGTATGAAAATGCTGATCCTCTTAATAAAGGTAAAAAGATTGATCCTGATACAGATGATTCAATTATAACAGCAGATACAACTGTATATGCACATTATGCCGATGGTTATAAGGTAACATTTAATCTTAATGCAGATGATGCACAATTTGAAGATGGTACAACAGCACAAAAGTCAATTATGGCTGCTGCAGGTGAAAAACTTCTTCCTGACGGAACAACACTGGCATCGAAAATTGGTACTGACCCAACAAGAACAGGTTATACATTTGAAGGTTGGTATACAAAGAATAATGGCTCATTTGTTCAGAAATATGAAGAAAGTAATCTAAATGCAGTATTACCGGAATCAATTGATTTATATGCAAGATGGTCAGATGACGATGATGCAAACAAAGATTACAGAATTATATTTGATAAAAATAATGGTGATACAGATGCAGATCCTACATCAGTAGGTTATAATGACGGAGATACACTTCAGAAACTTATTGGTGGTCTTCCGGTGGAACCGACAAAAGCAAATTATAAGTTCCTTGGTTGGTATAAGAATGCAAGCGGTGATGGTGAAAGACTTGAAGCAGATACGGTTCTTAACAACTATATCACAAATGGCACAAAAGACCCAGGTACGACCGTATATGCAAGATGGGGTGATGTAACAGATGTTGAACCTCCGGTGCCAAGTTCAACAGCAGTAACAGTACATTTTGCAAAAGATGCTGAGGGCAAGTACGATGGCGGTACATACGATTATGATACTGTCAATGATAAGTACATAAAGTATGGAGATACTTTAGGTCCCATTCCTGATGGTACTACTATGAAAAAGGATGGTAAGGCATTTGATGGTTGGTATACACAGGAGACAGGTGGAGTAAAGGTAGAATCAACTACAACTATAGATAACACTCTTGATGCTAATTCAGGATTAGCAGCTGGTGGTACAGTAACATTATATCCGCGTTGGATGGATAAGGTGACTGTAACATATGATGCAAACGGTTTACCGGCTAAGTATACAATGCCTGACAGTGTTGAAGGTGTTCCGAATGAGGACTTTACAGTAGGTAATATTGATTTTGGTACAGATACATATGAGCTTGTAAAGTGGAATACAGAGGCTGATGGTACAGGTACTGATTATACTCCAGATGATGCTACAGCAAAAATACCTGCATCAAGCACAACATTGTATGCAATATGGAATTACACGGGAGATGATAAGGTAACAGTTATCTTTAACGGTAATGATACTGATATAAAGAAAGCAGAACTTACTCCTAATGATGATACGGCTAACAATGATGTTGACAAGAAACGTGTATATACAATAACACGTAAACCAAATGATACAATTACAGCAGCGCAAATGCCAAGTGCTGCCAGAACAGATTATACATTTAATCACTGGAATATTTCAGCAACTGCAGCTACAAAATCAGAACCTGTGACACAGGATTCTATAACAGTTACAACTCAGACTAATAATGATCCAATGAACATTTATGCGATTTGGACTGTAGATCCTTCAGCAACAGAAATTACAATAAGTTTTGATGTAGATGGTGCGACTAATCCTACATCAATAGCAGATGTAAAGATAGCAGAGGGAGATGCACTTGGGTCACAAATGCCTGCAGATCCTGAAAAGGATGGATTTGAATTTGGCGGTTGGTATATACAGCCTGATAATACAGTAGAGGCAGATAATACAACAACATTTAATGTGACTACAACATTAAAAGCTCATTGGACAGAGAATGTTACAGTGAAGTACAATGTAAACGGTGCAGATACTCCTGCGTCAATAGATGATGTAACAAAGGCTGCAAGTGAAATATATGTAGACCCAACCCCTGTTCCTACAAAGACAGGATATAAGTTTATTGGTTGGAATACAAAGAAGAGCGGCGGCGGAACATATATTGCTGCTGATGGAACTATGACATATGCTCAGGTTGCAGCTAAGCTTGAAGATGATAAGACATTATACGCTCAATGGGCAGATGTTCCTGATGGTACAGAACCGGATGTTAAAGATGATAATCCGGTTAACCCGAATGACGGTGCAGTACATGTAACATTTGATGATAATGTTCCAGCTACCACTGTAACTCAAATTATTACACCGACAAATCCGAAGAATAAGTATCCGAAGTTAAATGGAACGCTTGATGATGTTTCAATGCCTGACCATCCAGACAGAGGAGAAAAATATACATTTGAAGGCTGGAACACTAAGCCGGATGGTTCAGGTAAAACAATTACAGGTACAACAGTTGTTAATAATGATGAGGGTAACTTCAATGGAGCAATTAAACCAATTACAGGTGAAACAGATAAGTATGAAGTAACACTATATGCACAGTGGGAAGCTGTACCGGAAAAGCTTGATGAGCCGGTAACACTTACTTTCTATAATTCAACACCTGACGGTAAAAAAGGCGCTGAGTTCAAAACAATCACAGTTGAAAAAGGCGAAGTTTTAGGATACGAAGTTACAGGTCCGACAAATGATATAGCAGAATTCTTTGCTTGGGCAGAAGGTACTGTAGATGGTAATAATCAAATAACATTTGATAGAGACGGCGAAGCACTGAGAACCTTTAATCCTAATGATTCGATTACAGTAGATAAGACTTACTATGCTAACTGGACTACTTATGTAGCATTGTATTTACAGGGATATGATCCTGATTCAACTGAAAATACAGTTGATAAGTTGACTTACACAGGTCAGGCGCATAATCCTAAATATGATTTACGTTACATAAAATATGATGATGATACTCATCAGGCATATCATCCGGTTGGTGATGTGATAGAAGCTGATATTGACCCATTCAATTCATCGATTGTGACGGTTAATTATCAAAAAGAGGGTACAACTGTTACAGAGATTAAAGATGTTGGAACATATACTATTGATCAGGATACTCTTGAATTAAAGGCTGGTACTATATATGCAAATGCCGGTATGAGCCTTGTAGGAGCAAAACCATCTTCATTGATAGTTAAAGAAGCAGGACTTACGTTGAAAGTAAGAGCCGGCGAGCAGACAGACGGTCAGAAGCAGAAGAAGGGTCAGAATACTAAAACTGCACTTAGCATTGATGGAGCGTTCAACGGTGAAACAATAGATGATCTTTTCGATGTTAAGTATTATAAGGTAAAGAATGATGAAGCTACCACAATTTCGGGTGACAATGATTTAGAGCTCGTAACAGAAGCTGATCCGAAAAAGTGGGATATAGGTAAATATGTAATTAAAGTTGAACCAAAGGAAAACGTTAACTATAAAATTGGTTCGGTTGTTGCCGATAATAACGGTGGAGCAATTCTGTTCTATGAACGTGAACAGAAGGATGGTTATCCGGGCTATCCAAGTATGTATAAAGAGAACCCTGCAGGTTCAGGAAGATACGAACTAACAGTAATGGGTCAGAATATCGTATATGAGCTTGTTGCAAGCGATCCTGAAATTGCGAATATTACTCTTACAGGTAACACTAAGTATGAACCGACTCCAGGTGCAACTCCTGAGCCTACCACTAAGCCGTTAGAGCTTAAGGACTCAGATTATACAGCATCAAAGCCAATTCAGACAACACCTAATCCTGATCCGTCAACAAACCCTGATTGGGATAAACATTATGTAAGAGTTGATAAGTATAATGAAAGTATTGACTTTGAAATAACAGCTAAATATCCTGATACAACAACTGTTACGGCAACGTACGGAAAAACAGGTGAAACAACAACGACTCCTGCGACAGTAACTCAGGATCCTGTCACTAAGGAGTGGACAGTAAATATTCCTACGAATATTAAAGCTCCTGACACAACAACAGTTACTGTTACAATGACGTCGGGCGGCGAAACAAGAGAGTATACATTCGTTCTTCAAGCATTGGTTGCTGCAAGATTTGAATTAGAACCAGGTAATTCACCTTATGGCGAAATAATGAAAAATAGTACAATTGCAGATAAAGATGCAGCAAAAGCAGAATTTGATACAAACCTTACATTCTCAGGGTTATCAACAACTTTGCCGTATTATTCAGAAGCCTGGGATAGTTATGCTACATTTAATAATGGTGAAGCTTATAATGGAGACAAAGACGATAGCGCGATATTTGTATATCAGAGAAAAGCATTTAAAGATCCAGGATTTAAATTGTATGATTCTACAGGAACTACTATAAATGATAGTGATGTTATTAATACAGTTAATCTTTCTCTGGAAATGACATCTTTTGCGGGAGGCGTAGCAAAATATACAGATGCAGATAAACCTGAAGTACAACAGGCAACTGGTTCTGGTAACAACTATGTATTCACACAATTTACGGAATTTAACATAAGACCAGATGTATATAGGTTACAATATTCATTTGTTGATTCTATTAGTGGAGAGACAGTAACAACGACAAGATTTGTAATTGCAATATCTCGTCTTGGCGATGTGAGAATAGATGCAAATAATATTATAAACAATCTGGATGCTTCGGAAGTAAAGAAAAATTCGACAGCTATTATGCAATCAAATTCATTATATGCCTTTAGACTTGCTGATGCTAAGTGTGATGCGAATAAGATTGTCAACAATTTGGACTCTTCAGAAATTAAAAAGAAAGCAATGGGATTACCATTATTCTATAATGCTTTACCCACAGAATAATTAAAGAAAGGATTTTAAATTTATGAAACAAAAATTATCAACAAAAATACTATCATTAGTATTAGCTTTTTCAATCATTTTAAGTTTTTGTACAGTGATACCTGCAGGAGCTCTTGATTCTAGCAGTGATACTTCTGATACAAGAGGAAAACTATCAATGGCATATTTAGGTACAGGCGAAATGCCGGAGGCTGAAGCACAGGAAATACCAACAGATACATTGGAATGGAATGTAGGTCAAAAATTTTGGGTTGGTCTATACATTTCAGATACAAAGAAAATGGATACTGCTATAGCATCTACACTAACTACTTTTGACCGTGCATCTCTATTTGAAATTGGTGACGGAAAAGATGCAACAGGAGGATTATTTAGTATTGCAGCTGGATTAATATACTCTGGCGAATATTTAAAACCTGCTGAAGTGGATCCAGATTTATATGGAACAGGTAATACAGCAACAGACTTTGGTGAGCATATGATGGCAGGAATACAAATGACTCCACAATGGAATAACCCAACATTGGGTTCACGATATGCTGTTGACGGAGTTACAGCTTTTGGAGATGCTCCGTTAGCACATGAATCTGCAGAGGATATCGCAATTACTGCAGATCCTAAAACATTAGCGTGGAGCGTTACGAGCAGTAATGTTACAAATAGAATATGGAGAAATAAAGGTACATTAACTAATGACCCAGTATATTTAATGGTAGCTCAGTTTCAAGTAATTAAAAAGCCTGCAGCAGGCGTAAAAGCAATTGCAGCAGCAAGAAATGCAGGTCAATTAACTATACAGACAGGTACAGATGGAAGTAGATGGGGTGGACAATGGAATAAAACAAGATCTACAACTCCGGAAGAAAACATTAAAAATTTCTTTGACTACACAGGCGATCTTGACTTATTCCCTGCAGGCGCATCTATTCAAACAGGTATAAAAGTAAAAGATAGCACAACACCAACACTTACATTTATTGCAGAAAAAGCAATTACAGATCCAATTGCGTCAATTCAGAAAGTATTTGATAGTGGTGATCCTGAAGATGTTGCATCAGCTGATGTAAAATATTACTACAGCGCAACAGATAAGGGTGCAGCAAGCTTTGCAGCTGCTGATCTTGCTACAGGATTTACACAGGTTACACTAACAAACGGTATTCCGAAGGTAGAAAACAACTTCTTATACGCAAGTGATGGTAAGTTTGCTATTAAATTAGGTGCACTTACAGTAAACGATGCAACAGTTGATACAATTACAAGTGTAACGGCTACACCGGGTACAGTTTATAATGGTGACAATGTTGTATTTGCAGACGGTAAATTCCAAGTAAAAGGTAAGCTAACAAACGGTAAGGATTATACTTATACAACAGCTGCCCAGTTAGCCAGTAGTGGCTTGGCGTTTTATAAGGATAGTAACTGCACAGTTACTGATTTAGGAACATATACTGTTTCAGCGGGTAAAGATACTACAGATACTAATACTTTCTATATAGCTAAGACTGCTGATAAGACTAAAAAGAAGGACTTTAATGTTACTGTTACATATAATAAAACAGTAGCACAAGCTACTGGTACACCAACATTAAAGTATAATGAGGGTGATACATTAGCAACAGATACATTTAAGGTAAAATTATCAACATTGAAAAATACAACAGGTACAGATACAAACTTTAATGCTTTACCAAGCAATGTCACAATTGTTATTGCAGATAATGATAATAACGCAAAAACAGCAACAGCTATAACTGCATCAACAACAGTTAAAGCTAGTGACTTTAATAAATACTTATATATTGTTGTTGATAACAACGGTGTTAAGACAGTTACAAAGCTAAGCAATACGGCACTGTCACAGAAGGCAGGCGACAATTATGCGCTTACAGGTACATTAAAAGCAACGGCTGCTACATATCCTGGCAAGTTAAATATTGATGAGCTTAAGGTTAAGATAACAGACGGCGATACAGGCGCAACAAAGAGTGAGAAGTCTCTTGCAGATGCAGGCGCAACAGTACAGATTGTTGATGGAACAACAGTTCTTGCAAACAATGTAACAAAGGATACTGTTATTACACCGGCTATGAGCGGTAAGACATTAAAGGTAACAGTTGACGGTAAGGAACTAACAGTGAAAGTACCTACAATTGCTAAGAAGAAGGTTAGTCTTACAGCAACATCAGGAGCAGCTATCACAAAGGTATATGATAAGACAAATGCTCTTCCGGCAAGCGCTAATATCACATATGGCGTAGATGGTTTGGAAACAGGTGATAATGCAGGAACTGTTACAGCTAATGCTGTATACTCAAATGTAAACAAGGGCGAAAATATAGCAATTACTATTTCAGCTCCAGCATCTAATTCAGCTGACTTTAACTCTAAGTATGAGTTCAATACAACAATGCCTACAACAGTTAAGGGTGCTATAACCCCTGCAACGTTGAAGATTACGAACATTACAAAGATTACAACAGCTCAGCGGAATACATCACAGTCAGGTCCGTTTAAGAAGACCGGTGAAACAGCAAATCAGGGACAGTTTACAGCAGACGCAACAAAGAAGCTTTATGCAGGCGATCAGGTAACAATTACATATGATGTTGAGTTTACTGAGGCTGATATTAAAGCAGGTGCAAACACAGAGGTTAATGTAACAGTTTCAAATGTAGCAATTACAGGCGGAACTTCAAAAGATAACTATACATTAGATTCTGCTGTTCCTACAGCAAAGGGTAAAGTAACAAAGAGAGTTCTTTCATCAATTAAGAATCCTGTAGTTCCGACAGATCTTACATACGGAGATGTATACCCGACAATGATTCAGGTAACGGCGACATTCGAAGGCGGCGTTGCAGATGATACAGCAGAGGCTAATATTACAGAACCGACAGGCGGCTGGAAAGTTGGCGATAACACTGTTACAGTAACATATGAAGAAGGCGGCGTTACAAAGACAACTACAGCTACAATTAATGTAGCTCCCAAGAAGATTAACCTGTCATACATTACATTCAGAGCAACAAAGCAGGCAGGTGCAGCAGAAGTTACAGCTAATAACACAATTGCAGACGGCGTTCTTGTAGGCGACGATGTAGTTACAGTAAAGGCTGCAACATATACATTTGATGAGTCAAAGGTAAATGAAGAGCAGGATATTACTGTTTCAGGTATTACATTAGACGGCGATAACGCAGGTAACTATGTAATCGTTGATGGTGACGGTAACCCGATTACAGCTGAAACAACAGCTCAGGGTAAGGGTACTATTAATCAGGGTACAACTGAAGCACCGACAGCTATTAATACAAGCGTAAATTCTTCAAACGGAAGTATTACAGTTACAGAACCTGTAACAGCAGGTGACAAGAAGGTTGAATATTCATTCGACGGTGGCTTGACATGGACAGACGATGCAACTAAGTCAGATATTACACCTGGTACAGAGTACACAATTCAGGCAAGATATAAGGCAGCAGAAGACGGCAGCACAGGTGCGTCAGATGTTGTTACAACAACAGTTAAGATTAGTCAGGTAAGATTGTTCTCAGTAGGAGATGACTCTGCAACAGCTAAACCGCAGCAGACATTCTACACAGCAGGTACAGAATTTGTTGAGAAGAACATCACAATATCAAGAGTTACAGGTACATTCACAGATAAGGAAGGTACAACAGCAGTTACATTCCCACTTACGCTTACATCTGCTACAACTGACCTTTATGTAACAGTTAAGCGCGGTGGCGGCGGTGGCGGAGGTTCAACTTCGTACACAGTTAAGTTCAGCGCAGGCAGCCACGGTAAGATTACAGAGGGTAAAGCAACTACATCAGTAGTATTGGGTGCTAAGCTAAAGGCTACAGCTCTTCCGACAATAACACCTGATGAAGGCTACAGATTTATCGGCTGGAGTGCAGACGGTGAAACAGTTGTTGATCCTACAACAATTACAGTAAGCAAGGCATTATCACTTACAGCTCTTTATGAAGAGGATAAGGTTGAGCCGACACCAACACCGACTCCGCTTATCAAGAATAACTTAAAGCCATACGCTTCAGGTTATGACGATGGTATGTTCCTTCCGAATGACTACATCACAAGAGCAGAGCTTGCTTCTATGATTGCAAGACTAATCAATGGCGATGATATTTCAAATTCATACAAAGCATCATTTGCAGACGTAGATGATACTTGGTATAACAAGTACATCGGTTATCTTGAAGATAAAGATGTTCTAAGCGGATACGAAGACGGTACATTCAGACCGAACAACTCTGTAACAAGAGGCGAAATGTGTGCAATTATTGTAAGAGCACAGAGATATGGTTTGATTCCGGTAGACGGTATGTTCACAGACGTAACAGATGAAGATTGGGCTAAGACTTATATTACAACTCTTGCTTCAATGAACATCGTTTCAGGCTATGAGGACGGTACATTCGGTACTTACTCACCGATTACAAGAGCAGAAACTGTTGCTATAATCAACAGAGTTCTTGAGCCATCAGTACCGGTTATCACGTTCACACCGCTTGACATTGCAGGTCACTGGGCAGAAGCAGATATTATGCTTGCAGTGAACGAGAGACAGTTAAAAAATGCGGTTACAGAGCCAACAGCTACCCCGGAGGCAACTCCGGAGGTAACTGCTGAGCCGACAGACGCTCCGGAGACAACTCCTGAAGCAACTGTTGAACCGACAGCTACTCCCGCAGCATAATTTAAGCAATAATTGATTTGTAATAACGCGGGGCTTAAGCCCCGTGTTGTTGCACTTCCAATGACATTAAACAAATTTTTGGTTTAATGTTTTCGGAAAGGCAGCAACATAAGGTTAAAGCAGGAAAGGGGTTATTATTATGAAAATAAAACATTTGACAGCATTTTTTGTAATGCTATTTGTTGTAGTTTCAGCAGGTGTGTGTGTAAGTGCGGCTAATATGACTGCTATGGGTGAGGTGAATGGAAGTTTATCTCTTCCTAAAAATGCAGCTGAGGCATATAAACCTTACGAATATCAAATTGAAATGACAGACGGCAATGATAAATATACATTTAAGCGTCCTACCACTTCTGATGGTTTTGATGATGGTATATGGCCTGATGGTCTTACTATATCGGAAACAGGATTACTTTCAGGAACAATGACAGCTGATGGTGTATTTATTGATATTAGAGTGCTTGTTATTTCAAAAGAGGATAATAAGAAGAAAGTTTTAAAGTGTAAACTTACGATAGATAAAAGACAAGTAAAAGCAGTAGTACGAGGCGGTACATATCCATATGATGGTCAGCCTCACCCTGCTGAAGCAGAATTACACGATATGGACGGTAATAAATTGGATGTAAAACCAATAATAACTTATGGTACTGATCATGATGTGAATCCGCCTGTAAATGTAGGTACATATTCTGTGAATGTTACTTCTCCGACAGGCTGTACGATTGTGGAACCTGTTACTTCGAGTATAACAATAACACCTATAGGTTCCCCTGCTATATCAATTCAGGACAAGTCTGTTCCATATACAGGTCAGCCTCAGGGAATTGAGAAAAGCGAGGTTACTATAACTCCGAATGCAGAATTTGTAATTGAATATCAGGCTCCGGGAAGTACGGGATACACAGAAACAAAACCGACAGCTTCGGGCAAATATAGTGTCCGTGTACGTACAACAGACAGAAATATGCCTGTTACATACGCTTATGCTACATTTACTATTCGTCCCGAGGAGATTGACTTCACTGTAACTCCTGTAAGTGTAGTTTATAATAAAAATGAACAGGAGCCATCAATATCTCCGCAGACAACGGAAGAAATAGGATACAGTGTATCATATACAGATGAAAACGATATGCCTATAACAGGAAAACCTATAGAGGCAGGCACATATAATATAATAATTACATTTGATAATCCCGACAGATATGCGGTAGGAAGTATGACAAGCAGAATATTTACAATTGAACCGCAGGAGGTTACGCTTAAAATTCCAGTAAAGTCTTATCCGTATGAAGAAGGAAAATCATATAAGCCAGTAGTGGAACCGAGTATTGAAGGTTTTGATTCATATACTGTAATGTACCAGTTAATAGATGATGAGTCAAATCCTGTAGGCGATCCTGTAGAAGAAATCAGCGCTATGGGTACATATAACGTTATATTTACTCTTACTGATTCAAGAAATTATAAATTCGGAACAGGTAACGCGCAATCGGTACAGGTGGCTACGCAAACAATCAACTTTACATTTACTGACTTGGAAAAAGAATATAATGGTAGTCCCCAGTATGCAACGGTAACTCCTGATAAAGAAGAATTCAGAGATTGCTATGAGGTTGTTTATACCCAAAACGGTAATCCTGTTGCAGAACCTACAGCGGCAGGCAGTTATTATATTACTATCAGACCGAAAACAGGTTACGGTACAGGTACAAAAAATCCCGAATATCCATATCTTATAATTGCTCAGAAACCAATAACTTTTACAGTAACAACTCCAACTGTAAAGTATAACGGCAAGGCACAGAAAACAACTTTGTCAAATTCAGAAGATATTACAACCGGTTATACTGTAAAATACCGTGATAAGGACGGTAATGTTAGTACAGAAGTAACAGAGGCAGGCGAGTATGATGTCCTGGTAGAAATGACAAACAGCAACTATAAGCTTGAAAACAGTGTTGTTGGTAAATTTACTGTTGAAACAAGCGTTTCTTTAAGCTTGGGTAATTCACCTGCTGCTATGATTTATTTTGATGTTGCACATATAAATGAACCTGAATGGCAGGCTGCAGCACTTGATGCACTGGTACAGAACCGTAAGTTCAGTGCAGAGTATGTTCCTGCAGGCTGCAGTGTAGATATATTATATAACAGAATAAACAATATTGATTTAGACGGTGATAAGAATACTGTAATTGTAAATAACATAAATGATTTTACCGATCCGGGTTTGATGGTAAATTCTACGAAGATAATGGGAAGCGCTCCTGTTAGTGTGGACGGTATGGATAATTTATATAAGGTTACATATACATACGAAGGTACTAATTATGAACGTTATGTTATGGTAGTGGGTAAAATAGGTGATACAAATGGTGACGGCAGTGTAAATGCGGTTGATGCAAATAAACTTGATGGTTTAGACCGTGTTCCCGAAACTGTTAATGAGGCTCGTGTCTGGGACGTAAATAAGGACGGAAAAATAGACAGTAAAGATGCGGCAGCTATACGTTATAGATTTAGGACAAAACTTACCTCATATTATCCTTGGGTAAAGTAAATTACAGAGAGAGTTAATATCGCGAAAGGCGGCGGATTGATATGAAATCAAGAATAATTTCAGCTTTTTTGGCAGTAACGATACTGTTATCGGCAAATGTTCAAGTATTATCGGAGAATGTGTCTGATAGTACGGCTGACATTTCAACAGAAACTACAATAACGGAGGCAACTGCTGCGCCCGTTATTACAGTTGCTCCTGAAACAGAGGAATCACCTGATGTAACGGTAGTTCCTGCAGTAACATTAAAACCGGCTGAAACGGTATTGCCATTAGTTTCGGTAACTCCGGATGTGACGGCAACGCCAAAAGCAGATAAAAAAGACAATATAATTCGTGTAAGTGCATTAGAGGCAGGTACTACGGATTTAAGTCAGTCGCTTAAAGATGGTGCTGTTACGGTAGACCAAAGCGGTTCTTATACTATATCTGATGTTACAACTACTAATGCTATAGTAATTAAGGCTAATACAAATGTTAATCTGACATTAAAAGACGTATCTATTACTGCAGCGGCAACTTCCCCGATTTTAATTGAAACCGGAGCAGTACTGACGATTACTTTAGAAGGAGTAAATACCTTTAATGCTAATGCAAAATACTTTCCGGGTATTGCGGTTATGGCAACAACAACGGAGCATGCAAAGCTGTTTATAGAAGGTGAAGGTCAACTCGATATTCATACAACAAATGCTCAAAGTGAAGGTATAGGAACAATTTTCACTTCTGCCAATATAACTCCAAAATCAACAGGTATACATGGAGAAATTATAATAAACAGCGGTATATTAAATATTAACGCTGAAAAAAGTACAGCAATAGGCATTACAACTGCGAAAGCGGTACAAAATGGTTATGATATTATAATAAACGGAGGCAATATAACTGCAAAAGGCTATCAAACCGGTATTGGTGCAAGTGGCAGTGGCTCAGGTGCTGCAAGAAATGCTAATATAATTATAAATGGCGGTACAGTATCAGCAAGCGGAAGCCTTAGAGGTATTGGAGGTAATAATCCTAATGCAGATAATGGTACTGTCACAATAAATGGAGGTAATGTAACTGCAACCAGCACAGGAGCAAACTCAAGTGGTATTCAATCAACAAATAATATCACAATTAATGGAGGTAATGTAACTGCAGCCGGTTCAGGTACTAACTCAAGCGGTATTAATGTACTTAATCCTACTGATGCAAGAATAGAAATAAATGGCGGAAGTATCAAAGCTACAGGAACTCCAACAGGAACAAATTCTATGACTTCGGGTTCTGGCAAAAATATCAAGGCACAAACTCCTGTAAATAAATATGATAAACCTCTTAAAGCGACTGATATATCTATACCCGGTCTGGGTAATGCGGAAGTCGGTCTTGGAGCAGGTAAATCAACAACTGAGGCAGACGGTTCTCTTATATGCTATATACCTGAAAACACAAAAGCATTTTATGTTACTCATACAAATGATGAAGGTAAACAGGTAATATATTATACGGAAGATATTTTTGGAGAGAACGGAAATGAATTAAAACTTTATGATGGTCCTCCCTGCAGCTGCGATGAAGATAGTTTGCAGGCAGTAATAGATTTGCCTTCGGAAATAATCGTAAACCGACTGGCAGGACAAAAAATAGAAACTCTTAGTGCTCAGCTTGAACATCCCAATTGTACGTTCCCGATACACGAATATGAATTGTATTATGAACTTACTTTAGCAGACGGAAGTACTGTTGATTCATCTTTGGCATATCTTGACGGTAATCAGCTTGTAATAAAGTATGCGGCAAAAGGTAATACGCTGAGATTACAAGCAGTATTTGCTATAAATGATATGGAAATCAAAGGTGTACACGATATTCAGATACAGGGTGATGATGTATCAAAATTTGACCTTTCAAAAGGTAATATAACAATAAGTTCTGATAAATTAACTAATAATCCTGATTGGATGTGTGTAACAGTAAGCACACCGTTAAAGACTGATCAGTATATTCTTCCAAGAAGTGACGAAGTAACAATATATCAGTCTTCTTCTGTTGCAACAAGCTATAATATCCGTATCAGTGTAGATGCGTCTGTTGTTCTGGATAATATTAATATACAAACAAACAATTCAGAAGTTACAAGCGGTTACACATTAAAATTAGACGATAATTTAACTGCGACTGTTTCACTGAAAGGTGATAATAAAATGCTTGCCAGACAATGTCAGGCAATTGTTGCAAATGATACTTCTAATCTAATTATAAAAGGTGAAGGTTCACTGAATGTAACTTCAAACGACGGTGCCGCAATAAGCGGAATGAATACGCTTACAATAAACGGAGGTACTGTAACCGCGAAAGGCGGTCAGGGCGGCGCAGGTATCGGCGGTGATAATCATAATATAAACGGAATAAATGTTGTTGTAAACGGCGGACGTGTTTATGCTACGGGCAGCGGCAACGCGGCAGGTATTGGCGGCGGTGACGGCGGTCAGGGCGGCAGCTTTATCATAAACGGCGGTATGGTAAAAGCAGACAGCGGCAGTCCGACAGGTAACGGCATCGGCGACGGAGGCAGTCCGAGAAATCCGGGTACTATAACCATAAACGGAGGAAGTGTAAATGCAGTTCTTCCAAGCCGCGATGGTACATACTATAATGCAGATTTGTCGTATGTAAATAATCCTCAATATCTGCTCGTAATTCAGCCGGAGGGTATTAAAGGTCAGCAGAATGTTACATATACTATTGACGAATCGGCTCCGATTATGACGAGCACAGATTCAGAAGGCAAGCTGTATTTGTATCCCGATAAGGGTCAAAGATGGATACGCATATATGCTGAGGGCAAAACGTATTATCGTTATCTTCTTGTTAACGCAGACAAGACAGAAAAGGAAATTGCAGTTCTTAATCCTGTACCAAAGCTTAAAACATTTGAAATAGCAGGACAGATAGGTGAAACTGAAATAAATGAAACAAACAGTACAGTTAGTGTAACTGTGCCGTATAATATTCTTCTTGATAGTATTAAGCCCATATTTACATATGACGGCGCGCTTATGTCAGATAATACAACACTTGATTTTAATAACAATTCTCATACAGCAGAGCTTACTATCCTTGGAGATGACAAAAATGAAAAGAAATATACAATAACTCTTACGCTTGCACCGGCTCCGTCTGAGCCTCAGGCAGAAGTACTTGATATTTCAAAAGGCAGTATATGGATTACAGATAATTATGTAACTTATGCAGGCGTACGTTATGCGGTGAATCCAATGGGTTATATTATAACCGGAACAGCTGCGGATAATGTTATTATAGTAAATAATATTGACGGCGGAACAATACCGCCGATAACTCTTCGTGATATTCATATGACAAATAATTCATCTATACCGCTGCGTTTCAATACTGCGGCAGATATAACTGTTGAGGGCGAATGTGTTATAAATACAAATAATAATTATGCTTTAAGATGTGAACAGGGTGAACACGGTACCACTACGGTAAATATTACAGGTGAAGGCAAACTGTTTATACAGAGTGCCTCAAACAGTTGTTATATTGATTCTCAGAGTACGGCATCAATAAATCTGCCTGTAACATCTATTGTATCAGAAAGAAAAGCAGCTGACGGAAACGGCAAATTGATTTTTGGCAGTGACTCATATACAAAATTCTCGGGTAAGATTGACAGTAGCATAAGTACGGTAAATGTTGCAGATGAGCCTCTTTATCAGCTTACGGCACATCTTGATACTGACAGCAGGGTAGGAAACGAGTGCACATATAATGATAAGACATATTATCTTGATGATAATAACGATATTTGTTTAATGCTGACTGACGGTCAGTATACGATGAGTGTTGAATATGATAATACTCAGTTTGACGGTACGGCGGAAATTAACGGTGCGCCTGTTAATATAACGCTTAAAACTATGAAGGTTGATAAAGTCGAATATGATAATGCTCAAATTCCTTTTACAGGAAAAGATATAGACTTTACAATAACAACAAGCAGTGTGCCGGAGGGTACACCTGTAAAAGTAGTCCTTACTCCTGACAGAGAGGACGCTGAAACGCTTACAGCTGACGCTATAGTTGGTTCTGACGGAAGGTATACAACTACAATTACCATACCTGAAAACGAAAGTACAACGGAAAGAGTAAGATATACTGTTTCGGTATTTCTTGATAAAAAGGAATTTGTTCAAAATCTTAAATTAGTAGTCAATGTAAATAATAGTGTTGCTCGAATTACAGCATTTGAAATAGCAGGACAGATAGGTGAAACTATTATTTCTGAGGAAAATAAAACAATTTCAATGTATTTCCCGTATGACCACGAATTTGAACTTGTTCCTAACAGTAATCCTAAAAAGTACAGAGTTAAACCGTCAAAGCTTGAATTTATCGGAAGTTCAATTGACCATACAGTAAACGATACTGTTGAATTTGTTCAGGATGTAAACGGATATTTAAGAAGTTATTATTATGTATCATCTGCAAGTGGTGCTCAAGAGAGATATACGGTTAGATTATACTACAGACCTACTCCGAAGATTACTGCATTGAGATTTAATAATACATTAACCTCGGCAGGCGGTACAGTAACAGTAACGGCAACCGGTCAGTCAACTAATTATATACAGCAGTCAGAGAAAGAAGAGAACAGAAAAGTATATATTTATTCAGAGGACGGTATTGAGCCTGTAGAGACAAAACAGGTTATGGTAGATAACGGCGCAGGCGCAATGGTTGCAACATTTGTCGCTGATATTACCGTTCCTGAAAATACAGACGATACGAAGGCTAAGACTTATGTGTTAAAAGCCAAAATCGGAAGTACAGAGCAAACAGCGGTAGGTACACTGACAGTACAGCGTAAAGAAAAAAATATTACTGCTATAAAAAGCTTTAGTATTGAAAATCAGATTTCATCAATGATTTCCGAGTTTAATACTATATTAGTTTCAATGCCGTATGACGCTGATATTACTAATATTCAGCCTGATATAGAATTAGAGGATAGAAATGCTTCTTATTCACCGTCAGGTGCTCAGGACTTTACAAATCCGGTAAAGTATACAGTAACAGCAGAAAATGGAACAGATACAAGAGAATACACTGTAAATGTTGTAAAACAGCCTGAGCCTGTTGTAACGGAGGTTGAATTTACAGACCCGAAATACAGCAGTGCAGGACGAGTGGAATTTAAACTTAAAGGTCAGAATCTGGAAAGCTCATTAAGCGCTCTGGCAGGTTCAGACTGTATAGAGGTAGTTTGTACGCCTTCAAACGGAGGCAGACCTATATCAGGAAAAGCAAAACAAACAACAGACGGTAATTTTGCGGCTACAATTGTGATTCCGTCAAATACTGAAACAACAGATACAGTATACAATGTAACTGTTTATATAGGCGAAAAACAGCAAACGCTTACCGGCAAGACAACGCTTACTGTTCCGGGCAGAGAGCCTGATTCCTGTGAATTAACAGATATCATTCTTGTTGAGGGGCAGAGTGTGCCGACAATAAATGATAATGATGTAATAGTTTTGGTGCCGTATAATACGGATTTAGGCAATATAACTCCTGTTCTTACGCATACAGGTATAGATTATTCTCCCAAAGGGGCTCAAAACTTTAACGGTGATGTGAAATATACTATATCTGCGCCAAGCGGAAAAACAAAAGAGTTTACTATACATACATACCGTGACGGTCAGGCAGGCGTATTTAGTGTAATTGCAGGTAATGCAGGAAGATTGCCGAGCTATGCTCCAAAAGATGTAGAAATAAAACTGGTTGGTAATTTTATTCCATATCTGACGGATGAAGACAAAGCAAATGGAAAACTTAATGATACTCTTACAATGACTTTGACGCCTAAAAACGGCGGTGATCCAATAACCGCAACAATTGAGTATAATACATACGGCGGTGAAGCAATAGGTCATATTGCGGCTATACCCCCGAATGAAACATCTGAAGATGTACAGTATATTGTTTCAGTAACATTAAACGGTGTTGCTCAGGACCTTGGTTTTTCTCAGACAATAACAGTACCGTGTAAAAAAGCGTGTGCGATTACAGAGTTTATAGTAAGAAATCAGGTGGGTTATTCTGTTATAAACGATATTTCCGAAACTGAAAGTACAATAACTTTCAGTGTGCCTTATGAAATGGAAATAAATTCAATTGAACCTGAAATTACAATTGATGCCGACAGTATAACTCCAACGGGAGCGCAGAATTTTGAAGAACCTGTTGAATATATAGTGTCAGCAGAGGGTATGCCTGATCACAAGTATACTGTAACAGCTAACCGTGCAGGCTCTCCTTCGGTAAGCAGTATTACAATGACCGAATCTCCTGAAACAAATAAGGGAGGACCAGTTAATGTAGCAGTTGAAGGTGTGTTCCATAAGTCAATAAAAGTTAAAGCTGTACCGAATGACGGCAGTGCAACTATTGAAGGTATTGTTACAATGACAGAAAAACATAAAGCGTCTGCCGTAATCAATATACCTGCAAATACATCTTATTCGGAAAGAATATATACGCTTGTGCTTAATCTTGATGATTACGGAGATGAAACGTACAGCGACTATGTAATAACTCTTCCGAAAAAAACTAAAAGAAAGTCTAAAAAACCTACTCCGACTCCCACAGCGACAGCGAAACCTGTAACCGATCCAACGGCAGAACCTACAGCAGCGCCTGAACCATCTGTACAGCCGTATATGAGCGGTTATGAAGAGGGCGGAGATAAGTTGTTTAAACCTGACAGAAATATGACTCGTGCAGAGGTTGCGACAATTCTTTCAAAGCTTGACAGTAGTTTTGATGAAAATACGGAATACAACGGAGATTTGTATGACGTGATGGACGGCAGTTGGTATGCGAATTATATGAAATTCGCTGTATCAAAGGGATATATCTCAGGTTATGACGATGGTACTTATCGTCCGAATAATGTTATAACTCGTGCAGAATTTGCGGCAATGATTGCAAGATATATTGATATTGAGCAGTTAAACGGTGAGGATAAGTTTACGGATATAACAGAATTTAATTGGTGTAATAAACAGATTAATGCGCTTGCAGACGAGAACATTGTAAGCGGTTATGACGACAGAACATTTAAACCTGCAAATTCTATTACACGCGCTGAGGCGGCGGCAATTATTAACCGTGCGCTTGAACGAAAAATTCCTGATGAAGTAATGGCAAACATAATATGTCCTTTTGCAGACGTTTCATCTGCACATTGGGCATACAGTGATATTCTTACTGCTACACAGGCATATTAAAAGACAGTTTAAAGAAAACGGAAATCGCTATTTTGCATTTCCGTTTTCGTTTTTAATATAAGTTTTGGAGGTATTCAATTGATTAGAATTAAAGACAGTGATAAAATTTCACTCGGAGAAAATATAAAAAATGCGCGTCAAAACAAAGGTTTGACGCAGAAAGACTTTGCCGAAAAACTGGGTATATCTCAAAGTCAGCTGTCAAAATACGAAAATGGAAAAGCGGTTCCTGACGGTGAAATTCTGAGAAATATGTCACTCGTGCTTGGGGAATCAATCAATATGATAATGTGTGAATTTGAAGACCCGTCGCGTACAAGTGAGCTGGAACCGCTTATCAGAAACAATTGAATGTTTTTAATTTTCGATATTTTTTACATCAAATACGTTAATTTTTTGCGGTACATAACCTTCAAGGTAATCAAGTATATCAGTAATATTATCAAATACTTTATAAAGGTCAAGACAAGCTTCGCGCAAAAAGCCCTGCTTAACAGCTTCGTTTAAAAGAGCAAGCATAGAATCGTAGTAACCATTAATATTAAGTATTGCAATTGCTTTGCAGTGACGTTCAAGCTGCTTTAAGGTGAATACTTCAAAAAATTCTTCGAAGGTACCAATACCGCCCGGCGCGACAATAAACGCGTCGCTTATATCCTCCATAATACGTTTTCTTTCACGCATACTATCGGTTTTTATAAGCTCGGTACAATTCTGGAAAATAAGCCCGTCTACCCCCATATCATTTTCTTCAAAAAAGTTTGGTACAACACCCGTGATATGTCCGCCCAGCTCATATGCGCCGCGTGCGGCGGCACCCATTAGTCCCGATGCTCCTGCACCGTAAACAAGCTCGTGTCCTCTTCTTACAATCTCTCTGCCAAGCTCCTCTATCTGCTCAATATATGAGTTGTGAATAATACTGCTTGACGCTCCGAATACACAAATTTTCATAATTTTTATAACCCTTTCTGTCTGATAATTTTATTGTAACATAAAAAATATTATTTGTAAATAATGCCAAGTGATTGAAATTCAGTTTAAAATATGATAAAATAGTATATTATAAGTAAAGGGGGAAAAGTAATGTATACCGTTGATTTGCATAATCATACAAAATTCAGTTATGACGGTTCAAATACGCCTGAAGAAATTATTGAAAATGCCATAAACAATGGTATTGATGTAATCGGCATTACAGACCACCAATTTACAATAGGTGATAATCTCCCTGTATATTATGAGTATATTCAACATTGCAAAATAAAATACGCGGATAAAATAAAGGTTTTGTGCGGATTGGAAATAGGTACACGCCCCGCCCCTCCTCAAGCATTGCCGAAAGCGACAAAATTATTTGATTATGTTCTGTTTGAAAGTTTGGACGATGCACGCGCAATGGATTTTTATGAATTTTTGGAGTGGAGAAAACAGTTTTCGTGTAAAGCAGGTTTGGCGCATACGGATATTTTTGTGTTAGGCGAACGATACGGACTGGATATAATAAAGGTAATGAGAGATAATAATATTTTCTGGGAACTTAATACCTCAGGCAATTATTTATATTATTATGATTTTCTGACCAATTCAAGGAAACAGCAAATTATTAAGGAAAGCGGTATAAGTGTAAGTGTTGGTTCTGACACGCATTATATTGCTGAGTATAGAAAAAAACAAATCCGTCGTGCAAATGAACTTCTTCAAGAACTTAATATTCCGCTGCCATAAATTTTTTTAAAAAATATATTGACAAACAAAAATAAACGTGATAGAATGTACTCATAAAATCAGTAATGATTACTATTATTGATTTGAAAGGGTGATATATTATGAAGTATTCAAAACAACGCGACGCGCTTTTGACACTTCTTAAGAGTACACGCTCACATCCGTCAGCCGATTGGCTGTATACCGAGCTTAAAAAGGAATTTCCTAATATAAGTCTTGGAACGGTGTATCGTAATCTGGCTCTTTTAGCCGATAACGGTTCTATTTTAAAAATTGCGACAAGTTCACAAAAAGAACATTTTGACGGCTTTACAAATCCGCATTATCATTTTGTATGTAATGCTTGTGATAGTATTTATGATGTAGAGCTTAATAATACGAGATTTTTGGATAAGTCTGTAGAACAGGAGCTTAGCGCAGAAGTAGACAGTCATTCTTTGGTTTTTTACGGAGTATGTTCAAAATGTAAAAAAAGGGATTGACCCTTTAGTTAATATTAAGGAGGAAAAAAATTATGGCAAAATATGTATGTCCAGTATGTGGTTATGTACACGAGGGTAATGAACCCCCTGAAAAATGTCCGCAGTGCGGAGTTCCCGGTTCAAAGTTTAAACTTATGGAAGAAGGCGCTCTTAACTTTGTTTGTGAACACGTTATAGGTGTTGGTGCAAAGGATAAGATTGAGGCTGATGTTTATGAAGGTTTAAAGGCAAACTTTGAAGGCGAATGTACAGAAGTTGGTATGTATATCGCTATGGCAAGACAGGCTACAAGAGAGGGTTATCCTGAAATCGGTGAGTTCTATATGAGAGCCGCTTGGGAAGAGGCTGAACACGCCGCTAAGTTCGCAGAGCTTTTAGGAGAGGTTGTAACTTCTTCAACAAAGAAGAATCTTCAGCTTAGATCAGAGGCGGAAAGCGGTGCTACAGCAGGTAAGCTTGATATTGCAAAACGTGCTAAGGAGCTTGGCTACGACGCTATTCACGATACTGTACACGAAATGGCTAAGGACGAGGCAAGACACGGCAAAGGCTTTGAAGGACTTTTAAAGAGATATTTTGGTTAATCTTAGATACGATTAAATACAAATAGATACTCTTTATAAACCGCATAACAAAGCCGTTTGTAAGACTTGTTCACGAAACACGATTAACGAAATGTAGTTAATCGTGTTTTTTTATAACTAATCGTATTTTTATAATATGTGGGCAAAATGAGGGCAAATGATGAATTTTCACTCAAAAAATATATCTTGCCCACAAAAATGCTCGAAATATTAGTATTTATGCGGTTTTGAGGACATAAAAGTGTTTGAATTTGTGGGCAAATAAGGGCAAGCTGATTTTTACGGCTAAACTTTAGATTTTAACGCTGCAACTGATACAATTAAATCTATCATTATATTTAAGGAGGAATTGTTATGAAAGGCAGTGTTAGAAAAAGGGGTACTACTTGGTCATATCGTATTGATTTTGGAAAAGTAGATGGTAGGAGAAATCAAATTGAGAAAGGCGGATATAAAACAAAAAAAGAAGCTGACAAGGCTCTTACCGATGCTTTATATCAAATAAATAATACAGGGGATTATGTAGAAAATAAAAAAATAACTTTTCAAGAGGTCTATACAGAGTTTATAGAAAAAGAAGCACCTGCAACTCGCGCTTATGCGACTGTTGTAAGGTATAAATCACTGTATAAAAATCATTTTGCTGACAAATTTGATTCATTTTATATGTATCAAATAAGCGCAAACAGTATAAATGATTTTATAAATGAAAAGATGACAAAATACAGCGAGGAATATGTAAAGGGACTTTACAAACTCTTAAAAGTTTTATTCGGATATGCCTATAAGCGAAAATATACAAAGAAAGATGTTTTTGAGGAAGTTATAACACCACCTGACCCACGGCACATTGGAGAAATACGTTCCTATACTAATGAGGAATTGTTGCAGATGAGCGATAGACTACAAAATACAAATGTTATTACTTCATTCTTTATAGCTCTAAATACAGGACTTCGCGAAAGTGAAGTTTTTGCTCTGCAATGGAGTGATGTTGACTTTGAGAGCCAAAAAATAGCTGTTAAGAAACAGTTACTTTTTCAAGATAAAAAATGGTGTTTCTGTCCGCTAAAAACAAAGAACGCTTATCGGAGCGTAAATATAACAGATAGTTTTTGTACTTGCTTAAAGAATTTGAAAGCACAGCAGGACGAAAACCGCGCTATTTACGGTGATGGATATAAACGAAACTTTGTTACTGAAAGATTCGTGAAGAACAAAGAAAATCTTATAGAAGTAACTGATTTTGTAAATATTAAAATAAATGGCGAGATGCTTACAACAAATAGTATAAAATTCTTATCCCGCACAATTAAAAATGAATTAGGAATACCGTTTAAGTTCCATAATTTACGTCACCCTTATGTCAAGCTAAAACTAAAAAATTTTAACTTATTTTTACTGCTTCCATATCCATACAAAAGTCTTGTATTTTCCATACCACTTCAATTCTATTGTCGGGATAAATTAACACTTTGTCGATAAGCGTATCTGCTAACGCTTGCGTTAAGGTGTTTTCTTTTTTTACATCTTTTGCTATTTGAATAATCTGCGCTTTTGCTTGACTGTTGATTTTAGCCTGTTCAACATTACGGTAACTGTTTTCATATTGCATTTGAAATTTTTGCATATCCACATCGTAACTTTCTTTTTGACTTTTGTATTCGTCAAGCGTGATTTCCTTTGTTAAAAACCGTTCGTTTATAAAGTTCTCGAATTATATCGGTGGTAGTTTTGCCCTCACTTGACAAGGTAAATATAAGCCGCACTGTATCTGCCGTTTCCTCATTGATAATCATTTCGCCCTGTTCGCCACGCTTATATCCATAACAGTAAACGCCGTTTTTATATTCGCCTTTTTGCATTTTCATATATTTTGAGGTCTTTGTTTTCATAGATAAATCTCTGCTGTAATATTCATTTACAAGATATTTGAATGTAACCGCCATACCGCCCGTATCGCCTTTATGATTATCGCTGTCAAAACCATCACTGACAGAAATAAATCTTACATCAAAAAGCGGAAATACCTGTTGAGTAAAATATCCTACCTCAATACTGTTTCTGCCAAACCTTGAAAAGTCTTTTACTATAATGCAGTTTACCTTAAATGCTCTGACATCATCTAAAAGCTGTTGTATCGCAGGTCTTTCAAAAGCTGACGTTAGATAACGATACTTTTGAAAACACTGGAAAATCAAGGTTTTTCGAGCGACGGACAAGCAGGGTATTGTACTAAAAACTGAATACGACGCAGAAGCGGCGTTTCTTACTCTCTACATGGGAGAACAGGAACGCCGCTTTTTTCATGCCCTTTGTTACGCAGTAGGGGCAGAAAAAGCCTTGCTACAAGCGGTTTTCCGGGCGCGTATCTGGCGCGGAAAGGGATTTATACCTTATCCCCCGAAACCGCGCTTCTACTGCGTAACAAATCCAAAGCAAAGGAGCTATGAACTATGGCAGTTTTCAGAGTGGAACGGAACAAGGGCTACACCGTAATGAGCAACCACCACCTACGCAACAAGGAGCTTTCCCTAAAGGCAAAGGGGCTGTTGTCGCAAATGCTGTCACTCTATCCGGGCGCAGCTTAAAGCGGACAAGGCAAAGACCACCCCGAAAAAGGCGGCGGCGAAAACAAAAAATCACGATATGGAGGTATGAGCATGATTAGACTGACTGTTGAAGAAACAAACCTTTTGAGCATTTACAACGAGGGCGGCAAGCGGGCTTTGATTGAGAATGTCAACGCCGCGCTGCCCTACATGGACGCGGATATGCGGGAGCTTGCAAAGCGCACCGTTTCCAAAGTGGACGCTTTGACCGAAGCGGAATTTGCGGAGCTTCCCATTTACGCCGCTGATGAAGTATGAACGGGGTTAAGCGGCTGACGCCGCCCCAGAGCCGGAAAGTCAACGCCCTTGTGCGCCGGACGTGCTGCAACTATGATAACGGGAACTGTATCTTACTGGACAACGGGGACGAGTGCGTATGTCCGCAGCTCATTTCCTATTCGCTTCTCTGCAAGTGGTTCCGGGTTGCGGTGCTTCCCGCCGACAGGCTGCTCTATGCGGAGCTTTACCAGACAGGGGATAAGAAGAAATGTACCGAGTGCGGCGCGTTCTTTGCGTCAACCTCTAACAGTGTCAAATACTGCCCCGTCTGCCGGAAACGTATCACCCGCAGACAAGCCGCCGAGCGCATGAGGAAAAGACGCGCCCCTGTTACGCAGTAGGCGCAGAAAATCCCTTGATTTACAGGGCTTTCCGGGCGTGAAAACCGGATAGGCGATACTTTATTACCTTTACCCCCGAAAATGGCGTTCTACTGCGTAACATTCACGAAAACAGCACCCATAAAAAGACAGGGCGCGGAAGTCATATACTGGCTTCCGCGTCCTGTTCTTTTACTTAAAAATGGAATAATTGAGAGTTTTTTATATTTAGTCTGGAAATGAGGTTTTGTGCATTAGCACTATCTTCATGATATGAAATACACCATTTACAAGTTGGCAGAACATTTCTTCGTATTTCAGCGAAATAATCAAAATCTATTTCAGAAAGAGAATGACCCAATATATACACTTCATTAACTGTCTTTAATGAGTTAAAAAAAGACTGATAATATCTAATAATTGAAGCGGTATCTTTGTATGTTTTTCTAAAATAGTCTTTTATAATTTCTTTCGCCTCTTGTAACCTAAAATCTTCCTCTATATCTTCCAGATAAATGCCATGTTCTTCTGCCGCATTAAATGCAGGGATTATCTGTTCTTGAAAAAGTGCAGCATTATGGTGTCCTAATATTAGATTATTCCCACGCAAAGCATTACCATGAATATATAAAATATTAGAAGTTGGAATATCATACACTTTTTCTAATGTATCTGTATAGTTAAAATTCAAAAATAAACAATTTCTATTAAGTACATCTGGTGAAACAACAGGTGGTACATTTGTGTTTATACGCAAAATCCATTCTGAAAAATAACGTGAAATATTTGCGGCAAAAGACAAATCTTCACTTATCATATATTGAAAATCATGATTGGCACTATCGCGCCAGTTATCATCTCCATAATCAAGAAAGTAACAAGAATTATCTTCTTGTATCTGTTCGTAATCCAAGAAACCTAATGCTTCTTCAAAAGAACTCCATAAATCCTCTTCGGGAATGTATTTACTTATGGCTTCATAAAAATGATGCCTTTCTTGGTCTTGTGCGGAAACACTATCAAGAAGAACAAATCTGTTATATATAATTTGGGGCTGTTTTTCGTAAGAACATAAGTATTTCATAAAATCAGAATATTTTGTATGTAAGCCATGAGCTAAATCAAATCCATTACCTATGACGACTAATCTTGACAATATATATTCCCCCTTTCTTTCAAAATATTATAGCTCAAAAAGATAAATTTTTCCACTATTTATATATTATCCGCGTTCTGTTTCCTTTTCCCGTTCCGGCTGCCTGTCTGCCTGTAAAATGCTGTCAATGTTCTGCTTGATAATGTCATATTCCCAGACTTTCTTTTTCAGCTTCCCATAGTCGGCGTAAAGAGCTTCTTTCTGCGCTTGGAGGGCTTCATACTCCGCTTGCAGCGCGGCAAGGTTCGGGAGCTTTGTAATGCCCGCGGCTTTCAGCGTCCTTGCGGCGGCTTCATGGAGGATAATTGCCTGTTCCTGTCCGGCGCGGTATTTCTCCCTGTTCCTTGCCTTGCGGTATGCGTCATAGACGGACTTTGTCTTTTGGTAGGTGGAAACATTCTTGATAAGCACCGCCATGTCCGCAAGCCGCTTTTCCGCTTTCTTCAATGCGTCTGCCGCCTGTCCGCTTTCCGCTGCCATTTCCTCAATCCGGCTGACTAAATCCGCGTACTGTTCAATCTTATGTTCCGTCAAGAAATTCATGGTCTTTGCTGCCTGTTTAAGATTGTGGATTTTCGCCCATTGTTCGTAGCCCTTACTCTGCGCCGCCTTGATACTGTTCTCAATGTCGATAAGCAGCGACACGCCGCGCTGTTCTCTGGGAGCTTTCGCCGCTTTTGTCCGTCTGCCCGCTATCCGTTCCCTTATGGCTTCCTCTGTATAGTCTGCGCCGAGGGTTTTAAGGCGGGTGAAGCGTTCCTGTCCGGAGGCGCGGCATGATACATATTTCCCCGGCTTTATCTCATAGCCCGCCGCCTGTAACCGCGTTAGCAATTCCTCAAAACTGGAAACTTGGGGGATAAGCGCGTCAACGGTGGTTTTCAGCTTGCCTTTCCAACTGGTACCCGTCTTTTCTGCCTGGTACTCTGCATAGCTCTTTCCCTTGCTGCCCTTGCCGGGAACAACGACGGACAAGCCATTCTCCCGGCACAGCTTGTCGCTCATGTTCCGTATGCCGTAATAGCTCCTTTTGTTGGAATTGTATTTGTGGTGGTCTACAAAATTCACCGCGCAAAAAATGATATGGTTATGGACAAAAAGAATATAATACATACCAAACGAATGAAATGAAAGGTGGTAGATACATGGCGCGTAATAAATATCCAGAAATAACCGTTGAGAAGATATTAGAAGTGTCACAGCGGTTATTCATGGAAAAGGGTGAGCCCTTCCCGAAAAAATAGACAGAAAAAAGAGGCGAAAAACGGAATGAATCGCAGTATTTCTTGAGAATGCTTTCGAATGCGAGTGAAAGCATTCTCAGGCGGCATGATTTTTTCGCAGTTTTTCTTCGTAAGCGCATGGAGTCAGCCAGCCGATTCCTGAATGAGGACGCACGGTGTTGTAAAACGCCTCGATGTAGGCAAATATATCGGCTTGTGCCTCGTTTCTTGTGCGGTAATGCTTCAAATGAACCAATTCACATTTGAGACAGCTGAAGAAATTCTCGGCAACCGCGTT
>VIQV01000018.1 GCA_010206265.1 Lachnospiraceae bacterium MD329
ACGCGGTTGCCGAGAATTTCTTCAGCTGTCTCAAATGTGAATTGGTTCATTTGAAGCATTACCGCACAAGAAACGAGGCACAAGCCGATATATTTGCCTACATCGAGGCGTTTTACAACACCGTGCGTCCTCATTCAGGAATCGGCTGGCTGACTCCATGCGCTTACGAAGAAAAACTGCGAAAAAATCATGCCGCCTGAGAATGCTTTCACTCGCATTCGAAAGCATTCTTAAGAAATACTGCGATTCATTCCGTTTTTCGCCTCTTTTTTCTGTCTATTTTTTCGGGAAGGGCTCAGACACAGGGTACAAAAGATACAGATTATTTTTAATTTTATCGGTGAATTTGTCCCACAAGACGAATTTATCCCCGATAAAAAGGAAATTCCGCAAGACTATTTCTAATCTTGCGGAAATTACTTCCTTATTAACCGCTGCCTTTTGAACGCTGTTTTTGTTATATTATTTCAACCGAATGACGGGTTGCGTGACAGTTTATATTAACTGCTACAGGAAGTCCGGCTATATGGGTAGGGAACGTTTCAATATTAACTGCAAGTGCGGTTGTCGTACCGCCCATACCCTGAGGACCTATTCCAAGTTTATTTATTTTTGTAAGAAGTGTTTTTTCAAGCTCTGCATAAAACGGTTTTTCGTTTGATGTGTCAATGCTGCGTGTAAGCGCCTTTTTTGAAAGCTGTGCCGCTTTATCCATAGTACCTCCGATACCAACACCGACAACCATTGGCGGACAGGGATTTGCACCTGCTTTTCTTACTGTTTCGACTACAAAATCAATAATGCCGTCTATGCCGTCAGAGGGATTAAGCATTTTCAAACCGCCTTTATTTTCACTGCCGAATCCTTTGGGAGAGAAGGTGATTTTGATTTTATCGCCCTTTACAAAGTCATAGTAAATGACTGCAGGTGTGTTGTCGTTGGTGTTGACGCGGTCAAGAGGGTCACGGACTACTGATTTTCTTAAATATCCTTCGGTATATCCTGACGCCACGCCTTTATTTACGGCGTCAGTTATGGTATCACCTTCGACAAATACATCGTTGCCGATTTCAATAAAGAATACTGCCATACCGGTGTCCTGACATATGGGAACTTCCGTTATGTGCGCAATATCGGCATTTTTAAGAAGATTTTCCAGAACGCCTCGTGCAATATCGGATTTTTCTGTTTTAACACTATTTTCCAATGCCTGACGAATGTCACTGTTTATATGACAATTTGCATTTATACACATCTGTTTTACAGTATCAGATATTGTTTCTGAATTAATAATTCGCATAATTACAAGCTCCTTTTACAGTAATATCCAGCTGTCGAACCATTTAAGGAAATGTTCAGCGTAGTTCGGAGAGCAGGGCTGACCCGACAGAACAGGGTAGAACATTGCAAACAGAACAATTGCAAGTCCTGCATAGACAAACGCTCCATACACAACGGTTTTTTTATTTTTTGCGTCGTTGTAGATACATAGTATTGAATATCCGAGCATAAGCACTATAAACGGCACGCAGGGGAAGTAATGGTATATAAATGTCAGACGCGTTACAGGTATCCAAGAAATAAGCTGAGCGAGATACGCAATTGTAAGGAATAACGCGTTTTTGTCGCGGTTTTTAAATATGCGGTACAGCATATAGAAAAATGCAGGTATACCAAGCCACCATACAAGTGGATTGCCGAATGAGCTTATACCTTCTTTTAAACCGTTTGAAAGTGAACCTGAATAGTACCAAATCGGACGTTTCATAACAATCCATTCATACCAGCGTGAGGAGAACGGGTGAGTAGAACCGAGAACAGTGCTTGAATGATAGGTAAACATTGAGTTCTGGTTGCTTATAATGCTTGAAATGCCGTGCTCATCAGGCGCTTTCAGGTACGGTATATATGAAAGACAGTATATGATAATCGGTACAATCACAAAGAATATACAGCACCATATAAAGGTTTTAATCATATACGGCTTGAAGTTCTGCGCTATAAACGAATGGGAAATGCCGTCCGTCTGACCTGATGGATTTTTTACTGCATAGCGGTATTCGTTGTAACGCTTGCACATTGTTATACAGAACAATACAGCAAGTCCTGCACCTGCATAAATACCCGTCCATTTACTTGCGATACCAAGTCCCATAAATGTACCGCATATCGCAAGATATTTCAGTCCTGTTTTAAACGGTGTATCATAAAAGCTTGTTGAGTAGTATTTGTACATAAAGTAGTACATAAGCATAATAAAGAATGTAACATAAACGTCAATTGTTGAAATTCTTGTCTGAGCGAAGTGCATAAAATCAAATGTGAATAACAGACAGGTCACAATTGCAAGCCACGATTTCTTTAAAAGCCTCAGTGCGAATAGGTAAATGATAGGCACCATTATAATTCCGAATACAGTTCCGGCAATTCGCCAGCCGAAAGGACACATACCGAAAAGCTTTATTCCTATAGCGATAAATACCTTGCCAAGAGGCGGGTGAGTCCATTCGTAGACTGATAGGCTGTGAACAAATTCATAGCCTGTACGCGCGTGATATATTTCGTCAAAATAAGTTCCGTTTCGGAAACTGCTGCGTTCAGGGATTTCGTCCTGCTCATCAAACAGCCTGTTGCCTGCCAAGTCTGATGATGATACAATTGGAATGAGCTGACCGTTGTTGTCAAATATACCAAATTCCTTTATCGAAAGTTGGTCGGCAGTCGTGGACAGCGTTACATATCTTGCTTTTGCCTCTGCGCTGATTTCCTCCCAGTGGAATACAGAACCGCTGGTAAGACTGTCAGTGTAGGTTACGTTGCGTGCTGAATCTTCAAAAGATATATCAAGTGTACGGTTTGAATTAAGTTCGTATGAACCGAGGAAAAACTTATATTCGCTTATATCATAGTCGTTTCCGAGGTCAAGAGTGACAGAATTGTCAGACATCATATATTCAATTTCAGGAGCGTGCATATCACCGAGGTCGTACAGCGCTATACCTGCGTATACTACAGTAATTACAGCCATTGCAATCATATCAAATCTTGTTATTTTGGAAAAATGGTCACTTACCGAAAAATGTTTTTCTTTAACGGCAGGTTCAGTCTTTTTGACCGCTTGCTGAGGCTCGGGAGTAACGACGGTAAGCTTGTTCATAACATACTGTTTTTGAGCAGTGTAAACGAGGTAAGCCGCAAGCGCGATATTTATCATTGACGCAATAACTACTACAGGTGAACGGAAATAAGTGTTTATATCCTGCTGGTAGATAAACAGCACCCAAGCAGTGTTAAAGAACTGCGACATTGATACAAGTATATACAGCAGATAATTTTGTTTGTTTAATGATGTGATAAATGCAAACAGCATAAGTGCAATTGCAGGGAAGGCATAACGGTCGTGCATTTTTGTTGACAGCATATAAGTTAAAAATGCAAGAAGTGCGCCTGCAATGTAGAACTTTGATTTATTCTTGCTTTTAATAAGAATAATAAGTGAATAAACTGATATTCCTGCAAGGAAAATGTAGCTTATAACTGTTGCAGGTGTTGTCAGACCTGTCCAGTTTTTGCCCATAGCGCCCCATATGTTGAATGCGTTCACGGTGAGATACGGGTATGAGGCAAGCGTTGCCTTGTATTGTTCAATTACATTGGAAATTCCGAACGGTAAAGCGATAATAAACAATGCCGCGATAGCGCAAAGTCCGCCTATAAGATTTTTTATGAATTTCTTTGAAGAGAAGTCATTAAGAAATACGTTCTGTATAATTCCGCCGATAAGTACGGGAGTAAATATAAACGCCTGAGGTTTTATGAAAATACATACGGCAAATGAAAAATATGAGGCAAGCATTTTCTTTTCTGTTATGAAATAAATCATAAGCAGTACAAGCAGAGTGTATACAGAGTCAACCTGTCCCCATAATGAGCAGTTAAGAATAGCTGCAGGGTTAAACAGGTACAGTGCAGCGAGTATGGTAGAAACTGAGTCTGAAAATTTATTTTTAGCAACCTTGTAGACAAGAATACCTGTAAGAAGGTCGCATATGATAGCAGGCAGTTTTACCAGTACATACTGCGCGCCGCCGCTCAGTCCGAACAGCTTTTGCAGTGCGCCTACTATATAAAGGATATACATATATCCGGGCGGATAGTCGTGGAACATATCGAGCGTGTAAAAACGCGAAAAACCGTGTTCAAATACAGCATTTGCCCAAGCAGTAAAGCAGGACATATCGCTGGAATGACCTTTATAAACAGCTCCAAGAATTACGCGCAGTAAAAAAGCCGCTGCAACGGTAAAGATAATGAAAAGTGCGTTTTTTTCGGATTTAAGACCGTTTTTAAGCTTTGGAGAAAAGTAGTATCGCCAGAGCGCGTCTGCCGCGATAAGTGTAAAAAGTATTGTAAGCAGTATGGAAACCATAAAAATTCACCTCATAATATTATTCTCAAGATAAATTTTACTATATATTTCATCATTAAGCAAGTAAAAAATATAATTTTTTGTTTAAAGCTGTAAATAAAGGGTATATATATAATAACAGAGAAATATTCTCTGGAAAATACAGAAGGAGTGAGAAGTATGAAGTTTAAGATTATCGGAAGAAGATACGACTTAACAGACAAAATTAAGGACTATGTAGAGAAAAAGCTCGGAAAGTTGGATAAATTCTTTAAAGACGAGTCCGAGGCGAGAGTGGTTATCGGAACAATCAAAGATAACGATTACATTGAAGCTACGATTTATGCAGGCGGAATGATGTACAGAGCAGAGACATCGGACAAGGAAATTCTGGCGGCGATTGATAAAATCGTAGACGTTATTGAAAGACAGATAAGAAAGAATAAAACGCGTCTTGAAAAGAAAATAAAGCGTGACGCAACTATTGATAATATGCTGTTAAGCGGCGGAGCTTATACGGAAGGTGAAGAAACGAAGGAATTTGAGGTTGTAAAGACAAAGAGATTTACAGTTAAACCGATGAGCAGTGAGGAGGCAATTCTGCAGATGAACCTTCTTGGACATAATTTCTTCGTATTTAAGAATCAGGAAACAGATGAAATGAATATAGTATATAAGCGCCGTGACGGCAAATACGCTATTATCGAATCAATAGAATAAGAAAAAAACAGCAAGGGCGGATTTTTCCGCCTTTGTTTTAAGAAGTAAGGAGGAAGGATAAAATGAATTTAAAGGGAACTAAGACAGAGGAAAACCTGATGGCGGCATTCGCAGGAGAATCACAGGCGAGAAATAAGTATACATATTTTGCAAGCAAGGCAAAAAAGGACGGATATGTACAGATAGCTCAAATTTTTGAAGAAACTGCTAATAATGAAAAGGAACACGCAAAGCTATGGTATAAACTTTTAAACGGCGGTTCGGTTTCAGATACGGTGACTAACCTTGAAGAGGCGGCAGCAGGTGAAAATTATGAATGGACAGATATGTATGCAGGTTTTGCAAAAGAGGCAAGGGAAGAGGGCTTTAACGATATAGCAGAATTGTTTGAAGGTGTGGCGGAAATAGAAAAGGAACACGAAGAACGATATAAAAAACTGCTTGCCAATATTAAAGGCGGCGTGGTGTTCTCCAAAGACGGTGATGTTATCTGGGAATGTGCTAACTGTGGTCATATTCATATCGGGAAGAAGGCGCCTGAAGTGTGTCCTGTATGCTCCCACCCTCAGTCGTATTTTAAGGTGAAGGTTGAAAATTATTGATATAAAAGCCTGTAAAGAGAAAAAACAGATATGCTTTGCATATCTGTTTTTTTGTTATATTTCCTCAATTATAGGCAATATCATAGGTGAACGTTTAGTCTGTTCGTAAATATAATGAGCTACTGCCGACCTGAGCGAGCTTTTCAGAGTTGACCAGTCCATATTGCGTTTGCCAAGACAATCTGAAATGCTTTCGCCTGCTACAGCCCGTACTCCGTCAATAAGTGTTTCCGCCTCTCGTACATATACAAATCCGCGTGAAATAACGTCAGGACGTGATACCATTTTCTTGTCGTCGTGAGAGATGGTAACAACAACGATAATAAGTCCGTCTTCGCTTAGATGTTTTCTGTCGCGGAGCACAATATTGCCGACATCGCCGACTCCAAGACCGTCTACAAGTATTTTGCCTGCCTGAACAGTACCGCCGAGCTTGGCTGTTTTCTGGTCAAGTTCAAGTACTTGTCCGTTTGACAGTACAAAGCTGTTGTTTCTCGGTATACCGACACTTTGCGCCAGCTCTTTGTGCAAAACAAGGTGACGGTGCTCGCCGTGTACAGGAATAAAGAATTTTGGCTTGGTAAGAGCCAGAATAAGTTTTAATTCTTCCTGACAGGCGTGTCCCGAAACGTGAACCTCAGCAAGTGCACGGTAAATTACTTCCGCGCCTATTTTAAATAATTCATTGATTACGTTTGAAACGGATTTTTCGTTTCCTGGAATAGGCGTTGCGCTTATTATAATTAGGTCGTCTTTGGTGACCTCGACCTTTCGGTGGTCAGAGAATGCCATTCTTGTAAGTGCGCTCATAGGTTCTCCCTGTGAGCCTGTTGTAATAATAACTATCTGATTAGGTCTGTATTTTTTTATGTTGTCAATGTTAATAAGCACGCCTTCGGGAACCTTCATATAACCGAGAAGTATCGAAATTTCAACTATGTTTTCCATACTGCGTCCCGAAACGGCAACCTTTCTGCCGTTTTTCGCGGCAGCGTCAATAATCTGCTGTACACGGTGTACATTCGACGCAAATGTTGCGACGATAATACGCTTGTTGCAGCCCTTAAAAATATTCTCAAAACTTTCGCCGACACTGCGTTCACTCATTGCGTATCCTGCTCTTTCGACGTTTGTACTGTCCGACATAAGAGCAAGTACGCCCTCCTTGCCAAGTTCACCGAGCCTTGCAAGGTCAATCATATCTCCTACAATAGGAGTAGTATCAATTTTAAAATCACCCATATGAATAACTGTGCCGACAGGCGTTTTAATCGCCAGTGCGGCAGAATCGGCTATTGAGTGGTTTGTACGGATAAATTCAATAGAAAAACATTGTCCTGCGTGTATAATATTTCCGTATCTCGCGCGTACAAGTTTTACCTGTGATAAGAGATTATGTTCCTTCAGCTTGTGCTCTACAAGTCCGATCGTGAGCCTTGTACCGTAAACAGGAACGTTAATCGCTTTTAAGAAATACGGCAGTCCGCCGATATGGTCCTCGTGACCGTGAGTAAGAAAAATGCCCTTAATTTTCGACCAGTTTTTTTCAAGATATGAAATATCGTTAATAACCATATCTACTCCGGGCATATCATCATCGGGGAAAGCCATACCGCAATCAACCATTATAATCTCATTTCCGTACTCAATCGCGGTCAAATTTTTTCCGATTTCATCAAGACCGCCCAATGGTATGATTTTCAGTTTTTTAGCTTTTGCCACAATTTTACCTCCATATTTAATTTTTGTTTACCGCGCGCAATTTGCATATTTATTCGTGCGGTTAATTCCGACCACTATTACAACATTATATATTATAGCACATTTTACAGTTAATAGTCAACATAATTTGGAAAAATTAAAAAATACCTCTTGACAAATAATACTATGCGTGATATAGTATTATGCAAGACAGGATATGATAAATAGTCCTGAGAGGAATAAATGAAAGGAGGAAAATATATGGACGTACAGCTGAAACGCGGACTTTTGGAAATATGTGTATTGACGGCAATAAAACGTGAAGATAGCTACGGATATAAGATAATCAAGGATATTTCAGAAGTAATGCCGATATCTGAATCTACGTTGTATCCTATATTAAAAAGGCTTGAAAGCGCCGGCTGTATTTCAGTATACAGTATAGAGCATAACAGCCGTATACGGAAATATTACAGAATAACAACGGCGGGCGAGGAAAAAATACACGATTTTTTGAATGAATGGCAGGATGTTATGGATGTCTATAAATTTATTAAGGAGGTCAATGGTAATGAATAAGCAAGAATTTTTAAAGCGTCTTACTTCCGCGCTTGCAGGATTGCCGCAGGAGGAAGTAAAGAAAACGGTTGATTATTATTCGGAAATAATAGATGACGCGGTTGAGGATGGTAAGGATGAAAGTGAAATTATAAGCGGTTTTGACAGCGTAGAGGAAATAGCTGAAAGAGTGATAAATGAAACTCCTATACGAAAATTTGTTTCGGAGGATGTGAAAAAACGTAATATAAGCGTTGGAGCTGTTGTACTTATTATAGTAGGTTCGCCTCTATGGCTGCCGATTCTGATTGCAATATTTGCAGTATTGTTTTCAATTTATATTGCAATATGGTCGGTTATAATATCACTGTTTGCCGTTTTTGGCGCGCTTGCATTGTCGGCTGTGGCAATGATAATACTTGCTCCGATTATGGTATTTGTAAGACCTGTAAAGGCGATATTTGCGTTTGGACTTGCACTTTTATGTGCAGGACTTTCCGTGTTTATGTTTTATGTATCGGTATGGAGCGCAAAACTAATAATCAGATTTACTGTATTTTTGGCAAGAGCGATTAAAGGCGCGTTTATAAAAAAGGGGAGTGAACAAAAATGAAAATAAGAAATATTGTACTTATTACTGCAGGCTGCTGTGTTATTGTAGGAGCTATTATATCGGGAGCGGCAGCAGCTAAAATGATAAATACACACGTTTATGAGGATAAACCTGTGAAACAGGAGATAAGCGAGAAAATTAACAGAATAGATATAAAATCCGAATATGGAGGCATAAATATTTTGCCTTCTGAAAATGATAAAATTACGGTTGATTATATTGATTGTGAAGTGAATCGTTATCAGGTAGATGTCAGCAACGGCGTACTGCTTGTAAAACCTGTTGAAAACAGTATCAGAGATGTGCGTGAAAACTGGTTTGACCGTATTTTAAATATTGATATTCACCGTCACGAAAGTTATATTATGAACATCAAGATACCTAATGCTATACTGCCTGATATAGATGTTGAAGATAATTGCGGCGCGGTTGAAGTTTCGGATGTTAAATTTAAAAATATGAACTGTAATCTTAATTACGGCGGACTGAAAATACACAATGTAACGGCAGACAGTATAAATGTTGAAAGTGACTGCGGTGATGTTGAGTTTAAAAATGTGACGGCAGACATAAGAACAGAATGTGATTTTGGAGAGATACGTTTTGACAGGATTAAAAGTAAAAATATAACGCTTGATAATGATTACGGTGATATTAAGGGTACAATTGTTGGAAAAGAAGAGGATTATACAATAAATGCCGAGATAGATATGGGCGCTAAAAATATACAAAACCGCACAGGCGGTCAGAATAAACTGGACGTATCTGTAGACGCAGGTGATATAAATATCAAATTTGTTGAGTAAGCTATGTAGCAGACGGGGGAATTCCCGTCTGTATTTTTATTTAGAAGAAAAATGGGAACCGTCTTCTGCGTCTTCTGTTTTTGCACTTGCGGCGTCTGAACATATTAATCACCTCCTTCGCTTTATTATAGTATTCAAATGAGTAGATTTTTGTGATTATGGGAATGATTAAGACATTAAGGAGGAATTTTTATGAAGATATTACTTGCAGTAGATTTACAGAAGGAATTTGCGGATAAAGACGGTAAATACGAGGAAATACTTGCATTTTTAAATGACGCAGTCCGCGGAGGCGGTTATGATAAGGTTGTGGCAACCAAGTGCGTCAACAGTAACAAAAGTAATTTTGTACGCTATAATAACTGGCATAAGCTGATTGATGGCACATCAGAGCTTGAATTTAAGGCTGATGAAGTGATAGAAAAGCAGTCGTACGGACTTACCGACTATTCAATGCTCCCAAAGGACGCAGAAATTGATATTATAGGATATGACACGGGTGCCTGTGTGCTGAAAATAGCGCTTGACCTGTTTGACAGGGATTATAAATTTCTGGTGCTTTCAAAATACTGCTATTCAACCGGCGGAGAGGAACACCATAAACGCGGTTTGCAGGTTTTGAGCAATCTTCTGGAAAATGCAGTGAAATAGCGGATAAAATCCCTCTTGTCTTGTTCAAAAAACAGTGCTTTTACTCAAATAAATTGACTGCTTATATAAAATATGATAAAATAGTTAGTAGAACATAATATTTACAACATATATATAAAACAACAGTTAAAATTTTTGAAAGGACGGAGAGGAAAAATGAAAAAAATTATTTCAATGCTGTTAGCCGCGGCAATGCTCGTTTCGGCAACAGTTTCGTTTGCTGCCGCACCGTCTGACTATGATGGTCAGAGTTATGATAGCCTTGGTTATACGTCAGATGACCCTGACGGTATGATAAACCTTGCAGTCATAGCAAACGGTGATATTAACATCGGTAATGCGATGTACATTGAGGGCAGCGTGTATTCAAACGGTGATATTTATGTTACTGAGGGACAGGGTAACAAAATTGACGGTCTGTTAATTTCGGGAACGGGGGATACCGTATTTAACAGTGATGAAAATAATAATGAGTGGACTCAGACACGTACTGCAGAGGGGTATATTCACGTTAACAGTAACGGAACGACTGAAGGTATAAATTATTATAGCAGTCAGCCTGAATATGAAGGTGCGATTAACGATACGGAAACAAGCTTTGAATGTGATTATGAACCGTTTACGGTTCCTGATATTGCTGAAAGTCTTGGAATTGCCGAATTTAATGTGTACGGTAATGAGTATATGAGAAATATGCCGATAACTGTAACGGAAGATGTTAGATATGATAAAGTAACAATGAACGGCACAAACGGTCCTGCGCTTACCATAGATACGGCAAATGGTGATGTAACGGTAGTAATTGATGAAATCGTTCAGGATTCGGCAAATATCAATATTAAGGTTGTTGGTGAAAATGAGGCATATATTTATATAGGAAAACTTCCTCAGGGAATTCCTGTAATAGTAAATTATAATAGTGCGGTATGGCCTATGGAGCAGGACGGCAGTGCAGAGCATACGCATTTGTATTTTGGTTCGGATACTACTTTGGGAGCCTCAAAAATTGCGGCGAATGAAGTAGAGGTAAATGCCGATTATCTTGAAATTTCGGGAGGTACATACCTGAAACTTTCAAAGCCTGACAATGCTTTAAGAACAAGCGCAAAAGAATTTGTTATAAATGGTTATGCTACGGAAATATATGCTCAGGTTTGTGCCCCGAATGCTGATTCTAAGGTGATTGATTCGGGTAAGCTTTACGGTCAGCTCCATACAAATACACTTACTATAAACGGCGCAGGCTCTATTATATGGAAAGCTGATAAAGCAGTTACCAAACCGGATACAGAACCTGAGCCGACGCCTGCTCCTGTTCCTGACGGAGAGGAGATTGACCTTAATGGTGTGGGTTATGCGTATATTTTTGGATATGAACCTGAAATAAGTTATGAGTATGATGAAATAGCAGGAGGTCATCTGGTTGCGAAGGTAAGAATGGCGCCTCAGGACGCTGTAACAAGAGAACAGGTCGCAGCTATGATTATGCGTCTTATAGACCAGAAGTATGATACAAAGAATGAAACATATCCTGTTACAGAAAATATGTCACAGCACTCAGGTACTTGGTATGAACGCGGTCTTGCCTATCTGGCAGGCAAGGGGACGTTTGACGGTATTGCGTCGGTAGAAACAGGTGCGGTGACAAGAGGAGAAGTTGCAAAGCTTGTTGCTTACGGCTTGAATCTTTCAAAGACAGTTCCGACAGCATTTACCGATATAGAAAACAGCCCGTATAAGACATATATTGAAATGATGTCGGCATACGGTTATATGCAGGGAATGAGTGATACGGAATTTAACCCTGATAAGGTGATGACAAGAGCAGAATTTTGCTCAATGTTCAATCAGGTTATCGGAAGAGAAAATGCCAAACTTGAAAGTGCGGACGGTGTTCAGGTAACACCGGAGCTTTACTCAATCGTAGACCTTGACGGTCACTGGGCAAAGGAAGTTATGCTCCGCGCAACAAGCGCATATAATTCTGACGGATACGTTGATGTTGAAACAAGACTTAACAATATCAGAAATGACCTTGACAAGTATGATTCTCAGAAGTGGTTCTAAAACAGACAATGAAAGCTCCGGCAATGTCGGAGCTTTTTTGTTGTGAAATATTGACAATTAATTTAACATATAGTACAATTAACGTATAAACTATATCATATGAAAAGAGGTAGAAAAATGGGTAGAATATATAAATTTTTGGCATTTGATTTCGGCGCGTCGTCGGGACGCGCTATGCTTGCGACTTTTGACGGCGAGAAAATCAAGCTGGAGGAAAAACATAGATTTTCAAACGACCCTGTAAATATAAACGGTGACTTGCACTGGGACGTATTAAGACTGTTTTTTGAGATAAAGCAGGGAATTTTGAAGTGTGTAAACTCAGGTGACCGTGACATAGATTGTATAGGTATTGATACTTGGGGTGTTGACTATGGGTTGCTGGACGAGAATGATAAACTGCTCGGAAATCCTTATCATTATCGTGACACAAGGACTGAAGGTATGTATGACGAGGCATTTAAGTTAGTGCCGAAAGAAGAGATATTTAAAGAAACAGGTATTGCATTCAACTGGTTTAATACTCTGTATCAACTTTTATCTGCAAAATTATCAGGTAACAGCGCGCTTAAAAATGCAAAGACACTTCTTATGATGCCGGACCTTTTCAATTTCTTTCTTACAGGTGTTAAAAAGACGGAATACACAAACGCGTCAACAACGCAGATGTATAACAGTGAAAAGTATGAGTGGTCATACGATATGCTGAAAAAGTTAGGTATTCCGGCAAATATACTGACAGATGTAGTATTTCCGGGTGAAATAGTAGGTAAGGTAAAGCCTGAACTTGCGGAAGAACTCGGTATTGAAGAAATCCCTGTTGTGGCGGTTGCGTCGCACGATACAGGCAGTGCGGTTGCGTCAGTGCCTGTAGTTGATAAAAAGGACTTCATATATATATCGTCGGGGACGTGGTCGCTTATGGGAGTTGAGCTTGATAAGCCGAATACGTCAGACGGTGCATTTGAATATAACTTCACTAATGAAGGAGGCGTAAATAAAACAATACGTTTCCTGAAAAATATAATGGGTTTGTGGCTGATTCAGGAATCAAAACGTCAGTGGGCGCGTGAGGGCGAGGAACTTAGTTTTGACGAGCTTGAGAGACAGGCAAATGCGGCTGTGCCGTTTGCAAGCCTGATTGACCCCGATTATCCTGCGTTTCAGACACCGGGCAATATGCCTAAGCGTATAAGAGAATATTGCGAAAAGACAGGTCAGAAGGTTCCTGAAACAAAGGGTGAGGTTGTAAGATGTATAGCAGAAAGTCTTGCGTTTAAATATCGTCAGACTGTTGAAGGTATGGAGGACGTTACAGGCAATAAATATAATGTAGTTAATATTGTCGGCGGCGGCATTAAGGATAAGATGATTTGTCAGTTTACCGCTAATGCTACAAAGCGCGTTGTAAGCACAGGTCCTGTTGAGGCTACAAGTATAGGCAATGTTGTTGTGCAAGCGATGGCTATGGGTGCAATCAAGGATATTAACGAGGGAAGAAAGGTAGTTAAGAACTCGTTTGATATTACTGAATATACTCCTCAGGATAATGCGCAGTGGGACAATGCTTATGATAAGTGGAAGAAAATTATTAAAATGATATAAATTAAATCATAATCCGTAAAAATTCTCATAGTATAGACTATGAGAATTTTTTATGGAGGACAAAGATATGGAATTGATAAAGGAAAACGTAAAGGTAAATCAGGTTTCCTGTAAAGGGAGCGCTCAGGTACTTGTGGACGAGGATATAATCGTACCCGACGTAAAGCCGGACATACTGAAAATATTACAGCTTGACGCAGTATCCTGCATTACAAACAAATCAGTTATTAAGGGTAAGGCAGTGATAAACGGCAGAGTGGATTTGAAAATCCTGTACATACCCGACAGTGAAAGAGAGAAAATAAAGAGCATTATAACTTCTTTTGATTTTACTCAAAACGTGGACAGTCAAAAGATTGACGACGCTATGACAGTTGTTGCGGCGTCTAATGTTGAACGCGCTGAATTTTCGCTTATAAACAGCAGAAAACTCAGGGTTAAGGTGGCTGTAGGCGTTGACTATGAGGTGGTTGCAGAACAGAATGTGGAAATAGCGGTGGAGGCGTCTGACAGCGATAATGTAGAGCTTTTAAGAGAGAATGTGCAGCTGCAGAATTGTATAAATTTATCTGAAACCGAATTCACATTAAAGGAAAGTATTGAAGTGCCGAGCGGTCAGAGCTCTATAGGCGAGCTGCTAAAGGTTGATGCAAAAATCTCTGATTCGGAATATAAGACAGTTACAGATAAAATTGTCGTAAAGGGCGCAGTGGGAATGTGCGTGCTGTATACTGACGAGGAATGTAAAATACAGTTTATGGAAAGTGAGATTCCGTTTACAGAAGTCTTTGACTGTTCAGATGTTGGTGACGATACAATTTGTGATATTGACTACAGTATTGCTGAAATACGTTATGATGTAACAGAGGACAGTGATGGTGACAGACGTGTTGTAGACCTTGAAATCACTGTTGCGGCGCAGATAAAAGCTACTGAAAATGTGTCGGTAGATATGATTTGCGACTGTTACGAGCCGTTTATGAAAACTCAGCTTCTTAAAGAAGAGGTAGAGCTTGAAGAGATTGTTTCACGTCCTTCGGCGCAAAATACACTTCGTGAAATGGTTGAAATTACAGGCGGAGCCCCTGGGGTTTCGGGAGTGTATGATGTCATAACAAGACCGTATATCACTAAAACGGAATTACAGCGGGGAAAACTGCTTGCTGAGGGTAAAATTGAAACATATATTCTGTATCTGAGCGACAGCGCGGAAAGCCCTGTATACAGTATGAAAAAAGAAATTCCGTTCAGCTATGTGCTTGACTGTGACAGCGCAGAAGAAGATTTAATACCTGAAATTAAAGCGGAAGTAAAGCATACTTCTTATAATCTTAATATTGCAGGTGAGATTGAACTTCGCTGTATACTGGTTCTTAATGCGAATATAATCCGTAAAAGAAAGATAGAACTTATCAATGATGTTGTGACTACTGAAACAGAGAATGATGAAAAGCGCGGTATTGTAATTTACTTTGTACAGAAGGACGATAATTTATGGGAGGTAGCAAAACGCTATGCTGTGCCGAGAGATGAAATACTGAAATTTAATAATATGTCGGAAAGCGATAAACTTGAAAACGGAAACAGACTGTTTATTCCAAGTATGTAAAACGAAAGGGATTGCGAATGCAATCCCTTTTTGTTATCCGAAGAAAAAGCCTGCAGTCATATCAAGATAGTTTTCTCCTGAATAGTTCTTATAACGTTTGGAAACCTCCGATTTAAATTCCTCGGCGTTCGTACACTTTTCAGCAATATATTTTAAATCTTTAAGATATGCAATTTTTGTTTCAGCGTCTTTTAAATCTTCCGGAGTGTAATGTGATGTCAGAATTAAGCTGTATCCATTGTCAATATAGCCGTTAAGCTGTTTGATTATCGCGTCTGCGTGAGTTGTGCCTGCAACGATTGAATGGCAGTCGTGACCGAGCATATGTGTGTAAACTGCATTGATTTCGGGTATTTCAATGTCAAAGGCATCAGATGTGGAAGTGATTATAAAATCAATTCCGCCTATTGTATTTTTTCCGTTTTCAATAATATTTGTAATCTTATGAATGGAATTATCAAACGCATTTCCGAAAACCGTTGTAAAATTGTCAATAAGAGCTTTGCCTCCGCCGTTTTCCAAATAATCTTTGGCATTTTGCGTTGCATATTTCGGTACGTTCGGCAAAAATGACGCGCCTGCTCCGTGATATGCAATGAGTATTCCTTCAACTTTAACATCTTTCAGATATTCCTCAAGTTCTTGGTTGTTGTCAAAGAAACACGGTGATTCTATAATAACTGCTTTTTTGTTCTGTTCGATAATAAAAACTTCGTCGGTCATAAAATCGTTTGTCTTGTAGGCGTGAAGTCTGACTTTTCCCAAATCGTATACGTTCATTTCGCCTTTTGTCAAAGTAATTGTTTTAAAAGTATTTTTGTTCATAGTAATACCTCCATATTAAAAAATTTACCTGAGATGCCGTCCGCTCATCTCTTTAGCTAAAGTATAACGCTGCATAAAACAACTGTAAAGTACGCACTTTTTTGTGCCGTAGTTACCTCGTGGTAAGATTTACGCAGTGTAGGGAAGTATTTTATAAAAAAATATTGACAGTATATTTGTAAAAGTTTATAATTGGGAGGTAGAGCAAGAAAAATCTGTTAGTTTCTAAAAGATACAAAAGGAGGTTAAATATGAACAGAGAATTACCTGCTTGTCCTGTGGAAATAACTCTTATGCTTATATCAAACCGCTGGAAGGTACTGATTTTACGAGAGCTGATTGCAGGTACAAAGCGTTTCGGAGAACTGAAAAAGTCAGTTGCGGGTATATCACAGAAGGTACTCACATCAAATCTGCGTTCAATGGAAGAGGACGGGCTTGTGACGCGTACCGTTTTTCCTGAGGTGCCTCCGAGAGTGGAGTATACGCTGACAGATACGGGCTATAGTCTGAAACCTCTGCTTAATGCAATGGTTTTATGGGGAAATGAGTATAAAGAGAGGCACTCTTTAAAGTGAATAAAAAATACCGTTTAAAAAGCGGTATTTTTTTGCTAAAAAACAGTTGTAATTTTTCAATTTTTAATATATAATGAATTGTGATTGGTAGAATGAAAAAAAAGGAAGTAATAGAATGAAAATATATAATACTCTTACAAGGCAGAAGCAGGAGTTTGTTCCTATTGATAAAAATGAGGTAAAAATATACGCCTGCGGACCAACGGTTTATAATTATATCCATATCGGTAATGCTCGTCCGCTCATTATTTTTGATACGTTAAGACGTTATATGGAATATCGCGGTATGAAGGTGACATTCGTACAGAATTTTACCGACGTTGATGATAAAATGATTAACCGTGCCAAAGAAGAGGGTACTACTGTCAAAGAACTGGGCGACAGATTTATTGCGGAATACTTCAAAGATGCACAGGCTTTGGGTGTTCATGAGGCTACTATTCATCCAAAGGCGACAGAAAATATTGACGCTATAATAGATGTTATTAAAAAGCTTGAAGAGAACGGATATGCGTATAACGTAGACGGCGATGTATATTTTGCGACAAAGAAGTTTAAGGAGTATGGTAAGCTTTCAAAGCAGCCGTTAGAGGACCTTGAGGCAGGCGCAAGAATAGATGTAAACGAGCATAAGAAAGATGCAATGGATTTTGCATTGTGGAAAAAGCAGAAAGAGGAAAGCGAAATTGCTTGGGAAAGCCCGTGGGGAATGGGAAGACCCGGCTGGCATATTGAGTGCAGCGCAATGGTAAATAAATATCTTGGCGAAACGATAGATATTCACGCGGGCGGACAGGACTTAATTTTTCCACACCACGAAAATGAAGTCGCGCAGTCTGAGTGCGCTAACGGCAAGCCTTTTGCAAACTACTGGATGCACAACGGATATATCAATATTGATAATAAGAAAATGAGTAAATCGCTCGGTAATTTTTTTACTGCGCGTGATATTATAGAAAAATATGACGGTGAAACGGTCAGATTTTTTATGCTGTCCGCGCATTACAGAAATCCTGTTAATTTCTCAGATACGCTTATGGAGCAGTCTAAATCTGCATTAGAGCGTGTTTATACCTGTATTGATAATCTTGAATTTTTAAAGGAGAACAGTGAAGAAAAGACGCTTACTGATACGGAAAAAGAATTTTTGTCCAAACTGGACAGTTTTAAGGAGAAATTCATCGGAGCTATGGACGACGATTTGAATACTGCTGACGCAATCGCGGCTATATTTGATATAGTATATGCGTCAAATACGGCTCTTTCCGGTGAAAACTCGCGTGAAGTAATAGAAAAAACAATTGCTCTTATCCGTGAGCTTGGTAATGTGCTTGGACTGTTCCAGAAATCAAATGAAAAATCAATTGACGCTGAGATTGAGAAAATGATTGAGCAGCGAAATAAAGCCCGCGAAGAAAAGGATTGGGCGACTGCCGATGCGATACGCGATAAATTAAAGGAAATGAACATAGTCTTAAAAGATACGCCGTTAGGTGTAAAATGGTCATATATAGAGGAATAAAATGTCGATAATAAATAAAAAACCGTCACAGCTTGCGCCGCTTACATTGGCATATATAGGCGACGGTGTATACGAATTATTTGTGCGTACAAGGGTAATTGAGGAAAATGAAAATATGCCAGCGCATAAACTTCATAAAAAAACAGTTCAGTATGTCAAGGCACATTCACAGTCAAACAGTATGGAGGCTCTGATGGATACTCTGACAGAAGATGAAACGGCAGTATTTAAGCGCGGAAGAAACGCTAAATCCAATACTGTACCAAAGAATGCGAATATGATGGATTACAGACGCGCAACAGGATTTGAAGCACTGATAGGTTATCTTTACCTGTCGGAGGATACAGAGCGTCTTAAGCTTATTATGAATATTGCGTATGAAAACGCTTTAGATAAATAATTGTACTTATCTTTATATAAGGACAGTTACTATATAATATAAAAGATAACAAAGGGAGGATTTATGAAAATGAATGAAAAAAGAGTCACAGAGCTTTCGATTATTGCGAATCAAGTTCGTAAAAATGCTCTGACCGCTGTATATAATGCAGCGTCGGGACATCCGGGCGGTTCGCTTTCAATTGCGGACGTTTTGACGCTTCTGTATTTTGAGGTGATGAACGTTGACCCGAAAAATCCGAAAATGGAAAATAGGGACAGGATGGTTTTATCAAAAGGACATACTGCGCCTGCTCTTTACGGTGTGCTTGCAGAGAAAGGCTTTATACCGCGTGAGGATGTAGCAACGTTCAGACATATAGACAGTTATTTGCAGGGACATCCTGATATGAATAAGGTTCCGGGAGTTGATATGTCTACAGGCTCGCTTGGACAGGGTGTATCTGTTGCAGGCGGTATGGCATTAGCCGCAAAGCTTGATAATAAGGACTACAGAGTTTATTCGATTCTTGGTGACGGTGAACTTGAAGAAGGACAAGTATGGGAACAGGCAATGTTTGCGGCTCATTATAAGCTCGATAATTTGACTATTTTTGTTGACAATAACGGTTTGCAGATTGACGGTGATGTTACAAAGGTAATGAATCCGACCCCTATTGACAAGAAGTTTGAGGCATTTGGATGGAATGTAATAGTTACTGACGCTCACGATTTCAATAAACTGCTTGACGCGGTTAACGAGGCGAAAGCAGCTAAGGGTAAGCCAACCGCAATTATAATGAAGTCCGTAAAGGGTAAGAATGTTTCATATATGGAAAATAACCCTGCTTGGCACGGCGCGGCGCCTAAAAAGGAAGAGTACGAGCAGGCGATTAAAGAGCTTGATGAAATAATAAAGGGATTGGAGGCGAGTCTGTAATGGCAAAAAGAGCTACAAGAGAATCATACGGAGCGGCATTGGTTGAATATGGCAGTAATCCTAATATTGTCGTACTTGACGCTGACCTGTCAAAATCAACAAAAACAGATATGTTCAAAAAGGCATATCCCGAACGCTTTATAAATATGGGTATTGCTGAGGGTAATATGATGTGTGTTGCCGCAGGACTTGCAGCAAGCGGAAAGATAGCGTTTGCGTCAACATTTGCAATGTTTGCCGCAGGCAGAGCATTTGAGCAGGTTAGAAACTCAATCGGCTATACACAGTTAAATGTAAAAATCGGAGCTACGCACGCAGGTATTTCAGTTGGTGAGGACGGAGCTTCGCACCAGTGTCTTGAAGATATTGCGCTAATGCGTTCTATACCGGGTATGGTGGTTTTGAATCCGGCTGACGACAGAGAGGCAATGGCGGCAGTTAAAGCGGCAATTGACCATAACGGACCTGTTTATATGAGATTCGGACGTCTTGCGGTTGAAGATGTAAATGGCGAGGACTATAAGTTTGAACTTGGCAAGGGTGTACAGCTTAAAGACGGTAAGGACGCAACTATTGTTGCTACGGGACTTATGGTGGAAATGGCGCTTAAAGCGGCTGAAATGCTTAAAGCTGACGGTATCGACGCTCGTGTAATCAATATTCATACCATAAAGCCTATAGATGAAGAGATAATTATAAAGGCGGCTAAGGAAACGGGCGCTATCGTAACGGCTGAGGAGCATTATATAATGGGAGGACTCGGCAGCGCGGTTGCAGAGGTTGTATGTGCCAATGCGCCTGTACCTGTCAAGATTATAGGAACAGACCGTTTCGGAAAATCGGGTAAACCTGCCGAGTTGTTTGAGGAGTATGGCTTGACACCTGAAAACATTGTAAAAAATGTTAAAGAGGCTGTCAAAATGAAATAAGACGAGGTACATCAAGTATGAAAAGGATATTATTGTCATTGTCGGCACTGCTTTTAACTGTAATGCTGTGTTCGTGCGGCAGTCCGTTTGCAAAACCTGAACCGACTCCGATACCTGATATTGACCCGACAACACTTGTCACGGCTGACGATGTGGCGGCATATGCAGGGTATTTGCCCGTAGCTGAACCGTCGGGTACAGGACGAAACGGGAATATTGCAGAGGTACTTTACAGGAGCGAGCCTCTTGGACAGCACGATACAGTGACGGTAAAACTTACTCAGTTTACCGACACAATAGATTATCAAATGTTGTTTGAGCAGTATGAACAGGAAAAGGCAAAACGTACAAGCGCAGAAATTATAAGCGGAATAGGACAGGAGGCGTATATTGCGTTTCCGTCTATCCACGTCTATGATAAAGGCTGTCTGATTGATATTACGGCAGGATCGGGAGCAGACGAAAATCAGAAAGCACTGCTTATGAGCCTTGCGACTGTAGCCGCAGGCAGACTTGAACAGATTATACAGTAACCAATGGGGGTTGCCGAACAAGTGTGAGGCAGCTCCTTTTTGCTTTGTGACAGGTAAAAATATACTAAAAGCAGGTAAAAGCGGATAAAAAATATGAAAAAGGTGTAAATAATTCAAAAAAAGAATTGAAATATTTTGAAAGTAGTGATATAATATACGCTATGTTAATATGTCCGTAATAGGACGAGAAGGAGGATAATATCACTATGTCAGTGAAAAACGAACAAATCGAAAAAAATCTTGTAAAACTAACTTTTGAGGTAAGCGCAGAAGATTTTGAAAAGGCAATAAACCAGACCTACAAGAAGAACGCGTCAAAATTTAATATACCCGGTTACAGAAAAGGTAAGGCGCCGAGAAAGATTGTAGAGAAGTATTATACGGCAGCTATCTTTTATGATGACGCCATCAACGCTGTACTTCCGGCTGCATATGAATCAGCTCTTGAAGAGTCGGGAGTTGACGCGGTTGCAAGACCTGAAATTGACGTTGAAGAAATAAAGAAGGGTGAGCCTGTAGTGTTTACGGCTCTTGTAACAACCAAGCCTGAGGTAAAACTTGGTGATTATAAGGGTATAGAAGTTGATAAGCTTGACTATACTGTAACAGACGAGGACGTAGACAAGGACATTGAGGCAACTCAGAAAAAGAATGCAAGACTTATAACAATTGACGACAGAGCAATTGAAAATGAGGATATTGCAGTTATTGACTTTGAGGGATTCTGCGACGGTGTTGCTTTTGACGGCGGCAAGGGAGAGGACTATGAGCTTGAAATCGGTTCAGGTACGTTTATTCCGGGATTTGAGGAGCAGCTTGTCGGTGCAAAGACTGATGATGACGTTGAAGTGAAGGTTACTTTCCCTGAGGAATATCACGCTGATAATCTTGCAGGCAAGGACGCGGTATTTAAAGTAAAGGTAAAGGAAATCAAGAAACGTGAACTTCCGGAGCTTGACGATGATTTTGCAAGTGAAGTAAGCGATTTTGATACAATGGCTGAATTTAAGGTGGACGTAAGGAAGAAACTTGAAGAGGCTGCTGAAAATAAGGCTAAGACTGATACTGAAAATGCTATTATTGATAAGGTAATAGAAAATGCGGAATTTGATATTCCTGACGCAATGAAAGAGGCTCAGATTGACAATATCGTAAGAGATTTTGCACAAAGACTGGCATATCAGGGTATGAGTCTTGATATGTATATGCAGTATACAGGTCAGACAGAGGAAACCTTCAGAGCACAGTTCGGAGAGCAGGCTGAAAAGCAGATAAGCGGTTCTCTTGTTCTTGAGGCAATTCAGAAGGCTGAAGGCATTGAGGCAGGTCCTGAAGAAGTTGAACTTCATCTTGTTGATATGTCAAAGAAGTATAATATGGAGCTTGATAAGCTTAAAGAAGCATTAAGCGATGTTGAAAAGGAAAACATTAAGAAGGAACTTGAACTTCAGAAAACAATTGATATGATTGTAAATAACGCATCAGTGAAATAACTTCATAAGTATTGAAAGGAATGAATAAGATGGCATTAGTACCAATGGTCGTTGAACAAACCAACAGAGGTGAACGTTCATATGATATTTATTCAAGATTGCTGGAGGACAGAATTATATTTTTGGCAGATCAGGTTGATAACGCTACATCAAGTCTTGTTGTAGCGCAGATGCTTTATCTTGAGGCAAAAGATCCTGATAAGGATATACAGTTTTATATAGACAGTCCCGGCGGTTCAATAACTGCAGGTATGGCTATATACGACACAATGCAGTATATAAAATGTGATGTGTCCACAATTTGTATAGGTATGGCTGCAAGTATGGGCGCATTTTTGCTTGCGGCAGGAACAAAGGGAAAGCGTTTTGCTTTGCCGAACAGCGAAATAATGATTCATCAGCCTCTTATTTCAGGCGGAGGTCTGAGCGGTCAGACAACCGACATTAAAATTTACACGGACCATCTTGTAAATACAAAGAAAAAGATGAATGAGATTCTTGCCGAGCGCACGGGACAGACATATGAGAAACTGTGCGAGGACACTGAACGCGATAATTTTATGACTGCCGATGAGGCGAAAGCCTACGGACTGATTGACGAGGTAATTGTAAAACAGGCTCGTTAAGAGGGGATGGTAGTATACAAAAACGCCTTATCCGCCCAAGATAAGGCGTTATATAATTATTGATTACGGGCAGAAAGGCTATTATATGGAGGAAAATAAACATTTCAGATGCTCTTTTTGCGGAAAGACTGATACGGAGGTAAATAAACTCCTGTCAGGTCCTGGGGTCTATATCTGTGACGAGTGCGTTGCTACCTGCAATCAGATTCTTGGCGGAGAGTTTGAATCCAAAAGCGAATTGGCATCATCAGAATTGCCAAAACCAAAGGAAATCAAGGAATTTCTTGATGAATATGTGGTAGGACAGGAAGAGGCAAAGAAAATTCTGTCAGTGGCGGTGTATAATCATTATAAAAGAATAGCGCATCCGGATATGGCTGATGATGTGGAGCTACAGAAAAGTAATATTCTTATGATAGGACCTACAGGCAGCGGTAAGACGTTTCTTGTTCAGAATCTGGCTAAAATTCTTAATGTGCCGTTTGCAATAGCGGACGCAACTTCTTTGACAGAGGCAGGGTATGTCGGTGAGGATGTGGAGAATATATTGTTAAAGCTGATTCAGGCTGCCGATTATGAAATTGATGAGGCTGAACGCGGAATTATTTATATAGATGAAATTGATAAGATTGCGAGAAAGTCTGAAAATCCGTCAATTACCCGTGATGTAAGCGGTGAAGGTGTGCAGCAGGCACTGCTGAAAGTTCTGGAAGGTACTGTAGCGTCAGTACCGCCTCAGGGAGGGCGTAAACACCCTCATCAGGAACTTATACAGATAGATACTTCAAATATATTGTTTATTTGCGGCGGAGCTTTTGACGGAATCGAAAAAATAATAAAGAATCGTACGGGCAGACAAGGACTGGGCTTTGGAGCAGAGATTTTAAGTAAAAAAGAAACAAATATGAATGAGCTTTTAAGTGAAATTATTCCTCAGGATTTGCTGAAATTCGGGCTTATTCCTGAATTTATCGGCAGATTACCTGTGTTTGCAAAGCTTGATAAGCTTGATAGAAAAACGCTGATAAAAATACTTACAGAGCCTAAAAATGCGCTTATTAAGCAGTATAAGGCATTGTTTGCGTTTGACGGTGTTAAGCTGGAGTTTGAAGACGGAGCTATTGAGGCGATAGCAGATAAAGCAATTGAACGCAATACAGGAGCGCGCGGACTTCGTTCTATAATAGAAGAGGCGCTTTCGGATATTATGTTTGAGGTACCGTCTGATGATAATATAAAAACTGTAATTATAAATAAAAAGTGTATTACCGACTTGAAGCAGCCTAAAATTATCCGTGAAGATAAAAGAGCTGCCGAAAAGAAGGAGGAAATGGAATTAAAGCCTGACGGTACACAAGGTTAAATAAGAGGAAGGTGTGAGGAGAGATGTTTGTATCAGAGGATTTAACTGTAAACGAGAAAAATCATCTTGTTATCGGTAAAAATGATACTGTGGAGCTTGCAAAGGAATTTGGAACGCCGCTGTATGTAATAGATGAAGATTTGCTTAGAAAGAACTGCCGTGTTTATAAAAATGCGATGGATAAGTATTACGGGGGTAACGGACTTGTCCTCTATGCAAACAAGGCGTTCTGCACAATGTATACTTGCCGTATTGCTAAGGAGGAGGGGCTTGGTATAGACGTTGTTTCGGGCGGAGAGCTGTACACGGCTATAAAAGCGGACTTTCCTATGGACAAGGTGTATTTCCACGGAAATAATAAAACATATGACGAGATAGCACTTGCCGTAAAACATAAGGTGGGAAATATTATTGTAGATAATATTTATGAGCTTGAAACACTTAATGAAATGGCAGAGAAATACGGAATTGTTCAGAATATAATGTTCAGAATAAAGCCGGGTGTTGATGCGCATACTCATAGCTTTGTTCAGACCGGACAGATAGATTCAAAATTTGGCGTGGCGCTGGAAAACGGTGAGGCATTTGAAATAATTGAAAAGGCAAGTAAGATGCCGAATGTCAAGGTAAACGGTGTTCATTGTCATATCGGTTCACAGATATTTGATATTGAGCCATTCTGTAAAGCCGCAGAAATTATGATGAATTTTATCGGAGATTTAAAGGACAGGCTTGGTCTTGAAATTGACTGCCTGAATCTTGGCGGCGGTTATGGTATCAGATATACTGAAAATGATGACCCTGTTCCATATGACGAGTATATCAGACACGTTCAGGAAGTGGTTAAGGCAACTGCTGAGAAACGCGGAGTAAAGCTCCCGTTTATACTTATGGAGCCGGGACGCTCAATAATTGCGCCTGCAGGTATAACGCTTTATACTGTAGGAGGAATTAAGGATATTAAAAATGTGAGGAAATATGTTTCCGTAAACGGCGGTATGGGTGATAACCCAAGATATATTATGTATGAATCGGAGTATGAGGCAGTAGTTGCAAATAATGCAAATGCTGAACGTACTGAGAGGGTTACTGTTGCAGGAAAGTGCTGTGAATCAGGAGATATACTTCTAAAGGATGCAATGATGCCTGAAATTAAGGTTGGAGATACGCTTGCAGTGCTTGCGACGGGTGCGTATAACTATTCAATGGCAAGTAATTATAACAGGATACCGCGTCCTGCGGTGGTTGCTGTTTCTGACGGTAAGGCAAGGATAGTTGTAAAGCGTGAAACCTATGACGATTTGATTAGAAATGATGTAATATAATTAAAAGGACAGGCTGTGCCTGTCTTTTTTATGGAATAAAAATTTGAAAAGTTTGTCTTTTTCGTTGTTTATTACGTCTAATATATGTAAGCAGCTTACAGGATTGGAGGTCAGGGTGTTGAGAGAGCAGTTTGAGCGTGAGTATAAAAATGTAGAAAAGTCACTGTTTTTAATAGCAATCGGATATTTGCATAATACAGAGGACGCAAAGGATGCTGTGCAGGAGGCTGTACTGAGTGCGTATCAAAGTTTTCATAAGTTAAGGCGTATAGAATATTTTAAAACGTGGATAACGCGAATTGTAATAAATAAAAGTGTTGATTTATTAAGAAACAGAAAATATACAGAGGAATTAACTGATAATATAAATGTTTTCTGTGATATACCGTATTCCGAGGTAGAAATATTAGACGCAATATGCAGACTTAAACCCTCAGTATCAATATACATAACTCTGCGTTTTTATAATGATATGACGTATGAGGAAACAGCAAAAACTCTTAAACAACCTCTGTCAACTGTAAAATACAGAACAAAAACAGCACTTAAAGAATTAAAATGTATTTTGGAAGGAGATGATTAAAGGTGAATGTGACTGATTTTGAAGAAAGATTGGTAAAGCACGGTAAAAATATGAAAAACCACATATCTGCTCCTTTCGATATAGAAAGCGAGGAATTGACAATGACAAAAAAGCATAAAACTATAAAAGGAATATTATGTGTTGCGGCGGTTATAACAGCCCTGCTCGGAACAACTGTTTTTGCGGCATATCATCTTATGACCGCATCAGAAATTGCTGAAAAAGCTGATTATAATCAGCTGGCGGGGGTGTTGACGGAGAATGATACGAGCTTTGATATAGCACCACAGCAATGCGGTGATTATACTGTAGAGCTGCTGGGGATAACGACAGGCAAAAATTTAAGTAATTTTACAGAAGATGTGAGTAATGACGACCGAACATATATTGTAGGAGCAATTTCAAGAACAGACGGAAAACCGCTTCCGGATTATGCAGGCTTGATGCTCACACCGCTGATATCGGGTTATAAGCCGTGGGATGTTAATATATTTACGTTGGGCGGCGGAAAAAGTGAATTTATATCGGATGATAATATGGTTGATTATTTTGTGTATGAGTGTGACAGTCTGGAGATATTTGCCGATCATACTGTATATATTGCGGTGTATGGCGGAATATCACCTGATGGAGCAAGTGCAGGCTTTGCACCGAGCTCCGACATATTTACAATGGACGGAGATGGCAGCATACGATTTGCTGACAGTTATAATGGTGACGGCGCAATATTTACTGTACCGTTTGATAAATCAAAGGCAGACCCGCAAAAAGCGTCAGAAGTTCTAAAGGGAATAGGTGAAAATTCGGAATCATTTAATAAGAATGTGAATGAGGAAATTGCCGAAGATGAAATGGCAAATAATGCTGATATTACGGAGCAGGTTGAAATGGTTGCTGAATAAATACAAAAGGACAGGTTTTACACCTGTCCTTTTATCATAGAACAATTCGGACAAATATTATTTGCTTTAAGATATGCGTTGCCCCAGTCGCACATATCAGATAAAATTGGTATAAAGCTTTTTCCTAAATCAGTAAGAGAGTATTCTACTTTGGGAGGTACAACAGGATATACTTCTCTGTGAATAATTCCGTTTTCCTCCAGTTCCCGTAACTGTTTTGTAAGCATTCTGGGCGTGGCGGACGGAATCAGTTTTTGGAGCTGATTAAATCTTAGAATTTTATCTGCCAAATGCCATAAAATAAGCGGTTTATATTTACCGCCTACAATTTCCAGTGTTGCCTCAACAGGGCAAATATATGTACGGTTCATTGTTATACCTCCTTAATACTATCAAAAATGATAGTATATACCAAATAAGTGCGTACTTGAAAAATAAGTATTTTATGATAAAATAATAACACACTAAAAGAATAAATTCAAGAGTAAATAGGAATTATTTTAATTGAGGGGTGAACTTAGAATGAAAGAAAAGTTTGATATAACGGGAATGACGTGCAGTGCTTGCAGTGCGCACGTTGAGAAAAGCGTTGGCTGTCTTGACGGAGTAAAGAACGTAAATGTAAATCTTTTGCGTAACAGTATGCAGGTAGATTTTGATGAGAATGCTATTGGAACCGACGAGATAATAAATGCGGTTGTTGCAGGCGGTTACGGCGCAAGCGTGCAGGGCAAAACAGAGGAAAAGAAGGAAAATCATACTGATGGTGAGGCGGCAGGAATGAAACGCCGTCTGATAGTGTCAATAGCATTTCTTATACCGCTTATGTACATTTCTATGGGGCATATGTGGCATTTACCGTTCCTTAGTGTATTTGATTCGGCTGCAAATGCTCTTGCATTTGCATTTACCCAGTTATTGCTGACACTGCCTATAATATATGTCAACAGAAAGTATTTTATGAACGGATTTAAAACGCTGTTTCACGGTGCGCCTAATATGGATTCTCTTATTGCGATAGGTTCTGGCGCGGCGTTTGTATATGGAATTGCCGCTATATACTGTATAGGTTATGGATTGGGACATAATGACAGCGAGCTTGTACATTCGTATATGATGAATTTGTATTTTGAGTCGGCTGCAATGATTTTAACGCTTATAACGCTTGGTAAATTTATGGAGGCGCGTGCGAAGGGTAAAACCTCACAGGCGATTGAAAAGCTTATTGACCTTTCTCCCAAAACGGCAACGGTAATTCGAAACGGAGTTGAAGTGGTAGTAAATGCCGACGAAGTGCAGGTGGGTGAAATTGTTGTTGTAAAGGCAGGTCAGGCAATACCTCTTGACGGAATTATAACAGAGGGAAGCGGCGCAGTAGACGAATCGGCAATTACGGGTGAGAGCGTACCTGTTGAAAAAAATATAGGGGACAACGTAATCGGAGCAACGATAAATCAATCCGGATATTTTAAATTTTGCGCCGAAAAAATAGGCTCAGACACAACTCTTTCAAAGATAATACAGCTTGTGGAGGAGGCAGCGTCATCAAAGGCGCCGATTGCAAAACTTGCGGATAAGGTAAGCGGGATATTTGTACCTGTTGTAATTTCAATTGCTGTGGTTACGTCTTTAGTGTGGCTTTTGCTTGGAAACGGAGTGTCGTTTGCATTGTCAATGGGAATATCTGTACTTGTAATATCGTGTCCGTGCGCTCTCGGGCTTGCGACTCCGACGGCGATAATGGTGGGTACAGGTAAGGGGGCGCAGTACGGAATACTTACAAAATCAGCGGAGGCATTGGAAACTGCTCACCATACAGATACGGTAGTGCTTGATAAAACAGGTACAATTACAGAGGGAAAACCTTCTGTAACAGATGTATCTCCTGAGGGAATAACTGCAGATGAACTGCTTGCAACCGCCGCGTCAATAGAATATTTGTCAGAACATCCGCTGGCAAAAGCAATAGTTGAAAAAGCTGAGGGTATGGACTTGCAGGAGGTAACAGACTTTAAACAGACTGCGGGACAGGGCGTAAGCGGTAAAATCGACGGTAAGGAAGTGCTTGCAGGTAACTATAAAATGATGTGTGAAAACGGCATAGAGGCAACAGAGAATACACAATTTGCCAAAGAGGGTAAGACGGCGCTGTATTTTGCCTGCGGAGGTAAGCTGATTGGCGTAATTGCAGTAGCTGATACCATTAAGGAAACAAGCCGTAAAGCGATAGAAGATATGAGGGAAATGGGACTCGACGTCATTATGCTTACAGGAGATAATGCGGTTACGGCAGAGGCGATTAAAAATAAGCTGTCTGTAACAAGAGCTATTGCGGAGGTACTTCCGTCTGATAAAGAGGAGGAAATACGTCTTCTGCAGGAGCAGGGTAAACGCGTTATGATGGTAGGCGACGGAATTAATGACGCGCCTGCGCTGACTCGCGCAGATGTCGGAGTTGCTATTGGAGCAGGAACGGATATTGCTATAGAGGCGGCGGATATAGTTCTTATGAAAAGTGACTTGCAGGATGTTGTGACTGCAGTGGAACTAAGCCGTGCTGTTATAAAAAACATTAAGGAAAATCTTTTCTGGGCATTTTTCTATAATGTTTTGGGAATCCCTGTTGCAGCAGGTGTTCTTTATGGTATAGCAGGACTTAAATTAAATCCTATGATAGCGGCTCTTGCAATGAGTTTCAGTTCAGTATTCGTTGTATCAAATGCTTTAAGACTAAGATTTTTTAAAACAAAAAGAAATAGTGTAAATAATAAAAAGGAGGATATAAAAATGACAAAAACAATTAAAATCAAGGGTATGATGTGCGGTCACTGCACGGGAAGGGTATCAGACGCGCTTAACGCAATTGACGGAGTGAAAGCTGAGGTTACGCTGGATAACGGAGGTCAGGCGGTTGTAACTCTCGGAAAGGATGTATCAGATGAAACTCTGACAAACACTATAACCGACGCAGGTTATGAGGTTGTATCTGTAAATTAAAGAATTGGGGCTGACAAAAGTCAGCTCCAATTTTATGTTTTGAAATAAATTGTGATATATGATAAAAATGTAATTATTAAATTTTTATTAATTCCAAGATTTGAGTTTTACATAACGGAAAAAATGTGGTATACTAATTGTATGTGTTTATGAAAAAGACTAAATATATGTGAAAGGAGAAGAAATGCGAAAAAAAATTTTTGGTTTTATTACCGCATTCTGTATATTGTCAGGTACAGCGGCAAGTGCAGACGTATTGGGGACACAAAACGGTGGCTGGAGCACTTATATGGGGGCGGATACATACTTCCATAATGTCCAATTTACGTCTGACAGCGTAGGCAAGCAGAGTGAATATTATGTTGAATATAAGCCGAACAGTGAGGCAGTGCCGATAGTTGTAAATGGTAAAAGTATCTGGGGTACGCGTAATATCAAACAGGCGGAGCAGTATATGGCGGAAAACGGACTTCGTCCGCTTATCGGTATAAATGCGGATTATTTTTCTTTTAAAACAGGTATACCTATGGGATATACAATTATAGACGGTGAAATTGCGTCTAAGGAATATGGCGGACAGGACGCTGTAGGTTTTCGTGCTGACGGTACAGGGTTTATAAGATGGCTTGACGTTCAGACTACCGTTTCAAACGGAAATGAAACGGTGGAGGTAATGTATATCAATAAATGGTGTCAGGCTGGATTTGACCCTATTTATCTTCTTAACGACCGTTTTGGAAAAACGACGAAAACAGAATCTGAATGTATTTTTGTTATGTGTACGCCAAAGCAGGGCAGACTGCATATAGGAGAAGAAATGACAGTAACTGTAGATGACGTTTTTACTTATAACGGTTCAATTGAGATACCCGAAGGTAAGATGATTTTCGTTATGGATACAAGCGGTCAGGCGGAACTGTATAACTTTTTAAGCAGGTGCTATAAGGGGCAGGAACTTACGATAAGCAATGCTGCTGCAGGTGATGACGGAACGTGGGCAACTGCTGAAAATGCGGTAAGTTCAGTAGGAGGCAGACTTGTGTCAAACGGAACCGCAAACACTGAGTTTGAAGCAGGTGCGGCGCCGAGAACAGCAGTGGGAATAAAGGCTGACGGTAATATAATATTTTATACACTGGACGGCAGGCAGTCGGGGCATAGCTACGGCGCGCAGTTAAAGACACTTGCTCAGCGTATGGTTGAATTGGGGTGTGTAGACGCGATAAATCTTGACGGAGGCGGTTCAACCGCAATTTCGGCATTTTTTCCCGGAAGTGACGCGTCAATGGTAGTGAATTCACCCTCAGACGGATATTTAAGAAATGTTGCGAATTTTATATTTTTAAAGGATAATCGCGGTCAGACCAATATACCGTGGATTATTAATCTTAAAGACGCAGGAAATACGAATTATTTATCGGGTATGAGCACTCAGATTGAAATTGAGAGTGTGTATGATACGGGTAATTATAAGATGAATGAGCCGTATAATATTAAATTCCGTGTGGATACCAATACAGATAGTCAGATTGACGAAAACGGAAACCTGACGCTGAGCGGTACGGGTGATGTAAATGTTGTGCTTTACAGCGACAACGGAGATATTATGTCGAGAATGTACGGTGTTTACGAATCGCCGGAGGAGATTAAGGTATATAATACGGCTGACTGGAAGGAAATAACGGAAATAAATACTGTAGCCAATGAAGAAATGCAGCTTAGTCTGTCAGCGGCGTCATACCTCAATAATACAGAGCTTATTTCTCAGGAGGGTATGTATGAGTGGTCGGTAGAAGGGAATATAGGAACAATTACTGACGGCGGTATTTTCACACTTGCGAATACTGCAAACGAAGACGGAAAAATCAAAGTTACAACAGGCGGAGTGACGCGTGAAATACCTGTGCATATATCAGATTACCCTGCCGCGCCAAACCCGTTTGCCGACACAGAAGGACACTGGGCGCGTGATATAATAGCAGAAATGGCTGCAAGCGGTGTAATAAATGGTCAGGAGGAATCGGGTAAAATGGTATTTAAGCCCGATAACAATATGACGCGTGCAGAATTTGCGTCTATGATAGCAAATTATATGGAGCTTAATACTGACAGCTACGACAATGTAACACTTGATTTTAATGACTCAGACGAAATTCCGTTGTGGGCACAGAAAGCGGTTAAAGCCGTGTATAGCGAAGGAATAATACTCGGACGTGTAAATGATGATAAGACAGTAGATTTTGCACCGTATGATAATATAACGCGTGCAGAGGCAATGACTATACTCGGAAGAATTGTTTCAGATGGAGAAACAGACGGCGAACTAATGTTTGCAGACAGCGCGGATATTGCGGACTGGGCAAAGGAAGGAATTAAAAAGCTGTATTCGCTTGGAGTGATAAACGGTTATGAGGATAACACTATTTTACCCAATAATAATATGAGGCGCGCTGAGGCGGCGACAATGCTTTATAAAATAGAAAATAATTAAAGTGAAAAAATGTTTTACGGGAACAGTAAATAGATTATTTATATAGTTATATTAAATTTGCACATAAAAGCTGATAGAATAAAATCTATCGGCTTTTTCTTTATACAATGAAATACCCCCCGTTATACGGGGGGATATTTATTTATCTTTCCCATTTCCAAGTATCAATTGCCGATTCAAGAGCTATCCTGAAACCGAATTGAAAGCAATAGATATTCTTCCGTTCTGTTTTAATATCATAGCTTGACAGCAGCTTGTCAAGTAATAGCATATCTTTTTCTGAAAGTCTTTTCTTTAAAATCTCATAATATTGCTTAACCTGATTTTTTGCTCGTTTATAGCTTTTGTCCTTCTTCATACTATTTTCAGACGGCTGAATGGAATTTCTGTATATTTCAGTCATTACATTCATAACGATTCCTCCTTTCTTGTATATTTTCGCGCATTAAAAAATGTGCCGCGGCATAAACCAATCGGCACAATAAAAACGCCTGCTTTGGTAAATGCTGCGACACACCTATAACTAATTATCAATAACTGATTCTAAAAAGTAATGATAAACAAAGCATACAGCGTTTTTTTACAAAAGACTATACACTTTTCAGAATCATATTATCAAATAGATATAGGTTGTCGCAAGTAAAGTATATCATAGTTTTTAGTAATTGTCTATATTTTTCGGAAATAATTATTCCTTTAATTCCGCGAACAGTTTTTCCAGACATTTTTTTTCAATACGGCTTACATAACTTCTGCTTATACCAAGTATATCGGCAATTTCCTTCTGAGTTTTCTTTTTCTGATTTCCCAGCCCGTACCGCCAGCATAGAATATTGATTTCATTTTTATTAAGAACCTTTTTCATTGCCATATAGAGCTTTTGCGCCTCAAGCTTTCCGAAAATAATATCAGACACTTCAGCTGTATCCGAGGTGAGAATGTCGGAAAAGGTCATATTGTTGCCTTCTCGGTCTGTACCGATACTGTCGTCGAGCGATACCTCGCTTTGCTGTTTTTTGGAAGAACGTAAAAACATAAGAACTTCGTTTTCGATGCAGCGAGAAATGTAAGTTGAGAGCTTGGAGTTTTTTGTTGGATTAAACGTGTTAATACCTTTTATAAGTCCGATTGTACCAATTGAAATTAAATCTTCAAGCGTTTTTTCGTCTGCGTACTTTTTAGCGATATGCGCCACAAGCCGTAAATTATGTTCAATCAGTATATTCTTCGCGTCCTCGTCGCCGTCTGCATACAGCGCAAGGTATTTCTTCTCCTCCGCGCTTGAAAGCGGCTTGGGAAAGGTTGCGTTGCCGGAAACGTATCCTGCAAGTACAAGCACTGTTTGTATCCATTCAAAAAATATGCCGAACATAAAAAAACCTCCTTTAGATATAGTATGCTGAGGACAATTAGTAAGTTGCATAGCCAACTGTCCCTTTTTGATTCAGTTTACAAAACTGTATAAATATGGTTATTAAAACACCAGAAAATGGGTAAAATCCTCGTATACGGCGTTTTGTATTATTATTGTAACAGAGACATAATATCGTTGATATTGATTTGAAACGCAGAAAATTATATAATGTTGAAGTGTAGGAAAGGCAAAGAATTAAATCGGAGGGTAGACTATATGTTATGTAAGGTTTGCGGCGCGCAGATTCCGGACGAGGCTGAAAAGTGTGAATATTGCGGCGCTATTGCAGGAAATGACGAAATCATCACTGAAATATCAGACGAAACAAAAATAATTGACTCAGATGAAATCAGAAATATTGAGGAGAGTAATCTTGAAGAGGAGAAGGACGTCAAAGAGGAAATTTTTGACGACAATGAAAAACGCAGACGTGAACAAATGCGCCGTATGATGGAAAACAAGCAAAAACAACTGTCGGAGATAGAACGCAGACGTAATGAAAAACGAGTTAAGCAAAGACGTAACCGAATAGCTGTAATTGCTCTTATATGTGCTCTTGCAGTTGCTGCTGCAGGATACGGCATCTATTATGTATGGCAGAATGTAAATACAGAGGACGATATGGCTGTAACGCCTACGCCGACTGCTGTTACTGCAGTGATTGCGACGACAATGCCGTCGGTAGAACCAACCCCGTCAGCAACGCCGGAGCTGTCTATGACCACAGCACCGCGTGAAACAGGAGCGGCGTCACAGAACGGCGGACAATCGTGGACAGCGGCAGGAGGTTCATCTAATACGAATACGTCATCAGGCGGCAATACTTCTGGGGGGAGTGCGTCGTCAGGAAATACCTCGTCAGGCAATTCGTCGTCGGGAGGTTCATCTAATACGAGCGGTGTTTCAACAAGCGGAGGCTCTTCATCAGGTAATGCGTCTGTTGTAAAAAATGCTGTTGCAAGCGGTGTGACAAATGCTAATATTTCATCACAGTTAAGCCTTGGCGGTGAAGTTATTTATAATTCTGGAACCGGCAGATATTTAATGACTTTTGTAACAGGCAACGTTAAGTATTATGCCAATGTTTCGGCAGGCAGTACGACAGAACAAATTCAGTATAAACCGTATACGGTTACTGCCGCGCCGACAGACGAAACATATAACGGAAATACTGTCTATGAAATCAGTGTTTTGACTTCATATTCGGGAAATGATTATGTTTTGGAACAGTCAGGAACAAGACTTCTTACTGAAAATGATATAAAGGGAATGTCAAAGCACGACTTGGCTCTTGCAAGAAATGAGATTTACGCGCGTCACGGACGTAAATTCCAGACAGCCGAGTACAGGAATTTCTTTAATAGTAAATCGTGGTACAAGCTTAATCCGAGCTATAATTACAGCGACGATAACGGTAATTTAAATTCAATAGAAATAAAGAATGTTCAATTCCTTTTGAGCGCTGAACGCAGATAATGAAAATCCACCCGACAGGGTGGATTTTTTTATGATTTCAGCTATTTACTTTTCTGATAATATGTTCTATAATAAAATACAGGTAACAATTACAGAGAGGAGAGAGAGTATGAAGAAAAAAATTTTATCATTGGTTATGGCAGTTGCAATGGCAATGACGCTTGTGACGAATTTTGCCGTTTCGGCAGAAGATACGGTAATTACTGCTGGTGAGGTGATTCGTCTTGACCCGTCAAATGCGTCGCCGTTTAATAACGGAGTGTTTGAAGGTTGGGGCACCTCGTTATGCTGGTGGGCGAACAGAATAGGTTACAGCGAGAAAATGACGCAGCAGGCGGCTGAACTGTTCTTTTCAGAGGACGGTTTGGGGCTTAATATAGCGCGTTATAATCTCGGCGGAGGCGACGACCCAACGCATAATCATATAAACCGTTCAGATTCAAAAGTGCCTGGAGTATGGGACACTTTTGAGCTTACGGCAGACGGCAGCGGAGTAAAGTCCATTACATATGATTTAAGCAATGACCAAAACCAACTGAATATTGCTAAAGCGGCTCTTGCGGCAAACCCTGATTTGTATTTTGAAGGCTTTTCAAATTCAGCGCCGTATTTTATGACGGTTACGGGCTGTACAGGCGGAGGAAATCCTGCAGACAGCGACAATTTAAAGCCTGAAATGTATGACGATTTTGGAAAATTTATTGCAGAGGCAACAAAGCTTTTTAAAGAGGAAGGAATTATATTTAAGAGCTATTCGCCTATGAATGAGCCTGATACAAATTACTGGGGAGTAAACAGTCCGAAACAAGAGGGCTGTCATTTTGATCCGGGTGAGAGCCAGTCGAAGGCAATAGTTGAAACACGTAAGGCGTTGGATGCGGCAGGGCTTGCAGATGTGCTTGTTGCAGGAATGGATGAAACAGATATTAATAAAACAGTATCAAATTATTCCAAGCTTACCGACGAGGCAAAAAAGGCACTTGGAAGAATAGATACGCATACATATAGCGGTTCAAACCGTAAAGGCGCTAAGGAAACGGCTCTTAATGCAGGTAAAAATCTGTGGATGAGCGAAGTTGATGGCGGTTGGGACGGTTTTGGACTGGCTCAGAGAATTATTGATGATGTGAATGGTATGAACGCTTCAGCGTGGGTGCTATGGGATATTGTCGATAAGCATAAGGATTCAAACTTTGTGGACCCGACAACAGGAAATAAAACAGAGGCGAATAATTCAGTATCAGACGCGGATTCGCTGTGGGGCGTAGGTATGGCTGACCACGATAATGAAAATCTTATTATGACAAATAAGTATTATGCGTTTGGTCAGTTTACAAAATATATAAATCCTGGAGATACGATTATCGCGTCGTCAAACAGTACGCTTGCAGCTTATAATAAACAGACAGGCGATATTAAAATTGTTGCGCTTAACAGCGGTGATAGCAGCAGGGAATGTCTTTTTGACCTGTCAGCATTTACTCAGACAGGTGATAACGTCAGGGCGGTAAGAACAAACAGTTCAACAGAAAAGTGGAAAGAACTTGCAGGCGCGGTTGTTACAGATAAGAAATTTACTTATTCTTTGCCTGCAAAAACAGTCACAACATTTATTATTGAAGGAAAGCCGTCTGAATCTGAAATAAGTTTTAGCGGTGATAGCAGCGGTATGTCTTACAGCTATAGTACGGACGCGTGGCTTGACGGTTATGATAAATATTTTGCTGTGTATGATAGTGAAAACAGGCTGAAATACCTTTCCCATAATGAACCGGAGGGTAGTAAGGACGGAGATTTTACAGACTGCACACCAAAACTTATGGTGTGGGAAGATATAAAACCTGCTGACGCTGTCGGATATGCGGTAATCTCAGGCTGCGGCAATGAAATGTCTAAGGGAGAATCAGTTGAACTTTCAGTGTCAACAAATTTGAAGAATGATGTTCAATGGTCTGTAGATAATTCTGAAGTGGCGGACATAACAAGTGATGGAGTGCTTACTGCCAAGAATGCAGGAAGTGTAACGGTGAGAGCGGCAATAGGCGGTTATACGGCAGAAAGAACGGTTAAAGTAACGGTATATACACTTTCGGGTACGCCGTCGTGGAGTAATGATACATCTGCACCAAAGGACAGTGATGATTATACAAAGGCTGCCGACGGTAATTTGTCAACTTATTTTGACGGTGTTTCAGGTGGCTATGTTCAGTATGATTATGGTGAACCATTTAAAATAACGTCAGTAAAGCTGGCAGCCAGAGCAGGCAACGGTATGCCTGAGCGTACTGTGGGAGGAACTGTACAAGGTTCTAATGACGGTATACAATGGACTGACCTTTATAAGATAAAATCAGCTATTCCTGCAGGTCAGTATACGACGGTTGTGCAAGATGAACTTTCAACAAATAAGGCATTTCGATACTACAGGTACACAAACAATCAGAATATGACCAATATTGCGGAATTTTTGATTGAGGGAGAACCGTCTGGTGATGTTTCGGAGGGTGAACCCGTTATAAGAGATATTGCTGAGTTTACCGACAATTTTGAAGGCAGCAGCAATATGTTTAACGCTGACAACGGTAATCTTGGAACAGACGGTAATCAGGTTTATGCGTCTGGTCTTGCACGTTTCGGCAATGTGTTTGTGCCTGTAAAGGCTACGGCAGTTGCTGAAACGGAAACTATCTCTCTTGCTGAAAATGATAGATTCAGACTTACATTTAATATGTTTGCAGGCTGGGAGAATAACGGAAAAGAAAACAGTTTCGCTTTAAAGTCTGACGACGGAAGTGAAATTGTAGGATTTACGCTTACAGGCGGAGGCTATAATCTTAATAGAATGAGCATAGGCGGAAATGACCTGCTAAAAGATGAATCAACTAAGCCGATAGCCCAGTGTAAGAGCAATGCAGCTGCAAAGAAGACAGGCGCAAATGGTTGGCTAAATGCAGATCAGCCTTACAGAAATACAGTAGGATTCAATAAGACGGTTGAAATTATAATAAGCGGAAATAAAGAAGTGACAGTTTCGCTGTCAGGAGGTATGGAGGATATCACATATACAGCGGTATTGGATAGCTTGCCGTCAATAAAGAGTATTGAAATAACAGGTAACTGTAATTCTGCGCGCGACAGGGTTACATCATACGATAATTTTGACGCAGATTTAATAACATATTCGGAAACGATTAACTGATAAATTTATAGGCAGCCGTAATTGCGGCTGCCTTATTTTATACACAAAAAAATCGGAACAAGTTATTCTTGTCCCGATTTTGGCTGCGGATCCAGGATTCGAACCCGGACAGAACGAGTCAGAGTCGTTAGTGCTACCTTTACACAAATCCGCAACGTCGGATAATATAATACCACTAAAAATTGATATTGTCAAGCCTTTTTTTGAAAAAATTTGAAAAATGTTGATAAATATTCTATTGTGTGTTAGAATATATATAGATAATGGCGATTGACAAAGAATGTGCAGGTGTTTTATGAAATAAAAAAATCGGAACAAGTAAAACTTGTTCCGAGTGGTGCGAGGGACCGGACTTGAACCGGCACGGTTAAACCACACGCCCCTCAAACGTGCGCGTCTGCCTATTCCGCCACCCTCGCATTCAGCGTGTAATATTATAACATAGATATAATCGTTTGTCAATCAGAATTTTATGCATTGTAAAAAATAGTTGGAGTTGTTGTGTAGATGAAAAAGATTGCAGTATTTGCCGTGATGATTATTCTTACAGCAGTGTTTAGTGAAAGTGCGTTTGCAATGGCAGACAGTGCGGACTGCGCGTGTCTGATAAACGGTACAACAGGTGAAGTTGTGTTTTCAAAAAATATGGATGAACAGCATTCTATGGCAAGTACCACAAAAATAATGACAGCGATAATAGCAATAGAACAGTGTGATATGGAGGAGAAGGTTACGGTAAGCAGAAATGCCGCGTATCAGGAAGGCTCAGCGGCTTATGTCCGTGAAAATAATGTTATTGCCATGAAGGATTTGCTTTACGGGCTTATGCTCAATTCGGGCAATGACGCGGCAGTGGCTATAGCTGAGCATATATCGGGAAGCAGCGAGGCATTTGCTGAACTTATGAATAAGAAAGCGGAGGTTTTGGGGCTTACAAACACTCATTTTATGAATCCGAACGGACTTGACAATCCTGAGCATTACACAACGGCATATGAGCTTGCAATGATTGCGAAGTATGCGATGGAAAATGAGGATTTTCGTGAAATCGTAAGTACGCGTACATATCAGGCAACACCTGATAATTCAACAGAAACTCTGTATTTTTCAAATCATAATAAAATGCTTAAGAATTATGAAGGTTCAACCGGCATAAAGACGGGGTACACGAAAGCAACCGGACGTTGTCTTGTATCGTCCGCGGAACGTGATGATATGGAATTTATTGCTGTAACGTTGGGTGACCCCAACGACTGGAAAGACCATAGCGAAATGCTTGATTATGCGTTTGCTGAACATTATCCCAAGCAGGTGGTAAGAGAAGGAATGAAAGTTAAGATTGCTGAAATAGACGGAAACAAATATAATATGGTTGCTAAAGAAGATTTTACAGTTCCACTTAAAGAACGCGAAAAAACAGAAATCGAGGTAGTTACACATATTGCTGAAAATCTTGACGCGCCAATAAATGAAGGCGAAAAGATAGGCTATCTTGATATTTTATGTAACGGTCAATCGGCGGGCAGAGTTGATGTGGTATCAGAAAGTGATATTGGCAATATTGATAAAATGCAGCTCAAAAACAGTTTTCTTGAAAGACTGACAGGAGTTTTCAGAAATTTATTGAATTAACGAAAGGAAAGATTAATATGGGAGAAACAGTAAGATTGCAAAAATTTATTGCAATGAGCGGAATTGCGTCAAGACGTGCCGCTGAAACTATGATTGGGGAAGGGCGTGTTGCAGTAAACGGCAAAAAGGTTACGGAACAGGGAATAAAGGTTGAGATTGGCGCAGATAATGTTGTAGTTGATGGTGAACCTGTAAAAATAAAAAATAAAAATTATTATATTATGCTTAATAAGCCGATTGGATATGTGTCTACAGTAAGCGACCAGTTTGACCGACCGACTGTTGTTGACCTTGTAAAGAAGGACTTAGGTAATGTTCGTATATTTCCTGTCGGACGGCTTGATTATGATACCGAGGGACTGTTGCTCCTGACAAATGACGGTGATTTTACATATAAGGTTACACACCCTAAATTTCATATGGATAAAACTTATATTGCGGTGGTAAAGGGCGGTATGACAGTCAGTGGTATTAATAAACTGAGAAACGGTGTGTATATAGACGACGGATTTAAAACATCTCCTGCACAGGCTGAAATAATCGACGCATATGATGGACATACCTATGTTAAAATAACGATTCACGAGGGCAAGAACAGACAGGTACGTAAAATGTTTGAGGCAGTAGGGAATACCGTTGTGGGCTTACAGCGGATAAAGATAGGCAATGTTGAGCTTGGAAACTTACCTCTCGGCAGATGGCGGCACCTTACAAGCCACGAAATTGGTTATATGCAGGGCAAATAATTAGTGAGAAATAATGATTGGAAAGCATAGCGTAAGCTATGCTTTTTGTATGAATACGTAAAAATAAGTCGTATTTTCTTGACAATCAAACTGAAATATGGTAGCATATTATACCGAAATAAAAATATAATGTGGGGGGATTCATTATGAAAAAATTATTATCAATTATTATTGTGCTGTCAATGGTGTTGCCTTTTTCGGCGTCGGCTGTCGAGGCAACAGAGGGACAAACTGTTCAATGGATGTCAGATGACGCAGTAATTAACTTTCCAGATGAAGTTTTAAGGGAATATATGATATCTAAGTTTGACAAAAATGGAGATGATCAAATCCAGCAATCTGAAATAACATTTGGAAATGAAACGGTAAGCATTGATCTTGCATATAAGCATGTAAAGGATACTACAGGTCTTGAGTGTATCATATTTAATGTTACTAGCTACGCGTGTTTAAGATTTAACTTTCGTGATAGTGAAGTTAAAAATATTGTTCCGCTGTTTGAATGCCTTGTGAGAAATCCGAATGTTCGTTGTTACATGAATCTTTCAGGTACTATGATCGAAGATTCAGATCTGGCTAAAATACCAACACCAGCGAAATTACCTACAAATTTGTATGCAGGATTATCTCTGACAATAGATGATACTTCACAGTTACATGATTATTCGCCGCTTAGTAAAAACTATGCTATCGATGAACTGTCAATGAGAAGGAATGTTGTTAGTACTGGAATGGATTGTAGGTATATTACAAATGTTTCGCATACCACAGGATCATTAGATGCTGAAGGGACAACAGGAGAGGGGTTTTACCAAATGCTGCAACAGCCACCAGATGTCGTTAGAATTTCAGGAGATGCAGTTCAGTATGTATCTAAAACCTATGGCATGCGGTATTTATATATAGTTGATAACTTTTCCGATGATGATTTGAGATCTTTTGCAGATACGGGGTCTGTAAGATTTATTGGATTTATAAGAACACAAGTTACAGACATAACACCTGTAAAAAATTTGTTTGTCAAGGAATTAAGATTTGAGGGGCATAGCAACGGACTTATTCCAAATGCGGGAGGCAAAAATATCGGAGATTGTATTTTGGAACAGGCTGTAGAAATTCCGTCAATTAAAGAGCTTAGTTTTAGTAGAAGTGGCGTTACAGATTTGACACCTCTGCAAAATAATAGTAATATTGAAAAATATAGTTTTGATGATGAATGTATTGCTTTAGCATATAAAAATAATAAAATTATATACGATGAACTAAAATCTAAAATAAAATTTTTAAGGACATATCCTAGTGCTGACGTAGAAATTTTTGAATATCCGGATGGAACAAAACTATCATTTCAAGCATCCTCGAATAAAATGTCATATGCTAATGGAGATGTTATAACAAATACAATAACACTTACAAATGAAGGAACAACTCATGCGAATTTTGATTTAGCGTTTTTTATACAGGATAATTACTGGGATTTGATTGATGTAAAAAATGGTGATAGAAATCAGGCTGTAACTAATTTAGCACCGGGAGAAAGTATAAGGAAAACAATTTCATTTGAGACAAACAATTATAAATTGTCCAGATTAGAATCTGATGTTATAATTAGAGTTGGTCAAAGTGCAGTCAAGAAACATATTTCATCTTTAGCACAGCGAGTGGTATACCTTAGTACGTCAGGATTTATTCGAACACGCAATATGCATGTGTCTGGAATATGTGCGCCAGATATGGCAAAAGTTCAAATTAAGACATCTGATAATGAGCTTGTGGCGGATATATATAATTATGCAGGTACGACGTCATTTAGTTCGGATATTCAAATACCAGAAAAATATTGGCCAGAAGTTGGTGGCACAAATAAAATTAATATAAAAGCAGTAATTGTTGATAAAAATGGAAAAGAAATGTCGTCGGCGATAAAAACTGTGCAAATTACCAATCCAGATGAAAACAATACATTAGATTTAAAGGATTGTCATTATATGAAAGACGGTTCAAGTCATCAGTATAATGAATTGGATTCATCAAATATATACTATGATAGTCGTATTATAGTGAGAACAAAAGTAATTGGAGTTGAACAGAATGACATCAGTTCAGTGCAGGCGATCATAAACCAAAAAACATATGATATGACATTGTGTAACAACGGAGGAAGAAATAATGGTTTTTACAGAGTGTTATCAGACAATCTAACTTCAAGTGAATATTTTGATATAATCATTCGAGTTACAACCAAATCTGGTGAAACACTTGAAAAACTTGTAGGATATGGTAGAATGTTAATTGACCCTTCAGGGATAATTACAGATCAAAACGGTAGAACTATTGAAGGAGTAAAAGTAACGCTTCAGAAACTACAGAAAGATGGTACATGGGAAAGCTGGGATGCTGAGAATTATTCTCAGGAAAATCCGATGTATACCAACGAAAACGGATATTATGGTTGGGACGTGCCTGAGGGTACATACAGAATTATTGCAGAGAAGGAAGGCTATGTAACCAAAGTCGTTGAAAGATATTATTCACGTGATCAGGGTGAAGAAACGGAAATTACAGTACTTCCGCCAAGAATGGACGTGGATTTCTCAATGGAGTATGCAGATCCTGAAAATCCGCCGTTGAAACCTATGACGATTGAAGAGGCAAAGAAAGCGCTTGAAGCTGCAGTTTCAGGTTTAAAGCTTTCAGCGTCTGCAAATGAAACAGATGTAACATCTAAGTTGATGGGGGATTTGACAGAGAATATGTATGTTTCATTTAAAAGTGGAACATATGAGAAGTCTGAGTCAACCGATACAATTGAGGGAAGTATAACAGGAACATTGATATTAGAAAATATATGGAGAGATGAATTACAAGAAATTACGGTAAATATACCATTAGAAACCATTAAAGCTACAGAGTTCATTGATGTATTTGATAATTTTACGGATAAGTTAATGATTGAAAAAATCTATGGTGATAATGAAAATGTTAATCTTGAAATATCACCTAAAAATAATAGTGATTTACCTGAGTTGAAATTATATAAAGCACTTTATACATCAGAAGGAATATTAAAAAAAGTAGATATAGTTAATGCAGAAAGCGTTAATGGAAAAACAGTAATATCAATTGAAAAACCGATTGTAGGAGAAAATGAAACATTTAAGCTTATGCTATGGACTAATGAACACATACCGGTCATTGAAGTAATACATAACGACACAGTGGGATTTTTTAAATAATCAATAGATACTGTAATCCTCTATTCAATTTTAAATTGGATAGGGGATTTTGTATATCCTACACAAAATAACCACATTATAAGTATATATTTTTTTTATTGCGATTATTTCAAAAAAGGATTGAAAAAATTTAGAAGTTAAGGTATAATATAGAATAGGTATAATTTTTTCGAAAATTTATCTCTAATTCTACAAATAATGGAGGTTAAATTATGGGAACAGTTGATAAATTGACTGAGCTTCAATACCGCAGAAGTATTATTGAAAACGGCGGCGGTGAAGCGAAAATCAAAAAGCAGCACGACAGCGGTAAGCTGACCGCCCGTGAGAGAATTAACACTCTTTTGGACGAAGGCAGTTTTGTTGAAATTGATGCTTTTGTAACACACAGATGTACTGAATTCGGTATGGATTGTGTAGAGGCTCCGGGAGAAGGCGTTGTGACGGGTTACGGTACTGTAGACGGACGTCTTGTATACGTTTATGCTCAGGACTTTACAGTAATAGGCGGTTCGCTTGGCGAGATGCACGCAAAAAAAATATGTAAAGTAATGGATATGGCAGCTAAGATGGGCGCTCCGATAATCGGTATGAATGATTCAGGCGGAGCAAGAATACAGGAAGGTATCGACGCACTTTCAGGTTTTGGAGATATTTTCTATCGCAATACAATAAACAGTGGAGTTATTCCTCAGATTTCCGTAATTATGGGACCTTGTGCAGGAGGTGCAGTTTATTCGCCTGCTATAACAGATTTCATATTTATGGTTGAAAAAACAAGCCAGATGTTTATAACGGGTCCGCAGGTAATCAGCTCTGTTACGGGTGAAACTGTTACAAGTGAGGAGCTTGGCGGCGCAGATACTCATACAGCAAAATCAGGTGTGGCACATTTTAAGGCGGAAAATGATGAAGATTGTATTGCAAAGATAAGAAAACTATTGTCATATCTGCCTTCAAACAATTTGGAGGAGGCTCCTTATGAACCATCATCAGACGAAATCAACCGTTTGTCTGAAAAACTTACTGCTATTGTACCTGACGAGGCGAATAAGGCTTATGATATTAAAGAGGTTATAGCAGAGTTAGTTGATAATGCTGATTTCTTCGAGGTTCAGGAGGGCTTTGCGAAGAATATTGTTGTTGGCTTTGCGAGAATGAATGGACAGGTTGTTGGTATTGTTGCAAATCAGCCTAAAGTTATGGCAGGTTCGCTTGATGTAAATTCATCAGATAAGGCGGCAAGATTTGTACGTTTCTGCGACAGCTTTAATATTCCCTTGATTACTCTTACAGATGTTCCCGGATACTTCCCCGGAATTGAACAGGAGCAGAACGGAATAATAAGACACGGAGCAAAACTTCTTTATGCATTTTCGGAGGCTACAGTTCCGAAGATTAACGTAATCATCAGAAAGGCATACGGCGGCGCCTACATAGCGATGAATTCGAAGAATATAGGCGCTGATGTTGTAATGGCTTGGCCAACTGCTGAGATTGCGGTTATGGGACCTGAAGGGGCAGCTAATATCATATTTAAGAATGATATTAAGGAAAGTTCTGACCCGATTGCTACAAGAGCTGAAAAGATACAGGAATACAGAAATAAATTTGCGTCACCTTATGAGGCTGCAAAGCGTGGATTTGTGGACGACGTAATTGAACCTGATTCTACAAGACCAAGAATAATTGCAGCGCTTGAAATGCTTGCTTCAAAGCGTGAATCAAGACCTGCTAAAAAGCACGGAAATCTTCCTGTTTAATTAACGAAAGGAGATTTTAAGTATGTATTCACAAGGATTATTAACAGGTCAGGGACTTACTCTGGGAGAGGCACTTAAAACAGGTGCAACAACGACGGTTTTGGGACTGTCAATTGTATTTTCGGTTCTGATAATACTAATGATAGTGCTTGCACTGTTTAAGGTGATTTTCTACAGAGCACCGAAAAAAGAAATAAAGCCGGTTACTACGGCTGTTTCTGTAAATGAAACAGCGCAGGAGGATACCGACGAGGACGAGCTTATAGCAGTGCTTACGGCTGCTGTTGCGGCGAGTCTTAATACCTCGACATATAATTTGAGGATTAAGTCCTATAGAAGAACGGATAATAAAACGCCGTCTTGGAATAAGGCAGGCTTGAATGAAACAATTAACAATCGTTTTTAGGAGGTAAAGATTAATGAGAAAATTTAATATTTCAGTAAACGGAAAAACATATGAAGTTGATGTAGAAGAAGTGGGCGGAGTACAGATGTCTGCGCCTGTTGCAGCTCCTGCTCCAGCAGCGCCGGCAGCTGCTCCAAAAGCTGCAGCTCCTGCTCCTAAGGCTGCTCCTGTTGCAGGTGCAAAGCAGGTTACAGCTCCTATGCCTGGTACAATCGTTTCTGTAAAGGTAAATGTAGGAGATAAGGTTGATAGCGGTACTTTGGTTGCAGTTCTTGAAGCAATGAAAATGGAAAATGAGATTTTCGCAGGTGTTGACGGTACTGTTGCAGGTATCAGCGTGTCAGCAGGCGACAGCGTAAACAGCGGTGACGTAATAGTTTCTGTAAACTAATACATTCACGACTAAATTATAGAAAGTGGTGACAAAAAAGTGTTAGAAAGCTTTTCAAACTTTTTGCAGAATACAGGATTTTACGCGTTGTTTTTTCAGGAAGGCGGAGATGTTCTCACAGCCGTAAAAACAATTATAATGATAGCTATTGCCTGCGTACTTCTGTATCTTGCTATAGTAAAAAAATTCGAGCCGTTATTGCTTTTACCGATAGCTTTTGGTATGCTCCTTTCAAATCTTCCTATGATTAAGGATTCAAGTGCAATTATGATGCATACCGAATTTTTTACAGACCCACAGTATATGACCGACGGAAAATACATAAATGTCGGGTATATATGCCAGCACGGGGGACTTTTGGATTTACTGTACCTTGGCGTAAAACTTGGTATTTATCCGCCTCTGATATTTGTGGGTATCGGTTGTATGACGGATTTCGGACCATTGATTGCTAATCCCAAGAGTATTCTTTTGGGTGCAGCGGCACAGTTCGGTGTATTCTTTACTTTTGTGGGAGCGCTTGTTTTAAGCGCGCTTGTACCATCAATCAGTTTTGGTATTAAAGAGGCTGCGTCTATAGGTATTATAGGCGGAGCTGACGGACCTACGGCTATTTATGTAACAAAGTCGCTTGCACCGGCATTATTGCCTGCGATTGCGGTTGCTGCATATTCATATATGGCATTAATTCCTGTTATTCAGCCGCCGATTATGAAACTGATGACACGTAAGAAGGACAGAATGATTGTTATGGAACAGTTAAGACCTGTTTCTAAAACAGAGAAGATATTGTTCCCGATTATAGTAACAATAGTTGTAGCGTTGATTATTCCTGACGCAGTATCGCTTGTTGGTTGTCTTATGCTCGGTAATTTGATGAAGGAATCAGGAGTAGTGGACAGATTGGCAAAAATGGCTCAGAATGAATTGATGAATATTGTAACATTGTTCCTGGGTATTACTGTCGGAGCAACTGCTACAGCGTCAAGTTTCCTTTCAGCTCAGACAATTGGTATTATTGTTCTGGGACTTATAGCATTTTGTTTCTCAACTGCAGGCGGATTATTGCTTGGAGATATTATGTGCTGGCTTACAAAAGGTAAGGTTAATCCGCTTATCGGTTCAGCAGGTGTAAGTGCTGTGCCTATGGCGGCGCGTGTATCGCAGACAGTCGGACAGAAGGAAAATCCTTCAAACTTCCTGCTTATGCACGCTATGGGACCTAATGTTGCAGGAGTTATTGGTTCTGCGGTTGCCGCAGGTGTGTTCCTTGCAATGTTTGGTAATCTTTAATTGAAAAATAGATAAAGGAGTGAAAATAAATGGCAAAAGGAAAGAAAGCAGTAGGAATTACCGAAACAGTCCTTCGTGACGCTCACCAGTCGCTTATTGCAACCAGAATGACAACCGACCAGATTTTACCCATTGTTGAAAAGATGGACGAGATTGGCTATCATTCGCTTGAGGCTTGGGGTGGAGCAACCTTCGATTCCTGTTTGAGATTTCTTAATGAGGATCCGTGGGAAAGGCTTAGAAAAATAAAGGACAGAGCTAAAAAAACACCTATTCAGATGCTTTTCAGAGGTCAGAATATATTAGGATACAGACATTATGCTGATGATATAGTTGAATATTTTGTTCAGAAATCTATTGCAAACGGTGTTGATATTCTGAGAATTTTTGACGCGCTTAATGATATTCGAAATCTTGAATGTGCAATAAATGCTTGTAAGAAGGAAAAAGGTCACGTTCAGGCAACTGTATGTTATACTACAAGTGAGTTCCATACAAACGAAAAATTCGTTCAGATGGCAAAACAGCTTGAGAATATGGGTGCAGATTCAATTTGTATTAAGGATATGGCAGGTTTGTTAAGACCTTATGTAACATATGACCTTGTAAAGCAGATGAAGGAAACCGTTAAAATTCCAATTCAGCTGCATACTCACTATACAAGCGGTGAGGCGTCAATGGTTTATCTAAAGGCTATTGAGGCAGGTGTTGATGTTATTGATTGTGCTATGTCACCTTTGGCTATGGGTACTTCACAGCCTCCTACAGAGCCTATGGTTGCGGCACTTCAGGGTACGGAATATGACACAGGTTATGATCTTGACAAGCTGATTGAAATTTGTGATTACTTTAAGCCGCTGAGAGAAGAATATATCAAGAGCGGACTTATGAATACAAAGGTTATGGGCGTTGATGTTAATACTCTTAAATATCAGGTTCCGGGCGGTATGCTGTCAAACCTTGTTTCACAACTGAAACAGCAGGGCAGAGAGGACGCATATGATGAGGTTCTTAATGAGGTTCCGCGCGTGCGTGCAGACCTTGGTTATCCACCGCTTGTAACGCCGTCATCGCAGATTGTGGGTACTCAGGCGGTGCTTAATGTGCTTATGGGTGAACGCTATAAGATGGTTTCAAAGGAAACAAAGGGTCTTGTTAAGGGTGAATATGGTAAGTGCCCGGCAGAAATTTCAGAAGAGCTTGTGAAGAAAATTATCGGTGATGAGGAGAGAATTACTTGTCGTCCGGCTGATTTGTTAAAGCCTGAGCTTGAACAGATGAGAAAAGAGTGTGCAGAATGGATTGAACAAGACGAGGACGTATTGTCATATGCATTGTTCGGTCAGGTTGCGGTAAAATTCTTTGAATACCGCCGTGCACAGAAATATAAAATAGACGCGGATTTACTTGACGAAAAGAACAAGGTATATCCTGTATAATTGATGAAAACAGGGGTTGCCGTTACGGCAAGCCCTGTTTTATTAAAAACGGAGGTAATATAATGGCAATTGGATTTATAGGCAATGGCAATATGGGCAGAGCTATAATAAGCGGTATTGTTGAAAAAAAAGTAGCAGAACCTTCCGACATAATGGTGTATGATATAGACACTGACGGATTAAATTGGACGAAAGAATATTATGGTGTACTTACGGCAAAGAACAATATAGAATTGGCAGAATCATCAAGGATTTTGTTTTTATGTGTAAAACCGCAGTTTCTTTATAATGTTATAGAGGAAATTAAGGATAGAGTTTCAGAAAATACTGTAATCGTATCAATAGCAGCAGGACAGTCTATTGAGTCGATTGAAAACGCGTTCGGAAAAGAAATAAAACTTGTACGTGTAATGCCTAATACACCTGCTTTGGTGGGTGAAGGAATGGCAGCGGTGTCAGGGAATAAAAATGTAACAGAAAATGAACTTAGTGAAGTTCTGGAGATATTTAAAAGCCTTGGTAAAGTAGAAATAGTAAGTGAAAATCTTATGGACGCGGTCACTGCCGTAAGCGGTTCATCGCCTGCATATGTATTTATGCTTATTGAGGCTATGGCGGACGCGGCTGTAATGGGGGGGATGCCGAGAAAACAGGCATATACTTTTGCAGCTCAGGCAGTGATGGGCAGTGCTAAAATGGTGCTTGAAACGCATATTCACCCTGCCGAATTAAAGGATATGGTATGTTCACCTGCAGGAACAACTATAGACGCGGTTGCGGCTCTTGAACGCGGTGGATTCCGCAGCAGTATAATTGATGCAATGACAAAATGTATGGAAAAATCAAAGGAATTAGGTAATAAATAATGTAAGACGCAACAAAGCCACCGACTCCATCATATCGGTGGCTTTGTTGTATATGAACGTAACACTGTACTCAAACAATGTTATAATTATTATACACCAAAAGTTTGAAAAATTCAATAGTAAAATAATACTTTTTATAAAAAAACTGTTTTTTAAACATTATCAAAATAACCTATATATTGTATAGGAGCCTTTTTATCAAAGAGATACTCGTATAAATCTATAAAATAATCATCTGTCATACTTGCTATATAATCGACAACAATTTCATCAAAATCACTGTTTTTTGTATATTCATAATCAGTAAATCTGTTTGCATTATTGACGAATTCAATGTGGTGTTTAAAAATTGGCGATGACTTGCGGTTATTTTTCAAATCTTCCAAAAGACGAGCATAAACGCTTTCAAACATAGGGCGTATTTTATTATCATATACATCTGAAATTTTATTGTTTTGATATATGATTTTATAGTTATCACTCTTGCTTGATTTCAGAGCGTCATAATGCGCGTCGTCAAGACGAATATAGTCCTTACCGTAGCTGTTTTCTACAATATTTACGATAAGATTATGAATAATAGTTGCATTATATTTTCCTATTTCGTTTTCAGTAAAAATATCTTCGCTTGTAATAAGCTTTGTTTTTATCGCGTCCTGTCTGTCTTTTCCGATATATGCAATCATATCAGATATCCGTACCACACAGCCCTCAAGAGTAGAGGGTATAAGGCGTTTAATTGCTGATTTGTCAGTATAACATTCGTCAATTTTCTTGTCAAATTCATTAAAATCCGATAGCTGTGAAGGGTAATACTTTTTGCATTCAAATTCACCATTATGACACAATATACCGTCAAGAGTCTGAAGAGTAAGATTCAGTTTAAAAATTTTGTCCAAAACACGGACACTATGTACATTATGGTTAAAATATCGTCCGGTGTTGGCGAAATATAAATCATTTAAAAAACGTTCTCCTGCGTGCCCGAATGGGGTGTGTCCTATATCGTGTCCTAGAGCTATTGCTTCGATTAAGTCGAGGTCAAGACCAAGCAGTCTTCCTATATTCCGGGCAACGCGTGATACAAGCTGAACGTGTAATGCACGGTGAGATATATCGTCATTCTTGTAGAATGAAAATACCTGAGTTTTGTCAGCGTATCTGTTGTAGTAAGGACTATGCATTATTTTTTCGACGTCCCTGACAAATGCACCGCGCCAGAGAGTTGCCTTGTCACGGTCGGGATTACGGCGTATAGAGTTGTCAGAAAAACAGCCGTGAAATATTTCTTGGTTGATAACCTCCTGAATGTTATCGGATAATCGTTCGTATCTTAATTTTGCTGCCATTGTAAAACCTCCGAAAGAATTTGCTATAAAAGAATTGTAACACAATTTTGCTGTTCAAACAAGAGAAAACAAGAACAAAACAAATATTTGTAACAGTAACTTAATATGAATGTAGTGACAAAGCAAAAAATATATGTTACAATAAGTATATATGAAATAAAAGGAGAGAAGTAATATGAAAAAAGCAATTGTTGGTATAATTTCTGCCGCAATGATATTTTCAGCGTCAATCGGAGTATTTGCCGCAAATTCAACTGTTTCGATAGAAAATGGGGAAAAGAATGTAGATCCTGTTACATATACATATGATTCTGAAAAGGCAGGTGAAACTGTTAAAACAATAAAATCGCTTATGACAAATCTGTCAGATTTAACAGATGAGAATACGATTACTCAGACATTTACCATAATAAGCGAAAGTGCGGGAGCAAAGCCTGTAGAGATGAAATTAAGATTATCAATGCCGCAGGAGAGTACAATGCAGCCTGCAATGACGGCGGATGACTATTCCGCTCTTGAATATTATAATATAAAAATTACTGATGATGAAGGCAAAGTCATTTATCCTAAAGAAGATAACAATATAAAGGACAAGACAGCATATAGGGATATTTCACTTGGAACACTGAATAAACTTTCAGGGTCTGAAAGTCAGAAGTATAATGTTGAAGTATCGGTAAATAAGGAATTCAATAGATCGTCAGTAAAACGTGCTGCTGAAAAACTTGACTGGAGTATTGTATCAAATACATATGTACAGCAAAGCACACCTGCTCCAGTACCTTCTGAATCAACAATAACGCCGGCACCGCTTGTAACGGTAGTGCCTGCAACTCAAACACCAGCACCAAATGTATCTGAAAATAAAAATGGGGTTATCACGGTTTCAGCAGGTGAGTATATATGCGGAGAGGATATACCTCAGGGAAGATATACAATGACAGGAAGTGGAAAAGTTCGTGTTTATAAGGAAGGCGGCGGACTTAAAGCAACAGTAGTTTTGAAGAATAAAGGAGATAAGGTTAACGGTTCAGAGGAGTATATTATAAATCTTCTTGATGGTGAAAAAGTGGTTACAGATTCGGAAATAAAACTAACCCCTAATGCATCAGCAACCCCAACTCCTAAATCAACAAAGTCATCAACAGTAAAGGCAACAGCTACACCCAAGTCCGGAACAAACAGTAAAACCAACCCTAAAACAGGAGATGCCGCACCAATAGCGCTTGTGTCAATTGTTGGTATACTTGCGATAGGAGCAGTAGTTGTAATTGAAATTAAAAAGAGAAGAGAGTTTTAGTCAGAAAGGGCGTGTATGGTAGTGAAAAGAAAAGAGGCTGTCATACAGGTCCTTTTGATTATATTTTTTATAATATGCTGTACGTATATTGGCAAATATTTTTATGACGGAAAGAAATCTCAGGATAATTTTAATGAATTAAAACAGCTTGCTAAAAAGGATGCAGCTGAGGATATAACGGACAATTATATTCCAAAACGCGCAGAAAACGGAATGTTGGAAACTTATTATGAACTTTATAAACGCAATAATGATATGGCAGGCTGGATTAAAATACCTGATACGCAGATTGATTATCCGGTTGTTAAAGCAAAGGATAATGAATTTTATCTGAGAAGAGATTTTGATAAAAAGTACCAGAGCAGCGGTATACCGTTCCTTGATTATCAATGTACTGAAAATAGTAAAAATAATATAATCTATGCACATAATATGAAAAATGGCTCAATGTTTGCCGCTCTTATTAATTATACTGATAAGGCGTTTTATGAGGCGCATAAGAATGTTTATTTTGATACTTTATATGATAAAGGAAGATATGAGATAGTTTCGTGTTTTACGACTACGGTAGGTGCGAAGAATGAGTTTAAATATTATGAATATGCGGACATTCAGACAGAAGAACAATTCGATGAATTTATAAAGAAAATTAAAGAAATATCACTGTATGATACAGGCATAGAAGTGAATTGTACTGATGAACTTTTGACCTTATCTACCTGCGCGTATCATACTTCTGATGAGAGATTTGTGGTAGTTGCCAAAAGGATTAAGTATTAAAAAATACTTGATATTTCCAATGGGGTGTGATATAATAATTTAGATTTAATTTGCCCCTGTAGTTAAGTGGATATAACAAGTCCCTCCTAAGGATTAGTCACGCGTTCGACTCGCGTCGGGGGTGCCACCTTGACCTACACAATAGTGTAGGTCATTTGTTTTAATTAAATATTGTTAACTCATAGCTGGAGTAATAGTGAATTGTGGCTGATTCACTATTACTCCTTTTTTATTGCTACAGGTATTATTTAAATTTTAAGAGTATGGAGGATAAGAAAATGAAAATCATTTCGGTTACAACGCAGAAAGGTGGAGTAGGAAAAACTACTTCAGCAATAAACATTTCCGCAGCATTGGCGGAAAAGGGAAAAAAGGTTTTGCTTGTGGATTTAGACCCACAGGGTAATGCGAGTATAGGTTGTGGAATTGACAACAGAGGTACAGACACTATTGTAAGGGCAATGCAGGCAGATATAAACGGTAATTTTAATTTAAATGATTTAGCAATAACAAAAACAAAGAAATTTGCCGTTTTACCAAGTAATATAGAACTTTCAAATCTTGAGTTAATACTTGTTAGTGTGATAGGTCGAGAAGGCGTTTTAAAGAGGATTTTAGAGCCTATTAAGGACCAATATGATTACATAATTATTGACACTCTACCGTCATTAGGTATTCTTACGGTTAATGCTTTCACAGCATCTGATTATGTGATAGTACCTATTTTGGCAAAAGATTATTACAGCCTGCAAGGTTATGATGCTCTGATGCAGTCGGTGGAGCTGACAAAACGCTGCATAAATCCTAATTTAAAAGTATTAGGAGAAGTTATCACAATGTATGATGGCAGAAATAAAAATGACCATATCATTTCTGAAACAATACGAACAGATGAACGAACCAATTTATTTAATACAGTAATTCCGTTGTCTACAAAAGCAGCAGAGGCAACTCGAATGGGCAAGACGATTCTTGAACACGACAGTAATGGTAAAGCTGCTATGGCTTACAGAAATCTTACAGATGAAATTTTAATGAGAACAGAGGAGGAATGATAAAAAATCTATCCACAAAAGGATAGATTAGAGTAATTATAGTTGATTATTCTAATGTGTTCTTTTGTGAGCTGGTCAGAGCAGTTTGACAATCAGCTGAACACAAAATTCTTTATAAAATTGAATAAAAGGTAAATTAGGTACTTTAACAATCGGAGAGCCTTTCAGCAATGGACGCATTCTGCGAGTAAGCCATATAGGCTGAGTGAAAACTTGTAATTTTCTGCGAAGACCCGGTTGGGATAATGATACTTACACTGAGTCAAGGATAACTTCAAAGACAGTGTTCCGTCGATTAGGGGGATATGCGAAATGTTTAGCGGAATCCGGTAATTATTCCGGTAGTCGCGTTCAATTTGGCATAATGTGACTATACAAAAGTCAGCTTATTTTTCCGGTGAAAAATGTATTTTCGGTAGAACGAAATAGTAAGGAATATAATTGTTATGAAAAGATTTGTAAAGCTTGATAAGAAAATCTTTTCAGAGAATCTAAATCCGTATAGTATTTCTATTTATGGCAGTATAAGTATATATGTCAATGCCAATGGTGAGTGTTTTCCATCAAGACGAACATTAGCAGAACGAGGTGGATTTTCTATAGCAACATATAACAAATACATAAAAATAGTCATAGAGAAAGGCTTTTTGAGGAAAAGCAGTAGATGGAGAGCCAATGGCTCACAGACAAGTAATTTATTTAAGGTATCAGAAATAAAAAATTCGGCTTTTTTTATTCCTTCTGATATATTTAATAAGAAATTACGAGCTTGTGAATTAGCTGTATATATGTATTTATGCAGCAGAAAGACATCAAAAAATAAATGCTTTGTATCTCAAAGAGAAATTGCAAATGCTTGTGGTATAAGTCGTCGTCAAGTAGGGTTAATTATACGACAATTGCAGAAAAAGAAAATAATAACTACACGTCGGCAACAAAATTTATATAATAACGGTAATTATATTTTAGAATATACCATATGTGTTTCAGAGGATTTAGAGGATTTAAAAGATTTTGATATTGATATAATCCTTTCAAAAAGTATTTATGTTGATATGCGTGATTATATCAAATGTGGTAAAGTAAAAAATTTGCAGTAAGGAGAAATTTATAATGGCAGAAGGAATAAATAGAGATTATACAAAAACATTAAGTATGTTCCAAAGTACAGCTCCAGAACAGAAAACAACAATAGCTGGAGTATGTGAAAATGGTGGTTATGTAGAATTGTCAATCAGTATGCTTGAGCATTTTCCAGACCATCCGTTTGAACTATATGATGGAGAACGATTTGAAGATTTGGCGGCGAGTATAAAGGAACACGGGGTCCTTTCACCTGTACTGGTTCGAAAAATGGATGATGGACGCTATCAAATATTTTCAGGGCATAATCGTTGTGAATGTGCAAAATCAGTAGGTTTTAAAACCGTTCCTTGTATCGTATTTAAAAATTTGAGTGATGATGACGCACTTATGCTTTTATTAGATAGTAATAAGCAGCGCGGAATTACAGAAATGAAAATATCTAAACAGGCTCATATTTATGCGCTTGAGGTTGAGGTTAATAAACGTCAGGGAAAGCGTTCAGACCTTATAGAAAATATTGAAAAAAATCTTGAAATCCTTAGTAATGATGCGGATTGTGGAACTTCTTCCCAATTTGGGAAGAAGTTAACGACAATGGACGTTGTGGGAGAGAAATATGGTATTTCTAAAAATACCATTGCTCGTCTTTTAAGAATTGATACGCTTATAGATGAACTTAAACTCAGAATTGATGATGAAGAATTTGCAGTCAATGCTGGTGTGGAACTATCATATTTGCCTGATGTTGAACAAGAAATTATAGATGATGTTCTAAGGGAATTTGATTATAGACTTGACATAAAAAAAGCTCGGCAAATACGAGAAGTCTCTAAAGCCGGTAAACTGAATAAAGTTACAGTTGTAGATATATTGGAAGGTAAATACAATAAATCAAGACGTGTAAATACGTCTAAAATTAAAGCATTTACATTAAAGCCTAAATTCCTTGAGAGATATTATACTCCTGAAATTTCTCAGGCGGTTATTGCAGAGGACATAGAAAACAGTATGGATTTATGGAAACAAATAAAAAGAAAGTATCCTGAATTGTCGTCGGTAGAAATAAAAGCTCAAATAGATAAGCTGCTGGATATTGCAGAATAATAAAAAATTGTGTATAATACAGGGTAGATTATCTGATAGACAGGAGAAATAATATATGAGCAGAAAAAAGAGTTTTAGACCAAGATATTTAGCTATAATCTTTATCATATGTTTTGGAGCAGTTTTTGGCTTCACAAATAATGATATTAAAAATGTAATTCAGAGTGTTATATCTACAAGAACTATTTTAAATACAACAGATGTAGGAACTATACCAGAGTATAGTGAGAATCCATATGTCGTGATAAATGATAATATTCCGTCATTTTCGGAAGATGATATTACAACAGAATCATTTGAACAGTATAGTGAACTTGATATTTTGGGAAGATGTGGGACTGCATTTGCAAATTTGAGTTTGGATACAATGCCGACAGAAGAACGAGGAAATATAGGAATGATAAAACCTTCGGGATGGCAGATTTCTAAATATGATTTTATTGATGGAAAATATTTATATAATCGCTGCCATCTTATTGGGTTTCAGTTATCAGGTGAAAATGCTAATAAACAAAATTTAATTACCGGCACAAGATATTTAAATGTAGAGGGGATGTTGCCCTTCGAAAACCGAGTAGCAGAATATATACGAAAAACAGGAAATCATATATTATACAGAGTTAGCCCTGTATTTAGAGACAATAATCTTCTTGCAGATGGTGTTCAAATTGAGGCACTGTCAGTAGAAGATGATGGAAAAGGGATATGTTTTAATGTTTTTTGCTATAATGTTCAGCCGGGGGTTGAAATTGATTATAAAAACGGTAATAACAAGAAAATAAAATAACAATACATAATATAATTATAAAGTTAAGGACGTTTAAAACGTCCTTAATTTTATTCTAAATCTGTTTAAGGAGTGATAAATTTATGAAAGCTATTGGTGTAGTGAGAAGGGTTGATAAGTTGGGAAGAATAGTAGTACCAGTGGAAGTCAGGCGGGAATTTGGAATTGAAATTCAAGACCCTGTAGAAATTTTTACAGAGGATGATAGTATTATTCTGAAAAAGTATTGTAAGAATTGTACTTTCTGCGGAAATGCTGATGATGTGCGGCAGTTTGAGGGTAAAAATATCTGTTCAGCTTGTATGGAGGCGATAGCCGATGAGATTAATAAGCATTGATGTTGGTATGAATAATTTTGTAACAATTACAAATAACATTGGAGATGAACCTATTATAATCAAAGGCAAGGCTCTGAAGGCGCGTAATCAATGGTATAACAAATGCATTAAGGAAATAAAGGAAGATAAAAAAGCGGATTTTAATATTCGAATAAGTCGTACAGCGTCCAGTTCTATATCATACATTATTGACTATTTCAGTGAAGTGAGTGATTGGATTATAGGATATTGTATCAGTAATAATATTGACACTGTTATTATAGGAAAATATAAAATATTAGAAAAGAAAGATTTTGTTAGTATTCCGTTTGAACATTTTTATTCTTTGCTTGAAACAAAGTGTAAATACTATAATATTCGTTATAAAGTTATAAATGAAAAATATACTTCCGGTACATCGTTTTTTGATGATGAGCCGCCTATAAAAGCGTATTATAATAAGCAACGCCGAGTGTATAAGCATTTATGGCAATGCAATAACGGTGATTTGGTTAATGCCGATGTAAATGATAGTTATCAGATTATGCGAAAAGCATATCCAGAGTTGTTTGAAAACGGTATAGACGGATTCAAGAAAGACCCTCGTGTTGTAAAAATGAATAAGGAGTGGATGAAATATGCAGATTAAGAAATTACTTAAAATTGCACCAGTAATAGATAATGTGGCTATGGATTATATACATTTAAAGCATTTAGAGCAAGCAATGGAAGTAGATGAGGAGCTTGCAGATGCTATTGTTTATGGTAAGATAGCATTATCAGAAGCACATAGAATTCAAGAAGAATTTTTTCCTATGAGTGAAAACAGCGAAGAAATTGTAATGACGTTACTAAACCAAAAATTTGTATATGATGAGGTCAATTACAGCGAAGAACTTAACTATAAGACAGTAAGAAAATATTGTGACGTGGGAATGTTATTGTATGTAGCAGAGGCAATAGCAGATGAAATAAACAAATTGAATAATCGTATAAACGATTTGTTAGGGGAAAAAGTCTTTTAAAATGTTTTTTGTTATGGAGGTGAGAATAGATGATATCATTAAAGGATTTTAATGCTCTTATTGAAATGGGACAAAGGGAGATTATATCTGATGTATCACAATGGCAAAAATGGCTTGAATTTGCGGCGAATACATATAAATATGATTTAAAAAACAGCATAGCTGTATATATACAAAAACCTAATGCGTATATGATTGCTGACTTTAAAACGTGGAATGTTATCGGTAGAAAAATACACAGAGGGCAGAAGGGCAGTTATATATCAGAAAATAATAAAATAAAATATGTATTTGACATAACTCAAACGTATGGAAATGAATTTGACCGCTGGAAAATAGACGATAAGGAAGGGCTTATAGCGTATGCAAATAAGAAGTACGGTATAAACAATAAATCTTTTGAGGACTATTTATCATCAATGATATCATATTTGACTTCCGACAAAGACAATTCAGAAATGGTATTTTTAAGCACGAAATATATGGTGTCAAGACGACTTGGAGTAGTTAGTAATTTTGATGATATAATTAATGCGTATGGTCTAATAAGTACATCAGACAGGAAACATCTTTTAGAACAGACATACAACAGTGCTGCACAAATGCTGCGTAAGATAGAAAAAGAAAATCGTGAATTCTTAGTTTGGAGGAATAAAAATGCAAAAAGAACTGTTGATAGAAATGAGCAGTCTGCGTCAAACAGACATAATACAGACATTACCGACAAAAGCGTTTTTGAACAAAACGCAGATACTTCGAAGACTGAATACAGCGAGGTACGCTCTTTCGGCAATGGACTTTATGGAGAAAAATCAGCCGGAACGGTATATGGAATTGATGGAACAGGGAGAGCTGCTGACAATCTTATGGGAAGTACAGATAGAGGCAAAGAATTTTCGCCTACAGGTAGCGGAGAAACTTTCAGCTCAGCCGAATATCCAGAAGTTGAGCTATTGGGAGAAAACACAAGAAATGGCAACGCAGATGGCGTTGATAGAACAACAGATAATGCGAGAAATAGTGTTAGTCCAGAGATAAGATTAAATATATCAAATGAAAAAAGTTATACTTCAAAATCCCAGAAGTATAACTTTTCTATTTCTGATATTGAAGAAATAGTGAAACCGAAAAACCAGAAGATTAAAGATAATATTGAGGCAATACAAAAATTAAAAGAAATTGAAATGGAAAGTCGTTTAGCTACTCCTGAAGAGCAATTGTTATTATCAAAGTATATTGGTTGGGGTGGGTTACCGGAAGTGTTTGAGGAAAAGCATACATCATATTCTGATTTGCACAACTTGCTTACCAATGATGAGTATACACAGATAAGAGCCAGTGTTTTAAATTCACATTATACACCTAATGTAATTATCAGTGAAATGTATAATGCTCTTCAAAATATGGGTGTTAAAGACGGAAAATTTTTAGAGTCTGCGTGCGGTACAGGAAAGTTTATGGGACTACTACCGGATAATATGCAGAATAGTAAGTTTTATGGTGTGGAGATTGATAGCATAACAGGGAGGATTGCAAAACAATTATATCAGAAAAATAATATACGGATATGCGGATTTGAGGAAACATCTTTTAAAGATAACAGTTTTGATGTTGTTATAGGTAATGTTCCATTTGGTCAATATAAGGTTAATGATATTGCATATAATAAATATAATTTTATGATACACGATTATTTTATGGCTAAAAATATAGATAAACTGCGTTCTGGGGGTATTGCCGTACTCATTACATCTGCTGGAACTCTTGATAAAATTGATAGTAAATGCAGACGGTATTTAGCTGAACGCGCAGACCTTATCGGTGCAATAAGACTTCCTAACAATGCTTTTTCAGGTGCTGGTACAAGTGTAACGGCAGATATTATTTTTTTACAAAAGCGTGATGAACTGCGTATAGGAGAAATGCCTGACTGGGTAGATGTTGACAAATATTCAGAGGATATTAAAATAAATAAGTATTTTATAGCACACCCTGATATGATATTGGGTGATATGATACTTGAAAGTTCTCGTTTTGGATTTGACAGTGTTTGTAAAGCTCGTGATGGTGAGGAGCTGGAGCAAGAATTACATAGTGCAGTATTAAAACTATCTGCTCATATTACAGAAACAAAAAGCATAGAATCTGAAGAACCTGATATTGATATAGATATATCTGGAATAAGAAATCTTACATATACAGAAATAAACGGTGAATTTTATTATAATTTTAATGGCAAGTTAAATAAAGTTCAAGATTTTAAAGGTATAAGAGCAGAACGTATTAAGGGACTTCATAATATACGTCAGATTACTAGAAGGCTAATAGATATACAAACTGTAGGTTGCAGCGAACTAGAGCTTAAAGCCGAACAATCCAAATTAAATATTGCATACGATGAATTTATAAAAAAATATGATTACATTCATTCAAAGCCCAATAGAAATGCTTTCAGTGATGATATGGATTTACCATTACTTCTATCATTAGAAAATGAAGATGAAAGTGGTAATATTACAAAGGCGGATATGTTTTATAAACAGACAATTCGCCCGATAATGGTTATTGATAAAGTAGACAATGCTATGGACGGTCTGAAAGTATCATTATCAGAAAGAGGAAGAGTAGATATATCATATATTGCAAAATTAACGGATATGCAGCCAGAAATGGTAATCAGAGAATTACAGGGTATGATATATAAAAATCCTGTTAAAAACCTTAAAGGCGATGAGTTCTACGGCTATGAAACTGCAAATGAATATTTATCGGGTAATGTTTTAGAAAAGCTTAATATAGCTAAAATGTATAATGAAAGTCATCAGTATGATGAAAATATAGCAGCCTTAGAAAAAGTGCAGCCACAGCCTCTATCAGCGGCAGATATTGCGTGGAAAATAGGTGTACCTTGGATAAGCGTGGAGGATTATGAGAGTTTTATATACGAAACATTTGATACGAAATCATTACATAGAAGGAATCATAGTTATTCAGATAGTGGAGCAATTATTATTCGATATAATAATTATAATAATGTATGGACTATTTATAATAAAAGTTTTGAAAATGGTAATCTTAAATCCGTAGCGGAGTTCGGTACAGAACGTAGGAATGCATATGAGATAATGGAAGATTGCCTTAATCTTCAAAATTCGGTTGTTCGTGACAGTCATACTGATGGTGAAAAAGTTTGGTATACTGTAAACTCAACAGAAACAGCAAAGGCACAGGAAAAACAAGAACTTATACGTAAAAGGTTTTCAGATTGGATTATGGACAATCCGGAATTACGAGATAAGTATACTGAATATTATAATAAAACATATAATAACACACGATTGAGAGCCTATGATGGCTCTCATTTAAATTTTCCGGGAATGTCACCTGAAATAAAATTACTTAAACATCAAGTAGACGGTATCGCACGAATTTTATATAGTGATACAAATACATTGTTAGCTCATTCAGTTGGTGCAGGTAAAACTTTTGAAATGACTGCAAGCTGTATGGAACTAAAACGGTTGGGAATTGCAAAAAAAAGTATGTTTGTTGTACCGAATCATTTGACGGAGCAATGGGGTAGCGAATTTCTAAGACTATATCCCAGTGCTAATATTCTTATAGCAACTAAAAAAGATTTTCAGAAAGAAAATAGACATAACTTTTTTTCCAAGATAGCTGTAGGTGATTGGGATGCAGTGATTATTGGGCATAGTCAGTTTGAAAAAATACCAATTTCAAACGAACGTCTAGCAAATGAAATACAACTTGAGATTGAAAAAATTACAGACGCAATACAATCTATTGAAGGTGAAGGTCAGAGGTATTCTGTCAAGCAGCTTGAAAGCAAGAAAAAGAATTTACAAGTGAAATTCGAAATGCTTACAGCACAGGAATTAAAAGATGATATTTTCACGTTTGAACAATTGGGAGTTGACTATATGTTTGTTGATGAGGCTCATCTATATAAAAACTGCCTAATAACGACAAAGCTTACTAATATTGCTGGATTATCCACAACTGCTGCAAACAAGTCAATGGATATGTTATGGAAGTGCAAATATTTAGCAGAAATAAATAACGGAAAAGGCGTTGTTTTTGCAACAGGAACGCCTATATCTAATTCTATCACTGAAATGTATGTTATGCAAAGATATTTAGATTATGGCTTGCTTGAGCGTAGTGGATTTGAATTTTTTGATAACTGGGTTGCGATGTTTGGAAATATAACAACGGGTTTAGAATTAGCTCCTGAAGGAACAGGATATAGAATGAAAAACAGATTATCTAAATTTGATAGTCTGCCGGAGCTGATGACGATGTTTGCTCATTTTACTGATGTACAGACAGCAGATATGTTGAATTTAGATGTGCCGTCCGCCACGATACATAATATAGCGTTGGAGGCTGACGAGTTTACCTTAGCAGAAATGATGAGTTATGTGGACAGAGCTACTGCTATAAGAGATAGGTTGGTACAGCCTGAGGAAGATAATATGTTGAAAATAACTAATGAGGCTCGAAGGCTTGCACTTGACCCTAAATTGATTGATAACTCTGCGCCAGATAGTATTAAAATTAATAGTTGTGCTGAGAACGTATATGACATATATTGTAGAACTCAAGATATAAAGGGAGCGCAACTTATTTTTTGTGATTTAGGAACCCCTAAGTCTAGCGTTAATATAGATGATACTACATATGGCAGAATAATAAATGAATTGGTGAATAAAGGTATTAGGCGTGAGGAAATTGCATATATACACAGTGCTAAAAATGATACCCAAAAAGCAGATATGTTTGCAAAGGTACGGTCTGGTACATATAGAGTGTTAATAGGTTCGACAGACAAAATGGGAGCTGGAACTAACTGTCAAACCCGACTTGCAGCTCTTCATCACTTGGATTGCCCGTGGCGCAGCTCAGATATTGAACAGCGTGAGGGTAGAATAATTCGGAGGCATAATATGAATAAACACGTCGATATTTACCGATACGTTGTTAAAAATACTTTTGACGCGTATTTATGGCAGATAGTTGAAAATAAGCAGCGTTTTATATCGCAAGTAATGCGTGGTGATATGGGGTTAAGAAGTTTTGAAGACGCCGATGAAACAGTATTGTCATTTGCAGAGATAAAGGCTTGTGCAACAGGAGATGAGCGTATAAAAGAAAAAATGGAGTTAGATATTAAAGTGCAAAAGCTTAGTACATTAAAAGCTGCTTATATGAAGAACAAAATAAAGTTTGAAGATATTATACGAGATTATCCAATGAATGAAAAAACGTATAAAAATGCCTTAGAACGTAAAAAAGCTGATATAGCACTTCGTAATAGTAACAAAGCTGATGAGTTTTCTATAAAAATAAAAGACCAGATTATTAAAGAACGTGTTAAAGCTGGGGAAATGCTATATAATATGTCTTTAAAAAATATTGAAGATGATGTTTTAGGTGAATATAGAGGATTTCAAATTCAAAACACAAGTGGATGGAATATAATATTGGTTGGTTCAGGTAAGTACGCAGTTGAGACCACTCCTAATCCCGTGGGAATGATTATGCGTATGGATAATACGTTAAATGGATTGGACAAAGGCATTATAGAAATTCAAGATAATATAGATACTTTAACATCAAATTATGAGCAAGCTCAGATAGGTATAAGTAAACCGTTTGAACGTGAGGAGGAACTTAATATTGCGTTACTCAGACAAAAAGAATTGACGCGAGAGCTTGATTTATCAATACAAAACAATTCAGAGGATATTGATATGGAATTATAGGAAACAGGACGTTTTAAAACGTCTTTTTTGTTTTCTGATAAAAAGGAGGCAGTTATGAGTAATTACGTTTCAAAAGAAATGATTAACAAAGCTATGGGAGTGAATTTACTGGAGTATGCAAAATCGCTTGGTATGGAATTTGAGTCGCGAGGTAGTAATGATACTTTGTATTGGAAGGGACATAGTTTGAATATTACACAATCAAAAAATATATATTATCGTTTTTCAGATAATACTGGGGGCAATGTGATAAACTTTGCAATGGAAATAGAGGGCTTGAGTTTTACAGAGGCAGTAAGGAAATTATGTGGTGAGGAAGTACAGAAAAATTATCAATCTTCACTTACAGTGGCAGCCAGTGGTGATACAGCTCCGATACAGCAGCCTAAAGAAAAAATGGTGCTACCGAAAGCAAATGAAAAAGCAAGCCGTGTATTTGCATATTTAGTAAAGACTCGTAAAATTGACCCTGAAATTGTATCTAAAATGATGCAGGAACGACGGATATATGAAAATGATAAACATAGCTGCGTTTTTGTAGGGTATAATGAAAAAGGTAAACCGGGATATGCAAGCGTTCGCTCTACAAATGCAGAAGGCAATGTATATCGTGGTGAGGTTAAGAATAGTGATAAACGTTTTGGTTTTACTATGCGAGGCTTGCCTAAATCAGATACTGTATATGTGTTTGAGGCTCCAATTGATGTTTTAAGCCACGCTTCATTGATGAAACTGGGTGGTGGAGATTGGCAGGAAGATTGGAGAATTTCACTGGGCGGTACTGCTGATTTGGCATTACAACAATTTCTAAAGACACATCCGTGGATAAAGAATATACATTTTGCAACAGATAATGATTTACAAGGGAACAAAGTCCTGAAAAACGAACGAAAAAAAGATGGTACCATAAAAATTGGATATATGAAAAAATATAAAGATATGGGCTATGAAACTTATCGTGAGGAACCGTTACATAAAGATTTTAATGAGGATTTAAAGTTCTATGTCAAACAAATGGAAGAAATAGAACAAACACAGGTGATGGGTGAGGCGGAGGTGCAAATGTGACGGTAAAGAATGTTGAGTTTAATAAAATGGAGCTGCTTATTATAAAAGAAATTACAAGAATGATTATGCAGTTTTTTCCAAAAGGAGCGCAGATATATAAACACGCGGAAATTATCTATAAGAAATTATAGCATAATATTCTGCAGTTTGGACTTTGTTTTCTGCTATGTTTTACATACCTGTAGAGCAGCAAAAATGATGATTTTCTACGAAAACCTTTGATTATTTATTAGTGTGCTATACACACGGGGTATGGCAAGATACGCCTTTGTGGACACAAAGGCAGGCACGCGCCGATTGAGCGTGCATTGGGCTACGCCCAAACCCATATGAAAAAACCGAAAAGGAGAGTTGACGTGGAGAAAGACAGACTTATAAAAGCACGAGTGTCAGGACAGGAACTTCAAGCGATTGATAAACGTGCAAGTGATTTAAAATTATCAAGAAGTAAATATATAAGGCAAGCTGCACTTCATCACAAAGTAGTTGTTGTCGGACGAGATGAGCTGAAAGGTGTAAAATCAGAACTACGCAAACTTGGTATTAATGTCAACCAAATTGCCGTTTTGTGTAATATGGGGAAAATTACGTGTGTGCAGCTTAATGATGTGAAAAACTCACTGGACAAAATATGGTCAGAAATTCGTATGCTGCGAGAGAATATAAAAAAATTAAATGAGAGGGAGGATTTTTAAATGTAATGGCAGTTATTAAAATGGTGAAAAATCCACCTAAATCCAAAAGAAGTTTAAAAAAGGCTATAAATTATATTACTCAGCCAGCAAAAACAAATCCGGAGCTTGTCGGAGGTTTGAACTGCGACTGGGAAAGAGCGTATGATGAATTTATTGATACAAAAGCGGAATTTGAAAAGGAAGAAGGTATTCAGGCAAAGCATATGATAATGTCCTTTGATGTTAGGGATGACTTAACAGTCGAACTTGCTAAACAAATTGCTGATGAATTTTTACAGCAAACAATGTTTGACGGTTTTCAAGTTGTTTATGCAGTTCATCGCGACAGAGAACATATACATACGCATTTTTTAATTAATTCAGTTAATATGGACAATGGAAAACGCTGGCATCAGACCTCAACTGATTTAACTAATTTAAAATTAAAATCAAATGAGTTATGTCGGAAATATGGGTTGTCAGAAATAGAGCTTAATCAGAGTAAGGGGAATGAAACAGAAGTTGAATATCGTTCACGATTTGAGAGTTGGAAATATGAACTGTACTTGGCGGCTGTCAATTCCGCAAGACGTTCTGTAAGTGTGGAAGATTTTAAAAGCCTTATGAAAAGTGTTGGTTATGATGTGAAGTGGGAAAAAGACAAAAAATATATAACATTTACAACTCCTGAAGGAAAGAAATGCCGTAACCGAAAATTGTATCCTAGATATAAATTCACAAAAGAGGCTCTTCAAACAATGTTTGCCCATAATGTGAAAAAATATAATGTAGCCGAAATAGAACATTATCAGCAAATTTTGATAAATAAAGTGAAAGGTCAAGAAGATAAAAAATATCCTTTTTCATCACTTCTGGAGAGTGAAGAAAATCTTGAGAGTATGACATATCAAGAATGGTACTCTAACAATAGAGAGTATTTATTGAATGATGATAAATTTGACGTTTATAAATGTATCGGTTATGCTATGAAGTACGCAAGTGATGAAAATGATTTTAAGGAGCGTTTAAAGCATATGCAGCTTGATGTTGAATTTGATACTGAGGCTAATGTTTGTGTCTTTATCAGTAAACAAGGTGTAGAATATAGCAATTATGAAATGCCGGAAGTAGAAAAATATTCACCGGAAAATCTGAAAAAGGTTTTTGATGTGAATAAAAGTCGCAGTGAAGATATAAAAAAAAAAATAAGTGATAAACAAGAGTTGCGGAATGTTATATATCAAGTTCGCAGATATGCTACATCAAAAGAAGATTTTATAAAAAAGATGAAAGTATTAGGATATGAGGTTGCTTGGAATACTCACGATAAGCAAATAGTGTTTACTACACCGGAGGGAAATTCATTTGATACTGTTGTTGATTTAAAACCACCTGAAGTATTTTCGTCAGACGTACTTGAAAAGCATTTTTCACAAAATAATTTAAACAATGATTTTGATGTGATATGTGATTTTTTACATATTTTTGTATCGGGTGACAGTACACCTGTTACGACTTCAATGTCACTTGTCGGTTCGGAGCTTACAGGTGAAAAATTAAGAGAATTTATGTATCACTTTGAACGAGGTACAGCAAGCATATATAATAGAAACCTTGAAAATGATTTTACTATGTAAATATATTTTCATACAAGTAGTTTACAATATATGTATAAATGATTATAGCAGAAAAGAAAGTCGAAAATGGCTAAAATATGCGAAAAAATATCAAAAGATAACGAAAAATAACTTGACAAAATATACTAAATATGGTATAATATAGTTAATAAAGAATAGAGCTTGAAAGGAGTAATAATTATGAAAAAGAGAATTATATCATTGATTTTATCAATATCAGCTATGATAGGCTGCACATCAGCAATGGCTGCTGACTATTCAGATGTAAGCAAATCAGCTTGGTATTACGGGTATGTGGAAAAAATATCGGAGATGAATGCCTTTGCAGGTTATGAGGACGGTACTTTCAGACCTGAAAATCAGATAACGCAGGAGGAATTTGTAAAGACTGTTGTATGTCTGATTAACGGTGATATGACTGACAAGCAGAAAGAAGAAACAAAAGAAACTATCAAGGTTCGTTGGGCTGACTGGGCAAAACCTTATTTTAATAAAGCGGTTGAGCTTGGTTTGATTACAGAGCAGGACGGTAACTTTAAAGCGACGGGTATTCCTTGTACTCGCGGCAATATGGCAAAACTGGCAGCAAGAGCGTTGACTTATCTCAAGGAAGAACCTATTGCTGATACGTCGGCTTATGCTGAAAAGATAAAGGATTATAAAAATATAGAGGCAGAAAACAAAGAATATGTTATGCAGGCATATGCAAAAGGTATTATAAGCGGATATGAAGATGGACGTTTTCGTTCGGACGGATTTCTGACAAGAGCAGAGGCGTCGTCGGTGCTTGTAAGACTGATTGATAAAAATGAGCGTGTTATCGAGGCAAGCCCAAGCGAAAAACTATATGATTATTTCGGCAGAAAGGTAACGTGGACCGAGCCGTTAAGAACAGATGTTCCGTCACAGTATCAGGTGAGTATTGCAGACCACGAAGTAATATCTCAAGCAAGTTATGACAGAGCAATGGAAAACGGCGGTAGTATTTCCAAATACGAATTAAATCGGTCAAAGGCAATGATGTTTGAGGACTTGGTTTTACAATCCATCACTTATGAGAACGAAACATTAAAGCTCACAGTTCCAGATGTGCTTCCTCAGAGCCAGAGATGGTCAATAAGCATCTCATATTGGGATATTGATAAGGATTATGATTTTACAATGATAAAAGGTGGTAATATCGCAGAGCCAGGATCATATGAGTATAATAATGTTAAAGTTTTGGAAAGTATTTCTATAAGAATATATCCTATCAATGGTAAGGACTTTACATCTGGCATTCATATTTATAATGGTGTTTCGCTAAGTCTTGAAAGGAAGGAAAAGCCGACAGTATCATTTAATAATCTTCGAGGAACAACAAACAAATTAACCGGAGAGAATAAAGACTTTGTCTGGGTACAGGGTCAAGGTTATAAGGATTATATTAAAAATTATCAGTTTGATGAAAATGATATTGAAATAGCTTGGTAGAAATAAAAAATATGTATTGACAAAATCGTACAGCAGATATATAATATATATAGAAGAAGGCAAGACCTCAAACGGTTATGCCCACAGAACAAATTTTAGTTTAAATAGCTGTCCTTTGGGAGAAGGGTGGCTATTGTACTTTTACGGCGAACATTATCATAAAAATGATAACTGCCAGAACTGCAGGATGTAATATAAATATAATAAAATCAGCTAAGAGAGTGGTTTTACTGCTCTCTTTTTGCTTGTCAAAATATGAAAAATATTGTATAATGGAAGGAGGAATGATTTTGACATTGGAGGAATTTATAATGGAAAATATATCTTGGATTGATTTGACAATGGCAGGTATAACGCTTATATCGGTAATAGTTGCAATTTTTGTTTTGATTAGAAATGAAAATGCAACTCGTGGCATATTATCTGAAAAACATAGTCTACGGTCTACAGAACACGAGAAATTATCATTAGAACATACGGGACTGTCCTCTGAGCATAAACATTTGTCGCAACATTTAACGCAACATTTGTCACAAGGACATCAAACATTGAAAGAGCAACAAGCGGAAATAAAACAAACGGTTGAGTTTTTAAAGGATAATGTATTGCTCGAACAAGGGAAAAAAGATATGCTATCACAGCAGATGCTTGATATAAAGCGCACATCAGACCATATATCAGCACTTGTTGAATTGTTACATAAAACTCAAATAGAAAATCAGCAGCTAAGAAAGGAGAACCAAGAATTTAAAATAGAAAATAAAAAACTAAGAACACAGTTAAGAGAGCATAAACAACAAAAGAAACAGCAGTACGAAGAAATGGAGCTTTAATGCAAATATATAAGAGCGTACAAGAGTTACGCTCTTTTTACTTGTCAAAATATAGAAATTATTGTATAATGGAAGGAGGAATGATTTTGACATTGGAGGAATTTATAATGGAAAATATATCTTGGATTGATTTGACAATGGCAGGTATAACGCTTATATCGGTAATAGTTGCAATTTTTGTTTTAATAAGAAATGAAAATTCTACTCGTGAGTTGTTATCGAAAGACCACGATGCTTTATCGAAAGACCACGATAGATTATCAACCACAATATCTGAAAAACATCAAAATATACAAGAGCAGCAGATGGAAATAAAACAGACAGTTTCTTTTTTAAAGGACAATGCTCTTATGGAACAAGGGAAAAAAGATATGTTATCACAGCAAATGCTTGATATAAAGCGCACATCAGACCATATATCTGCACTTGTTGATTTAGTACATAATACACAGATTGAAATTGTTCATCTACAGCAATTAAATAATGAGTTAAATATAAAATTGCAAAAATATGAAAGTATATTGGGACAGATGACTGATGAAAAAGTGAGAGAAGCAGAGGAAGAAATGGAGCTTTAATGCAAATATATAAGAGCGTGGCGAGTGTTACGCTCTTTTTGTATGAGACTAACTATTAAAAGTCAAGAGGAAAATGCAAATTTTCTAAAAAAGTTTTTGAGTTAGAATGAACATTGAAAATCGCATGACAAATAGAGCAACAAGTGTTGCTCGTCAAAAAATATCGAAATGAAAGATTAAGCAGATTTAAAAACTTCGCCTGTTTTCTCTAAATGGTAAATCAGACGCACGAGTTTCTTTGCCGCATGTGATACTGCAACATAGTAATGTTTGCCCTCAGAACATTTCTTTGACAGATATTTGCTAAAAGACGGTTCCCAACGACAGACAAATCTGGTTGCATT
>VIQV01000020.1 GCA_010206265.1 Lachnospiraceae bacterium MD329
TGCAACCAGATTTGTCTGTCGTTGGGAACCGTCTTTTAGCGAATATCTGTCAAAGAAATGTTCTGAGGGCAAACATTACTATGTTGCAGTATCACATGCGGCAAAGAAACTCGTGCGTCTGATTTACCATTTAGAGAAAACAGGCGAAGTTTTTAAATCTGCTTAATCTTTCATTTCGATATTTTTTGACGAGCAACACTTGTTGCTCTATTTGTCATGCGATTTTCAATGTTCATTCTAACTCAAAAACTTTTTTAGAAAATTTGCATTTTCCTCTTGACTTTTAATAGTTAGTCTCAAATATTGACTTTTTATTTTGAATTGTTTATAATTATATCACTAATTGACACTGTTAAAAGTGTCAAAATAAAACTTTTTTATGAGGTCAGATTGGTGTTTAACTTTATTATAGAACTTGACAGAAGTTCAAAAAAATCGTTGTATGAGCAATTGTATTTACATATTGCAGAAAAAATAAGAAATAAAAGTATTAAAGAAAATGAGAAAATGCCGTCTAAAAAGTCGCTTGCAAAATATCTTGGAATAAGCGTCAATACAGTTGAAACTGCATATTCAATACTGACAGACGAGGGGTATTTATTGGCAAAACCACGGAGCGGATACTATGTAAGGCGCATTGATGTACCAATAGGCACACATAATATTGAGTATGTACAAGAGAAAAAAGAAGAGGCGTCAGACTTTAAGATTGATTTTCGTACGAATACTGTTGATATTGCGTCATTTCCTTATGCAACGTGGATAAAACTGTCAAAAGAGGTGATGTATTCTACTCCCGAATATTTGAATACAGGTGATGTAAAAGGAGATTATGAACTTCGTGAAAGCATTGCAAAGTATCTCAATGAATTCAGAGGCGTTATATGCTCACCTGAACAAATAATAGTAGGAGCAGGAATTGAGTATCTTACAATGCTGTTGACGGAACTGTTTAAAAATGACGCGGTATTTGCACTGGAAAATCCGGGTTACGGCAAGATAAACACGATTTTAAAAAATAACGGTAAAAAAATAAACTATATAGATGTAGACGAAAACGGATTGATGACAGATAATTTAAAAAAGACAAATTCAGAAATTGTATATGTTACACCGTCACATCAGTTTCCTACAGGAGCAGTAATGCCTGTGGGAAGACGCATGGAGTTAATAAAATGGGCAGAGGCGGATAGGGAACGTTACATAATAGAAGACGATTATAACGGTGAATTTAACTTTTCGGTAAAGCCAATTCCTGCTATGCAGGGGCTTTCTTCAAGTGATAAGGTCATTTATTTAAGCACGTTTTCAAGAGTTCTTGCGCCGTCGGTAAGAATTGCATATATGGTGCTGCCGCGCGATATGCTGAAAAGATTTATAAGACGTTTTTCGGCATATTCTTCGACAGTTACGCGATTTGAACAGCATACATTAAATAAATTTATATCTGAGGGGTATTTTGCAAGACATTTAAGCAGGGTTAAAAATATTTATAAAAAAAGACGTGATAGAGTTATTGAGGCAATCAGTATGCCTGATGTCTGTATCAAAGGTGAAAGAGCAGGATTGCATATTGTGGCGCAGACTTCACGGGCAAAAGAAATATTAAAGAGAGCAGAGAAACAAGGAATACGTCTTTATGATATGGACGACTATTATTTTAAAAATGAAAAAAAGAGCAGTGCTGTGATTATCGGGTATGCAGGCGTAAACGATAATGAAATTGAAGAACTTAGAAATGTTTTCAGAAAATAAAAACAGGACAAGCTATGCTTGTCCTGATATGGAGCGGAAGACGAGATTCGAACTCGCGACGTTCACCTTGGCAAGGTGACGCTCTACCACTGAGCCACTCCCGCATTTCTTATTGCTTTTGTATTATAGCACGGGAAAAATAAAATGTCAATACCTTTTTTGAAAAAAATTGTCCAGCCATTTTAGCATAGAATACAGAATAATGGCTGTACCGCTGTCAAAAATAATATTAAACATAAACAATTGTTTTGAAATATCTGCCGCTCCGTTACCTATATACGGCATAGGGAATTGTACAGCTCCAATTAAAAACATTGTTATAATAACAGGGAAATATACATTTTTTCTTTTAAATACCGCAAATACTATAAATACAAGCCATACAGGGACAATAAATAAAAGTGTACGGGGCAGATGTGAACGGATATCCTCCCACAGCGTAAAGCGATATGATGATGTATAGGGGTCAAGCTCGTATTTTTCTTCAAAGGTGCCTAAGTTGATTTTGTTGCTGAATGCGTGTTTCGCAGTGTTTTCCATTGCTTTAATGAGTCTTATAGGGTGAGAAATATAAAATTTTATAATTGTTATATTTGAAATTTGGGAATAGAAATTCTCGTCAGTCGGCGGATAAGTATATTCAGAGGGTTCAAGAAATGCGTGTTTTCCGCTGTCGGCGGAAAATTCAGGGTTAATACCCAATTCTTCTAAATCTCTTTCCGGAGTATCACTGTCCTTTAAAATTCCGTAGAATACACTGTTATATATAGTAGCTTTGCCCGTATTTATGCCGTTTATAAAATATCCGCCTATACCGTGCCATATTATGACAAAGGCGCATAATAAGTATACAGCGCACTGGTTGCTTTTAAATCCGGCATAAATAATTAATGCGGCAAAAAACGGCGCAAATATAAAGCATTGCAGCTTTGAATCAATCATCAGACACGAAGCTATTGTAAAGATAAATATTTTGCAGTTAGAGGCGGTACTGATGTTTTCAAAAAGATATAATGAGGCTGCCGCCAGAGAGGCGAAGGACGCAAGCATAACGCTCTGACCGTACAGGCTGTTAAACAGTGTAAGATTAACTCCGCTAAAAAACACAATAAGAAAAAATCCTATAAAGGCAATATGTAAAATATGATTTTTTATTTTAATTCTACGCAGTATAAAAAAGCACGCTGATGTATACCACAAAAACATTATAACGGCAAGTACACGCATATCAAATACACCTGTCGGGGCGCATATTATTCTGACAATCAGCGACGGAAAAACAAAAGAGGTTGACGGAACGAGAAATAACAGGCGAGGTACATAAAGAAGTAAGTCCTGTTTTGTAAAGTGCATAGGGAAAAAACGTACAGCATATTCGAAAAAAGAATAATCAGCAGGGAAATTAATGCCGATTGGACGCATTACACGTTCAAAATCTCCTTGGTCCGCAACTGAATGTACAGGCGGAAAAAACACCGCAAATATAAATATAACCGCGGCGGAGGTTAAAAATATTACATCATATACAGAAAAATATCTTGAAAATTTTTGTGTCTTCACGTTTTTTCACTCCCTCCCAATATTATACAACAACAATTGGTCTTTTGCAATATAACGGGTATAATGTTTTTTGGAAAAATAGTAAGATTTATTGCACAATAATGTTGATAAATGCGTTAGTTTATGATAAAATGTAAATATTGATTTTATGAGATAAAAAAGGAGCGTAAAGATGGTAAGGAGAATTTTTGTTGAAAAAAAGAAAGGCTTTGATGTTGAGGCTCGGAGTATACTGGAGGATTTAAGAGAAAATCTGTCGCTTGACGGACTGAGTGAGGTGCGTCTTATAAACCGTTATGATGTTGAGGGAATATCAGACGAGGAATATAATAAGGCTCGCGGTCTGATTTTTTCCGAACCGCCTGTTGATGAGGCATATGACGAGAAAATAGAAATAAATGAAGGTAAGGTGTTCGCGGTTGAGTTTTTGCCGGGACAGTTTGACCAGCGTGCGGCGTCTGCCGAGGAATGTATTTCAATCCTGACGGAAAAGGAACGTCCGAGAGTAAGAAGCGCGAAGGTTTATGTACTGATAGGTGATATTTCGGAAAGTGATGTTGACAGAGTAAAGAAGTATGTTATAAACCCTGTCGAGGCGCGCGAGGCAAGTCTTGATAAGCCCGAAACTCTTGATATGGAGCATATTATGCCTGATGATGTAAAAACTGTTGACGGCTTTAACGATATGGACGAAACTCAGCGCAATGAGTTTCTTAATGAAATGGGCTTTGCAATGGATATGGACGATTTATCGTTCTGTCAGAAGTATTTTAAGGATACGGAAAAACGTAATCCAACGGTTACGGAATTGCGTATGATTGATACATACTGGTCTGACCACTGCCGTCATACTACATTTTCAACAAAAATCAATAATGTTACCATAAACGACGGTAAGTATGCCGACGTTATTTCTGACGCTTATGGAGAATATAAAAAGGCAAAGGCGGAATTGTATGCTCCAGACCGTGATACTTGCCTTATGAATATGGCTACAATTATAGTTAAGCAGTTAAAGAAGAAGGGACTGTTAAAGGAGATAGACGAGTCTGAGGAAATTAACGCCTGCTCAATTGTGGTAGATGTTGATGTAAACGGAGCGGACGAGCCGTGGCTTATAATGTTTAAGAATGAAACGCATAATCACCCAACGGAAATTGAACCGTTCGGCGGCGCGGCAACTTGTCTGGGCGGCGCAATCCGTGATCCGCTTTCAGGAAGAAGCTATGTATATCAGGCAATGCGCGTTACAGGCAGCGGCGATCCGAGAGTGTCGCTTAAAGATACTCACGAAGGTAAGCTTATGCAGAGAAAGATTACAAAAGGCGCGTCGTCGGGTTACAGCTCATACGGAAATCAGATAGGTCTTGCAACAGGACAGGTTCAGGAGATTTATCACGAAGGTTATGTCGCAAAGAGAATGGAAATCGGTGCGGTTATCGGTGCGGCGCCTAAAAAGAATGTAATACGTGAGGTGCCGTCGGCAGGAGATTTGATTGTACTTCTCGGAGGAAGAACGGGACGCGACGGTATTGGCGGTGCGACAGGATCATCGAAGGCTCACGACGAAAAGAGCGTTCTAACCTGCGGAAGTGAAGTTCAGAAGGGTAATCCGCCGGTTGAAAGGAAAATTCAAAGGTTATTCAGAGATGAAAAAGTTACAACACTTATAAAACGCTGTAATGACTTTGGAGCAGGCGGTGTAAGCGTCGCAATAGGCGAGCTTGCGGACGGACTTGTGATAAATCTTGACAAAGTACCTAAAAAATATGAGGGACTTGACGGAACAGAGCTTGCAATAAGCGAATCACAGGAGAGAATGGCTGTAGTTGTACGTTCAAAGGACGCGGATAAGTTTATTCAGTATGCGAATGAGGAAAACTTGGAGGCGACTGTAGTTGCGGAGGTTACGGACGAAAACAGACTTGTTATGAACTGGCGCGGTAAGACAATATGTAATATTTCACGCGATTTCCTTAATACAAACGGAGCGACTAAGAATACAGATATTGAAGTTGTTCTTCCTGATGAAAATAATCGTTACTTTAAGAGAGAGGTTGTTACTGACGTAAAATCAAAGTGGCTTAATATACTTTCTGACCTTAATGTATGTTCACAAAAGGGGCTTTGTGAGAAATTTGACAGTACAATCGGTGCAAACAGTGTACTTATGCCATTCGGCGGTAAGTATCAGCTTACACCGTCTGAGGGTATGGCGGCTAAAGTTCCTGTTCTGGACGGTGAAACAAACACTGCTACGGTTATGACTTTTGGATATAACCCGAATCTTTCGAGTTGGAGCCCGTATCACGGTTCAACTTATGCGATTGTTGAATCTGTTTCAAAGGCAGTTGCGCTTGGTGCAGACTATAAGAAAATATATCTGACATTTCAGGAGTATTTTGAGAGGCTTGGAACAGACCCGAAACGCTGGGGCAAGCCGTTTGCGGCACTTTTGGGGGCATACAGAACTCAGCTTGAATTGGGTATTGCTGCAATCGGCGGTAAGGATTCAATGAGCGGTTCATTTAACGAGCTTGACGTACCGCCTACGCTGACTTCGTTTGCGGTGGCTCCTGTAAAGGCAGATAAGGTTATATCTCAAGAGATAAAGAAATCGGGTACAAAGCTTGTGATGTTTACCGTAAAACGTGATGAAAACGATTTGCCAGATTTTAACGCGTTGAAGAAAATGTATGATACGGTTCATACTCTTATTCAAAACGGTAAGGTACTTTCGGCAAGTGTGGTCAAGGGTTATGGTCTTGCTGAAACTGTTTCGAAAATGGCATTTGGAAATATGATAGGCGTTGAATTTGATAAGAATATTACTAATGATGTTCTGTTCTATGCACCGCTTGGCTCAATCATTTTAGAAACAGAAGAGGATATTGAAGGAGCTGTAGCTGTTGGTACAACAGGCGGAACTGCTCTTAAAATAAACGGAGTGGAAATTTCGCTTGACGAGGCGGCTAATGCGTGGAAAACACCGCTTGAAAAGGTATTCCCGACAAAAGCAGGCAAATTTACAGATGAACCTGAAACCTACAGTTATGACAAGAGAAATATAACGGTTGCCGGAGAGAAATTTGCAAAACCGAGAGTGTTTATTCCTGTATTTCCGGGAACAAACTGCGAGTATGATACTGCAAGGGTATTTGAGCGCGCAGGCGGTGTGGCAGATGTGTTTGTTATAAGAAACCTTACAGGTGAAGATGTCGCATATTCAATGCGTGAAATGGAAAAGCGTATAAATAATTCTCAGATTGTAATGATACCCGGCGGTTTTTCGGGCGGTGATGAGCCCGAAGGAAGCGGTAAGTTTATTGCTACGGCATTTAGAAATCCGCTTGTAAAAGACGCAGTTATGAATATGCTGAAAAACCGTGACGGCTTGATGTTGGGTATATGTAACGGTTTTCAGGCGCTTATTAAGCTTGGGCTTGTTCCTTACGGTGAGATACGCGACCTTGACGAGAGTGCGCCTACTCTTACATTTAATACGCTTGGACGACACGTTTCTTGTATGGTGCAGACGAGAATTGCGTCAAATAAGTCGCCGTGGCTTGCTAATGTAAATACAGGTGATATACACACTATTGCTGTGTCACACGGAGAGGGAAGATTTATAGCCTCTCCCGAACAGGTGGCGGAGCTTGCGAAGAACGGACAGATTGCAACTCAGTATGTAAATGCAGACGGTAAAGCAACATATGATATCGACTGGAATCCAAACGGATCTGTTTCAGCAATTGAGGGGATATTAAGTCCTGACGGCAGAGTTATGGGTAAAATGGGACATAGCGAGCGTATAGGAACAAATATTGCATTTAACGTCCCCGGAAATAAAGACCAAAAGCTGTTTGAAGCAGGTGTGAACTATTTTAAATAAGGAGTGATAAAATGAGTGATAAAATGAGTGATAAAATGAGTGATTGGTTTACCATTGAGCAGATAGACAGCGAAACATATATAATAAGTGAGTACAGACATTGGGAGGAAACACACTGTTATTTGCTCAATGGTTCAGAACGCAGTCTGTTGATTGATACAGGGCTTGGTATCTGTAATATTTATGAAGAAGTTGCGAAACTTACAGATAAGCCTATAACAGCCATTGCGACCCACATTCATTGGGACCATATTGGAGGACATAAATATTTTCAGGATTTTTATGCGCATAGAGATGAAATCAATTGGTTAAACGGCGAATTCCCGCTGTCAATGGAAATCATACGAGGAATGGTGGTTGACCGATGTGACTTGCCGACAGGCTATGATGTAAATACTTATGATTTTTTTCAGGGAATGCCTTCAAAGATAATTAAAGATGGTGACAGTATAGATATTGGTGGGCGTATTGTCAAAGTGCTGCACACGCCGGGACATTCACCGGGACATATGTGCTTTTTTGAGGAGGAACGCGGGTATTTGTTTACAGGTGATTTGGTATATAAGGATACGCTTTTAGCATATTACCCGTCAACCGACCCTATGGCATATCTGGTATCGCTTGAGCGTATTGCAGAATTACCTGTCAAGTGCGTATTTCCTGCACATCATACACTTGATATTCAACCTGAAATAATTTGCCGAATGAGGGACGAATTTAGGAAATTGAAGGACGCGGGAAAGTTACATCACGGCAGTGGAACATTTGATTACGGCGATTGGTCGGTATGGTTATAGAATACAGGGCTGTGACATCGGTCACAGCCTGTTTTTCAGATAAAGGAGAAATGAAAATATGAAACCAAAACTGGGAGTTGTATTTCCTCAGATTACAGATAATGAAATATCAGATTTAACAGTAAAAAAAATCAGCGTGTCAAAAAACAGGCGCAAGGTGAAAATTCTTTTAGGAGCAGGCACCTCGGAATATCAGGCGGCTAAGGTAGAAAGCGCATTGAAAAGCGTGTGTAAGCTTAGTGAGGCAATTGTAAAGATTGAAAAGAATGAATCCGCACCTGACCGTAATGTAATGATTTATGAGGTCACGTCAGACAGCAATCACGATATTGCGGCAGGACATTCGGGACCTAAGATTGTCGGTAAGGCGAATGTATCTGAAATGCTTTACGGAAGACCTATCCGTGATGATATAATATCAATCAAATCAATAAACGACCATTCAGGCAGGGTTACTTTTTCAGGACGTGTATTTTTTGTTGATGAACGTGAAATCACCTCTAAAAAGACAGGAAAGCAATTTCATCTTATAACAATGGACATAACAGACAATGAGGATTCAATTTCAGCTAAGCTGTTTGTGACAAAAACGGAAGATGACGCGCCTTTTAATAAGCTGTATGGAGCACTTAAAAAGGGAGTAAAAGGCGGAGGAATATATATAGCCGCACGAGGCAAGGCACAGTATGACGAATACGCAGGCGAAACTATCGTAATGCTTAATGATATTGCAAAAATTGACGCTCCGCCTGTAAGACAGGATACGGCAAAGGAAAAACGCGTTGAACTGCATATGCATACGCAGATGTCGGCAATGGACGCGGTATCTTCGGCGCAAAGTCTTATTGACCGCGCAGTATACTGGGGACATAAGGCGATAGCGCTGACCGATCACGGAGTAGTGCAGTCATATCCAGACGCAATGAAAGCATCTGATTTTAATAAAAAAATAAAGGTTCTCTACGGAGTGGAGGGCTATCTTGTTGATGACAGTAAGAAAATAGTTTATGACGCAAAGAACGAAACGATAGACTCACCGTTTGTTGTATTTGATATAGAAACAACGGGTTTGAACAATAAAGTAAACAATATAACCGAAATAGGTGCGGTAAAGGTGGTAAACGGTGAAATAGTAGATAAATGGTCAACATTTGTAAATCCGTGCGAGCCGATACCTGAAAAGATTGTTTCACTCACAGGGATAACAGATTCAATGGTTAAGGACGCGCCTAAAATAGAAGAAATACTTGGAGAGTTTTTTGAATTTTGCCGTGGCTGCGTGCTTGTTGCTCATAATGCTGCATTTGATACGGGATTTATTAAAGAGGCAGCGAGAAAGCACGGATTTGAGTACAATTTCTGCTGTCTTGACACGCTTATTCTGGCTCGTTGTATGTATCCTGAACTGCCCAATTTTAGACTTGATACGCTTACAAAACATCTGCACGTTATTTTAGAGAACCATCACCGTGCAGTGGACGACGCAAAAGCTACTGCCGACGCGTTTGTAAAAATGCTTGCAGAGCTTAAAGAACAGGGGAAAAACATACTTGCCGAATTGAATAATGATTTTGACGTGAGGAGTGCGTCGAAAAAAAATAAGGCGTTTCATATTATAATTTTGGCAAAAAATCAAACGGGACTCAGAAACATATATGAGATGGTATCCGCGTCGCACTTGAATTATTTTTTTCGTACACCGCGTATTCCGCGCAGTCTGCTTGAGGAAAAACGCGAGGGACTTATTTTAGGCTCGGCGTGTGAGGCAGGTGAATTGTTTCGGGCTATAGTTGATGGTGAATCAGACGAGGATTTAAAAGAAATAGTAGATTTTTATGACTATCTTGAAATACAGCCTATCGGAAATAACGCATATATGAAGTGGGACAGTCACCATAGGAATATTAATACTGATGAAGATTTAATGAATTTGAACAGGCGTGTGGTTGAATTGGGTGAGAAGTATAATAAGCCTGTCTGCGCTACCTGCGACGTGCATTTTCTTGATAAAGAGGGGGCGGACTACAGAAAAATCCTTATGCACTATAAAGGCTTTAAGGACGCAGATAATCAGGCGCCTCTGTATTTGAGGACAACTGATGAAATGCTTGCTGAATTTGATTATCTCGGTAAGGAAAAGGCATATGAGGTGGTTGTTACAAATACAAACAAAATTGCGGATATGATAGGAGATGTGCGTCCTATTCCTGAAAAAAAATGTCCTCCTGTAATTGACGGTGCGGAGGAAGATATAGTAAAGGATTCGCTTGACCGTGCAAAAGAAATATACGGCGACCCTCTTCCTGATATAGTGCAGAAACGTCTTGACAAGGAGCTCCATTCGATTACTACTTACGGTTTTTCGGTTATGTATAAAATAGCGCAGGAGCTTGTAAGAAAATCTCTGTCTGACGGTTATCTTGTAGGGTCAAGAGGTTCCGTGGGTTCGTCGTTTGTCGCGTATTTGTCGGATATTACAGAGGTAAATTCACTTCAGGGACATTACATTTGTCCTAAATGTAAAAATGTAGAGTTTGTTGATTCGGAGATTGGTTTGTCGGGCTGTGATTTAGAGGATAAGACCTGCCCGAAATGCGGTACACCGTATAAAAAAGATGGTCACGACATACCATTTGAAACCTTTCTCGGTTTCAAGGGAGATAAGGAGCCTGATATTGACCTTAATTTTTCGGGAATTTATCAGCCTACTATTCATAAATATACAGAAACATATTTTGGCTCCGGTAAGGTATTCCGCGCAGGTACAATAGGTACGGTCGCAGAAAAAACGGCATTTGGATATGTAAGGAAATATTGCGATGAAAAAAATATTGTAATGAGAAATGCCGAAATGAAACGGCTGGCAAAAGGGTGTGAAGGTGTTAAGCGTACGTCCGGACAGCACCCCGGCGGAATTATTGTTGTGCCGTTTGAAAATGACATACACGAGTTTTGTCCTGTTCAGCACCCAGCAGATGACCCCAATTCAGATATAGTAACAACGCATTTTGATTATCACAAAATTGACCAGAATTTATTAAAACTTGACGAACTCGGACACGATGATCCGACCGTTATAAGAATGTTAGAAGATATAACAGGAATACAGGCTAAGGACATTCCGATAGGCGATCCTGAAACAATGAGCCTGTTCACGTCAAATAAGGCGTTAAAACTGATTGAAGGAAAGGATATAGGAACAAAACTTGGAACATACGGAATACCTGAATTCGGTACTAAATTTGTCCGACAGATGTTAGAGGATACAAAACCTACTACATTTTCGGAGCTTGCCCGTATTTCGGGACTGTCGCACGGTACTGATGTGTGGCTGGGTAACGCGCAGGAGCTTATACGCGAGGGGAAATGTGACCTGTCACATTCTATTTGTGCCCGTGACGATATTATGATTTATCTTATTTCGTGCGGAGTTGAAGAGGAGCACGCATTTAAGATAATGGAAATGGTGCGTAAAGGTAAGGGACTTACTCCCGAATATGAACAGGAAATGCGTGAAAATAACGTGCCTGACTGGTATATTGATTCCTGTAAAAAAATCAAGTATATGTTCCCGAAGGCACACGCTGTAGCGTATGTAATGTCGGCATTCAGAATCGCGTATTTTAAGGTGCATTATCCAGAGGCTTTTTATATAGCGTATTATACCGTGCGTGCGGACGATTTTGATGCGTCTGTAATGGCGAGAGGTGAAGAGAGAGTGCGTGAGGAAATGCGGTTGATTAATGCAAAAAAGAAAGATGGCACAGTAACTCCGAAGGAGGAAAACCTTATACCTATTCTTGAAATTTGTGTTGAAATGTATGCAAGAGGCATAAATTTTGTGCCGGTTGATTTATATAAATCGCACGCGACTGACTTTTTACAGACAGAAGAAGGAATTTTACCGCCGCTAAGCGCATTGCCCGGACTTAGTGAAAATGATGCGCTTAGTATCACAGATGAACGGAAAAATGGTGAATTCCGTAATGTAGAGGATTTAAGACTTCGTACAGGTATTGGTAAAAATCCGCTTAATATACTGGAGGAAAACGGCTGTTTTGACGATATTCCCGACGCAGATCAGGTGTCATTATTTGATTAAAATGCAACTTTTTGGCGTGTTGAAACGTATTATTAATAGAGGACAAAGTTAAGGAGGAACGAAAAATGAAAAAACTAATCTCAGTAATTCTTACACTTGCAATGCTTTTGGGAATGACAGCAATAGCGGCAGACGACGAAATCAAGGTATTGCTTGATGGTGAGCGTATCAAGTTTGATGTACAGCCGATTATTGAAAATGACTGTACGCTTGTACCAATGCGTACGATTGCAGAAAAACTTGGAGCAGAAGTGGAATGGAAATCTCCAAATGTTTTTATAATCAAAGAAAGGAAAATTGTAATGCTTTCGATTGGCTCTAAAGATATGTCAATTGATACATTTTCGGATAGTGCACAAAAAGTGATACTTGATACACCGCCGATAATCGTCAATAATCGCACACTTGTACCATTACGTGCAATTTCGGAGGCATTTGGCAGTGATGTGCAGTGGGACGGGGAAACAAAGACAGTAACAATTGCAACTAAAAAAAACGAGGCTCCTATGTTAAGAGAATATAAAATTCTTAACGGCAGATTGAAGATGTCAGAAATAAATGATTGGAATGTAAATGAAGGATTCAGCGGTTCTGATACGAGGATAGAATTGCATAAAAATAATTCATATATAATGATGACTGCTCGGGAATTGGGTTGTATGACGGCAGGTGATTTGACAGCAGATGTTAATAATTTGGGATATGAAATGATAGGTGAGATTACATCACAGAATGACATAGAGTTTGTGTGTATATTTGATGAAACATCAGATACTGATTACAGAAAGAAGTATCTTGTGAAATCAAATGACAATTATTTGATTTTAATAGATTTTAATAGTGAATTAAAAGATTTAAGTATTAATGATATTGAAAAAGAGGTTAGGGCTGTAATGGAGAGTATGAAACAGGGAGAGTTAAAACTTGATATTTCGGCACAAAGTGTACAGTTGGATTATCTGACAATCAATAAACCTGAGGGGTATTTTGCTAATTTAGAATATGGCACAGATTTTGACGGATGGAGAATAAAGAAGGTGGTTTCATCCGAGGTGCAAAATGCACCGTCAATATCTATATATTATGGATATGAACCAACATATGATGAACTTTACAAGGGCAGTAAGCCGTATAAGACTGTTAAAAGTAAGTTTATAGGAAATAAAATAGAATGGCTTTTATATAAAGAGGATAATTATATGCAGGCTATTTATAAGGATGAAAATTTATATTATCATCTGTATGCTTATACACAAGATGCTGAACAACAGCAGGAATTTATAGATTTAATATCAACTATAGAGTTAAATGGAGCGGGAAAAGGTGGAAAACCTGTAATTTATCTATATCCTGAGAAAGAGCAGGAGATAAACGTAAAGCTTGACCTTGATGGAAAATTCACATTTACATATCCTGAATATAATAACGGCTGGACTGTAATAGCAAAGCCTGACGGAACGATTATTTCAGGTGAAAAAGAATACTCATATCTTTTCTGGGAAGGAGAAATGCTTAATTTTAAACCTGATTTCAAGGAGGGTTTTGTGGTAAAAGGGAGTGACAGTGCTGAGTTTTTGCAAAAAACACTTTCAGAAATGGGACTTACTCCAAAAGAGTATAATGAATTTATTGTTTATTGGGCACCACAAATGCAAGAAAATGAGTATAACAAGATATATTTTGCCAAAGAGGAATATGAACAAACTGCAAAACTTGAGATAATACCTGAACCGGATTCAGTTTTGAGAGTATTTATGGTGTATGAACCTGCGACAGCAGACACAGTATTGCAAAAACAGGAAATAAAACCGTTTGAGAGAAAAGGATTTACGGTTGTTGAGTGGGGTGGATATTTAAAAAAATAAGAAGGAACGAAAAAAGAAAAAGCTATTATCTTGATGATAAGCATAATGAAATTTTATTTGCGGGACGGTATGTAAAATAGAATGAACACAAAACAGGATTTAACAACAGGAAAAATAAACAGAAAATTATGGGCTTTTGCAGTACCGCTTATGCTCGGTAATGTAATGCAGCAGCTATATAATCTGGTTGATACGTGGGTAGTGGGGAAATATATAGGTGACAGCGCATTGGCGGCGGTTGGTTCGTCATATTCTCTTATGACCTTTATCACATCGGTTATTTTGGGCTTGTGCCTTGGAAGCAGCGCATTTTTTGCAATTGAGTTTGGAAGAAAGAATACAGAGAGGCTCAGAAACGGAATTTTTGTTTCATTTATCCTGATAGGTGTATTTTCATTAGTTTTAACGGTTATTGCACTGTATTTCAGAGAACCTCTTATGAAAATATTGCAGGTTCCCAAAGAACTGCAGGTTATGATGGGAGAATATCTATACTACATATTTATAGGTATTATCGCAACATTTTTATATAATTATTTTTCTAATCTGCTTCGCGGAATCGGTAATTCCGTAGTGCCGCTGGTATTTCTTTTCGTGTCGGTCGTTTTAAATATAGCGCTTGACCTGTACTTTGTACTTGTTCTTAATATGGGTATTAGAGGCGCGGCAGTAGCAACTGTGATATCGCAGTATATTTCGGGAGCAGGCTTAATGATATATACCCATATATGCTATCCCGAATTGCGTATCAGAAAATCCGAGGCTGTCTTTCAGAAACTTACTGTTCGGGATATAGTCTCACTGTCGGGACTGACCTGCCTCCAGCAGTCTGTAATGAATTTTGGAATACTTATGATACAGGGGATTGTTAACAGTTTTGGCGCGCAGGTTATGGCGGCTTTTGCAGTGGCGGTAAAGATTGATACAATTGCTTATATGCCTGTACAGGATTTTGGCAATGCCTTTTCCACATTTGTCGCTCAGAATTTTGGTGCAGGTAAAGAAAAACGTATTCGTGAGGGGATAAAGGAGTCGTTAAAAAGTGTTATTGTTTTCTGTATTGTCATAAGTGTGTTAGTTTGTGTATTTGCAAGACCTTTAATGCAGACTTTTGTTGACGCGTCAAGTACAGAGGTTATTAAAATCGGAATGGGATATTTACGGATAGAGGGTGCGTTCTATATCGGCATAGGTATTTTGTTTATGCTGTACGGATATTACAGGGCAGTAAACAAGCCTAAAATGTCCGTTGTTCTAACCGTTGTTTCACTCGGCATAAGAGTTGTGCTGGCTTATGCGCTGTCGTCGGTTCAGCGGATAGGAGTAACAGGTATTTGGGTAGCTATCCCCATAGGCTGGATAATAGCTGATATAATCGGAATAAGCTACTACTTTAAGAAAGAGCATATCGTTTAACGATATGCTCTTTAATATTATTCTGTTTTTAAAGGTTCTTTAATTTTTGCTTTAACTTTTTTCGGTTTTAAGTTATCGAACATTTCATCTTTTTTCATATTCTCGAATGCAACGGCAAGCATTAGTTTAATTCTGTTAAGCTGATTAACTTCACTTGCGCCGGGGTCATAGTCAACTGCAACAATATTAGCTTGAGGGAATTGACGGCGAAGTTCTTTAATCATACCTTTACCGGTAACGTGGTTAGGCAGACACGCAAATGGCTGAACACACGCAATATTCGGTACACCTGAATTTATAAGCTCAATCATTTCACCGGTAAGGAACCAGCCCTCGCCTGTACAGTGACCAAGCTGCAAGACGCTCTTTGCGCCTTCTGCAATATCTACAATATGTTTTGGTGCACGAGCTGAGAATTTGGTGCTCTGATTCATTACTTTAACCATATGTTTGCGGTAGCTTTCAATACCCCAGATGGCAAGATTACAAAGAGCCATTGTAGTGTATTTTGCACCGAGATTATCGTGTTTAAAGTTGTTGTTGTAAAGGCAATAAAGCATAAAATCTGCAAGTCCCGGCATAACTGCTTCACCGCCCTCAGACTCAATAACATCTATAATATTATTGTTTGCGTCGGGGTGGAACTTAACCAGAATTTCTCCGACAACTCCGACTTTTGGTTTTTTAACAGTTTCATCGATTTCAATACTGTCAAAATCAGTAATTATTTCATCAATAATGCGCTTGTGTTTCAGATTTTTGCGACGGTTGTTTACAATGTCGCTGTACAGACGTTTCTGCCATTTATCCTGCAGAGCGTTTGTTTCACCTTTATTAACTTCGTAGGGACGAATACGTAAAGTAAGGGTCAGCAGTAAATCACCCCAAGTACAAGCTTTTATAAGACCGTCAACAAGTTTTGGAGTAATAGTAAATCCGGGATTTCCTTCAAGACCTGATACATTCAGTGAAATTACGGGTACATTGGGATAACCTGCTTCTTTAAGCGCTTTTCTTAAAAATGCTATATAGTTTGTCGCGCGGCAGCCGCCGCCTGTCTGGGTAATCATAACGGACGTGTTTTCAGGGTCGCATTTACCGCTTACAAAAGCGTTTACAAGCTGTCCTGTAACCATAATAGACGGATAGCACGCGTCGTTATTAACACTCTTTAGTCCTGTTTCAACGTCCTCAGCCGTGGCGTGTTCAAGTACAAGAGCATTATAGCCGTTAGCTCGCAACACTGCCTCAAACAGTCCGAAGTGGGTAGGGGACATCTGCGGAAAGATTACTGTATGCTTTGAGCGTTCCTCTTTTGTAAAGCGTACACGGTTAATGGTGTATTCCTCTATTTTATGAGGAACAAAATCACTTGCGTCGCGTTCTTTTACAGCCGCTTTAAGCGAGCGTACGCGTATACGCGCAGTACCAAGGTTGGAAACCTCGTCAATTTTCAATGTTGTGTAAATCTTTTCGTGCGATTGGATAATTTCCTGTACTTGGTCGGTAGTTACAGCGTCAAGACCGCAGCCGAATGAATTAAGCTGAATAAGCTCCAAATGCGGATTTTTAATTACCTGAGCTGCCGACTCATACAGCCTTGTATGGTATGCCCATTGGTCAACTACGCGTATATCACGCTGCAGGTGACCGAGGTGCGCCACACTGTCCTCTGTAAGAACTGCAAAGCCGAGCGATGTAATCATATCAGGTATGCCGTGGTTGATTTCAGGGTCAATGTGGTAGGGACGACCGGCAAGCACAATCCCACGCTCGTCGTGATCTTCAAGCCATTTAAGGGTTTCGACGCCCTTTTCGCGAATATCATTTTTATAATTCTGCAGTTCTTCAAAGGCTTTATTTGCTGCTGAATCAATTTCAGGCTTTGTAAAACCGTAATCCGACATAGCCTTCATCATTTGACGTTTAAAAGATGGTTTATCTGCAAGGTTAATAAACGGATACAGGAAATTAATATCCTTCTGACGAACAATATCCATATTATTGTAAATAACCTCAGGATAAGATGTTACCATAGGACAGTTAAAGTGGTTTCCTGCGTTAGAATATTCTATCTGTTCATATGGAATACAGGGATAGAAGATTGTTTTTACGCCCTTGTCAATAAGGTCCTGTATATGACCGTGTACGAGCTTTGCAGGATAACACGCGCTTTCTGACGGTATGGAATCAATACCCTTTTCATAAATCAGATGTGTACTTCTGCCGGAAATTTTCACAGAAAAGCCAAGCTCGGTAAAGAAAGTAAACCAGAGCGGATAATTCTCATAAATATTCAGAACACGGGGTATACCTATAACGCCGTGAGGTGCAGAATCCGCCTTTAACGGCTTATATGCAAAAGCCCGTTTGTATTTGTAGTCAAACAAATTAGGCAGTTGCTTTTTAGGCTTTTCTTCGCCTGCGCCCCGCTCACAGCGATTACCTGATACAAACTGACTTCCGTCAGAAAACTTGGTTATTGTAAGCTGACAGTGGTTACTGCACTTTTGACAGCGTGTCAGTGATGTATCGAAAGTAAAGCTGTCAAGTTCATCTGCGCGGATAATATCACATTCACCGCCGCTCCAACGCTCCATTGCAATAAGAGCAGACCCGAAGGCACCCATTATACCTGCAATATCGGGGCGCACAACGTTCTTTTCGGTTAAAAGCTCAAAACAGCGCAGAATTGCATTATTATTGAATGTACCGCCCTGAACAACTATATTTTCACCCATCTGCTGAGGGTCGCGCAGCTTAATAACCTTGTATAGCGCATTTCTGACAACGGAATAGGAAAGACCTGCACTGATGTCGCCTACTGTTGCACCTTCTTTCTGTGCCTGTTTAACTCGCGAGTTCATAAATACCGTACAGCGTGTGCCGAGGTCAACGGGATTTTCAGCCTCAAGAGCCTCTTTTGAGAATGAAATCGTGTCAAGTCCAAGACTTTCGGCAAAAGTCTGGATAAATGAACCACAGCCTGAAGAACACGCTTCATTGAGCATAATACTGTCTATTACGCCGTTTTTAATTTTCATACACTTCATATCCTGACCGCCGATGTCAATAATAAAATCAACACCGGGAGAGAAGTAGTTAGCCGCTTTGTAATGCGCTATTGTTTCAATTTCGCCTTCATCAATGCGGAAAGCGGTTTTTAATAATAATTCGCCGTAACCTGTTGTGCAGGCGTTTGCTATGTAAGCCTTTTCGGGAAGGAGTGAATATAATTCGCGAAGTATGTTTATACCGCAGGTAATAGGACTGCCTTCGTTTTTTGCATAATAGTCATAGAGAATGTCGCCGTCCTCGCTTATAAGAGCTGCTTTTATGGTAGTTGAACCAACGTCAAGACCGAGGAAAACGGGACCGTCGGCAGTTGAAATGTCGCGCCGTCTGGCAACGTGCTTACCATGACGGTCAAAAAATTCACTGCGTTCATTATCATCAATAAACAGTTTTCTCATACGCGTTATTTCTGCGTCAACAGACTTTGCAGTAGCAAGCTGTTCAATAAGCGTATCAATGTTTGTAGTTTTTTTGTCGTGCATAAGAGCCGCACCGAGAGCAACAAATAGCTGAGCGTTTTCGGGTGTTGTAAATGATTTTGCTGTAGTCTTTAACGTTTCTTCAAATTGTCTGCGTAACTGTGGTAAAAAGTGTAAAGGTCCACCTAAAAATACAATGTTGCCTTTAATAGGACGTCCTTGCGCAAGACCGCTTATAGTCTGTGTTACAACCGCCTGCAATATTGACGCGGCAATATCCTCGCGCGCCGCACCTTCGTTTAAAAGCGGCTGAACATCAGATTTTGCGAACACACCGCAGCGTGCGGCAATAGGATATATAATCGAATGGTTTTCCGCTAAGGTATTAAGACCGTCCGCGTCAGTTTTTAAAAGTATTGACATCTGATCGATAAAAGAGCCTGTGCCTCCGGCGCAGGTGCCGTTCATACGCTGTTCCAGTCCTCCGGAAAGATACAGTATTTTTGCGTCTTCTCCGCCGAGTTCTATAACCACGTCTGTTTCGGGAAGGAATGTTTTGATAGCGGTTTTGTTAGCTATAACCTCCTGAACAAACGGCAATGAAAGCATTTTAGACAGCAAAAGACCGCCTGAACCTGTTATGACAACGGTAAATTCTGACTCGCGAACAACCTCGCGTACTTCATCAAAAAGTGTTTTTACCGTACTTTTTATATCAGAAAAATGACGTCTGTACTCTGCAAACAGTGTGTTATTGCTTTTATCAAGCACCACCACCTTGACTGTTGTAGAGCCCACGTCAATACCCATATGTAGTTTACTCATAGATGTAACCCCCTTACATATAGTTGAGCATTAAAAATCCATACTATCATTATATCTATTTATATAAGAATAGTCAAGCAAAAAAGAAGTAATAAAAACAGAAAAAGTGTGAACAAATTTTTTGATAAAATCATATTGACTTTTTTTGAGAAAAAATGTTAATATAAAGTAAGAATTTTGACGAGTTTTGGGGAGGAATACGAAATACAGACGGACGGGCATGCAGATACTTTGAGGATATAAAAAAACAGCGTGAATATAACGCTGTTTTTTGCAAATTTACATTGTCTGACGTCCCTCTAACGCCTTAATCAGTGTGATTTTGTCTGCATACTCAAGGTCACTGCCAATCGGTATGCCATGGGCAATACGTGTAACCTTAACTTCAAACGGCGACAGCAGCTTTGAAATATATACCGCGGTCGCAGTTCCGTTTACTGTTGGATTTGTAGCCATAATGACCTCTTTAACGGTTCCATCGGAAAGACGGAGTAAAAGCTCGTTTATTTTAATGTCGTCAGGTGTGATACCGTCCATAGGTGATAATGAGCCGTGCAGAACGTGATAAAGACCGCTGTATTCGTTTGTTGCCTCAATTGCTGAAACATCTTCCGGACTTTCAACAACACAGATAACAGACGCGTCGCGTTTTGACGAAGAACATATTTTGCAAGGCGCACAGTCTGTAAGATTCTGACAAACAGGACAAAGCGAAATTTTACTTTTTGCCTCTGTAATGCAGGCGGACATTGCCGCTGCCTCGTCAGGGGACATATGCTCCAAAATATGAAATGCAATTCTTTCGGCACTTTTTCTGCCTATACCCGGAAGTTGTTCAAACTTTTCAATCAGATTTTCAATTATTGCTGCGTGCATAAGCTTAGAACAGTCCGGGGATATTGATACCGCCTGTTACGGCGCTCATACCCTCTGCCATCATATCGTCAGCCTGTGTAATCGCGTCGTTTACTGCTACCATAATAAGGTCTTCAAGAGTTTCGACATCTTCCGGGTCAACAGCGTCAGGACTTATTTTCAGAGAAAGAATTTCTTTTTTGCCGTTTGCGGTAACTGTAACTGCGCCGCCGCCTGAAGTTGCCTCTACGGTTTTATCTTCCATTTCAGCTTGAACTCTTTCCATTTCCTCCTGCATTTTCTGAGCCTGCTTTACAACATTGCTCACATTTTTGTTGGTGTTCATTCCTGCACCTGCAAAACCTTTGTATTTTCCCATTTTAGTGTACCTCTTTTCTTAAATTATTTAATTTATTCATCATCTTCGGACAGTTCATTTTTTTCAAGAAATTCTTCCTGCTCGTCCTCATCTTCAAAAGAGGACTGTGAGAAACTGTCCTCGGCAGAATCATAATCAACAAATTCGCTTTCATCAGCGTCTTCAATGATTTCACTGAAATTTTGCACCAGCTTGTCAAGCGGGTCCTCTGAAACAGAGGGAGTTTCAGCCTCATCAGCATTACCCTGCGGTAAATTCCAGAAATCAACAGGTTCTTCCTGTATCTCATTTTCATAAGCAAGCTTTATTATCAAATCAGTACCTGAGGAACGCTTAAATACCTGATTAAGCTTATCCTTGTACATAACAGCTATATCGTGGGCGCCTTTTTCGGCGTCCTTAAACAGCATAATAATACCGTCGGCGTCAATTGTAATCTGCCTGTTTAAAAGACAGGGGCGTAAATATCCTGCACTGTTGGACATAGTACGTGAAATATTATCCCAGTTTTTTGCGGTCTTGACAATGGGATTGTCAGCCGTCAGTTCAGACAGGGGGATAGGGCTGTAAAGTCGTGCAGGCGTCTTTTTTTGAGGCTCCTTTTGTTCCTGAGGCATTTCTTTTGTGTCTGAGACAACTGTTACGCCGTTTTTGACCTTTTCTTCAAGTTTTGCAATTCTGTCGTTCAGCGAAGACGTATCTGTAACAGCTCCGTTTGCTACTTTGTTTTCAAGTGACGCCAGCCTGTCGGTAAGAGCGGCAGGAGAGGAGTCAAATTCAGGTCTTGCCAATTTAATAAGAGCAAGTTCATATATAATTCTCGGAGCCTTGACCCAGCGAGTGTCGGCTTGTGTATCTGATAGAGCCGCCGCGGAGTGCGAAAGCTTTTCAAAGGACATCTTGTCCGCGAGTGATTTTAATTTTACCATATCTTCGGCAGTATAGTCAAGTACATCATCAGGACTGTCAGATATTTTGCATATAAGCATATCACGGAAGGTTTTTATAAGAGAATCAATAAATACTTTTAAATCCTTACCGTCCGACATCAATGTATCAATTACTTCTATTATATTATTCACATTACCGTCGGCTATGGCAGAAATAATTTTAAATATGGATTCTGACGCGGATATTCCAAGCGTTGACGTGATATTTTCGGCAGTAATTTCATTGCCGCAAGCAGATACTACGCGTTCAAGAATACTAAGACCGTCGCGCATAGAGCCGTCTGCAAGAGAGGCGAGCAGTTTAAATGCGTCGTCTGTAATATTAAGACTGTCGCCGTGAGCAATTTCTTTCATTCTTAAAATTATGTCGCTTGGCTGTATACGTTTAAAATCAAACCTCTGACAGCGTGACAGTATTGTCTGCGGCACTTTATGAGCCTCTGTGGTTGCGAGGATAAATATAACGTGTTTAGGCGGTTCTTCAAGTGTTTTTAAAAGAGCGTTAAACGCGCCCGACGACAGCATATGAACCTCGTCTATAATATAAACTGTGTATTTGGCATTGGTAGACACATAACGTACATCTTCACGGATTTCGCGAATGTTATCAACACTGTTATTTGATGCGGCGTCAATTTCTTTAACATCAAGTATACTTTCGTCAATAATACCTTTGCAAATTTCACATTCGTTGCAGGGATTGCCGTCCTGAGGATTAATACAGTTTACAGCGCGTGAAAAAACTTTGGCGCACGTTGTTTTGCCTGTTCCTCGTGTACCGCAGAACAGGTAAGCGTGACCAATCTTATCATTTATAATTTGATTTTTTAAAGTTTGAGTGATATGTCCCTGACCTACAATATCATCAAATACCATAGGACGCCATTTTCTATAAATAGCCTGATGTGCCATACATATACCATACCTTTCCCAACACGCACATACGAAAAAACGCCGTACAGGCGTCGAAACAATAAAGGCTCAGACCGAGTTTACCGCAACACACCGAAAGCACCGCTTATTGCTGCTCGGTTCCCCGCCTGACAAGGTTCACGGGTTTCGGTCGCGCGGGCTCGGTCATCATCGCCACACATACAATGTAAAAACATTACCTGACTATTATAATATATTTTTTCCAAAACTGCAATACCTATTTTAAATTTTTTTTGGAATATATAACTTTTTAAAAACATATATTGTTGGGTGGCTTTAATTTGAAATACAGAGTTATGGAGGTGGGTTATGGACAATGAGGTCTTATACAAAAGCATAAAAAAAGAGAACAGGGCGCGTGTTTTCCTTGATTACTATATTATAACCGAAAATATTTCAGCTGATTACTGTGATTTAAAGTGTTATGGAATAAAAGTAGAGAAAACAGTGATTTATGACGGAGGCGGAAAAATAGTTGAAAGCAGTCAGATAAATAATGTGTTTTACCGATATGGTGATGTTACTGAATTTTTAGATGTAATTACGGGAAAAGAAACAGCGCCTGCGGATTTGCGGACATCTGTAGAAAAATATATTATAGAAAGTATTGACAGAGCAAAGAAAAGCGCATAAAATACTGATATAAATTGATATAGAAGGAAAAAGAGTATGTATACGGTTAAAGAAACAATTGTTGTTGAGGGAGTTTATGATAAAATAAAGCTTTCACGATTTATAGACGCGGTAATAATCACAACAAATGGCTTTAGTGTTTTTTCTAACAAAAAAATACTTGACACCATAAAACAAATGGCAGATAAAACAGGTATAGCCATATTGACTGACAGCGACAGCGCAGGCTTTCAAATAAGAAATTATATAAAACAGTCTATTCCGGCAGATAAAGTAAAACACGTTTATGTACCTGATATTCAGGGTAAGGAAAAACGCAAGCAGAAAGCAGGAAAAGAGGGACTTCTCGGAGTGGAAGGTATGAAAGAGGAAGTTATTCTTGACGCTCTGAAAAAAGCCGGCTGTACTGTTGACGGCAGCAGCAGTGAACCGCGAAGAGAACGTAATATTACAAAAGCTGATTTGTATATGGCAGGTTTGTCGGGGGGCGAGGGCAGCAGAGAAAAAAGGAATGCTCTTGCCCTCGCTCTCGGCATACCTATGAAAATATCGGCAAATATGCTGTTGGACGTGCTTAACAGATTGCTTGATTATAATGAATTTTGTGAAATTATACAAAACATTGGTGAATATAAAGAACAAATTTGATAAAAATTATCTTGACAATTACCGTAAAATGGTGTAAACTATCGTATGTAAATTAAAAACACTTTACAGGTGATACAGTTGGCTAAGGATTTAAATATTACAATATTGCTTGATGTTTACGGACAACTTCTGACTGAAAAACAGCGTTCTGCAATTGATATGTATTACAATGCAGACCTTTCTCTTGCTGAAATAGGGGAAGAAATTGATATAAGCCGTCAGGGAGTCAGAGAGTCTATAAAACAGGGTGAAAAGCATTTAATGAATTATGAAGAAAAGCTCGGCATTGTGGAGCGTTTTCGTTCTATCAGCGCAAAGCTTAACAGTATGAATGAATTGCTTTTGAAGTCAGACTGTATATATAAAGAAAAGCTTTTGGAAATAGCAGATGAAATTTCCAAGGAGATATAGATTTTTTCGGAAGGGAGTCAGAGCTTGTGGCATTTGAAAGCTTAGGAGATAAGCTGCAGGGCGTATTTAAAAAGCTGCGCGGCAAAGGAAAGCTTAATGAAAAAGACATCAAGGACGCAATGCGTGAAATTAAGCTGGCTCTTTTAGAGGCAGACGTAAACTTTAAAGTTGTAAAAGAGTTTATAAATGTTGTATCGGAAAAAGCGCTCGGACAGGAGATAATGGAGTCGCTTACTCCGGCGCAGCAGCTTGTAAAAATAGTAAATGACGAATTAACTCAGATGATAGGCGGAGAAACAGCGCGTCTGGAATTTGCTCAGAAACCGCCTACAGTAATAATGATGTGCGGCTTGCAGGGTGCGGGTAAAACTACGGCAACGGGCAAGCTTGCGCTGAATCTGTCAAGACAGATGAATAAACGTCCGCTTATGGTCGCTTGTGATATTTACAGACCTGCGGCTATAAAACAGCTTGAAGTTCTGGGTAAGCAGGTGCAGATACCGGTATTTTCAATGGGTGCGGACGTAAACCCTGTAACTATAGCAAAAGAGGCTGTAGCACACGCAATTAAGCACGGTAACGACCCTGTTATTCTTGATACGGCAGGTCGTCTGCATATTGACGAAGAGCTGATGGACGAGCTGTCAAACATTAAGAGCGAAGTCAATCCTACGGAAATACTGCTTGTTGTTGACGCTATGACAGGTCAGGACGCGGTAAACGTGGCAAAGTCGTTTAATGAACAGCTTGACGTGACTGGTGTAATTCTGTCAAAGCTTGACGGCGACACTCGCGGCGGCGCGGCATTGTCGGTAAAGCAGGTTACAGGAAAACCTATAAAATATGCGTCAGTCGGAGAAAAGCTTTCGGACCTTGAACAGTTCCACCCCGACAGAATGGCGTCGAGAATACTCGGAATGGGTGACGTGCTAACGCTTATAGACAAGGCACAGGAGGCTATTGACGAAAAGAAAGCTCAGGAATTAGAAGAGAAAATACGCAAACAGCAGTTTGACCTTAACGATTTTCTTGAACAATTCAGGCAGATAAAGAAAATGGGTTCATTTTCACAGATACTCGGTATGCTGCCGGGGATTGACAAAAAAATGCTTGAAAGCGTTGACACCGAAGAAAATGCAAAAAGAATGGTGCATATAGAGGCAATAATTCAGTCAATGACCGAAGATGAACGCCGTAAACCGAATATCATTGGAGCAAGCCGAAAGGTGCGTATAGCGCAGGGCAGCGGCACAAGAGTACAGGACGTAAATCAGCTTTTAAAGCAGTTTGCGGAAATGCAGAAAATGATGAAACAGTTTACGGGAGGCAAACAGGCAAAAATGCTTAAACGCCTCAGAAAGTACAAATAGCGTAAATAAGGTATTGCAGATACTTTATGATATATTCAAAGATTTTACGGGAGGTGAAAAACAATGGCAGTAAAAATCAGATTAAGAAGAATGGGTGCAAAGAAGGCTCCTTTTTACAGAGTTGTAGTTGCAGATTCAAGATACCCGAGAAATGGTAGATTCATTGAGGAAATAGGCACATACAATCCGCTTACTGACCCTGCAACAGTTAATATTGACGCTGAGGCAGTTAAGAAATGGATTTCTAACGGTGCACAGCCGACAGATACTGTTAAGGCTCTTTTAAAGAAGTCAAACATTATCTAATTATGGAGGGTAGGCTAATGAAAGAAGTATTGGAGATAATAGCCAAATCACTTGTGGACTATCCCGAACAGGTTGACGTTAAGGAAATTATAAACGACGACCAAACTGTAACTCTTGAACTTAGAGTTGCAGGCGACGATATGGGTAAGGTGATTGGTAAACAGGGAAGAATTGCAAAAGCGCTCAGAACTGTTGTCAAAGCTGCCGCAAGTCGTGAAAATAAAAAGGTTGCGGTTGAAATCTTACAATAGTATAGGAGGGGTTTGCATTTAAAATGAATGTAAGCCCTTTTTACGTTTTGAAAGGATATTATATGGACTTATTAGAGGTAGGTAAAATAGTTAATACACACGGACTTCGTGGAGAAGTAAAGGTTGTGCCTTGGACTGATTATCCTGAAGTTTTTGAAGATATTGAATATGTTTATATACAAAGACGCGGTGAATATGAACGGCTTGACGTAAAGGGAATCAAGTACCAGAAGGGGAATATCATCGTGAAATTTCCGCAGATAAAGGATATCAACGAGGCGGAAAAGTATAAAAATCAGGTGCTGTATGCTGAACGCGAGGTGTTGGGTGAACTTCCTGAAGGAGTTTATTATATAGCCGATTTAATCGGACTTGACGTGGTAAAAGAAAACGGAGAAAAAGTGGGAGTAATCGGTGATGTTCTTAATACAGGAAGTAATGACATTTACGAAGTTAAGCGTAAATGTCAGAAAGACCTGCTTTTGCCGGTTATAGATGATGTGGTGTTAAATATTGATATAGACGGCGGACGTGTAACAGTAAGAATTATGGAAGGGCTGGAGGATTTATAATGAGGTTCGATGTTCTTACACTGTTTCCGCAGATGTTTGAGGCTGTTCTGGGCGACAGCATAATCGGTCGTGCGCGTGAAAATGGGCTTATTGAGCTGAATTTTATAGATATACGCGATTTTTCTGCGAATAAACACCGTAAGGTGGACGATTATCCCTATAGCGGCGGTGGCGGTATGCTGATGAACGCACAGCCTGTATTTGACGCGTATATGTCTGTTGCGGAGGGGCTTGATTATAAGCCGCTTACAATATATATGTCGCCTCAGGGTAAAGTATTTGGACAATCTGTCGCGCTGGAACTGTCAAAGGAGGAGCATATTGTTATTCTATGCGGTCATTATGAGGGCATAGACCAGCGTGTTATTGATGAAATAGTGGATATGGAGCTGTCTATCGGTGATTTTGTGCTTACAGGAGGGGAAATACCTGCAATGGCGGTTATAGATACTGTATCGCGCCTTGTTCCTAATGTATTGGCGGCGGAAACCTCATACGAAAATGAGTCGCATTTTAACGGGCTTCTTGAATATCCGCAGTATACACGTCCTGCTGAATGGCACGGAGTGTCAATTCCTGATGTGCTTATATCTGGACATCACGCTAATATAGAAAAATGGAAACACGAACAGTCGCTTATAAATACGTTGAAAAAACGACCTGATATGTTGGAAAAAGCAGAACTAAGTCAGGAGGATACAGAGTTTTTGAGTAAATTTATTAATGGAGAACAGTAATGCACGAGGTACTTGCTAAGGGGATATTATCATCAAAAAACGGAATGAATATTTACAGAGGCTGTACTCACGGCTGTATTTACTGCGACTCAAGAAGTAACTGCTATGAAATGAACCATAAATTTGAGGATATTGAAGTAAAGTCCAACGCAGTGGAATTGCTTGAAAAAGCGTTAAGACAAAAACGCTGTAAGTGTATGATAGGTACAGGCTCAATGTCTGACCCCTATATGCATATAGAGGAAAAACTTAGGAATATGCGGAAATGTCTTGAAGTCATAGAGAAATACGGTTTTGGATTTACTGTTATTACTAAGTCATCAAGAATATTGCGTGACCTTGATATTTTAAAGAAAATAAACCAAAAGGCGAAATGCGTGGTACAAATGACGCTGACTACTTATGATGAAGAATTGTGCAAAATTCTTGAACCGAATGTATCGTCAACACGGGAACGCGCAGAAACATTAAAGATACTGCATGATAACGGAATACCAACTATTGTATGGCTTTGTCCGATACTGCCGTTTATAAACGACAGTGAGGAGAATTTAAGAGGTATACTTGGATATTGTATTGAGGCGGAGGTTAAGGGTATTATAAATTTTGATATGGGTCTTACTTTAAGAGATGGAAACAGAGAATATTTTTATTCGAAATTGGATAAGCATTTCCCGAAACTGAAAGAAAAATACATAAGAACCTACGGTAACAGTTATCAGATACCTTCGCCGAACGATAAACAACTGACAAAAATCTTTTATGATGTATGTTTTCAAAACGGTATTATGAGTGATACAGAAGAATGTTTTAAATATCTGAATACATTTGAGGATAAATATGCGGCTGAACAAATAAGTTTGCTGTAAATATGAGAGAAAATATACAATAAAACCCGACACTGACAGTGTCGGGTTTTATTGTATAAAGAAAACCACGCGATAGTCGCGTGGTTCAATGAAGGTTAAGCGATGAACAAAATCCTCCTTTTGTGCTATAATAAAAAAGACCTGCCAGTCAAGTAAAAGCACAAAAGGAGGATTATGATTAGTGTATGATAAACTGTGCGTAAGTGAACGCAGGACAAAAATGCTTGAATTCCTCGGATACAGAAGAGAAACAACAAGATATGAATTGGCAGCGGAATTTCACGTTTCCATATCAACAATACACCGAGATATAGTTTATTTAAGTTCTATAGCGCCTGTCTATACAAAGTCAGGCAATAGCGGCGGAGTTTTTGTAAGCCCTGATTTCAGAAGTTATAAAACGTATTTAGATGATATTGAGGAGAACTATCTTTATTCGCTAAAAGGTAAAATTGCAGATGATGATTGGAAAATTGTTGAGGGTATTATAAGAAAGTTTACCAGAAATAGAAATGTAGATAGATAGTATTTAGAACTAAAAAATTACAATAGTTACAATGAAATTACATATAATATACATATTATTGACATCTGTTGACATAAATATCCTTTAAGAGTATAATAATGTCAAATACTAAAGAAAGGGGACTATTAAAAAATATGTATAAAATAGTTGACAGAAGAATTACATTTGAAGAGGAAAGGGTAACAGTGTATGATTTACAGCACAATGATGGAACAATATTTGAAAATGTATCGGCAAATAGGACGGAGGCAGAACGCCTTGCGGAATATTTAAGTGAAAAAGATGTAAGTCCAATTAATCTTGCGGATGTCTTAGCAGACGGCATAGATAACGAAATTGGTTTTGATATATATTGTAATTAACAAAGAAACAGGGAGCAATGCTCCCTGTTTTTTCTGTGATTATCGTATACTGTCAATATCATATGGTGTAATCTGATATACAAAATAATTCAGCCAGTTTGAAAATAACAGATTTGCGTGAGAACGCCATCTGACAATAGGTTTTTTTGAAGGGTCGTCTTTAGGGAAATAGTGTTTTGGAACAGATGGATTTTTTCCTTTTTCCAAATCACGGAAATATTCGTCACGTAATGTGTTTGCGTCATATTCCGAGTGACCCGTAACAAAAATGCGCCGTCCGCCTTTGGTGAATACTATATATACACCTGCCTCTTTTGATTCAGCAAGAATTTCAAGCGCTTTAACCCTCTTTATATCTTCGCTCCTGACTTCCTGAAAACGTGAATGAGGGGCATAAAATTCATTGTCAAATCCGCGTACAAGCTTTGCGGTACGTCGGTTTACCCTGTGTCTGAATACACCTGAACATTTTTCATTAAGCGGGTGCTTGGGGATTCCGTAATGGTAATAAAGCCCTGCAAGCGCCGCCCAGCAAATATGCAGGGTAGAGGTGACGTGAGTAGTTGACCAGTCCATTATGCGAACAAGCTCCTCCCAGTAATCAACGTCCTCAAAAGCGAGGTTTTCAACAGGCGCGCCTGTGATAATCATACCGTCATACTTGGAGACTTTAATTTCATCAAAGGTTTTATAAAAAGCTGATAGATGCTCTGTGGGTGTGTTTTTCGATTCGTGCGAATCCATTTGCAGAAAGTCTATTTCAATCTGTAAAGGCGAGTTTGATAAGAGCCTTAAAAGCTGTGTTTCAGTGGTGATTTTTGTAGGCATAAGATTGACAATTACAATTTTAAGAGGACGTATATCCTGGTGCATAGCTTTTTTTTCGCTCATAACAAAGATGTTTTCTTTTCTCAGCTGTTGTGTTGCCGGTAATTTGTCGGGGATTTTGATAGGCATATATACAGCTCCTTTCTTCATACATATCTCATTCTATCATATATTTTATAATTTTACAAGTTAAAATCCTGTATAGTCACGCTTTACCAAACCGTAAACGGCTATGTCGCATATACCTTGCTGATTACAGGCAGCCTGAACAAAAGTACCCTCATATTTCATACCGCATTTTGCCATTACACGTCCTGACGCGGGATTATTGGTATCGTGTGTAGCTGAGATTCGATTCACATCAACTTCATCAAAGAAGAATTTAATTATAGCTCCGAGTGCTTCTGTCATAATACCTTTGCTCCAATATTCCTTTGAGATACAGTATCCTATGCTTACAGAATTGATATATTCCAGAACTTTTACGGCTCCTATTGAGCCTATTGCCTGTGCTGTTTCTTTGAATTCAATACACCAGTTGTAATAACTGTTGTTCTGATAATTTTGTACCCAGTCTGAAAGCAGTTCTTTTGTAACTTCAATATTGCCGTGAGAAGGCCAAGTCAGATATTTTGTTACTTCGCTGTCATTTGCCCAATTATCAAACATTTGTTGAGCGTCCGATACTTTAAATTTTCTTAGTATCAGCCGTTTTGTTTCAATTATTTGTGTTCCTTTATGGTTCATAAGTATTCTCCTTTCTTTAAAACAAAACACCTTGCAAACCGCAGTCTGCAAGGTGTATATCTTACAGCCACGCCAATGAGGGCTTTGCCTTTGACGTGACATTTAATCAAACGTTAAAGACAAATCCCTAATACATTAGCATTACTTTATTCAGTTTTGAAAATCGGTTAATCATAACACAACCTCCAAAAGAATTTTTTCATATTATAACACCATAATAACGTATTGTCAACTGTTTTTGTAATAAAAAACAAGAACTGAATAAAACGAAGTAAAGTAATGTATAATAAGATTACGGAGGTGTATGCAGAAGTGATAAATCAAAGCAACAACGAAAATGAAAGCGAAATCGAGGAGCAGGAACGGGAAAATATAACAGAGCTTGGCAGTGTTGAAACAAAGAATCCGCGCGGCAATATTCACTGTTTAAACATTATAGGTCAGGTGGAGGGACATATGGTACTTCCTCCGCAAAATAAAACAACAAAATATGAACACGTTATTCCTCAGCTTATAGCGGTGGAGGAGAACCCTGAAATAGACGGTCTTTTGGTGGTACTGAATACAGTGGGAGGCGATGTTGAGGCAGGTCTTGCAATAGCGGAAATGATTGCAAGTATGGGTAAGCCTACCGTATCGCTGGTACTGGGGGGAGGACATAGTATAGGGGTACCGCTGGCGGTTGCGTCGGACTATTCGTTTATAGCTCCTACGGCTACAATGACTGTTCACCCGCTTAGAATGAACGGTTTGGTCATTGGGGTTATGCAGACGTTTCAGTATTTTCAGAATATGCAGGAAAGAATAACGGAATTTGTTGTTTCTAATTCAAAAATATCACACGATGAATTTAAACAGTTAATGCTTACTACTGACGAAATAGCGAATGATGTTGGGAGTATATTGTTTGCGACTAAGGCGGTAGAGTGCGGACTGATTAATGAAATGGGCGGTTTGAAAAATGCGCTGGAAAAGATGTATGAACTGATTGATATGCAGAGAAAGGAGAGCGGAAAATGATTTATTCACCTATTCCTACTGACGTAGTGTTTTTTGATAATACACAAATACGCCAGAGGCATATAAAAATGTATAATAATGTGACGCTTGAAATAGTAGACGGAATTGTAGAGAGAATAATAAGCACAAACCCTCAGGATTATCTGAAATACCATAATCTGCTTGGTTCAAAGAATATTTGAGCTGTCCCCTTGCCGTATGTGTGCAGGGGGATTTTAATATGAAAAAAATTTCTTGCAATATGCAGTAAAATGTTATATAATAGCACTACTGTGATGCTTGCAGAAAATTTAATGAAGGAGGTGAATTACTTACGTAGTAAGTAATAGCGAGCAAATCCATAGGATTTGTGTTAGCGTAAGTAAGATAAATATGCACGATAATGTATATGACGTTTTGTTGGAACGTGGCTTGATTGCCCAGACAACACACGAGCAGGAAATCAGAGAATTATTAGGAAAGGAAAAAGTTACGTTCTATATCGGCTTTGACCCGACAGCAGACAGCCTCCACGTAGGACACTTTCTGCAGATGGTCGTAATGAGGCATATGCAGAATTACGGTCATAGACCTATTGCGCTTGTCGGCGGAGGTACGGGACATATCGGCGACCCGTCGGGAAGAACGGATATGCGTCAGATGATGACAAAGGAAATTATTGACCACAATTGCGAGAGGTTTAAGGAACAGCTTGCAAAGGTTGTTGATTTTTCAGATGATAAAGCCATTATGGTAAATAATGCAGACTGGCTTTTAGACCTTAACTATGTTGAGTTTTTGCGTGACATCGGTTCGTGTTTTTCAGTAAATAAAATGCTTACTGCCGAATGTTTTAAACAAAGACTGGAAAAGGGACTTTCGTTCCTTGAATTTAACTATATGCTTATGCAGAGCTACGATTTCCTTATGCTTAACCGTAAGTATAACTGTAAAATTGAGCTTGGCGGCGACGACCAGTGGAGTAATATACTGGGTGGTATCGACCTTTGCCGCAGAAAAGACCAGACTCAGGTTTACGGTATGACGTTTACACTTTTGACGAACAGCGAAGGCAAGAAGATGGGTAAAACGGCGTCAGGTGCAGTATGGCTTGACCCTGAAAAGACAACACCGTATGACTTCTATCAGTATTGGGTAAATGTTCAGGACGCTGATGTTATTAAGTGTCTTAAACTTCTTACATTTGTTCCTATGGATGAAATACGTGAAATGGAAAAATGGGAGGGACAGGAGCTGAATCAGGCGAAGAAACGTCTTGCATATGAGGTTACTAAACTTGTTCACGGTGAGGCTGAGGCTGAAAAGGTTAAGAAAACGGCTGAGGAGGTATTTGCCAAAGGCGGAGTGAGCGAGGATATGCCGACTACAGTGATTCCTGACGTTGTAGGAATGGGCATTTTGGATATGCTGGTTAAGACAGGACTTTTGCCGTCAAAGGGTGAGGCAAGAAGACTTGTACAGCAGAATGGATTGTCTATAAATGATGAAAAGTATACGGATGTAAATGGTTCGGTTACAGATGATATGATAACCGATGAAGGAATGATTATAAAGAAAGGTAAGAAAACTTTCCATAGAGTAGTAATTAAATAGGCATAAGGACTGTATTTAATATGCTTAAATCGAAAATATTTTTATGTGCGGTATCAGCTTTTTTTGCGGTATCACTATTCGCGGCGCAGGTGTATGCAGATGTAACTCTTGCGCCGATGGATAGCGGTGCGCCAAAAACACTGGAAGAATTGAAACAAACAAATATAGAAGAGATTGCAAAGCTGTCGCGCTTTGACAGTCGTGATTACGGAGTTGTCACACCTGTAAAGGATCAGGGCAGCTCCGATTTGTGTTGGGCGTATTCTTCGGTAAATGCGTCGGAAACTTCAATACTGAGAAACGGACTTTGCAGCGATATATCAGAAGTTGTATTATCACCTGAGAAATTGGGGTATTTCAGACATAACAGGGGAGCTGACCCTTTAAAAAATACGTTGGGTGAAATAACAGAAAACAGCTCTAACTGGTATAATACAAGCGGTAATCCTGAATATGGAGCGACAATATGGTCGCAGTGGTGCGGACCTGTAAAGCAGGGAGTAAGTGCGGATTTGAATACTGTATATGCCAATACGGCATATAGAATGGTAAACGCTGTACATATTGAAAATGCGAAAGACCGTGATGCTATGAAAAGGGCGATAGCTCAGTATGGATCGGTAACATTCTCATATAATAATTTATATGAGCGTAATTATCATAACGCAAAAAATGAAACGGGGAGCGTGGCATATCCGCATGCATGTACGATTATAGGCTGGGACGATAGTATTCCTGCTGAAAAATTTGAACCGGGCGGCGCGTCGCAAAACGGCGGCTGGATAATTAAGAACAGTTATGAAACTCTCCCTTATTTCTATTTGTCTTATGACTGTGACAGTTCAACAATTTTTGCGTTTGACTATGCTCCAATAGATGAATATGACTATAATTATTTTTACGATAGTAGAGAAAGTGATTTCGGGCTTAGAGTAAACGGAAGTCATTATGCAGCAAATGTATTTGAGGCGAAAATGGGAACTGATGACGCGCCTGAGTATATTAAAGCGGTAAATGTAGCGGTGAACGGAAAAGCAGTGACTTGTGAAGCTGAGGTATATACCGATTTGCAGGAGGAGCAGAATGTTCAGGATATATCGAATATATCGCCTCAAAAAGGAAAGCTTTCTGCAAAGAAAACAGCTTTTTTTGAACATTCAGGTTACTATACAATTGAATTAAATGAACCTGTAAAGGTTGATAAAGGGAGTTATTTCAGTATAGTCATCAAATTGTCAAGTCAGGCAGGATATACGGCAGTGAAACTTACGTTGGATAATAAGCTGACTTATCTTAATAAGGATTATTGGTATAAGAGCAGATATGCGGCAAGAATCAAAGCATTTACTGTCTGTGAGGAAAATAAACAATGTGTTGAGCATATATGGGATTCAGGGACGGTAACGGAAGTGCCTTCCTGTGATGATAATGGAAATATAGTTTACAGCTGTAACGTATGCGGTGATAAAAAATCGGAAATTATACCGGCTCTTGGGCATAAATGGGGAGGCTGGGAGATTATTAATAAACCGACGTTTATGGATGGAGGCGGTGCAAAACGCGTTTGTGAAAATGACAGTACGCATAGTGATTCGGTAATACTGCCTGCATTAAGTGATACAGCCGTATGGAGTGTTGGCAATTACATTCCGCCTACTGAAACGGAAGAGGGAATACGTGAATATATATCAGAATATGGTTCTGTTACGGTGATTGTCCCTAAATTGCCGCCGAGTAAGTTCAGTATAAAATATGATGATGGAACGGCGGTCGTTTCAGTGCCGAAAGCGGGTAAATACTGTGTTATATTTGCATTGTATAAAGACGGTATATTAAAAAGTATTCAGATATCGGAAGAAGTGTTTGAGTCGGCGGACACAAAGAGCGTAAACTGTACATACGATATTATTCCTGATAGTGAAGTACGGGTATTTTTATGGAATACTATTGATGATATGATACCGTTATGCTAATAGAAATAAAAAGGCGGATTTAAAATCCGCCTTTTTTGATAATTAAAATTTAATAACTCCCAATGCTTCAAGAACTGAAGAAACAAGTATTGCCGCGATTAGAATAGGAGCGACATATTTAATCATAATATCAAACAGTTTTTGACGTTTGAAGTCAGACGAAAGCTTAACTTCATCGTGGATAACATTGACACCGATAACATATGCAACAAATATACAGGTCATCATAGCTCCAATCGGCATTAATACCGAGTTTGTAATAAAGTCCATCATATCAAGGATAGTCAGACCGCCTATAGTAACCTTGTCCCATAGACTGTAGCCGAGAATGGGAGGAATACCAAATAGGAATGAGCCTATACCAACGCCGATTGTAGTTTTCTTTCTGCCCCAGCCGAATTTGTCGCATAGTGATGAAACTATTGCTTCCATAATTGAAATTGACGAGGTCAGAGCGGCAAAAAGTACAAGCAGGAAGAAGGCAGAACCTACGATTGTTGACAGTCCCATACTTTCAAATACTTTTGGAAGTGTTACAAACATAAGGCTCGGACCTTTGCCAAGCGCACTTTCGTCGCCGCCTGAGAAAGCGAATACGGCAGGTACAATCATAAGACCTGCTATAATTGCTATACTTGTATCAAACAATTCTATTCTGCCGACATTTTTTTCAAGGTTAGAATTTTTAGGCAGATATGAACCGTATGCAATCATTATGCCCATTGCAAGCGAAAGTGAATAGAACATTTGTCCCATTGCAGCAAGCACACCCTGAATTGAGAACTTTGAGAAATCAGGTATAAACAGATATTTCACACCTGTCATTGCTCCCGGAAGTGAAATTGAATAGACTGATACAAAGATGGCAAGTACAATCAGTACAGGCATAAGAATTGTACTGAACTTTTCAACGCCTTTTTGCACGCCTCGTAATATTACAAAAGTTGTAATTCCGGAGAACAGGAACTGAAATACCAAAAGTCGCAACGGTGACGCAAGCATATCGGTAAAGAAATTATCGCCTGCCGCCGCGGTATGACCGCCTGTAAGGTAAGTCATTGTGTATTCTATAACCCAGCCGCCTATAACGTTGTAGTAAGGCTGAATAATCATAGGTACAAGCGTGGCAATAATTCCGATGAAACCCCATTTTTTACTGAGCTCACCAAACGCGGATAAAGCGCTTTTACCTGTTTTTCGTCCTATGGCATTTTCTGCAACCATAAGAGTAAAACCGAATGTCACAACAAGCAGTATATAGAATAAAAGAAATATACCTCCGCCGTATTTTGCGGCAAGGTATGGAAATCTCCATATATTACCCAGTCCAACAGCACTTCCTGCAGCGGCGAGTACAAATCCGAATCCGCCGGAGAATGTGCCTCTTTTTTCTTTTTTCATAATTAAGGTACCCCCTGTAAATATTATTTTATGGTAAGATTATACACTATAATTACCTGTTTGTAAAATACTTTTTGAAAACACTTGATATTTTTGGTATTTTTAGCTATAATTATTAGGTAAGATTTAGTGAAAGAGTAGGTGAGTTATTTGGAAAAAGGCGCCAATATCCTTTTATCGCTTATGCAGTTAAACATCGGCGGAGCTGAAACGCACGTTGTCGAGCTTGCAAAGGAGTTAAAGCGCAAAGGATTTAATGTTATTGTTACCTCAAACGGCGGAGTGTATGTAAAAGAACTTGAGGAATATGGAATAAAGCATTATTCTGTACCTTTACAAAATAAAAATCCGTTTAATATGGCAAAATCAAAAAGACTTTTAAAGAAAATAATACGCGATGAAAATATTGATATAGTACATTCACACGCAAGAATACCGTCGTTTATTCTCGGAAGACTTCACAAAAAAATGAAGTTTCCGTTTGTAACAACGGCTCACTGGGTGTTTAATACCGCATACGGACTTAAATATATAACTGACTGGGGAGAGAAAACTGTTGCGGTTTCAGAGGATATTAAGACGTACCTTATGGATAATTATCATATTCCGGAAGGAGATATAAACGTAACAATCAACGGTATTGATACGGACAAGTTCTCACCTGATACGGAATGTGACAACATTAAAAATGAATTTAAAATTGCTGATGGCGACAATGTTATAACATATGTAAGCCGTATGGACGAATCACGAAGTCTTGCGGCAAAACAGCTTATAGAAATTATCCCTGATATAGATAAGGAAATTGATAATTTAAAAGTTATAGTTGTAGGTAACGGCGATGATTTTAATACCGTAAAAGAAATGACAGAAAAGGTAAATAAACAGCTTGGCAGAGAGGTGGTAATGCTGGCAGGTGCGAGAACTGATATCAATAAGCTGATTGCGCCGTGCCGTTTGTTTGTCGGGGTAAGCCGTGCCGCATTAGAGGCAATGGCAGCGGCAAAACCTGTTATAATAGCAGGAAACGAGGGATATATCGGTCTGTTTGACGATAGTAAGCTGGCAGTCGGAATTGACACAAACTTCTGCTGCCGAGGCTGTGAAATGTCGTCAGGCGATAAGATAAAAAATGATATATTGAAATTTTTCGGACTTACAGAGAATGAACAGAATAATCTTGGTGAATACGGCAGAGAGCTTATAAAGCGTGAATATTCTGTCAGTCGTATGACCGACGACAGTATAAAAGTGTACGACTGGGCTCTGCAAAAGAACAAGGAGATACTTATATCGGGATATTACGGTTTTAAAAACAGCGGTGACGACGCTCTTTTAAAAGCAATAATACAGGATTTGAAACGTTTTAAGGAAAGTCCTAATATAGTTGTACTAAGCGCAAATCCAAAGGAAACTATGCGAGATTACAGCGTAAAAGCGATAAGCCGTATTAACCCTGCAGGGATTTTAAAGCATATGAAAAATGCAGAAATGCTGATTTCAGGAGGCGGAACGCTTATTCAGGACAGGACAAGCACAAAATCATTATGCTATTATCTGAGTATTATATCACTTGCTCAAAGGAATAATCTTAAGGTTATGCTTTATTCAAACGGCATAGGACCTTTGGAAAAAGATAAAAATATTCGTCGTACAAGAAAAATACTTGAAAAGGCTGACCTCATAACTCTGCGTGACGAGTGTTCGTATAATACACTCCGAGAGCTTGGAATAAATAACCCAAAAGCAGCAGTTACGGCTGACCCTGCGCTTGATTTGGATATAGCAGACAGAAACAGGGGCAGACAGATTTTGTCCAATGAAGGTATAGACGCGGACAGAAAAATTATAGGCATATCGGTAAGACGCTGGCAGAATCTTGACGATAAATTTGAATCGGAGCTTGCTAAGGCTTGTGATTACGCTTATGAAAAATATGGATATTATACAGTGTTTTTACCAATGCAGTCAAGCCGTGATATGACAATTTCGCAAAATGTAAGGCGGCGTATGAAAAACGGATCGGCAATTATTAAAAAACGTTATAGTGTTGAGGATATGATTTCTGTTATGAGCTGTTTTGACTTGTGCGTTGGTATGAGATTGCACACACTTATTTATGCGGCAATAAACGCAGTGCCTCTTATCGGACTGGTGTATGACCCGAAAATAAGCAGTTTTATGGAGTATACACATCAGAAATACTATGTTGATGTTGAAGAACTTACAAGCCAAACGCTGAAAAAACAGATTGACGAGTGTATTAAAAATTATGACAGCGTAAAACGCGACCTTGAAGAAAATTACAGAGAATTAAAGAATAAGGCAAGGCTTAATGGTAAATATGCAATTGAGCTTTATGAAAAAGGGAGTGTTGAACTGTGACGAAAAAAAATTCGGGACAGAAAATACTTGCCACCGCAATATTTATGGCTGCGGCAACGCTGATTTCCAAGATACTCGGACTTGCAAGAGATTCTCTGCTTACTGCATATTTCGGTTCGGGAATGGAGTCTGACGCGTTTACGACAGCGTCAACAATTCCGACAATGTTGTTTGACGTAATTATAGGCGGTGTTATTTCCGCCGCGTTTATACCTGTTTTTAATGATATAGTTTCAAAACGCGGTAAAGACGAAGGAATGAAGTTTGTAAATAAGTTTGTAACGCTTGTGGTGTGTATATCGGCGGTTATAGCAGTGTTCGGAATAATATTCAGCGGTCAGCTTGTATCAATTCAGACGCAGTATGCAGGAGAAAAACACGCGCTTGCGTCACAGCTTACGTCAATAATGTTTCCTATGATTATATTTACGGGACTGGCGTTTTCGTTTGTGGGACTGCTGCAGTCGTTTGGTGAATACAGAATACCCTCGCTTATCAGTCTGGTTTCAAATTTGGCGATTATATTTTATTACGTTGTATTCGGTAAAAGATTCGGTATTTACGGACTTGCCGTAACAATGGTAATTGCGTGGAGTTTACAGTTTATAATACTTATACCGTGGATAGTAAAATTCGGTGTGCGGTATAAACCCGATTTTCGGTTTAAGGACGCTGATATAAAGGCTGTATTAAAGCTTGCAGGACCAATGCTTATTGCGACTTGGGTACAGCCGCTTTATTCAATAGTAAACCAGAATTTTGCGTCAAATATAGATTCGGCGGTAACTCTTATACAGCAGTCAAACAGATTGTATATTATAGTAGTCGGAGTGTTCAGCTTTGTTGTAACAAATTTAATCTTTCCGAAACTTGCAAAGGCGGTAGCTGATGAGGATATGGACGAGGCAAAAAGGCTTACAGTCAGTTCTCTGAGAAGTATCGTGCTTGTAATTGCGCCTCTTATGGCTGGACTTATGGTGTTGTCCGAGCCTGCGGCGAATGTTATTTTCGGTTACGGAAAAATGGACGCGGAAAGTGTAAGGCAGATAGGTGTATTGCTGAAATTCTATTCAGTCGGAATGTTGGGACTGGGACTTAATGAAATTTTGTCTAAGGCATTTTTCTCGTTAAAGGACAGCAAAACGCCTATGAGAAATTCAGTAATCAGTATGCTTGTCAATATTGCTCTGGCTTATATACTGTATCAATTGATGTCTACCAACGGACTGGCGCTGGCTGCTGCGTTCGGGTCTATAATAAATGCGGTGCTTAACTGGATTTGCCTTGCAAGAAAGTATCCCGATATGATAAAGCGCGCGGATATTATAGATATGTTAAAATCAATATTGTCCGCTGTGGTAATGGCGGCGGTAATTCTGCCGTTATATATGTTTGTGGAAACACGTATTTCAGGCAAGGCTGGAAATATTATAATATGTTTCATATGCGGAGCTGTCGGAGCAGTGGTATATGCGGTTATGACACTGCTTACGGGCGAAAGTGATATTAAAAATATTCTGAAAAAGAAAGGGTGAGAGAATGAATAGCTTTATATTATCATCATTGGTGCGTTTTTTTAAAGGCTTTGGAATAATATTCAGAAACAGCGGTGTATATTGGCTGCTGATGAAGATTTACAATGGTATTTCAGCCTCGTGGAAAAACAGCGGAATTATGACTTTTTTAAGACGTAATAAGAGTGACGGCGCGAGCAGTAAAACTGCTGCGGCAAAAGTCATATACTGTCCGTTTACGTTTTTAAGTTTTTTAAAAAGGAAAATCGGCGGATTTATTGAAAATAATATTGCACAAAGCTGTATATGCAACTGGGCGAGAATTTATATACAAAGTTTTATGGCTGTCAATATGCGTTTTTTCGGCATAATGCTTTTGGGCGCGGCAATAGGCTATAGCGCGGGCGGTATGCATATTTCAAGGATTGCGTTGATTGCAGGCGCTGTAGGCGCACTGATGTGTGTTTTTAATTATAATCTTATGGGATTTTTAAATCCGAGTAAGTTTGTGGATTTGTTAAAGAGCGCGGCAGGCTTTCGTGATTTAAGCTTTGATTTCTTTGACGAAAGTGTTCAAAAGGGACGTGCAAGACTGGTAATCGCATTGTTATGCGGTATTGTATCAGGAATAGTAATGAGTATGAATAAGCTTTACGGAGCGGCAATTCCTGTCGCGTTGTTCTGTTTGTTTCTTGTATTATACGCGCCTGTAACAGGTGTGTTTATGGCGGTATTTGCGGCGCCGTTTGTGCCGACAATGGCGCTTGCCGGACTCTGTGTATGGACGGCAGTTTCGCTGGTTATAAAATCGGTTATTCAAAAGGATTTTAAGTGGCGTTTTGACGGTATAGGAATGAGCATAGCTTTGTTTTTGGGTGTAATGCTGATTTCGTCGGTAATGTCGTTTGCAAGGATAGGCAGTTTGAAAGTATGGGCTATGTACTTTGTATTTGCAGGTTTCTATTTTGTTATTGTAAATACCGTACGTACAAAAGAACAGCTTTATGCCATAATTAAAGTGCTCATAATATCGGGGGCGCTTGTAGCGCTGTACGGAGTAATGCAGTATGTGTTCGGCTGGACAACCTCTAATGCGTGGATTGATGAGGAAATGTTTGAGGATTCGACAATGCGTGTATATTCAACGCTTGGAAACCCGAATGTGCTTGGTGAATATCTTCTGCTTATTATACCTGTTGCGGCGGTGTATATGCTGAAATTCAGGTGGAAGGAACTGTCGAAATGGACATATGCTCTTATGACGGCAGTGCTGGCTCTATGTCTGATACTTACTCAGTCGAGAGGCTGCTGGATAGGTTTTATGATAAGCGTAGTTATATTTGTAACGTTTTATGAGGGTAAATGGTGGGGGCTTATACCTGTTGTATTGTGTATTCTGCCGTTTGTAATCCCTCAGACTATTGCTGACCGAATAATGAGTGTTGGTAATATGGAGGATACGTCAACTTCATACCGTGTGTATATCTGGCTCGGAACACTCGGAATGATGCGTCATTACTGGCTGGGCGGAATAGGTATGGGAGAGGCGGCGTTCTCTCAGGTTTATCCGTTTTTCTCGTATAATGCGATAATTGCGCCCCATTCTCATAATCTGTTTTTACAGCTGCTTGTAGAGGCAGGAATAAGCGGACTGGCAGTATTTATTGCTTTGCAGGCAGTATTTCTGAAAAAGATGTCTGTTGTTTACAGAGCTAACGATAAGAAGAGTGAGAGTTCAATGCTTGCGCTTGCAATAGCAAGCGGAGTTATTGGTTTTTTGGCGCAGAGTATGTTTGATTATACCTTCTATAATTACAGGGTGATGGCTGTATTCTTTATGGTGATTGCTATCGGAGCGTCAATGAAACATATCATTGTGCCGTCGGAAGGGAGTACAGAATGAAAATAAAAGTAATTGAGGTTTCGACTGATACAAATATAGGAGGAGCAGGAAAATGCCTGCTTACCCTTCTGGAGAATTTTGATTATAACAGTTTTGATGTCAAGGTAATTCTTCCTAAAAAAAGTTTGTTGAAAACGCATATTGAAAAAATGAATATACCAATAATTGAGGTGGACGGAATAGCCGATAAATCTCTTGATTTTAAAGCTGTAAAAACGCTTAAAAGAATATTTAAACGTGAAAAGCCTGATGTTGTCCATACTCACGCAAGTATGTCAGCCCGTATTGCGGCACGCAGAGCAGGCGCAAAGGTGGTTTATACGCGTCATAGTGTATTTCCGCCGTCAAAAAGAATATCTCAGGGCATAGGAAAGACGGTAAATGGAATTATAAATAATCATTATGCAGACAGAATTATAGCGGTTGCAGAAGCGGCAAAGGAAAATCTTACCGATACAGGAATTAAGGAAAAGAAAATAAAGGTGATTTTAAACGGAGTAGAGGGGCTTTCGCCTGTATCAACAGATGAAAAGAGAATTATAAGGGAACGATTTAATCTTCCCGACGGTTATAAGGCTGTATCCATAGTTGCAAGGCTTGAGGATATTAAGGGGCACGACTATTTTATAGATGCCGCTGATAAAATACTCAGAAAAAACCATAAAGTCAAATTTTATATTGCAGGTACAGGCTCGTATGAGGGACATTTAAAAGAAAAAGTAAAAAAAATGAACCGTCAGGAGCAGATTATCTTTACAGGCTTTATCTCAGATGTTGATAAGCTTATGAGTATAACAGACGTTCAGGCTAATGCGTCCTATGGTACGGAGGCAACATCGCTTGCACTGCTTGAAGGAATGAGTCTGGGTATCCCTGCGGTTGTATCGGATTTCGGAGGGAATCCGGGAGTTATATCAGACGGTGAAAACGGTTTTGTAGTACCTAAACAGAACTCATCTGCATTGGCGGAGAAATTAGAACTGCTGTTAAACGACAGCAATTTGTATGAAAAAATGTCCGAGAACTCAAAGAAAATATTCAAAAAGACATTTACAGCCTGTGCAATGACTCGCGCAACGGAAAAAATATATTTTGAACTTGTAAACAGATAAGGAGGTCAGACATATGTCAGAAAAAAAGATTAAATTTACAGTAATAGACGCAGTAATCATACTGGTTATTTTAGCGGCGCTTGCGATAGGTGTGAAAAAAGTTATGCCAATGTTTATGAACGCAGACGGTGACGAAAAAATAGACTTTACCGTACTTATACAGAAAGAGGATATAGGTTTTGCGGATGCTATTACGGTAGGCGATAACGTAACCGTAAGTCTTACAGAAAAAGACGGCGGAACAGTCAAAGACGTAAAAGCGGAACCTGCTGTTACGTTAGCATATAACAGTATCGACGGCGCATACTCAAACGAGATAATTGAAGGTAAGTATGATGTTTATATAACAATTGAAGCAGAGGCGAGCGTATCTGATTTGGCGCTTAAAACGGGCGGTACGGCAGTGAAAGTCGGAGCGGAAATTCCTGTTCGCGGCAAAGGTTATGCGTCAATGGGATATGTTATAGACATTAACGATTGAGGAGGGATAAAATGGATAAGAACGGAAAAATAAAAGGTAAAATTAGTATAATAGATATACTTGTTATTGTGCTTGTAGTTCTGGTAGCAGTAGGTATTGCGGCGAGATACGGCAGCAGAATAACTTCGGCAGTTAAGTCAGATAAAAGCTTCGAGTATGTTCTCAGGGTAGAAAATGTAAGAGAATATACGGTTAATGCCGTAAAGAGAATGGGTAAGGTGACTGATAAGAAATCAGAAAAAAATTTGGGTGAGATTGTTGATGTCAGAGTAGAGAATGCAACTCAGCAGTCTGTTACAGCAGCAGGAGAGGTTAAGAATCCAGAAACTCCCGGACGTTATACCTGTTATGTAACAATACACGCTACAGGTAAGGAATCTGATGATAATTATATATTGGAGGATAGTACCGAGTTATCGGTGGGACGAAATATTGACCTCTATTCAAAATATGTGAAAACTTCGGGCGATATTGTAAGCGTTAAAGTTTTGGATTAGTAAAAAGAGTATGTACACTAACTTTTTGTACATACTCTTTTTTTATCGTCCTAACATATTATAGAAATAAACCACATAGTATGTTTTTAGAGAGGAAGGTATGTTTATGAATAAACTTGAAAAGATTTTAAAGGATTTTGATGAAAATCAGCTTAGGGAGATAAATAATTTTTTAAATTCGGCAGACGGAAAACGCCTGAAAAATCAGATAAGCGCGTCAGAAAAAGATAGAATTTTACGCGAGTTTTCAAAGCTTGATCCGAACGAGGTAAGGCAGAAGATTTCAGGTTTAAGCAGCGCCGATTTAATGAAGATAATGAAAAATCTTTAAAGGGGTGAGCTTATGGCAGACGCAATGGATACACTAAAAAATATTTTAGGTGATGACGCTGAGGATAAAATAAAGAATGTGCTTGGTTCATTTTCAGGTTCAGACGGTAATAATCAGCTGCCGGCAGTAAATACGGAAAGTCTTGACCAGCTTATGCAGCTGAAAAGTGTAATTGATGGAATAACAACAAACAGGAATGACCCTCGTACAAATTTACTTATGTCATTAAGACCGTATATGAGAAACGGAAGACAGAGGTCAATAGATTCGGCAATTAAGCTGTTAGGGCTTACAAATCTGACAAAGCTTATCAAAAGGTAGAAGGTTTTTTCGGAGGTGGTGAAATGTATCGTACATACAGTTATAACGATATGCCAAAAGCAATTACAAGACATCACGAAGAGGAGGCAAAACCGGTGCCTCCTCCGCCTAAACACGAGAAACACGAAAAGCACGAGAAATGCGAAGAAAAGAAAGGCGGTTTTCTCGATGGTATTTTCGGAAATATGGAAACAGATGATATAATACTACTTATTGTGGTGCTGGCGCTTATTATGGACGATTGTGACGATAAACTGTTGCTGATAGCGTTGGGCTTTGTTTTTATTTCTGAATGGCTTTAGTGTAAATTTTATTGTAATCTTGTTATAAATTAGTAAAAAGTGAAGATACTAAAGATAAGAAAGGGAGATGAATTATGGATTTTAAAACAAGTGAAACTCATAAGAATCTTATGAGAGCCTTTGCGGGAGAGAGTCAGGCAAGAAACAGGTATACTTTTGCAGCGTCAGCAGCAAAAAAACAGCAGCTTTATGTTATTGAGGCGGTATTTAATTTTACTGCAAATCAGGAAAAGGAGCACGCAGAGATATTCTTTGACCATCTCAAAAATTTAGCAAATGAGGAAATAATGATTGATGCGGCATATCCGGTTGAAACTTATGATGACATCAAGGAAATGCTGAGAAATGCTCGTGATAATGAACATAAAGAGTATGATCAGGTGTATAAAACTTTTGCAAAAACCGCAGAGCAGGAGGGCTTTGCGGGCATTGCTTATTCATTTAATGAGATAGCGAAAATAGAAAAAATACACAGCGACAGATTTTCATACTTTCTTGACCTTATAGAAAAGGACGAGCTGTTTGTTTCAAATACTGAAACAGGTTTTATGTGCCTGAATTGCGGACATATTGTTACTGCAAAGGAGGTGCCGCAGGTGTGTCCGGTATGCAAGCACGACCGCGGTTACTTTATACGCTTGGAGCTTGTGCCTTACGGAGGTAAGTTCTAAGTGGTATATGAGCCGAAATTCTATAAGTGTAAGGGCTGCGAGGCTATTTTAGAGGCAATAACTCCTCAGTGCTGTGATGATTTGATGTGCTGCGGAGAGAATATGGAGCTGTTGAAGGCAAACGAGCTTGTAGGACTTGATGAAAAGCATTTGCCGGTGGTAAAGCGTGAGGGAAATAACCTTACGGTGTGTGTAGGACGTGTGCTGCATCCAATGAGCAGTGAACACAGTATTTTATGGGTAGAAGTAAAAAGTAAATATTTGGCACAGCGTGTAACTTTTAAAAAGGGCGATGACCCGATTGCGATTTTCGAGGTGCCGGAAAAGGTACCTGTAACGGTATATTCATATTGCAATCTTCACGGATTATGGAAGGTGTCAGCATAAAAAATCTCCTATAGTTTATACTATAGGAGATTTTTTGTTGTTGAATGAAACTTTTTTGTTAATATAGTATAAATGGTGGTATATATTAAATAGGTTTTTATTTATATCAATCCTACGGGTGCAGAAACGCATTATACATATAAATATATATTTATGCATAGTCCGGCAAATCACGTTATACATGGAGTATATGGTGTTTCTGCCTCATATGATGTTGTAGACAATAAGCAGGAGAACAAAACAACATACTCCTTTGAAGGAAAATGCGACAATGTTACAATAACACAAATAAATGAATCAGCGGATCAAAAAACAGTCAGAAATTACAATGATAAGGGATTGCTTAGGCAGGAGGAGATAACGCCGATAAATAAAATATCTCCCCGCAGCACTACGACTTATGAATACAGTGAAAATGATAAACCCAAGAAAGTCAGTGTATCTGATGACGGCATCTATTATTCAACTGGTTATTCATATGAAAACAATTATCCTGACAGATTAACATCGGAAACTACGCGCAGAAACTGTCGCGTAGATTATACCTATCATACAGTAAACAGACATACTACAAATAAAGTTAAAACAGCAACATATTACTCAAAATCCGATACAAAATTTGTAGAAGACTATATCATATCGACGGAGCTGACCGCAGACGGAAAATCCATTGAATATGAGAGGGTAACGAAAAATAACGTGCTGCAGTCACAAACCAAATATGAATATGACAGCGAAGGCAACGTAAGCGCGGTAAAGCGTTGGACAAAGGACACAAACGGCGATGGTGTTCTGGACGAGAACGACGAATTTATAACGACTTCCTCAACACACGAACTAACCGCGAACAACACCAGACAGATTACAAACTGCATTGCAAACGTAAAGAATGCTGACGGCATAAACGAAGGTGATGTGGTGACGGAATATAAAATGAACATATATGGTGCACCGACTTATCAAAAGGATTCCTATGGCACGGAAACAACTATAGAGTATGACACGCTTAACCGTCCCACCAAATACAATCTGCCGAACGGCAGCAGTACGACAATTGAGTATGTTATAGACAGCAACCATAAAAACAGTTATACGATAGCCACGGATGTGTCAGGTGTACGATATAAGAATCTTTACGATGGAATAGGGCGTATAAAGGAGAAACAACAGCGTTCAAAAGATTCGGTATGGGTAGTACTGGAAGAATATAACTATGACGACGCAGGAAGGCTGTCGGAGAAGAAATACGGACAAAACGGGGCCGCAAGGGTAAGTGAGAAATATACATATGACTCACTGAACAGGTTATTGACAAAAAAAGTATATGAAAACTGGTACACGCTGATGTATACTGAAACATATAGATATTCGAAAGGTACGGTAACGAAAAGCACAGTTGGAGCGGACGGAACGCAGAAAGCGGACGAGGTTACGAAATATGATTCAAGCGGTAATATACTTGAATCAGGCTTAAAATCAGGCGACGAAACGATAATGTCAGTATTCGAATACGATTATCTCAACCGTAGGACGAAGGAAACCGACCCAAACGGAAACAGTACCACATATGAGTATGACTGCCTTGGTAATTTGCTTAAAACAACTAATGCGCTCGGACATAGTGTTTCAGCTCAATATGACCTTGCAGGACGTGCAATATCGTCCACCGACCCTAAAGGCAACACGACAGTTACGGATTATGACCAGCTTGGACGTGCCATACAGGTGACTGCTCCGTTTGATGACAGTCGAAATGCTATAACAAAGACATATTACGATAAAAATTCAAATGTAGTGAAAAAATCCGTGCGTAAAAACGGTAATAAGCATTATTCTGATGAATATAAATACGATAATATGGGAAATCTTATCGCTGCAATATCAGGCGATACAGGAGAACAGTCGGTTGTGCAGTACAGTTATGACAAGTCAAACAGAATGACAAAAATGATAACGGGACTGTCAGCATATAGCGAATCACCGACAGGCGGTTCTGTTACGCAGTATGAGTATGATGACATCGGTTTTCTGCATACGACGATTGACCCTATGGGTTCTAAACAGAAAAATTATCAGTATGACGTTTATGGAAATGTACAGGTGCAGAATGACCGAAACGGAAATGTATGAGCCCTTCCCGAAAAAATAGACAGAAAAAAGAGGTGAAAAACGGAATGAATCGCAGTATTTCTTGAGAATGCTTTCGAATGCGAGTGAAAGCATTCTCAGGCGGCATGATTTTTTCGCAGTTTTTCTTCGTAAGCGCATGGAGTCAGCCAGCCGATTCCTGAATGAGGACGCACGGTGTTGTAAAACGCCTCGATGTAGGCAAATATATCGGCTTGTGCCTCGTTTCTTGTGCGGTAATGCTTCAAATGAACCAATTCACATTTGAGACAGCTGAAGAAATTCTCGGCAACCGCGTTRTCATAAGGGTCGCCTTTGCGCGACATACTTTGAGTAATGCCGTACTTAACTAATGTTTCCCTGTAA
>VIQV01000025.1 GCA_010206265.1 Lachnospiraceae bacterium MD329
ACAGCTATTCGGAACTCACAGCTATTCGGAACTCTGCTGTATACGTGTTATTTTTTCGTGTATTTAATATCTTAAAAGCATCATGCCCTGATGTTTCATATTCTCGTATCCATTCGCGAATGGTTGTTTTGGGAATTGAATATTTTAGAGCTAATTCTGCATTAGATAACCCATTGCTTTCTTTATCCATGCATACCTCTATTTTTAATTCTCGCGTATATTTTCTTTTTTGCATGAAAAAGCACCCCTTCCTTTGAACATTTTCATTATACCATATCGGTTATTTTATGTCCAATTTTTGGGGTGCACTGTACTTGGCAGAGTAAGCGGTTATTTCTTTATGTATTTGATAATGTCGAATATGACAATTAAAATTATTAAATTAATAATTAAATTCAAATCCATACCAACACCTCCATTCTATAAAGGTGTCAGAATAACCGCGTACCCTCTTACCGTGTTGTTATTTTATCATATTTTGACAAATCCTACAAGGGATTTTCGAAATAAAAAACTGATAGATTTATTTTAAATTATTTTATTTCTTGCTCCAGATTTTTGAATGTGTCTGTATTAAAAAATTCAATCAAAGTAATATCTAAACCATCGCACAATTTTTTGATAGTTACAATTCCGGGATTTTTGCTTACTCCACTTATGATATTTTTCAATGTAGATGGTGGTACAGCTGAAATAGTTGCCAAACCATTAATTGTCAATCCGTATTGATTACATAGTTCTAAAATTCTATGTGCGACTGCTTTTTGTGTAGTCATATTTATTCACCTCTTTTTTATAAAGTATTTACAAAAATGATTAAGTATGTTATACTTGTTATGCTACATTCTATAATTTAATATTGAAAATGTATACCTTTTATCACATTCGGATAGGTTTGTAAAAAACGTATCTCTTAATTAATTTTACCGTATGTGATATTAAGGTAATATAGAATGTAGCAGTTCAAGTTTTGAGTTACGTTTTTATGCGTAGCTTGATTACAGAGCTACGCATTTTTTTGTTTTGTAAGCTATTTACAATAACAATTAAATGTGTTATATTATAAGTGCAACAATTTTCAACTTTAAATAAGCTCTTAGAATAAAATTCTAATATTCGAGATAGTATATAGTGTCAAAAACACTGTATGCTTTGTTTCTCATTAACTGCTCGAATATTAGAGTTGAGTTGAAAATGTGTTGCAACATTAGAGCAAAGCTTGGTGTTTTTATGCGTTGCTTTAATGAAGTAACGCATTTTTTATTTGCGAAAATAAAAGAGCCGTATTGGCTCATAGGTGTTCTCCGTTATGATTATTAAGTAATTCAATAAATTCTATTAATATTTTTCGTTGATTAATAGATAATGAAGAAATCAATGGAAATATTTGATTATAGAATAATTGGTCATTAGAAGAAACCTTTTGTGATGTGCGGTTTATCAGCATATCAAGAGTAACATCTAATGATTGAGCAATATTATAATACTTGTCTAATCTTCCAGCAGCTTTACCTGTTTCAAGTTTAGATAAGTAATTCTTACTGATGTCTGCTTTTTCTGCCAGTTCATCTTGAGTTTTATCGCGGTCGAGTCGATATTGCTGTATATTTTTGCCAACTATTTTATAATTAAAATCCAAGCAGAACACCACCTTTACTATCAAATTATTTATATAAATTTTAACATTTAAAACAATCGTTCGGATTATAAAATAGAACGAACTGATTATATTATTGTCAAATATGTTATAATATATTATTTTTGAAAGGAGTATATAAATGAAAAACAAAAGAACGACAATAGTTGCAGGAGGGTTAATATGTATATGCTTACTATCAGGCTGTACATCAGCCTCACCTAAAGTCACGACTATGCCAACAGTTACGCCGACAGTTATTCCTGTTATTACAGCGTCACCGACAGTCGCGCCTGAAAGGCAGATTGACGAAATAGTTTATATCGGGAATAAAAACTCTAAAAAATTTCACCGTGCCAACTGCAACACGTTACCGTCAGCAAAAAACAGGGTGAAATTTAAAAGCCGTGACGAGGCTGTCGAATGGGGTTATTCTCCTTGCTACAATTGTCAGCCGTAAACTACCCAGAAAGGAACAAAAGAAATTATGGAAAGAAACACTGCAAATAAAAAGAATGAGTTTGATTTACTTCCTGAAGAAGTTAAAGAAAAAGGAAAAAATATTTTCCTGAAACATAAGGATACTAATTTAGAATTATGTCAGATACTTGACGTAGACGCGGAATTGTACGAGGGAATCAGTATAGAAGAACTGAATTTTTCAGCACGTGTAAAAAATTCCCTTGTCCAACCTTTGGCAGATACGGTAGTCTGTAAAACAGTGGCGGACGTACTGCATTTAAGTATTCCCGAATTTAAAAACAGTTTTTATATAGGTATTCGGGGATATGCCGAAATAATAATAATGACGCAAAAATTTATAGATAAGAAAAAATATTTCCCAGTAAGACCGCCCGACATATATGACAGACCCGATATTTACAAAAAGCGTCTGGGATATGCCTTTAATCATATTCTTAAAGGAAAAGATTACGACGAATCATTGTTTGAAGAAGATGAACAGGAATATATAAACGGATATAAAAGAGCATTTGAGCTGCTGGACAATGACCTGCTTACAGCGGCATTAAACAGAGATAAATACCTTAATCAAATTATAACCGCATTGTATATGTTTTCCGAACCTACAGTAAATTATATTGCATACGCGGACAAAATAGACGCGGAAATAGACTTAGTGCCGGATTGTATAAGGCATAAGCCGTTAAAATTGCTGTTGATGTTATATCCTAAAAGCGGCGGTTTTCTTTTAAGCATAAAAGACGATATAAAACTTGTTGAATTACCCCAATACATAACGAAAGCGGAAGTCAGGGACAGAGATACCAGAAGTTTAATAGAGGACTTCCTCGACTGGCTGAATATTAATTTTATAACTGCAAGCAGAGAAATAATAAAACCTTTCAAATACGCGTCAGACTTAGAAAAGGAAATACTGTGCGAAAAGTCAAGGCTAAAATACTATAAAGTGTTAGGAAAAAGATATAATTTGCTTGAAGACGAGGTAAAAGACATATATACAATGATGATTAGAAATATACGCTCATCATACAGATATAACCGATATGATATATTTGTAGTTATATTTTTGATGACAGGACGAAAAGAGATGGGTTATGACGATATTAAATTTTTTTCGGGAAAAGAGGCTGTCGACTGTTTATGGAGCTTTGTAAATGCCAGTCCGTTTGATTTCAACAAAAAGTTATACCGCTTTGACAGTAAAAAAAAGAAAATCATATATTATGATACGATTGACGAGTTTATATAAAAAATACATTGGCAGTGAATTTGACTGTCAATGTATTCTTTTTCTGTACTTTATTTTTTTGCGCGTTTTAACAGGCTTTCAAGCTCGGATTTACTGAACATATATTTATTATCACAGAACTGACAGGTAAGCTCTGCCTGTCCCTGTTCATTTATAAGCTGAGTAAGCTCGTCCGCGCCGATGGAAATGAGCGCTTTTTCCATACGCTCCTTTGAGCATTTACATTCATATTTTGGCGTTACGGCTTTGTTTTCACATATCATTGAAAAGCCTTCCGTCACACGGAATAAAATATCCTCCGCGCTCATACCGTCACGAATCATTGTTGTAACAGGCGGTAAATTCTTTAATATTTCTTCAAGTGATTTAGCCATTTCATCTGTTGCTCCGGGCAGCATTTGTATCATAAAGCCGCCTGACGCAAGAACTGAATTATCAGTATCAACCAGTACACCGAGTGCGATGGAAGTAGGGGTCTGCTCGCTTTTTGCGTAATAATAAGTTAAGTCTTCGGCTATTTCACCTGAAACAAGCGGAGTTTGTCCCACATAAGGCTCTTTAAGTCCCAAATCGCGTACAACGCTCATATATCCTCCGCCTATTGCGCCGCCGACATCAAGCTTACCTTTATCATTCAGCGGTCTGTCCACATATGGGTTTGAAATATATCCTCTTACGCGGCTTTGGCAGTCTGTAACAGCAACAAGATTTTTAATTTCACCCTCACCGCGTATCTGAATTGTCATACTGTCAGTTTCATTTTTAAGTCCTGCCGCTCCCATAAGCGCCGCGCCTGTCAGCAGTCTGCCGAGTGCGGCAGTGGCTGTGGGGTAGGTGTGATGTATTCTTTGAGCCTCATTTACAAGCTCTGTTGTTATTGCAGTCAGCACGCGTATTTCACCGCCGGCGCTGCTGCCTCTCATTAATGTATCTGACATAGAATCATTCCTTTCAATTTATAATAACCGTAACGGTATATTCGCTTTCCAGCACAGCATTATCACTGTCCAGTCTGACGGGAAGTATATGTTCACCGCCTGAAAGTCCTGAGAGGTCTACGGTAGCTCTGAGGTTTTCAGGCTTAATACTGTTTGCGTCGCCTTTGACAAGTACCCGTACAGGATTTAACACCTGAGCAGTATGTCCTTCGGGAGTGTTTTCAGGTTCAACATTAAGTTCCGTTTCGGCTGATATTTTTTCGGCTGCGTCTGTTTTTATCTTAATCCATTCGGATTCGGGAGGTATATAAATACCCTCCTGCGGTTCAATACGGTAGTTGCCGTTACCGCTGTCGTCAAGCTTATCAATACGCGCAATCAGTCTTTCAGCAGTATTACCGCTGCTTACTCCTACAGTTACGGCAGAAGGAGCCGCGACTGTTTTCTCCTTATTCAAAATATAATTCTTTTCCAATTCAGCCGTAAGCGCAGGTTCTACAGGCAGTGTTTTTGCCTCGTATACCGTACTGTCCACATCAACAAACGAATGTGTGCTTTCAAGCGTTTCATTTGTGTTAATAAGTTCGCCTGCCTCGTCGGTAAGGAGGTATGTAACACGGTCAGACCTGTCGGTGGTCATATTTGATATATCCAGTGTGGCAACTGCGCCGTGAACATTGCTGATTTCGCTTGAAGCTCCCGTAACTGTAACTTTAGGATTTGTAATCTGTGATTTGACGAGCTTATTTTTCAGTGTGCCTGTTTGTTTAAGTTTTACTTCAATGTCGCGGCTTTCAAGCTTTTCAACTCTAAGCGGAATATCTCCGTAGTTCTCCTTTTCAACCGTTACGCGTGTTGTGGGAAGTGATATTGTTCCCGACAGCTTGTACTCTCCTGTAGCCTTTATTTCATTTACATCTACCTGAACATAGATATCGTCCATAAATCCGATTAAGTCGCTGCGCTTTCCTGTAACAACAACTGAAAGCGGAGGAATATCAGCGCGTCCTGTTACCGCAAGATTTTTCTCACGCAATGCCGTTTCACCGATAATTTTAATGTCAAGGTCGGAAATTGTCGTTGTTATATCAGGGTCGTTTACATATATCACCGCAAACCAGACGACTATTGCAAATAAAATGGAAATAGCCATTGTACGAAACTTTTTTGTATGCGGCTTGGTCGGTTTTTTCGCCATCTGTAATCATTCCTTTCATATTAATTGTATCAGTTCTTCGAACGCCAGAACATAATTTTGTCGATTTTCTCGTTTGCTTCCTGATTGCGGTTTAAAACCTTTTTCAGTGCTTTGGCAAGCGAATCACCCGAAAGATTTCTCGTAAGCGAGCCGTTTAGAGCAATGGAAATTTTTCCTGTTTCTTCGCTTACTACGATTACAACCGCGTCAGTGACTTCGCTGAGTCCTATTGCGGCTCTGTGGCGTGTACCGAGTTCGCGTGAGAGGTTGTTGTTTGCCGTCAGCGGTAAAACACAGCCTGCTGTTGCGATTTTGTTGTTGCTGATTATAACTGCACCGTCGTGCAGGGGGGTATTCGGAACGAATATATTTTCCAGAAGTCCGCTTGTAACGTTTGCGTCAAGCATTGTTCCCGTGTTTATAAATTCACCGAGGCGTGTGGTACGCTCTATAACGATAAGCGCACCTGTTTTTGTGGACGACATATTGACTGTGGCCAGTGTGACCGATTCTATAAGCCTGTCAAGTTCGTCCTCGGTAGTATCGGCGGCAAAGTCGATTATATTTCCAACTTTAAAACGTCCCATTCTTTCAAGCAGATTTCTCAGCTCAGGCTGGAAGATTACCACAACGGCAAATGCACCAATCTGCATTGCGCCGCCTAATATGTAATTAAGAGCGTTGAGTTTCAGCCACTGGCTTAAAAAGAATACTGCAAAGAGAAAGACTATACCTTTTACAAGCTGCATAGCGCGTGTTTCTCTGATAAGGTTTATCATATAATAGAATATGACAGCAACTATAAGCACGTCTATAACGTCGCTGATTCTTAAAAGCTGCACATATTTTATCATATAGTCAAAAAAGGCATTCATAATTGGTTTTCCTTTCCGTTTTTTGAGAATTTGTACATACATTTACTATTATACTATAAATTTATTGCTATTGCTATACAAAAATCAAATTTTTTATTGTATATTTCAGATTTTTATGTTACAATATGATTACACTACAATAAGAAAGGAAGTTTGTTATGAACAAGAAACTATTAAGTATGACTCTTGCGCTTAGTATGGTTGCTGCAGGCGCGGCGGCTGTAATGGCTGACGATAAAGCACCTACCGTATATGTTGACAAGAGCGAAATTATCTTTGAGGATCAGGAGCCTGTAATTCTTGGAGAGGGCTTTACCGTTGTACCGGTAAGAGGCGTATTTGAGGCTATGGGCGCAACTGTTAAGTGGAAGGAAGAAACAAAGCAGGTTGAAGTTACAAGCGCTGACAATAATACGGTTATCAGACTTTTCATTGACGATAATACAATGAGAATATTTGATATGAGCGGTATGATGGGCACACTTATTCAGGGTGAGGATTTCCACGCTCCGGAAAAGGACGTAACTCTTGATGTTGCTCCGCAGATTATCGGTGACAGAACAATGATTCCTCTAAGAGCAATCAGCGAGGCATTGCAGACAGAAGTTAAATGGGACGGCGAGGCATATACAATTAATATTGAAACAGGAAATGCTCCTGCTGATACAACAGGCTTGCCTGAGTATTCACTCAGCGCAGACAAGCTTACCGCAGCGGCAGGCGAAACAGTTGATTTATACATAAACGTTAAGAATATGCCTGAGGGTATGTACGTTTCAGGTGTAAGCGCGGCTGTTAAGTTTGACCCGACAGCGTTTGAGTTTGTTGACGCGGCTCTTGTAAACGGCGACAAGGCAATTGAAGGTGCTCTTGGCGCGTCAAACCCTGAATTTACTATGCCCGGTCTTATGAAGGCGGCTTTTGTTACTGTTAATGCAGAAACAGCAGCTCAGGCAGACGGCGCAGTTATGAAACTTACATTTAAGTCAATTAACGGTAAGGAAGGTTCATTCTCAATTTCTGACAGCTATCATACAAAGCTTGGTCATAGCACAGAGCTTTATGTTGACGTTGTTAAGTCAGATGACGACAAAGCAAAGAAGTCTGTTACATACAAGGGTAATGACCTTGTAATCAATGCAACACCTGTTGTAATCAATGCAGCAGGCAGCACAGCAGAGCCGACAGCTACTCCTGCTGCAACAGCAACGCCTGAGGCGACAGCAGAGCCGACAGCTACTCCTGACGCAACAGCAACACCTGAGGCAACGGCAGAGCCGACAGCTACTCCTGACGCAACAGCAACACCTGAAGCGACAGTTGAGCCGACAGCTACTCCTGCGGCATAATAAAATTATAGTTAATAAAGGGCGTTCTTAATTGAACGCCCTTTGATGTATAACGGAGGGCAGAATGAGAGAACCCCCGCTGTAAAACGGGGGTTCAATGCCACACAAAATAAAATAAGTATTTTCTATATTCAATTGTAATGTAAGCCGACATACTTACGTTCTCTGCCCTCCTTTAATACTAAAAAATGCGCAGTCGAAACCGCGCATAAAAAAACAACACGGCTTCAACTTTTGCACAATAATCCCAAAAGCAATAATTTAACTCTTAGTCATATAAATCAAAGCCTATGTTTTTTACAACATAAACCAAGCGTTAAATTATTTTAGAATTATCGTGCATATTTATTATAACACATTTTCTGTTTTTTGTAAAGATAAAAAACAAAAAATGCACGGTCGAAACCGCGCATAAAAAAACAACACGGCTCTAACCCTTGCACAATAATAATCTAAGATATAACATATACATCAAGACATATTAAGTTAAAGCCTATGTTTTTTACAAACATAAAGCCCCAATATATATGTTATTTAATTATTATTGTGCATATTTATTATAACATAAGACACATAAATTGTCAAGGAGAAATAGCTATGGAAAAGACGCCTCTTTCACTGCGTACACACATATCAATTTTCGGAAATACAAATGCAGGCAAGTCCTCACTTTTTAACGCGCTTTTAGGTCAGCCGCTTGCGATTGTTTCGGATAAAAAGGGCACTACAGCCGATCCTGTAACAAAGGCTTTGGAGCTTATACCTTACGGTCCCGCGGCGCTTACCGATACAGCAGGACTGGGCGACGACAGCCCTCTTGGTGAAAAGCGTATGGAAAAAACCGAACAGATTTTAAATAAGACAGATTTTGCAATATATGCCGCGGCGGCAGATGACTTTGACATTAAGGCTTATGAGGAAATGAAGCTGAGGTTTGAGGAAAAAAAGATACCGCATATTCTGGTGTTTACAAAATCAGATATTGCTCGAAAAGAATATCCGGACGGTATAGCTGTATCGGTTAATGACAGTCAATCGGTTGAACATTTGAGGAGTGTGCTTATAAAGCGTCTGTCTGAAATAAAGGGCGGTGAACAAAGTATGCTGGGGTCACTTCTGTCGAAGGGAAGTACGGTGGCGCTTGTTGTACCGATTGATTCAGAGGCGCCGAAAGGCAGGCTGATTATGCCGCAGGTACAGCTTATACGCGATTGTCTTGATAACGGTATGTGCGCTGTGGTAACGCGTGAAACTGAGCTTGAAAAAACGCTTGCGGAACAGAAAAAAATCGACCTTGTTGTTACGGATTCACAAGTATTTAAAACAGTTTCCGAACTTGTACCCGATGATATTCTTCTGACTTCGTTTTCAATGCTTACGGCAAATATGAAATGTGATATGACAGGATTGATTGAAGGAGCGAAAGCGATTGATTCTCTCTGCGACGGCAGCCGTATTCTTATGGCGGAGTCGTGTACTCATAATACGTCGCACGAGGATATAGGCAGGGTAAAAATACCGCGTATGTTAAGTAAGTACACAGGCAGAAAACTGGAATTTGATTTTAAAGCCGGCTGTGATTTCAGCGGTGATTTTTCGGGGTATGACCTTGTGATTCACTGCGGCGGCTGTATGCTTAATTCAAAGGCTATGAGAAATAGGCAGCTGCTTTGTGCGGAGAAGGGTGTGCCTATGACAAATTACGGAGTCGCTATTGCTTTTGTAAACGGTATCCTTGACAGGTGTACAAAGATTTTTGGTCTATAAAAAAACACAATCCTTAGGGATTGTGTTTTTAAAGTTACATCATTTTTGCAAGACGTTCATTTACTGCTGTAAGGAAACCTTCTGTATCGACTGTCTGCTTGTTAGGCAGAGTTGAAAGCGCCGCAAGGTCGCCTGTCATAATGCCGTCCTCAATAGTCTGAACTGTCGCTTTTTCAAGCTTATCTGCAAAATTCATCAGTTCAGGAAGTTCGTCAAGCTCACCGCGCTTTCTCAGTGCGCCTGTCCAGGCAAACAATGTTGCAACTGAGTTTGTTGAAGTCTTTTCGCCTTTAAGGTGCTTGTAGTAGTGTCTTTGCACCGTACCGTGCGCCGCCTCATATTCATAGATACCGTCTGGTGATACGAGCACTGATGTCATCATAGCAAGCGAACCGTAAGCAGTTGCAACCATATCTGACATAACATCACCGTCGTAATTTTTACAAGCCCATATGTAACCGCCTTCTGAACGGATAACACGAGCTACAGCGTCGTCTATAAGTGTATAGAAATACTCGATGCCTGCATTTTCAAACTTTTCTTTATATTCACTGTCGTAAATTTCCTGAAATATGTCCTTAAAACGGTGGTCATATTTTTTTGAAATAGTATCCTTTGTTGCAAACCATATATCCTGTTTCATATCAAGCGCATAATTAAAGCACGCTCTTGCAAAACTTGCAATAGAAGTATCGCGGTTATGTACGCCTTGAATAATACCGTCCTCATTTGCGAAATCGTAAATCAGTTCACGCGTTTCCTTGCCGTTTGCGTCTGTGGTTACAAGCTCTGCCTTACTGCCTGATTTAACCTGCATTTCGACATTTTTGTAAACATCGCCGTAAGCGTGACGCGCAATTGTAATCGGTTTTGTCCAAGTGGGTATGTATGGTGTAATGCCCTTTACAAGAATGGGAGTTCTGAATACAGTACCGTCAAGCATAGCTCGGATTGTTCCGTTTGGTGATTTCCACATTTCTTTCAGGTTGTATTCGGGCATTCTTGCCGCATTGGGAGTAATAGTAGCGCATTTTACGGCAACACCGTATTTTTTTGTTGCATTTGCGCTGTCAACGGTCACCTGATCATTTGTTTCATTTCTGTGAACAAGACCAAGGTCATAATACTCAGTTTTAAGGTCGATATAAGGAGTCAGAAGAATGTCCTTAATCATCTTCCATATTATTCTTGTCATTTCGTCGCCGTCCATTTCGACAAGCGGTGTTTTCATCTGAATCTTTGTCATTTTAAATCCGTCCTTTCGCATAGAAACAGGGGCTTGGAAAAGCCCAAATTTTAATAATATCTTAGCATATTTATACTGCAATGTCAATTACTATTCTGACGAATTAAGCAGTTTTTCAAAGTCGTTAAACGTCAGGGGTTTTGCATAGAAAAAGCCCTGTACCATATTACAGCCTGCCTGTTTTAAAAAGTCGCGCTGTCCGCTTGTTTCAACGCCCTCGCAGATGGTTTTAATATTAATCTGCGCCGCCATAGAAATAATCGCTTCAATAATAGCGCGTCCTCGCGGAGAAGTGTCGGCGTTATCAATAAATACCTTATCAATTTTAAGTGTGTCAATAGGAAGTTCACGCAGCAGATTAAGTGATGAATAGCCGCTGCCGAAATCGTCCATTGAAATGGCAAAGCCGTGTGATTTTAAATCTTTTATAAGCTCCACTGCGGTGCTGTCCTCGCGGTCAAAAATACTTTCCGTTATTTCTATCTCAACATATTCTTTTGGCACGCCATATTTTTCAACAAGCTCTTCAAGCTTTTCAACAAAGCGTTCGTCTGACAAATGACAGCGTGATACATTCATTGAAATAGGTACAATTTTATCTCCGCCCTGTATACGGCTTTTAATCATTTTCATTATCTGCTCATATACATAGAAGTCAAGTTCAACGATAAAACCGTTTTTTTCAAACAAGGGTATAAATACGGCAGGTGAAATCAAACCGCCTTCTCTGCTCCAACGGACAAGCGCTTCTGCGCCTATGATTTTATCGGACAAAAGCTCGTATTTCGGCTGATAATACACAATAAATTCACCTTTTTCAAGAGCTTTATCCATCTCAACTTCAATCGTGTTTTTAAGATTGAGTGCTTCCTCCATCTCTTTTGTGAAATAAGTTACGGAATTTTCGTTTCGCGCAGGCGAATGAGCCTTTGCAATAACTGCTCGGTCAATGTAGTTATCAATTCCAAGCTGTGCGTCGTATATTTCAATGGGGCATACACCTGTTTTCAGCAGTAAATGATAATTTGACGAGTTATGTATATAAATATTGAGATTTTCAATGCTGTCTATACGGTTTCTGTTTTCGGGAGTATCCTCGGCAAATATAAGAAAACTGTCGCTTTGGGCGCGTGCATAAATTGCATTGTCTTTAAAAATATCCTTTATTCGCAGCGCTATATCACGAAGTGTCTGGTCACCTATTATACGTCCGAAACGGTCGTTTACAAGTTTAAAGTTTTTCGCGTCAAGCGTACATAGCAGATATGGACGGTTTGGACTTTTTTCAAGTATTTTATTTACATTTTCAAAGAAATACATCTTATTCGGTATTGAAGTCAGTGAATCTGTAAGAGCCAGCTGTCTGAAATGACGTTCACGGAGTTTTACAATTACGATAACTACTGCAAATACAAGCAGTGCGAGTATAAGCCATAATTTGTTTGCGTAAAGAATATCGAAGAAATTAGGTACATATGTATGACTTAGTGTGTATACTTTGTTTTCAAATTCTTCCTGAGGAATGGAAATGCCGGCAATTGTCTTGTTTAAAAGATTTACAACAGTATAGTGACAGGTAAGACGGGATATTCCAAGACTTACAGGAACATTTACGGAAAAACTATCGCTGATAGATAATTTGGGATGAGCGATAAGACTTGTTTTTGTCTGCATATCGGGCGTAGATAAAATTGACGCTGACACCTTATTTTTTTCTGCCGCGTGCAGGAGTGAATGAACCGAACTGTATTCCTGTATTGTCCATTGTGGGTAAATGTCTTTCAGATAATCGGTAATCCATTTATCTGATTCAAGAATACCTACAGTAATATTATCTTCTGCTGAAATATTTGTATTGAAACGTGTAACAGGAAGATATGAAATATGGGTATAAGGCTCAGTAGCACGGATAAGATCGTCAGTTGAACCTGAAACAGTTAAAATTACATCTGATGTTCCTGCCTCGATTGAACTCATTGTCATATCGGGCTGGTCGTCGGGAATATATTTGATTTCAAGACCTGTATTAGAGGCAATCTGTTTGAGTATTTCAACATACAGCCCCGTATATTCTCCTGTTTTGGAGTCGTAATACGCAAGCGGATAATTATCTGTCGGTACGAGAACGCGCAGTACCTCCTGTCTTTGCGCGGAACGGTAATCGTCGTCAGTCATTGCTGAGGTGTTTGCATAAGGAATCCGAAAACTTTTTACGAATGAGTCTGAAAGAAAAAACGGATTTTGCTGTTTTAAAAGCGAAAGCGCTGAATTAAGCGTGTCAAGCATTATTCTGTTATCTTTTTTAACTGCAAGGAAGTACCTAAATTCACCGCATTTACTGATAATACGCAAACCATCGGGTTTTTGTGTTATTGGAGTAAAGACAGCGTCTATGTTGCCGTTATATACGGCGGAAATAAGTTCGTCTGCCGTATCAAAGTAAACAGATTCATATGAAAAATGGTTTTCTGTACTATAGGCTTTTAAATAATCTTCAAAATAAGAATTTTTTAAAAGACCAATTTTAATACCGTTAAAATTATTAAAATCATTAAAATAAAGGCTGTTTTCAAAATGTGTAAACAACCCTAAAAAGCCTGTAGCAACAGGTTCGGAGCAATAATCAATGTACGATTCAAGTGAAGAACTGCGCGGAACCATACAAAGAAAATCCAACTGACCCTCATTCAAGTCTTTAACGGCACTGTCCAGATTTTCCTCACTGAAAACAACGGAGGAATTGTCTATAAGTCTTATGACGCTTTGAGTACAGTCTTTGGAATATTGAGAAATATCATTGCCGGAAAATGAATAGTCATTTATTATGCCGGCTTTATATGTAGTTTTTTCTGCACTGACAGAAGTTGAAATTACAATTGTCAGAATAAAAGAAAAAATCAAAAAGAGCCTTTTAAGCCGTTTCATAAATTAAAGCCCCCGTCTTAAAGTAATGTCTTATTACCATTATACACCATATGGGCAGTTTTTTCAAACATAAATTTAAAAACAGTAATATTTTTTCTGTTGAATTAGTTTTGTGTGCATATCGCGCTGAAAGGCGCATATACATAAAACATATATTTTTGGACAAAAGGAGGAAAAGTAAAAGTGGAGGAGTATAATATTTACAGCGATATAGCCCAGCGGAGTCAGGGGGACGTATATATAGGTGTGGTAGGACCTGTCAGAACAGGCAAGTCCACATTCATAAAGAAGTTTATGGATTTGCTTGTAATACCTAATATAGAAAATACATACCAGGCTGAAAGAACACGCGACGAACTGCCTCAGTCGGCAGGCGGAAGGACTATTATGACCACGGAGCCTAAATTTATACCTAATGAGGCGGTTGAAATATCATTGGGTGACAACGCGCATTTAAAGGTAAGAATGATAGATTGCGTAGGATATATCGTAGACAGTTCGCTCGGTTATGTAGAGGACGACGAGCCAAGAATGGTGACAACCCCTTGGTTTGAACACCCGATAGCGTTTAATGAGGCGGCAGAAATCGGTACAAAGAAGGTAATTACCGAGCATAGCACAATAGGTCTTGTCGTAACAACTGACGGAAGTATTACAGAAATTGACCGCGAGGACTATATTGACGCGGAAAACAGGGTGATTGACGAATTAAAGGCGATAAACAAGCCGTTTGTAGTGCTTTTAAACTCTACCAATCCAAAATCAAGAGAATGTCAGAGATTAAGAGAAAATCTTGAAAGACAGCATTGCGTGCCTGTTGTTGCAGTAAACTGCGAGGAGCTTGACGCGTCTGCAATTCACGAAATTATTGAAACAGTGCTGTTTGAATTCCCGTTAAAGGAAATTAATATTCAGATTCCGGGCTGGATTGAGGAGCTTTCAAGCGACCATTGGTTAAAGCAGGATATTTACAGCGCCGTGCTTGAAAAGATTGAAAATGTAAGCCGTATACGCGATGTGCGTACATTGTCTGAGGGAATAGACGAGTGCAGTTTTGTAAAGCGTTCTTATATTGAAGGTATGGACCTTGGAGATGGTACGGTAAATATGTGTATGGAACTTCCTCAGCCGTTATTTTATCGTGTTCTTGGTGAGCTTTCGGGCTTTGAAATTGACGGTGAACATCAGCTGATGACGCTTATGAGCACTCTTGCAGATATGAAAGCAGAGTATGACAAAATATCGTTTGCTCTCCACGAGGTAATGGAAAACGGTTATGGTATCGTTTCACCGACTACCGAAGAACTGACGCTTGATGAACCTAAAATTGTTAAGCAGGGTGGTAAGTTTGGCGTTAAGCTAAAAGCAAGCGCTCCGTCTATACATATGATACGCGCTGATATTGAAACCGAAGTCAGCCCGATTGTGGGAACTGAAAAGCAGTCAGAGGAACTTGTACGTTATCTGCTGTCAGAATTTGAGTCAGACCCGACAAAGATATGGCAGTCAAACATCTTCGGTAAATCACTTTATGAGCTTGTGAATGAAGGACTTCATAATAAATTATCACGTATGCCTGAGTCGGCTCGTATGAAACTTAAAGAAACACTTCAAAGAATTATTAACGACGGAAGTAACGGATTGATTTGTATAATTCTATAATTTGGAATGGTGGTGCACGGTGGTTAAAAAAATATTTTGCTTGTGTTTCACGGTGATAATGCTTGCTTCGTGCGCGGCGGGGGGCGTAAGCGTTAATAAGAGTGAGAATAAATATGAAACCGATTATTCCGAGGTCACAGCGGAAACAGTAAAGATTACAGGTATTGCGGACGCGGAGTTTGAAAAGAGTATTAATGAAGAACTTCAAAAACAGGTGGATAGTGAGCTTGTCGCGTTTGATAGTCTGGCGGCGGAAAACAGCTCCAATGTCCGTATGGGGAATAGGTGTATTCTCAATATAAGCTGGGACGAAAGGTATAATAAAAACAGTTTTTTGAGTATTGTTGAAGAAAAGTATATTTATACGGGCGGCGCGCACGGCACGACAGTTCGTATACCGAAAAACATTGATGTTTCGGGCGGACGTACCGTACAGCTTGCCGACTTGTTTACGGACGACGGGTATATAACAACACTTAACAGAATGATAAACGAGCGTATGTCGGAGCATAGCGAGGAATATCAGGAGCTTTGGGAGAAACCTGAAATTAAACCCGAACATCAGACGGATTTCTATCTTGACGGCGATTCACTTGTTATATTCTTTCAGCCGTATGAACTGTCATATTATGCGCGCGGATTTGTGGAATTCCCATTGCCGCTTGACGAGCTTGCAGGATATATGAAAGAGGAATATCGGCGTCTTGCAGGTTAAGCATAGTATATATCTTACAAAAAAACAAATAACCGTGTATTTTGCGGTTATTTGTTTTTTGCGTTTTAAAAGCAACTGTATTACTGAACGCCTTTGCCGACAGAGCCTTCGCCGTTTAGATTGTGATAAACCTTTTGTTCGGTTCCGTATGTTCCCGGTATGATTGGTTTTGCGTGTTCCTTGCCGTGCTTTGCCTTACCCTGTATTTCCGGTACGGGAGAAACGTCATTGCGTGGTTTTGTGTGCGTCCGTTCAGGGCGCGACATTCCCTGTTTTGCCATAATATATCACCTCATAAATAGTATTGCCGTAAAATATTAAAATATCCGTAAGAGGATTAAAAGTTGATGAAGCGCTTTTTATATACTCGCTATTGAAATATAAGGGAAAATATGTTAGAATGATAAAATAGGAAAGATTTCAGGCAGAAAGGCAATGGAGAGTTTTTATGGACAACAAGGTTTCTGTTACAAAATGCGAAAGATACTCGGAGGTACAGGCGGCTGTTGAAAAGGCTGTGGATATGCTCGGAGGTATTGAAAAATTTATTAAAAAAGGCGACAAGGTGGTTATAAAACCAAATCTTGTTTCAAAGAAAAAGCCCGATGAGGCAGTTACTACAAATCCCGATTTTCTTCACGCTGTAATAGTTATGGCGGAAAAAGCAGGAGGCGATGTAACCATAGCCGAAAGTCCGGGCGGTCCGTATAATGCGGCGGCATTAAAGGGAGTATACAGCGTATGCGGAGTTAATGAGGCAATCAAGGGCACAAACGCAAAACTGAACTTTGACACCTCTTTTACGGAAGTGCATTTTCCTGAGGGAAAAACCGTCAAAAGTATACCGATTATTAACCCCATACTTGACGTGGACGTTATAATATCACTGCCGAAACTGAAAACACACGCAATGACAAGTTATACGGGCGCGGTTAAAAATCTTTTTGGTACAATACCGGGCACATACAAGGCGGAATTGCATTTTCGTCTTAACGAACGCAAGTCTTTTTGTTCAATGCTTGTAGACCTGCACGAATGTGTTAAACCGACGTTAAGTATAATGGACGCGGTGTGGGGAATGGAGGGCAATGGTCCGACAGCAGGACAAAACAGATATATAGGACTTGTTATGGCAAGCGCAAATGCTCACGCGCTTGATATGGCGGCGTGTCATTTGATAGATTATACGCCTGAAGAGGTGGATACGGTATACGAGGCGGTAAAGCGCGGACTTGTTGCCAAAAATGCAGACGGACTGGAGATTTTGGGCGAGGCTATAGAACCGCTTGTTATAAAGGATTTCATAAAGCCCGAAAGTCATTTTAATCTGCTAAAGCTGATTTCACTGCCTGCGTCGCTTAACGCGTGGCTTACAAACGCGCTTGCGTCAAAGCCGAAAATAAATTACAGCGAGTGTATACGCTGCGGCGAGTGCGCGATGTGCTGTCCGCCGAAGGCGATTGATATGTCGTCGGGCAAACCGCAGATTGATGAAAAAAAGTGTATAAAATGCTTTTGCTGTCAGGAGCTATGCCCGAAAGGAGCGGTTAAAATTCACCGCCCGATTTTAAACAGATTTATGGTTAAATTTATAAAATAAAGGATATGATTTTGTGTTTAATATAGTTCTTGTGGAACCGCGTATTCCGCAGAATACGGGCAATATCGCCCGTACCTGCGCGGCTACGGGTTGCGGACTGCATATAGTACGTCCGACTGCGTTTCAGATTACGGATAAAAATTTAAAGCGCGCCGGACTTGATTACTGGCATTTGCTTAATGTTCAGTATTACGACAATTTAAAAGATTTTTTTGAAAAAACGGAAGGCGCGCGTTATTTTTACGCAACAACAAAAGCTCAGCATACATATGTGGACGCCGAATTTTGTGATAATGACTTTATTCTGTTCGGGCGTGAAGATGCAGGACTTCCCGAAGAACTTTTATACGAACACGAAGAACGGTGTATACGCATACCTATGATTGATGAGGCGCGCAGTCTTAACCTGTCAAACTCTGTTGCGATAGTTGTATATGAAGCATTAAGACAGCAAGGGTTTGACAATTTGAAAAATCTTGGACAGCTGACTAAGTTTAAGTGGTAGAAAGGAAGATAATAATGAAGTATATTGTAATACTCGGAGATGGAATGGCAGATTACCCCGTAGATTTTTTTGACGGCAAGACTATTTTGGAAGTTGCCAAAAAGCCTACGATTGATTATATGTGCGCTCACGGTGAGCTTGGAATGGTAAAAACCGTTCAGGACGGTATGAAACCCGGCTCTGATGTGGCTAATCTTTCTGTAATGGGTTATGATACAAGAGAGTGCTACAGCGGACGTTCACCGCTTGAGGCGGCGTCAATCGGTGTGGAAATGAAAGATGACGACGTAACTTTTCGTACCAATCTTGTAACGTTAAGTGATGAAGAAAACTATGAGGATAAAACAATGCTCGACTACAGCGCAGGCGAAATTACGACCGAAGAGGCGAATGAGCTTATAAATGCGGTTGCAGAAGAGCTTAACACTGACAAGATTAAGTTCTATGCAGGTATAAGCTATCGTCATTTGTGCGTGTGGAACGGAGGAAGTACAAACGTTGATATGACACCGCCTCACGATATTTCAGATAAAAAAATAGCAGACCACCTGCCAAAGGGCGATGGCGCTGACGTATTCCTTGAAATGATGAAAAAAAGTGAAAAGATTTTAAAGGAGCACCCTGTAAATAAGGCCCGCGCGGCGGCAGGTAAAAACCCTGCAACATCAATATGGCCTTGGGGCGAGGGTACAAAGCCGCAGCTTGAAAACTTTGAAAAGAAATTCGGAGTAAAGGGCAGTGTAATATCGGCAGTTGACCTTATAAAGGGTATCGCAAAATGTGCAGGTATGAACTCAATTGACGTTGAGGGAGCTACAGGAAACTGCGAAACCAACTGGGACGGTAAGGCGCAGGCAGCGCTTGACGCAATCTTAGACGGCAGTGATTTTGTTTATCTGCATATGGAGGCGCCTGACGAAATGGGACATCAGGGCGCGCCTGAAAAGAAGAAATTTGCTGTCGAAACGATTGACGCAAAGGTGGTAAAATTTTTGAAAGATGAGCTTGAAAAACGCGGCATTGATTATAAAATGCTTATTATGCCCGACCACCCTACGCCTATTTCATTAAAGACCCACGTTTCCGATCCTGTTCCGTATGTTATTTATGACAGTACAAAGGAGCTTGATACAGGTTTGTCGTATACGGAGGAAAACGGTAAAAAAACAAGTCTTTATATTGAAAAGGGTTATACCCTGATGAATCATTTTTTAGACAAATAAATCACAATTCATACCGTGTTCCGCGGAAAGGACTGATTATATGAAGATTAAAAAAAACTGGGTCAAAATAGTTCTGTTTGTTGCCGGAATAATATTGCTGGGTGTCGGCGTATATTTTTTCCTGCCTACGATAATTAATCTTATAGGCTTTGTGCTTGAACTGTTTTTACCGTTTATTCTGGGATATATCTTTTCACTGCTTGTAAATCCGCTTGCGGACAGGCTGCAAAAAAAGATGAAAATACCGAGGGGAATGTCGGCAGTGCTCGTTATGGTGCTGATTATAGGAATACTGGGCGGTATACTTACCTTTGCAATATGGAAAATTATCGACGAGGCGAGAACGCTTTATATGCAGTTTCCATCGATATATATTTCAATGCGCGACGGTATGCACGCGCTCGGAGATAAGTGGTCTACGGTATATGTAAATCTTCCTGTTAACATACAAAATGCGATTACCGCGCTGGGAGACGCGATTTCGGAAAGAGCCGCAATGATTATAAATAATGTGTCGTATCCCGTGGTTGATTATGCAGGTAATTTCGCAAAAGCATTGCCGAGAGTATTTATTGCTGTTATAGTGTTTTTGCTTTCGTCATACTTTATGGTTTCGGAAAACAGCACAGTAACTATGGCGGTAAAGAGAATTACAAGTCCGCGTCTGGCGGAACGGCTTGCCCTTATAAAACGTGAGATTAAAAAATATTTGGGCGGTTATATAAAAGCTCAGGGAATACTGATGTTTATTGCTTTTATTATAATGTTTATCGGGCTTAGTATATTTAATATTCAATATGCTCTGCTGATTGCGCTGGGAATAGCTATAGTGGACGCACTTCCGTTTTTTGGCAGCGGTCTTATATTATGGCCGTGGACAGTAATTGCGTTTTTGAATGGTGATATAAAACTTGGAATAGGTCTTATCTGTATATATGTTGCGGTTACGATAATGAGGCGTTTTGCCGAACCGAAACTTGTCAGTTCAAGTATGGGTATGAATCCGCTTTTGACGCTGATGTCAATGTATGTAGGATATAAAACGCTGAGTATCGGAGGTCTTATATTAGGACCGATAATACTTATGATGATTATAAGCTTTTATAAGGCAGGTGTGTTTGACGCGCCGATACGCCTTTTAAAGAGTCTGGCAAGACTGATAAAAGAGCAGTTTATACTGTTTAAACAGTTTGTAATAAATTTAATGAGGAGTGACTGGAATGAATAAATATTATATTACAACCGCTATTGCGTATACGTCGAAGAAACCGCATATAGGCAACACCTATGAGATTATACTGACCGACGCGATTGCGCGATTTAATCGTTTTATCGGCAAAGATGTCTTTTTCCTTACGGGAACAGACGAGCACGGACAGAAGATACAGGAGATTGCTGAGGCGGAGGGAATAACGCCGAAACAGCACGTTGACAAAATCGCGGGTCAAATCAGGGATATTGCCGATATGCTTAATATAAGTTATGACAAGTTTATCCGTACTACTGACGATTATCACGTTAAGTCGGTACAGCAGATATTTAAAAAGCTCTATGAACAGGGAGATATTTATAAATCGGAATATGAGGGGCTTTATTGTACGCCTTGTGAATCATTCTGGACGGAAACACAGCTTGTTGACGGAAAATGTCCCGATTGCGGACGTGAAGTGCAAAAGACAAAGGAAGAGGCATACTTCTTTAAAATGAGTAAATATCAGGACAAGCTGATGGAATATATTGAAGCTCACCCTGAATTTATTCAGCCTGAATCACGAAAGAAAGAAATGGTAAATAACTTTTTAAAGCCGGGCTTGCAGGATTTATGCGTATCAAGGACAAGTTTTACTTGGGGTATACCTGTAGAGTTTGACGAGGGACATATCGTGTATGTCTGGATTGACGCGCTTTCAAACTATATTACAGCGCTCGGTTATACACCTGAGGCGCAGGGGGATTTGTACAAAAAATACTGGCCTGCAGATGTGCATATTATCGGTAAGGATATATTAAGATTCCATACAATTTACTGGCCGATTATGCTTATGGCTCTTGGTGAACCGCTGCCGAAACAGGTGTTCGGACACCCTTGGATGCTCGTTGGTGAGGAAAAAATGAGTAAGTCGCGAGGTAATGTGATTTATGCCGAAGATTTGGTTAAACATTTCGGTGTTGACGCTGTAAGATATTATTCACTGCACGAAATGCCGTTTGCTCAGGACGGAACAATTACCTATGAGGTGTTTATCAGCCGTTTTAATTCTGATTTGGCAAACACTCTCGGAAATCTTGTAAACAGAACAGTTGCAATGATTAATAAGTATTTCGGCGGTGAAATACAGTCAGGTGACGTGACAGGTGAGTTTGATGACGATTTAAAAACGGTTGCTGTATCGGCGGTTGAAAAGATTGCAAAGAAAATGGAAACTCTGCACGTTGCGGACAGTCTTGACGAGATATGGGCAGTTGTAAACAGAGCGAATAAGTATATTGATGAAACTGCTCCGTGGGTACTGGCAAAGGACGAGGCGCAGAAACCGCGTCTTGGCACAGTGCTTTATAACCTTGCCGAAACAATCCGTATAATTGCTGCATTGTTAAGTCCGTATATGCCTGAAACGTCGCAGAAAATTGCGGCTCAGATTAATGCGGATACGCTTTCGTTTGAAAGCACAAAAACATTTGGGGTAACAAAGTCAGGCGTTAAAGTTGGCGAGGCGGTTCCTCTGTTCCAGAGAATTGACGCTGAAAAGAAGCTTGCCGAGCTTGAAGAGGAGCTTGGACAGCCTGCCGAGGAGGAAATTCAAATTGCTCCGTATAAGGACTATATAGAGTTTGAGGAATTTGAAAAGCTTGATATACGCGTAGGCAAGGTTATTGAGTGCGAGAAGGTTCCGAAGTCGTCAAAGCTATTAAGATTTACTTTGCAGGTGGGAAGTGAAACGCGTCAGATTTTATCGGGAATTTCAAAGTACCATACTCCCGAAGAACTGATTGGTAAAAACGTACTGTTTGTCGCAAATCTAAAGCCAAGAAAGATGATGGGGCTTGAATCGTGCGGAATGATTTTGTCAGCCGAATATGAGGACAAACTAACAGTTCTGACTACGTTGAATGATATTCAGAGCGGCGCCGAAATCGTTTGAGTGTTTCACAAAGTGAAACATGTGACATACTGAGCGTAGCTCAGAGTTTTATATAGTATAATACAAAAAAAGGGGATAGATAATCAATGAAAGATATTAAAAATTACGAATTTGCTACACAATGTATACATTCAGGCAATGAACCCGACAAGGAAACAGGCGCAATTGAGCGTCCCATTACAATGTCGAACAGCTACGTTCTGCCTTACGATCCGTCAACGGTAAACTGGTCAAGCGCAGATGACAAGCCGCTGTACACTCGTAACGGCGGCGCAAATCAGATGTACTTGCAGGAAAGACTGGCTCTTTTAGAGGGCGGAGAAGCGGCAGTTGTATTGTCAAGCGGCGTTGCGGCGCTGTCGGGTACGTTCTTTTCGCTTTTAAAGAGCGGCGACCACGTTATTTTTTCCGACGTAACGTATATCGCGGTATACAGACTTCTGAACGAGCTTTTCAACAACAAGTTTGAGGTTGAAACAACAATTCTTGACACGTCTGATTTAGACGCTATTAAAAAGGCAATAAAGCCGAATACAAAGCTTATTCATATTGAGAGTCCCGGAAATCCCACATTAAAGATTACAGATATTGAGGCAGTTGCAAAAATTGCTCACGAGCATAATATTCTGCTGTCGGTAGACAATACATTCTCGTCGCCGTTTAACCAGAAACCTCTTGAACTGGGTGCGGATATAGTAATTGAAAGTCTTACAAAGTACATAAACGGTCACGGCGACGCAATGGGCGGCGCGGTTGTAGCAAAGAAAGAAATAATCGACCAAATTAAAGCGCAGGCAATGGTTAATCTCGGCGGTACGATAAGTCCGTTTAACGCGTGGCTTATTATGCGCGGTTCGACAACTCTGCCTTTAAGAATGGAACAGCATAATAAAAACGGTCAGGCAGTTGCTGAGTATTTGGAAAGTCTGCCGTGCGTGACATTTGTAGCGTACCCCGGACTAAAGAGCTTTAAAGGTCACGATATTGCAAAAAAACAAATGAAGGGTTTCAGCGGTATGCTGTCTTTTGGAATTAAGGCAGCCCACGATAAGCATAATGAATTTGTAAGTCATTTAAAGCTTATAACATCTGCGGTGTCGCTTGGACACGGCGCAAGTCTTATCGCATTTCTGGGCGAGGACGACGAGCGTCAGTATTTGTATCCTGAGGAATTTCATAACGGATTTTTCCGTATGAGCGTTGGTACGGAGGACGCTAAGGATATTATTGCGGATTTGGAACAGGCATTTAAAGCGGTCAATTTACTGTAAGGCGGTGTTTTATGACTGAAACAGAAAAAATGCTTTCGGGGAAAATATATGACCCGTCTGATAAAGAATTGGCAGGGCAGAGAAAAAACGCGCATAGACTGTCAAAAGACTATAACGACACCTATGACGGCGAGGATAAGAAACGCTGTAAAATTCTAAAAAAGCTTATTCCCCATATGGGTGAAGGTACATATCTTCAGGGACCTGTTCAGTTTGACTATGGAATTTATACAACCTTTGGAATAAATTGTTATGCAAATTTTAATTTTGTTGTTTTGGACTGTTGTCCTGTAACAATAGGCGATAATGTATTCTTTGGACCTAATTGTTCGCTTGTTACTCCCGTACATCCGCTTTTGCCTGAGGAGCGCAGACTGCACAGCAGGGAAAACGGTGATTTATATGATTTGGAGTATGCAAAACCGATTGTTATAGAGGACGACTGCTGGCTTGCCTCAAATGTAACGGTATGCGGAGGAGTCACCATAGGAAAAGAATGTGTTATCGGCGCAGGGAGTGTTGTGACAAAGGATATACCTGCAGGCAGTTTTGCGGCAGGAAATCCGTGCCGTGTGATACGGAAAATTACGAAAGAAGATTCTATAGAATTAAAGAAAGATTTGTTTTAACTAAAAATAGCCTGAACAGATAGGTTCAGGCTATTTTATGATTTTAAGCATTTTTGAATGAAAATCTTCATTGAGCATTGAGTATATTTCTTTACAGTAACGCTTGTCCTGACTGATTTTGTTTTTTTCACGGTCAATACTTTTGATTATTCTTGGAAATCCTTTAAAATATTCTGACATATCCTCTAACAGCCCCATTGCCGCGTCACGCGCAGGATAGCCGTTTATGACGATTGAACCAAGGTCATATCCTGCCGCCGCTTTATGATTTTCAACTGCCGCTTTTTGCAGTTCAGGAGTAAATTCGAAATCGGGCAGTTGCGTCAGATAGAGCAGGAAGTAATGTGCAAAATGCAGGTCTTCTTCAAACACTCCGAGAGGAGCAAGCGGATTCACGTCAAACATTCTCAGTTCTATATGGTCTACGCCGTTCCTGATAAGCATATCGTGACTGCTTGAGTCCGACGGCTTTAACCGCATAGGAAGATACAGTTCAGACGGTGAAAACAACGTACCGTCAGAAACATAACTGTTGATTGAATTTATATATGTATTTAAATTAGTATAGTCGAGTATCGGAATAAATTTATTCCAATAACCGTTTTTACCATTTCTCCCCGACGCGTCACCGTCAAAGCCAGTGCCCTGCATATCGTCCGAGTGAAGTGACAGGTCAAATAAAGGACTGGCAGAGGTAAGAAGTACAATAAGCCAGCTATATCTAAATACCTGCTTGGACAGCCTGAAATACAGGGTATTTTTGAAATCACCGTAGTCACTTTTACCGTCATACAGCGAGGACATAAGTTCGTCTGAAAATGAAAAGTTAAAGTGTATTCCTGAATAAAGCATAAGACGTTTGCCGTAGCGCCGCTGTAATTTTTCACGGTACTTGTATTTAAACGCCTGCTCTCCTGTAAAATGTGCTATAGGTATATCGTCCTCGGAGCTGATTCGAGGAGGGTTACTGTTAAGCCAGAGGTATTCGTTTTTGTCCGCGAGTTTTGTGCGGGCATAGCTGTCAAGCTGTTTTAATGACTTCATAAGAAGTGATATGCTTTTACAGGCAGGTGTGATAATTTCAAGCTGGTTTTCGCAAAAATCGCGCGTAAGATAACTTTCCGAAAACGGGTGCGGCGTTTGCGCAGGCGCGCCGGTATCTGTTACGCGGAGCGTTTCTCGCTCTAAACCAAACAGACCGTCAAAAATATATTCGTTTCTTAAATCCAAAGAAAATCACCTCTGTTACAGCTTGTTTTAATCGTCTATTCCTATCAAAATAATATGATATAATTATACTATTTCAGGAATAAATTGTCAAGACATTACAATTTAGTATTACAGAAAAAATCACAAAAATTTGAAAAAACTATTGACAAACAGAAAAAATATGGTATACTATAAATCATAGTAAATCTATAGGAAATATAAAAATTAAAAATTGGGAGTGATTACAGTGTCAAAACCAAATCTGAACAATATATTCAGCGGACGAATGTGTAAAGGAATACATAAAAATAAAAACAAACGGTATAAATAATAGAAAGAGGTAATAAAAATGTCAAATAAAAACTGGAAATTCGAAACAAAACAACTGCATATAGGACAGGAGCAGGCGGACACAGCAACAGACGCGAGAGCTGTTCCGATTTATGCGTCAACCTCATATGTATTCCATAATTCTCAGCACGCCGCAGACCGTTTCAGTCTAAAGGACGCAGGTAATATTTACGGCAGACTGACGAACCCTACACAGGATATATTTGAACAGAGAATAGCGGCGCTTGAAGGCGGCAGCGCGGCGCTTGCGGTAGCGTCGGGCGCGGCGGCGATTACATACACGTTTCAGGCGCTGGCGCACACAGGTGACCACATTGTAGCCGCAAAAACCATTTACGGCGGCACATACAACCTTCTGGCGCACACACTCCCTGATTACGGTATAGAGGCAACGTTTGTGGACCCTGAAATCGAAGGTTCGTTTGAGGCGGCTATACAGGATAACACAAAGGCGATATTTATTGAAACGCTCGGAAATCCAAATTCGAATCTGATAGATATTGAGGCAGTTGCAAAGGTGGCGCACGCGCATAATATACCGCTTATTGTTGACTCGACGTTTGCTACACCGTATCTTGTAAGACCGCTTGAGTACGGCGCGGATATAGTAGTTCATTCAGCTACGAAGTTTATCGGCGGACACGGTACGGCTATCGGAGGAGTGATTGTTGACGGCGGTTTTGACTGGGAGAAGTCGGGTAAGTTCCCTCAGCTTGTCGAGCCAAATCCGTCGTATCACGGAGTAAGCTTTTCAAAAGCACTCGGCAAGGCGGCGTTTGTCACTTATATAAGAGCGCTGCTGCTGCGAGATACTGGCGCCACACTTTCACCGTTTCACGCATTTCTGTTCCTGCAGGGACTTGAAACATTGTCGCTGAGAGTTGAACGTCACGTTGAAAATGCTCTTAAAGTTGTTGAATATCTTAATAATCATCCGCAGGTTGAGGCGGTACATCATCCGTCATTGCTTACTGAACCGAGCCATAGGCTGTATAAAAAATATTTGCCGAATGGCGGCGGAAGTATATTTACATTTGAAATTAAGGGGGGAGCAGAAGAGGCGCATAAGTTTATTGATAATCTTGAAATTTTCTCACTTCTTGCAAATGTTGCGGATTCAAAATCACTTGTAATTCACCCTGCAACAACCACCCATTCACAATCTACCGAACAGGAGTTAAAGGAGCAGGGTATAAAACCCAACACAATAAGACTTTCAATAGGTACGGAAAATATTGATGATTTAACAGACGCACTGGATAAAGCATTTAAGGCTGTAGAGGCTTAACGGAGAAAGGAAGTATAACAATGTCAAAGATATATCGTAAAGTAACGGATTTAATAGGTAATACGCCGCTTTTAGAGCTTGTGAATTATGAAAAAGCCAATGATTTGGAGGCTACTGTTTTGGCTAAGCTTGAATATTTCAATCCTGCAGGTTCTGTTAAGGACAGAATTGCCAAAGCTATGATAGACGAGGCGGAGGAACGTGGAATATTAAAAGAGGGAGCCGTTATAATTGAACCAACGTCAGGTAATACGGGCATAGGTCTGGCGTCTGTAGCGTCAGCAAGGGGATATAGAATAATAATCACAATGCCTGAAACTATGAGTATTGAAAGACGTAATCTGTTAAAGGCGTACGGAGCGGAGCTTGTACTGACTGACGGTGCAGAGGGAATGAAGGGGGCAATTGACAAGGCGAAGGAATTATCTGAGCAGATTGAAGGCAGTTTTATTCCGAGCCAGTTTACCAACCCTGCAAATCCCGCATATCATAAAGTAACGACAGGTCCTGAAATATGGAGAGATACTGACGGGAAGGTAGATATATTTGTGGCGGGAGTAGGTACGGGCGGTACTGTTTCGGGAGTCGGAGAATATTTAAAGTCGCAGAATCCGAATATTAAAATTGTGGCAGTAGAACCAGCGTCGTCGCCTGTACTTTCGGAAGGTAAAGCAGGAGCGCATAAAATACAGGGTATTGGTGCAGGTTTTGTGCCTGAAACTCTGAATATAAAAATTTATGATGAAGTAATTAAAGTGGAAAATGAAGACGCATTTAAGACAGGTAAAGCGATTGCCAGAAATGAAGGTATACTTGTCGGTATTTCATCGGGCGCGGCTGTATGGGCGGCTACGGAATTAGCTAAACGCGCGGAAAATAAAGGTAAAACAATTGTTGCGCTTTTGCCTGACACAGGTGAGAGGTATTTGTCAACACCTATGTTTTCAGAATGATTGAAAGAGTCCTCGTAAGAGGACTCTTTTATTTTATCAAGATTGAATATCATCAATAATTTGTTTAATATGTGTAATTTGGGTATCAGTCAAATTATCGACAGAAAGTGTTTTGTGATTATCAAGGCATAGTAAATAATCGGTAGTTACAGAAAAATATTTTGAGATTTTTACAAGCATATCAACAGATGGCTGAATATTATTATTTTCCCAATTTGAAACACACTGTTTTGTGACACTTAACTCTTTAGCTAAGTCAACTTGTGTTAAGCCTTTGGCTTGTCGTAACTCCTTTATCTTTTTATTTAGCATAAAAACACCCCAACATCAAATATTACAATACTATTATATAATTTTCACTTGACTTAATAAAAATACTATAGTATACTAATATTTGACCGATGGTAATGTTAGGGGGATGCAATATGGCAGAATTTTGTAAGGAATGTTTTATGAAAATGTATGGTGATTTAAAAGGTAAAAAAATTATAATGTCCAAAGATGAGGATTTATGCGAGGATTGCAGTGAATTAAAACCAGTGGTTATTAAAATCGTTTATAAAAATCCTATCAGGCAGCTAATTTTAAGATTAAGAGGATATTAAAAATTTACATTATTACTAAGGAGGAATTTATGATATGATTGACTATTTGATAATGTTAATACTGAGCGGAATAGCAGTAATTTTAATGGCAATAGGTATAGTGCCTATACTTGTAGATATAATAAAGAAACGAGCTGATGAAGAAACAAAAATAGGATTTTTATTTATGATACCTTTGTTGTTTTTATTCATACTATTTTTTGTGTATTATGCAGTTGATATACCAAGTGCAATGAATGGCGGTAAAGTGATGTATACGAATGAATTGCCTACGCTTGTGTGTGGTGTGCGTACAACGCATATAATTTCCGATAAAGAAGAATTGAAAGACTTAAAAGGTTTTAATCCAAATAACTATGAAAAATACGGTAATTATCTTGTAAGATATACAAAGCATAATAAATATGTTCTTAAAATAGAAAAAATTGAATGAAGATATACTTGTCGGTATTTCATCAGGCGCGGCTGTATGGGCGGCTACGGAATTAGCTAAACGCGCGGAAAATAAAGGTAAAACAATTGTTGCTCTTTTGCCTGACACAGGTGAGAGGTATTTGTCAACACCTATGTTTTCAGAATGATTTTCAATATACAAAAACAGGCAGACGGTTAAGCGTCTGCCTGTTTTAATAATATAATTATCCCTGTGTATTATAGCTGTAATTCGGCGCCTCTTTTGTGATATAAATATCGTGCGGATGACTTTCCTTAAGTCCTGCGCCTGTGATTCTGACAAATTTGCCGTTTTCTTTAAGGTCTGCAATAGTTTTTGTTCCGCAGTAGCCCATACCTGAACGAATACCGCCCAACAGCTGGAATACTGTATCTGAAACAGGACCTTTATACGGTACGCGTCCTTCAACGCCTTCGGGCACTAATTTTTTCGAGCCTGTCTGGAAATATCTGTCCTTACTTCCGCATTCCATAGCGGCGATTGAACCCATACCACGGTATACCTTAAAGCGTCTGCCTTGGAATATTTCAAATTCACCTGGGCTTTCGTCGCACCCTGCAAGCAGACTGCCAAGCATAATAACGTCACCGCCTGCAGCAATAGCCTTTACAATGTCGCCTGAGTATTTAATACCGCCGTCCGCGATAACGGGAATATCATACTTTTTAGCAACCTGACTTACATCATATACCGCCGTAATCTGAGGCATACCTATACCGGCAACAACACGCGTTGTACAGATTGAACCCGGACCGATACCAACTTTCAGACAGTCAGCGCCTGCTTTAATAAGAGCCTCTGCCGCCTCGCCGGTAGCGATATTACCGGCAATAATCGGAAGGTTCGGGAATGCTTTTTTAATTTCTTTAACTTTATTTATAATATTGGTGCTGTGACCGTGAGCACTGTCGAGCGCAATAACGTCTACACCTTTATCTACAACTGCCTGTACACGTTCCAATGCGTCAGCAGTAACGCCGATAGCCGCTCCTACGAGCAGTCTGTCCTGCTTATCACGCGCAGAATTCGGGTACTGTACTGCCTTTTCAATATCTTTTATTGTAATGAGTCCTTTAAGACAGCCGTTTTTGTCAACAATAGGAAGTTTCTCTACCTTTGCTTTGGAAAGAATTTGCTGTGCCTCTGCAAGAGTTGTTCCTACAGGAGCGGTTACAAGATTTTCACTTGTCATAACCTCTGATATTTTCTGGTTAAAATTAGTTTCAAATTTTAAATCTCGGTTTGTGATAATACCGATAAGTTTATTGCCTTCGTCAACAATCGGAACACCTGAAATCTTAAAACGGGACATAAGGTTATCAGCGTCCTGAAGTGTACGGTCTTTTGTCAGGCTGAACGGATTTGTAATAACGCCGTTTTCACTGCGCTTTACTTTATCAACCTCTGCCGCCTGCTGTTCGATTGTCATATTTTTATGAATAATTCCGATTCCGCCCTCTCTTGCCATTGCGATTGCCATAGACGCCTCTGTGACTGTATCCATAGCTGAGCTCATAAGCGGTATATTTAGTATAATATCTTTGGTTAGTCTTGTTGAAAGGTCAGCCTCGTTAGGCGTAAAATCAGACGCCTGAGGTACAAGAAGTACATCATCAAAAGTCAGACCCTCTTTAGCAAATTTACTTTCCATATAGTATAACTCCTCTCATTAGTATTTATTTTAATAATTATATCAAAACGGCTATATTTTTTCAAGTATTTTTTTGTAATAAAATAATATTTATTGCAGATGAGTGATGTACTCTGTTAAAGCTTGGCGCATTTCGGAAATAGTATTGATTTTAAACACTGTAATTTTAAACCGTGAGGCATTCGGCAAGCCTTTTATATACCACGCTATATGTTTGCGAGCCTCTTTTATTCCGCGCAGTTCGCCCTTTTCTGCAACGAGCATTTCTATGTGTTCAGTCATTTGATTAAGCCTGTCGATTGGAGTAGGGGAGCAGGTAACAAAGCCGTCACGAAGATATTCGTTTATCTGTCTGAATATGAACGGGTTTCCTTCTGCGCCGCGACCTATCATTACAGCGTCACAGCCTGTAAAATCGAACATACTTTTCGCGTCGGCGGCGGTTTTGATATCGCCATTGCCGATTACAGGTATTTTAACTGAATTTTTAACATCTTTGATTATATTCCAGTCTGCTGTACCGCTGTAAAATTCCTCTCTGGTTCTTCCGTGTACAGCAATTGCCGCCGCACCGTTAGCCTCAATTATTTTTGCGGTTTCAACAGCGTTTACATTATTGCTATCCCAGCCCTTTCGTATTTTTACAGTTACGGGAACAGGCGACGCGTCCGAAACCTTGCGTACAATTTCACCTATTAATTTTGGATTTTTTAAAAGTGCGCTGCCGTCGCCGTTGTTTACTATTTTTGGTGTAGGGCAGCCCATATTTATATCAATAATATCAGGATTAAATTCCATAACTTTTGGTATAATTTCTGCCATAATTTCTGCGTCCGAACCAAAAATCTGTATAGCGCAGGGACGTTCACTGCTGTCAATACGCATAAGTTCAGCAGTTTTTTTATCGTTATAATATAAGCCCTTTGCGCTTATCATTTCTGAATACACCATTCCAGCGCCCCAGCGTCGGCATATTTTTCGGAAAGACATATCGCTTACGCCTGCCATTGGAGCGAGGAATATATTATTTTCTGTTGTAAAATTACCAATTTTCATTTTATCACCCTGTAATTAGAGTAACATAATTTTCCGTATATTTCAATAGTGCACAAGGATTTACTTTACATTGACATTAAAATGAATATTGTTATATAATGAAAAAAATTGTTTTTCTATGTCACAATACATATAAAGATGTGTCTAATTATATAGGAGGTAAAAAATTATGAATAACAAACTAACAGAAACAGAAATGTCAGTCTTAATTGATAAGGCTGTAGAGGGTGATAAAAAAGCACTTGAAAAAATTATTTCAAGTGTGAGTGATTTGGTTTTCAACCTGTCATTGAGGACATTGGGAACTTTTCACGACGCCGAAGACGCCGCGCAGGATATTTTTGTAAAAATAATTACAAATCTATCTTCATTCAGGAAGGAAAGCGCATTTTCTACTTGGGTTTTCCGAATTTCCGTAAATCATTTAAAGAGCTATAAAAAGCATATGTTTGCTAATGCTCCTTTGAGTTTTGAATTTTATGGTGCGGATATTGAAAACGGAAAAATTGATGATGTACCCGATATGACTCAGGGCGTAGAAAAAACAGTTTTGTCCGATGAATTAAAAATGTCTTGTACGAATGTAATGCTGCAGTGTTTGGATACCGAGAGCAGATGTATATTTATTCTCGGCACAATGTTTAAACTTGATAGCCGCATTGCAGGTGAGGTGCTGGGAATGACTGCCGAGGCATATCGTCAGAGGCTTTCGAGAATACGCAGAAAGGTTGCGGATTTTCTTGGTACATACTGCGGTGAATACGGCGGCGGAAAGTGCAGATGTATGGAGAGGGTTAATTATGCAATACAAAATCATAGAATAAATCCTGCTCAGCTTGACTATGCAAATGCTGAGGAAATACCTGTTCAGACAGTGATTGATTTTACCGAGGCAATGGAGGAAATAGACGATTTATCGCAGAGCTTTGGTTTTTGTAAGACTTATAAATCTACAGCCAGAACTAAAAAGCTTATTGAGGAATTGCTTAATTCCGAACCGCTGTCAGTTATTAAAAATTCCTGATAAAAGATTAAACCGGAAAGCAACAGAGAGTAAATGCTCTGTTGTTTTCTTTATTATAATATGTTAAAATGACTATAGAGAAAGTATTTATAAAAAATAGATAATTAATAAAATCTTAATATTTCCTTATTAAAATGTTATAAAAATATTATTAAGGTTTGTTATATTAGTAAGTAGTAATTATTTGTGGAAAGGAAGAACTGTTATGCAGGATAAAATATTAATTGTTGAAGATGAACCTGAAATTGCGGACTTAATAGAAACATATCTTAAAAATGAAGATTTTACAGTATTTAAATTTAATTCTGCCAAGGCTGCTCTTGAATATATAAATACAAATCAGCCTGATCTTGCAATTTTGGATATTATGTTGCCTGATATGAGTGGATTCACTTTATGCCAAAAAATCAGGGAAAATCATACTTATCCTATTATTATGCTGACTGCAAAAGACGAGGAAACTGATAAAATTACAGGGCTTACATTAGGTGCTGACGACTATATGACAAAGCCTTTCCGCCCGCTTGAATTGATTGCCCGGGTAAAGTCCCAGTTAAGAAGATATAAAAAATATAACCTTATACATTCTGAAGGTGAAGATAAAAACATTATTATTTATTTGGATTTGATAATGAATATAAAAAAACACGAATGTTTATTAAATGACATACCGCTTACGTTGACACCTACTGAATTTCTGATTTTACAAATTCTCTTGGAGAATAAAGGAAATGTTATAAGTGCGGAGGAAATGTTTCATAAAATTTGGCAGGATGAATACTACAGTAAATCAAATAATACAATAACTGTTCATATCCGTCATTTAAGGGAAAAATTAAACGACACTTTAGACAATCCGAAGTATATTAAAACAATATGGGGAGTAGGGTATAAAATTGAAGGAGAATAAAGAAGAATTTGTGACCTTTCAACGAAAAGTCGCATATCGATTTTTTGGTATTGCAATCATATCGGTTTTTTTGGTAATTGGGTTGTATTTGTTTTTATGGAAAAGACGGGGCGGCAACTGGATCATCTATTTGTTAGAACATTTTATGCAAATTGGATATGAAGAAGCATTCTCTATATATCACAATGCATTCAGAGCATATAAAGAAGTATTTTTTGCAACGGCAATCATTATTGTTTTTCTTGTTTTGCTTTTATTGTTATTTAGATGGCTTACACGTTATTTCAGGGAAATTAACGGAGGTATTGACAGCTTGCTGAGAGAGGACGAAGAGCATATTTATTTATCTCAGGAAATGTTTCCGTTTGAACGTAAATTAAACAATGTAAAACAAGTTCTGAAAAAACAAAAGGAGACGGCTTTACTGGCTAAGCAACGTAAAAATGAACTGGTGATGTATCTGGCGCACGATATTCGCACTCCGCTTACATCTGTAATTGGTTATTTAAGCCTTTTAATGGAAGAACCCGATATGACAGCGGCAGAACGAGCTAAAAATGTTGATATTGCGCTTGATAAGGCATATCGTTTAGAAAAAATGGTTAATGAGTTTTTTGAGATTACACGATATGATTCTGAACAGATTCAATTATCAAAGGAACATATTGATTTATATTATATGCTGGTACAATTGCGTGATGAACTTTTGCCGGTTCTTTCTCTCCGTGGAAATTCAGTTATATTAGATTTTAATGAAAATCTTAAAGTCTATGCTGATTCCGAAAAACTGGCGCGTGTATTTAGCAATATATTGAAAAATGCGGCGGCATACAGCTATCCTAAAACACAAATAATAGTTTCCGCTGAAAAGAAAGAAGGTCAAACAGAAATTATTTTTCAAAATAAGGGTAAAACAATTCCTGCTGAAAAATTATCTTCTTTGTTTGACAAATTTTATCGTTTGGATGAGGCGCGCGTTTCTGATACGGGGGGTACAGGACTTGGTCTGGCAATTGCAAAAGAAATAGTACTTTTGCACGGTGGCGCGATTAAGGCATATAGCGAGAATGAAACAATAACCTTTTCTGTTGTTTTGCCAGCGTCGGATTAAATATTTCTCTGTTTTTTGTTAGGATTATCTTAGGAATTAAACAATCTTATCTTAAAGTTTGTAATGCCCTGCTGCAGTAAAATAGTTACTGTAGCAGGGCATTATCAATTTTATGCAGTGAAAGGAGATTTTTATGAACAAAGAAGACATCCGTAAAGAACAAAAAATCAGGAAAAGACAGAAAAATCGTATTTTAACAATTACTATGTCCATTATTTTTATGGCGGTAATAGTAGCGGTTTTTGTCCAGCTTGTAGGTTTTTTCACAAAAGAGTTTTTAGGAGAATTGCCGGACAGTCAATCAGCTATAAAAATTCAAAATAGCTCAAATAATAAGAAAACGACAGATATTGATTTTTCATCCGCAGGTACAGATACACAATGGAATCTGACGCTTGTTAACAAGTGGAATCCTGTTCCTGAAAATTATAAGGTGAATTTGGTTAAGGTTACAGGGGGAGAAAAAGTGGACGAGCGTATTTATGAACAGCTTATGGAAATGCTTGAAGCGGCTAAAGTAAGTAACTGGAATCAATTACCTAAGGTTGTATCAGGTTATCGTACATCAGAACAGCAGCAAAACATTTATGATGAAAAAATTAAAAAATATAAAAAGGAAGGTCATTCTGAAAGTCAGGCAAAAGAACTTGCAGAACAATTAGTTGCTGTTCCGGGATATGGTGAACACCAGTTAGGGCTTGCGGTAGATATTAATGGCTCAACATATGACCTTTATTTCTGGCTACAGGAAAACAGCTATAAATATGGATTTATTTTCCGTTATCCCGGCAATAAGACAGAGATTACGGGTATTGCCGAGGAGGTATGGCATTATAGATATGTAGGTGTGGAGGCAGCTGAAGCAATGTATGAACAAGGTCTTTGTCTGGAGGAATACTTAGGAGAATTTAATTAAAAAATGATCAATACATATTGTATGCACAATTTCAATTTGACTACTTTTTATATTGATTTTTATAGAATTATTTTGAATTATAACATTATAGTAGATATAAAAAAACCGCATAAACACTATGTTTTTAAGCGTTTGTGCGGTATTAGAATTTGGTCGGAGTGACAGGACTTGAACCTGTAATAAATGGCTTATTTATGAGAATTTGAGGACATACGACTACTTTCTGACTACTTTTTACTGTCTTAAAAAGCAAAGGCATTTAATTTCTTTGCGGTTTCAATTTTGCGTTCGTTTCGGATATGAGTATATATTTGCCGCGTCAAAGTAATGTCACTATGTCCCATTAGCTCCTGAGCGTCTTTAACGTCAATATCAGCTTCAAAAAGCATTGTTGCATATCCGTGTCGGAGCTGATGAGCCGTTATATTCAAGTTGTATTTTTTACAATATGAGTTCCAGCGCTTAGAATACGCACATTTTGTCAAAGGCTCTTTACCGTCACCGTCCATACTGAATAAAAAGCCATTAAATTTTTTCGGCAAGACATCATACAGTTTATCTAAAAGAATAACATCTCTTTCCGCTGACTCTGTCTTTAAAACAGGTTCAAATACGGGGCGGTTTCCGTTATGTATTATATGATTGCGAATTTTAATAAGTCTATTTTCAAAATCAATGTCACTATTCCTTATTGCCAATGCTTCAGACCGCCGACAACCTGTATACAGTATGAAAAAGGGTAACAGGTCAAAACCGTTGTAATGCTCTGAAATTATCTTTAATTCCTCTGAAGTAGGTATTTCGCGCTTGTTTTGCGGTAAATTATTCGGTAATCTAATATCGGCAACTGGATTAAACTTAATATATCCGTTTAATACTGCATATTGGAAAATCATATTTATAATAGATTTGTAATTTGCAATAGTCTTTTTATAATAACCGCGCTTAATTAAAAGCTGAATAAAATTATAAATCTCAATAGCTGATATATCCTTTATGTATTTGTTTTCAAAGTATTTCAAAATGTATTCATAGGCAGCTTTGGTATTCTTACGGTAATTTATATCTGTTACCTTATCTCTGTATTCGGTATTCCATTCGTCAGCCACCATACCAAAGGTCTTGCCGTTCCTGTCCTTTTCCTTGTATTCGAGCAGTTGCCGCTCAATATCCTTGACCGCTTGCTTTGCAGTTTTTTCATTGCTATAAAAAAAGACGAATTTATTATTTATTTTTATTTTTCGGCAATATCTGCCGTCAGGTCTCTTTTTCATAAAATACACCTCTTTCTATGCTTTTACTCTTGCATTTTAAGAAGTGCTATGATATAATTAACCTTGATTGTGGGGTATTGTTATATCATAGCGATACTTCTTCATTCCTCTGACTGCTTCCAACGGTCAGGGGAATTTTTTATTATACCGCCCCGAGGCGGTAAGCTTCTTATAAACCTAATTCTTTCATCGCTGTATCACTTGACATAAAAGTATGACAGTCTGTATCAGCTTCAATTTCCTGTAGCATTTTAACATCTGTTTCATCAGGAACTATTTCTTTAATGTTTTCCCATTCAGAAAAGTTATCAATTATCAATTTCCATAAAGTATTAGCGTCGGTTTCGCTCATAACGGTGACCGCTCCGACAATACGCTCTTTAACATCTGACATATTACTCACTCCTTTATTATTTATATACATCTCCACGATTGCCTATCTTTTCGATATATAGTATATTTCCCTGTCTATCGAATATTACCCTGTAATCTCCAACACGCAAACGGTATTTGCTTGATGTGCCTTGATACTTCTTTACATCTCCATATGGTAAATTTTGAATAGCATATATAATGCGTTTTCTTGTATCAAGACTTTGTTTCTTTAAAAATTTAATTGCCTGTTTAGAATAATTGATTATCATATGCTAATATACCTTTCTTCATCAATTGTAATACAAATAAATCATAACCAGTACACCATTCGGGGCGGTAAAAGTTTATCTTAACCGTTTTACTAACCATAATTCATATGTGTAATGGTTATTCGTCCATTCCTGAATTTTAATTTTTAGCGGTTGTAATTTGCAGTGCAAGCGGTGCGCTATTATCGTCGGTACTGTTAGTATGAAATACGGCGGTAGATTTATTCGGTTTGTGCTCCGTGTATTTCGGGTTATCCGCTAAATCCTCGATATATTCATCTGCTTTTGCTTTTCCTAAAGTATTTAGACTGTTATAATGCGGAATTTCATTAATTTTCTTTTCTAATCCTAACATTTCGTTGGCATCTACTTCAAGAATTTTAATAATCTTAGAAAACATAAAGAAATCAGGTTCACGTTTATTTTTTTCCCAATAATTTAACCTTGTAGGAGTTATATCAAGCAATTCGGCTAACTGTCTTTGTGAATACCCCATTCTTTTTCGTGCATTAACAAGCCTTTCACCAAATCCAAGCATTTTTAACACCTCCTCTTACTCATAATATACAATAAAATTTTATTGCTGTCAATAGAAAATTACCAAAATGGTAAAATAATTTTAAAAAAGTATTGACATATCAGCAAAAAGGTAATATAATAACATCGTCAGTCAGCATTATGCTAATTTGCAGAGAGGAGGGAAAGAATGTTTAAAAACTTACAAGCAGAACAAGCACGAAACGATATGACAAATCAACAAGTAGCAGATTATTTAGGTGTGTCTAGAAAATCATACGAAAACAAGAAAAAAACGGGTAAATTTTATGTAACCGAGATTTCAAAATTATGTGTATTGTTCGACACAAAATATGAATATCTCTTTGCAACAGATGACAATGCACAAACAGCATAAGCCTATCAGCGGCGGAAAGGAGGCGCACAATGCCGAGAGAGAAAGAGGCATACAGAGATAACCTTGAAGCATTAAAGTCTTTTCTTCACGGGAAATACAAGGATAATAGACATTTAATGACTATCAAGGACGTATGCGAATATTTGGGACGTAGCTTTGATTACGTTCAAAAGCATTATAATATTGACAAAAAGGGAATATCCATTGAAACGTTTGCAAGAAATTTAAGTTAAGCCTCCACGAGGCGGAAAGGAGAATTACAATGGGACTATTAGATTTATTGATTGAGGAATTGAACAAAGACGAGGAAATACAGAAAAACGGCGGTGTTAAACGTCTACACAGTGAACAATATCAAATTGTTCAGACAGACCACGGCAAATTTTATAATTCTGTAGGTGGTAAAACTAACGAAGTATAGCCCCTACGAGGCGGAAAGGTAGGTGATAGGAATGACAGATAATGCGATAAGTGAATTATATTATGCTTTAAAAGATGAATATATCGCAAGCATTAACCCTGACAGGGAACAAGCAATTGATAAGGAGCGCGACAGAATAGAGCAAGAAATCATTAAAGCCATAGGAGAAAACAAAGCTTCTGAAATAGACGACTTTATCGGTGAAGGTTATTTTGCATTTGAGAATTACGGTTTTGTTACAGGTTTCAAGTGTGCAATGCAGTTAATGCTTGCAGGTATTGGAAAGGAAATATAATAACGTGAAAACAATACGAGGCGGAAAGCGAGGTGATAGGTATGACGGATAATGCAATAAGTGAACTGTACAAAAAGATGTTTGATAAATTACATATTTTTGAAAGCGGTAAAGAGCAAAAAAATCAGATATTACAGAAAAACGATGACGAAATTGCTAACATTGTGGGCACAGAAACTTTTTTAGAAATAGATGGTTTTATCAGCGCAGAAACTGGAGCCAGCGAGCATTACGGATTTGTTACAGGCTTTAAGTATGCAATGCAGTTAATGCTTGCAGGTATTGGAAAGGAAATATAACAATGACACAATATTATATCATTCCTTTGTGAAAAAATCAAGTGTTTTTTAAGGAGATGATTATAATGACTGAACCGATACAAAACCTGCCGCGAATAAGGGGAATAAAAGAGGCAATAACCGAATTAAAGGAATATGACCCCCTGACGGCTCTTACAGAAAAGGGATTACGTCGGCTTGTAATCACAGATGAAATACCGTCTATACGGATAGGCACAAAGTACCTCATTAATATGGACGTGCTTATCGATTACCTGTATGACGGTACAGGCGGCGCGGACCTGCCTGTTTCCAACTGCATACGGGTAATAAAAGAATGAAAGGAGATTATACAATATGATATTTAAAATTTGCGATAATTGCGGCGCGTATCTCGACGCAGGCGAAGTATGCGATTGTACATATGAGGAAAAGGACAGCGCGGCGGAAAGCGAGGAAAAAGAAAAACACCCCGTAAAACGAAGTGTTTCTCTTTCAGCCAATTAAATAAACCACAAAACGGATATAGTGATTTACAGGTATATTATACTATATCCGTCTTTGTTTGTCAATAGAAATACAGGTGATTTTACAGGGGCGGACAAGCCCCTTTACACCTTGTTAAATATATTAAATTTACGGACATACAGGAAAGGAAATAATATAATATGCCATATATAAAAATGACAGTACAAGCAGGTAATGACGAATACACATACAAATATCACACTCACCGTTACGCAAAGAAAAGCGAGAGAGGAAAGAACATCAAGCCCACATCTAAAGAACAGAAAAAAATCAATAAACGAATTGCACAGCGTAAAAGACAATGGACAGCAAGCAGTAACTTTAACCGCGGCGACTGGTACATAACACTTACATACAGGAAGTCGGAACGTCCGCAGGATAACAAGACAGCGGCAAAAATATTATCTGATATTCTGGGAAAGCTCCGCCGAAAGCTAAAGCGCAACGGAATACAGCTTTATTATATGTCCTCTACAGAACGCGGAGAAAAGGGAGCCGTACATCATCATCTTATTATAAAAAACAATTTTGACATAGGTATGCTTATAGAGCAATGGACGTTCGGACGCATTGACACCGTATCAATCTACACAGACAGTATGGCGGAATTAAGCGCATATTTTACAAAGGACATATCAGGCAAGCACGCGAATAAACAGGCAGTGAAAGCAAAAGAGACTGTTTACAGCTCCAGCCGTAATTTAAAAAAGCCGAAAATCACAAAACAGGTAGTTAAGGCTAAAACCTTTGCGGATATTCCAACGACTAAAAAAGGTTATACAATAATTCATTTTTACAGGAACTTTCAGAGTGAAGCAGGGTATTTATATCAGGAATGTACACAAACGAAAACAAAAGTACAGGCAAACACAACCTTTACCTGTACCCGCAAGCGGTTATCCTGAAAGCGTTAAAATCCCAATTGATTGAGAAAATAGAATAATAAACCTGACAAAACCGCCTCGTTAATATAATTTTATCATACAGGAGGCGGAATATCAATGACAAACGAAGAACTTGTAAAAGAAGTCAGAGGCGGAAAGCCTGAGCTTATGTCGGAGCTTTACGAGCAAAACAGACAGTTTATATTCTCCCTTGTAAAGCATACAGGAATACAGGCTGATGAATACGAGGACGCAATGCAGAACGCATATTTCGGGCTTTATGAGGCTGTACAGGGCTATGACTCCGACAAAGGTTATAAATTCCTTACCTACGCAAAGTATTACATACAGAACGCAATACAGCGCGGTTACGGTAATGTCCTGCATATTCCCGAATACATTTATACCGCCGCAAGGAAAATAAAGCGTAAGAGGGACAGGCTGGTACAGCAGCTTAACCGCATACCCACAGCGGCAGAATTAAGCGTATATACAGGAATAGATATAAAGACAATAACTTATATTCTCAATACGGTAAAGCCTGTAAAATCGGTTTATGAGCCTTTAAGCGGTGATACGGAGGGTTTGACAGTCGGTGACTGCATAGAGGATAAACGCATACGCTTTGAAAATGATATAGCCGCCGCCGATGAAGCGCGGTATATACGGACCGTAATAGAAAACACGCTGACAGGGGCGGAAAAAGAAACGGTTATATTATTTTATTTCAGCGGTATGACATATACGGAGATAGCGGAACTGACACAGCTTGCCGCCGCTGAGGTTCGTAAACATATATCAAGAGGTTTAAGAAAGCTCCGTCACCCACGTATTGCAAAACGTCTGTTTGACATAGATATTGATAACCGTACATCTTTTTACCGTCATAAGGGAGTAAAAGCCTTTAATACCACGTGGACAAGCTCCACCGAACAAATTGTAATGGACAGAGAATATATATCAAACAAAATACAAAGAAAACTGGAAATTTTCAATAGCTGATTTATGGCTGAAGCGTAGTTTAAAATTTTAATTTTTTTTAATTTTCGGAGGTTTTTAAATGTTATCATCAAAACAAAAAAAGTGTGTAAAAATGCTGGTTGAGGGTACTTATATGCAGAAAGAAATTGCGGAGGCGGTTAAAATAACGGAACAGACCCTTTGCAACTGGAAAAAAGACGACGAATTTATGGAGTATTACAATGAACAAGTCAAACAGTCTATAGTATCATTAGCAGGCGCGGCGGTTCAGACACAAAGGAAATTATTAAATGCCAGAAGTGAAATGGTTCGGGCGGTAGTAGCTAAAGATATATTGGACCGTACAGGCTTTGCCGCCGCTGATAATATAAACATAAACAGTAATGACACGGTTGTTATTGTAGATGATATACCCCGTACAGATGATACAGAATAAATATATAAAAGCACATAATGAAAGGGGGTAAACTATGGAACTGAAAAGCACAGAATTATTTGAGGCAGTAAAAAACGAATATCCCGAACTTTCCGCCTCGGAAGTTATCGCTTTTGTACAGGCTGAATATCTGGCGCACATTGCGGAGAATACAGACAGAAGTATAAGCAATTATAATACAGAGATGGTACAGCCGATACCGTATTATAATGTCAACCGATAAACATAGATAAGGAGTGAAGAATAATGCCATTAAAATTATTTGATATTAAAGAAACACAATTTGACGGCGGTTGTCTGGCATATCTCGGCAAGGCTGTAAACGTAGCTGTAACAGAGAATTTACAGCAACCGCATACATTGTCTTTTGATTATCCTCTGGACGATAAAAAGGCAGATATGATACAAGAATATCGTATTGTATCGGTAGAAGGTCAGGCTTACCGTCTGACAGATGTTACACGCGATTACAGCGGCGCAAAAATATTAAAAGCAAAAGCGGAACGCATATTTTTTACAGACGCAAAGTGTACGCACCTGCCGACTATCGGCAATGATACTAACACATCTGAAAGCACGATAGGCTGTGACCCTTACGAGGTTTTAAGAAAAGCATTAGCAAAAGACAGCACAATGCCGTTTGAGCTTATCCCTGACAGTGAGCTTACAGCAAAGGGAATGAAACGTATCGGAGCAGACGGTGTGAAAATTGATTTTTTTCCAACAGATAAAATAAATTTATATGATTTAGTTCAGGCAGTTATTGACGCATACGGTCACGGTGAGTTATATGTGGATAATTTCCGTTTTGCCATAGTTGAGCGTATCGGGAAGGATAACGGTGTAAGATTATCCTTAACGAAAAATCTAAGCAAGCTGTCCGTACAGCGTCAGACAAACGAGCTTACTACACGTCTATACCCCTACGGAACAGACGATTTGACGATAAGCAGTATTGGAGATATACAGGACAAAAACGGCTTTTACATTCACAGAAAAGGTAATGCATATATAGACAGTCCACACATAGCAGATTATGGAGTTTTAGAGGGCTACAAAGATTACAGCGAATATATCTTACCTGAAAAAATAGAAGCTAATGCGGAATGGGATTTGATGGGCGAAGGTAACGATTACAGACTTGATACTCCTCGTCTTGCAATTACGGGTGAAGTGATAGACCTTAGTAAGCTTGCAGAATACGGCGACTTTTACAAGATTGCATTAGGCGATACAGTTCACGTATATGAAAAAGATACAGTACATCATAAGAGAATAATCAATATGACATATTATCCGTACAGCGCAAAACAGCCGACTGTTACAATTGGTTCGCCTATGGTTTCCAATCCGTTTTTTGCTGCGTGGGAAAAGGGAAAGCTTTTTCAAACGATACAGAAAAATCAGGGCAGCAACAAAAAGTTTAAAACAACATATTTCACAGGTACGCTGAACAGTACACAAAACCCCGTTAAATCTGAAAATGAAAAACTTCTGCTTGACGGTGACTGTCTTGTTATAAAGGACAGGGAAACCAACAAAAAACGTCTGGAGCTTGGTAATGTCGGAGGACAGTTTGCATTGAATATCTACAGTGCAGACGGCAGAAAGCTTAAAATAAAGCTTGGTGACCACGGCAGTAACAGCGGAGAAAATTATGCTTTTGCTATATATGACGACAAGGGCAAGCCTGCTATTTATATGGACGAAAACGGAGAAGTATATTTTGCAGGTGAAGTTAAGACAAGTAAAAATGCACAGATTGGAACATCATTGTCAGTAGGTACGGGAGCAAATGCCATTATAAATTTTATGGGACCTGTTAACGCTGAAGGAAGTATATCAGTTGCAGACCACGAAATGGATATAAAGGCTAACTATGTGCGGATAAACGACAGAAATATTTTAGCGGAACTTGACGAGATATGGGCACAATTAAACGGATAAAAATAAAGGCGGTTTTATTCCGCCTTTAGTGTTTGTATAAGTGGTTGTATTGTAGATACATAGTAATCAATGGGAATAAGTAAGTTATCTTCGGGGTGAAGAGGTATATCATCTAATATATTTTCTTTAGAACCTTTTTTAAAAAAGTATTTTCCGCCAAAACCATAACCCTTAATATCTTGGTTTTCCATCATATTTAAAATATCCCATTTGAATACAAAATCGCCCTCGTCAGTATGTTCAACAATTAGTCCGTCACTTGTATAATCGTTTCCGTCCTCGCCTTTTACAATGGTAATATCAGAGGCGGAAAGATTTGCAGGTGTCGGAGCTGGTGCAATTGTCGGTTCGGGTTGTTGTTCAGTAGCAATGGTAATTGTATTATCACTGAATCCGACATCAAAGCCACCGACAGCGGCGGAAACGTCCCTGAGCTTGAAATAGGTTTCATCATTGATATTATAGCCCTGTATAGCAGTTTCAACACCGTTAACCTTTACAGGGTACGGATTGGCGGTTACGGCGTATTCAACCGCAAAACCTGTTACAGCGGCGCATATAATACCACCTGTTATAAAGCCTGTAATAAAATTCTTTTTCATAAGTAAAACTCCTTTTTTATTTTAGTATATACCAAAAGGGGAAATAATGCAAGAGGCGGTAAGATATTCCGCCTCGTATTTGTTTATTATATAAGTATAAGAACGCATATTTTAAAAGTCTTTACATTTCTTTACAAAAACAGGGGTATATATCAGGCTCCCTATACTGTTATAAACGGCTGTACATCTATTAATTACCCATAGTTGATGAAAGGTGTAATGGTGTAAAATGTAAAAATATATAATTCAGCAATGTAATGTTGCCCGTATAAGCCTTATATTTGGCTTGTATGGGCT
>VIQV01000017.1 GCA_010206265.1 Lachnospiraceae bacterium MD329
TACTCTTGCCTTTAGAAATATCAATACCAACACTAATCATAAAAATACCTTCTTTCATAAAAATTGATTGTAAGGCGACCGCCGAGAGCTTATTAAATTTCATTTTGATTGGTGATGGGAACGTGGGTAGTTCAACCTGCTTAAACGAAATCGTATAACAAGAAGGCGGCTGACACTTTCTATCGGGAGCGTAAAAGCTCAAGGAGGGACACGTCAGACCATTACCTTCTCATTATAACAGAAATAAGCATAGTCGTTTGTTATATTCAACTTCTGACTATGCAAATATTATATCAAAGTAGGGAGAATTTCCGTTATGGCAAACAATAGTTTACAGCAACAGCAACCACAAGAACAGAAACATAAATTCAGCGTGATGATACAGGGGGATACATATAAAAATCTTATCAATCGCACATTAAATGACTCTGAACGTGCAAAAAGATTTGTAGCTGCTATTTCCTCAGCCGTTGCAATCAATCCTATGTTACAGGATTGCGATGCAGGTTCTATATTATCGGCAGGTCTTTTAGGCGAGAGCTTAAACCTATCACCGAGTCCACAGCTCGGAGAGTATTACCTTGTACCGTTTAATGTGAAAACTAATAGAGTAGGTCCAGATGGTAAACCGATATACGTTAAAAAAGCTCAATTCCAGATTGGATATAAGGGATATATGAAGCTTGCTATAAATAGTGGTCAAATACGAAAGATGAATGTTGTAGTAGTTAAAGAGGGTGAAAATGTACGGTATAACCCGTATGATGAAACATTTGAGGCTACATATATTGAAGATTACAATAAACGAGAAAATACTCCTACTATCGGATACTACGCAATGTTTGAAACAATAAACGGATATAGAAAGATAATGTATTGGAGTAAAGAGAAGATGGAGGCACACGCGTTAAAGTATTCACAGGGATACAGAGCAAAAAAGGGCTATACATTCTGGGAAAAGGACTTTGACGCTATGGCTTGTAAAACAATGCTCCGTCAGATTATATCAAAAGGCGGCTGTCCGATGTCAACTGAAATGCAAACGGGTCTTGAAAGTGATATGGCTATGATAAATAAGGACGGTACATATTCATATGTGGATAATGCACCTGATGAGCCGGTTATAACGCAAAATGACCCTGACGAGTCTATCCTGGCTGAGGGAGAATATGATGAGCCTGTTGCAAAGTCTCAGCCAGAGGAAAGCGGGGAAATAAACCTTGATGACGTATGATGTAATCAGCACAGGTTCAAGAGGTAATGCCGTAGTTATAAATGATATACTGATTGACTGCGGAGTACCCTTTAAGGAGCTTAGAAAGGTATATAAAAGCATTAAACTTGTTCTTCTTACACATAAGCATTCAGACCATTTCAAAGCGTCAACAATAAAGCGTTTGTCTGAGGAACGCCCGACACTTCGTTTTGGGTGTTGTAAATGGTTAGTCAAACGCTTGGTTGACTGCGGTGTAAGCCCGTCGCGGATTGATGTTTTAGAGATAGGCAAAAGATACGATTATAAGCAGTTTGCCGTTGTTCCTGTTAAACTGTATCACGACGTTCCTAATTGCGGTTATAGGCTGTATTTTGGACGTGTCAGAGCCTTCTATGCAACAGATACCCGAACATTGGAGGGTATCACTGCAAAGGGCTATGATTACTACTTTGTAGAGGCTAATTATATCACCGAAGAAATGAAACAACGAATTAGGGAAAAGCAGGAAAACGGCGAATTTGCTTACGAACTGCGGGCTATGAATGAACATCTTTCAAAGGAACAGGCAGAGAATTGGATATATGAAAATATGACGCAAAAAGGCAGGTATATATTCCTGCACGGACATATTGATGAAGCGTAGGTGATACATTATGGGAATGGTTACAACGGCAAGAATAATCAATTATGATGGCTGTCATATGCTGTTGATACCTCAGGAGGCGATAAGCCGAGAAATGATAAAAAAACAGGTCAATACCGTTGAATTGCGGTTATGTGACGGCAGAGAGTGTACGGCAGACCAACGTAAAAAGATACACGCTATAATGGGTGAAATATCTAATTGGAGCGGACACGACAGAGAAGATTTAAGGCGGTATTTCACTGAAAACTATTGCGAGGAAAATGATATTGACTATTTTAGTTTATCGCCCAGAAAGCCTAATTTAGCCGATATGGAAACGGCAACAGGCTTTATATCATATCTGATTAACTTTTGCTTTGTGTGGAATGTTCCTGCACAAGATACAATGCTGAATCGAACTGAGGAAGTAGGCAAATATTTATATATGTGCCTTGAACATAAGAAATGCGCTATATGTAATAAAGAGGCGGAGGTCCATCACGTTGACGCCATTGGAATGGGACGCGACAGGGAAACCATTATCCATATTGGTATGAATGCTATTGCATTGTGTAGAAATCATCATATACAGGCGCATAAAATGGGTAGGTGCAGTTTCTTTGAGATGTATCACATATTTGGCATAAAACTTGATGAATACCTATGCAGGATATTAAAGCTCGGTAGGACAGCGGTATACAATGAACTGTTTGAACGTGACAAGCAATTTTTACAGCTTGATGAATTAGATTTAAGAGAGGAGGAATAGCAATGCCCCGAAGAGGACAGCCGTATATTCCGCTGTATGTTATGGATTTTCTGTCAGATGAAAAACTGAGAGAATGCGGTGCGGAAAGTGTCGGCGTGTATATAATGCTGATGTGTGTATTACATAAGCAGGATGAATACGGTACAATTTTGCTAAAGCAAAAAGACAAGCAAAACGAAAGCATTACCTTAAATTTTGCAGTTAAATTGTCTAAGCATTTGCCATTTTCGACCGAAGTTATTGACAGAGCATTGAAGGAGCTTTTAAGAGAAAATGTATTATGTTTAGATGGTGATAAGCTCTATCAGAGAAGAATGGTAAAAGACGGAGAATTAAGCCAAACACGTGCTGACGCAGGCAGAAAAGGCGGTAAAGCTAAAGCCAAAAATGCTAACAGTATTGCTATGAATTTTGCTAAAGCAAAAAACATAGCAAACACTGAAAATGAAATTGAAATTGAAAATGAATATGAAAATGATATTAGTATTAAAAGTGATACTAAGAAAAAGAAAGAATATATAGGCGAATTGTTTTTAAAATTTTGGAACGAGTATCCTAAAAAAGTCGCAAAGGCAAAAGCGTTAAAGACGTGGGAGAGTTTAAAACCAACAGACGAATTGTTTGAAAAAATTATGCAGGCATTGCGAACCCAGAAACAGAGTGAGCAATGGAACAAGGATAAAGGACAATTTATACCACACCCAACCACTTGGCTAAATCAGCGGAGATGGGAGGACGAAACAGAGGTGATATACAGTGCAGGAGATAGGCAAAATTATGACAACGAATACGCAGGCACAGCTTGGGGCGGATAACAATACAAAAGTGCTTGAAGTGTGCAAGGTATGCGGTAAGGCTGTCAAAATGGAGTTGTACGTTTTAGGACGTTCAAAAACTGTCAATTGCAAATGCGAATGTGACGAGCAAAAGCGAAAGCGAGAGGAACAGGAACGGAGAAAACAGGAGTTTGAACACGAGCGCAGTTTAAATAAAAAATACAGCCTTATGGACAATAAAGCACGCTCGGCAGTTTTTGAAAATCTGACTGTTACTGAGGAAAATAAAAAATACATAATGGCTGCTGAAAATTATTGCCGTCAATGGGAGCTTAACAAGCGTGAAAATAACGGACTTCTCTTTTACGGTAAGACAGGCAGAGGCAAGACAACAATAGCCTGTTGTATAGCTAATCGGTTGCTTGATACTGGCGTATCAGTAAAAGCTATGTCGGTAATTGATATGTTACAGCGTATCAGAGATAGTTTCAACAGTTACGGAACTGACGGCGAAACAGAGCTTAAAGGCGAAATAAAGAGGGCTGACCTGCTTATACTTGATGATATTGGAGCAGAACATAAAACCGATTGGAGTGCGGCTCTTGTTTATGAAATTATTGACGCACGGTACAGAAGCGGCAAACCGACGATTATAACAACGAACCTGACAATTTCAGCATTACGCGACCATCTGACGGATAATAACGGAGTTGCCAGAGCTTATGACAGATTGGTTGAAATATTGTCACTGGTAGAGTTTAAGGGTACAAATTACAGACAAGCAATATCAGAGGAAAAAAACTATAACTTTTTTGAAGGAGTGAAAGAATGAGTATTTTAACGGAAATAGCTGACGCAGTGGAAAGCAAACTGGACAAGTACCTTAATAACGGACTTTCGGTGAATATGTTAAATAAACTTACCGACGACCTTATTGCAGAAGCAGTTGCAGAAACATTGTTCAGCGATGGAATTACAGGAGGTGTTTTTGACTGAAATGAATAAAGCATTTAATTTACCAGATAATTACTATCCTACACCTAATGCTCTAATAGACAAGATGATAGCGGATATTGATACAAAACGTCAATTCACATTTTTAGAGCCATCGGCGGGCAAGGGTAATATTGTACGCAGATTATTTAAAAAATACAACAACCTATATCGGTATGAGCGAAATGGTATTGACATTGACTGCATAGAGATTGACGTTAATTTGCGACAAATTCTGAAATACAATTTTTCGGAGGAACGCGAAAATGTTATCAGAGAGCAACAAGGGGAAATCGAAAGTAAGGTTGAATGGGATAGAGAGGAAAATAGATATACGGAATTATCAATCAGCGATAAGAGTAGACTCAGTGAACTCAGAGGCGAATTACTTACATTTCCTACGCACGATAATTTTCATATAGTTCACGACAATTTTTTGACGTTTAACACCTTCAAAAAATATGACGTAATTATTATGAATCCGCCATTTGACGAGGGCGACAAGCATTTACTAAAAGCCCTTGATATGCAAAAAGATGGTGGCGATGTTATATGCTTACTCAATGCCGAAACAATCAAAAATCCATATAGCAATACCAGAAAATACCTTGTAGAATTGCTTAATAAATACGAGGCCAAAATTCAATATTTACAGAGTGAATTCAAAACGGCTGAGACAGAGCGAAAAACAAGCGTAGAGGTTGCGCTTATAAAGGTATCAATACCTAAAAAAGCAAAAACAAGTTTTATCTTTGAGGAATTAAACAAGGCGCAGCAAAAGGAAATTGAACAAAGAGAAGTTACGGAGTTAGCAAAAGGCGATTTCATTCAAAATATTATAGACCAATTTAATCTTGAAGTTAAATGCACGCTGAAACTAATTGAAGAATATGAGGCAATGAAACCGTATATGCTTAGAAATTTTGATAAGGACGATAATGTTTCAATTCTCACTTTGACATTAAAATATGGTTCGGGTACATATGACCAAGGTGTAAGCGTCAATGAGTATATGCAATCTGTCAGAATGAAGTATTGGAGAGCGTTATTACGCAATCCAAAATTTACAGGAATGCTGACATCAAATTTACAAGAAGAGTATTACAGTATGACTGAAAAGCTAAAAGACTATGATTTTTCATACTACAATATCAAGCAAATTCAAGCCGACATAAATTCGAGACTTGTAAAAGGTGTAGAGGAAACCATTTTAAGTCTTTTTGATAAATTATCAGAGGCTCATTCTTGGTATCCGGAATGTCAAAAAAACATTCACTATTTTAGCGGCTGGGCAACAAACAAAGCCTATAAGATTAACAAAAAGGTAATTATCCCGATTAACGGTATGTTTTCGGAATACGGTTGGACATACGACAAATTCAGAACATCGCCGGTTATAGCAAAACTATCAGATATTGAAAAGGTCCTTAATTATCTCGATAATGGCGAAACGGCGGAGGTTGACTTGACATCAGTTTTAAATACAGCAAGCGATGAGGGTGTTACGAAAAAAATACCGTTAAAGTATTTCAACATCACTCTTTACAAAAAAGGTACTTGCCATATTGAATTTACAAATCAACGGCTACTGGATAAATTTAATATATTCGGTTGCCGTCATAGGAATTGGTTACCGCCCTCATACGGAAAGAAAAGCTATTCTGATATGAGCAATAAGGAAAAGGCAGCGATAGATGAATTTCAAGGCAAGGAAGCCTATGAGCAGGTATTCAAGGAAAATTCATACTATCTCTTTGAAACATCGGGATTGCTTATGCTTAATACGGGGGAACTGACAGAAGAACAGAAAGAAAAGACCGCCATATCAACAGAAAACTCACAAGACGCTGAAACTGACTGTGAGCTTACCGAAGAAAATAACGGTCAATTATCATTATCTTGAAAGGAGTTAAAATTATGGAAAATTCAACCGCAAATCAAAATAATGCTGAGGAGATTATATCACAGTCAGCAGAGGAAATCAAGAGCGAGGCAGAAGAAAATACACCCGAAATTGTTTTAATAGATATTGACAAGCTGCACCCGCACGAGGACAACCCTCGTAAGGACATAGGGGACGTATCGGAGCTTGCCGAGAGCATAAAGAAACACGGTATATTACAGAATTTAACAGTAGTACCTGCAACAGGTTATTGGCACGGAGATTACACTGTTATAATCGGACATAGACGTTTGGAAGGTTCAAAATTAGCAGGGTTAAAAAAAGTACCTTGTATTATACGTGAAATGACACCTAAAGAACAAATTGCAACGATGTTGCTTGAAAATATACAGAGGTCAGACCTAACCATATACGAACAGGCGCAGGGAATGCAGATGATGCTTGATTTAGGAGAAACCGTAGAAAGCATTGCAGAACAAACGGGTTTCTCCGAAACGACAGTACGGCGCAGAGTAAGAATTGCAACTCTTGACGGCGACAAGGTAAAAGAAGCGCAGGGACGGCAAATAAATATAACCGAATTTGACAAGCTGTTTGAAGTAGAAGACGCAGACAGGCGAAATGACCTGCTTAACGAAATAGGAACATCAAATTTTGCTTGGTCTTTGAGAAGAGCTAAAGAAAATGAGCAGCAGAAAAAAAGTCAGTTAGAGGTAATAAAAGCACTCGGCGGAAAAGCAGATGAAATATCTAACAACAATACAAAAGAGTTAAAATGGGTGGATTCAGCTAATTCAGCAGAGGATATTCCTGAATTTAAAGCAGGTGTTAATTATTATTACTCACTTGGCTATAACGGATACGTCTATATTTACCGAGATTATACAGAAGAGGAAAAGTCAGAAAGTAACAAGGCGGAGGAAATAAAAAAAATAGAGTGGGCTAAAAGAGCCGAACGTGAAAGCAAGTTTGACGAGCTGTTTAAACAAGCGTTTAATATGCGTATGGACTTTGTAAGAGGCTTAAACAATTTTAAAGGAAAAGAAGATATTATATATGAAATGGCAGGTAAAGCAATATGCAGGTTGAATACAGCGTGGAGAGAAGGAATAAACGAAGATGTGTTTAACGCAGTTATGGAAACATCAATAGAAACACCGTTTGCGTTTGAAAAAATAAGCCAACAGACAGATTGGACAATGAAAACCTTGCTTGCTATGGTATACAGTGTTTTTGAAGACGAGGATGAGGTCTGCTATACTTACGATTTTGAATATGAACAAAATTCAGAGCTTGACACGCTATATTATTATCTTGAAAAGCTCGGATATGAAAAATCTGATGAAGAAAAGGCATTGCTTGACGGTACACACGAGATGTACGAACATCAGGAAGAAAATGAAGAAGAAAACGAGGAGGAAAATACAGAATGTTAAAGTCATTAAGAAAATACATATTAGCAGCCTTTATAATGCTGACAGCGGTTTTTACCGCGTCAGCACAGGCTATGACAGTTACATATACAGAATTGGGAGTACCGAATATAGACAGCTCATTTAAGAGCTATATGGACTATGGCTGTATAACGGCTGAAAATAGTCCTCAGTATAAATATTTAGATAAATGGTGTTGGATTGACTATGATGGTTTTGTACGTTGCAATGCTGAAAAAGAGTTGGGTATTACATCAGATTATTATGCTGTCGCGATGGGTAGCTATTATGGAACAGAAATAGGTACAAAGTATAGAGTCACAACAGACACGGGCAATGTATTCTATTGTGTATTAGTTGACTGCAAGGATAATTCTGATACGAATTGTACCAATCAATACGGAACAGATAATTACGATATATTGGAATTTATTGTCAATACATACCAATATAAAATCAATGAAAATGGAAGAGAAAATAAGCAATATCTATACAATAGCGAAAATGTCTTGATTAATACAATGGTGAGTCAGTTCGGCTCGGCAAATGTATATATGCCTCTGAACGGTAAAATAGTTTCAGTTGAGAAAATAACGTTTTCGGAGGTTTAGGCATAACAACAATTTAGAAAATAAAGGACTTTGCAGTTCAAGAAGTTTTTTTAAACATATCAGAACAAGAATAGAAAGGGACTTTACATTATGAATATGGGAAATAATCAAGTTACAGTTATCGGAAAAATAAAAAGTAAGCCTGTATTTCATCACGAAATATACGGGGAGAAAGTCTATGAATTTAAAGTCGAAGTTAAACGAATAAGCGGGGTTGCTGATGAAATCAATGTGAGAATTTCAGAACGCTTGCTCGATAAGGAATACGATGTTGGTGATATAGTAAAAATGGAGGGACAATATCGTTCTTACAATTCATTATCAAACGGCAAATACCACTTGGACCTACATATTTTTGCAGACTCGATATTTAGATATGATGGAGTAGAGCAACAGGACTTTAACAGTATAAGTTTAACAGGCTTTATTTGCAAGAACCCTATATATCGAAAAACACCGCTTGGACGTGAAATATCCGACCTAATCATTGCAGTAAACAGGGAATACAATAAATCTGATTATATTCCGATAATCTTATGGGGACGCAATGCGTTATATGCACAGAAACTAAATGTAGGCGATAAAGTGAAAATTTGCGGACGCATACAGTCAAGGGAATACCAGAAAACGACCGAGAACGGCGAAGAAATTACTAAAACTGCCTATGAGATATCGGGCAACACAATTGAGTTTTTGGATAAAAACAACTTAGATACGGAGGAATAAAAGCAATGAAAAAAAGAAAAAGCAATCCAAAAGATAATGGTTGTTGGGGTTGTGATGAACTCATCTGCTTAGGCGAAGGCGACCATATATGTAGTGTAAATAATACATTAGTTTTAGATGAGTACATACCGACTGACAATTTTGAGTGGTGCAAGACTGAAAGGGGCGATAAGCAGTGACAGAGGATTTTGCAAAAACAGTTAATCGCTTATCAAGAGCAAGGAATTTTGAGGACGGTGCATTTTGTTTAATTACAGCACACGCTAATGAAAATACGCATACCGTTGAGCAAAAAAACATCAATTCGGGTGTGCTGAACGGCATTAACAACGCGGTAAAAAATTATATGGATAAGTTAGATAATAATGCAGCCAGAACATTCAGAAATATGTTAAAAGAGACTATTATTAAGGACGAGGAGAGGCGTTTTCAAATTAAAGATATGAAAGGATAGAGAAACAATGAAAATAACATATGAATTATTACAGGAAAAAGGGGCTTGCAGTGACGGGCTTAGTTGGTTTAAAGATAATTTCCCTGAGGGGTGTGAGCTATGCGAAGAAACCATTGCAAAGATAGAGGACGCACCGACAGATTTTGTTTGGTGGTTCTATAACAACGTACAGCAGGATAAAAGACTATATAAGCTGTGCGGCGTGAATAGGTCTAACGGCGTGAATTGGTCTAACGGCGTGAATAGGTCTGACGGCGTGAATTGGTCTTACGGCGTGAATGAGTCTTACGGCGTGAATAGGTCTTTCGGCGTGAATGAGTCTTACGGCGTGAATTGGTCTTTCGGCGTGAATGAGTCTTACGGCGTGAATAGGTCTGAYGGCGTGAATAGGTCTTACGGCGTGAATAGGTCTTACGGCGTGAATAGGTCTTACGGCGTGAATGAGTCTGATGGCGTGAATAGGTCTTACGGCGTGAATGAGTCTTATGGCATATTAAATTCCTACGGTGTAGACAACGCCTTGTTTCTTGCAGATAAACCGCGTACATATTCTATTTTTGGTAAAGAAGTGGACGAGCGTCGTTTTTGCAGAGTGCGAGATGAATTATACAATAAATTAAACGGTTGGAAACCGACATTTAATAATATAAAGGCACTGTATATAAAGAGCGGTAGTGACTGGAAATTGACACCGATACAGGACGCAGAAGAATTAAGCATAAAAGACGCGTGGTTGGGTATGCCGATTAAGGCGGTTGAATATGTAAAATCACTACCTGAGTTTGACGCAGAGATGTTTACAAAGATTACAGGGATTGAGGTATAACAATGGATAAAGAGCAAAAAGCCTTTGAGCGATTGCGTCTTGGAGCGGAAATGTCAAAGCAGTATTATGACGCACTGTTGATTATATGTTACAGCGGAGGGAAGGACAGCGACGTACTTGTACAGCTTGCGATTAACAGCGGTATTGATTTTGAAGTGTTACATAATCATACGACAGCAGACGCACCTGAAACAGTGCAGCATATCCGTGATACGTTTAAACGCTTGGAACTGCAAGGAATAAACTGTACAGTTGAATATCCTGTATATAAGGGTAAGCGTACATCAATGTGGGAGCTGATACCACAAAAATTGATGCCGCCTACAAGGTTAATGCGTTACTGTTGCTCAATCCTTAAAGAAAAAGGCGGGCAAAACCGCGCTATCGCAACAGGTGTGCGTTGGGCAGAGAGCCGAGCGAGGTCAAAGCGTGGCATATATGAGGATATAAACCGAAACAATGATAAAAAGATTATCCTTAACAATGATAATGACGATAAGCGTCTGTTATTTGAGAGATGTGAGAAGCAGGCAAAGACAGTAGTCAATCCTATTATTGACTGGCAAGAAACAGATATATGGGATTACATCAAAGACAATGATACACCTTGTAATCCACTATATTGTGAATTATCGCGTATAGGGTGCATAGGTTGTCCCCTGTCAAGTAAAAAGAACAGATATGCAGAGTTCCGCGCTTATCCTCGATATGAGCAGATGTATATACACGCATTTGAACGTATGCTTGATGTAAGACAGCAGCGAGGAAGAACAGATAATATGACGTGGCAAAGCGGATATGATGTATTCCGTTGGTGGATGGAGGAAGATTTTACACAATATGAGTTTACAGACAAGGATTTTGAGGAGAATTAACGATGAACAGATTAACCAAACAATACGGTAATGGGAATTGGACGCTTGACGCGTCTAAGTTTCCGCCGATAGACCAAACAGTGCTTGACAGCGAGATAAGGAACAGTGAGCCGATAAGGGCAGCGGTGGAGCGACTTGCTGAATATGAGGATGCGGAGGAAAGGGGACAGCTTGTACATCTGCCGTGTAAGGTGGGTGATACGGCTTATAGAATATTAGCGGGAATGGTACTTCCATCTGTTATACTAATGGTTGCAGATAAGGGAAATGGATATTTTGCTTTTCTTGAAGATGGGATGGTGGTGTCTTTGTGTGATTTTGGCAAAAGCGTATTCCTTACACTGGAAACAGCACAACAGGCATTGAAAGGAGAATAACATATGGCTACATATAGAGTGCATTACAGCGGTTATGCAGATGTAATCGCTGACAGCGAGTACGAAGCAATAGAAAAGTTTGAGGGCGAGGATTTTATCCAAAGCGAAAGAGAAGTTAAGGATGTTGAATATTTGGATGATGAGGATGTATTTGTTGTAGAATACAAAGATATTTTTGGAGGACGGATAGATGGATAAAACAAAATTAAAGTCCTGTCCGTTTTGCGGAGGTAAGGCGATTATATCAGACGGAGTTACACCACGAATAAATGGTACTGCGTATATGGTGATTTGTACGGTATGCCATACAATGAGCAATTTATATGGTACAAAACGTGCAGCTATAAAACATTGGGACAGGAGGGTTGAATAATGTGTGGATTTGATGATACAGGAGCATATTTTGCTAATATGGATTTCTTTGAAAGAGAACATCCGAAACAGGCGGAAAGATTACAGGAACAAGACCGATAAGAACGGCAGGAAGATATTTGAGAACAATTATTGTCTCTTAACAAAGCCGTGTGTAATGGCTTGGGGTGTAATAAAATACAAGAATGCGTGTTATTGGTTCATTGAAAGTAAAACTCAAGCAGACGGCACGAATAATATGATAAGATTATGCGATTTAGAAAGCAATGGATACGAAATCCAAGTGAAAGGCAATATCCGCGACAATCCCGAATTATTGGAGGTATCGGAATGAAAAAATCAGTATTACTAAGCATAAAGCCTAAACATTGCGAGTTAATCGCAAACGGGCGGAAAACCCTTGAAATATCCAAAAACCGCCCGAAAATAGATGTGCCGTTTAAGGTGTATATTTACTGTACGAAGAATGGATTGAAAATATATGGTGATGGAAAATGCTATGTCACAGACAATTTTAACCTTTTAAATGAAAAAGCCGAAAAAGGGTTTGAAAAAACTTCAAAAATGAGGAAGTGGAATTGCAAGGTTATAGGTGAGTTTGTATGTGATTGGATAAATTGTATAAATCCATTAGAACCGGACGGTGTGTACTATCTTCTTGACAGTTGTATGGACGCGGTAGACTTTATTGATTATTCGGGCGGCAAAATGATTTACGCTTGGCACATATCCGACCTTGTAATATATGACAAGCCGAAGGAATTAAGCGAGTTTAAAGGACATAACAGCGAATGTATGTGGAGATTTATTCGAGAAAACGGTTGCAAAGACGCTGACGGCAATGCGTGCAGAGATTGTCATTTACACCGTCCGCCGCAGAGTTGGTGTTATGTAGAGGAAAGTGAGGAATAAATAATGATTTATGATGTAAATAGCGGGGGTATACACACAGTAAGAGTAACATTGCAGAATGAGGATTTTATAGGTCATTTTACAAGAAAAATTAAAGGTAATGTACACGGTCGTGATATTCTTGACTTTGATTTTGAGAGTGATGATATCGAGAGTGTTTCGAGCGATTGTAGTATCAAGTATGATGAAGATGATAATTCATTCAGCGTAATCCTTAAAAATAATAAAGGTGTTGAACTGTTACTTGATGGAATGGATGCAGAAGAAATGAACGATATGATAGTCGGTCTTGAAATTATAGACTTTGTACCAGAAAGCGAGGTAGACAATGAATAAATCAGAGTTATTAGCCGTAGCAAAGCCGATATTGTTTAATACTCCTATGGTACAGGCAATATTAGACGGCAGAAAGACGGCAACGCGGCGGATTGTAAAGCAGAACACACAAGCGATTTTAAATTCGCAGTATCACAAAGAACACCCTGAAGTGGAAGACAAAACACTTATAGAAAAGCTATGTGAACCGCCTTACAAGAATAATGATATTCTCTATGTGCGTGAAACGTGGTGTAAAACAGATTGCTTCGGATTGCAAAATGGATATGTATATAGGGCAGATGGCGCAAAAAATGATATTTTTCAAGATACGGGATTTACACCTATATGGCGACCGTCAATACATATGCCGAAAGAGGCGGCGCGGATATTCTTGCGTGTTACTGATGTAAGGGTAGAGCGGTTACAGGAATGTGGAAAAGATTGGTGTATTGGCATAGAAAAAGAGGGAGTTACTACACCGCAAAGCCCGATTTTATATATCAATGATGATGCTTTCCATAACGCATTAAGAGAAGAATTTCAGAAGTTATGGGACAGCACCATAAAGAAAGCCAACCTTGACCGTTATGGCTGGGACGCAAACCCGTTTGTATGGGTTATTGAATTTGAAAGATTGGAGGAATGATACATAATGGCAATATGCAGGATATGCGGAGTGGAATACAGAGCTACAATTAATAGTGCATTACAGATATGCAACAATGACGGCTGTTGGCGCGAGGCTTGGAATGACGCGGTAGCTCCGTTTCGCAGGGAAAAGCAAAAGGAAGTGCCGATACGTCAAAATCACCGTACAACACCATATGAAAAAGAGCAGATTATAAAACTGTTTAATAGCGGTAAGACACGTAAACAGATAGCCAATACGGAAGGTATTGGGGTATCGTATGAAATGGTATGTAAGATTATACAGAATTACAGGCAGGACAGGGAGGAATAATGGTTACAAAAAAGACTTGGGAAGAATTTAGAAAATCGGGTTTTCTTTGGTGGATCAATATGTTATTACATACATTTGGTTGGGCGATAGTTTTTGAAATGTCAGAAAACAATTCTAATGAAATTGTAGAGGTATATCCGGCAAGAGTAAAATACCGTGGTTTTTCTGAAAAGGATAACACTGAGGGATATATTAAAATATCAGAATATATGAAATTAAATAGTTATCAACTACATAAGGAGGCAAATGAATGATAGATATACAGCACTGATTTAATGTTATAGAGAGCCTCTGAACTCCCACAACCAAAAAAGGAAATCGGAGGTATTTAAACTATGCAGGCAGAGGAACAAAACAGACTATTTTCAAAGCAAGAGGTATCAGAAATTGTAAAAATAGCAGCAATAGAAGGCGCAAATGCAGCTATAAAACATTTAAAAACGGAACAAGCAAAGGAAAAACAAAAGAGAAAAGATAGGCGTTTATATAATACTAAATTGCTTATTAAACATTATAGGTCCTTTAAAGAGTATGTCAATAATGCTGTCTTTGATGAAGAAGAAAGTCCTGAAGATGCTATGTATGCAATTGAAGAGCTGATGTGGGAGCCGAAAGTGACATCTGATATGATAATAGATTCTATAAAACGAAGTATGACACGCACAAAGATTATTATAGAGCATATAGATAAAATGATTGAAGCATACGGAAGTATATGTGAAAAATCAGATAGCGAAGTAAAAAAACGCAGATACGAGGTCTTATATAAGTTATATATATCTAATATTATACATACAGTAGATGAAATGACAGAAATGTACTTCATAGACAAGAGGACGGTATACAAAGATATAGATGCTGCCTGCAAGGAATTAAGTGTGTTCTTTTTTGGTATTGACGGAATAGGAGAATAATGGGCAAAAGTTGGGCATTGACACTTCATTATGGGCTATGATATAATGTATTTGTAAAATTCTAAATTGCAAAAAAGCCGTAGAACTACTGCAAGTTTACGGCTTTTTTTATTGCCTGAAAGGAGAAAAGAAATTAAATATTTCCTTCAAAAAAATTTTGGAGGGATAATAATGCAAACAAAAATTGAAATCGTCACAATGGCAGTGACAAAATTAAAAATGTACGAAAATCATTTAAGGGAGAATGATACAACAGTACAAATGCTTACTCATTCTATTAAGGAATATGGAGTGGTAAAACCAATCTTAATTGATGGTAATGGGGTTGTAGTAGACGGAGAAGCTTTATTAAAAGCAGCAATACAATTAACTATATCTGAGGTACCCTGTATCATCATAGATGAGCTTACAGATGAACAGATTAAAAGTCTGCGATTAGTTTTAAACAAGACACAAGAATTTACTACTTGGGACTTCGAGAGATTAGCTGAGGAACTTGCAGAGATTGAGATTGATTTAACTACTTATGAATTTCCTGACTTAAAAGATGTTTCATTGAACATAAGCGACAGTGATTTTTTGCAAGATACAGAAATCGTTCGGAACAGGGATAAAAAAGGGGTAGTATGTCCTAATTGTGGGAATGAATTTGAATTATGAGAATTTATTTAGCTTCCACGGGGACAGGAATGACAAAAGAATTAAGAGAGCGGACAATAGGTATGTGCAAGCCTAAATATGTACTTGAAACATTTTTCAATGGTGAAAAGAGATGTGCAGAAGCTTTAAATATAGTCGGAAACGACAATTTTCTGCTGGATAGCGGGGCATTTTCATATATGAATGGCGCAAAAGTAACATTAGAGCAAATGGAACAATATGTTGACCGATACATCGCATTCATAAAGCAATACAAGATTAAGCATTTCTTTGAGATTGACGTTGATAACATTTTTGGTCTTGAGCAGGTAGAAATATGGCGCAAGAAAATAGAGAATGAAACAGGGCGCCAATGTATTCCCGTATGGCATAAAGGACGCGGAGTGGAATATTGGAAATGTATGTGTGAAACTTATAAATATATTGCAATCGGCGGTCTTGTATTTCACGTAAAAAAACAGGAATATGAATTGATACGTCAGCTTGTAGAGTACGCATATCACAAAGGAATAAAAGTACACGGATTAGGTTTTACAAAAACAAAAGAATTGGCAAAATACAAATTTTATAGTGTAGATAGTGCAAGCTGGGTTATATCTGCGTCGAGAGGACAACAAATACACTTCTTTCAAAACGGACATATACAATCCCGTAAATTGCACACTGACAATAGAAAAGTAAAAATACCTGAATTGTCTGCGCATAATATGGTCGAATGGACTAAATTTCAAAAATATATGGACGGAATGAGGCATTAAAATGAAAAAGAATATATTTAATTTAACGTTATTAACATCAATATTTTGTTTGGGATTGCTTATGTCGAATTTATTCGGCGGCAAGTTGATAAATATTTTTGGTTTTACGGTTGCAGGTGCAATAGTTACATATCCGCTTACATTTTTAGCAACTGATATAATCGGAGAAATATGGGGGAAGAAAGAAGCAAATGACTGTGTTAAGATAGGCGTTATAGCGCAACTCGGTTTTCTTGCATTAGGGTATTTATCATTAAAAATACCATCACTACAACAGACAGCGTACTTACAAGACTGTCTTATAATAGTATTAAATCAGGGTATGCGACTTACTTTAGCAAGTTTAGGAGCGTTTATGGTGAGCCAGACGGTAGATGTAATACTATTTCATTGGCTAAAAGAGCAAACAGGAAATAAATATAAATGGTTAAGAAACAATGCAAGCACTATGTGCAGTCAATTTATAGATACGATAATATTTATTATAATTGCTTTTTACGGTGTTGTAGAGAATATATGGCTCATGGCGCTTGCACAGTATGTAGTTAAGTGGATATTAGCGGCTTTTGATACGCCGTTTTTTTATTTCTTTACTCGGAAAACCAATGTAAAAAAGTAGGGAACGAATAAAAGGAGGGGTCAGAGGTGGCACGAGCGCCGAACGAAAAAGCATTTAAAGCTGAGGCTATGTATCGTAAGGGAATGAAACTTGTTGACATAGCTCAAAAACTTGGAGTGCCGCCCAGCACTGTTAGACGTTGGAAAAGTACATACCAATGGGACGGTAATTCTAAAAAAAAAGAAAACGAACGCTCGGAAAGCGAAAACGAACGTTCGGAAATAACGAACAAACCACAAAAAGGGGGACAACCGGGTAATACCAATGCTCTAAAGAATGGAGCATATGCCACAGAGTATTGGAAAAATACAAGTCCAGAAGAAAATGATATGCTCGAGGATATGCCTATTGATGAAGAAATACAGTTGATAGAAGGTTTAAAACTTGCTACGTTAAGAGAAAAAAGAAGTATGGAGCTTTTAGATAGATATAGAGTATTACTGGAATATTCTCCAGATGGAATGGTTTTAAAAGAAGAAGTCAACACACTAATAAAAAATATGACCTCAAAAAAGGTATGTCTAAATCAACAGTTGTCAACACAACAAACAAAGGTGGACGCAGCTGAGCAAATACAAATTATAGAAAAGGAACTGACAAAGATACAGAGGGTAAAAGTCAAAATAATTGATTCTTTATCTAAATTACATATGGAAAAACAGAAGATTAAGAAAGAAGAAAAAGCGGGCGATATTGTTAAAACGTGGGTAGAAACACTTGTAAGTACAGGGGGAGATAGTGTTGGCGAATGATATGGATTGGCTTACTAAATTCCTGAATGACAGAATACCGAAGTGGCAGAAGAACCCTGTAATGTATTTCAAAGAAGTATTATGCTTTATTCCTGATGAATGGCAAGCTGATGCGGCTATGGATATAGCCACAGAACGCAGGGTAAGTATTAAATCGGGTCAAGGTGTTGGAAAAACAGGACTTGAGGCGGCTTTAGCATTGTGGTTTTTAACTTGTTTTCCATATCCTCGTGTAGTAGCAACGGCTCCGACAAAACAACAATTACACGACGTATTATGGTCTGAGATAGCGAAATGGATGGGTAAATCTCCGCTATTGTCGGAACTGTTAAAATGGACAAAAACATACGTCTATATGAAAGGGAATGAAAAGCGTTGGTTTGCAGTGGCAAGAACCGCAACTAAACCTGAAAATATGCAGGGCTTTCACGAAGATAATATGTTATTCATAATAGATGAAGCGTCAGGTATAGCAGAGCCTATTATGGAAGCAATAAAAGGTACTCTCTCGGGCAAAAATAATAAATTGCTTATGTGCGGCAATCCTACGAAAACAAGCGGCTCTTTTTATGACTCTCATACAAAGGACAGAAAGCTATATAAATGTCATACGGTATCTTCGGAGGATAGCAAGAGAACAGATAAAGAAAACATACAAGCTTTAATTGATAAATATGGATATGACTCTAATGTAGTCAGGGTAAGAATAAGAGGCTTATTCCCAAAACAGGAAGATGATGTTTTTATCTCATTGTCTATAATAGAGCAATGTTGCAGTAAATTATATGAATTGCCGGAGAACAAGAAATCACCCAATATTATATTCGGTGTAGACGTGGCTCGGTTTGGTGATGATGAAACCGTTATTTACCGCAACATTAAAGGGAGATTGAGCATTGCAAAAAAACGCAGGGGACAAGATTTAATGGCTACTGCCGGTGATATTGTAGCCTTATATCGTCAAACTTTAAAAGAATTTCCTGACTATAAAGGGAAGATATATGTCAATATAGATGATACAGGTCTTGGCGGCGGTGTAACTGACCGTTTAAAAGAAGTAAAAAAAGAACTAAAACTGTATCAAATGGAAATTATTCCGATTAACGCGGCGGAAAAGATAGAAACAGATACAAAACAAGGCAAAGAGGCGGCAGAATATTATAATGATATTACTACTCATATGTGGTCTTGTTTGCGTGAATTGTTAAAAAACAAAGAAATTGAGATAGAGGAAGACGCTGAAACAGTAGCACAGCTTGCGTCAAGAAAATATAGAATTTCTTCAAACGGCAAAATAGAGGTAGAGGGCAAAAAAGAAATGAAAAAACGAGGGCTTGGCTCTCCTGACAGAGGAGATGCGGCGGCATTAGCAGTATATCTCGGAAAGATTAAAAAGCATACAGGAAGTATGCCGAGCAAAGCTATAACCTCAGGACTTGAAAAAGATAGTTATTGGAAGTAAATGTACACAGGAGGTAATACAAGTGTCAGGTAAATTTAATGAAACCGGTCGCGTTGGACAAAGACGTATGGGCGGTATTTTTTATGAGGAATTTCTGCCTGAACTTCAAGGTAAAAGAGGCATAGAAGTATACAGAGAAATGTCTGAAAATGATGATGTGATAGGTTCAATCCTTTTCACTATTGAAATGCTTATAAAAGGCTGTGAATGGGACACACAACCAGCAGGGAATACTCCCGCTGATGAAGAAGCGGCAGACTTTCTATGGCAATGTATGAATGATATGACTGATACTTGGGTTGATACAATATCTGAAATACTATCTATGCTTACATATGGTTGGTCGGCGCACGAAATTGTATATAAGCGTCGTATGGGACGAAAGAAGGATATTCGTTTAAATAGCAAGTATGATGATGGGCTTATAGGTTGGCAAAAATTACCGATAAGGTCACAAGAAACACTACATCAATGGGAATATGACGAAAGCGATAATTTAATTGGATTGACGCAAATTGCGCCGCCGAATTATCGCATTATTACAATACCTGCTGAAAAATTATTGTTGTTTCGTACTAAGAGCCGTAAGGGCAATCCTGAGGGAAGAAGTATTTTGAGAAATGCTTATCGTTCGTGGTATTTCAAAAAGCGAATACAGGAGATTGAGGGCATTGGTATAGAACGTGACCTTGCAGGCTTGCCTGTAATGACAGCTCCGGAAGATGATGATATATGGAGTGATGACCCTGTAATGATAAAAAACAGACTTGAAGCGGAAAGGCTTGTAAAAAATATACGGCGCGATTCTATGGAAGGTATTGTAATGCCGCAAGGGTGGAAACTTGAACTTTTAACAAGCGGCGGAAAGCGTAATTTTGATACAAATGCTATTATTAACAGGTACGATACCCGAATGGCTATGACTGTTCTTGCTGATTTCCTTATGCTTGGACATAGTAATACAGGTGCATATAGTTTAAGTATGGATAAAACGCAAATGTTTGCAGTAGCAATAGGTACATATTTAGACATAATTTCAGAAGTGTTTAATAATAAGGCGGTACCTGATTTAATTGATATGAACGGTGAACGCTTCAAAGGTATTACGGATTATCCTAAAATTATACATAGCGAAATAGAGAATAGAAATCTCGGAGAACTTGCAGACGTTATACAAAAGCTGTCGGGTGCAGGGTTCCTCTCGCCTGATAATCAAATAGAAGATTATTTGCGTGATACAATAAAAATGCCGCAGCGTAATGATGATGAGCCGAAAGGCGGAGTAAAGCCTGAAAAGAGCGAAATCGAAGAGGATAATAAGGAATAACGGTAATGTTTGTATATAAGAAAGCGAAACCGACAGTTGTAAGATTATATAAATCTAAATATAGCGAAAAAGCAAAAAAAGCTCTAAAGCGCATACAGGAGATGTTAAAACAACACGAAAAAGAAATAGTGGCAGCTTTACTGTTTTTATGGCTTACTGCGGAAGAAGAAATAGACGAATTTACTGTTACAGAGGCGCTATCTGATAAAAGAAAAGCAGATAATATAAATGATAAATATGATGAATATTTATACGAATTTGCAGACGAAAATTTACTTCCAAAGTTTGATAGTTTAGGAGAACAAGCGTTTAAAACGACATATGAGGATAACAAAGATATTATAACTATGCCTGACAGTCAAGTTATTAAGCCGACATCTATACATTCGCCTATATTACCAAGTGAAGCTCCTGAAAATATTACGATACCGCAAACCAATCAATTTGATTATGGTGCTTTTTATGGAAAATGGTGTGATAAAAGAGCAGGGAATTTAATAGTAGAGCTAAACGAAGTCCAACATCAGAATGTAAAAAGTATTCTAAATGATGTGACACGTCAGGGGGATATTTCTCCACAAAGCATTACAAGACGGATAAAGGATACTGTTGGATTGACACAACGGCAACTCGGAGCAAACCAGAAATATTATAATAATATTCGCCGTTCATTAAAAGAAACCAATCCGAGATTATCTGCAAAAGAGATAGACAGGAGAGCAGGGGAGGCGGCGAAAAAATATGCCGATAGGCAACGTACCGACAGGGCTAAGAGCATAGCAAGGTCAGAACTGAATGCGGCTCATAATCAAGCAGCATATTCATATGTCAAATGGTGTATAGAACACGGGTATATGAAAAATGTGTACAGAAAGTGGGCTACATCTGGAAATGATAATGTATGTCCTATTTGCTTAGCTTTGAATGGACAAATTACGCCGTTTGACAAGCCGTATAAAGTGCCGTCAAGTGTAAAATATAACGGCAATGATATAATGTCGCCGCCTGCACATACAAGCTGTTGTTGCGGTGAGGAATTTATAGAGGGAAATAAAAATGTTTCCAATCCTCCGAGTGAGTGGGATAAAATGACTGACACAGAGAAAAAGGCTCATATAAACTATCATAGCGATAAAGAGCAATATAAGGCATATAAAAAGCGTTTAGGACGTGATAATGTGCCGAAAAGTCTTGAAAAATTTCAAGATTTAAAGTATAATAATAATGAGGAATGGAACGAGCTAAAAGCTCAATATAATTCATCTAATCCGAAATATAACCGTACAGGCTATCAACGTTCAGAAGATGGAGTAATTATAGCAACCAATCACAGAAAAGGCGGCTCTGTTCCTAAACTATTGAAACCGTATTCGGTGCTTGATATGGAAAAGAAAGACGGTCATATAGAACGTACTTTTTATGATAAAGACGGAAATATATCAAAGCAGATACACCCGACAAATCACGGCAACCCGAAATTGCACCCATACGGAAAAAACGGCGAGCATACTCATACATATGTATGGAAAGACGGCGAATTATCAGACCGAACAATTCGTGAAATGACTGATAAGGAAAGAAAGGATAACAGTGATATATTATGAAAATGAATGCACAAGATATAAAAAACTTAATAGTGTCACTCGTTCAAGATGTGGTTTTCGAGTATAATAATAAAACCTGCTGTATCAATCCATACAATAAACATAAATTCGAGCTTGGGTATGGCAATAAAGTAAAAACATATAATGATATTGATGATTTAATGAATGATAAAATTTTTAAAGGTAAGTCATTATATGATATAGCTGAAAGCATTGATATTGAGTAATTATAAAACTATTAAAAAATAATATGAAAATTGCACGTTGATTATTCAGCGTGTTTTTTTGTGTAAAATTTGGGATAGGAGGTAATATGATGAGTACACCCAATAAGACATTAAAGCAATTTTCTGAATTGAGCTTAACTATACAATCATCAAAAGGCACTATGAAACCAATACTTACAATAAATGGCGCTGATTTTTCGGGAATAATATCACATTGGAAAATACAACAGGGCAAACAGCAAGTGCCAGAATTAGTTTTAACAATTTCGTTGCACGATGTACCTCTGGTTGTGTTATAGAAATGTCGTAAGTTTTTTGTGGAGGTAAATATGAAGATGTATAAAATTAAAAGAATGATATTTATTGTAAAATGGCACTGGAAAAACCGAAATTGGTGTGAGTGTCGCCATAAGCGCAGGAGCTTGGATAGAGCATTAAAAAAAGAAGAGTATAGAACGATATATTAAACAACTGTGTAAGCGGTTGTTTTTTATATACAAGAAAATAAATAGGAGGTAGATTAAATTGAAAAGTTTTAGTGATTACATTGTTCCAAAGGCGAGGGACGAGCCGACCAATGTTATAAAAGGACGTTTTGAAGTCAAGGAAACAGACGAGGAAAAACAACTCGCGTTTGGCTGGGCTAATGTCGCAATACGTGCCGATGGTGAACAAATAGAGGATTGGCAAGGCGATATGATAGATATTGACGAACTCGAACAAGCAGTTTACAACTATGTTGAATTATATCGTGACGGCGGCGAAATGCACGAGAGAGGCGGTGTCGCCGTTCTTGTTGAAAGTATGGTGTTCACGAAAGAAAAATTAAAATATCTCGGTTTATCTGAAAATGCGTTGCCAGACGGTTGGTGGGTAGGATTTAAAGTGAACGATAAAGATGTTTGGGAGAAAGTAAAAGACGGTACTTATGAAATGTTTTCAATAGAAGGTACTGCTGTCAGAGAGGAAGTGGAAAGTCCAGATGGCACAGAATAAAAAGAAACATAAACTTAAAAATTTGAAAATAAAAAAAGTTGATTTTGTCGGAGAGGGTGCAAACCTTGACGCTTATATCAACTTTTTTAAATCTAAGAAAGAACCTGTAACAAAAGGAACAGAGAGCTTTAATGATAAAATCAAAGAACAGGCTAAATATAAAATATATGACCAGATTTGGCAATTTACAAATGCTTTACAAATAAGTCTTATTGATATTGTTCGTGATGATGATATAGGTGACAAGGCGGCACTTATGAATAAATCTCTTGAAGAGTTTTACGGTGCCGCAGGGCTTGCAATAGAGGCTTGGAGCAATAACAAACTAAGTGACTATTGTGTAAGTGATGAAGAAGTGTCAAAAGAAACGTCAGATATATTTAAAGGACTTTTCTTGGATAATGAAATGGACGAAGTGGCTGAGGTTATCAAAAAGGCATCTGAAGCCTATGTGTCCGACGATAGTAAAATGAAAAAATCGAAAAAAGGAGATGAAGATGATATGAAAGTTGAGGATTTGGACCAGAGCAAACTAACAGAGGAAGAACGCGAACAGCTTAATGCAATTGTGCAGAAAGCAAGAGTTTTAACGAATAATGAGGGCGGAGAACCTGACGAGGGAGATGGTGAGCTTGTAAAAAAGGAAAAGCCTGTTGCAGAGGACGGCAAGGACGATATTTTTAAGGGAATGTCGCCTGCTGCTAAAGAAGAGCTTTTAGCTCTTAGAAAGTTCAGAGAGGAACAGGAAAATAAAGAATTTATTTCAGTGGCTAAAAAGTACGAAGTTATCGGAAAAAAGGCTGAGGAGCTTGCCCCTGTACTAAAGAGCTTGAAAGCGGCAGGCGGTACAGACTATGAAACTATGATAGGTATGCTTGACTCTGCGGTTGAAACTGTCAATAAATCAGGCGCTTTTAACGAGCTTGGAAGTAACGGACATTCTTCGGCAGGTTCTTCCGCAATAGCAAAAGCACGCAGTATTGCTAATGAAATTAAAAAGGGTAACCCCAATATAACGGAAGAGCAGGCTATGGCTAAGGCTTGGGAGGAAAATCCTGACCTTATGGCGGAATACGACAGTGAGATTGGAGGCTAAGAAATTATGAAACAGCATATGACAAGCGGTATCAATACATCACCTACAAGAGCAGGCGAAGCGGGGGCTGATATGTCAAATATCGGCGGAAAGGCTGTAAAGTTCAATGAGGACGGCTTGCTTGTTCTTTGTGATACAAAAGGTGAAATGCCGATAGGTATTGTTGCTATTGACAATGATGCTGAGGTAAAAAAGGGTGACAGTGTTACATATCAGATTTTCGCCGTGGGTATTGCGGCAATAAGCGAAAAAGTGACAGCAGGTACAGAGCTTACAACGTCAACGGACGGTACGCTGGTATCTGCGTCTGATGGTGATTTTGTTTGTGCTATTGCAATGAATAATTGTAATGCGAATGCAATGGGAACTGTCAGAAAGGTAGATTACTATAAGTCTGCCGCTAAAACAAACACAGAGGAGGTAAAGAATAATGCCGAATAATGAAGTACAAAACAGAATATTAAAAAGAAGAACGCCTGTAAACGCTGCATTAACTAATATCAGTACAGCGTATTTCCAGAAATTGACAGGTGGTGCAACGTCATTTTTCCCTGAAGTGCCGGTTGATGTTTCTACTGACATATATTATAAGTTCTCAAAAGAGGATTTGTTGAGAGATGATGTGCAGAGAAAACCTATGCTTGGTAAGGTTGACGCAACAGTAATCGGTTATGATACTGATACTTACAGATGTGAACCTGACCAGGTTATTTTGGGATATGATGACCTTTATCAATCAGACCTTGAAAGAAAAGGCGCAAAGGGTATTTTAAGATTAAGGCAGAATAAATCTCGTATTATTGCAGAAAAAATATTTATACATCAGAACAAGGACTTTGCAAAAGGCTTTTTCAGAAAAGGGGTATGGGGCGAAGACCTTATCGGCGGTGCGTCTGCAAGTACGTCAGGGGTAGATTTTGTGTCATTTGATAACAGTAATTCAGACCCTATCGGATATATTACTGATTGTATAACTTCAATGAAAAAATCAACAGGAAGAATACCAAATAAACTTGGTTTAGGTCAGAGAGTATTTGATGCCCTGATTAAGCACCCCGATATTATGAACAGAATAATTTATGGCGGAACGGCGGACAATCCAGCGACAGTTACTACTAAGGCACTTGCTACAATTTTAGGTGTAGACGAAGTTATTGTATTTGACGCTATCTGGAATAGTGCTAATCTTGGCGAAGAAGCTAATATGGGATTTGTTTGTGATGAAAATGCTATGCTGCTTGCATATGCTACAAATACACCTATGATTGATGAAGCAACGGCAGGTTACACGTTCCGTTGGGATATGGGTACAGAGTCTACGCTTCCGATTATTGAATGGGAAGGCGAAGAGGGTACATATTCGCATTATATCGGCGGTATGGTATCGCAGGATATGAAAGTCATATGTAAGGATTTAGGTATGTATTTTTCAAATGCCGTAACACCTAAAGAATAATCGGAGGTGGCAATATGAGATATATAGCCTTAAAGCCTTGCCGTATAAGCGGTAAGAATTACGAAAAAGATAATATAATTTTACCTGAGGACTTACCTGCATATGACGCTCAAAGGCTTATAAGATATGGTTTTATAAGCGAGATACCGTATAATGAGGAAGCGATGGAAGCAATAGAGTTTGCTAAGTTAAAACCGATAATGATAAGTGTGCCGATTTTGTCACTTGATGGAAAAGTGCTTGACTTCTCTGCTGAAGATGTAGCAGAAGCATTGCGTGTATTGCAGATGTCATCAGAAAGTGCAGTTGCTTACATAAAAGACTGCCAGAATGATATGGTTTGTAATTTGCTTGGGTTTATTGATAAGCGCAAAGGTGTCTTTGCAACTCTATCAAAACGCTCAGCAAAGAATGACGCAATGTCATCTGAACAGGTTGAGGAAACACCTGAAAAATCTGATATGGATAATGCTGAACAGGAGGAAGTAGAAAACGGCGGTGATGAATAATGCTTACATACACATATAACCCGAATAATATCGCAAGTAACGGTATTGACCGTTTACGTTTTGAATTGGGGGATACGACTTTTAACCCTGCCGAGTTGACAGCAGCGTTATCAGATGAAGAATATCAAGCTGTACTTGATATGAATAAGTCGTGGAAACGTGCAAAATTAGCGGCATTAGAGGCTATATTGATGAAGTTTGCACATTCTTGCACAACAACAATAGGTCCCGTATCTTATAGCTTTTCAGAAAGAGTAGAGGCGTGGCAAAATCTTTATAACCGATTAAAAAAAGAATTGAGCGCGTCTTCGCCTCTTTCGTTTGGCGGTGTAGGCGGTAATGAATACCGTCCGCCGTATTTTTATGAAGGTATGCACGATAACGGCAGAAAGGGTTGATTATTATGTTTGTAGCGAATATTGTACCCGGTCAAGGGTTTCAAGAAATACAAATAAAGACTAAATCAACCGCTAAATCAGACGCGGGTAGAGTTGTTAATGAGGGTTATAAGCTAACAACAAAGACATTTTGGGGGATTGTCGCTGAGGCAAGTCAGAGGGAAAAGGAAGAATGGAAACAAAATCAGCACCCTATAACTCATACGGTAGTACAATACGGCGCAGGGGTTAAGGCAAAGGCTACTGATTATTTAGTTTTACCTGATGGACGAAGATTTTATGTTCAAGGTGTAGATAATGCAGGTAGTCTGAATGTGTCTATGCTTTACTATGTGGAGGAAAGGTTTGATATAAAATGAGCAGATTACAAATAGTGGTACAGAGTGAAATTGATAAGATAAAAAATCAACTCCCTGACAGAGCTATAAGGGTATCAAACGTATTAAGAGACTCGGTATTTCACGTTATGGCAGGCGGTGGTGTATCAGCACCGTATGAGCCGCCGGGAGTAAGAACAGGATATTACCGTAATTCTTTTGTTCCTTCGGCAGAAAGCAGTGGAAATAATCATATATCGCGCGTATCAAGCGACTGTTTTTACGGAGATTATCTTGAAGGCGGTACAAGTAAAATGGAACCAAGACCGCATTGTGAAAGAATTGCAGAGGACGCGCTGCTACAAGCTATTTCTATTTATAGCGAACCATATATTTAACAGGAGGGAAGTATATGTTTGAGGAGATTTTAAATGAACATCTTTTAAAATGCAAGGAATTAACAAAGTATTTAACAAGGTTTAATAATGAGCCTGCTATATTCAATCAAAAAGCTCCTGATGATATGTCAGAGGAATGGGAAGACGATAATCAATATGGACGATTAGTATTTTTTGTTAATATGCAAGCTGATACAGAAAGAAAAATAAGCGGAACTTTAGAAATAGACGTACATCTGCTAAATGAGTTAGAGATTGAAACAATAGCAGAAACGGTCAAAACATATGTAGACGGTTATTTCTTCAGCGGAAAATCAGAAACGATTTTTGCAAAGTGGAACTCTACAAGGTATATGGATACCCCTGATAAAAAGGTTACTATTGCGGCAGTGTTGTTTACGCTTATAGCATTCCCGAGTCAGCTTTCGGAAGAGCCTGACCCTATAAAACTGGTCAATGAATGGACAAGAGAATTACTTCCTGAGGTTAGGCTTATAGGGTATGATACTGATTTACCTGCTGTATGGAAACCCACAAAGCATAGTCCAGCGGTGTATTGGCGAAAGGCTAAAGTTTATCTTTGTGAGCGAATACCGAGTATGTTTGCAGGGAATTGGTATACAGCGCAAATGTATGCACATATTTTTACTGTGGATAGAGAAGTATCAAATGTGCTTGCGGAAAAAATGTGCAATACACTTGATATGCGAAAAGCGTTAAGGTTTAGTGATGATACTTGTATGCGTGTTGACAATAATAATCAAGTTCAGCCGAACGCTGATGAATTAAGAGTAGGTCAATTATCTGTTGAAGGTGATTATTGCGTACTACGCAAAAAACCTAAAGCAGAACTATTAAAAAATATCATAATAAATGGATAAAGACATTCCCGAGAATGTCTTTTTTGTTTGGAAAGGAGTAAAAAATGGCGGCAAAAACAACAAACAAGAATGTTACAGAGGATAAACAGCAGGAAAACATATCTGTTGAGGAAACACAGACTGTCAATTCCGCGCAGGATAATACAGAGTCACAGTATACGATAGATGAACTTATGGCGGCTGAAAAGGAGCTTGACGCAAATAAGGTCATTATTCGTACAGCGTTAAACAAAACAGAAAAAACACTCTTTACAGTTAAAGAGGCAAAGGACATTGTAGCAAAATTTAAAAATAAGAAGGTGAATTAAATATGGGAATGACGTATGAAGACGGAAAAGAGTATTTGCGTCCCGGTGTTCGGAGGAAGTCAAGTAACGGCAATAACACTAATGCGGTTGCGTCAGCTCGTGACGGTATAGGCGCATTGCCTATCAGTTCCGATTGGGGACCGTTAAATACAGTAACCACTCATTATGTGGCAACAGCTGATATGAGTATCAAAAATACATATGGCGGAGGCGGTACTATAAGCGTAGCAAATGCTTATATGGACGGTGGACTGAATACTTTGTATCTTGTAAGAATTGGTACAGGCGGTAAAAACGGCAGTCTTGAATTAAAATCAGGTGAGAATACGGCAGTTACGCTGACCTTGAAATATCCCGGTACATACAAATTTACAGCCTCAATAAGAAGCAAACTCGGAGCAAGTGACATTAAAGAGCTTGTAATATACGATGGTGCAAAGGCGGTAGAAACAACACCGTTTGAGGCGGGAGAAAAAGAAATTAACAACTTGGTTGAAGCCGTAGCAAATAGCCGATATGTGACAGCAGACATAGCGGAAGGCGCAACAGGTACATTGGACGCTATTGCTCAGCAGGTATTTGACGGCGGCGAAAATCCGACAGTTACGACAGCGGACTATATGGAGGCTTTCGAGGCTTTTGAACCGTATTATTATAATACAATAGCGCTTGATACTGTTGATAAAGATGTTCAGGCAATGCTAAAGGAATATCTTAAAACAGCATTTAATGACGGAAATCTTGCTATCGCAGTTATCGGTGAAAAGGGTAGCGCTGAACTAAGCGACAGAATGAAGAATGCTGCTCAAAATGATGATTATGCAATTATATACTTCGGCAGTGATTATTTTCGTGCAGATGGAAGTTTGGTGAACGGCGCGGAGGCTATTGCAACCGCAGCGGGTGTTATAGCGTCAACCCCTTCAAATAAGAGCATTACACATATGCAAATGCCGGGAGCTGTACAGCTTACAGAGCGATTAAAAAATCGTCAATATGAAGAAGCTATCCAAAACGGTCTTTTGCTATTATCTGTTGACCAGAATGGCAATGTAATATTTGACAGTGGTTGTAATACGCTTATAAACCCTGATGTTGAAACGCAGGACGACGGCTGGAAAAAAATTAAGCGTGCAAAGGTGCGTCACGAGGCTTATTACAGATTGGATTGCGAGATGGATAAACTAATCGGTAAAGTTGACGGCTTGCCTGATGGCATTGCAAATGTTATTCAGAGAGGTCAGGCAGTTCTCGATACAATGGCAGAAGAAAAGAAACTTATTGACCCGATTTTTGCGCTTGATAAAGAATTGGGCTATGGTGCTGATTATGGATATTTCATAATTACAGCGGTAGACGCAGATACATTAGAGCGTATTTTCCTTCATTACAAGTGGAAATACAGCGAAAAGTCTTAAAGATTGGAGGTAAAAGCATATGGCATATAACAATAATAATACTCTTAATGTTACAGAGTTAATGACTGGTAAGGATTGCAGATTATTTGTGCAAAATCCAAACGGAGCGGACAATATTCTATTGGCTGAGATTAACGAATTTAAGGTGATTATGACCGTGAATTCAGTGCAGTACCAGCCCGTAGGCTCATTGTTAGAGGGTACAGTGCCGACAGGTGTAACATTTGACCTTACTTTTACAGAGGCAGTTATTCGTGATGATGTAATTATGAGTCCGTTGCTTAAAGCAATTCAGAATGGTTATATACCTGTATATCATTTTCAGGGTGCTAATGCGAAGTTTGACGGTTCTGGCGAGGAGCGTATGACATTTAATTATGCAATGCCTAACGGACAGTTTGGATTGATGAACGCAGTACCGGGAGAAGTTGTAAAGAGAGAACAGTCATACAGATTGAATGCTATTCCGCGTCTTATTGCAGAAATGGCTTCAAAGTATCTGCCGAGCGTGGCATAAAGGTAGCGGGGGCATTTAGCCCCCTTTATAATAAAATTATAAGATTATGGAGGAATTTAAAATGGCAAATAACGAAAAAATCACAGGACTTGAAGGGTCAACGAATTTTGAACAGGACGAAAAAACTCTATTAGCGGCTCTTTTAGAAGCGTCTGACTATAAATCAAATACAGAAGGAAATACAAGAATTATTGCTGTAAAGAAAAATGATATAGTCTTATTCCGTTTCAGAGTACGTGCGCTGTCACAGATGGAGGTACAGGCGGCGAGAAAAAAGGCAACAAGAGAGATACCTAACCCTGCGGGAGATAAATTCCCTGCTATTTCAGGTGAAATGAACCTATCTGAGTATCACAGTAATCTCATTTATACGGCAACGGTTGAGGAAGATAGAAAAAAGGTCTGGAATAATAAATCATTTATGGAAAATAAGAATATTCTCAATGCAGAGGAATGTATTGACTTGGTGCTTAAAGGCGGAATTAAGGAAAAGGTTGTTAATGTCATCTTTGAATTGAGTGGATACGGCAACGAGGATGTCGTTGATGATATAGAATTTATAAAAAACTAAGCGACGTCAGTCCAACGCTTAGAAAAGCTATGGATATATTTATATATTCAGGGTTTCGGACGTTTCCGCACACGGTGTTGGAACTGACAGAAAATCAAAGAAATATGGTGTTTGCAGGTTTTGAAATAGCTAAAGAAAAGAATATGTTACCGATTGTATTAGCAAATTTCCCGACAAAGAAAGGAGGCGGTTGATATGGCAAATTCAAGCATAGAAATTGAAATTATAGCGGATTTTAAAGACAATGCAACTGATAAAGCAAAAGCATTAAATTCTGAACTTGATAAGCTCGATAAACGAAAGGTCAATGTAGATGTAAATGCTGATAATAAAGCTATAAAAATGGCTGATGAATTAGACCGAAAATTCAGTAAGATTGACGGTACAGCAACAAAGTCTATTGATATGGTATCGACAAGGGCAGAAGCAGTCAAGAACGGAATTTCGCCGATAAAATTATCAGCCGACACCTCAGAAGTGGATAACGCTCTTAATCGTGTTAAAATGGGAATAGAGGATGTAGGTAAAACAAGCTCGAAAGTGTCCGCACAAAATTGGGGATATAACCGTTCTGCTATGGACGCTATTAACCATTATGGCAAGGAGCAAAAAAGTATATGGGTAAATGGTGAGGTATTTCAAGGGTTTAATGAAAATTACATTCCTGATACATCAGAAAAACTCAGAATTGCAAAAGTATCAGCTAAAAATTGGGGTTATAATCAAAGCGCAATTGATTTTATGAACGCTTATGCAGGAGAAGATACCGAAGAGGGAGCAGGGGGTTTTTGGAGTAGAATAAGTCCTGAAATAGATAAAAACCGTACAGTAAAGCGTATGGCAAAAATGGGACGTATGTATGGGTCAGAGGCTACAACAATAAAAGGTCAGGCTCTTGCAGGAGTAGGAGCTACAACAGGTTTGGCGATAGCAGGTACAGCTTTAGTAAGTGCGGGCGGTGATTTTATGAATGCTTACGCAAGCGATAACCATAACGATACTGAAAGAAGTATATATCGCGGTTTTACCAAAGGTTTATTGACAGTTGCAGGCGGAGCGGTAGGTAGCTTTATTGCGCCCGGTGTAGGAACAATGATAGGTGCAGGTATTGGCGGCGGAATTTCAGATTTATTTGGTGATAAACTTGCTGACAGTATATCAGGAATACATAAATCAGCTGAGGAATTAAAGCAAGACCGACTTGATGAAATTTTTGGCGATATTGCTATATCGGCGGAGAATTTAAGCAAGGTTGCTAAAAATATGCTGGGTGATTGGACAACACAGGTAAGTCAAGCTCACAGTCAAGCACTGGCGACGGGGTATTCTTTGCAGGATACTACCAATTCATCATATTTTGGAACAGTAGAGAGCGGAAGTAAGCTTGATATTATGGGTAATCTCGGTTTTTATATTCCAAAAGGTAATTTTAGTGCTTACAAAAAACAGGTATCTGCCTATATGGACGGTATCGAGGAAACAATGACACAGGAAATGTATAACGCATTTATGGTTAATGATGATTTGTTCGGCTATGGGAATTGGGACACAACAGAATTAAGCGATAAATGGGAAAGCGCCTTTAAAGCTTTCTATGAGCAGAAGAAAGAACTCAATAAGTATTTGGAACTTGCTTTAAGCGACGGTAATTTTTCGCCTGATGAAAGAGAACACGTTTTCGGTATTATACACGGCACACAACAGACAATAACAGGACTAACGCCGAATGAAGGGGAAGTAAAACAAGGTTCTTTTAATTGGCTTTCTCAAAATGGTATGCTTTCACAGGATAGCTATGATGGACTTCAAAAAGAAATATGGAGTGGTCTTGACAGTACAATTCAAAATGCTGCCGAAGAAAGAACACGAGCAGGCGGAGGCGAAGAGGCAGACAAAGCGGCTTGGAATACTATACTGACAGAGGCTGACAGAGTTTCTAATGCAAGTCTTGAAGGACTTAACAGTAAATATGGGGATTCTTTTTATGGGGCAAGGAATACCTATCAAAGTAATGTTCAAGATTTTCTTAATAACACAGGAAAGTATGGCAATTTCAGAAAAGATGTTGTAGAAATGTCAAACTATGGAGAAGAAGCTTTTGCAGGTCAAATTCAAGGTATGAATTTTGGTTTTGATAAGATAGATGATAAGTATAAGATTGATGCAGAGGCGGCATATGCAGGAGTGTCACCATATTTAAGTACACTAGAATCTGCTGTAATACAAGGAAGAGCAAACAATCAAGATGTAAGCGGATTAACTTCGGACTTGATGAAATATTATGAATATGGTGCTATTGCTGGCGACCCCACTGCAAAACAAAAATATATGGCAGGACTATATGCTGGTGACGAACAAATGAATATGCTCATAAATTCACGACTGAATAATGGAGATAGTCAGTATTTGTCAGGAGATTTTAAAAGAGGCTGGGATATATTTTATGGTAAATCTAATCCTTCTGACGCATTAAAGCAAGACCCATATGACATTCCTACTGACAATAATGGGAGTGCGACAAGTATACAAAACCAACTGGAGGGACGCCAACAGGTAATTGAGCAGTCTACACAAAAAACAGTAAAAGCGATACAAGATAGCACACATAATCAGGCAGAGGCTATCAATGAAAGTAATAATACGATTGAAACTCATTTTTCGGCTTATGACCCGACATTACCGTCAATAAAACCACCATCTAATATGAAAGAGGCTTTTCAAGGCTTTGTTGACGGTTTAAAGGACCCGTTTGCTGAAGCAACAAAAGGTATGGGTGCAGATTTTATAACGGCTTGGCAAGGTTTTATTGACGGTTTAAAAAACCCGACAGGGAATACAGAAATACCTGTACAAGTCACTCCAAAATTTCGGGTTAAGGCAGGAAATTTGAACAATTCATTTTCAGGGCTACCTCCTGTTGAGGGTACAGCGAATTATGAACTTGGCACATCTCCCGAAGAAGTACCAGACGCTACGGGCGTAGCAAACTATACAGGGAATTTTAGCGGAATAGGACCAGCTCCCACACGTTATGGAAGTGTTATCTATACTCCGACGATTAACGGTGCAGCTCCTGATTCGCCGGCGGCTAAATATAATTTAGGCACTTGGCATTGGGCAAACGGTACAGATAATGCTCCTGAAGGTGACGCTTGGGTAAATGATGATGGCACTTCTTGGCCGTATGAACTTATTGAGCATAACGGCGAATTTCGTATGTATGAGGGCAGAAATGTACTTACAAGGCTCGAAAAAGGCGATAGGGTATATACATCATCAGAAACAAAAGATATTTTATCTGGGCGAAGTATACCGCGTTATGCACAAGGACTTAACAATGATGTTATAAACAATATACCGATAGTTTCAGGAAGTTCAGGCGGCGTAAATGTAGAAGTAGGCGGAATAAGCGTGACAATTCAGATTGACGGTAATTCAAAGGGCGGAAATATTGTTGAGCAGATAACATCACATTCTACCGAGATAGCTGAGGTCATCACGGCAGAGCTTGAACGTCATTTATCAGCGTCGTTTGCTAATTCAGGGGGTGGCGGATAATGCCTAATACCGAAACAGTTATTTACTTAATTGAAAAAGGAACAACCGACTGTTTACCAATACCGTGGACACCCCAAAAAATAAAATTCCGTTCAGGCGGACAAAAGTTTATTGAAATTGATATTATGGACTATGGTACAATACAAATACCCAATGGAGTCGGCATTCGTGCTGTAAGATGGGAAGAGGGGATTTTACCCGGAGAGGCTAACAGTAAAATGCCGTGGCAACACGATGAATGGCAACCGCCAGAAAACTATCAGGGTATGTTTTCTATGTGGAAATATAATAAAACAATTTTAACACTGATTGTTACAGGTACGCCTGTTTGTATGGACGTATATATTTCTGATTATGATGTTACATATCAAGACGGCTTTGGAGATTACCATTACTATATAGAATTTTCCGATTGTGTCCAGCCCTCTTTTACGGTGACAGATACCGAAATTGATATAAGCGACGGAGTAGAACGTGATACTGACCCGACACCTGCAATATATACAATTCTTGCAGATGATACGTTATGGGGAATTGCACAATGTTATTTAGGTGACGGATTGCGTTGGGGAGAAATATATGAGTTGAACAAAGAAGTTATCGAGGACGCAGCTATACAGCACGGTTTCTACAACTCGGAGAATGGGTGGCTGATATTTGCAGGCACGGTAATTAAAATACCAAATTCATCTGTAAAAGATACAAATGCAGGTATGGCGGTTGAGCTTAAAAATGCTCCTGTATACATTTCATCAGACGCGGATAGTATTGCTGGCAGAGTGACAGGCACATATTATATATATGACGGTAAAGAGATACTTGGCAGATACAGAATAACAGACAAGTCATCTGATGTTGGACGTACTCCGATAGGTCAATACGTTATCGGTTGGCTGCCGAAAGAATACATTTAATTATTGACAATAATTCTTTCATTTGGTAAAATTAAGTGAAAGGGGTTGGGTTAATATGGCATTGATTAAATGTACCGAATGCGGTCATAAAGTATCAGACAGGGCTATTGAATGCCCTGAGTGTGGATGTCCTGTAAGCGAAATTCTTTTAGATATTAAAGAAAATGAAATGTTTGATGAATTAGAAAATAAAAAAACGGAGATATACTCAGAATTAAATAGAAAGTTCATAAATGAGATAAATGGACGTTCTATTGAAAACTTAGAGTTTCTTTTGACATTGAAAGGACAATATAGTATAAAACAAATAGAATTTATACGCAAAACCTTAGAAAATAAAAAACTTATGAAATGTACACCAAATGTCAGCGAGAAATTCAAAAAGGCAATAAGTGAATATCCACTAAGCGATTTGAAGTTTATGAGAGATACACAGCAGGCTTTGTATAGCGAGGAGGAAATGCAATATATATGTAAAGTCATAAACAACAGACAAACGCAAGAAGAACAGCAGGGTGGGTATGGTTTTCAGTATGCAATTTCATTTTTAATTCCATTGGTAGGATTTATACTTGGTGCTATAATGCTTTCAAAAAATGATGAGAGAGAACGTAGTGGCGGTAAATCTTGTATAGTATTAAGTATTACATCTATAATTCTTTGCACGATTTTTATGTGTGCAAAAGTAGGATTTATATAAATTTGATGTAAAAATGATAAAATGTTTCAAGAACGGTTGTAAATGCAACCGTTTTTTTTCTTGCAAAAGTTCAAAAAAACCTCTTGACAAACTATAATAGTTGTAGTATTAATGTAGTAACAGGAGGTGAGAAAGTGAATGATAGAGCCTTAAATATCAAAATGCCATCTGAATTATATTTAAAATTACAAGAAGAGGCAAAAAGAAAAAATATTTCTTTAGCCTCGCTTGTTCGTATGATTTGTTCTGAATATTTTGATAAGGTCAAATAAAAAAAGAGTGAATGTGTACTTTGGACGGTCTACATTCACCCTTTAAGCACCAACCCACTTGGAGTTGATAAATCTATTCTATCATACTTCTTGTGGGAAATCAAGAGAAAGCGAGGTAATGTTAGAATGGATAAAGTAACGTATGACGCACCTTCAGACAATGAACTTTTGCAAATGTTTAATACTTTGACTTCAATTGAGGCGGATAGGGTGTTACACTTTGTCCGAGAGATGAAAAAGAACAGAGAAAGAGAGGTCGTGTACATATGAATGAAATTCAGATTTTTAAAAACAGTCAGTTCGGAGCAATGCGGACTGTGCAGGAAAACAGTAAAACTTATTTTTGCGGTTCTGATGTTGCAAAGGCGTTAGGATATAGAAATGCACCAGACGCTATAAAAAAGCACTGCAAATTCGACGGTATAGTGAAATGCGATAGCGTCGATAAGATAGGAAGAAAAAATACTTTATCGTTTATCAGTGAGGGGAATGTCTACCGTCTTATCACTCATAGCAAGCTACCCGAAGCTGAAAAGTTTGAAAAATGGGTATTTGATGAAGTATTACCCACAATTCACAGGACTGGCGGCTATGTAAACAATGATGACAGCTTTATCAATACATACCTGCCGTTTGCGGACGACAGCACAAAGCTATTGTTTAAGGGAACGCTTGAAACGGTACGCAGTCTTAACGCACAGATAGACAAGGACAGACCGAAAGTAGTATTTGCGGACGCTGTAACGTCCTCTAAAACGTCAATTCTTATCGGTGAGTTAGCTAAGCTAATCAAGCAGAACGGCGTACAGATAGGCGAAAAACGCTTGTTTGCGTGGCTGAGGGATAACGGCTACCTTATCAGACGCAAAGGAACAGACTATAACGCACCGACACAAAAGAGTATGGAAATGAAACTGTTTGAGGTAAAGGAAACGGCGATTACTCACGCAGACGGACACACCACAATCAATAAGACAACAAAGGTCACAGGAAAGGGACAGCAGTATTTTATAAACAAATTCCTTGCTAAAACGGCAGAGGTTGTCTAACACATAAAATATAGCGGTTATCGTTTACGATAACCGTTTTTTAATTGAAAAATAAAAGGAGAGTTGTCCTATGGACTATGTAAGAGCAGCGTCAAAATCGGCGCCTATATACAGCATACATTTTTTGAACTCAAACAAATTAGATGTATTTGTAGACGCTGTAACGACTGAGCTGAAATTGTCTGAGCCTAAAAACGAACTTGCACAAAAGGTATCAATAAATCTTGTAAACTGTATAAGTGACGGTTATTTACTTTCTGAGCTTATTAATACTCCTGATAGGGTGTTTATATATGCCAATGACGGAGAACAGTGCAGAGAGGTTTTTAGAGGCTATATATGGCGGAAACGCTATGAGAACAAGCAAAAGAAAATAATTTACTTAACTTGTTTTGATAATCTGAAATACCTGCAAGAGTCGGACAGCAACTATTATTATCCGTCAGGGTGGAAAACGGAGGACGTATTGAGAGATATTTGCTCAAAGTGGGGGATTGAGCTTATATATAACTATGAGTCCATAGAACATAAGAAATTACCGCTTTCAGGAAAAATATCTACTATGTTTACGGACCTGCTCGATAGAGTGAAAAAGAAAACAGGTATTAAATATGTTATACGCAGTGCTGAGGACATTATATACATTGACAGATACGGCGCAAACGCAAAGGAGCGTATATACGAGATAAACAGAGGGGAAAATGCTATCTCTACGGCAAGCGACCAAACAATGGAAGGCGTTGTTACAAAGGTATTGTTTACAGGAAAAACTAAAGACAGCGGAGAAGTACCAATTGTTGATACGTTAGAGGGCGATACTGACAGATGGGGTACTATTCAAAAGGTTATACAAGATGATACAGAAGATGAAAAATCCGATAAGGGAGAAGAGGATAAACTATATGAAAATGCACGTGATGAAGGGCAATATATGCTTGACGAAAATGGTAAGCCCAAAGAAACATATGAGGCTGAGGCAATAAACATTCCCTGGATAAGAAAAGGCGAGCTTGTAAAAATCGGCGCAGGCGATATGAATTATCGCTATATAGTAACAAGCATTACACATAATGCAGTAACTAAAAAGATGAATGTTGATTTTGAGCTTGCAGATGAAAGTAAATTATGAGAGGTATAATTTGATGAACGCTTTTGAACAAATAAGTCAAACACTACAAAACCAAACGCAGAAATCAATTGAAGAAAACAATAGCATATTACTTGAGATTGGGGATATTGTAACTGACTTCGGATTGAAAATTCCTCGCTTTGATACGGTCATACCTAAAGAGGAATATATGATTGATAAAAGGTTATCAATAGCGTATAAGCCCGAAACAGAGATTTTAACATCAAATGCAAATAACCATAAACATACAGTCCAAATACCGCTTATAGACGGCATTTCACAGATTACAGAGGGTGATAGCGTGCTTGTATGTTGGGTAGGTGCTGACCCTGTAATCGTGGCGGTTGTTGTAAGCGGCGGTACTATCGGAAAGGGGGAATAATGGTATGGCGAATTTATTTCCGCAAGCAAATAATAATATTGTCCCGTTGGATAATATGAAAAAAAATACCCCGATAGGATATAAGCGTAGCTTGAAATTTGATGATGAAACAGGTGACTTTGTTCGTGACGGGCAAAATCGTATAGTTTCATCATCAGGAATAGAGGCTTGGAAAGAATGGTGTATTAAGTGTCTAACAACTGAAAGATATGCGTTTTCCTCTTATTCTACCGATTTCGGAATAAATACACGCTTAATATTTTCCTTGCCAGACAGAGCGGCGCAAGAGCTAATGCTGAAAAAAGAAATTACAGAGGCTTTAATGGCAGATGATTACAAGAGAACTCAATCAGTAAGCAATTTTGAATTTAATTGGTTTGCGGCAGACGCAGTAGAAGTGACTTGTACGGTTAAAGGACTTGAAAATGCTGAGATTGATTTAAGAGCTAAGATTGGAGGGTAGGTATGGCACAGTTTATCGTACCTGATTTTATAAAAAATAAAAATGTAAATACAATACATAAACAAATGCGTGATAATTTGCCGAATGACATTGATACAAGTGATGGTTCTGATATGTGGGACTTGACATACTCAACGGCTTATGAACACGCTTTTTTTGCACAATTTTGTGTATTAAATGCTATAAAGCTGATATGGCCAGAATTTAGTTATGGAGTATATTCTGATTATCACGGTAATAGTCGAGGTATGGCAAGGCGAAAAGGTCAGTATTCACAGGGATATGTCAAAATAACAGGTAAAAGCGGAGTGAATATTCCGTTAGGTACGGTATTTTCTACTGAAAAGATAGGAAATAATGCTGTTACTGAATTTAAAACTACTATTGATGTACTGATTGGAAATGACGGAATTGTTATAGTACCGATAGTTGCAATATTATCAGGCAAGTCAGGTAATGTACCTGCTGACACTATTACAATAAACAGTGATAAAATTGCAGGTATATCAAGTGTCACAAATCCTACACCTACAAGCGGCGGATATGATAAAGAAAGCGACCAAAGCTTCAATGAGCGTATGAAAGAATACGACCAAACACAGGATAATTCTTTTATAGGCAATGATAATGATTACAGACGTTGGGCTATGGAGGTTATTGGTGTGGGTGAAGCTATTGTAATAGACCCTGAGGACAATCCAGAGGTTGAGGACGACAGCGGAATTGTTACGCTTATTATAATAGACGCAAACGGCGACCCTGCTTCAGAGGCATTATGCGCTACCGTGTACAATCATATTATGCAGCCTACACCGCTTTCAGTAACAGGCAAAAGAACAGAAGGAGAGAAAACAGGCGCGGAAAGGCTCGCGCCTCCGGGTGTGATTTTGGTTGTTATGCCGCCGAATACCGATACTTTAAGTGTTACAGCTTTGGTTGAATTAGACGGCACACAAGACATTGAAAGTGTTACAACTGCATATATAGCCATTCTTCAAGCATATTTGCTTGAGGCAATAAATGTAGGTGAAATACGGTATAGTAAAGTCCATTCGTGTTTGTCAAGTACAAAAGGTGTAGCTGATTTTAAAGACTTGTTGCTTAATGGCAATAAAAATAATATACAGCTTGACGCTCAGCATATCCCTATTATAAAAACTGAAAATATCAGACTGTCCGTTGGTTTGGTTGATGGGTAGGTGATAATGTGTATTCAACAGAGTTAATGGAGCAGATTTTGACGAGCGAGTCAGGGCAACGTATGATACAGCGTGTTACCAATAAATACGGTGAAAGTTATGTTGCATTATGGTTGTTTCAAGTGATGGGCTTGTCTAATGATGAAATTAAGACAATGGTAGATGATTTAAAATTGCAAGTAGTACCACAGACGGCTACTTGGTCATTGCCGTGGTGGGAGCGGTCCTGCGGACTGCCAGTAGATGAAAGTATCTTTATTGAGCAACGTCGTCAAAATGTAATAGAAAAGCGTCGTAAGCGTATGCCTATGAATCCCGCACGAATAGAGGAAATAGTTTCGGCTATGGCTGGTGGTGCTGATGTGTTTATGGACGAATATGCAGGTAAGAACACGTTTGTAATGAATATATATGACATTCCGCCATTGGAAATAATACAGCAAATTCAGCGAAAACTCAAACAAATAAAACAGTCACATAAGGTTTTCAGGCTTAAATGTTCAGCCTCGACATCAACACAATCGGACATCTATACAGGGGCAAAGGTTGTAGGAATAAAGCGTACACTTCCAAAGGTGGAGGCGGCAGAAATACCGAGAGAAAGTGAAGTGCTGTCAGGAGTAGCAATAGGCGTAAAAGTGGCAGGTATAAAACGCACACTGCCTAAAGTAGACGCTATGCAGTACAACACATATGAGGACATTAAGCAGTACAGCAATGATGAAATAAAGAATAAGACGTACCTTGAATTGTTATACAAGCAGGAGGAGAAGTAAAAAATGGAAAATGAAAAAGCAAGCTATTTTGAAAAAACGAAAATTACATCGGCGGGCTTAAGACTGATACATAAATTGATTATGATGGGTGAGCCGTTAGTCATTACAAAAGCGGTAATCGGTGACGGAATATCAGAACAAGACCCTGTTACTATTACAGAATTAGTACACGAAATACCGTCACGGCAAACAGGACAGGAAGGAACGTCTGCGATAGTAGACTTACAGATGTATATGCCGGAGGACGAACAAACAATAATTGCCCGTGTACGTGTGCAGAATGGCGATACCGAATTTATACCTGCCGAAGTAAGACTTTCAGAATTTAACGCGCATAAGAATGCGGAGGAACTCGACCACCCTGACAAGAGCGTACAACAACGTCATATTGCTGATGGCGCGGTAGGTACAACGCAATTAGCTAAAGGTGCGGTTAATAATGTGCGTATAGGTAATAATGCGGTAGACGCAAGGACAATTAAAAACGGGGAAGTCACGAAAGCGAAGTTAGATACGGAGCTACAAGGTAAAATTGAGAGCATTACAGATGATTATAATGATTTGAAGAATAAACCGAATATCGAACAAAATTCACTATCGCCCGAAGGGGATAGAATAACTACTAATTTATCAGTGGGAGATAGGGCAGTAGGAGATTATGGACAATGCTCGCTTTCGGTTGGAAGAAGTCATATAGCAAGTGGTGACGATACATTGGTTACAGGGTACAGCAATGAAGTATTAGCAATGATGTCGGCTATTATTGGCTCAGAATTTTCCAAAGTGTGCAATTATCGTGCTGTCGTGGCTGGCGGAAGCGAGAATGAGGCGTCGGGAGAAAATGCGGTTGTTCTTGGCGGTTCACATAACATTGCAAGTGGTTTTGCGGCGGTTGTGCTTGGCGGTAATCAGAATAAAGCATTGATGGAACAAGTGAAAATGGGACATTACAGCACAGACGGTACGGCTGGCAAAACAACAGGGGTTGAAGGTGACGCGCTTATGGTTGGCAATGGTTCAAGCGATACAAACCGCTCTAACGCATTTAGAGTAGCCTATAACGGCAATGTATACGGTTTAAAAGCGTTTAATTCAACGGGTGCTGATTATGCAGAAATGTTTGAATGGACTGACGGAAACCCGAATAATGAAGATAGACGCGGACTGTTTGCATATATTGAAAACGGGAAAATGCGTCTTGCGACAGCAGAAGATACGGACAAATGCCGACTGGGTGTTATAGCAGCTACTCCGGCAGTAGTTGGAGATAACTATGATGATAATTGGTGCGGAAAGTATTTAACAGATGTTTTTGGTGCGATACTAACGCAAAAGGTACATTATGACGCAGAATATAAAACAGTAGAATATGTTGACCCGCAAACGGGAGAGCCTGTAACTCGTCAAATTTGTGTTCGTGAAGAATGCGATGTAACTGAACCAGTATTAAACCCTGATTATGATTCGGAACAGATATATATTCCGAGAGCTGAACGTCCTGAATATGATTACTGGAGTTTTTGCGGAAAACTTGTAGTTATTGATGACGGTACTTGCGAACCGAATGGATATTGTTATCCGTCAGAAAATGGAGTAGCCACATCAACAGAAAGCGGTTTTTACGTTATGGAACGTCTTGACGATACACATATCAGGATATTGTTGAAGTAGGAGTGTGTTTATTATGGCTGAGAAAACAATTAACAATTTCCAAATTCCCTCATACACAGAAAAAGCAGATATACCGGGTATGGTTCGCGRCAATATAGAAAATGCGGAGGCAATTCTTGCCAATATAAAGGGCAATTTAGACGCATTGCACGATAATATGTCTGGTTTTGACGTAGTATTGACTTCTATGCAGTCCTTACTCGGAACATTGTCCGACGAGCTTGACGAGGTAAACGGAGTAACGGCAGAAGAGCCGAACGAGGTAGATAGTGAAGCGGAGGAATAGCCTATGACAATACTTGAAAAGTGGC
>VIQV01000021.1 GCA_010206265.1 Lachnospiraceae bacterium MD329
AATGCAACCAGATTTGTCTGTCGTTGGGAACCGTCTTTTAGCGAATATCTGTCAAAGAAATGTTCTGAGGGCAAACATTACTATGTTGCAGTATCACATGCGGCAAAGAAACTCGTGCGTCTGATTTACCATTTAGAGAAAACAGGCGAAGTTTTTAAATCTGCTTAATCTTTCATTTCGATATTTTTTGACGAGCAACACTTGTTGCTCTATTTGTCATGCGATTTTCAATGTTCATTCTAACTCAAAAACTTTTTTAGAAAATTTGCATTTTCCTCTTGACTTTTAATAGTTAGTCTAATTTTAAATATTATATGATTTCGAATACAAAAAGTCTACATACAATAAGTATCTGCGTGTTTTAATTTAATAAGTATGCTTGCATATCTCGAAAAGATTGATACAAAAGCTAACAATGAGGTTGATAGGCCGATTGCAGAGCTTGCAATAAAGCAAGGGGTTACTGAGCAACTAAAAGCTAACGACCAAATGGAATGGGTCGGTATGATGAATAATATAAAAGCACAGGCAGAAGAAATCGTATATTCAACGATTGTGTATAAAAGAGAGGCATTATAGACCTTAATAAATGGGCATTTAGGACAGTGAAAGCTGCATAAATACTATATGTTCAAATGTAAAATTGAACAAAGTAATATAGCTATGCAGTTATTCTTCAAAATCAAGTCCTAAATGCCCATTTTTTCATATATGTGGATTGAATTTTGTTGGATTTTGTGATATGATTATATATGATATTTGACGGAGGATATAGTTATGAGATATGAATATACAGATGGACACGACAGTGATTTTATTGAATTATGTCATAAATTAGATGACTTTTTGAATGAGCTTGTAGGAGGAGAAGAAAATCGCGCAGAATATATTCCATACAATAAACTTGACGATATTCACGATGTGATTGTTGTTTATGACAACCATATTCCTATTGGCTGTGCAAGTTTCAAAAAATATGATGATAAATGCGCTGAGGTAAAACGAGTTTTCATAAAAAAAGAATACAGAGGGCAAGGAATTTCTAATAAGCTGATGAAATTGTTAGAAAACAAAGGTAGAAGTAAAGGATATACATATTTTATTTTAGAATCCGGCGAACCGTTGGTATCTGCAATGGCATTATATAGGAAAATAGGATATGAGGTTATTCCGAATTACGGGCAGTATAAGGGTATGCCTGACTCAATTTGTATGAGAAAGAAACTTTAGTTAAACTGACAGATAAATTTGATTTGAGGAGAAATAAGGAATGATAATCAAAAATAAATATCCTGTTTGTGAGCATGACACAAGCAGAAATCCAATTATAAATCCTGCTGATTTTTTGACAAAAACACTTCCCGAAAAATGTGTCATTACATTTTTCAGCAAAGAACTTAATCAGCTTGTTGGGGATAAACAGCTTCATATAATCGAGTATCTTCATTCTGAAGTTTTAGATATTCCTATTTATGAGTATGATACCCCGTCAGGAAAAATTTGTATTACAATGGCGTTTTGCGGCGCGCCCGGTGCGGCTGTAACGCTTGAAGAACTGCACGCTATGGGCTGCAACAAATTCATCATCTGCGGTGGCGCAGGTTCAATAAAAAAAGATTCTGAAGTAGGGGAAATTATCGTTCCTGTCGCGGCTGTAAGAGATGAGGGAACATCGTATCACTATTTAGAACCGTCGCGCGAGGTGGAATGTCATAAAGAAACAGTTGAGACTGTTGTTTCATGTTTAAAACAAATGAGTATTCCATTTACAACAGGAAAAACATGGACATCAGACGCTATTTACAGAGAAACGCCTGATATGGTCGAGTTGCGAAGAAACGAAGGCTGCATAACGGTTGAAATGGAAGCGGCAGCATTTTTCGCCGTGTCTAAATATCACAATATTCCTTTAGCGCAGCTGCTTTATGCCGGCGATGATGTAAGCGGTGAAAAATGGGATTCACGCGATTGGAATAATCAAAAGAGTGTGCGTTCAAATTTGATTTTAACTGCTATTAAACTAATAGAAGAATTATAATCAATTTATAGAATTAGTGATTTTCTGAATAGAATATAAGTATAAATTTTGTAGAAGTGATGGAGGAAATTATGCATTACATTTATTGTCCTCAATGTGGAAAAAGACTTATAAATAAAATAGCAGGTGATGATGGATTTGTACCGTTTTGTGAACGATGTAATAAATATTGGTTTGATTCATTTTCGAGTTGCAGTATAGTATTGGTTGCAAATCAATATAACGAAATAGCCCTATTAAGACAACTTTATATGTCTGATAAATTCACATCCTTTGTTTCCGGATATATTACACCTGGAGAAAATGCAGAGGAAACCGCTGTCAGAGAGGTTAAAGAGGAGTTAGGAATTGATATTGATAGAATTGAATATGCAGGAACATATTGGTTTGACTCTAAAGAAATCCTCATGCACGGATTTATTGGCTTTACAACAAAATGTGATTTCAAGCTTTCAAGTGAAGTAGACTCAGCTGAATGGGTTCCTGCGTTAAAAGCACCAGAAACAATGTTCCCTGATAGGCCGGGAAATACAATGTATCCTATATATAGAAAATATTTGAAAATAGTAGGTTTATCTAAGTAAAAAATATAATTTGTCTATTATATAGGATTGATTTGAAACTTTCAGGAGGATAAAGGTTGACGCAGTAAAATAGTATATGGAGGTGACAAATAGTTGGTGAAGAACATTTCAATCAACGATAGTCGTGCAGTATTTGGAAAAAGCGAATTTACATATCAATGTGTACTGGATGATTTCAAAAATGCAAAATTCATTGGAATAATGACATTTAATATTTCTCCAAAGGCGGATAGCCATTTGTTAAAATCTTTGAAGGATGCTTGTATGAATGGAACAAATGCAGTTATCATTACAAATATTCCTAAAAGATTTCCATCGTACTTCAAGCCCCAATATGCCGTAGCAGCTAAAGATATGATTGATTTATATAAGCAACAACTGAATCCGCACGATTATGGAATGAGGCTAAGCCCGTATTTTACTTTTCATAACCATGCAAAAGTTGTCATGACCGACAATATCATTTATTGGGGTTCTAGCAATTTCTCTGATGAGAGTTGTGGAAATATCGAATGCGGCACTATTTCTACTGATAGAGAGTTAATTAAATACTTGAAAGATTCCTTGTTTCCTGATGTTCAAAATAAATCAGTTCCTTATTACAAATACAATTTTGCTGTGGCCATCGCTAACCTGGAAAGTCTAATTCCAGCCTGTAAAGCGGCAAGGGAAAGTTTGTTCAATGCTGCATTTGAGCCATGGTCAGATTATGATACAAATTTTGAAGAAAAATGGATATACTGTACAACCGATAGTGGAATAAACGTAAATTTTTTACGTGGATTCATTGAGTTCTTTTCTAGATTTGATGACGCATTGAATGTAATAGACAATATAATTGATGAGTATTGGGAACTCGATGAATTGCCAGAACAAGTCGAGATGTTAAAAGGTCTATTTGAGGAATACAAGTGTACATATGCTAGTTTTAATAATACTATTTCATCACTGTTTGAAGAACTTGAACAAATGGCTCAGTACGATGTGTCTGATGAAACCTGTAGGAAAATTATCAATGATTACGGTATGGAGGCTTATGATGAGACACTTGATTATTACATAGAAAAAGTAATGAGTGAAGCAACCGAAGAATATGAAGAACTCATCAAAGTCTCAGAACAGACGGTGCGTGAGGCATTAGATAGCCTTGATTCTATGATTCGGTATTTTGAACAATTGAATACAAGTTTACATCAGTTACTCGAAGTCAATTCAAAGATTGACAATACAGGTGTAAGATAAATTCATATTGAACTACCCATCACAAAACAATAATCAATAAGCCTTGCAATTTCGTAGAATATATGGTATTATAGATAATGTCAAAAGGTTATATTATTATTGATTTTATGTGATGCTATTTTAATACTAAAAAGCTGAATAGAGCAAAATAATATGGATATTAGGTATAAAATATATGCTAAAATCCATGAAATACTAAACAAATATGTTTAGCATCAAGAAAACTTTGCCGAGTGGGAATGATGTAATTGTTAAAGGGCAAAACGATTTTTTAAAAATTTTGTGCCTCAGATTAAAAGAAAATAGACCTTAGAAGTAAACGCTTCCGAGGTCTAATTTTTTTGTATAATAGACGATAAACCGCATAAACACGGCATTTTGATAATAAAATTACCGTTTTATTATCATTTTAAATTTTATAAATCCTCAAAGTTTGAGGGGTAGGGCGGGGCAAGATTTTTTTACAAAATGGGTTTGCCCCTTAACAGTAATAATAGTTCTACCACTGAAAACGGTGAGGTTTTCAGTCGTAGAACTATTGAAGTATGGCTACACCGATTATTCGTAAAATATAATATGAAACACAATGGCATAGGAAAATTGCTTTTGCAAGCAGCAGAAAATCACGCTCGGATTAATATAAAAAATGTTTCTTGTATTCAATTGGGCGCACATAAAGAACAGTGGTTTGAATCATACCACTTTTATCAAAAAAATGGTTACACTGAATATAAGGAAAGCTATATGAAGAAACAAATTGTGCTGATGAAATTTTTATTCGTCAATTTAGTAGAGTTTATTGGAGAAATAATATGAAAGTAGCAACATATAACATTTGGGATAGCAATGCAGGAATGCCTATGCGTTTCCAACATCTTATCTATGAAATCACTGCAATTAAAGCAGATATTATCTGCTTGCAGGAAGTGTCAAGCCGTGAAAAACACGATAGTCTTTCTGAGCTTTGCGGGTATACTTATTCCCATTGGCAGGCGCAAACAGGACTTTCCATTTTAAGCAAATATCCGATTGACAAAGTATTTGATTTTGAATATGTCATATCTGCCTACATAAGTTTAGAAAGCAAAACGTTTCTTATCGTCAATGTTCATTTGCCATGGGAAAAATCTTCTCTAAGGGAAAGGATTATTGTTGATATTACAAAAAATATAGCACGCATAAACGCTGACTTTACACTTTTAATGGGTGATTTTAATAGTTCTGAGCGTTCATCGGTTCACAGTTTTCTGACTAACGAGCAATCACTTTTAGAAAGTGATGCTTATTATTTTGATTTGGCAGAAGTGTTCGCGGAGATGACAGGAACCAAACCGTCTGTAACTTTAAATTTTCGTAAAAATCCGCGTTGGGGTATAGTAGAACCGAAGAACACTATTGAAGTAAATCAGCGGTTTGATTGGATATTACTGAAAAATCCTTATCCCGCCGAATTACCCATATTGAAGCGCTGTACGCTATTTGGTACGGAAATTTCAGAAAAAACTAATTTGGTAGCAAGTGACCATTATGGTGTGATAGCTGAAATAGAATTTTAAAGGAGAAAGGAAATGACAGAAAATATTTGGGATAAACTATATAATGAAGCGCGCCGCGTACAAAATGACCGTGTGATTTCACCTTTTATCGAGGCGGGCGGAGTTTCTGCTGCGTTAATCACAAAAGCAGGAAATATTTATGTCGGAGTGTGTATTGATACAGCGTCTACACTTGGAATGTGCGCGGAGAGAAATGCGATTGCGAATATGATTACAAACGGCGAAAGTCAAATTGACAAAATCGTTGCGGTAACGCCGGACGGTAAAGTGGGATCACCGTGTGGCGCGTGTCGTGAATATATGATGCAGCTTGATAAAGATAGCGGAGAAATTGAAATTTTACTTGATGTAGAAAGTAAAAAAACAATATGCCTAAAAGAGCTTATTCCGGATTGGTGGGGATATGATAGATTTAAAAATAGTTAAGCTTTGCATTTTTATAGAATATTATGGTATTATAGATAATGTCAAAAGGCTATATAATGTATTGATTTTATGTGATACTATTTTGATACTAAAATTATCGTTTTATCATCATTTAAGATTTTGTAAATTCTCAAAGTATGAGGGGCAAGATTTTTTACAAAATGGGTTTGCCACGTAACGTCTAAGGATATACAGTATTAACTGTATATCCTTTTTGTATATTGAATTTTTTTAAGAGTTATGGTATAATATATTCAATTGTTATATGAAGAGGAAAAGATTTATGTACAGGGATTATAATAAGACATTGATATTTAATGGTTCGCCAAGAAAGAACGGAAATACAGCACAAATTATTAATAAATTAACAAAATTATTGAAAGGTGAATACAAAGTTATTGATACATACTACTGTAATATTTCTCCTTGTATGGATTGCCGTTGGTGCAGAGAGAATAGCGGGTGTTGCATTGATGATGAAATGCAGGATATTTACAACTATATACAAGAGTGTGATAACATTATAATCGCTTCTCCTATATATTTTTCTGAATTGACAAGTAAATTATTAGATGTCGGCAGCAGATTGCAGACCTATTTTTCAGCCCGATATTTTAGAAATGAAAATCCGATAATTAAGCAAAAGAAAGGTGCCGTTATATTAGCCGGTGGTGGTGACGGAAATATGGACAAAGCATATGATACTGCTTGCACATTATTGAAACATATGAATGTAACAGATGTTTCTCCTGCTGTATGTAGTCATACTACAAATATTAAGTTGGCATTAGAAGATGAAATTTTTATCAATCAACTTGTTAAACTTGCTGACTTTTTAAATAAAAGATATGGGCAATTATAAAAATGGTAAATGGTCAGAGAAATTTATATCTTTACAAAATACTGATGGCATATGGGGAGATATGTTTCATTCAATATATTCTCCAAATAGACGCTATCCTTTGACTACGAGAGGAATATAAATATGAAATTGACAAAGAAAATACAAGATATTATGGATGAACGTTTTGGACATGATACTTTGATAGGACTAGCAACAATCGACGATAATATTCCAAATGTAAGGGCTGTTAATGCATATTACGAGAATGGAGCATTTTATGTAATTACATATGGTTTATCAAACAAAATGAAACAACTGGAGAAGAATTCCAATATTGGAATTTGTGGAGATTGGTTTACCGCACATGGAAAGGGTGTAAATTTAGGTTGGTTTTGCAAGGAAGAAAATAAAGACATTGCAGATAAACTAAAAAAAGCTTTTAATGAATGGATTGATAATGGTCACAATAACTTTGATGATAAAAACACAATTATTTTATGTATTCAATTGACGGACGGCACCCTTTTTTCACATGGAACCAGATATGACATAGATTTTACTGTCAGCTGATTTCAATAGCTTCTAATTTATTGATTAGAGTAGTGGGAGAGTAGGGAATGAATGTTATATATAACATTTCAAAAATAGGTTGTCAATTTGCGGAGATTTGCTATAATTAAAGTAAAAATAGGCGTGTATTTACATAAAATTCGAATAAAAAAGTTAAGAGCAACAAAGAACACGCCGAGTGGTAATGCGGCTGATTTTAGTATAAGAGGAACGAAGGAAATGCAAAAAGAGAGATACATCTGTATCTCTCTTTTTTTGACTAATTACATATTCATAAGTGACGGCAAGCATTCTTCAAATCTGACGCCGTACCAGTGTTCTTTCTCGTGACCGACAGTATGTTTTATACAATCAACGGTAAAATCAACTGCAATTTTAATTGCTTTGCTCATATTAGGTTCTTTTACCAGAGCTCCTGCAAGAGTACTTGAAAAAACATCACCTGTACTGTGAAAATATCCGGGGATATTATCACTGAAATATGAAAAAAATTCACCCGTCTTACTGTTATATGACATAACCCCCTGAGAATAATCATTAAAGCTGACGCCTGTCAGAACTACTATTTTTGAACCTATTTCGGACAAGCGTATAAGCATATTTTTTATAAATTCCTCGTCGTATCCGCTTTCAACATATTCTTCGCCGAGAAGAAGAGCAGCCTCGGTAAGATTGGGTAATATGACATCTGCTTTTTTACATAAGTTTTTCATTTCCAGAGCAAATGCCTCATTAAATCCTGCATAAAATTTCCCTTTATCACCCATAACAGGATCGACTATTAATAAATTATCGTCAGTTTTAAAGGTATCAAAAAAATCTGAAACTATTTTTATTTGTTCGAATGAACCGAGATACCCTGTATACACTGCGTCTAAATTTAAATTTATGCTGTTCCAATGCGCTGCTATGTTGGGGATATCCGAGGTTAAGTCACGGTATGTATAGCCTGTAAATCCGCCTGTATGTGTAGACAGTACGGCAGTGGGAATACAGCACGCTTCAATTCCCATAGCAGATATTATAGGCAGTGCCACGGTAAGAGAACACTTGCCGAAACAAGATATATCCTGAATTGAAACAATTCTTTTCATAATTGTATCCGTTAATCCTTTCTGTTAATAATACACGCTTATAATTTTATACTATTTTGTTGGTAATGTCAACAAAAGTCAGCAGTATTATATATTTATTTGGAGAATGTTGGGATTTTTGTGTTTTATCCTAATGTTTTACTTGAATTTTTGATTAAAATAGGGTAAAATAGAAATAGTGATATTTTCTTTGGGAGGTAATCTTTTGAAAAGAGAGAAAATTGACAGAATAAACGAACTTGCCAAAAAGGCAAAAACAGTGGGGCTGACGGACGAGGAGATAGCAGAACGTGAGCTTTTACGCAGGGAATATCTTGACGCTGTACGAGCTAATTTTAAACGTACGCTTGACAGCATTGAAATAACGGACAAAGGAGAATAAAAATGTCACTTGTAATTCCGAAAAATTATAATTCAAATTTAGACGGACGGGAAACGGAAAGAGCCATTAAATTTATTAAGGATACTTTTCAGCACGAAATGATTGCGGCACTAAATCTGCAAAGAATATCGGCACCGCTATTTGTACGTCCTGAAACAGGTCTTAATGATAATCTGAACGGAGTGGAACGTCCTGTCAGCTTTGACGCGCCTTGCATAGGCGGAGCAAATCTGGAAATAGTACATTCGCTTGCAAAGTGGAAACGTATGACGCTGGGACGATACGGCTTTAACGCAGGTGAAGGACTGTACACCGATATGAACGCTATCCGCCGTGACGAGGAGGTAGACAACCTTCATTCAATGTATGTTGACCAGTGGGACTGGGAGGCTGTAATAAAAAAGGCTGACAGAACAGAGCAAACACTTAAAAGCTATGTACAGCGCATTTATGCCGCAATGAAATCCACTCAGAGCAGAGTTTGTCAGAAATACAGCGGAATAAAGAATAATTTTCCTGAGGAAATTACATTTGTGACAACTCAGGAATTGGAAGATATGTATCCCGATCTTGACCCTAAGGAAAGAGAAAATGTACTTTTGCGTGAAAAGAAGGCAGTATTTCTTATGCAGATAGGAAAGGAACTTAAATCGGGTCAAAAACACGACGGGCGAGCACCGGATTATGACGACTGGGAGCTTAACGGAGATATACTTCTGTATTATCCGCTTATGGATATTGCGTATGAGCTTTCAAGTATGGGTATCCGTGTTGACGAGGATTCGCTTGCAGCTCAGATAAAAGCTGCGGGTTGTGAGGACAGACTGGAACTTGAGTTCCATAAAAAACTTTTAAATAAAGAGCTGCCTTATACAATCGGCGGTGGTATCGGTCAGTCGAGATTGTGTATGTTTATGCTTGGAAAAGCTCATATTGGTGAGGTTCAGTCGTCTGTATGGCCTGACGAAATGAGAAAAGAATGTGCAGAAAACGGCATAAAACTTTTGTAAAGAAAGGATAAATCATTAGTTATGAAAACAGTTGTAAAGAGCCTGTACCGCTCCGAAAGTGAGTACAGCGATAAGGAAGTAACAGTATCAGGCTGGGTAAGAAGTATCCGTATTTCGAAGAATTTCGGATTTATTGAGCTTAATGACGGTAGTTTTTTTAAGAACTTACAGATAGTCATTGAATCTGATAAGCTTGATAATTTTGCGGAACTGTCAAAGTTGAATGTAGGTTCGGCAGTTACAGCGACAGGAATACTCGTACTTACTCCCGACGCGAAACAGCCGTTTGAGCTGAAAGCGGTAAACGTAGATGTGGACGGAGCTTCAACGCCCGACTATCCGCTGCAGAAGAAAAGACATAGTTTTGAATATTTAAGAACGATTGCACATCTGCGCCCGCGTACAAACACATTTTCGGCAGTGTTCAGAATACGTTCAATGGTTGCTTATGCATTGCACCAGTTTTTTCAGGAACGCGGATTTGTGTATGTGCATACGCCGATAATAACAGGAAGTGACTGTGAAGGCGCGGGTGAAATGTTTCAGGTAACAACTTTGGATTTAAACAATCTTCCTAAAACAGAGGACGGCAAAGTTGATTATTCAAAGGACTTTTTCGGAAAACAGACAAATCTTACTGTAAGCGGACAGCTTAACGTGGAAACTTACTGTATGGCATTGCGTAATGTGTATACTTTTGGTCCGACGTTCCGTGCTGAAAATTCAAATACTGCGCGTCACGCGGCAGAATTCTGGATGATTGAGCCTGAAATGGCATTTGCCGACCTTCAGGACGATATGGAGCTTGCGGAGGCTATGCTTAAATATATTATAAGCTACTGTCTGGAAAACGCTCCTGAGGAAATGCAGTTCTTTAATCAGTTTGTTGATAAGGGACTTCTTGAAAGACTGAATAATGTTGTAAACAGTGATTTTGCTCAGGTTACTTATTCCGAGGCGGTTCGTATACTTGAAGAGGATTTAAAAGCAGGTAAGGTTAAGTTTGATTATCCTGTCGAGTGGGGCTGTGATTTGCAGACGGAACACGAAAGATACCTTACAGAACAGGTGTTTAAGCGTCCGCTGTTTGTAACTGATTATCCAAAGGAAATCAAGGCATTTTATATGAAACTGAACGATGATGATAAAACGGTTGCCGCTATGGATTTACTTGTACCGGGGGTTGGTGAAATCATAGGCGGAAGTCAGCGTGAAGAAAGCTATGATGTACTGGTTAAGCGTATGAAGGAGCTTGGTCTTGACGAAAAAGACTACGACTTCTATCTTGATTTAAGACGTTACGGAACAAATAAGCACGCAGGTTTCGGACTGGGCTTTGAAAGAGCGGTTATGTACATTACGGGAATTTCAAATATACGCGATGTCCTGCCGTTCCCAAGAACAGTGGGTACCGCTGAATTTTAAAACAATAAAAACGGCATTTACTGATGCCGTTTTTCAATATTTTCTGAGGAGTTGTAGATATGAGTTTTTTATATATTGTACTTGGAGTGCTTGTGGTTTTCCTGACTTTTAAGTTCGTAGGAACGGCGGCAGGATTTATAGTTGTAGGTCTGATAACACTTTATGGAATATATCGTTTTATACCGGCTTATTATGTGTTAAAAGGAAATAAGGCATATGCCGCAGGCGATGACGAGGAATCGTGCAGATGGTATAAAAAGGCATATGATACAGGAAGAACAAAGGTTGAGATAAAAACGTCATATGCATATATACTTATGCGCACGGGTAATGCGGACGAGGCAGAGCGTGTGCTTGATACGATTATCAGAGTGCGCGGACTTGACCCAAAAAAGAAAAATCTTGCAAAGCAGCAGCGCTGTATGGTTTATTACAGACAGGGGCGTTTAGAAGAGGCGCTTGAAGAGGTTTACGAGCTTTATAATAACGGTTACAAAACCTCGAATGTTTATTCTATGCTCGGTTATTTCAAACAGCTTAACAATGACCCGATTGATGAAATTCTCGCTATATGCGAGGAAGCATACGACTATGACGACGAAAACAGAGATATTCAGGATAATCTGTCGATATGCTACTATAAGCTGGGACGTTACGAGGACGCCGAACGTGTTTCTGACAAGCTGATGGAAAAGAATACGCAGTTTGTAGAGGGCTGCTATCACGGCGCGCAGATAGCACTGAAGACAGGAAAGACCGATAAGGCGCGTAAATATCTTGAAATGCTTGCAGACTGCAAGCGTTCAAAAATGACAACTATAACAGAAGAACAGATAGAAAAACTTAAAGCTGAGGTAAACGATAATGAAAACACCGCTTGCTGACAGAGTTCGCCCTGTGTCGCTTGATGAAGTTGTAGGACAGCGCCATTTGATTGGTGAAGGTAAAATATTAAGGGACATAATAGAAAACGGTGAAGTGCCAAATATGATATTTTACGGTCCGAGCGGAGTAGGCAAGACGACTGTTGCGAATATTATAGCTGAAAAAACGGGAAAAACGCTGCACCGACTGAATGCAACGACAGCCTCTGTATCGGATATAAAAGGTATAGTTTCAACTCTGGACAGCTTTCTGGCAATGGACGGCGTACTGCTGTACCTTGACGAAATACAGCACTTTAATAAGAAACAGCAGCAGTCATTGCTGGAGTTTATGGAAAACGGCAAAATAACGCTTATAGCAAGCACTACCGAAAATCCATATTTTTATGTATATAATGCGGTGCTGTCGCGAAGTGTTGTGTTTGAATTTAAGCCCGTAGACGCAGGAGATATAGAAGACGCATTAAAACGCGCGGCGGAAGAACTGCAAAAAACAGATTATTCAGGATTTACTCTTGAAGTTTGTGACGAGGCATTTTTGCATATGGCTCGCAGTGCAGGAGGTGATGTGCGTAAGGCGCTTAATTCTTTAGAAATTTCACTTCTTGCGGCACACCCTGATAAGAATAAGAAAATCAAGGTTACTTTAGAGCTTGCCGAACAGGCGTCGCAGAAAAAGGCAATGCGTTATGACCGTGACGGAGATAGTCATTACGATATTTTAAGCGCGTTTCAGAAGTCAATCAGAGGCTCAGATCCGGACGCAGCCGTGCATTATCTTGCAAGACTGATTTCGGCAGGCGACCTGCCGAGCATATGCAGACGGCTGCTTGTAATCGCGGCGGAGGATATAGGTCTGGCGTATCCGCAGGCTGTCACAGTGGTAAAAGCTTGTGTTGACAGTGCAATGCAGCTCGGATTCCCTGAAGCGCGGATACCGCTTAGCGAGGCGGTTATTCTGCTTGCTACAGCGCCTAAGTCAAATTCGGCTGCTATGGCAATCGACAGAGCAATGAACGACCTTGAAAAAATTGATACGGGAGAAGTGCCCGAGCATTTAAAGGATTGTCATTACGGCGGAGCTGAATCACTGGGACACGGAACGGAATATAAATATCCACATTCATACCCCGACCACTATGTAAAGCAGGTGTATTTACCGTCAAATATTGGGGACACTAAATATTATGAGTATGGGGACAATAAAACTGAATTAACAGCAAAACAATATTGGGATAAAATCAAGAAAGGAAGTAAGTAATGAAAGACGGTTTCATTCGCTGCGGCGCGGTTACGACTAATATCCGCGTGGCAGATACGGAATACAATACAAAGAAAATTACAGAATCAATTTTCTTTGCGGCAAAGAATAAAATAAAGGTTGCAGTTTTTCCTGAACTTTGTGTGACGGGGTATACCTGCGGTGACTTGTTTCTGCAAAAGACGCTGATTGACGCCGCGAAGGACAGCCTTATAAAAATCACGAAGGACACTAAAGACCTTGATGTTACGGCAATAGTAGGTCTGCCGTATATGGCCGGAGGCAAGCTGTATAACTGCGCGGCTGTAATAAACAGGGGACATATAAAAGGGTTAGTGCCAAAACTCAGTATTCCGAATTATGCGGAGTTTTATGAAATGCGTCATTTCTGCGAAGGCAGACGCGAGGTGACAACCGTAAATATAAACGGTGACGAAGTTCCTTTCGGAGCGAATATACTTTTTAAAACTGACGTGATGGACAGTTTTACACTTGCGGTTGAGATATGCGAGGACTTGTGGACAGTATCGCCGCCGTCGTCTGACCACGCTCTTGCAGGAGCAACGGTTATAGCAAATTTGTCGGCAAGCGATGAGCTTACAGCAAAGGACGAATACCGTGAAATGCTTGTTAAAAGCCAGTCCGCACGTCTTTACTGCGGTTATATTTATGCTGACGCAGGCTATGGAGAGTCTTCTACAGACCTTGTATTTTCAGGTGATAATATGGTTGCTGAAAATGGCTCGATACTTGCAAGAAGTAAACGCTTTACAAACGATTGTGTATATGCGGAGCTTGATTTGGAAAGAATGGTAGGTGAGAGAAAAAAGAGTAACACCTATCCTGCGGCAAATGATGAAAACTATGCGGTTGTTTATCTTGAAATGCAGGAGGAAACCACGGAGCTTACGAGATATGTGGACAAACTGCCGTTTGTTCCGTCCGACAGTAAAAAGCGTGAAAAACGCAGCGAGGAAATATTGTCAATACAAAGCCTCGGACTGAAAAAGCGTCTGGAGCATACAGGCTCAAAAACGGCGGTTATAGGCGTTAGCGGAGGACTTGATTCAACTCTTGCACTGCTTGTAACGGCGCGCGCTTTCGACAGTCTTGGACTTGACAGGAAGAATATAATCGCAGTTACAATGCCTTGTTTTGGTACGACTGAACGTACGCATAACAATGCCGTTACTTTTGCGGACGCTCTGGGCGTAACGCTCAGGGAGGTAAATATAACCTCTGCGGTGGAAGGTCATTTTAACGACATCGGACACAACGCTGATGTACGCGACATAACATATGAAAACTCGCAGGCACGTGAACGCACGCAGGTTTTAATGGACATAGCAAATGAAAATGCAGGGCTTGTTATCGGAACGGGAGATATGTCGGAGCTTGCGCTCGGCTGGGCGACTTATAACGGCGACCATATGTCGATGTACGGAGTTAATGCAGGAGTGCCGAAAACGCTTATACGCTATCTGGTTGATTATGAGGCGCACCGTACTGATGACGGCGATTTAAAAGCCACTCTTCTGGATATACTGGAAACGCCTGTAAGTCCTGAGCTTTTACCGCCTGAGGAGGGTAAAATATCTCAGAAAACGGAAAGTATTGTAGGACCGTATGAACTGCACGATTTTTTCCTGTATCATCTTATCAGATTCGGGTCAGCGCCTTCCAAGATATTCAGACTGGCGGTTACAGCGTTTAACGGTGAATATGATAACGAAGTTATTTTGGAATGGCTTAAAACCTTTTACAGACGTTTTTTTGCACAGCAGTTTAAACGTTCCTGTCTGCCTGACGGACCTAAGGTTGGAAGTGTTGCTCTTTCTCCGAGAGGTGATTGGCGTATGCCGTCAGACGCCTCCGCAAGAATTTGGGCGAAGGAGCTTGAAACGCTTTAGTATGCCCTTTTGGGAGTGATTTCAGTGTCAAAGGGCAAGATGTGTCTTATATTGTCAGCGTTAATATACGGAATTGCGCCAATGCTCGCAAAGCTTGCTTACCGCGGCGGCGTAAACGGTATAACGCTGACTTTTTTGCGCGCATTTTTAATGCTGCCTGTACTGGCGGTGCTTGTAACAATGCGCGGACAAAGCTTTCGTCTTACTAAAAAAGAATTTACGAAAATAACGGCATTGGGAGTGGTTGGAGGCGCGCTTTCTACAATATCGCTGTATCTTGCCTATGATTATACAGCTACAGGACTTGCGACAACACTGCATTTTATATATCCGCTTATAATAGTAATCGCCTCAGCTATGATATACAGGGAAAAAATCGCAGGCTTTAAGCTTGCGGCGGTAATGCTGGTGACGGTGGGGATTTTCCTGTTTGTTGATTTAAATAACGCGGCGGAAATAATCGGTGTTATTATGGCGGTAATGTCGGGAATTTTTTATAGCTTTTATGTGATTTATATGGACCATTCGGGACTTGACGGAATGGATTATGCAAAACTTACGTTCTATATGATGCTTATAATGTCAGTGGGGACACTTATTTTCGGTACGGCGACACATACGATTGATATGTCGGAAATGAACGGAATGGGCTGGATAATTTCAGCGGTTATTTCATTTATTGTAACAGTCGGGGCAATACCGCTGTTTCAGCTGGGGGTGAGATATGAGGGAGCCTCTACAGCCGGCATAATTTCGGCGCTTGAACCTGTAACAACGATAATTCTTGGGGCATTGCTTTTAAACGAGGCAATGAGCATAGCGCAGTATTTGGGCGGTGCACTGATGATTTGCGGAGTTGTTTTAACAGAAAAATACGGATAAAGGTAAAAAGGCTGTCTTATTGACAGCCTTTCCGCATTCTCGTACTCGTATTCAATTTTATGTGCAATGGAAAAAATAAAATTTTTTAAGGCATTCCCCCTTTGACGTTTACTTTCGCGAAAATAAAAAAGTGCATAGCTGAAACTATGCACTAAAAACGCATAGCTTCGCTTTGCGCCAACAAAACCAAATTTAACACACATCTGTATGTGAAATTGAAGTATGCGTTTTTATCTGAGATAAAAAACATACAGAATGTGAAAAATATTTGGTTTTTGTTGGCAAAGATATTGTATCATATAAGCTGCAAAAATGCAAGAAAAACCTTCAAATTAAAAATTGCAGGTGTTTTTTGCTAAAACTCTTGATTATTTTGCCGCAATGTGGGATAATGTAATCTGGATAATAATGCAGTGGGGTATATATATGAGAAAAACCGACACGACAATTAAATATGTGGAACCCGATTCAATAGCTTTTGAGGCAGGAATTGAGGCAGGGGACAAGCTGATAAAGATTAACGGACACGATTTTCACGATATTCTCGAATACCGTTATCTTACAGCCGAATATGAGGTTACGCTTGAAATTCTGAAAAAAGACGGTTCAACTGAAGTAATTACGGTTGAAAATGATTACGAGGACTTGGGTATTGAATTTGCCGAGGGACTTATTGACGAGGCGCAGAGCTGTCATAATAAGTGTATCTTTTGTTTTATTGACCAGCTCCCGAAAGGAATGCGTGAAACAGTATATTTCAAAGACGACGATACGCGCCTGTCATTTTTGCAGGGGAATTATGTCACACTTACAAATATGTCGGACGAGGAGATTGACAGGCTGATAAAAATGCGTGTTTCACCGATAAATGTTTCGGTGCACGCAACCGAGCCTGAACTGCGTCAAATGCTGCTTGGAAACAGGTTTGCGGGAAAGTGCTACAGTATAATGCAAAAATTTGCCGAAAACGGTATCTGTATGAACTGTCAGATAGTGTTGTGCCCTGAAATAAACGACGGTGAGCATTTAAAAAGAACGCTTTACGATTTGGCGGCTCTTTATCCTAATGTCAACAGTGTTTCTGTTGTGCCTGTAGGGCTAACGCGTTATCGTGAGGGCTTGTACCAGATAAAGCCGTTTACAAAGGAAAGCAGTGCGGATACGATAGAATTTGTTGAAAAAATTCAGCAGGATTTTCTTGAAAGGCTTGGCACTCGGCTTGTGTACCTGTCGGACGAATTTTACATTAACGCAGGTGTGGAAATTCCTCAAAGCGATACTTACGAGGGCTTTCCTCAGCTTGAAAACGGGGTAGGGCTTATTGCGAGTATGAAAGAGGAATTTGACAGCGCAATAAAGTTTATAAAGAAAAAGCGCCGTTCGAGATATGTTTCTGTTGCGACGGGTGAAATCTCGTATGATTTTATCAGAGGACTTGCCGATAGAATTCAAAATGAGTGCGGCGGTGTGAAAATTGATGTATATGCGGTTAAAAATGATTTTTTCGGTGGTGGCGTAAGCGTGTCTGGACTTGTGACGGGCGGAGATATAATCAGACAGCTTAAAGGTATTATAAAAACCGATACGCTGATTATTCCGCATAGTATGCTTCGCGATAATGATAATATATTTTTGGACGACGTAACTGTAGCCGAGGTTGAAGAGGCGTTAAATGTTACAATAATACCGACCTATAATGACGGTTATGAATTTATAGAGAAGATACTCAATGAAGAGTTGGATTTTGGAGGTTAATATGAAACCATTGGTGGCAATAGTCGGCAGACCGAATGTCGGCAAATCGACGCTGTTTAATAAAATTTCGGGACAGCGGATAAGTATAGTAGAGGATACACCGGGTGTTACGCGTGACAGGATTTATGCTGACGCGTCGTGGCTCGATAAGCATTTCACGCTTGTGGATACAGGCGGAATTGAGCCTGCGTCAAAGGACGAAATTCTTGTACAAATGCGCCGTCAGGCTCAGCTTGCTATTGAAATGGCTGATGTTGTGATTTTGATGGTAAGCGTAAAAGACGGTGTGACGGCAAATGACCAAGATGTCGCGCAAATGCTTTTAAAAGCGAAGAAAAAGATAGTGCTTGCAGTAAATAAAGTTGATAATACCGGTGATGTGCCTTTTGAATTTTACGAGTTCTATAATCTGGGACTGGGTGACCCGATTGCCATTTCGTCAACTCACGGTCTGGGTGTTGGCGACCTTCTTGACGAGGTGACTCATAAATTCCCTGAGGACGCAGACACGTCCGAGGACGAGGACGAAATCAAAGTTGCGGTAATCGGTAAACCGAACGCAGGAAAATCGTCGCTTATAAATAAAATTCTTGGTGAAGACAGAGTTATTGTAAGCGATATTGCAGGTACGACGCGTGACGCGATTGATTCACATTATGTACGCGGTGAAGATAGATATTTATTTATTGATACCGCAGGAATGAGAAAACGCGGTAAAATTGATGAAAATGTTGAACGCTACAGCGTTGTGCGTTCTCTTGCGGCAGTTGACCGCAGTGATGTGTGCGTTATAATGATAGACGCCAATGAGGGCATAACAGAGCAGGATACAAAGGTTGCAGGATATGCTCACGAGCAGGGGAAGGCTTGTATTTTTGCGGTTAACAAGTGGGACATAATCGAAAAAGACGATAAGACGATGAAGAACTTCACAATGCGCGTGCGTGAGGAGTTTGCGTTTATGTCATATGCGGAGATTGTGTTTATAAGCGCGAAAACAGGTCAGAGAATTGATAAACTGCTTGAAATGATTAAGAAGGTTAATGAACAGCATAAACGAAGAATTACAACAGGTATGCTGAACGACGTGCTTAATGAGGCTATGGCAAAACAGCAGCCGCCTTCGGATAAGGGCAGACGTTTGAAGGTGTACTACGGTACGCAGGCGGCAACTGCTCCGCCCACGTTTGTACTGTTTGCAAATTCAAAAGATTTGTTCCATTATTCTTATTTGCGTTTTATTGAAAATCAGGTGCGTGAGGCGTTTGGTTTTGAGGGTACGCCGATTAAGTTTATAGTGAGAGAAAAGAACGAGAAGAAACTCTGATGGAGGAAAACAAATGAAATATTTAATCATAATCGCCGTGGCGGTAATATCATATCTAATCGGCTCAATTAATTTTTCGATTATTCTATCGAGAATAATCAGCGGAAAGGACATACGTGAAAGCGGCAGCGGTAATGCAGGCGCTACAAATATGCTCCGTACACACGGCAAGAAAATGGGTGTTATTACGCTTTTGCTTGACGTTGCAAAAGGAATTATCTCTGTTTTGATTGCAATATATATAAGAGAAAAAATTTATAATGGCGATATTTTATATTCGGCAAGAGCAAGTGTTCATATATATTTTGAAACTTTTCTTGCCTGTTTGCCATACATAGCAGGCGTATGCGTTGTTTTAGGACACAATTTTCCGCTGTATTTCGGCTTTAAAGGCGGTAAGGGTGTTGCGACAAGTCTTGGAGTAGTGCTTATGCTCGACTGGAAGGTAGGACTTATAGTGGCGGTATGCGCGGTTGCGGTTATGGCAATAACACGTTATGTTTCACTTGGTTCAATATTGGGCGGAGCGGCATATATAATTGCAGAAATCGTAAAAGCTGTTGTAAAGGGTGAATATAATATAATACAGCTTGTTTGTGTTGTAATTATCGGCGGACTTTTAATTGCCAGACACCACGCAAACATTAAAAGGCTGTTAAACGGTACAGAAAATAAACTGGGAGCAAAAAAATAGGAGGCATAGTATGAAAATTGCAGTAATAGGATCAGGCGGCTGGGGTACAGCCATCGCTATACTTTTATCCTCACGTGGACACGACGTGTACTTGTGGTCTTGGATACAGGAGGAAACAGACAGACTTTCACGCGACAGAGAAAACAAGGAGTTTTTACCGAATGTAAAATTTCCCGACACAATTTACTGTACACACGATATGCAAAAATGTACTGAAAATGCGGAACTTATAATAACCGCTGCGCCGTCGCCTGCAACGAGAACAACGGCTAAACAGCTTGCGCCGTATGTAAGTAACGGACAGAAAATAGTAAATATTTCAAAGGGGCTTGAGGAGGGAACACTTCTGAGGCTTTCTGAGGTTTATAAGCAGGAAATACCGCAGGCGGACGTATCGGTAATGAGCGGACCGTCACACGCGGAGGAGGTTTCGCGCGGATTGCCGACAACAAACGTTGTAGCGTCTGACAGTATAGAAACTGCAAAACAAATACAGGATATATTTATGGGCGAGATGTTCAGAGTATATACCTCAACAGACGTAACAGGCGTTGAACTGGGCGGCGCATTGAAAAATGTAATAGCTCTTTGCGCGGGAATAAGCGACGGTCTGGGTTACGGTGATAACACGAAGGCGGCTCTTATGACACGAGGTCTTGCTGAAATAGCGCGTCTTGGAAAGGCAATGGGAGCAGACGAACGTACTTTTATGGGACTTTCGGGTGTGGGTGATTTGATAGTGACCTGTACAAGTATGCATTCACGCAACCGCCGTGCAGGAATACTTATCGGTCAGGGTAAAACACTTCAGGAAACACTTGACGAGGTACATATGGTTGTTGAGGGTGTTAATACAGCTACAGCCGCGTATGAAATGTCAAAGAAATATAATGTGACAATGCCGATTGTAACCGAGGCTTATAACATCTTATTTAACGGTACAGACGCTCGCAGTGCGGTACTGAATTTAATGACGCGTGAAAAGAGGCAGGAAAAATGAGAGTTGTAATAGTTGGCGGCGGAAAAGTCGGCCGCAGACTTGTCGAGGACTTTAATAATGAAGGTGACGATGTAATTCTTATCGAAAAAAAGAGCGGTTTGTGTGAGAAAATTCAGGAATCGTTTGATGTTATGTGCATAAACGGAAGTGGTGCGGACATTAAAACGCTTGATGAGGCGGAAATAAGAAAGGCTGACCTTTTTATAGCGGTTACAGATAATGATGAACTTAACGCATTATGCTCGGTAATGGCAAAGAAACTCGGCGCGGAAAGATGTGTAGCGAGAGTAAGAAAGAGAGAGTATTTTAAACAGATTGATTTTATGCGTAATGCATTGGGTATAAATCTTATTGTCAATCCTGAATTTACAACCGCAGGCGAGATTTCGCGTACACTTCGTTTCCCTGCGGCTATACACGCCGAAACGTTTGCAAAGGGCAGAATAGAGCTTATTGCATTTAATGTTGATGAAGATAGTGCGCTTTGCGGCAAAGCTATTTATGAGATTTATAAAAAATATAAAATAAAAGTGCTTATATGCGCTGTACAGCGCTCAGGCGAGGTTTATATACCAAACGGAGATTTTGTTATAGAAAGCGGCGACACGCTCCATATAACAGCTTCACATCACGACCTGTCAAATTTTATGCGTGAAATCGGAGTAATGCAGAAACGTGTTAAAACGGTTATGGTGATAGGCGGAGGAAGAATTTCGTTTTATCTTGCAAAACTGTTATTGGAAAGTGGTTTAAAGGTAAAAATAATTGAAAATAATATGCAGAGGTGTCTTGAACTTTCTGAACATCTTCCTAAAGCTGATGTTGTATACGGTGACGGTACAGACTGGCGGGTGCTTGAAGAAGAGGGCGCAGACAGGGTGGATTCGCTTGTTGCGCTTACAGGTATTGACGAGGAAAATATGATTATATCAATGTATGCAAAATCGCGTAATATTGATAAGGTAATAACAAAGGTTAACCGTGAATCATTTGCGGAGCTTATGTCAAACAGCGGCGCATACAGTATAGTAACGCCTAAAAACATTACGGCAAATTTGATAATACGTTATGCGAGAGCTATGAAATCGGCGCAGGATACGGAAATGCGTACGCTCTACAGAATAGTTAACAACAGAGCTGAGGCAGTTGAATTTATAATCAACAGTGAATCGGCGCTGACGCAAAAACCGTTGTCGCAGATTCCTATGAAAAAAAATGTGCTTATAGCGGCGGTTTTGAGGAATAATAAAATGTTTATTCCAGATGGTAACTGTACACTTGCTGTAGGAGATACCATTATGATAGTAACAGCGGAACGTATTTCAACGCTGAGTGATATTCTTGAATAATAAAATGCAGAGGAAAAATTTATGAATTACCGAATGATTGCGTATACAATAGGACGCATTTTAATAGTAGTTGCGGCTACAATGCTTGCGCCGCTGCTATTGTCGTTGTTCTTTGACGAGGGGATAACAGTTGCATATCTTATTCCCATACTTATATCTGTTGCGCTGGGCGCTGCTGCGGCGATAAAACCGCCTGAAAACAAAAATCTGTTTGTCCGTGAAGGTTTGGTTATAGTCGGGCTGAGCTGGATAATAATATCACTGATAGGCGCATTGCCGTTTTTTATAAGCCGTCAGATTCCGAATCTTGTTGACTGCTTTTTTGAAACGGTATCAGGATTTACAACTACAGGTTCGACAATACTTATAGACGTTGAAACTATGAGCAAAAGTCTGCTTTTCTGGCGTAGTTTTACGCACTGGCTCGGTGGAATGGGCGTGCTTGTATTCGCTATGGCGATATTTTCGTCAAAAGATACGCGCGCTACTTATATGATGAAAGCTGAAATGCCCGGACCTGTAGTGGGAAAGCTGACAAGTAAATGGCAGTTTTCGGCGCGTATACTTTATATGATATATATTGCGCTTACAGTATTGGAAATAATATTTCTGCTATTCGGCGGAATGCCTCTGTTTGACAGTATAGTACACGCCTTTGGTACGGCAGGTACGGGTGGTTTCGGTATTAAAAACAGTTCAATAGCATATTATAACAGCGCGTATATTGATTATGTAATAGGCGTGTTTATGGTGCTGTTCGGAGTGAATTTTAATATCTATTTCCTGCTCATTATGCGTAAATTTACAAGCCTGAAAAGTGATGATGAATTGAAATGGTATGCCGGAATTGTACTTGTTTCAGCGGTTATTATAGCGATTAATATAATGCCGCTGTATAATACGTTTGCAAAGGCATTTCAGTATTCGTTCTTTCAGGTTTCGTCGATTATGACAACAACAGGTTATGCGACTGCTGATTTTGTACAGTGGCCTATGCTGTCTCAGGTTATACTGGTAGCATTGATGATGATAGGTGCCTGTGCAGGTTCGACGGGCGGGGGTATAAAAGTTATACGATTAGTAATACTTTTAAAACTTGCAAAACGCGCGGTAAAAAAAGCGGCAAGTCCGAGAGGGATATTCTCTGTAAATACGGCAGGAAAAACAGTTGAAATGGAAATTTTGAATGGGGTGCTTGCCTATTTTGTAATATATATGCTGTTTCTTGGTGTGTCGATTCTGCTTGTAAGTATTGAAAATAAAGATATAGCGACGACAGTTACATCTGTTATAGCGACGATGAATAATATAGGTCCCGGACTGGGGAGTGTAGGACCGACAGGCAATTTTGCAGACTTTTCAGTTTTATCCAAAATTGTAATGTCAATAGATATGCTGGTCGGCAGACTGGAGATTTATCCTATACTTATATTGTTTTCACCGTATGTATGGAAAAAATCATAATATAAAGAAGTGATTGATATTTTTAGATTTATCTTGTTCAGAAAAAAAATAAACCCTGCAAGACGTATTGCGCTTGGGTTTGCGGCGCTTATAATTGCAGGCGCACTGCTGCTTATGCTGCCGATTGCGTCAAAAACGGGAGAAGTAACATCTTTTCTTACAGCTCTTTTTACGGCAACCTCAGCAACTTGTGTAACAGGCTTGTCACTGGTTAATGTTGGTGAGTATTTTAGCGTTTTCGGACAGGCTGTTATTCTTGTGCTTATTCAGATTGGCGGACTGGGTTTTATGTCCGTCTTATGTTTTGCGTTTCTTGTATCAAATAAGCAGATAGGAATCAGAAACCGTATGATGATAGCCCAGTCAATGGGACTTGAAGGTCTTAGCGGAGTTGTAAAATTTGCAAAGCACGTTTTATATATCGCATTAGTTGTTGAATTGGCAGGAGCTGTACTTTTGTCAGTTAGGTTTATACCGCAGTTTGGGATTATAAAAGGTATATGGTTTAGTTTGTTTCATACCGTATCAGCCTTTTGCAATGCGGGATTTGATTTGATAGGCGACGGTCAGAGTGTTTTTTCTTACAGATATGACCCTCTGGTTCTTATAACTCTCGCGCTGCTTATAATAGTAGGCGGATTGGGATTTATTGTATGGGAGGATATAATAAAGAAAAAATCATTTAAAAAGCTCAGTATGTATTCAAAGCTTGTATTGATTTCAACGGTAATATGTATTTTAGCAGGAACAGTTGTATATATTGTGTTTGAATATAATAATGCAGGCACAATAGGAAATGACAGCGCATTTCATAAAGCGCTGATAGCATTCTTCCAGTCAGTCACAACAAGGACGGCAGGCTTTGACCCCATCGGGCAGAAAGGATTGACGCCATTGTCAAAGGTATGGGGAATAATTCTTATGATGATAGGCGGAGCGTCGGGTTCGACTGCAGGAGGTGTTAAAATTGGTACTTTTACGCTTGTTATACTTACGTTGTGTTCTGTAATGCGTTCAGAACGCGATTTGGTTGTATTTGGAAGGCGTATAGGTCATAGAACAATACTTCACGCAATGGCATTAATGGTGTTATGGTTTGCTCTGACAGTTACGGGCGCAATGCTTGTTTCATTTGTTGACGGTCATTCTGTCTTAAACTCTATGTATGAGGTTGCGTCGGCATACAGCACGGTCGGTCTTAGCGTGGGTATTTCGGAAACAGGTTCGGTGTTTACTCAAATTCTGCTTATAGTATATATGTTTTTGGGCAGGGTCGGAATTATGACAATCAGTGTCTTGTTTATGATACATTCGGGTAAGGAAAGGGGTATAAAATATCCCGATGGAAAATTTATTGTCGGATAGGAGAAAGTTATGAAAACATTTGCGGTAATAGGTCTTGGAAGATATGGTACGGCAGTTGTAAAGAAACTGTTTCAAATGGGATATGAAGTTATTGCTATGGACAGGAATATGGAGAAGGTAAACGCAATTGCCGACTATTCAACAAAAGCAGTGTGCGGTGACGCTAAAGATGAAGAAATACTCAGACAGAGCGGAATAAAAAATTGCAGCTGCGTTGTAGTGTCTATGGGAAATGATATAACCGACAGCGTACTTATAACTCTTGCCCTAAAAGAAATGGGTGTTGAGAGAGTAGTATGCAAGGCAAGTGATGAACAGCATAAAAAAGTGCTGAAAAAAATAGGAGCAGATGATGTTATTATTCCTGAATATGAATCAGGAGAAAAAACGGCGATAAGTCTGGTATCAGATAAATTTATTGATATAATCGGTCTTTCTGATGAATACGGAATAGAAAACAGTCATATTCCCGAAAGCTGGATAGGAAAAAGCATTGCAGAAATATCGGTTCGTAAACGTTTTGGTGTAAATATAGTAGCTATAAAAAATATGCTTGACGATAATTATGTAAATATAATGCCACCTCCTGAATATATTTTTAATGAAAATGATATAGTTGTGCTGATAGGAAAAATTACAGATATAAATATTTTGAATAATAAATCATAATTAATAATATTACAAAACAAAAAAATATACCGTCATCAATACATTATTTATTGAATATTAACAAATAATAAAAAATAAGAAAAATTCTATTGACAAAAGTTTAACAATCACATATAATGTTAACGAAAGATTGATAAAAAAATATCAATCGTGCGTGATTTAATAATAGGAGGAATTTATTATGGCAGAAATCAATGTAAATGAAATGATTGACGGTTACGTTAAAAAAGCTCAAAAAGCGCTTGACGAATTTATGAGCTTAGATCAGGAAAAAATTGACGAAATCGTAAAGGCAATGACTCTTGCAGGTCTTGACAAGCATATGGAGCTTGCAAAGATGGCAGTAGAGGAAACCGGCAGAGGAGTGTACGAGGACAAAATAACAAAGAATATGTTTGCTACCGAGTACGTTTACCATTCAATCAAGAATGAAAAGACGGTAGGAATTATTGCGAAAAATGAGCTTGAAGACTATGAAATTATAGCGGAGCCTGTAGGCGTTGTCTGCGGTGTAACACCTGTTACAAACCCGACATCAACAGCATTGTTTAAAGCTCTTATCTGTATAAAGTCAAGAAACCCGATTATTTTTGGTTTCCACCCGTCGGCTCAAAAGTGCAGTGCGGCGGCTGCAAAGGTTGTTCTTGACGCGGCAGTTGCGGCAGGAGCTCCGAAGAATTGTATTCAGTGGATTGAACATCCGTCAATTGAAGCTACAAATGCATTGATGAATCATCCGGGGGTTGCGACAGTTCTTGCGACAGGCGGAAGCGGTATGGTAAGAGCCGCATATTCAACAGGTAAGCCTGCACTTGGTGTTGGTCCCGGTAATGTGCCTTGTTATATTCATAAGAGCGCTGACCTTGAACAGGCAGTTAATGATTTAATACTTTCAAAAACATTTGATAACGGTATGATTTGTGCGTCAGAGCAGGCGGCAATTGTAGATAAATCAATTTCTTCAAAGTTTGAAAAGCTGATGAAGAAATATGGATGTTATTTCTTGAAGGATGACGAAATCAAAAAGGTTGGCGACTATTGCATAAACAGTGAAAAAGGAGCTGTAAACCCTGAAATTGTAGGTAAAAGTGCGGCTTGGATAGCAGAGCAGGCAGGTGTAAATGTTCCTGCTGATACAAAAATACTTCTTGCAAAGCTTGAAGGCGTAGGACCCGAATATCCGCTTTCACGCGAAAAACTAAGTCCTGTTCTTGCATATTTCATTGTAAATTCAGATGAAGAAGGTGTTGAAAGAGCAGAACAGATGGTTAAGTTCCACGGACTTGGACACTCTGCTGTTATTCACGCAAACGATAAAGAGGTTATAAACAAATTTGCGGCAACAATGAAAGCAAGCCGTCTGATAGTGAATTCACCTTCAACACATGGAGCAATCGGTGATATTTATAATACAAATATGCCATCACTAACACTTGGCTGCGGCAGCTATGGAGGAAACAGCGTAAGCGGTAACGTTACTACAGTAAACCTTATAAATCAGAAGAGATTGGCGAAGAGGAGAGTTAATATGCAATGGTTCAAGGTGCCAGATAAAATTTATTTTGAGGATAATTCAATTCAGTATCTTGAAAAAATGCCGAATATTTCACGAGCATTTATCGTTACTGATCCGGGAATGGTAACACTTGGTTATGTTGATAAGATTCTTTACTATTTAAGAAAGCGTACAGAGCACGTTCATTGTGAAATATTCTCTGATGTTGAGCCTGACCCGTCAATTGAAACAGTACAGCGCGGTGCACAGATGATGGACGAATTTAAGCCTGACGTAATAATTGCATTGGGCGGCGGAAGTGCTATGGACGCGGCAAAGGGTATGTGGTTGTTCTATGAGCACCCTGACATTGACTTCAACTCACTCAGACTTCGTTTCCTTGATATAAGAAAGCGTGCGTTTAAGTTCCCGAAAATGCGTAATAAGGCTCAGCTTGTAGCAATTCCTACAACTTCGGGTACAGGTTCGGAGGTAACAAGCTTTGCGGTTATTTCAGATAAGAAGAATAATATGAAGTATCCTCTTGCTGACTACGAATTGACTCCTAACGTGGCAATTATAGATCCGCAGTTCGTAATGAGTCTGCCAAAGGCTGCGACAGCCGATACAGGTCTTGACGTTCTGACACACGCTATAGAGGCATATGTATCAGTTATGGCGTCAGATTATACTGACGGTCTTGCAATGAAAGCTATTCAGCTTGTATTTAAGTATCTTCCGAGAGCTTATAAGAATGGCGCAGAGGACGCAGAGGCAAGAGAAAAAATGCATAATGCAAGTTGTATCGCAGGTATGGCGTTTACAAATGCGTTCCTTGGATTGAACCACTCAATTGCTCATAAAATTGGCGGTGAATACCATATTCCTCACGGACGTGCAAATGCAGTATTACTGCCATATGTTATTGAGTATAATGCGTCAACGCCTACAAAGTTTGTTTCGTTCCCGAAATATAAGAAGTTTATTGCAGATGAAAAGTATGCTGAAATTGCGGCTTTCTTGGGACTTCCTGCAAAGACTACAAAAGAGGGTGTTGAAAGTCTTATAAAGGCTGTTAAGGAGCTTATGAAAGAGGTTAATGAACCTGCAAGCTTTGCTGAATGCGGCATAGATGAAAAGGAATACACAGAAAAAATGCCTGATATTGCAAATAAGGCTTTTGAAGACCAGTGTACAACTGCGAATCCAAAACTTCCGCTTGTTAAGGAAATTGAGGAAATTATGATGAAGGCGTACAAAGGCGAATAATATTAATTAAAAGCGGACAAAAACGGATATTTTGTCCGCTTTTGTAATTTCAGTAATGAAAATATAATAAAAATGTTATAGAAATTTATCATATAATGTGCTATAATGAGTGTAAATTAAACAATAAAAGTGAGCATAATAAATAAAAGGAAGGAGTAAGAAAGATGGAGGAAATGTTTGACAGAATTAAGGAACACGCTTATAAGGCAAAAGACGGAGCGGTTAAGTTGACAAAGACAGTTATCGGAAAAACAAATAATGTTGTAAGTCAGACTAAGGTAAAGTTTGCAATAAGTGAAACAGAGGATAAAATCAAGGAAATCTACGGCGAAATGGGTAAAGCCGCATATGAGCGTTATAAAGAAAGCGGAAATTGCTGTGACGGAGTGGCTGAAAAGTGCGGTAAGATTGACGCTCTTATGGAAGAACTTGCAGAACTTAAAGAGCAGCTCGCAGAGCTGAAAGAAACTGTTAAATGCCCGAATTGCGGCGGATATAATCACGCAGAAGACGCATATTGTTCAAAATGCGGTGAAAAACTGGATACAGACGATTATACTGACGACAGACAGACTGTTATAATCAATGCTAAAAAGCCGGAGATTGACGTAGACTAAAAAGTAAGAAAAGGTGTATTTATGGATAAAAAGGATATAAACATAGAGTCTTATGACGGACAGGACGCATTTTATATGGGAACTGACGAGGAATATGCTCAGTTTTTGAAAAATGCCGATATAAAAATGGATATTGGTTCTGACGCAGAACCAGTTGCAAACACACAGCGGATAAATCTGAATGAAACGATAAATATTCAGGGTGTAATTGATCGCTTTAAAAAGACAGCTGGTGAGATAGAAAGCGGTGCAAAGAAGATAAAAGAATCGGTTGTAAACAGAATGGACAGCCTGAAGGCAAAAAAAGAAACTGACAGTACAGAAGAAACACAGGAGAATGTTTGCGGAGATAATTCATATATCGCAAATAAGGTGACTGACGCAAACGATAAAATTAAAGACGTTTCAATTGATATTTCACAGCTTTCGCGTAAGCTTGATTCGCTGAATGAAAGGCTTAATTCAATAGAGCAGACAGGTATAGCCAATAAGGGTGAACAGCTTAATGCTTTTGGAAATATAACGTCTGAGGTTAAATCTGTAAGTGATGATATTGCAGAGATAAAACAGGCTATAGCTTCTGTTTCAAGACTTAATGACAGTGTTTTTGATTTGAAGAATACACAGCTCAATACAAAAAATGCGATTGTTGACCTTGAAACGGGAATTAAGCGTTTAAAGAAGAAATGTGTACTTGGAGTAACGGTTCTGAGTATATTAAGCGCTATTATAATAGGTCTTGAGATTATATTAATGCTTTCATAAAAGAGAAAAAATGCGGTTGATATGCAACCGCATTTTTTGTTGTACAAAAAAACGGAGTAAAGATAAGCTTTACTCCGTTATGGTAGCGGTAAGTGGATTTGAACCACTGACACTACGGGTATGAACCGTATGCTCTAGCCAACTGAGCTATACCGCCATAACAACGATACTATTATAAACTAAAAAAGATGGTTTGTCAAGCCTTTTTTTATTATTTAAGTAATATTTTTCTATAAAATTTTTTAAGTAAAAGACGCGGCATTTGCCGCGTCTTTGTTAGAGAGGAAATTTATTATGACAAAGCCGTCCACGCCATAACTGTGATTTTATCTGTTTCAGGGTCAAAGCCTGTCGGCAATGTATAATCAAGAGGAATTTCATTTTCACCGACATTCAATGTATCACCGAATCTGTTTAAATGGGTAAGACCCTGTAAAACATCGTTATCGTCGTATACTGCAATGAAAAATACTACGCTATCGCTATAATTAAAGTTCTTATCTACATAGAGTTTAACAACCTTGGTTTTATCTTCATTAATACCGATATTCGTAATAGTGAAAATATCTCCTGATTGAATATTTACATCAAAGGTTGCGACTGCACCGGTAGCGGTTTTGGCCTGCACTTTGATTTTCTGAGCAAGCGCTAATGGAGTTACTTTCAGTACGCCGCTTTCGTTTATTGTTATAGTGCCGTCAATAATCGGAAGATTACCCTCGTCAAGTACTGACCAGCTAATACCTTCTGTATCTTTTAGAGGCAAACCGTTTCTTGACGCGGTTGCGCTGATTTCAAGCGTTTCGTCAGGGAAAAGATTTTCCTTTGGAGCGCTTAATTCCAATTCGTAAGGAAGAGGTTTTGAAATTTTAAGATTATCAACGCAGGTACCGGCTTCAAGTCTTATCATTCCATACTGTTCGGCATTGCGTCTGTCTATGCTTAAAAATTTCTGTGGTTCGCCTAATGTGCCGTCAGCATTATATTTGTAAATATTGCACGAGGCATCTGTGGTGGAATAAAGTATTTCAAGGCGATACCAAGCATTCAATTCGGCATCGGTTATAAGAGCAGAGGCATTGGTGGCAAGATTCCCGTTTTTATATGTAATCTGAGTATTTGTTTTGGCACCGTCATTTCGTTTTAATACAATACCTGAGCCTTCGGCTGTAAATTTAATGTCCATTTCGGTGAGAGTATAGCCGTTCTGATTGCCAAACTTTGTTTCCAAGGCATTTGCAGCGGCATATGCGATTGAACCGTCTACTGAAACTGTTTTGTTATCGGCTAAGAGTGCTTTTTCGTATGCGTCGCTCATTACAACAGTTTCTGTCTGAGAATCAGATAAATCAATATTTATAGTTTTTGAACCATAAACTTTTCCGCTTATACTTGACGCTCTTAAAGTGACAGTCTGGGGAAGTACGCCGTCAGCTACTGTAAACGTACCATTTTCCACATCTATTACCTTACTGTTTGTAAATGAGGCGTCATAATAAGGATTTATATTGTTAAAGTCGTATACAGACCATACAATATCCTCGTTAGTGACATCTACAGGTACGCCGTCTTTTGTTGCAGTAACAGTGTATACTTCTGATGTACCTGCTTTAATGCTGTCTGCTCCGGCAACTGTTATATTATTAAACTTTTCATCAGCGGTATCAACTGCCTTTACAGTGATATCCTTTGTTCCTGTAAGAGTTTTATCTCCGAAAGAAACAGACGCTGTTACGGTTACCGTCTGATTGTCAGCATTTATGTCTGCAAGTAAACTGCCTTCGGGGGTTACAGAAACATTATCGCCTCTTACAGACCATTCTACAGGGTGTTTTGTAAATTCATTTTCGCCTCTGAGCATTGTATAATCTAACGCAACAGACTGACCTGCGCTAAGCTCGCCGCTTGTTGAGGAAATTTCAATGGTATCAGGATTTTCGGCAATAAGCTTAACATTATCAAGACTTACACCCTTAGTTTGCATAGCATTAAAGCTTCTGTCATTAGAGCTTAAATTTCTCATATTAAAGCTTTTTTGCTCAAATACGAGCTCTTTTGCGCTGTTGTACAGGCGGAAAGAAGTATAATCCTGTGTTATACCTGTTCTTCCTTCAATTTCAGCTGAATACCAGTCACCGATTGTAAATTCTCCAAGCGCCTGATAGCTTGAACTGCCTGTTTGTGTGCGCAGCTGTAATTTGGTTTGGTCTTTGCTGTCATACCAACCATATGTTATAATAGGACCGACTTTATCAACTTTACTTCCGTCACTGTTTAATTGCGGTATTTGAATCTCTGCACTTGCGCTATCAAAGCAAAAGTCAAAGCTAAGACAAAATCCGTTAGTTGTATTTAAAGTACTTCTAAAAATTCTTGTAAAATCTGTGTCTGCCGTCTGTAATGCAGGTGTATTGTCAATAGCGTTTGTTACAGTTCCGTCATCATATGTATAGCTGAACTGTTCAATATCATATTCTAAGCTTTCATAGTCAGCCGATACAGGCAAAACTGCAAAAGACGCAATCATAGACGCTGTTAAAATTCCTGTTAAAATCTTTTTTATCATTGTACCGCACCTCCTTATTCTATGTTATACACGATGTTAACCGTTTTATCTGTATCGTTCTGCTGAACGCCTACTCCCATATAAGAGAACACTTCATTCAGGTTTACAAACAGTTCTCCGTCTATATCTTCGGCATTTTGAACTATTTCAGTCGGGTTTTGACCGTCTGTGCGTATTTCATTTTCGCCCGCGGTTACAGTATATGTGTGACCGTTTCTTCTAAATGTAAGTGTAAGCGGCGAACCGTCTACAGTGTAGTCAATATCTGCGCCATCTGCCTTTAACTGGTCAAGAATAAGACTTATAGGACCGAATACACCTGACGGGGTTCCTTTCCTTGTACGGAATTTATCAGGTACGTTAAATTCTTTGCCGTTGATTGTGGTTGTATAATAAACATTTGTATCAACTTCTTTTTCAATCACTACTTTATTCCAGTCAGCTGTGAATTTCTGAGCAAGAGGTTTTAACGGAGCAATAGTTGATACGCTCGGTCTGTCAGAGGAAAGTCCTTTAGGAAGAATTGAAGGCATCTGAGTGGTAAGACCGTTTTTAGTTTCTACTGCAAGCGAGGTTATCTCTGCTGAAACAGGCAGCATACCGGGAATATCCATAGAAGCTGTAAGCTTAAAGGTTCCTGCTTTTCTTGTTGATTTTACGAAAATTCTGTTGGTGCCGTTTTCAGCGTATACATAATTTTTACGGATTGTCGAAACGCCGTCTTTTACACCGCCGAAATAGTTTGAAAGACCTGCTGACTCAGCATTATTCTGGAAACAGCCTGCGCCTGTACCTGAATTATATCCGCCGAGATATACGCCTTCACCGCTGTATGTAAAGTCAATTCTGTCATAGTTCAGTGCGCATATATTACCGTTTTTATCGACTACCTGAACGTCAAAGTATGCTATATCTGAACCGTCAGCGCGCCAGTCGCCTGTTGTATTGCCGTTTTCGTCGGTTTTTACGGCAGTATGGGGAATAAGCTTAATGTTTACTGCGTCATAAGTACGAGCGATTTCGTCAGTTGCAAGTTCTGTTCCTCTTGCGTCATAAGCTTTGGCAATAACTCCGTCGCCTAAGGTTACATCTATATTGTCAAATTGATATACAAATGAATTTGCTGCAGTGTTGTCTGAACCTATAAGCGTTTCTTTACCATTGTCAATACGGTATAGTTCAACTTTTGCAATATCTGCTGAACCTATAGCGTATACAGTTTTTTTAGTTGGGTTGCGTTTAAGTTTATTATTGGTATACTTATAATAACCGTATTCTGTATTGCCGTCCGTACCCAAAACTATTTTTGTTTTATCAAAATAGTTATATGTTGAATCGGATACTTCGGGATAACTCCAGTGACCTATAATATGTACAGCTGATTTGTCAGAGTGTGCAGCTCTTGTACCCTCATACATTTCCTTGGTTTGTCTTACAGGGTCAACACGGCCTGAAGTACGGCAGTTTTCGGAAGCGGAGTTTCTTCCGTGCATATTTGAGTCAGACCATACCATCATTGCCTCTGCGGAATAAAGACTCTGACCTGTACCGGCGCGGTTGGAGTAATAACCGTCATATTCCATTACATTTGATACTGTAATGCTTTCCTGTGTCTGGTCGTGTGCGTCATAGCCGTCTAATTTACTTTTTCCGTAAAGTGTTTTATTTACATAGTCAAAATCTGGAGGAGAAAAATCGTCCCATATACGGCGAGGTGATTCCTCACGGGCATATTCTGTTTCAACAATAGGTCCCATTATTCCGTTAGCCTTCATAGCCTCTTTTGCAGCAGCGGCATATCCGCCGTACATAGTGCCTGCATAGTTATATTCATAGTTAAGCTGTCCCTGAGCATTTGCAGCTCCTGCTTTACCGGTTGAACGCGCACCGATAAAACGCATACCGTGTGGGTCGATGTCATCACGCAGTTTACTCATTGCAACGGCTTTAGCGTCTGAAATTGCCTGATTACCTGTTTCCCAGAATAATACGGACGGACTGTTTCTGAAATAAATCATAGCGTCACGCATAGCCTCTTCACGCTGTGACCACGCTCTGCCGTCCTCATCTCTTTCCTTATCGCCTGCAGGGCATACTACCACAACGCCGTATCTGTCAGAAGAACGTACAGCGGCAGGTTTTGGAGCAACGTGCATCCAGCGTATGAAGTTTGCGTTGTTGCCGTCTTTTAAAAGTGACATATCATAGTCAGTAAGCCAGTCGGGTGAAACGCCTATTACAGCCCATTCGTTTGTTGAACGCTGAGCATAACCTTTTAACCATACAGCTTTATCATTAATCATAACACCTTGGTTTTCGTCATAAGTAACTTTTCTGAAACCTGTAACCTTTTTCTGAACGTCAACAACGTTTCCGCTTGAATCCTTTAATATTGAATAAACAGTATAAAGATAAGGGTCTTCAACACTCCAGAAACGAACGTCCTCCGCGTTATAGCTTGCTGTGATATGTGTAACGTCAACCGTATTTACTTTTGCGCGTCCTACAGGGTTTGCAATATTAGCTTCGTCGTACACGTCGCTTTCAACGGCAGTTTCAAAAACTGCTCCCGCGTCTTTTGCGGCAGGAACGCTTTGTGCTTTTGCGTCGAAACGGTAAGCTAGCTTACCGTCGTTATCAACGACGGCAACTTCCAATGAGTAATTACCGTCTTTTGCCGACTCATTTCTGATTTCCGCGTCAACGTGAATAGTAGCTTTGTTTGCGCGTGTGTCAAAGTTGTCAGCGTATATATAATTACCTGTGGTTTTAAGGTTGTTGTAAAGAGGAAGTGTCTGATATACATTGCCTTTTATGTGCAGGTATGCGTCGTACACAAGACCTGCCTGAACCTCATTAAAGCTGCGGACATTCCAGCTATAGCCTGAACCCTCTCCAAAACGTGTTTTGAAGTTATCGGGAGTGTAGCTTGACCCCCATTCCTCTCCGGGAACAGTTTCAAACATTATTCTGTTGCTGTTTCCGCCCTGTGATGTAGAGTCGTTGGCAATTGCTATAACTGCCGGCTGACCGGGAGTTACATACTTTGTAATATCAAAGCCCATTGCAGAGATACCAGCCTCGTAGTAACCTACCTTTTCGCCATTTACCCATACGTAAGCCGCCTGACGGATACCTTCAAGCTCAAAAAACACCTTTCCGTCTTTCGTGGACTCAGGAATGGTAAATGTCTTTCTGTAAAGGAATACGCCCATTCTTCCTGCGCCGCCGCCTGAGTCACGTGTAGTATTCATAAATGAATCCTCTCCGTTTACTGCGTGAGGAATACTTACGCTTTCCCAGTCGGAGTCGTCATAGTTGACGTCATAAAACTGCTTGCCGTTTTTGGCAACTGCCTCATAAGCAGTTTTAAAAGGTGTGGTAACACCGTTAGGAGCCTCCTTATATTTCCAGTCTAAGTTCATATTGTATGTAATTGCAGGTGATTCGGGGGCGGTGTAGGTTGCACCGATACCGTCGTCTGCCGCGCTTACGGTTACTGCGCTGAGCAATGCCTGCAGAGCAACAGCAAATGAACATATTAGTGAAAGTGTTCGTTTCATAGTTAATCAATCCTTTCGTTATTTTATGTAGCGTTACACTCTTAACAATATCATAGCACAATGTATTATAAAAAAATAGTGTTTTATTGCCCTAAACATTGCAAATATTGCTCTGTTGTGGTATACTTGTATTAGTATCAAATTTAAGGAAGGGAAGAGGCTATGAAAATATCATTTCGACAGAAAGATTATATGTACAGCTATTCGAAAGCGAATCCGCCGGAGCTGCGTATGCACCTTCACAATTACTATGAATTTCTGCATTTTATAAGCGGCAACGCGCGTTATATTGTGGAAAATTCCATATATCAGATAGAACCGGGCGATTTACTGATAACACGTCCCGACGAAATACATACAATAAGCTTTGATTCCGACGACATATACGAAAGAAATTTCATTCAGATTTCTCCTGAATATATGAAGGATATAGACTACGATTTGCTGTATCTGATTAACAGACGTCCTGCAGGAACTCTGAACAGAATAAGCGCTGACGTTGTAAAGAGCTACGGCTTGGACGAGTATTTCTCAAAGGTTGAACAGTACGTTATAAACCGTGTTCCGGAAAGCGATACAATGATTAAAACATATATAATTCAAATGCTTGCAAAAATTAATTCAGCAATGCGTGAGCACAGCGAGCAGTTCACCGAAACTCCGCCTGCGAATACTCGTATTGTAAACATTAAGAATTATATTGACGAGCATTTTAATGAGGATTTAACACTTGAAATGCTGTGCAAGGAGTTTTATATTTCAAAATATCACCTTTGCCGTATTTTTAAGAACTATACGGGTATGCCTGTGCGCGAGTATATAAATACAAGGCGTATAACTGTAGCGAAACAGATGATATTTGAGGGATATAATCTGACAACTGTGTGTTATGAATGCGGGTTTAGGGATTATTCCGTGTTTTATAAGACGTTTAAAAAGTTTACGGACAGTTCGCCGCGTGTTTTCTTCAAGGAACATCAGCCCGCATATGCAAGCATAGTCACGGAATAGATTATTACATTTAATTAACATTATTATTGCTTATATTGACATAGAATTTGGATGATGATATAATTTCTGTAACATAGCTATATGTTAGCTAAAATTTAAAAGGGGGTATCAGTTATGTATGATACACAATTTGTAGCAATGCTGGCAACAGCAATGGTAACAATGTCAGTGATGATACTTGCACTGTATGTGATTACTGTTATTGCTTACTGGCAGATTTTCAAGAAGGCAGGAGAAAAGGGTTGGAAGTCGCTTATTCCACTGTACAACAGTTACATTATGTACAAGATTTCGTGGAAGACTTCAATGTTCTGGATAATGCTTATCTTAGATATTGTTTACGCTGTACTTGCTTGTATTAATGTATATGCGCAGAATGGTATATTGTCATTCCTGTCGTTTGCAATTTATATTGCGGTATTTGTTATTGCAATAATATCAATGCATAAGCTTTCAAAGGCATTCGGACACGGTGCAGGCTTTACAGTAGGTCTTGTATTGCTAAGCCCTATATTCATACTGATTCTTGCTTTCGGAAGCTCTCAGTATGTAGGTAACACAACTGTTACTGCTGAAAAGATTGAAGAATAATTCTGAAAAAAGTCCCTTGACGGGACTTTTTTTCGTTGACAAATATTTGGGCACTTGATAAAATAATACAAAGAGGAGAATAGATATGAAAAAAATACTTTGTTTTGGTGATTCCAATACTTGGGGACATAACCCCGTGGATATGTCACGCCTTGAAGAACGCTGGACTGTTTTTCTGAAAGAGATGTTTTCAGAATATGAAATTGTTGAAGACGGAGTTTGCGGACGTTCGAGTAAATTTGACGTTCCGGATACGCCGTATTCAAACGGTATTGAAGTATTCCGAGAACGTTATATTAAAAAAGACAGTGATTTTGATCTTATAATAGTAATGCTTGGCACGAATGACCAGCTTAAATATTTTAACTGTACGGCGGAAGAAACGGCTGAAACGCTTAGAGGATTTGCTCGTGAGTATCGGGAGAAATACGGAAATACTGCTGAGTTTTTGTTTATATCTCCGATTTTAATTCGTGACTGCGCTTTAAAACATCCATATTTCAGTACGGTATACAACGAAAAGTCGGTAAAGACTTCGTTGGATTTTGCAAAGGCAATATGTGAGGCGGCAGAAAAGGAAAACGTATCTTTTCTTGACGCGGCAGCCAACGCAAACGCATCCGACCTTGACGGAATACATATGGACGAAACAGAACATAAAAAATTGGCGGTTAAAATTGCGGAGAAGATTAAGGAAATACTATGATAAGAATTTCAAATATAAAAATAAGAGTTGATGAAAAAAACGATTTAAAAGAAAAAGTAAAAAAAATGCTTGGTTCAAACAGCCTGAAATCCTTTCATATATCAAAAAAATCAATAGACGCGCGGAAAAAGAATGATGTACACTACGTTTATTCGATTGATATAGAAACTGGGAATGAAAAAGAGGTTGTAAAACATTTAAAAAATGCCAGAATAATAGAAAAAACAACGTATACATTCCCGAAAGGCACACCGAAGAAAGAACCTGTTGTAATTGCAGGTATGGGACCGGCAGGTTTTATGTGTGCGCTTACTCTGGTGCAGAACGGATATAAGGTGATATTGCTTGAACGCGGTAAATGCGTTGAAGATAGGATTAAGGACGTTGATAACTTCTGGCAAACAGGCGAGCTGAATGAGAGCTCCAATGTACAGTTCGGTGAAGGCGGCGCTGGCACGTTTTCCGACGGAAAACTTACTACGGGTATAAATGACTTTCGCATAGATAAAGTGCTTAGGGAATTTCACACGCACGGTGCGCCTGAAGAAATACTTTATTATTCCAAGCCGCATATCGGTACCGATAAGCTGTGTAAAATGGTTGCCTCAATCAGAGAGGAAATAACGCGGCTTGGCGGTGAGGTGCGTTTTTTAAGCACGCTTACAGACATTAGAATTTCTGACGGCAAAGTATGCGCGGCTGTGGTTAATAATGAATATGAAATAAAGACTGATAATATAGTGATTGCAATAGGACACAGCGCGCGTGACACGTTTAAAATGCTGCTTGAGCGTGGGCTGGATATGGAGCAAAAGAGCTTTTCGGTAGGAGTGAGAATTGAACATTCGCAGGAAATGATAAATAAAAGCCAGTACGGAGAATTTTATAATCAACTTCCTGCCGCCGATTATAAAATGGCAGTACATCTTGAAAACGGCAGGGGAGTGTATACGTTTTGTATGTGTCCCGGTGGCGAGGTGGTTGCGTCCGCGTCTGAAAGCGGAGGCGTTGTGACAAACGGAATGAGCCGTTTTGCGCGTGATGGCAAAAATGCAAACAGTGCGCTTTTGGTAAGCATTACTCCCGAGGATTTTCAGTCGTCCGACCCTCTGGCAGGTATGTATTTTCAGCGTGATATAGAAAGAAAGGCTTTTATGGCAGGAGGCGGGAATTATAATGCCCCCTGTATGAAAGCAGGTGATTTTCTGAGTATTTACGGCGGTGAGTATAATGTTGAACCTACTTATAAACCCAATGTGACATATACTGATTTAAGACAGGTATTACCTGAATTTGTGATTGAAAGTCTTCGTGAGGCGATAGTGAAGATGGACGATAAGCTTAAAGGTTTTGCCGACGCAGGTGCGGTTCTTACCGCTCCTGAAACGCGTTCCTCCTCGCCTGTAAGAATCATAAGAGATAAGGTGACTATGCAGTCAAATATAAAAGGTGTATATCCTTGCGGCGAAGGCGCAGGATATGCAGGCGGAATAATGTCCGCCGCGGTTGACGGCATTAAGGTTGCGGAAAAAATCGCGGAAAATAATAACGGCGGCTGATAAGCTGCCGTTATTATTTTGTTCTGCTCAGTTGTTAAATTTATACAGTGTAGTGTGGTAGTCACTACAGCAAGGCCGCATACCTTCCATATTGTCCCATAACATAAGCTTTAGAGTGTATGAGTAATCAACGTTAATTTTATCATCATAAATCTTTTTTACAGATGGTTGGTCAAATGTGACGGGTATAGTCGTAACAGAACGTAATATATCGTCATCATTAGAGTATATTGCTAAAATCGCAGTATATGTACCTGCCTTCGGTACAGAGGCGAGTATTGTACCCAAGCCGTCGCGTGTTATATGAAAATCTGTCGGAGTGTTTGCCGCAAGATAAATAACATTGTTTTCTCCGTTTTGAATTGAATATGTGACGTGCTTGTCGATATTATCGCTTATAAAATAATGGCTGTAATCGGTATCGTTTTCACCTGTAATTGCTGTCGGACAGTCTGTAAAAGGTCGTTTTGATGTAGAAACACCAATTGTTGAACCTTCAGAAAGAGGCGAGCTAATCTGCAGGACAATCTTTCTTCTAAGGTTTAGATTATATTGTTTGCCGTTTTTTGTATTATTTGAAATTATAATTTTTCCGCCTATACTGATACTGCCTTGGTCAATATAAACACCGTCGCCTGTATTTTCAAAAATGCTGCAGTCGCGCATATTAAGTTCGTAATAAGAGCACACACCGTCATATCCTGAATTTCCTGCTACTGTACAGCCGTACATATTAAGTGTGTCAGTATTGAATATACCGCCATTGCTGCCTGAGATGTTTATGTTGTACATATCGAGGGGTGAAGTAGAAATTACTGCGTAGCTTGACGGACTTATAATAACTCCGCCTGTAAGTGTTTTTGTTCCGTGTTCTTCATCACGCACCCATAGACCTTTATCTCCGACAGAAAATTTATGCTCATTATCGGAACAATCCGTAAATATTGTTATGGCAGACGAGTCGATTTCTATTGTATGTTCTAAATTTTTGGGGTTGTCTGTCATTATAATGTGACCGTTCAAACATAGCTTTATTGAGTTGGTTATATTCCAAGTTGCAGATACTGCAACATCTTTTGTCAAATAATAATTTCCTGCAGTGTCGGGTAGTGACGTGTCGCTGTCCCACGCAGTCCATTCAATATCTTCGTGATTTTCCGAGCAGTTTTCGTCAGCGCAAATTTTATGTATGTGTTTTGGTGATTCGGTTGCGTCGTCGGCAAACGCCGTGAATGTGCCGAGTGTCCCCAAGATAAGGCACATTGCAGTGAATAGTGAAATAAGTTGTTTCTTCATTTTTCTACCTCCGTAAATTAATATGAATGTAACTTCACGCATAAAAAATGCGTGGCATAAGCAATGCCACGCACAAAAACGCGGCTTAGCTTTAATGTTACCACACATTTATCGTTATATGAAACACTGCAAATAAAACATATACTATCAGTCATTTCAAATATACAAAGCCGGCATTTTTTGCAAAATACAAACTCTGATAGTATACGTTAAAACAGAATATTTCAAACGAAATATCCAAAAATAAATATTAAAAAAACAGTGTCATATACTTACGCATATAACGATAAAATGTGGTAATTACAGTATACCAAGATATATAATGTAAAGGGTGAAAGTGATAGCACACTTTTCATCTAATACATATATATGGCTACGGCTCATTCGTGGTAGTTTGAACAATAGTTATATATGAAAAGAAAAGAGGTGTGAATATTAAAAAATTTCACGATTACAAATCTATATAACTACTATATCACAAAGAGAGGAGAAAGACAAATGAAAATTGAATATGTAAAAGTCGGTGATTACTATATCCCCGCGCTAACAGTACCAAACAAGAAGTACAATATTGGTAAGTATGGCAGACTTCACAGAGAATTTTTAAAGAAATACTGTCCGAGTATATATACTACAAAGCTGATGGACGGAACATTACTTGAATATCTTGAAGAAATCGATGCACAAGCAAAGGATATGGTGGACAGGCTTGTTAAAGATTTAGCGGTGAAGTCAGGCATAACGGAAGAATTAAAATCAACCGACCAAATGAAATGGGTTGGACTAATGAATATGTTTAAGCATACGGCAGAAGAATTTGTTATATCAGAGATAGTTTACGGATTGAGCCCTTCCCGAAAAAATAGACAGAAAAAAGAGGTGAAAAACGGAATGAATCGCAGTATTTCTTGAGAATGCTTTCGAATGCGAGTGAAAGCATTCTCAGGCGGCATGATTTTTTCGCAGTTTTTCTTCGTAAGCGCATGGAGTCAGCCAGCCGATTCCTGAATGAGGACGCACGGTGTTGTAAAACGCCTCGATGTAGGCAAATATATCGGCTTGTGCCTCGTTTCTTGTGCGGTAATGCTTCAAATGAACCAATTCACATTTGAGACAGCTGAAGAAATTCTCGGCAACCGCGT
>VIQV01000032.1 GCA_010206265.1 Lachnospiraceae bacterium MD329
TGACCTAAGCATTTTTGCAAAGCAAAAATGCGACTATGCAATCAAAGTAAGCGAGCAGAAGCGGAATTTTTGTGAAACAAAAAAACGCAAGGAGCGAACGGTTGCCGAAGGCAATACGGATTGCATACTGAGCGTAGCTCAGAGCATTAATATATGTTTTCGTATAGAGCAAAGCAAAATGAAGAGTATATCGCTAATACTCGCTTGGGAAGCGAAGCATAAGAACGAGAGATAGAAACCACAGATAACATTAGTGAACATTGTTTAGTTTTCAAAGTACAGTTTAAAATTGTGCTTTATACAAGAAAACTTCCAACCTATGGTTGGATATGCAGCACATTATGCAAGCGTAAATGCGGCAATAGAATTGCCTATGTTTTGCAAGGCAAGAATACGACGCAACTTGTAACGCTGCATATGTTCGTGTTTGTTACACAAACACTTTCGGTAACGATAGCAAGGAGGATCCACCTGTTCCCATACCGAACACAGAAGTTAAGCTCCTTAACGTCGATGATACTTGGCGGGTGACTGCCTGGGAAAGTAGAAAGTTGCCGGAACGAATAAATACTAAAGATAACGACAGAGAAGTCGTTATCTTTGGTGTTTAAGGAAAAGAAAACAAAATATTCCTCTATAGCTCAGTTGGCAGGCTGTGGAGAACGAATAACCGTTATAGACTTTTTACAGTCTACGACAGGAATTGCCAATAAATTACAGAATTACCATAATATTCCTCTATAGCTCAGTTGGCAGAGCGCGTGACTGTTAATCACGATGTCGCTGGTTCGAGCCCAGCTGGAGGAGCCAATTTCCTTATTAGACGAACAATAAAATTGTTCGTCTAATATTTTTTTGGAAATGTTTTCGACATCAAGATCCGTGTCGGTATCAGATGTCTTTTTACGGGTGATGAAGTTAAACAATATTAAAATTCTATCTTCCCATAAATACACTTTATCAACAAAATGTTGTATAATTATTTGCTGATCTTGCCACGTTGTAGCGTTTTCAATGTCGAAGCGGTTGAAATAATCTAATATTTGCGATTTGCTGAAACGGTTGTTATCTGATCGCTTTTCTGATATTTCGTATTCCAAACGGTAACGCAAGTTTTCAAGTTCCTTGAGGCGACTTTGCGTTGTCGGGCTGATTATTCCTTGTTCAATGGCGTTCATAATATTTGAAATTCTTTTGTTTGCGTCCTTTAACTGCATTTCAAGCGCGGTAATTGCTTCAGAGTGTGAATTTGCCGCTGATTGTATTTCCGACACGGTGTTTGCTATTGCGTTCTTGATTTGCTTACTGCTTAATAATTTTTTTACGCTATTTAATACAAGCGTTTCAATTTCATCTTTTTTTACGCGCTTGTGTGTGCAAATGTGGAGCTTCTTTCTTCCGGCGCAAGTATAATAATAATGGATAGTGCTGTTTCTGCTTTTTGCACTTTCACCGTGAAATTTGTTTTTGCAATCGCCGCAATATAATTTTCCTGTCAACAAAAAGCGTTCCCGCGCTCGTGTCATCGCGCCTGTTCGTTGATTTGCGTGTACCTTTTTTTGTACGCTGTAAAAAGTATCATCATCAATTATGCGTTGGTTTTCGTCAAACAATTCTAAATCATTATATTTATACTTTCCGATGTACCGCGTGTTCTGAACAATAGGCGTTATGCTGTCTTTTGTAAAAAGGTTACCGTATGCGGTACGGAAACCGTGGTTATTCAACCACGCGGCTATGTCTGTTTTGCTTTCCCCGGCAAGATACATTTTAAAGACTTTTTTTACTGCAAGAGAATTTTTCTGATCGGGGATATAAGTGTTTTCGGGGGAGCGGGTATAGCCGAAAGGAATTACGCCCGTTATTTTATGCTTTTTTGCAGTTTCCCGCATACCGCGCTTGACTTTTTGCGCGAGGTCAAGCGAAAAATATTCCGCAAATCCCTCTAACACGCTTTCCATTAAAACGCCTTCCGGCGTATTCGGTATATTTTCCATAGCAGAAATTACACGAACGCCGTTATTTTTCAAATTCCGCTTATATACTGCACTGTCGTATTTATTGCGGGCGAAGCGGTCTAACTTCCAAACGATGATAACATCAAATAATTGTTTTTTGCTATCCTTAATCATTCGTTGAAAGTCCGCGCGATTATCGTTTGTTGCGGTTGTCGCACGGTCAATATATGTGTCTACCACTTGAAATCCACACCGTTCCGCATATTTGCGGCAATCTGCGAGTTGTCCCTCAATGGATTGTTCGGTTTGCCGCTCACAACTGTACCGCGCGTATATCACGGCTCGTAAAATCCCGTCACTTATCATTTCGTTTGAGATTTTAGGCATTAAAAAAACACTCCTTTTTCTTGATTTTACTTGTATTTTATGGAGTGTTATGGTATAATCATATTAGCATTTGGTGTTATACCATAACACTATTTATATCCCTTTTGCCGTTGACGCGGCGGAGGGATTTTTTATTTAATTTTTTCTATATCACCATTGTTAAGATATACGGAAAATTCGGCTAACACCATACCACTTCCCAAAGTATCAGCATAATGTTCTTCTTTGTCAACATACTCGTGTATAACAACACTAAGCCTATCGCCAACAACATTTGAAATACAAGTGGTAGTTTTATTTGTAAAATTTACGATCCAATGTATTTCATTTTTGTTTGTAAATTTATTTTTATAATAATCAAGGGCATATTCTTCTATTTGTATATTTGCGGCAGTTTTTACAATGCGCCAATTTCCAGTTACATCATTGCGGACATTGGAAACAGTTAATGCGTCGTTAATGGTGCTTATATGCTTATCACTAATTCCGTACATATTTTCTCGGTGCGCTTCTGATTTAGCTTTTTGTTCTGCCGCTTGCCGCGCGTTTTCGGAGGCTTTTTTATTCTGTTCATCAATAGCGGCTTTTTCATCTGCCGCTTGTTGTTCCTCGTAAGGTTTCATTTTTGTTTTGTATGTATCAAATTCTACTTGTAAATCATCTTTAGAAGTAGATAATTCATCATATTGTGCTTGAAGTTTTTCATTTTCAGATTGCAGATTTTTATAATCCGCTTTTTTAATTCCTGTACAACTCTTAAAGCCGAAACCTAACAAAAATACTATAACTAAAGAACCAAAAACAATGAGTTTTTTAATTTGCTGTTTAGAAAATTCTTGTTTGTCTTTCTGCGTATCTTCTAACGTATACGAAATGAGCGGGGTACGACATTCAGGACACTGATCCAAAGTATCATCATAGACATTAGAACACTTTAAACATTTTTTCATAGGTAAAACCCCTTTCAATAATAAATTTGTATTAAATATGTATTTCCGCCGATTTCCCTCCAAAAGTGAAATTTATAAACGGTGTTGGAATTGCGGCGGAATATAACATACATAACCGGGACGCCGTTTACGTTCCGGCAGTATGAAATATACTCTAAACTTCTTTCTTTGTGATTTCCTGTATCTTCTTTTCGGTAGCGACAATATCATCACCTATGATTTTGTCGCGAGTAGGAGCGGAAGAAACAGGATCAGAAGAAAGACCACGCGCCGCTTTTTCAACATATTCAATAATTGCAGAACGTCCCGCCGGGGATAAATCCAAAAAGGCGGAAACTATCGCCGTTTCCTTTTCTGTCAATCCGTGCGCCGCAACAAGCTCGTCCAAAATATTTTTTGGTGTTTGTATAAGCATTTCGCCTGTTCCATTTCTCAACCATTCTTCGTTGATATTAAAGGTTGCCGCAATCAATTTTAACATATGGTCTTTAATATCAACAACGCCTAATTCGAGATTTTTAATTACACTTCTTGTAACACCTATTTTTTCAGCAAATTCGGTTTGTGATAACTTAAAATGTTTTCTCAATTCTCGCAATCTTTCAAAATCGGTTTTCATTTGTTCACCCTCTTTCTAATGGTAGTATAACACGTCAAATTGTCCCTGTCAAGACAAAATCAAATAAAATTTCAATAAAAAGGCTTGACAAGGACAAAATATTGTGTTATAGTGTCCGTATAAGGACAAAACAACAAGTATATTTTGTCTGTTAGAGTACAAGCAACAGAAAGCGGGGTGAAGATATGAGAAAAAAAGAAGCCGCCCACCTTGCAACACAAGCACAAGAGGGGCGGAAAGAAAATCAATCTTATGTAACAACAGATTTTTTAGTAGAAGTTATTGCGAGATTAACGGATATAACGCCGCGCTATAAGCGTTTACTAAAAAATGATAAAAGCACATTGAAATATTTTCTTGAACAAAAATTAGGACTTGACTTGAATGATATTAAGACCGATAAGAATATCAATAGTGGTTTTAACACTTAATTCAACGGCTGAATACATATAAGCATTTGACAGCGTGCTAATGAGTTCATCAAAAGATAAATTTGGATTGTTGTTGTAGGCTTCCAATATATCTTTTGAAATAGCGTCATTTACATTTTTTTGATTTTTGACTATATGATTTGAAATTATATCATTAACAATATTGTCAAGTGTTTTTTTATCCATATAAAATACGCCTCCTTTCCGCCTTTGATTATATCACAGCGGCGGGGCGGCGGTCAACAGAAAGGAGCGTGAAAGAGATGTCAGAAACAAGAAACGCGGGCGAAATCCTTATAAGTATGATTAAGAGTATGACACCCGAAGAACAGGACAAAACCTTGTATTTGGTACAGGGTGCAAAAATCGGCGAAGCTATAGGCGCGGTAAACGCGGAAGCAAAGCAGAGCGCATAACGCGGCGGAAAGGAGTATACGGAAAATGGAAGAGATTTTAGAACGGTTTAAAAAGGCTATTATCTATAAACTTGATGAGATGTCAATTCTGAATAGTGCGGTGCGTCCGTCGGCTGACGAATTTTACAAAATGGCTTGCGTTATAAAAATGTGCAGTGAAATCAAAAACATTGAGTTTTTAAAGGAAAAAGAAATTGCAACAAACACAGTAATAGAAAAAATGATAGCTGATTTTCATAATGGACGCGGTTTGAAATAATTGCGGCACAAATAAAAAAAGCCTGTAAGATTTTCGTCTTACAGGCATACGACATATATGATATACCGCAACTTGAACAATTACAGTATATCATATCTTGCCGGATATTTCAAGATAAAATTGGAGGACAGCAAAATGAATTTAAAAGAATATTCAAACGCGCCCGATGTGGACGTATCAAAAATTCCGAAAGCAGTTATAACGGACATAGCAAATATAATTTATGCCGCTATGTGCCGGGACGCGGAGGCGGAACAAAACGATCAAACAAAAATAGTACAGGAGGCGTAATGATGATAATTACAGAAGAAATGAGAGCAGTGATTGCTGAAATCGCTGATACATATGGAATCGAAAAGCAAAGCGATATTGCTATTGAGGAAATGGCAGAGCTGACAAAGGCATTATTGAAGTTCCGCCGTATAATTCCCGCGCACACAGAAGCGGTAACAGCGGCAAAAAATATTGTTGAAGAATTAGCGGACGTTCAAATAATGATTTTACAGCTTGAATATTTGTTACGTTCTTTGGGGTGGACAACAGAGGGCGAATGGTACAAAATCATTAAGGAAAAAATCAATCGTCAATTAGGACGAATTGCGGCGGAACGGGAACAACAGTTTCATAATGAGGTAGAACAATGATTTTAATATTTAAAAATGTTACGGGGGGGGTAACGCTTTATGGGTTCTGTACTTAAACCGTTATCACCTGCCGAAAAAAACCTTGCCGAAAAAAACTATTATATTGTTGAACGATTTTTACTAAAAAAACGGCTGTCTTTTGACGAATGGTTTGACGTTGTTATTTTTCGATATTTACTTACCGTGCAACGGTGGTTTAAAGAACCTAAATTATACAAATACGAGTTTTCAACTATTGCGTGGCAGGCTATGCGTTCAGCAGTAGGCAATGAAATAAGAAAACAGGAGCGGAGAATAAAGACGGTCAGCCTTGATGAAGCAATACCCAATACAGAAGGATTGCTCTTGGGCGATACTATAACCGAAAATAACTTAAACTATATTCCATACATACAGGAGGCGGTTCAAAAATGAAAATTAAATATGACGTTCAAAATGTCCCGGAATGTAGACACGGCGGACAACAAAGCGAAGAAATTCTTAGCGTTATAGCTTTTTTAGCAAGCAAACATAAAAATATATGCTTTGAGTACGACAATGAAAAAGAGTGTACTCGCGGTTGTGAGTCAATTCGTGGTTATCGTAGGCGCAATAAATTACAGGATATTTTTTCAGTATCTCGCAGAGGTAATTGTTTCTATGTTGTAAAACTTAAAAAGAAAAACACAGAACATAACAAGGAGGTGGCGGAATAATGGATATGGGAAAAGCAATGTTGCTTTTACTTGGAGTAATAGCAAATAACTTTACAGGACGGATAAAGTCTGAAGTAGTACCGATTGTAAAAGCGGAAATAAGAAATCAATTTCAGCAAGATAATTTACCGAAAGAAGCAAGGTTTTTAATTTTAGATATTATGGAACAAGTAGCGATAGAATTAAAAAACGAATACACAGGAGGCGGCGGAAAATGAATAAATTTGCGTACAATCCCCCAAGCAACTATCGTTATCATATAGATATTTACAATGACGCATTTGCAGAGTGTCAAAAATGTTGTGAGCAAATAACATATGACTTGCGCCTTGCGTCGCCTTTTGAAACGATTATATCAAGTCGGCGAAGTAAAGATAGAATAATTTTTGAAAGTCATAGTTTTGAAAATTTAATTGTTATCTATTGCATTTTAACAAAGGCGGAACAGGAGGCGGCGCGGCGATGAACATATCGGAAGAAATCAAGGAATTATTAAACGAAATATGCTTTATGCCCGTTCCGTATGAAACACGCGCCGAAATGTGCGCGGCGGTTGTAAAGGCGGCGCGGGAGGAATCGAACAATGTTGACAACAGAGGATATTAAGGAACTTTTAAAGAGCCGCGCGCCTGTAATATGTCATAGCCGAATTAGTGCATTTTATTCTGATATAGAATACGCCTATATTAACGCGGTAATTATACGATACAATCCCGAAACGCGCAAAACGGAAAGGACGTTGGAGCTTATGGATAAAAATTTAAACGCGGTTGCAATAGTAAGTCCCGACAATGTGCGCCGGAAAGATACGGAACAGGTGGAGGGCTGAACAATGGAATTTGTAGGGTTGGCTATTATTGTAATAATAGCGTACATCATATGTGAGGATTTAAAAGGGATTGCTTTTCGTTTGCGTAATTGGTATAACAGGCGGCGGCAAGAACGCTATAATCAAATAATGGAGCGGCAAAAGGATAGATTTTTATTTTACATAGAAATCCATAAACCTGTACCGCAAAAGAAAAAGGAAAAGCGACAAACGGTTATATACAGAGGACATTTTGCAAAAGAAGCAAAAGAAACGGAGGATTTAAAGAAATGAAAAAGATTAGAAATTACATATTGCTTATGATTTTATCAGCTATTTATAGTACAACGGTTTCAGCGGCGGCGGTTACATATACGCCGTTGGGTGTGCCGATGATAAACAGTTCGTTTAAAACGTATATGGACTATCGGTGCATAACCGACACATCAAGTCCGCAATATCAATATATCAGCCGTTGGGGTTGGTCTGATTGGGACGGATTTATGCGTTGCGATGCCGAAAAGGATTTAGGGATTGAAAGTGATTATTATTTAATCGCAATGGGGAGTTATTACGGTACAGGTATCGGAACAAAGTACCGTATAACAACAGATACAGGCAATGTTTTTTACGGCGTTTTGGCGGATCAAAAATCGGACGTAGATACTGACAGTATGCACCAATACAGCTATAACAACGATGTTATTGAATTTCTTGTTGACACGCAGCGGCTTGATAAAACTGTTAAATTGTTCGGTAGCGCAAATGTATATATGCCGCTGAATGGTAAAATTGCGAATATTGAGCGCATTTCTTTTGAATAGCGAGGGCGGCAGTAATGACTTTTATTTATATTTTAGACGCGGCGGCGGACGTTGTGAAAGCAGTATTATCAATATATTTTGCTTGGAGTATGTACAAAGAAGTCAAGCAAAAAAATTTGATTGAAGTAATATTTTACGGTTTTTTACTCGTTGCGGCGATGATATAGGAGGCGGCAGAATGAAATTTGAATTTAACGGACAGGAATTTGACACCGACAAGCCTATTTGCGTTTTAGGCTATGTGATTATTAAAGATTGGTATAGTTATCGTCGTTCTGAAAGTATGAACAATCGACACATACAAGAATACGGCGCAAAAGTTAAAAAATTTTATGTCACAGAACTAAGATTTTGCAAATTTTCGGGTAATAACTACAAAAAAAATAATGTTACAAAAATGTGCGCTTTATCATCTCAAAGAGATGAATCCGTATGGATCGACAAAGACAGCATAATAGGACATTCGCCGCAAGAGTGCTTAAAAATATACAAAGAAATACAGGAGGCGGCGGACGATGAACGATCATAATTTAACCTTGCCACTAAATCAAATATACAACGGTAATTGCTTAGAGATAATGAAAGCGATACCGAATGAAAGTATTGATTTGATAGTAACAGATCCGCCGTACAGGACAACGGCGCGCGGACACAATGGCAATAGCGGCGGTATGCTTAAAAGTACCGTTGCAAAGCAAGGGAAAATGTTTGACTATAACGACATTAAGGCGACTGAATACTTGCTGGAGTTTTACCGGGTATTAAAAGACGGTACACATTGTTATGTAATGACAAACAATAAGAATTTGCTTGACATATGTAATACGGCTGTTGATTGCGGTTTTAAATTTATCAAATGTCTGATATGGGATAAGGGAAATAAAGTAATGGGTACGCATTATATGAGCCAATTTGAATACATCGTTTTTTTGCGAAAAGGCAAATCAAAGAATATCAATAATTGCGGCACACCCGATATTTTATGTGTTCCGAATAGAAAAATGCGCTCCGCAGACGGAAAGAACATACACAATACAGAAAAACCCGTTCCGTTAATGCTGACGTTGGTTGAAAATTCATCTAATGAGGGCGATTTGGTGCTTGATCCGTTTGTGGGTATTGGTAGCACCTGTATAGCGTGTAAAACCTTGAGGCGGAATTTTATCGGAATAGACATTGAAAAAAGATTTTGCAATGTTACAAATGAACGGCTGGAGGCGACAAAAGTTATATGATTAAGATTTTATTAGGCGGTAGTCCTTGTACGCATTGGAGTATTGCACAAAAAAACAACAGAGAAACAGAAGCAAGCGGGCAAGGTTGGGAGCTGTTCAAAAATTACTTGATAGCAAAAGAGAAATTTAAGCCCGATTTCTTCTTGTATGAAAATAACAAATCAGCGGCGGCGGCTATTAAAAATCAGATTAGCAAAGATTTAGGCGTTGACTTGATGTATATAAATTCCGCGCTTGTATCGGCACAAAACCGCGAAAGATTTTACGCATTTAATAGGGGGGTAATTCCTCCGCCGGAAGATCGAGAAATTTTATTACAGGATATTCTTGAAAGCGGTATCGTTGACCGTGAAAAAGCCTATTGCTTGAAACATCAAGCGGGCAATGCACGGGACTATTTAAAGAAACATCATACGCAAATAGCCTTTGAGCCTATAACGGAATTATCAGAAATTCCACATATGAGAGTAAGAGAGGCAACGAAAAAAGGATATACAGATATTGCGCTGGGTGATTGTGTTGATTTGACATACGAGAACAGCAAGACGCGTCGCGGGCGTTCAATGAAAGAAAAGGCTAATTGTCTTATGACAAGCTGTAATTATTATCAGTATTGCGGAACGATAGAAAAACCTATCTATCGCGTAGAAAACAATATGATTGTTTACGGCGGCAAACAATATCCCGTAAACATCAAAGACGGTTGTTATATTATCCGCAAACTGACACCGATAGAGTGTGAACGCTTACAGACATTGCCCGATGATTACACGTTGGGAATATCTGACACACAGCGTTACAAGTGTTTGGGTAATGGTTGGACGGCGGAAGTTATTATACATATTTTGCGAAACACATTGAAATCCATACCGCGATCCGAAAAATTACTTGTTTTATCAATGTATGACGGTATTGCGACAGGTCGCTATTGTCTTGAACAATTAGGCTTTACAGATATAGAGTATCACGCATACGAAATCGACAAATACGCAAAACAAATTGAATTAAAAAATTATCCCGACATTATACAACACGGGGACGCTTTCGAGGTAAGAAACAGCGAATGGAGGATATATGAATAAATCGTTATTAACAAGCAACAAAGATGATTGGTGTACGCCGCAAGCGTTCTTTGATGAATTAGACCGCGAATTTCATTTTGATTTAGACGCGGCGGCAAGCTCTGAAAACGCAAAGTGCAAGCGGTATTTCACAAAGGAAACAGACGGATTGAAAAATTCGTGGGGGGGGGGGTACGGTATTCTGTAATCCTCCGTATGGGCGAAAGGTTATTGAATGGGTACGGAAAGCGTCAAGCGAGGCGGCAAACGGTGCAACGGTTGTTATGCTTATTGCGGCGCGTACTGACACGATATTTTTTCACGAATACATATACAACAAGCCGAATGTTGAAATCAGATTTATAAAAGGGCGGCTAAAATTCACGGACGAACACGGCAATGGGAACGATCCCGCGCCGTTCCCGTCAATGGTAGTGATATTCAGACCGCCGGAAAGAGGTAAAATAAAATGATTTTATACAATCACTATTACAATGAAGCAACAAACAGAATTGAAATAACATCTGTTGAAGTTTCTAAAACTGAAAAAACATACAGAACGCAAAACAGTACATTATTACGTTATCGAAAGACAGTTAAAAAAAGCGAGATTGATATACTTATATCTGACTATGGTTTATATATGGTATCAACAACACCATCGGCAATGATATTCCATCAAAAAATTATTGGATATTACAAAGAAATGCACCGCCTTGCGCTTGAAAAATTAACGAAAGCGGAGTTTTATTTATCAAGGGCGAAAGAATGTACCATTGCACGAAGCACAGAGGCGGCGGAATGAAAATCGGGCTTATAGATGTTGACGGACATAACTTCCCGAATTTGCCGCTTATGAAATTATCAGCCTACCACAAACAAAAAGGCGATAGCGTGGAATGGGTTATACCGATTGAAAATTCACATTATGACATTGTTTATATGTCAAAGGTATTTTCATTTACACCAGATTTTCAACATTTTGTCAATGCCGATGAAATTATAAAAGGCGGATCGGGGTACTGTATAGACGTGGTAGACGGTAAAGAAGTTTATAACGCGGCGCGTGATTTGAACTTACCGCCGGACGCAGAACACGCCTATCCCGATTATGGTTTATATCCCGAATTAACAAAAGATACTGCATATGGATTTTTAACACGAGGTTGTCCGCGTGGGTGTGGATTTTGCCACGTTGCCGCGAAAGAGGGGCGGCGGTCATACAAAGTAGCGAATTTGTCGGAATTTTGGAACGGTCAAAAGTATATAAAATTGCTTGATCCGAATTTGCTTGCTTGCGATGAACACATTGAATTGTTATATCAACTCATAGACAGCCGGGCATATGTTGATTTTACGCAAGGGCTTGATATACGACTTATAGGGAAACGGGAAAAAGAGTTACTGAAACAAATCAAAGTGAAAATACTACATTTTGCGTGGGATAACCCCGCTGACGATCTCAAAGGGAAATTTGCAGATTTCAAAAAAGCAACGCAATATTCAAGCCGAAAATTGAGCGTTTACGTTCTGACGAATTATGACAGTACACACGAACAAGATTTATACCGCGTCTATACATTGCGCGATTTGGGATATGATCCGTATGTAATGATTTATGATAAAGAGAACGCACCGCGCATAACGCGATTACTTCAACGGTGGGTGAACAATAAAAGAGTTTTTAAAACGGTGTTACGATTTGAAGATTTCGATCCGAAAATGGCTTGATAGGAGGACGGCAAAATGAAGAATTGTAAAATTTATGTCGGCGGGCAAGAGGTAGGACAATTACAAGATCTTAATTGCGACATATCAGCCCCCGAAGATTATCATACACCATATGACTTTGAAAAAATGGAAAATATCTATTTACCGTTCCTCCATATCTTGCCGGAACGAATGACATATAAACAATAGCACAATCCCATAGTGTTTTTGATACATTGCGATGATTACAAACAGGCGAAAACACATCACAAAGGACGCATTAACAAAAAATGGGCGAAGCGTTACGGGTATGTTCTGACAAAGGAGGCGGCGGAACGATGAATATAACAGCACATACTGACGGCGCGGTAGTTATGGAGGGAACGCCGGAGGAACTTGTTTTATATAATAAGCTGTCGGCGGAATGGGATTTATATTATGGCGAATTAAAGGCGCGCGGCATATCATTAGCCGATGTATTGACATCGCGGAGCGGCGAAAATGCAGACGATTTATTAAATCTGATTTTGCGCGGCGGAAAGAAAAAGAGAGGTAGGAAAAAGGAATGAGCATATTAAATGATTTTGAAAAGGTCAAAGAACTTGCGCCGGGTGTGAGATTTAAGAACGCGGAACATATTTTATTCTTTGGCGATAATGTTATAAAAACAAAGTCGGAGCGGGACACATACCGTAAAGCGTTTTTCTACACGCTCGGAATATTGCCGCTGACACGAACGCATATTGATAGCCTTTACGATTTTGAGGGTAATTGTCCGAAATTGGACGGCTTCAATGAAGCGTGGCAAGTAAGTAGTACAATGAAATTGTGCAGATTAGCGATGAACTTATACAACGGATTTCATCAAAAGGGCGCGTCTTGGAATGATTTAGAGAATGACAAAGACGGTAGTTTTACGCCGTATGAATTATTTGCAACGCCGGACGCGTTTTATATGCTTGAGGCGGTCAAAGTGCGCTATCCCGATTATGTAAAGGCGGATTGAGCAATGAAGAAAGGGAATATAGAAATATTAAAGAAAAACAAGCGATACAAAGAAATTCGTCGTCTTAACAAATTGCTAAAAAAAGCGTCTATCCCTCATACTATGGAGCGGCTTTTTGACGGTTGGCGCATATGTTATCCGTCTGTAAAAAATTGTACTATGGACGCAATAGAACATTTTGGGAGCTATGGCGAAGAAAAAGATTTAATTGAAATTATGGGCTTGCTTACAGCCGAAGAACAAAAAATAGATTGTGTTGTAGGCTATCTTTCCGCAACAGATGTATTTGAACGGATAAAACAGCATTATGAAAAAAGCAAGAACGAGGAGGCGGCGGAATAATGAGAAAAACAAAACCCACGCGGGCGCAAAAGGTGTATTTTGCTTCTTGCGGCTTAAAGCCGGATAATTGGTACATAGAAAAGGAAACAAAAGATTACTTCTATCTTGTCAGTAAGAACGGGCAACATAGATTGATAGACAAAAAAGGATATGTTAAAAAATGGAAATAAAATAACGCCGCTTGTATGAATTGATTTTATGCAAGCGGCGGAAAGCTGATTGAGTTTCTTCTATATAATAAGTAAATTTTTTAAAAGCGTCTGGGGCGGCGCTTCACGGGTTTATACACAATATTAACAAATTAACTATATAACACAGACGGGCGGTGATTTATATATGAGAAAAAGAAAAAGTAAAGGTAGGAGCGTACAGAGGGAAAGAAGAATATTTCACGGTGATTATTTAGATGTATTTTCATTTCCTGTTTTTCAAAAGCCGGGTAAGAGAAAAAAGAAAACAAATCCCTCGTCTGAAATCCAAAAGAAATTAAATCAAAAATACAGGGAAAACAAATTAACATATTTAATCAATGAGAATTTCGGTAAAAAGGATTTAGAAATGGGACTTGGTTTTGATGATGAACATTTACCGTTTACATATGCCGATGTGCAAAGGTTAATCAGAAATTATATAAGGCGTATAAAACATTACAGGAAAAAGAACGGCTTGCCCGAATTAAAATATTTGTATGTTATCGAAAGAGGATCAACAAATGGACGTTGGCATATACATATGATTTTAAGCGGCGGTATTGATAGAAATGTTTTAGAGGAAATGTGGGGGCAAGGTTACGCGCATACATATAGACTTGAATTTGACGATAACGGCTTGAAAGGTTTAGCGAAATATAAAGTTAAAGAGCCGGAAATGGATATTGAGGTTATAGATGAAAAGGTGCGGCGTTGGGCTTCAAGTAAAAATTTAAAGCAACCGACTATTCCGAAAGACCGGGACGGATTTATCAGCAAAGACACTGTAAGGGATATTCGGAAAGGTGATATTTGCGAACGAGATATTGAGCGTCTTTATCCCGGCTATACGGTTACATCAATAGAGCCGTTTTTAAATACAATCAATGCGGGCGAATATGTAACTATCCGCTTGCGAAAAACACAGAGTATAAAAACAAATAAGGAGGTATTTTATAAATGCAGAGAATAAAAGCAAGTGATTTACCTGTCCCCACAGAAAGCGAGGAACAGCAAGCGTTATTTAACTATTGTTCGGTTGAGATGTCGCGTTATCCCGATTTGGATATGTTGGCGCATATTCCGAACGAGGGTAAACGTACAAAGACAACGGGCGCACGATTAAAACGTGAGGGCTTGCGGCGGGGTTATCCCGACATTATTTTAGATGTTCCGCGCGGCGGGTATCACGGTTTGAAAATTGAATTGAAGCGGCGAAAAGGAAGTAAGATAACGCCGGATCAAAAAAAGTGGATAATCAAACTTAACAAACAGGGTTATGCGGCGGCGTTCTGTTATGGTTGGGAGCAAGCGTGGGAATTTATACACGCTTATTTGGAGTATGGAAAAACGGCTACATCACGGTATACCGTATGGAATTACATTGATAACAGTTTAAACGAGGCGGTGAAATAGTGGTAACAAAAAAGACTTGGGAAGAATTTAGAAAATCGGGTTTTCTTTGGTGGATCAATATGTTATTACATACATTTGGTTGGGCGATAGTTTTTGAAATGTCAGAAAACAATTCTAATGAAATTGTAGAGGTATATCCGGCAAGAGTAAAATACCGTGGTTTTTCTGAAAAGAATAATACAGAGGGTTATATTCAAGTGTCGGAGTATATGAAAGCAAATAGCGATGAATTATCAAAGGAGGCGGCGGAATAATGAATTTTGAAAAAATATTCCCCACGCTTATAATTATTTTGCATATCGGAGCGGGTGCGGCATTTATACCAAACGGAAACGTAGGAAAAATTATATATTATTTATCGGGCGCGGCTTTAAATATTGCCATAGCCTATTTGATGTAAAGGAGTGAAAGAAAATGTATTTAAAATCAATGCTGAAATTTTGTAAGAAAGCAAGGGTTATAAGAATTGAGTATCACGGAAACCAAAAGTTTTTAACAGACGGCGAAATGAGAATATATCTTTATGGCGCGGCGGCGAAGTGGAACAGTAACGATTTTGCTATAATGTTGGAGCTTGACGATGATACCATTGAAAAGTTTACAATAGAGGATAACACGGCGGATAAACACAACGCCTTTGAAGTGGCTGAAATGCAAAGTGTAGAAAAGCTGATATGTTCGCTGAATATATGCGGCATACCGTATCAGCCGTTTATGTTGCCGGACGATACGATTTTTCTTGTAGATATGACGCGGTTATCAGTGTTTAAAGATTTTCACGCGAAACAATATTTTTACAAATCGGGGAGTTTGGTAATTGCAAAAGACAATTTAGTGATTGGTACAATATACCCGACAAGTGTAAATCTTGACACAATGAAAAACTTTACAAGTCAATTACATAAAGGTATAACAAATTCGGCGGCGGCGGGCTTCTTTGACGCGGGTGGTCAAATGATGATAACCGATATGTAAATCAAGGAGGCGGCGGCAGATGATAGAGCAGAACAATATAAAAGACTTTGCTATTGCGGCATTTAGACATTACCATAATACACGAAAGACGGATATTACTGACGCAGAAACGGCGGGGGTTGTTCTTGCCGTATCATCTACACTACATCATCTTAAATGCGAACACGATACAATCGCCATTGACGGAATTAAGCAAGTGTATTTTAAATTGCCTCAAGGTGATTTGAAACGCGGCACACTATCAAGTTATGTACGCCGCGCCGCGTTTGATATGAATGTAAGTGAACGTGTGTTATGGTATAAATTGCGCCGCGCGCGCCGTACATTCAACTATTATTATAATGAGTTTATGACAAAAAGTTTGCAGTAATAAGCCAAAAAAATATTGTATAATAAAACCGTGAGTTGAAACGCCCGTACAACTCACGGTTTTTGTTCGTTATGGCGGCGGAAAAATCCCCCGCTGTAACGGGCGGAAAAAATTTAGGTACTTTCCCGTCCCCTACCCCTTGCGGGGCTAAAGAGGCGCGGAAAAAACCTCTTTTTCAAAAAAAATTTTAGGCGACTTCCTTCCGCTTTTCAAAATGGAATTTGTCAGATTGAACAAAATACAAAAACAGATCAAGCGGCGGCGGTTGTTGAGATTGACGGGCGGCGGTAAAGTCAAATCAAGAAAATTCACAAAATAAGATTTGATTTCCGCTTTTGCGGCGGCAAAAAGAATTTTTAAAATTCTCACGCGCGCGATAATAGAAGAAAATAAAAAATTGAAATTTTGCATTTTATAGGTAGTAAAAAATGTACGAAGTAAATCAAAAAACATTGGCGGCGGCTCTTGGTATTTCCTCTCGGCAAGTCAGAAATTTAAGAGAACAGGGAATGTTTGAATTTGTACCGGATACAAAAAAATATGACTTGACAGAGTGCGTTTCCGAGTATATCGAATTTAAGGTAAAAGCGGAAGTCGGCGGCGGTACATCAATCATCAAAGAAAAGGAACAGGCGGAACACGAAAACTTAAAAAAAGAGATTACAAGAATAAAGTTGCGTAAGCTCCGAAAAGAGGTACACGAAGCGGCGGACGTAGAAGCGTTTTTAAACGGAATGTTATTAAATTTCCGTGCGCGGTTATTATCTGTTCCGGGAAAGGTTGCGCCGCAAATATTGGGATTGCCGGACATCAACGAAATAATAAAAATACTTGATGAAGAAATGATACAGACGCTTGAAGAATTGTCGGAATACGATCCCGACAAAGTAAACGGCGAAAATGGTACAGAAATAATCGGCGACGAGGACGACGAGGAACAGGAGGAATTTGACGATGATTAAAAGAGCAAAACGGCGACTATTTATTTTAAAATGGCGTTGGAAAAATAGACATTGGCAAGAGTGCAGACAGAAACGCCGGGCGTTTGAAAGAGAACTTGCCAAATATGACAATGTAAATAATTTTGTCGGTTGGTAAAATTCCGATGAAATTAAAATAAAAAATTATACGGAGGTACAAGAAAATGTCAGAATTTAAAAACAAAGGCGATGAAGCAAAGAACAATCCGCACAACGTAACAGCGGCGGAGGTAGACAAGAATTTTGCGGCGGCAACTCCCGCAAACGCTTCCGCTCCAGCGGCGGCAAAGAAACCTGTAAAAGAAATCGTTATTGACGAGGCGGAGGAAAAGCTCGACAACATTATCAAGTTGTCGCGTACATACAGGCTTGACGGCGAGGAAATTGACACGATAGATCTTTCAAAGATAGAGGAAATGAACGCTATTACAATGCAAGAAGCCGATCATATTTACAGAAAAATAACAAAAACACCCGCTACAATGCCCGAAACTACATACGATTACGCTATCGCAGTAGCGCATATTTTGACGGGTTATCCTATTGAATTTTTCCGTAAGATCGGCGGTAACGATCTTACTAAAATTAAGTTACGCATTGTGAATTTTTTATACAGCGAGGATTGACGTTTGACGGCATAAGAAAATTATGCGTCAATTTGGGAATGGTAACGAAAACGTCAGTCGAGTTTTACTATTCTATGCCGTATCACGAATTATTAAAAATAGTTGATGATATAACGGCTATAACTGAAAAAAATAAACAATAACGGGAGGGGCGGCGGCAAATGCCTAATACGCGAACGAGGTCGCGGCAGAAAACAAAAAACCTCTTTATGCGGTGTTTACGGCGTTCGCTGTCGCGTCCCGAACAATTAACCGTTTCCGAATGGGCGGAAAAATACAGAATACTTGATGAAAGCTCGTCATTGCCGGGGCGGTGGAGTAACAATATAACGCCGTACTTGGTCGGAATTATGGATTGCTTTAATGATCCGTACATTCAGCACATCAATTTTGTGAAATCAACACAGGTCGGAGGAACAGAAGCAATCATCAACGCGACAGGGTGGATAATAACAAAAAATCCGTCGCCGACGATGATTGTTTATCCTACCGACGATTTGGCAAAAGATGTTTCAAATGATAAATTAAAGCCCGCATATAGAAAAACACCTGAAATTTCAGAACGATTTTTTGATACAAAATCAAGTGAAATGAACTTGCGTTTTAAGAATATGAAAATCTATTTGCGTTCCGGCGGCTCTCCGTCAAAATTAGCGTCAAAAGCTATAAAATATTTGTTTTTTGATGAAATTGACAAAATGGCGGGCGCGTCTAAAAAAGAAGCGTCGCCTTATAATTTGGCGGCGGAGCGTACAAAAACATTCAAGTATAGTAGAAAAATATACACTTGTTCAACGCCGACACTCAAAACAAATTATGTTTGGAAATTCCACGAACGCGCGGACGAACAGCGATATTATTATGTGCCTTGTCCTCATTGCGGCGAAATGATTTTGTTAAAATGGCAACAGGTGAAATTTGTTGACAATGACGACGGCAAACTTACAAATACGGAGCGAGCAAAAACCGCAATGTATTATTGTCAAGAGTGCGGGGCGGCGATTGAGGATAGAGAAAAACCGAATATGTTAAAACGCGGCGAATGGCGCGACATAAAAGGAACGTGCGTCGGATTGCCGCAAAGGGTTAGTTTTCATATTAACGCCTTGTATTCGTTTTTTGTTTCTTGGGCTGATGTTGCTTATGAGTTTTTAGAAAGTAAAGACGATCCCGAAACCTTGCAGAATTTTATAAATTCTTGGCTGGGTGAGCCGTGGGAAGATACAAAACTAAAAACGTCGGTAGACCTTGTTATGGAACGTCAAGCACCCGAAGCGGCGGGAGTTGTGCCGGATTGGGCGCAATTAGTAACGGCGGGCGTGGACGTTCAAGAAACGTGCATATATTTTGATATTGTGGCTTGGGGCGAAAGAATGACAAGTCAATCAATATTGCACGGTCAGTTAAATTCATTAACGGAGCTTGATCCGTATATGAATGCTGAATACAGCAACGAAAAGGGTAGGAAATTCCTTGTTAGTTTATGTTTAATTGACAGCGGCGATCAGACCGATGATGTATATGAATATTGCTCGGTGCGTGAATGGGCTTTACCGTGTAAAGGTGTTAAAACAGGCTACAACCACATAAAAATCACTAAAATAAACAAAGTAGACAGAGCATATAACGGACAACCGTTAGTTTTAGTTGACGGCGGCAAGTATAAAGATATGATTGCGGCGAAACTGAAAGTTGATAACGGATTAGGCTCTTGTATGGTACACTCCGAATGTGATTTTGAATATGCCGAACAGCTTACGGCAGAACACAAAGTTGCAGAGGGAACAGGCGCAAAACGTCGGTTGGTATGGCAACCGAAAACAAGTCACGCAGACAATCACTACTTAGATACAAGAGTTTATGCGTCAGCGGCGGCAGATGTTCAAAATGTAAGATTGCTTGGTGCAATACCGCCGACAAGCGAGGAAACACCAAAAGCGGAAACGACACAAAATAATGATTGGATAAACGGATTTTAAGGAGGCGGCGGAAATGGTGAGATTTGAAGATATAGGCGATGTTTCGTTTATGGGTGATATTACTCTTGACGGTATAAAAACAACGCTTATTGATGAATACAAAGCCGCTTATAAAGAAATCACAGGCGAAACGCCTATTGTTCCTGACGAGGACAAAGCCGCAATGTATGCAGAGGCACAGACGTTATATCAGCTTATGGCAACGATTGACGATAAAGCAAAACAAAATCTGCTTAAATATGCACGCGGTAAATACCTTGATAATTTGGCGTTGAGGTACGGTTTAACCCGTAAAAAAGAAGAAAAAGCCGCCGTAATGATACGCTTCACACTATCCGCGCCGCGTGAAAATGTTGTTGCTATTCCGGCGGGAACAAGAGTTACAGGCGCGGCGGGAAAGATTTACTTTGCAACAGATGAATATGCTGAAATATTACCGGGTGAAAAAAGCGTTGATGTAAAGTGTGTATCAACGAGCGGCGGAAGTGTTGTAAACAATTTTGCAGTTGGTGAATTGAATTATCTTGTTGATCCTATCGCCTATATTGCAAAAGTTGAAAATATAGACGTACCTATCGGCGGCGAAGATAAAGAGGACGATCAGACTTTTGCAGAAAGAGTTTTTGCCGCAAGGAATGAATATAGTACAACAGGCGCGGAAGAGGCGTACAAATACTACACAAAATCATATTCAACGGCGATTGATGATGTCGTGGTACGAAATCCGTCGCACGCTGAAATATACATTTACATCTTGATGAAAGATCGTGAACAGGCAACAGCGGGCTTTATGGAGGGATTGTTAGATTATATAACCAAACCACAAATAAAGGCTATGACAGACCACGTTACAATATACAATGTAGAACGCGTTAATTATGAAATTGATGTCAAATATTATATTTATGACACCGACATTGCAAAAGTGTCTGAAATTCAAGCGGCGGTAAATACGGCGATTGAAGCATACAAAGCGTGGCAGTGTGAAAAAATCGGACGCGACATAAACGATCAAAGGTTAATTTCCTTGCTTAATGCGGTAGGTGCAAGCAGGGTTGAAATAAATAAACCGACAATGACGGTTATTCCGGCAAATAAAATCGCACATTGTACCGATGTTAATATTACATACGGCGGAATAATTGAAGAATAAAGAATAAAACAACGGGCGCAACAATAGAGGATAACTCTATTTTGTGTCCGTTATTTTTTTGGAGGCGGAAAAAATGAGCGATACAAAAAAACAGCTTGCGGAAATAAACGAAGCCATTACAACCATTTTAGCGGGTGGTCAATCTTACAAGGTAGGTAACAGGTCGCTGACAAGGGCTGATTTATCAACATTGTATCAGATGAAAAAAGAATTAGAAAATAACGCGTCGGAGGACAACAGCGGCGGGCTTGGACGTAGCGTTGCAGTAAGCTTTTTTGATAAGAGGTAAGCATAATGGAGTACATAACGCAAAAGGGCGATACTTGGGACAAAATCGCATATGAACAATTCGGCGATGAAACGTTTATAGCTCCGTTATTCGCGGCAAATCCCGATTATATTAAAATTGCTGTTTTTGATTTTGGAACAAAAATAATAATACCGACATTGGATAAGGCGGACGATAGTATATTCTTGCCGCCGTGGAGGCGAAGTAATGAATAGCGAATATCCTCGACAGGTTCAAGCGTATGTAGGCATTAACGGCGTTAATGTTTGGGGCGATATAAAAGATTATGTACGGGAGCTGACATATACCGATGCAGTAAGCGGCGAAACCGACAGTTTTGATATTTTAGTGCACGATATTGGGGATCATTGGCTTAATGATTGGCTGATAGATAAAGGCACATTATTAGACGCGAAAATTCTACTTAAAAATTGGGAACACGAGGGCGACGACAAGTGGACAGATTGCGGAGAATTTTTATGTGATAGTTTGAGCGTAAAAGGTTTTCCAATTGATATAACAATAAAAAGTTTAGCGTTGCCTGTACAGGGAACAAAAAACACAAAAAAATGGGAAAATATAACCATTTCAGCTATTGCACAGGATATTTGCAATCATTTAGGTGTTGAACTTGCATATTACGCCGATGATTTAAAACTAAAATCAAAACAGCAAAGTCAGCAAACGGATATTAACTTTCTTTACTCACTATGTAGCGAATACGGTTTCGGAATGAAAGTATATCGTCACAAGATAGTGATTTTTGACCTTGCGGCAAATGACGAGGTTTTACCGTCAGTAACATATATGTTACCTGACATCATAGATGATAATGGCTTTTCTCTTGAAGATAACGAGGAGGGGACATATACAGGCGTTAAGGCAACCTATAAAGTCGAAGGTAGCGACAACTCGAAAACATATACGCTTGGTACATCCGAAAGAATGATACCGCTTGAAAACGCCGGATCGTCTTTAAAAGAAGCGGGAATCAAAGCAAAAGCCGCTTTATACAAAGCAAACATTGCGGCGGTAAAACTCAAATTTACAACAACACAGGGAATACCGTTTTACAGCGGGAAGAATTATTATTTTTACGGTATCGGCAAATATAGCGGAGCGTATGGAGTTGAAAGAGTTATACACACTATCAGCGAAACAGGCGGTTATAGTGTATCAGTTGAAGCACACGCAATCGCACTTGAAAAAGATAGAAAACCCGAAGCGGCGGCGGTAAATCAGCAATCGGGCGCGGCTACACAGGGTAAAAAAATAGAACTGTCGGGGTGTCCGCTGTATATTTCATCGGACGCAACAAGCCCTGTAAAGTATGTTTCCGGCACATACTACCTGTACGACGGAAAGGACTTTAACGGCAGATACAGAGTAACGAGTAATATTAACGATGTAGGACAAACGCCTGTCGGAAATCACGTTGACGGCTACATTGATAGTAAATACGCATAAAGGAGCGTCAAGGATATGGGAATATTAAAATACATTGCGCCGAAATGGGCGTATAAGCGTCAAGCATACCGACAAGCGTATGAACTGTCGCGAAATTATGACGCGGGAACATTTGACAGACAAAACCGAAATTGGCGGGCGCATAATGAAAGCGCGGAGCTAACCGACAGAGATTACCGCGATGTAATACGGGCGCGAAGCCGTGATTTAGAGCGTAACAGCGATTTAATGAACGCACAAATCCACCCGTGGACAAGAAATGTAGTCGGTAAAGGTTTTGAGCTTGAGGCAATGTCGGACGATCAGATTTTCAATGATGAAATAGAAAAGCTATGGCGTAAGTGGTGTAAAAAAGATAATTGCGACGTTACAGGTTCACAATCATTTTGGGAAATGGCACGAATGGCAGTCAGACGAAAAAGAGTTGACGGCGGAATACTTTTCATCAAATGTTATACGCCGGGCGGCGTAACGCCGTTTAAACTGCAAGCATTAGAGGTTGACGAGCTTGACACGGTGCATATTGCCCCGAAATACGAGGGTAATAAGGTTGTCGGCGGTATCGAATATAATTCGTATAATTTCGCTGTCGGATATTGGGTACGCGAATACGACATACAGGGATATTTAAGAGCGGACAGCCGATTTATTGAAAGAAAAAATATTATATTTTATTTTTCAAAGGATCGTCCGTCGCAAATTCGCGAAATGCCCGAAATGGCTTCAACACTGACGCGAATAAAAGAAGTAAACGGATATATTGAGGCGGCGACAATTAAAGAACGAATTGCGGCGTGTTTGTCGGTATTTATCAAAAATATGTTGCCCGCACCGATAGTCGGACGAAATCCGGCAGACGGTAAGCCTCGCGATTACAAGGAATTAAAATTATCGCCGGGAATGGTAACTCAATTAAATCAAGGCGACGAGGTGGAAGTTGTAAACCCCGGAACAAGTGCAACAAACGGAAATGAGTTTATAAAAACAATGTCGCGCATTATTTCGGCGGGACAGGGTGTGAGCTATGAAGCGACAAGCCGTGATTTAACACAGGCTAATTACTCGTCCGCACGTCAAGCCACTATTGAAGATGAAGAAACATTTATACCCGAACAACAGAAATTAAAAGATGAATTTCTCGACGAAGCATACGAAACATTTGTAATATCCGCTGTTTTATCGGGCGCGGTTGAATGTCCCGATTTTTGGAAAAGAAAAGACGAATATTTGGCGCACAAGTGGAACAGAAAACCGAAAAAATGGATTGATCCGCAAAAAGAGGCTAATGCAAACAAGACGGCTTTAGCGACAGGACAAAAGACGTTGCCTGTTTTATGGGCGGAGGACGGACGCGATTACAAGGAAGTTATGGACGAAATGAAAAAGGTTCAGGACTATGCAAAGGAAATCGGCTTAAAAAGCGATTTAGTATATTTGACGGGAGGTGAGGACAATGCAGGACAACAAAAGATTTGAGGGTATGCAAAAACGCGCCTTTGAAGTTGAAGCGGACGGCATACGGCTTATTGACGAGGAAAAAAGAATAGTTGAGTTGTCATTTTCAAGCGAAACACCTGTAAAAAGGTATGGCGCAAGCGAAATTTTATCGCATAAAAAAAGTGCCGTAATGCTTGAACGTATCAACACAACGGGCTGTTTATTGTTTAACCATAACCGCGATAAGGTTGTAGGAAAAATAATAAAGGCAAAAATCGAAAATAAAAGAGGTGTCGCCCGCGTGCAGTTTGACACCGACGAGGAAAGCGAAATCATTTATAACAAAGTTAAAAATGAAACTTTGCGCGGCGTTTCTGTCGGTTATTGCATACACGAGTATTCTCGTGAAGTTACGGGCAAAGGTGAAGAATTACAAGTTACCTACACGGTGACGCTATGGGAGCCGTTAGAAATATCTATTGTTTCCGTTCCGGCGGATATATCTGTCGGCGTGGGTAGAAGCGTAGAGGAAAATGAAACGCGCGGCGTTTCAAACGTGTTCGAGTATCAACTCAAACTAAATCAAAATAGACAAAAAATGAACTTTCAATAAGGAGGTACACACAAACAATGAAAAAGATGTTAGAAAAAGCACTTGCAAGACAGCAGGAGTTAATATCAACCGCAAAAGCGGAACAGCGCGAACTGTCGGAGGCGGAACAGCGCGAACTTGACACATTACAGGGTGTAATTGACGACATAAACGCGCGTGAAAACAACAACGACGGCGACGGCGCACGCGGAGCGGACGAGGGTAACAATGACGGCGGCACGCCCGAACAGACACCCCCAGCAGAGCCGACAGGCGGCGCACGCGGCGCGGAGGGTTATTCGCCCGAAATAGCGTCCGAGATAATGACAATGTGCCGTACATTCGGCTTAGAGCCGGACACCTATGTTAGAGAGTACACGACCGTTGAGGCGGCGCGCGCGGCTATAATGGACGAACTTATGAAGCGCAATCAGCCCGTAGGCGGACGCGTTGAAACTATCGCTGACGAAAACGATAAATTTCGTAACGCGGCGACTGACGGTATCTTGTTAAGGCAGGGAATAAACATCGCAAATCCCGCTGACGGCGCAAACGGTTTCAGAGCGTTATCTATTCGCGAAATTGCGATTGACACTTTGGAGCGTGAAGCACCGGGCGAAGATTACAGGCATATGGACAGCACACAGCTTTATGATAAGCTCGCAAGAGGATTTTACAACCCTACATCGGCGTTTCCCGCTATTCTTGATAGTGTAGTACAAAAGTCTTATATTGAGGGCTTAAAGAAAACTCGCACGCAGTATGAGAAATGGACGGGCGAGGGAACACTGACAGACTTTAAGGAAAGCAAAAACCACGAATACATAATGTCATTAGGTGGAACACTTGCGGAAATTCCCGAAAACGGCGAACTTCCGGCATATAAGCCTCTTGACGTGGCTATGCCTACACGCAAGTTAAAGACATACGGCAGACAGTTTACAATGACAAGAGAGGCGTTTATAAATGACGATATTGGTTTGATTACAACAATGCCGCAGAGATACGCCGCAATGTCAGCAAACACGCAGAATGAATTGATATATTCAATAATTTTGAAGAATAAAACCATTTTTGACGACAAGCCTTTATTTGACGCAACGCGCGGCAATACGTTGAAAACAGGTACAAATATCAATCTTAAAGCCCTTGAAACTATGATATATATGCTCGGTATGCAGAAAGACGCGGCGGGCAATCAGTTACAGCTTATGCCGGACTTCTTCCTTGTTCCACTTGGTATGGGTACGCCGTTACTTCAGATATTGTCGTCGCCGACAATTCATACGGCAGATAACACACAGGCATACAATCCGTATACACATATGAACTTTGAAGTAATTGAGGACGTAACCATAAACGCTATGACAAAACCGGGCGACGCATTGCCGTGGTTTATGGGCGTTAAGTACGAGGGAATACAGCGTGATTATCTGAACGGACAAAAAGAGCCGAACATTAAGAGAGGCGAAGTGCCGGGCAAACTCGGTTTGGCGTGGGATATTTACCACGATTTCGGTGTGGGGGTAAAACACCCGCAGACAATCATACGCAATCCGGGCGTTGTACTGTCGCTTGGCGAATAATCAATGATCGGTTATTGGGGATATTTGCAGTTTGAAACAAACGACGATTGGCTACAATACCCCGAAAAGATTGAAAGAACGGTCAAGGGGCGTTGGAAAACAGTATACCCCGCAGACGGCGGCAGACCGCGACGGATATTTCAAGGTGCAGACGTTGGTACAATTACATTTACAATGCACTTAGATCAGCGATTTAACAGCAATATCCGCGATTTATTGGCGCAGATTACTATATGGGTAAACACGGGCTATGCACAAGAATTAGTAATAGGTACAAAGCCATTTGGTTGGAATAAGTGGGTATGTGTTAAAGCGGTTGAGAAATTCCGCGATGTACTGCACCACGGTGTAATTATGGCGGCGGACGTTGAAGTGACGTTGGAGGAATACTAAATGTTAGATGTTGATGTAACTGTTTCAGACAGCAGATTTAAAGAGCACGAGGCAAACACCCTTAAACAGAATATTATATTTTTTTGTACCACACCGAAAGGGAGTTTGCCACAAATGCGCGGTTATGGCTTAGATTTTACAATTCTTGACGAGCCGTTTTCGACACTTAGAATGAAAGCGACGGTTGATATTATATCGGGCGTTCGTGATTATTACGGTGTACAAATCAACGACATAAAAGTTACGGCGGACGAAAACGGCAAAACAAAAATAAAAATTATAATTTAGGAGGAATGCACAATGAAAGCAGAGTTTAGGCAGAAAGGCGAAATGCTTAACTATATAAATCCGACAGATGATTTTGCAGAAGCGGGAACGCTTGTTATTTTCGGTGATATTTGCGGTATAACCGCGACAGATATTGCGCCGGGACAGCTTGGAACAATAGCAACAACGGGCGTATGGCAAATGCCGAAAGATACAGCGGAGATTACAGGCGGCGCAAAAGTCTATTACGATGAAGCAAACGATGTTGTAAACACAACGGAAAGCGATATTTTTGTCGGAATAGCAATAGAGGACGCAGACGCAACGGCTTCAACGGTTGCTGTTCGCTTGAATGGTTAAGACTATGACGTTCAAGGAAACGTTGCAGAAAGATATAAAAAATGTCTTTCTCAATCTTGACGAATTTGCGGAAATGCACGATTTAAACGGCTATAAGGTTGCGGCGGTGATTGATGATGATTTTCTTGATGAAATAACATTAAAAATCAATGACGAGCCGCAACGTAAAGCCCCCGGACTTTTCGGCGGTACGATTGCGATATATGTTGCAAAGTCTGATTTTGGCAAGCTAAAGCCCGGACGCGCTTTAGAGGTTGACGGAAAATTACACAAAGTAATGTCAACATCAGAGCAAGACGGAATGTTAAAAATCGTAGCAACAAGAACAGGCGGCTAAAATGAATGTTGAAATTTTAATTGAAGTAGACGAGGCGTTAAGTTATGCGCGTAAGCATTTAGGCGATATGCAGAAAAAAGCCCCTCTTGCAGTAAGAAACGCGATAAATAAAACGGCGCGTGAAGCTAAAAAACAAGATGAACGCGTTACAAAGCAGACTTACACGGCAAAAGGTGATATAAACGCTTTACAATTTACTAAAGCCACAACAGGAAACTTAACGGCGATATTAAAGGATAAAGGCGCGAATATATCAATGTCGCATTTTACGCATTATTCGGGTAAACGCGGCGTGTCTGCAATAATCAACACAAAGCGCGGACGTAAGAAAATAAGCAAATACGGAAATAAGGCGTTTATGTCCTTTAACTTACGAAATGGAGGTAACGGTATTATGGTAAGGACGGGTGCGGCGCGTTTGCCGCTTGAAAAAGTAGCGTCTATTTCATCGCCTGTTATGCACGGTAACGACGGAACGTGGGGAACGATTGAAGATGATATACGGACAAAACTGTATGAAAATCTTAACAAGGAAATTGAAAGGATATTGAGCAAATGACGGAGTTTGATTTACAAAAAGAAATAAAAACAATACTTCTTGATGAAGTGTTTAAGGATATGTTAATTTTTGAAAATCAAAAAATGAAAGTTTTTGAATATGACGTACCGTTGACAAGTGATTTTGACGACGAGGACGACGACAAGGACGATTTGCTTTTTCCTTGTTGCATTGTTCGCACCCGCGGCGGTGAAATAAAAAATGCAAGCGATCCGCAATTAACAACAGTTGAAATTTTAATAGTTGTCAAAGACAAGGCGAAAGATATGTCAGGACACAAAAATTTGTTGATTACCATAAATCGTATACGCGACTATTTTCTTGCAAACGGCGGAATTAGAGAAAAATTCCGCCTTGTATACCCTATCAAATGGGGAACAAACGATGATAACACATCACCGTATTTTGTGGGAAATGTAGTTACATTATGGCAAACAGAAACACAGAGTTTTAATGATATTGAAAAATATTTATAGGAGGCTTAACAATGTATATTAAACCTTTGGGAAACAGAGTGTTAATAAAAATGCTTGAGGCGGAAGAAAAAACCGCAAGCGGAATTATACTTACGTCAAAAGCGCAAGAAAAGCCGCAAATTGCCGAAGTAAAGGCGATTGGAAAAAGCGATGTAAACGATACAAAATCCATTGTTTCCGTTGGCGATATGGTACTTGTATCAAAGTACGCCGGAACGGAAATAAAGGTTGACGGCAAAGATTACATTGTCATAAACGCAACCGACATTTTGGCGGTTGTAGAAGATTACAGGAGGTAAAAACAATGGCTAAAAATGTGAAAACGGCTATCGGGATAAGTGGAACGGGCAATCTTGACCGTAAACAGCTTGAAAGTATGAAAGTTGCAGATCTGAAGCAGTTAGCCGCTGATATGGGCGTTGACATAGCGGGCGACGCAAAAAAAGAAAATATTATCAACGCACTTGCCGCTGTCAAAGTTGATACAGACGCGGCGGCTATGCAAATAAGCGAAACAGCCGCGACAGCCGGGGCGAAAGTCGGACAGAACGACAACGCTCCGGCGGCGGAAAACCAAACGCCGACAACACCCGCGACGTTGGAAATAACGCCGACGGTAAGAAAAAGAATATATGTTGGTGCAAGTGTACCGGGATATAAAACGAGCACTGTTTTTGAGGGCGAAGAAATCCCCGACGTGCTTAACGTAGATTTTGTACGCGATTTGTGTATCGACGTATCAAAAGTCGGCGAATTTTACAAGAAAAAAGCTGTTACCGACAGCCGCGAGGCGTTTTGCTATCGTAAGTCGGTAGAATATGCAAACAGTTTAAAGGAATAAGGAGGAACAAACGAAATGTCTAAATATTTACACGGAGTTTATCCGCATACAGGCGATACCCCAATGAACGATGATAGCACGGTTGCGTTTGCACAGGTTGTAATTGGAACAGCCCCCGTTCATATGGTAGAAAATCCGTCGGCGGCGGTAAACGTGCCAATTTTATGTGAGAGTTTGCCGGATTGTAAAAACAAGCTCGGTTACTCGACGGATTTTGAAAATTACACAGCTTGTCAATCAATGTTTACAAACTTTGTATTGAAGAAAAACGCACCTGTTGTATTTATCAATGTTCTTGATCCCACAAAGCACAAAAAAGCGGCGGAGGAAAAGGAATATACGATAAAGGACAATGCTATTACAATAACTGATGGTGTTATTGTATCGTCGCTTAAAATAACAAAAAATACTGAAACAATGAGTACGGACGAATACGTTACAGAATGGGTTGACGGTAAACTTGTAATCAATTTTGTAGGCGAACAGACGGGTGAAGTAACAATCGGATATGATGTTGTTGATCCGTCGGCGGTTACGAAAGATGATATTATCGGCTCATATGATCCGAGAACCGAAAAGCGCACGGGCGCGGAGCTTATAAAAGATGTATTCCCGAAATGCGGAGTTACGCCGCTTCTTACACTTGCGCCGGGTTGGACAACAGATGATGAAGTCGGCGCGGTACTTATGGGGAAAACAGAGGAAATAAACGGCTGTTACTATGCAATGACATTGTTTGATCTTGATACAACAAAAGCAAAAACAAGAGCTGACGCAATCAAGGAAAAGAAAGCAAGAACAATGAATGAAAATTGTTTTGCACTTTTTCCGATGATTAAAAAGAATGGTTACATAATCAGTTATTCGGCATATCTTGCCGCACAGATTATGGAACAGGCGGCGGAAACAGACGGAATTACTTGTAAATCACCGTCAAACAAGGCAATGAATATTGACGATTGTGTTCTTGCCGACGGAACAAGCGTTTTTTACGATCAAGAGGACGGAAACGAACTAAACGCGGCGGGAATTGTAACAATCATTTCCCGTAACGGTTGGTATTCTTGGGGCAACAATACGGCGGCATATCCCGCAACAACCGATCCTGTTAAGCGTTGGATAATGACGCGATTAGCGTTTATGTGGATTGAAAACGATTATACAAATACCGTTGCACCACAGATTGATGATGATCTTAACAAGGATAAGATTATTGACAATGCAACAACGTCATACAACATAAAACTTGCGTCCTTTGCGGCGGCGGGTTATATAATCAGCGGTAAAATTTCATACACAGCCGCCGATAATAATGTAAATTCAATTGCAAACGGGAAATTCAAGGTAAAGACACTTCTTGCCGCAAATGTGCCGGGTGAAGTAATTGAAAATGAATTTATGTTTGATTTAGACGCTTTAATTGAAGCAGTAACGGGAGGTGCTAACTAATGCCAGAAATACCATCACAAGTAATGGACTTCCGCGTATATAACGAAGCTAAACGAGTAATAGGCGCAGGCGCGGAAATTACACTACCCACAATAAAACCAAAAACATATACGGCTGATCTTCCGGCGGGTGAATTGGATTTACCGTCTATGAGAACAGAAAACTTTGAACTTGAAATACCGTTTACCGTTTTCGACAAAGAAGCGGGCGAAATGGTAAGTCTTAATAACGTAACTACGGTTACAATAAGAAGCAGTGTGCAAAAAACCAATACGGAAACACATAATTTCAAGTATTCAGGTCTTAAAGTTACAGCGAAAGGTTTTGCAAAAGAGGTTGCGCTCGGAACTTTGAAACGTAGCGACAAAATGGATAGTAAAATTACTATGACACTAACCTACATTAAGATCGAGGACGGCGACGGTTATGTATTTGCTGAAATCGACAAGCTGAACGGCACTTACATAATCAATGGCGAGGACGTAAGAGCGGGAATAGATAAATACTTATAATTCAACGACGACTAACCGACGGGCGCGGCACGGAGGTTTCGACAAATGGGAAAAGAACTTGATCTTGCCATAAAAATTGGTGGTCGTCTTGATAAATCGTTAGGCTCGGCGGTAAACAACGCGCAAAAACAGCTTAATTCAATAAGTAAAGTTGCGAATAATGTAGGAATGGCGGTAACAGCGGGAGTTGTTACCGCCGGAACTAAATTAGTTGTTGACAGCGTAAACACTTACAAGGGCTATCAATCAGCTTTAAACAGCGCGGCGGCGACGGCGGGAATTGAACGCGGAACAGCAGAATATGAGGCTATGGACGCGGCGGCGCGTGAGGCGGGACGAACAACAGTAAAAACCGCACAGGAAAGCGCAAACGCACTTGAATATATGGCACTTGCCGGGTGGAGCGTCGAGGATAGTACAAAAGCTTTAATGCCTGTTTTGAAATTATCAGCCGCAACGGGCGCGGAACTTGCCACAACATCGGATTTAGTTACCGACAGTATGGCTAACTTAGGTTTGGGAATTAACGATCTAAATCATTATTTAGATGTGTCGGCAACGGCAAATAATAAATCAAATCAGACGGCTATGCAGTTACAAGAAGCGTATTTGGGCGTTGGCGGTGTTTTAAAAAATCTTAATTCGCCGATTGAAGAAAGCGCCGCCGTTTTGGGCGTTCTTGCAAACAGAGGTACAAAGGGCAGTGAAGCGGGTACGGCTTTAAATGCTATTCTTGTAAATATGCAAAAACGGAGCGGCGACGCGTACAAAGCGATGTCCAAACTTGGCGTGTCTATGTATGACAGTAGCGGCAAGGCACGGTCTATTATTGATGTATTCAAGGAAATATCGGATAAAACATCAGGAATGACGGAAGAAAACCGAAACTTGATGTATCAGATGATCGGCGGCAAATCGCACCTTGACAGTTTTGCTAAAATAATGCAAGGCTTTACAACCGATACGGCGGACGGAACAAAAGAGATTTATTCGCTTATAAATGCGTTTAATAATTGCGATGGTGCGCTTGATAAATTGTACGGCATAAAAACCGATACATTAGAGGGTTCTATCTTAACCCTTAACAGCGCGTTTGATGATATGAAAATATCAATAGGCGAAAAAATCGCCCCGACATTAAATGACGCGGTTAAGAACCTAACAGAAAAAATGCCGGAAATTGAAGATGTTATTGTAAGTTCATTAGAAAGAATAATACCCGCAATGTCAAAGATATTAAATTATGTTGTTGATAATGCAGATAGCATAATTTCAGTAGTAACGAATATTGCAAAAGCGTTTATTGGTTTTAAAATAACAACAGGTGCAATTAAAAGCATAAATAACATAGCGACGCTTGGCAAAAATCTAAATACGCTAAGAAAAGCGGCGGGTGGCGCAAAGGTATTAAAAGGAATAATTGGCACATTTACAGGAGTAAGCACAACGGCGGGAACGTTCGGCGGAGCGGTAACAGGTGTAGTTGGTACTCTTGTATCAAGTGTTGTTCCGCTTGCGGCGGTTGCAGGAGGTTTTGTAGCTGTTGGACTTGCGGCAAAGGGTGCTTATCAGATATGGTACAATAGTAATTACAAGTGGGGTAAAAGCCTTGAAAAACAGGCAAATATAGTAAGAACATCGGCGGACGAATTGACAAAATTAACAGGATATAAAAAAGAATTATCCGACTTAGAGCTTATTATAAATTCACCTTCAAGCAGTTCAGAACAAGTCAACGTTGCACAATCGAGAGTAAAAGAAATAGCTGAATTATTGTCAAAGGAATATAATCTTAACATCAATACTGACACAAACGATTTAAAACAAGTGGTTGATGATGTTAAAACAGTAGTGGACGCATTGAATATTGGTGCAAGAAAGGAGTTCAACCAAAATTTTGCGAAATATCAAAGCGATTTAAACAGTAAAGTAAATACATATAAGACCGCACAAACAAAATTGCCAGAAATGCAAGTAAATCGCGATAAGTTATCTAAAGACAGTGAGTTTATAAGTGGTTATTTAAGTTCAGCGGTAACACAAGCTAATGCTTATAATATATCCGGTGACCTCAATTCCTACGCTTCCAATATGCAAAAAATTGCACAGAAATTTAATGAAGCAGGTTTACTTGATAAAATCAACGAAAATATGCCTAAAGCCATAAATCCAGACAAAATATCCGAAGAATTAACAGACATTGACACTATACAAAATTTCTTAAATTCTATTCATAAACTTGATTTTGATACAAACAAAGCTTTTACGGAAGCAGATAACAAATTAAAAGACACTCAAACAAGTATCAGTCAAGCCGAAAGTTCAGCAACGCAGGCGGCTGACAGTATAAGTAGAGTACTTGCAAGCGATGTTTTGTCGGGAAACACCGTTAATGTGGAAAATGATATAGAACGATTTAAAACATTAGGTCAAACAATGATTGACGCAGGTATGAATACCGCGGATATTGCTATGCAATTCGCAATGGCAAAATCGGGCTATACAGAATTTTCAAAAGCTATTGAAAACGGTAAAGCGGCGGAAATGGCGCAAAACTTTATTGACTTCAAAAAGTCAATAGGTGATACGTCAGAAAGTGCGGTATCTGGCGCGGCTCTTATTGCAAGTCAATTTGAAACAATTGAACAGGCAACCGCAAAAGGTAACGACGGAATATTAGCCGTCGTTAATAATATGAAATCTTTAGGCGACGCGCAACATCTGTTTGACGGCTTAGATGTTGACGGAGTGGCGAACAAATTAACCAATATGGCGCGTGCTATGAAGTTAATACCCAAAAATAAAACAATCAGCATTGACGCAAATGGTAACCTCTCAATTATTGATGTTGCGACGGATAAAATCAACAATGTTCCTGAAAAACATAGCACAAGCATTATTGCAATAGACAATACGTCTGACGGTGTAGAACAAGCAAGGAATAATCTTAAAACCATTAAAAACAAAACAGTTACAATTAGCGTACAAAGTATTCCGATTAAGGGGGCGGGGAGCGGTTCTCCGGCTTCTCTAATAGGAAGTACAGGTATGTTTAAAGTAGATCATCAAGCAAGCGGCACTTCTAATTTCGGCGGCGGTTTAACATATGTAAACGATCAGAATATATCTGATCCGCGAGAAGTTATAGAATATGGCGGGCGGCGTTGGTGGTATGAGGGTAAAAACGTATTAACAGATTTACCGCGCGGCGCGAAGATTTATAATGCTTTACAATCAAGGGCGTTTATAAATGGATCGCACCGTAACGGCTTAGAGCGTGTACCGTTTGACGGATATATTGCGGAGCTTCACGCGGGTGAACGAGTGCTGACGGACAGCGAGGCAAGCGATTACAGAGAAAACGGGTTATTTGCACAGGCTATTGAACGCTTAAAAGAATTTTTGAGCGGCGGAAAGCCAAAGCCTCAAGACGATAACGGCGGCAATGATAAGCAAGTTGTTTTTGCACCGACGTATCAGATATACGGTAATGCCGATAGGGAAGAAATCAGACAAGGCGGCAAGCTGTCATTTAAGGACTTTAAGGAGTTTTACGAACTTATGAAGCGCAATCAGCGACGAACACAATTTTAAAAATATTCAGAATAAGGAGCGGTAACAATGCAGGGATATTATGTCGGCAGGGTGTCAAATATAGACACTGAAAAAGGATATGTAAAAGTAACATATCCCGAATATGACAATACAGTTTCCGAATGGTTGCCGCTTCTTGCTTTTGAATATCAAATGCCGGAAATCGGCGCACTTGTTGCGACATTTCTTGACGATGAACGCGGCAACGGTATTTGTTTCGGTAAAATTTATTCAAACGAACAAAAGCCTCCAGCGAACGTCGGATATAAGAAAATTGTTGACGGAATGGAAATAACGAAAAAAGATAACGTTTTTTCTGTAAAGTTTGATGATAATAATTATATACGTTTCAGTGGAGGAACAATGACAATAAAAGCCGATAAAGTAAACATTATCGACAATACGGAGGGTTAAAGATGATAAAAATACGCGATTGCGAAATAATGGATATATTGCCATACACATTTAAAACCCCTCGTTGGCAAGCGTTATCAAAAGCATTTTTGAAAGTACGGGCTATGTGCTATGATACAATGTCGTCCGTGTTGTTTTGGGGTGATATAGAAAACGCAGACCCTGCACTATTGGACGCTATGGCGGCGGAATTATCTGCACCGTTTTATTCAATGGATATGAGCATAGAACAAAAACGGTCAATCACTGCGGCGGCTTTTGCTTACAATTCAAGAATTGGTACAGTGTCAAGTATACAAGGGCTTTTGACGGCGGCGTTTGGTGGTGGCAAAATTTCTGAATGGTACGAATACGGCGGCGATCCATATTATTTTAAGATTGATATAAACGGCGAACAAATAAGCCCTACATTATCAGACTTCAAATATTTTTCGGAAATGATAAGAAAAATAAAAAATGTCCGTTCTAAATTAGAGGGTTTGAATGTTAAGCTAAACACAACACAATCAGACATCTATGCAGGGGCGAAGGTTGTAGGGATAAAGCGTACACTTCCAAAGGTAGAAGCGGCGGAAATACCGCGGGAAAGCGAAGTATTGTCGGGTGTGGCAATAGGGGCAAAAGTCGCAGGGATAAAACGCACACTGCCTAAAGTAGACGCTATGCAGTACAACACATATGAGGACATTAAAAAGTACAGCAATGATGAAATAAAGAATAAGACGTACCTTGAATTGTTATACAAGCAGGAGGAGAAGTAAAAATGGAAAATGAAAAAGCAAGCTATTTTGAAAAAACGAAAATTACATCGGCGGGCTTAAGACTGATACATAAATTGATTATGATGGGTGAGCCGTTAGTCATTACAAAAGCGGTAATCGGTGACGGAATATCAGAACAAGACCCTGTTACTATTACAGAATTAGTACACGAAATACCGTCACGGCAAACAGGACAGGAAGGAACGTCTGCGATAGTAGACTTACAGATGTATATGCCGGAGGACGAACAAACAATAATTGCCCGTGTACGTGTGCAGAATGGCGATACCGAATTTACATTACGTGAAATCGCCTTTATAGCAACCGACCCCGATATAGGCGATATTATATTCGCGTACACAAGGGACAACACGGAAAATGCAATGACGTTTCCTGTATTTAGCGGCGTACCTATATCAGCGACAGTTGATATATCATTTTTTGTCCACAACTCCGCAAATGTTAAAATGAATGTAACATTACCTGCCGAAGTAAGACTTTCAGAATTTAACGCGCATAAGAATGCGG
>VIQV01000005.1 GCA_010206265.1 Lachnospiraceae bacterium MD329
ATTTTAGGTTACAATATAATATGGTGAAAAAAATAAAAGACGGAGATTAGCTATGACTAAAATAATTGCAATAACCAACCAAAAGGGAGGGGTAGGCAAAACAACGACATCTGTCAATTTGTCCTCCTGTCTTGCATATGAAGGAAAGAAAACTCTTCTTATAGACTGCGACCCTCAGGGTAATTCAACAAGCGGTTTAGGTATTGAAAAAGAAGATTATTCTTTATCTATATATAACTGCCTTGCTGACAGTTCAAAAACACCCGATACAATTATAAAAACAAAATATAATAATTTGTTTATAATTCCGTCATCATCTGATTTAAGCGCAGCAGAAATTGAGCTTGCATATGAGGATAACCGTGAATTTTTCCTTAAAAAAGCTATTGATACCATAAAAAATGATTTTGATTTTATTATAATAGATTCGCCTCCCGCGCTGGGAATGATTACAATAAATATTCTTACCGCGTCAGATTCTGTACTTATTCCGATTCAGTGTGAATATTACGCGCTTGAAGGATTAAGCCAGCTTATAACTACAATCAAAACCATCAAAAAAAAGCTAAATCCTCAGATTGATGTAGAAGGGGTTCTCGGAACAATGTACGACGGACGTACAAATCTTTCGATACAGGTTCTTGACGAGGTTAAAAAATATTTTCCCGATAAAGTTTATAAAACTATTATACCTCGTAATGTACGTCTGAGCGAATCGCCGTCCTTCGGCGAACCAATCATAAACTATGACAGAACTTCAAAGGGCGCTGACGCATATATGGCGCTTGCAAAAGAGGTTATACTTAATAATAAATAACAAGGAAGTGATTAAATGCCCAAAAAAGGATTAGGCAAAGGGCTTGGCTCTATATTCGGTGATACAAATGTTGATGAAATTACCTCCGATAACAAACCTGCTGTTGAAGGTGATATTACAAATATCCGTATGTCACTGATTGAACCTAACAAAAAGCAGCCGCGCCGTAACTTTGACGCGGAAAAAATAGAGGCTCTTTCAGAATCAATAAAAGAACACGGACTGATTCAGCCTATAATTTTAACGCCGTCCAAAGACGGTACCTATAAAATAGTAGCAGGCGAACGAAGATGGCGCGCCGCAAAAAAGGCGAGGTTAAAGGAAATTCCGGCTGTTGTACGTTCTTATAACGAAGAACAGGTTGCTGAAATAGCTTTAATTGAAAATCTTCAGCGTGAAAACTTAAATCCTATTGAAGAGGCTATAGGTTATAATCTTCTGATGGAGGAATTTAATCTTACGCAAGAGCTTATAAGCAAACGCGTCGGAAAAAGCAGAAGTGCTGTTGCAAACTCGTTAAGACTTCTTTCTCTTGACGATGATATTAAAAAACTCTTAATTAACGGTTCTCTTACAAGCGGTCACGCACGAGCCGTTCTTTCTCTTGACGATAAGGAACTTCGTTCGGCACTTGCAAAACGAATTATTGAAGATAACCTAAATGTACGTCAGGCAGAGGCTCTTGCAAAACAGCTGCAGAAAAAAACACCTGCCAAGAAAGTGAAAGAAAAATCGGCTTATGACATAGAAATTGAAAAAATACAAAATGACCTTTCATCAAAAATGGGTACAAGAGTTAAAATAAACCATACTCAGAAAAAAGGTAAAATAGAAATTGAGTATTACGGAAATGATGATTTGGAACGTGTACTCGGATTTTTCAATATTTAAAGGAGAATAAAAATGGATAATAATACTTTACTTTTTATCGCGCTTGCTATTATGATGATTTTAATAGTAATATGTTTTATTATGAATGCTGTTAATTCGTCAAAAATCAGTACTATTATGGATTATTCAAATGACGGTGATATTATCGGCGCGCTTAAAGACTATTATGACAAAGTAGATGATTTGTCAAAAACTGTAAATGACGCGTCAGACGCGGTTCTTATGTCACGGCTTACAAACTGCGAAAATGATTCAAATATATCTCTTAAAAAAGTCGGTATCGTGAATTTTGACGCGTTTGACGACGTAACAGGCAAATTAAGTTTTTCATTGGCACTGCTTAATAATAACAATGACGGTATTATCCTTACTTCATTGTACGGGCATAATTCCTGCAACACATATTTAAGAGATGTTGTAAGCGGCGAAACTCCGATAAAACTTCTTGATGAAGAAAAACAAGCGCTTGAAAAAGCAAAAAACAGACTAAAGAGGGCTAATACAGATGAGTAATAAAAATGATAACAAATCACTTTTCCTATATACGGGACTTATATTTTTTGTCGCGGTAGTTCTTATAATACTTTCATTTTTCGGTCAGACAAACCTGAAAAAAAATCAGCCGAAAGTAGATGAGCCTTCACCTGACGCAGGTATTACCGAACGCACAGCTGTACTGAGCGAGGAAAACAAAAATCTTATTGAAGAAAATAAACAGTTAAAATCTCAAAATGAAGGTCTTATTGAAAAACAGGCTCAAAATGATATTTTACTGAGCGCATACGGATATATGTCGCTCGGCAATAGCGCCAAAGCAGGGGAAATGCTTGCGGCGGTAAATTATGAAACGCTTACAGGCGACCAGAAAATAATATACGACGCTGTAAAAAATAATTTACAATAGAAAGGAATAATTAAATATGTTAGACATTAAAATTTTAAGACAAGAACCTGAACGTATAAAAGAGGCTTTAAAAAAGCGTAACAACGACCTTGATATTGAGCCTGCAATAGTTCTCGACAAGGAAAGACGCGCAATACTTACAGAGGTTGAACAGAAAAAAGCAAAGCAAAACGAAATAAGCAAACAGATTCCTCAGCTTAAAAAAGCAGGTGAAAACACGGACGCTATTTTTGCTGAAATGAAAGAATTAAGCAATGAAATAAAAGCTGACGATGAAAAGGTTCGTGAGATTGATGAAAAGCTCCAGAACTTTATGTTAAGAATACCTAATATTCCAAATGCGGAGGTTCCTGTCGGAGCAGACGACAGTGAAAATGTTGAAATCAGAAAATTCGGTGAACCGAGAAAATTTGATTTTGAACCAAAGGCACACTGGGACATTGGTACTGACCTTGATATTCTTGATTTTGAACGCGGTACAAAAGTTGCAGGCACACGTTTTACGGTTTATAAAGGTCTCGGCGCAAGACTTGAAAGAGCTGTTATTCAATTTTTCCTGAATACTCACGCAGATGAATCGGGGTATAAAGAAATTTTACCTCCGTATATGGTAAACAGAGCTTCAATGACAGGTACAGGACAATTGCCTAAATTTGAAGAGGATGCGTTTAAAGTGGTAAATAACGGATACTTCTTAATTCCTACAGCAGAAGTTCCCGTTACAAATCTTCACAGAGATGAAATTCTTGACGGAAATACTCTTCCTATCAAATATTGTGCTTACTCAGCTTGTTTCAGAGCAGAGGCAGGCAGTGCAGGACGCGATACACGCGGTCTTATAAGACAACACCAATTTAATAAAGTAGAACTTGTTAAATTCGTAAAACCTGAAAACAGCTATGACGAGCTTGAAAAACTTACAAACGACGCTGAAAAGCTTTTACAATTATTAAATATACCATACAGAGTAGTTTGTCTTTCAACAGGCGATCTTGGTTTCTCATCTGCCAAGACATATGATATTGAGGTATGGCTTCCGAGCTACGGACGTTATGTTGAAATTTCTTCCTGCTCAAATTTTGAGGACTATCAGGCAAGACGCGCCAATATAAGATATAAGGATAACCCAAAAGACAAAGCGCAGTTTGTTCATACATTGAACGGTTCAGGTCTTGCTGTCGGAAGGACTGTTGCCGCAATTCTTGAAAATTATCAGAATGAGGACGGTACGGTTACAATTCCTGACGTTTTAGTACCTTATATGGGAAAAGAAAAAATTTCAAAATAATTAAAAGGGGCGGAATTATCCGCCCCAATTTAATAAGGTATATTGTGCCGAAAAAAAATTTTAACACTATATATTGTTACTGTTTTATGTAAACTAAATTATGGTCAAAAAACTTATAAACATATTGTTTTTTACTGTTATCCACGCAAAAAATTACATAAAAACAAAGTTTTATAAAAAGTTATCCACGTTATCCACACACTTATACACGTTTTACACGGTATAAGCAAGTCCAAAAAAACGGCATAAGTACGCGGTTTTAACTGGTTTACAAATTTAAACCGTATTTTTCTGCTTTTTTTACTGTTATTTTCGGGTAAAAAATGTGGATAAATAAAATTTAAAATAAAAAAATCGTATTTTAAAATGTTTTTTTATATTTTTAGCAGACAGCAAAGTTATATCCGCCGCGTGTATAAAAATGGGTATAACTGCAAAAAATAAATTTTTTTGGAAATGAGAAGTATTTATGATTACTCCGCGTTTAAAATGTATTATAGAAAATACAAACGGAAAAAGAATAGCCGACATAGGAACAGACCACGCCTATATTCCGATATATTTAATTGAAAACAAGCTTTCTGATTATGTGATTGCGTCAGATATAAGAAAAGGTCCTGCCAAAATTGCAGTTTCAAATATATCGGAACATAATCTTTCAGACAAAATTGAAGTACGCATTGGCGGCGGTCTTTCAGTTTTAAAGGAAAACGAAGCCGATACAATTATAATTGCAGGTATGGGCGGTCAGCTTATCAGTGAAATAATTGACGCTGATATTCAGCTTGCAAAAAAATGCAGGCTTATATTACAGCCAATGAACGCACAATACGAATTAAGAAAATATCTTATAAAAAACGGATTCACCATTACTAATGAAGATATTGCAGTCGAAGGCTTTAAAGTTTATAATATTTTGAATGCAGAAAACGGACATCAATCGAAATTTGAAACTGACATTGAATATCATCTTCCAAAATACTTAATAAATCATAAATATTATAATCAATTATATGAAAAAAAGCACCGTGAATTTTCAAAAGTAATACACGGTCTTGAAAATTCAAAACATACTGATACAAAAAAACTTCAGTTATATAAAAACTGGTTAAAGGAGCTTGAAAATTATGAAAGCAAATGACATTATAAAAACAATAAGAAATTTTTGTCCTGAAAGTCTTGCTTATCCGTGGGATAATGTCGGACTTCTATGCGGCGATGAAAACAAAGAAGTTAAGAAAGTTTTTATTACTCTTGATACTAATATAAACACTGTCAAAGAGGCAGTATCAAAAAATGCAGATATGATTATTTCACATCACCCCATTCTTTTGGGAGGAATTAAAAGAATTGACTATAATACATCAACGGGACAAATGATAAAACTTCTTATTGAAAACAATATTCCTGTTTTTGCGGCTCATACAAATATGGATACAGCCAAAGGTGGAATAAACGACAGACTTGCAGAAATGTTCAAACTTAAAAATATTGAAATTTTAGAACAGCATACGGACGATACTTCGGCAGGTCTGGGACGTATAGGAAAATTAAATAAAAGCGTTTCATTTGATGAATTTTCAAAATTGTGCGGTAAAATTTTAAATACAACAGTCCGCGCGTCAGGTGATTTTAATACTGAAATAACTACAGTTGCGGTTGCTTCAGGCAGCTGCAGTGAGGTTATTCCGACCGCAATAGAAAAAGGCGCGGACGTTATTGTTACGGGCGATTTGAAATATCATAATACAATAGATATGACGGAGGGTGGAATATGTATTGTTGACGCAGGACATTACCCGACTGAAATTTGTGTTATTGACATCTTTGCGGATATTTTAAAAGACGCTGATATTGAAATTATAAAATCGGAAAACACCGATATTTTTAAATTTGTTTGACACAATATTTTATATATGATAGAATGTTGTGGGAGTAAGTCAGACGGTTGCGCCTTATTTAAAGGTGAGGAAAGTCCGGGCTTTACAGAGCAGGGTGCCGGCTAACGGCCGGCGGAGGCGACTTTAGGGATAGTGCAACAGAAAATAAACGCCAACACATTGTTGGTAAGTGTGGAAACGTGCGGTAAGAGCGCACGGCGTCCATAGGTAACTATGGAGGCGTGTAAACCCCACCCAAAGCAACTTTGGGAACGTTAAGCTTGCTCGGCGTGTTCCCTTGAAAGGCTTGAGCGTACTGGTAACTTTACGTCGAGATAGATAATCGTCAAATACAGAATCCGGCTTACAGATTTGCTCCTTTAAAAAAATGTCCTTACGGACATTTTTTTATATAACCATTCCGCCGTCAACATTTATCACCTGACCTGTTATAAATGACGCGTCATCAGCTAAAAATACTATAACTTTTGCAACTTCCTCAGCAGAACCTATTCTTCCAAGAGGTGTTTCCTCACTAAGTTCTCTGTAATCATCTTCTGTTAAGTTTCTGTTCATATCTGTTTTTATAACACCGGGCGCAACACAATTCACACAAATTCCCGACGGTCCAAGCTCCTTTGCAAGAGCTTTTGTAAATCCTATTACAGCCGCTTTTGACGCACTGTAATGAACTTCACAGCTTCCCCCCGTAATTCCCCACATTGATGAAATATTTATAATTTTACCGCTTTTTCTGAAAATCATATCATCTGCAAATTCCTTAGTTACCAAAAACATTCCCTTAACATTTATATTAAAAATGTTATCCCAGTCATTTTCGGTTATATCGGTAAACAATTTTTGTTCTGCTATTCCCGCATTATTTACAATTACATCAATCTTACCATATTGACTGTGTATAAAATCAGCCATCTTTTTAACTTCATCAGATTTTGAAATATTAGCTTTTACAATTACCGCCCCTGTTTCTTCACTTATTCTTTTTGCCTCTTCTTCACTCTTATTATAATTTAAAAATACCCTATATCCTTTTTTTGAGAAAGCGTAAACACATTCTTTTCCTATTCCTTTGCTACCCCCTGTTATTAAAACATTTTTCATAAGATTATCTCCAAACATCTGTTATTAAATACATTATACTAAATTTCAAAAAAAATCTCAATATTTTTCTTGATTATTCAGCTTAAATTTGATAATATAGAATGTAGGGCAGAATTAAATGTATATGTTTTAATTTTACATATTATGTTAAAAATATTGACAGAGGAGGAAATATAAATGGATATAGCGGAAATTTGGCAAAATACTGTTGAAAACGTTAAAAATAACATTTCATCAACCGTCGGATATAATGTACATATTAAAATATCCAAACCGGTTTCATTATCAAACTCTGTTTTTACTATTTCTGTTCCTACATCAATTAATAAAAATATGATAGAATTCCGCTATAAGAATTTCATTGAATCCTCTCTTGAAAAAATAACAGGTGAAAAACTTTCATTAAAAGTTATAGTAGGAGATACTGCCGAACCTGTTTTAGAGAATACAGTATCGGAAGAAAACGTATATTCAAACGAATTGAACGACTACGGTGTAAATCCAAAATATACATTTGAAAATTTCGTCGTAGGTTCATCAAACGAATACGCAAACGCGGCGGCTAAAAAAACCGCTGAATCACCTGGACATATATATAACCCATTGTTTATTTACGGTAACAGCGGACTCGGAAAAACTCATTTAATGCAGGCGATAGGAAACAGAATAAAAGAAAAAAATCCTTCCGCAAATGTAATATATGTTCCCTGCGAAAAGTTTACAAATGAATTTATCGTTTCAATAAGAGAATTTACAACAGATAAATTCCGCGACAAATACAGAAATGCAGATGTACTTCTCGTTGACGACGTTCAGTTTCTTGAAAAGAAAGAGGCTGTACAGGAGGAATTTTTCCATACATTTAATGAACTATTTAATTATAATAAACAAATAGTTCTTACAAGCGACCGTAAACCCTCTGACCTTACTATCCTTAATTCAAGATTAAGAACACGTTTCGGACAAGGTATAATAATTGATATTTCAATTCCTAATTTTGAAACGCGCGTTGCAATTCTTCAGAAAAAAGCGCAGGCTCATAATATAAAAATTGACAACAGTATTCTTGAATATATAGCAACTAATATACGTTCAAGTATCAGAGAACTTGAAGGCGCTCTTTTAAATGTAATTTCAATGTCTGAAATAAAAGAATGTGAAATTACAATGGACTTTGTAAAAAAAGAACTTGAGGCAGTTATTTCAGGTAAAGACAAAAATACAATAACACCTCAGAAAATTATAAAAAAGGTTTCTGTATATTACAATATTTCAGAAAATGATATTCTCGGAAATGTAAAAACAAGTGAAATAGCTTTTCCTCGTCAGATATCAATGTATCTTTGCTGTAAAATGCTTTCTATGAATTATACCGCAATAGGAAAAGAATTTAATAAAGAAAGAACTACTGTTAAACACAATGTTGAAAAAATTGAAAAAGATATTTTAACAGACGATAAACTGAATGAGGACATAAATTATATAACAAAAGACCTTGAAAGTATGTAGTGGATAAGTGCGTTAATAAGGGGTTCATACGCAGTGTATAAAATAAACGCTTTGAAAGTACAAAAATTGATGTGTGGACAGATTTAATTTATCCACACCATATCTTTCCTTAGGACGTTGATAAAATTTGGCTTTATATCTAAATAAAACATACTTTTCCAACAATCCACGCTGCTTATTACTACTACTATTATAATTATATTTATTATATATAGATATATATAAATATTTTGGTGAAATAAATTATCTACGTAAGATTTATAAAAGGAGATAAAACAGAAATGAAATTAGTTTGCAGTAAACCACAACTTATTGATGTAATAAATACAGTTCAGAGAGCAATAGCACCTAAAACAGCTCTTCCAATACTTGAATGTATTAAGATTGACGCTAATGGTGACGGTAATGTAGTATTTACAGGTAATAATATTGATATTTGTATTGAATATAATACAAAATGTACTGTTACCGAGGGTGGTACTATCGCTATAGCTTCGAAGATGTTCGGAGAAATAGTAAGACGTCTGCCTGAAGGTGATGTTACTATAAGTGTAAATCCATCTAATTTTATTACTAAAATAAAAAGCGGTTCAAGTGAATTTAATATTCAGGGAATTGCTCCTGATGAATTTCCTGACGCTCCTATACTTGATGAAAAATTCAGATTTACTTTGAATGAAGGTTCTTTAAAAAAGCTTATAAGAAAAACAATATCTTTTGTTGCTCAGAATGAGGGTAAGAAACCTGTTCTTACGGGAGCGCTTTTTGAAATTAAAGATAATTCATTGAATGTTGTTGCGTCGGACGGTCATAGACTTGCAGTTGTAAAAGAAGAAATAAAAGAAACTGTAAATAACTATAAGTTTGTTGTACCGGGAATGACTTTGCGCGAACTTATAAAAATATTAAAAGACGAGGAAGATTCAGTTAATATTATAGTTTCAGACAGAACTGTTTTGTTTGATTTTGGTTATTATCAGGTTTATTCCAGACTTCTGGACGGTGAATTTTTAAAGTATGACGCAATTATATCTGCAGTTAATACTATAAATGTTGTGGCTGAAAAAAGATATATAATGGATAGTCTTGAAAGAGCTCAGCTTTTAATAAATGATGATATTTCGGCTAAGTCAGAAAATAAAGTTCCTGTACGTTTTAATATTGCATATGATAAAATAGATGTTTCCTGTATAACAGGTAAAGGACAGGTTAATGATACTGTTCCCGTAGAGCTTGACGGCGGTGAGCTTATTATCGGTTTTAACTGCAGATTTTTGCTTGACGCTCTTTCGGCTTGTGATGAAGAACAGGTTAAAATGGAATTTTCAGCTCCGACAAGCGGTTGTTTTATAAGAAGTGTAAATAATGATGATTCGTATATCTATATGATATTGCCCGTGAGGTTGTATAACTGATATGAAAATTAAAACTCTTAATAATTATATAAACGACGAAAATACATATATTGTGTATGACGAAAATACTAAAAACGGGCTTGTTATAGATCCGGGTTATAATTGTGACGGAATTTTAAAAGCCGCGTCAGATGATGAATTGAATATAAAATATATTTTAATAACTCATTGTCATTATGATCATATAAGTGATTTAGAGGAATTAAGGGAAAAGACTAAAGCTCCCCTTGTAAGCAGTAAATGGGGTAGTGTAAATATAGGTAATCCTGATATAAATCATTCAGTATTGGGACTTGGTTATGCCCTTTCTGCAAAAAAGAGCGATATAATTTTAAATGATAATGAGGAACTGACTCTTGATTCTATTAAAATAAAATGTATTTATACTCCGGGTCATACAAATTGCGGTGTAAGTTATCTGATAAATGGTAAAAAGCTTTTTGTCGGTGATACGTTATTTTTAAGAAGTATCGGAAGATCTGATTTACCGACAGGGGACAGCGAAACGCTTGTTTCGTCGATAAAAAATAAATTATATACTCTTGATGATGAAATTGATGTATTTACAGGTCACGGATCTGTTACAACAATAGGATATGAAAAGAAGTTTAATATGTTTGTAAAAGGATAAATCTGAGAAAGGGATATTTTTTTATAAAATGCTTATTCAGCAAAACGGTTATGAATGTGATTATGAAATGAGGCTTTTTTATAAGCTTTTTTTCGGTGAAGATGAAGATGTATGTGTATATTCGAATTTTGAATATGAAAATAATGTTATAAATGTGTATACTCAGATAATTTATGAGGGTGAAACATATTTTGATGATTTTTATTACAGCTTTAATTCAGATAATAAAAAAAAGCAGTTTATTAAAAAGATATTTACGACTTCCTGTACGAAGTCGTTTTGTCATACTGCGTCTAAAATTAAAAATGTAAATTTGCCGTGGGGAGTTATGTCGGGAATAAGGCCTGCAAAACTTGTTAGAGAGCTTTTTGATGAAGGTCATAACGATAATGAAGTTACGGATATTTTAAAAGATATATATGAAGTGGCTGATGAAAAAATAAATCTTGCAAAAACGGTTGCTAAAAATGAAGAAAAACTTTTAAATGAAATAGGTGAAAACAGCGTAAGTATTTATATAGGCATACCATTTTGTCCTACAAGATGTCTTTATTGTTCTTTTGTTTCGACTGATATACGTGTCAGCGGAAAGTATATTGATGGATTTGTTGAAAAATTACTTTTGGAAATAGATAAAACTGCTGAAATAATAGAAAAAATGGGAGCGTATGTTGAAAATATCTATATAGGCGGAGGAACTCCGACAACGCTTGAACCTTACCATTTAAAGAAAATATTTGAACGTTTGTACAATAATTTTGATTTTGACAGAGTAAAAGAATTTACTCTTGAGGCAGGGCGCCCTGATACTATTACGCGTGAAAAACTTATTGAGGCTAAAAACGGAGGAGTAAACAGAATAAGTATAAATCCTCAGACAATGAATGAAATTACTCTTGAAAAAGTTGGCAGATTTCATACGCCTGATATGGTGAAAGAATGTTTTAAAATGGCGCGTGAAATTGGTTTTAAAAATATAAATATGGATTTAATTGCAGGACTTCCTGATGAAACTGTTGAAATGTTTAAATACAGTCTTGATGAGGTTATAAAACTTAACCCTGAAAATATAACAGTTCATTCTATGTGTGTAAAGCGTGCGGCGTCGCTTAGGCTTACCGATACTATGTTGGCGCAGGCGAAGGATATGAATGAAATGCTTTCTTATACTCAGAAAAGAATGGAAGAAACTGAAAGAAAACCATATTATATGTACCGTCAGAAAAATATATCGGGTAATCTTGAAAATGTAGGTTATGCGAAAGAAGGTTATATGAGTACATATAATATAAATATTATGGAGGAAAAACAAACTATAATTGCTCTTGGCGGGGGAGGGTCAACCAAAATAGTAATGGATGACAGGATTGAAAGAATTTTTAATTTTAAAGATCCTCTTGAATATATAAAAAGGTTTGATGAAATTCTTGAAAAGAAAGATGAAATATTAAAAATATTGGACGGTGAAAAAAATGGCTGATGAAAATACTCTGAATAAAATAATGGACGAATACGAGGAACTTCGTATGAAATCAGCATTGGAAAGACAAAAACGTATAGAGGAAGTAAACAGAAATATTCCGCGTATAGGTGAAATAGATAAGGAAATATTCAGACTTGGAGTACAGAATACAACAAATATTTTTAAAAATCCTGAAAAGAAAGATGAATATAACAGCAGTTTTAAAAGTAGTTTAAAACTTTTAACTGAAGAAAAGGAAAGTTTATTAAACGAAAATAAAATAGACAGAAACTATGATAAATATGTTTATTCCTGCAGTGAATGTTCTGATACGGGATATATGCCTGATGGTAAAAAGTGCCGTTGTTTTAAACAGAAACTTATAAATGAGGCATATTCAATGTCAAATATGGCTGAAATTGTGAAAAACCAGAATTTTAATACTTTTTCATTTGATTATTATTCAAAAGAAAGTCAGAATGGCGAAACTTCTCCGTATGAAAATATGGTAAGAATTTATAATAGTTGTAAACGTTTTTGTGAGAATTTTGACGGTGAAGTTAAAAGCCTTTTGTTTTACGGACCTACGGGACTTGGAAAAACATTTCTTTCGAGTGCGGTTGCAAAGGAAATAATGGATAGAGGCAAAACAGTTGTATATACAAGAGCAACGCGTCTTTTTGCAATGAATGATGATTATAAATTCGGCAGAAACGCGGACAAGTCGTTAATAGATAATGTTTACAGCGCAGATTTACTTATAATAGATGATTTGGGAACAGAACCGTATAATAAAAATAGTATATCATTTTTGTTTGATGTAATAAATGAAAGAATAGCTCAGAATAAGAAAATCATTATAAATACAAATTTACAGATAAATGAATTGACAAAGCTTTACAGTACGCGTTTTACTTCAAGATTATATGAATATTTTATTCTTTATAAATTTTATGGTGAAGATATAAGAATACAGAAATTAAAAGAATTTTAAAAGGACGGCATTTGCCGTCCTTTTAAATCCGAGTTATGGATTTGTAATATCTTTAGCTGCGTCGCCTACGCCTTTAGCCGCGTCACCTACAGCTTCGCCTGCGTCCTCAACAACATTACCTGCGGCATTACCTATATCTCCGACAGCATTGCCTGCGGCATTACCTGCGTTTTTAGCGTCATTTGCTATATTGCCATTAGGGCTTGCAGTAGCCTGCGCTGTTGCTTTTGGTGATGCAGTAGGTATAACTTCTGCTTTTTGATTGCCGCAGCCTGTAAGTGCGGCAACTGTTAATACTGATAATAAAACTAATTTTATAGTCTTCATTTTTAATTCCTCCAATTTAATTTATAAATTAAGATATTAATATTATTATCATTTTTTCTGGTTTTATGAGTTTTTTTTGAGAAATTTGTTTATTAAAAAAAATTTTTTCATTTTTGGGAACAAAACAGATGTTGTTATCGTCTAATATATTAGTAACACAGAAAGGAAATGTTAAAAATGAAAAAAAATTTAATTACACTACTAACAGTGGCAGCAATGCTGTCATCAACATCAGCAGTATTTGCTGACACAATACCGGCAACTGAAATTGTTCCGGCACAGGATATTATGAATAAGCCTGCTGAACCTGATACACCATTTGAGGATATAATTCAGGGAGACGTTATGCTTATATCAGAAAGAGTAAATGTTATTTCTCCGAGTTACATATCAAATTCTGTAACTGTTACAGAAGTAACAGATGAGAAAATCTCAACAACAACAGATGAAAAAGACGCAGAAAATCCTGAAAAAACAATAAATTATACTGTTTCGGATAATACAATTGTTTTAGGATATGCAAAAGGCGATGTAAAGGAAATTAAGAACATCAAAAAGGGAGATAAAATAACGGTTTATTCAAACGCATATGCGCCTGCACCGCTTATTCTTCCTCCGCAGTATCAGGCAGATGTGATTTTTGTTCAAGATAATCTTGAAATAAGCTCACTGAGATTTGCTGATGTAGATACATACGTTAAAGGCGAAGATGAAATGTTTGTAAATTTATCTAATACACTTGCTTTAAATCTTGCTGATGATACGGAAATTGTTGACAGAGAAGGTAAGAAAGTTGACGCTAAAGAGCTTGATAAAAAAGACCTTGCTGTAATCTATACTTCATCAACAAAGAGTATTCCTGCTCAAACAACTCCTGTTAAAGTAGTAGTTCTTGGTGAAAATGAAATGGCTTTAAAGGCTCTTGAATCAGCAAATACTGAAGCAACTCCTGCACCTGAAGCAACACCTGAGGTTACTCCTGAAGTAACTGATGCACCTGTTGATTATACAACTGTTCAGAATATAACAGTAGGAGAAACAGTAATCACTAACGTTTATAAGGAAAATGATACTTTAATGGTTCCTTTAAGAGAGATTGCTGAAAAACTTGGATTTACAGTTGAATGGGACGGCGAGCTTAAAGCTGTTATGATTAACAGCGGAATGTATAGTCTTAAAATTGGTGAAAACGCTTACGGAAAAGGTAAAATGATGCCTCAGCCGTTAAAGGCAGCGCCTGTAATCAAAGATGATGATTTAACATATGTTCCTGTTGAATATTTTACAGAATTGCTTGAATCAAATGATTCAATAGTTCTAAATTATGAGAATGCTGAATAATTAAGGTGATAAAAAATGACTGTCTTTATGACAGTCATTTTTTCAATCTCAGATATTTTGGAAAATGATTTTTTAAAATACCGTTTGACGCTTTACCCCAGCTAAGAGGGAAACCATCAACAGTAACAGCGCACCAGCCTTTTTTATCACATTCAATTGTCTGACCCAGCATATATAATTTTAATTTTTCGCTGTTCACGTTAAAATCCAGCGTATTTTTAATATCGTCTTTCTTTAATGATGTACACAATGCCCACGACGGTTCAAACCGACCTTTTCGGCAAATACCAAGCGGCAGTCCTGCACGGATTGTTTTAATTTTATCAATATCAATTTCTTTAGGTTTTAAATAAAGATTTTCACCGAATAAACAAAATTCACCGTCAAGTTTTATATTTAAAAATTCATTTTCAAATTCACGATACAGTTTTTCACCGTCACATTTTTTTGATTTTACCGCGGCTCGCTGATGCTCGCCGTTTTCCCTATCAAGATTACGGAATAACGCAATAAAGTGACCCTCTCCTTTATTTTTATGAGGAAAAATACGTCTTGTATCTTCCATATTATAATTAGAATCTGACCATTCCGTTTTTCCTTGTGAAAGCATATTGAGATTATTGGGTTTTATAAGCTCTGCATTATAATTATTTAATATGTAAGCACAAATTTTTTCGTTTTCTTCAGGTGCAAATGTACAGGTCGAATAGACAAGATATCCGCCGCCTCGGAGCATTTTAAATGTACAGTCAAGAATATGTTTTTGCCGTTCTCCGCACGAAATTGTGTGCTGAATACTCCATTCATCAATTGCCTGCGGTTCTTTACGAAACATTCCCTCACCGCTGCAGGGAGCGTCTACAATTATTTTATCAAAAAAATTTGGATATTTTTCAGCTAATCTCTGAGGTGTTTCATTTGTTACCACACAATTTTTCAAACCGAAACGGTCTATATTGTCGGCAAGAATATTAGCTCTGCTTTTTACAATTTCATTAGCGACAAGAAGTCCTTTTTCACCTAAAAGAGCGCCTGCCTGAGTAGCTTTTCCGCCTGGAGCGGCGCATAAATCAAGAATATAGTCGTCCTCATTTACAGGCAGCGCTGAAACTGTAGACATTGCGCTCGGCTCCTGAAAATAGAAAAGACCTGCCGTATGGTATGGGTGGTTACCCGATATTTTGGATTTATCGGCATAAAAACCATTTTCACACCACGGAATATTTTCTAAAGTACCGAATTCATTTTTTATAAGTTCGTCTATACCGTTCTTTTTGGTGTTTATTCGTATACCGTTGTATACAGGATTTTCTGTAAGAGCGCGTAAAAAGTCGGAATATTCGTTATTTAGCATATTTTTCATTCTTAATTCAAAATCTTGTGGTAAAATCATATATTTTCTCCTTTGTTAAAAGAAAAAGTTTTAAAAAAAACCGCTTTATCCCTTGACAAAACGGTAAATTTGTGATAGTATAGTAAACTGTACCTTAGACTTTAAATTTCAAAGTCTTCGGGTATTATCTCTTAACTTTTACATTATCATTGTATGTATTCTATCACAATTATATACAAAATGCAACCCCGAAATTTGAGGAAAAATTCGGAAGGAATTTAAGAGATTGAGTAAAAACACTGAAACTACTTATAAAATGATGAGGTGATTGAAGAAAATGGTGCACGAAGTAGAAGCGGGAAAAAATGTACGTCTGAGCTATTCAAAAATTAAAGAAGTTTTGGATATGCCTAACCTTATAGAGGTACAGAAAAATTCCTACAAGTCGTTTTTGGAGGAAGGTCTTAGAGAAATTTTCCACGATATTTCTCCGATAACTGACCACGCGGGCAAGCTTGTTCTTGAATTTTTTGATTACAGGCTTGACTATAATTCCAAATATTCCGTTGAGGAATGTAAAGAAAGGGACGCGAAATATGCCGCGCCTCTTAAAGTCAATGTAAGACTTATTAATACCGAAACGGGAGAAATAAAAGAACAGGAAATATTTATGGGTGATTTCCCTCTTATGACAGAACAGGGAACATTCATAATAAACGGTGCGGAGCGTGTTATTGTCAGTCAGCTTACTCGTTCGCCCGGTATTTATTACGAATTTGAACGTGATAAATCAGGTAAACCTCTTTATAAAGCAACTGTAATTCCTTACAGAGGTGCGTGGCTTGAATATGAAACAGATTCAAACGACGTTTTCTCGGTAAGAATTGACAGAACGAGAAAACTTCCTGTAACTGTTCTTTTAAGAGCTATGGGTCTTCAGACGAACGCTGAAATTATCGATATGTTCGGTGAAGATACCAGACTTCTTGCAACCTTTGAAAAGGACGCTACCGAATCACGTGATGAAGGACTGCTTGAAATTTATAAGCGTCTGCGTCCTGGTGAACCTCTTAATGTTGAGAATGCCGAATCACTTATAATGAATATGTTCTTTGACCCTCGTCGTTATGACCTTGCAAAAGTGGGTCGTTATAAATTTAATAAGAAATTGGCTCTTGCTTCAAGAATAAAAGGTAAAACTCTTGCTGAAAATGCAGTAAATCCGCGTACGGGAAAGGTTATTGCCAAGAAGGGCGACGCTCTTTCTGCTGATATGGCTATGGCTATTGAAAGGTCAGGTCTTAATCAGGTTGAGCTTTTAGTCGAGGGTAAAAAAGTCAGAGTATTTTCTAATAATATGGTTTTCCTTGACGAATATATTGATTTTGAAATTCAGGGATTCCCTGTTGATAAAGTAAGACGAGAAATTGTTGAAGAAATCGTTTCCGAATATAAAACAGAGGAAGAACTTAAAGAACAGATTTGGGCGCGTGTTGACGAGCTTGCACCAAAGCATATTATAATCGACGATATGTTTGCCTCGGTAAATTACTGCTTAAATCTTGCAAACGGTATCGGTGAAATTGACGATATCGACCATCTTGGAAACAGACGTCTGCGTTGTGTCGGAGAACTTTTACAAAACCAGTTCAGAATTGGTCTTGCCCGTATGGAAAGAACGGTTCGTGAGAGAATGTCAACTCAGGAACTTGAAATTATTACACCGACATCACTTATTAATATAAGACCTATAATAGCTACAATTAATGAATTCTTCGGTTCATCTCAGCTTTCTCAGTTTATGGACCAGCCTAACCCGCTTGCGGAACTTAGACATAAGAGAAGAATTTCAGCATTGGGTCCGGGCGGTTTGTCAAGAGAAAGAGCAGGTTTTGAAGTCCGTGACGTTCACTATTCTCACTACGGAAGAATGTGTCCGATTGAAACACCTGAAGGACCGAACATCGGTCTTATCACCTCACTTGCAACCTTTGCGAGAATTGACACTTATGGATTTATTGAGGCTCCGTACAGAAAGGTTGATAAGGAAACAGGCTGCGTAACAGATGAAATAGTTTATATGACTGCCGATATGGAGGACGAATTTGTTGTTGCTCAGGCTAATGAGCCGTTGGACAGCGAAGGACGTTTCCTTGATAAAAAAGTATCGGCGCGTTATCGTGATGAAATACTTGAAGTTTCGGCAAACAGAATTGATTATATGGACGTTTCGCCGCGTCAGCTTGTATCGGTTGTAACGGCTTGTATTCCGTTCCTTGAAAATGATGACGCTAACCGTGCATTGATGGGTTCAAATATGCAGTGTCAGGCAGTGCCTCTTTTAACTACTGATTCTCCTATTGTCGGAACAGGTATTGAACACAAGGTTGCCAAGGATTCAGGTTCGGCAATTCTTGCAAAAGAAGACGGCGTAGTCGAAAAAGTTGCGTCTGATATAATAGTAATTAAGGGCGACAGCGGTATTAAACATACACATAAGCTTATTAAATTCGCGCGTTCAAACCAGAGTACCTGTATCAATTACAGACCTATTGTGGTTGAAGGCGAGAGAGTAAATAAAAATGATATTATAGCCGACGGTCCTGCAATGGATAACGGCGAACTGGCTCTTGGTAAGAATATCCTTATCGGATTTATGACTTGGGAAGGTTATAACTACGAGGACGCTGTCCTTATCAGTGAAGAGCTTGTTAAAAATGATGTATTCACATCAATTCATATGGAGGAATATGAATGTGAGGCACGTGACACAAAGCTTGGTCCTGAGGAAATCACAAGAGATATTCCGAATGTCGGTGAGGATTCATTAAAAGACCTTGATGAACAGGGTATTATAAGAATCGGCGCTGAGGTTCACGCAGGAGATATTCTTGTAGGTAAGGTTACTCCTAAGGGTGAAACAGAGCTTACAGCCGAAGAAAGACTTCTTCGCGCAATCTTTGGTGAAAAAGCAAGAGAAGTAAGAGATACTTCACTTCGAGTACCTCACGGTGAACAGGGTATTATAATTGACGTTAAAAAGTTTACAAGAGAAAACGGCGACGAGCTTTCACCCGGTGTAAATGAAGTTGTAAGATGTGTAATCGCTCAGAAGAGAAAAATTTCTGTAGGCGATAAGATGGCAGGACGTCACGGTAACAAGGGTGTAGTTTCACGTGTACTTCCGCAGGAGGATATGCCGTTCCTTGAAGATGGTACACCGCTGCAGATTGTTCTTAATCCTTTGGGCGTGCCTTCGCGTATGAATATCGGACAGGTACTTGAAATGCATCTTGGTTATGCCTACAGATGTCTTAGCATAAAGACAAGGCAGGAGCTTGAAAATACTATTATTGATGATAACTTTAAGAAAAATATTCTTTCCGCTTATGATAAAAAGCGTGAGGGAAGATTTATAAAGCTTGCAACGCCTGTATTTGACGGCGCGCAGGACGAGGACTTAAAACTTGCGTTTAAAGAGGCAGGTTTAAGACCTGATTTTAAATCGGTAGTATATGACGGACGTACAGGTGAAAAATTTGATAACCCTGTTACAGTCGGAATAATGTATTATCTGAAACTGCACCACCTTGTTGACGATAAAATTCACGCTCGTTCAACAGGTCCGTACTCACTTGTTACTCAGCAACCTTTGGGCGGTAAAGCTCAGTTCGGCGGACAGCGTTTCGGTGAAATGGAAGTTTGGGCGCTTGAGGCTTACGGCGCGGCTTATACACTACAGGAAATTCTGACAGTTAAATCTGACGATATAGTAGGACGTGTAAAGACATACGAGGCAATTGTTAAGGGTGAAAATATTCCGAAATCAGGAATACCCGAGTCCTTCAAGGTTCTTGTTAAGGAATTGCAGTCGCTTGCTCTTGATATCAGAATTCTTAATCATAATATGGAGGAAATTGACCTTGACGCGTCATTTGACGATGATGAAGAAGGTGTTGTCAGCGAAGAAATGATGCAGACAATGGAGGAGGGCGACGGTATTTCCGATTCGCTTGACGAGGATGACCTTGATGATGCAAGTATGGTTTTAGACGATGACTTTGACGATGATTTCGACGACGATGATGAGGACGACGAAATCGACGATGAAGATTTTGAAGATGACGATGAATTTTAATCAATTCGTGTGAGAAAAAACTATGGAGGTTTTTAAATGTTAGAGTTTAACAGTTTTGAGGCAATTAAAATAGGCTTGGCATCTCCCGAGACGATATTAGGCTGGTCACACGGAGAGGTTACAAAGCCCGAAACCATAAATTACCGTACACTAAAACCTGAAAAGGACGGACTATTTTGTGAAAAGATTTTTGGTCCGACTAAAGACTGGGAATGTCACTGCGGTAAATATAAGAAAATCAGATTTAAGGGAAAAATATGTGAACGCTGCGGCGTTGAAGTAACAAAAGCGAAAGTAAGACGTGAAAGAATGGGACATATTGCTCTTGCAACTCCCGTTTCACATATCTGGTATTTTAAAGGTGTTCCTTCATCAATGGGACTTATTATTGACGTTTCACCGCGTCAGCTTGAAAAGGTACTTTACTTTGCGGCATATATAGTAACAGAACCGGGCGGTACGGGACTTATGCAGAACCAGATACTTTCCGAGGCTGAATACCGTGAAGCTTATGAAAAATACGGAAATAAGTTCACAGCAAGTATGGGAGCAGAGGCAATAAAGGAACTGCTTGAAAAAATCGACCTTGAAACGCTGTCTGAAGAATTAAAAGAGGAGCTTGAGGCTGCTCAGGGACAGAAAAAAGCAAGAATAATCAAAAGACTTGAAATAGTAGAGGCATTCAGAATTTCAGGTAACCGTCCTGAATGGATGATTATGAGCGTAATTCCTGTAATTCCGCCTGAACTTCGTCCTATGGTACAGCTTGACGGCGGACGTTTTGCAACATCTGACCTTAATGACCTTTACAGACGTGTTATTAACAGAAATAACCGTTTGAAGAGATTACTTGAACTCGGCGCGCCTGATATTATTATCAGAAACGAAAAAAGAATGCTGCAGGAAGCTGTTGACGCGCTTATTAATAACGGACGCCGCGGCAGAACCGTAACCGGTCCGGGTAACCGTGCGCTGAAATCACTTTCAGACTTATTAAAAGGTAAGCAGGGACGTTTCCGTCAGAATCTTTTGGGTAAGCGTGTTGACTATTCAGGACGTTCGGTTATCGTCGTAGGTCCTGAAATGAAAATTTATCAGTGCGGACTTCCGAAAGAAATGGCAATTGAATTGTTTAAGCCGTTTGTAATGAAGGAGCTTGTTGCGCGCGGACTGGCACATAATATAAAGAGCGCAAAAAGAATGGTTGAAAGAACAAAGCCTGAGGTTTGGGACGTTCTTGAAGATGTTATTAAGGAGCATCCTGTTCTTCTGAACCGTGCGCCTACACTTCACAGACTTGGTATTCAGGCATTTGAACCGCGTCTTGTTGAGGGACGCGCACTGAAACTGCACCCGCTTGTATGTACGGCGTATAATGCTGACTTTGACGGTGACCAGATGGCTGTTCACGTTCCTTTGTCACCGGAGGCTCAGGCAGAGGCAAGATTCCTTATGCTTTCAGCCAATAACCTGCTTAAACCGCAGGATGGTCATCCCGTAACGGTACCTACACAGGATATGATTCTGGGTTCTTATTATCTGACACTGCAAAAAGAACATTACGATAAAATTATAGATACTATTCTTGATGATGAATCAAAAATAGATGTTCTTACAGAAAAGCTTTCGGCTATGGAACAGGAGGATACTGTTCTTTATGACGAAAATGCACCGATAAAGAGCTTTACTGATATTAAAGAGGCATTGAAGTTTGTAAGAGAAATGCCTGAAGTTGCGATGAATGAAACAGAAATTCACGCAAATCCGATAACTATTGCAATGCCAAAGAAATCACTGACGATTTCTATAAAAGGTTTAATCAATACGGTTAAGGAAATTATTATAAAGAAATATACTTCATTTGACGAGGCGCTTTTAGCTTATGATAACCACGAAGTAACACTTCACGAGCGTATTCTTGTTGAAGTTACAAAGAAGGTAGACGGTGTTACACGTTCGAGAATGGTGGGAACAACTGTCGGAAGAATTATTTTCAATAATAATATACCGCAGAATCTGGGCTTTGTTGACAGAACAATCCCTGAAAATGACTTCCTGCCTGAGATTGATTTTATCGTCGAAAAGAAAATGCTTGGAAAGATTATAGACAGATGTATCCGTGTTTACGGTACTTCTGAAACTGCTGAAGTTCTTGATAAAATTAAGGCTACAGGATATAAATATTCAACACGCGGTGCTATTACCGTTGCTGTTTCGGATATCGAAGTTCCTGAAAAGAAGAAAGAAATTCTTGCTGAGGCGGAAAAAGAAGTTGAAAAGATTATGCAGATGTATCTGAGTGGTCTTTTAACCAATGAAGAACGTTATCAGCAGACAATTAAAGTCTGGGCAAAAGCGTCGGGCGAGGTTACGGACGCGATGATGGAACATCTTGGTGAGTTTAACCCGATATTTATGATGGCTGATTCAGGTGCGCGTGGTAGCGTGAACCAGATTCGTCAGCTTGCCGCAATGCGCGGACTTATGGCGGATACACAGGGAAGAACAGTCGAAATTCCTATCCGTGCTAACTTCCGAGAGGGTCTTAACGTACTTGAATACTTTATTTCTTCACACGGTGCGCGTAAAGGTCTTACCGATACGGCTCTTAGAACAGCCGACTCAGGTTATCTTACACGTCGTCTTGTTGACGTATCTCAGGACGTTATTGTCCGTGAAATAGACTGCGGAACTGAAGAGGGAGAATGGGTAACTGAAATTACTGATGGTAAGGAAAGTATCGAACCGCTTTATGACAGAATTGTCGGACGTACGGCTATGGAGGATATTACCCACCCTGAAACAGGCAAGCTTATTGTAAACGCAGGTGAGCTTATTTCAGATATACAGGCAAGTGATATTATAAACGCAGGTATTACAAAAGTTTATATTAGAAGTGTATTAACTTGTAAATCAAAAATTGGTGTCTGTGCTAAATGTTATGGTACAAACCTTGCAACAGGTGAACTTGTAAATGTCGGCGAGGCAGTTGGTATTATTGCGGCTCAGTCAATTGGTGAGCCCGGTACTCAGCTTACAATGCGTACTTTCCACGCCGGCGGTGTTGCGTCGGGCAGTGATATTACACAGGGTCTTCCCCGTGTCGAGGAATTGTTTGAGGCAAGAAAGCCTAAGGGTCTTGCTATTATTTCTGAGATTGGCGGCAGAATTTCTGTTTCTGAATCAAAGCGCAAACGTGAAGTTACTGTTCAGAATGATGCTACAGGTGAAGCTAAAACGTATACTATTCCTTACGGTTCAAGTATCAAGGTACACGACGGAGATGTTATTGAACCCGGTGATGAATTAACGGTAGGTTCAGTAAATCCGAACGATATTCTTCATATCAACGGTCCGCACGCAGTACAGGTATATATTTCGCGTGAAGTTCAGAGAACTTATCGTATGCAGGGTGTTGACATTAATGACAAGCACGTTGAAGTTATCACACGTCAGATGCTGCGTAAAGTACGAGTTGAAGAGGCAGGTCAGACAGACCTTCTTATCGGTTCTCTTGTTGATAAGTTTGAACTTGAAGAGGCAAACGACAGAGTAAGAGAAGAAGGTGGTACGGAATTTGCTACTGCGTCACCTGTTCTTCTGGGTATTACAAAAGCGTCGCTTGCAACTGATTCATTCCTGTCGGCAGCGTCATTCCAGGAAACAACAAAAGTTCTTACAGACGCGGCGATTAAAGGTAAGATTGACCCGCTGCTTGGTCTGAAAGAAAATGTAATTATCGGTAAGCTTATTCCTGCCGGTACGGGTATGAGTATGTATAAGGATATTAATATTACTATCGACGGCGAGGAAGTAGAAGGCGATAAGGTAGAGTAAAAATCTGTTAGACGGTGCAAAATTTTATCCTTGACAAAACATTGTTTTAATGTTATTATATATGTAATTTAATATTGCAGCAAACCGAAGAGGCAGAAAAAAATCAGAGTAAATCTTTTTGAGCGAGCGGATTACGGTGTGAGTTCCGCAAGGTTTTCTGAATAATATGGACTGCCGAGGGCGGCGTTAAATGCGCTGACGTAAGACTTGCGTTAGAAGTCGGAGATATGCAGGTATCTCGCAGAGAAGCTTTCAAAAGCTTGAAACAAGGTGGCACCGTGGAAATGTATTTTCACCCTTGATTTGTATATCTTTATACAAGTCAAGGGTTTTTTGTTGTAATAGGGAGAGGAGTGTGACAATAATATAAGGAAGCCGCATAGTTCAGCAATATATTAATGACCGTAAATAATCAGAAAGGGGACAGAAAAATGTCAGAAAACAAAATACCTTATAAAATTTATTTAGATGAAAATGAAATGCCTAAGAGCTGGTATAATGTACGCGCAGATATGAAAAATAAACCTGCTCCGTTGTTGAATCCTCAAACGCACAAACCTATGAAAGCAGAGGAACTTGCAGGAGTTTTCTGTGACGAGCTTATAAAACAGGAGCTTGACGACACAACTGCTTATTTTGAAATTCCCGAAGAAATCAGAGATTTCTATAAAATGTACAGACCATCGCCGCTTGTACGCGCTTATTGTCTTGAAAAAAAGCTTGATACACCTGCGAAAATTTATTATAAATTTGAAGGTAATAACACCAGCGGCAGTCATAAATTAAATTCAGCAATTGCTCAGGCGTATTATGCTAAAAAGCAGGGATTAAAGGGAGTTACCACAGAAACAGGCGCAGGACAATGGGGCACGGCATTGTCAATGGCTTGTTCGTATTTTGACCTTGACTGTAAAGTATATATGGTAAAAGTATCGTATGAACAGAAACCGTTCAGACGTGAAGTTATGAGAACTTACGGCGCGTCTGTAACTCCTTCGCCGTCAATGGATACGGAAGTAGGCAAAAAAATATTGGCTGATTTTCCGGGAACGGGCGGCAGTCTTGGCTGTGCCATTTCCGAGGCAGTAGAAGTTGCGGTGAATAAAGAAGGTTATCGTTATGTATTGGGAAGTGTATTAAATCAGGTTCTTCTTCATCAGTCAGTAATCGGTCTGGAAGCAAAGGCGGCGCTTGATAAGTATGGAATTAAACCTGATATAATTATCGGCTGTGCAGGCGGAGGCTCAAATCTTGGTGGATTGATTTCACCGTTTATGGGTGAGAAACTGAGAGGAGAGGCTGATTACAGAATTATTGCAGTAGAACCTGCGTCGTGTCCGAGCTTTACAAGAGGTAAGTATGCATATGATTTTTGTGATACGGGAATGGTATGTCCGCTTTCAAAAATGTATACTCTCGGCAGCGGATTTATGCCTGCTCCTAATCACGCGGGCGGACTTCGTTATCACGGTATGAGCTCAACTCTTTCTCAGCTTTATGATGACGGACTTATGGAGGCTATTTCAGTAAAGCAAACAGAAGTTTTTGAGGCGGCGGAATATTTTGCAAGAATTGAAGGAATTCTACCGGCACCGGAAAGCAGTCACGCAATAAAAGCGGCAATTGATGAGGCGAAAAAGTGTAAAGAAACAGGCGAAGAAAAAACTATTGTATTCGGTCTTACAGGTACGGGATACTTTGATATGGTTGCTTATGAGAAATTTCACGACAATAAAATGACAGACTATATTCCCTCGGACGAGGAAATAAAGAAAAGTCTTGACAAACTTCCTGTTATTGAATAAAAATAAGAAAAATTTTAAATTAATGCAACCTTTTGGCAGTCTGAAACGTATTATAAGTAGAGGGAGGGGGATTTATGACAGAAGAAATGTCGTGTACAGGCAGTTCAACTGACAAAATAATTCGAGAACACTTTAACACGGTATATCGTCTTGCATTGGCGCAGGCAGGCAATGTCAGTATTGCCGAGGATATAACACAGGACGTTTTTCTGCGCTTTATTCAGTCAAATACCGAGTTTGTGTCAGACGAACATATTAAAGCGTGGTTAATCCGCGTTACAATAAATTGTGCGAAAAGTGTATTTCGTTCCGCGTGGTTTCGGACAAGCGTACCTCTAAAAGAGGAATTGTCGTTTGATATTCCCGAAAAAAGCGAGGTTTATTTTGCCGTGCAAGACCTTCCCTTAAAATATCGCACGGTAATACACTTGTTCTATTATGAAGATATGAACATAAAGGAAATCGCGCAATGTACATCATCAAAGGAATCGACAGTAAAATCCCGTCTTTTCAGAGGTCGGGAACTGCTCCGTGAAAAGCTGAAAGGAGGTTATGACTTTGTTTAGAAAATACTATAAAGATGCTAATAATGATATAAAAGCAGATGATGCTTTTTTAAACAGTGTCATAAATAACACACATAAAAAGCGTGTTCCTTCGCGCAAAAGCTACTACAGATACACTATGACTGCCGCCGCGGCAGTTGTTGTAATATCGGCAACGGCGGTTTCCCTGCCACATCTGATAAACCAAAACGATGACGGTATAATTTCTGTTTCTACCCAAACGGCGCAGCCGGATAAGAACGCGGTCACAAACACCCCGACCCAACCCCCCACTCAAACGGCTGCGCCGATACCTCCACAAAAAACAGAGGTTAAGGAAACAGAAAAAAAAGCGACAGTTAAAAAAGAAACAAAAACAACGGAAAAGAACGAGGAACCTGTTTTTCAGGCTGTTCCTGAACAGACGGAAATAAAAAAGGAAACTGCGGACGAGGTGTCGGAGAATGGTATGAAAACAAACAATGCTGTTATGTATTCAAGTATGCCGTATGAAGAAACATTAAAAATGAATGCTGACAGAGGAGAAACAGGAACACCCGACGTGAAAAAAAAGGATGTACAGGATAATACGGAAAGTAATGCTCTCTTAAAAACTCCGTCTGCTGCAGGAGGATGCGTTCCTGCAATGAAAGACTTTACAGTCGAATCGGCAGCGGCGGATTCAGTGTCTATGTCGGGAGGAACAGTAATGCCCTCGGTTTCTGCACCGTCAGGATATCAAGTTGAAATTGCAGGGTATGGCACTAATGTTTTTTCTTCCGAAAGCGGAGGCAGAATTGAAGTGACTACCAATTATACAGGCAATGCAGACCGTGAACCTGTATACAGTATTGATGAAGAAAATATCTCCGCGTCATTTACCGCAAACGGTGTAGATGTTGATATTTTTGCCGTAAATGCGGAAAAATCTGCCGTGGACGAGATTGTAAATTCATTGAGATAAAATATTGCATTTTTTCTTATTTCGTGATATACTTTATATATATTGTATTTGAAAGGAGTTCAATGGTATATTTATGAAAAAGAAAATATTTGCCGCATTTTTAGCGGTTACATCAGTATTTATGTCGTTCAGTTCAGTAATGGCTGATGATGCTATAACAGTAATTGTAAACAATAAGGAAGTTGTTTTTGAAGAGGTTTCTCCGTTTATTGAAAACGGACATACATTAGTTCCTTTCCGCGCAATATTTGAGGCGCTTGGTTCAGATGTTGTCTGGGACGGTGAAAGAAGAACTGTTCTTTCATATGATGAGGCGTCCGGTACAACTATCGGTCTTCAAATTGATTCCAATTCTATGTTGGTTAATAATTCACCTGTAACTCTTGAAACACCTGCAAGAATCGTTAATGATTTTACGGTGGTTCCTGTAAGAGCAATTTCAGAGGGTTTAAATCGTCAGGTTGATTGGGATAATGATACAAGAACTGTTACAGTTCATTAAAAAATACATAAAAACAAAACCGCCGTCGGGCGGTTTTTTATTGCACAATATGCAGTGTTATAATACTATTGGGGGGAGAAGGAAAAAAATTCCCTCAAATATAGTATATATCAGCTACATATCTTAACAATATCCAATTTTATTTGACGAAGATATTCCGTCCAAAATGTTTTGTGAATATTATGTACTCACTTTAAGTACATAACAGTATTATAACAGCATTATTTGATAAAATAAATAGCAAAAGTAGCCAAATTAAAAAAATTTTTTATGGCAATTTAACTAAAGAATTTTTGGGGGGATTTCTGTATGATAAAAAATAAACATCTTGGAATAAGAGTGGAAGAGGACATTCATTACAAGCTGGCTCATATTGCCTCATATGAAGGAAGGTCAATAAACGGTCAGATTATATATTTAATCAACAGGGAAATACATAAATTTGAAAAGAAATACGGAACAATTGAAAAAGATGAAAAATAAAAAACAGGGACGGTTATATTAACCGTCCCTGAAATATTTTTAGTCGTCAATCATAACTGCGCCTTGAATAGCAGATGAAACAAGTTTTGAATAACGATTCAAATAACCTGTTTTAACTTTTGGTTCAAGCGGTTTCCAGTCTGATTTGCGTTTTGCAATTTCTTCATCGCTGACTTTAAGATTTATCTCACAATTATTTATATCTATAGAAATAATATCTCCGTCCTGAATAAATGCAATCATACCGCCTTCCCGCGCTTCAGGTGAAACGTGACCGATTGCCGCGCCGCGAGTTGCGCCTGAGAAACGTCCGTCAGTGATTAACGCGACGTCCTTGTCAAGACCCATACCGCATATTGCTGAAGTCGGCGAAAGCATTTCACGCATACCAGGTCCGCCCTTAGGACCTTCGTAGCGTATAACAACAACGTCGCCTTTTACGATTTTACCTGCGTAAATTGCCTCAATTGCCTCTTCTTCACTGTTAAATACTTTAGCAGGTCCTTCGTGTTTCAGCATTTCTTTTGCAACAGCGCTTCTTTTAACGACAGAGCCGTCAGGTGCAAGATTTCCTTTTAATACTGCGATACCGCCTGTTTCGCTGTACGGTTTGTCTATAGGACGAATTACATCATAGTCAAACACACGGCAGTCTTTAATATTTTCGCCGAGTGTTTTACCTGTTGCAGTAATTGTGTCAAGCTTTAACAAGTTTTTCTTAGACAGCTCATTCATTAACGCCTGTACGCCGCCTGCCGCGTATAAATCCTGAACGTGATGTTCACCTGCAGGCGCAAGATGACAAAGGTTAGGTGTTTCTTTACTGATTTCGTTTGCATAGTCAAGAGTAATCGGAGCTTTTGCCTCGTATGCTATTGCAGGAAGATGGAGCATTGAGTTAGTTGAACAGCCCAGCGCCATATCTACACGCAATGCGTTATAAATAGAATCAGGAGTTATAATATCGCGCGGACGAATGTTCTTTTCCAAAAGCTCCATAATTTTCATACCTGCGTGTTTTGCAAGTCGTATTCTTTCCGAGTAAACTGCGGGGATTGTTCCGTTGCCGGGTAATGCCATACCCAGAACCTCTGAAAGACAATTCATTGAGTTTGCCGTAAACATACCTGAACAAGAACCGCACGACGGACAAGCCGCATTTTCAAGATTAAGCAATTCGTTTTCGTCTATAGTACCTGCCTTAAATGCTCCGACTGCCTCAAATGCCGTATTCAGGTCACGGAATTTACCGTTATAGTTCATTGACAGCATAGGACCTCCCGAAACAACAATTGCGGGAATGTTAAGTCTTGCCGCCGCGATAAGCATACCCGGAACAATTTTATCACAGTTCGGGATAAGTACAAGCGCGTCAAAGCCGTGAGCAATTGTCATTGATTCAATTGAATCTGCAATAAGTTCACGGGTTGCAAGCGAATACTTCATACCGATATGCCCCATTGCGATACCGTCGCAAACACCAATTGCAGGAAATTCAATAGGCGTACCGCCTGCCACTCTTACACCTGTTTTTACCGCCTCCGCGATTTTATCCAGATGAATGTGACCGGGGATAATTTCATTTTTTGCGCTTACCACGCCGATAAGAGGACGGCTTATTTCTTCGTCCGTAAATCCCGACGCTTTAAAAAGCGAGCGGTGGGGTGTTTTTTCCAACCCCTTTTTTACTACATCACTATACATTTTATTTTCCTCCTTTTATATTTTCATAAATAGTTGAAGTAATATATTATAATTATATAAATATTTAACAAGGTATGTATTGTTTATCTCTTCAAAGAGAGAACTGTCGGCAGGTGCGAACAATGACACGCAAGCAAGCAGTAAATATACTGCAAATATTATATTTACCGCCGCAAGCAATCCGCCGATAAGTTTATTTACGCCTTTTATGAGAGGCAGTTCGGTAATACCGCTTATTATCATAAATATCACTGCCAGTATAAGACGTATCACAATAAACAGTCCTATGCAGGCAATTATGGTAATAAACAGTGAGGTAAGAGATGAATTTACCGTGTCGTTTATAGTTAAATCCTGCGATTCGGTAATTTGATTGTTCACCTCACTTTGCATAAACTGCGGCAGATTAAGCGACTGCGCTATATTGACTCCGCCGCCCTGCGGCAAGTTTACCGTTTCGGAAATTTTTGTGTTTATTGTTTCCGCGAGCGCTGTTCCAGACAGATAGTTTACGGTTGGTGTTTTAAGCATAAGCATTAAAACTATTGTAAGAACAAGCGCTGCAATTTTCCATACTGATTTCACAAATCCTTTTTTATATCCAATAAAAAAGGCAAGCAATAATAATGCAATTAAAACTATATCAAGTGTTATGCTCATTAACGATTCCTTTCTTATACAGTAACAAATTCGACACTGTTAGAATATACAATAACAAACGAACGTGACGAAGTAATAATTAAATCCTTAATATCCATTGCGGAAGTATATTTTATAATACTTCCTGAGTTAATTTTACCGAAGTATACATCTCTTCCAAGATTATAGACGATTGTTTTATTTTTTATATCTATAAAATCGGTTACACCGGTAAGGGTGGCGGTTTCAGTAAGAGAACCGCGTTTTGAATACATATTTATTATCGGAATATTACCGTCGTCAAGTGAAACAAGCTTGTTTCCGCTTGTATCAATTGCACAGTGAGTAAGCTGTTCATTTTCAAAACTTTGGTTGTAAACTACGCGTCCGCCGGCAGTTATTCCAATAATACGGTTATCTCCAAAACCACACAGCAAGTCACCTATAAAGTGCATATTGAAAATAACAGTATCGTCAAACGCAATTTTTGCGTCGCTTTCTGTTTTATTAACGTCAAACAGCATTATTACTGAACCGACGGTTACATCGGTATTTAACAGTGATACTGCAACACGTCTTGACGCGGCGGAAATATCCGCGCTTATTACCATATTACTGCCCGACGCCCAGGAAAATATCCTTGCACCTGTTTTGTTATATACCGAAATACCGCCTTTATATGATGATTTATCAGTTATTATAACCGCGTCGCCTGCGGAAGAAATCTCTGCCGCAATAATTGTATCGGGGTCGTCAATATCATAAATCAATTTACGGTCGTTGTACATACAAATTTTATTTCTGTTTTTTTCCGCAAGCAGGATATAACCGCCTTCGGTTTTTAAAATAGGGTCTACTATAGCGGTATCGGTTTCCCAGCCTATTGTTCCGTCGTTGTTTATAAACGTAAGATGATTCATCTTGGCGCATATAATACCATCTTTGTATGACGCAAACTGTGATTCGTTCATATCATCAAGCGATATAATGGTACTGTTTGCAACCTCTGTTGCGTATTGCATATCGGGAGGTGGTGTTTCAATCGGCGGAAGTTTATCGGATTTGAAATTCCTGAAAAGCTGTGAAAAGTTTTTCTGAAAATTGGTTTTATAATTCTGTATCATTCCTGATGAAAAACCTATAAATAACAGAAGTATAAGCAAGCCTGTAAACGTGCCTATAATAACTCCTTTTCCTATATACATTTTTTCGCGTTTGTGTTTTATCTTTTTGGGAGCGGCGGTTTCGGCAATTCTTACCGCCTCTTGTATATCTTCTGCGGGCGTGTCATTATCTATATTAAAATCGTCCTCATTATCAGTCGTATTATCTTCAGAAAGCTTGATTAAATCATTTATTGAATTTTCATCAATAAAATCATCACGTTTTTTAATCGTAATACACCTCCCTCAGAAAAAGTCCCTGCGGCGGAGCGGTTATTCCTGCTCTGCGTCTGTCACTCGATGCAATTATATCCGTCATATCGTCGGGATTTATTTTTCCGCAGCCTGCAAATACAAGCGTGCCTGTAATAATTCTTACCATATTATAAAGAAATCCGTTACCTGTTACATCAATTGTGATAATATCATTTTCACGGGTAACGTCAAGTGAATAAATTGTTCTTGTTGTTGTTTTAACCGTAAAACCGCTTGACGCAAAACCGATAAAATCGTGTTCACCGATAAACGCGTTTGACGCGTTCTGCATTTTATCAAGATTCAGCGGATATTTAAAATGCCACGCGTAGCGGCACAAAAATGCGTCCGGAAATTCACGGCATAAAATCCTGTAAACATATCTTTTTTTAACCGCGCTGTTTTTAGCGTGAAAACTATCGCTTACCGCCTCTGAATTAAAGCATACAATGTCATTTGGCAAAAGCGCGTTTAAAGCATATGAAAACCTGTCGGGCGGTACAGAAGACGACGTATGAAAATTACAAACGTAATTTTCCGCGTGAACTCCTGTATCAGTACGTCCGCAGCCGATAGGCGTTATATTTTCACCAGTTATTTTCACCAGTGCATTTTTCAATATTTCCTGTACGGTAACGGCATTTTTCTGAATCTGCCAGCCGTGGTATGCCGTGCCGTCGTATTTTAAATTAAGCTTAATATTCATTTTATCATTTCCAATGCTAAATTTCAACTAAAAATTCTGTTAAAATAAGAAGTAAACAGCCTGTTATGAAAATTATTACTGTTATAATGTCAGATTTGGTAATTCTGGTTTCCTTCATTTTTGTACGGCTGCCTCCTCCGTTGTAGCAGCGCGCCTCCATTGCGGTTGCAAGTTCGTCCGCGCGGCGGAAAGCGCTTACAAAAAGCGGAATTAAAAGCGGAGTCATAGCTTTCGCACGGCGGATAATGTTTCCTGTTTCAAAATCTGCACCGCGTGCTGTCTGCGCTTTCATTATTTTGTCGGTTTCCTCTGCAAGTGTGGGTATAAACCGTATTGCAATCGTCATCATCATTGCAATTTCGTGCGCCGGTACTTTTATTTTTTTCAAAGGTGTAAGAAGTTTTTCAATACCGTCTGTAAGTAACAGCGGTGAAGTAGTGAGCGTAAGCAGCGAAGTTCCGACAATTAAAAACAGCAATCTTATAATCATAACTGTTCCGAAAATAAGTCCTTCGCGCGTTACTGAAATTGAAAATTTGAAAACGGGTATAGACCATACCGCTTCTCCCGGCGTCATAAAAAAGTTCAGTAAAGCGGTGATTACAAAAATCCATAACATAGGACGTATACCGCGGAGAATTGTTTTTACGGAAATACCGCTTATCATTACGAGTGATAAAACATACACGGTAAATACGGCATATGAAAGAGGCTTTTTTATAAAAAACAATATTATTATATATATGAAAGCAAGCGCAATTTTTACGGCAGGATTTATTTTATGCAGCGGTGACGACCCCGGAATGTATTGTCCTATTATTATATTTTTAAACATTTCTGCCACCTCCGAGAAGGGAAGTGAGTGCGTCAGCCGCGTAACCTACAGTATAGATATTTTTAGGCAGATTTAAGCCTGCATTTCTTAATCTGTCACATAATGTTGTAATCTGTGGTACGTTAAGTCCTATTTTACGCAGTGTATCTGCTTTTTCAAAAATTTCCGAAACATTTCCTTCGGTTTCAATTCTTCCTTTATTCATAACAATTATGTGTTCGGCAGTTTTTGCAACGTCCTCCATTGAATGGGATATGAAAATTATAATCATATCACGGTTTTTTTTATGAAGAGATTTTATTGTTTTTAAAATACTGTCCCGACCTGACGGGTCAAGTCCCGCCGTAGGTTCGTCGAGTATCAGAACTTTTGGTTTCATAGCAAGTACGCCTGCTATTGCCGCTCTGCGTTTTTGTCCGCCCGAAAGGTCAAAAGGCGAACGCTCCAGAAGATTTTCGTTCAGTCCTGCTAAAGCTGCACTTTCACGTACACGTTCGTCAATTTCTTCTGAACTTAACCCCATATTGGTCGGACCGAAAGCTATGTCTTTGTAAACAGTTTCTTCAAAAAGCTGATGTTCGGGGTACTGAAATACAAGCCCTACAGTATGTCTGATTAGCTTTAAATCTGTTTTTGCGGCAGTAACGTCAATTCCGTCAATAGTAATTTTTCCCGAAGTGGGTTTGACAAGCGCGTTAAAATGCTGTATAAGCGTAGATTTTCCGCTTCCTGTATGACCTATAATTGCCGTAAATGAGCCGTCGGGAATTTCGAGGTTTATATCGTAAAGAGCCTGACGTTCAAACGGTGTGCCCTGTTGATATATATAGTTTACATTTTCTGCTTTTATCATTTTCCTATACCCCCGATAATAGCATTATAACAGTCTTCAACCGTCAGAATATCGTCGGGAAGATTAATGCCGTTTTTTCTTAGCTCATATATAAGCTCTGTTACCTGCGGTACATCAAGACCAAGGGATTTTAATAATTCAACATTTTTAAAAACTTCTTTCGGGCTGCCGTCAATAACTATTTCACCTTTGTCAATAACGATTGTTCGGTCTGCATTAACAGCCTCGTCCATATAATGGGTTATCAGTACGACGGTAATTCCGTTATCGCGGTTTAGAGTTTTAATTGTATTTAGAATTTCACTTCTGCCCATAGGGTCAAGCATTGCCGTAGGTTCGTCGAGAATTAGTATTTCGGGATTCATTGCAAGTACGGCGGCTATTGCTACACGCTGTTTTTGACCGCCCGATAGTTTGGACGGTGCGCTTTTGGCAAATTCAGTCATATTTACAGCAGCAAGACATTTATCTACACGTCTTCGTATTTCAGATGGGGCAACACCCAGATTTTCGGGCGCAAACGCGACTTCATCTTCAACCATTGCCGCAACTATCTGATTATCGGGATTTTGAAATACCATTCCTGCCGAACGGCGTATTTCAAATAATTTTTTGCTGTCGGCGGTATTTATATTTTTTATATAGACTTTGCCTCCTGTTGGCAGCAATATTGCGTTAAAGTGTTTTGCAAGCGTAGATTTTCCGCTGCCGTTTCTTCCGAGAATTGCCGTAAAAGAACCTTTTTCAATGTTTAAATTTATTTCGTTTAAAACTTTGTTTGAGTTTTCTTTGTTTTCATCAAAGTATTCAAAGGTTAGATTTGTTGTCTGTATCATATTTACTTCTCCCAGCGTCCGCTGATACCGCAGGGAAGTATAAGCTCATTTGACTTCATAGGTAAACCGATTTCATCAGCGGAAATTCTGCCTCCGTATTTTCTTCCTACGGTCATTGACAATACGTTGATAAGAACCTGAGCGCTAAGACCTGTAGTATATGAATTTATAAGGAAGAAAAGAGGGTTGTCCGATAATATTTTCATACATTCTTCAATAAGGGGATAGAGTTCATTTTCAATCTTCCAAACTTCACCCGAAGGACCTCTTCCATAAGACGGAGGGTCCATAATAATCGCATCATACTGACGTCCGCGTCTGTGTTCACGCTGTACAAATTTTACAACATCATCTACAATATAACGGACGGGCTTGTCCGCAAGTCCTGATGAAATAACATTTTCTTTTGCCCACGTAACCATACCTTTTGACGCGTCAACGTGTACTACTTCGGCGCCTGCTGCAAGCGCCGCAACTGTAGCGCCGCCGGTATAGGCAAATAAGTTTAGTACGCGTATGGGACGGTCAGCCGATTTAATAAGAGAGGAAAACCAGTCCCAGTTTACAGCTTGTTCAGGAAAAAGCCCTGTGTGTTTAAAGCCCATAGGTTTTATATTAAAGGTTAAATCCCTGTAATTTATAGTCCATCGTTCGGGTAGTTTCTTATTTAAATACTGCCACTTTCCTCCGCCTGATTTTGAACGATGATACCAAGCGTCTGCTTTGTTCCAGTTTTTATCGGATTTTAAACTCCAGACAGCCTGCGGGTCAGGTCTGCGTAACAGATAGTCGCCCCAGTATTCTAATTTTTCACCGTCTGCACTATCCAGTAAACTGTATTCAGTCCATTTATCTGCACTCCACATATTTTTCTCCTATATAATAACTTTTCAGTGTTACCCAAAATAAAATTTTTGATACTTGTCAATGATATTCTGTAATGTAATTATTATTTTATCATTTCTTACTGTCTGCCGTCAATACCGCATTATAAAAAGATTAAAAGGTGATGTAACTTGTATATAAAATAAGTATAAAAACACAATATATTGTATATAAAGACAAAACATAAAATTTTTCAAAATTTTTTTCAAAAAAGTGTTGACAAACAGGTTGCAGAGTGATATACTAATTGAGCTGTCAGTTAATACAGCATGTACATTGAAAGATGAACAGATGCAAGTGCGAGTGTTTAAAAAAACACTCCCAGTCAATAAAAAGAGTTTTTTATGACAGAAATTCGGATATAATTACGAAGAAAAGTCAGTTAGTAATTAGAGCTAACAAGCAATCGAGTATGTAAGACACGAAAGTGTTTTAGATAACCATTTAATCGAGAGTTTGATCCTGGCTCAGGACGAACGCTGGCGGCGTGCCTAACACATGCAAGTCGAACGAGAAACCCATTTGTGATCCCTTCGGGGTGAACTGTTGGGTGGAAAGTGG
>VIQV01000034.1 GCA_010206265.1 Lachnospiraceae bacterium MD329
TTCAGACCATATGACTATGTACTTGAAATTCATTTTAATAAGTTTAACGAAGCGGCGAATGGTACAGAAATCTATGTAACAACCTCAGAGCAGGGAACGGGCGTTGAAAGTGCAATTGTCAGACAGCTCGCAAATGATGTCGGATTTGTCAATCGCGGTGTTAAATTCAGACCATATGACTATGTACTTGAAATTCATTTTAATAAGTTTAACGAAGCGGCGAATGGTACAGAAATCTATGTAACAACCTCAGAGCAGGGAACGGGCGTTGAAAGTGCAATTGTCAGACAGCTCGCAAATGATGTCGGATTTGTCAATCGCGGTGTTAAACGTACAAACTGGAGCGTTATATCAAAAGTGAAGGCGCAGGGCGTGTCAGCGGCATTACTTGAAGTATGTTTTATTGACAATGTATCTGATAACAATGCATACAGAACACTGAAGAAAAGTGTTATATCTGCTATTGCGTCAGGTATTGCGGAGGGCTTCGGTCTGAAAGCTCCGAAGTCAAACAGTCATTGGGCTGAAAAGTATTGCGATAAGCTCGCAAGTCTTGGCTACCTTGACAAAGATGTATGGAAGTATTATGAGTGTGATATGCCTGTATCTTACGGGCTTGCACTGCTTGATAATATTACAGGCGGACGTTGGGGAAGCAATGAGGCTGACACGTCTATACATTGGGCGCAGCCTGTTATTATATCTCTATGCGGAAAAGGTATTATTACGGACAAGCAACAGTATATTGACCTTATAACGAATGCCGCGAATATGTCAAATGCGTTGTGTCTTGCACTTATGGACAGCGTGACAGGCGGTATGTGTAAGCGATACAAAGACCGTAAAACAGACCATTGGGCGCGGAACTGCTTGGACAGCCTATGCGATAAGGGTATTATTACAACTCCGGAGGCATATACCATTTTTGAGGCGGCTACTTCATACGGTTGTTTTATGGGGCTTGTATGCAATGCGTTTGGTTTGATGTAACGCGGAATTATACATCATCTATAACACCTCAATCAATTTGAAAGGTGATGTATATTTATATGAATAGTTTTATACCGTGGGTTGGCGGTAAACGTATTTTAAGAAAGCGTATTATTGAGGAATTTCCGTCGGAGTTTGACAGATACATTGAAGTATTCGGCGGCGCGGGTTGGGTGTTATTTGGTAAAGACAAGCACGCGCCGTTTGAAGTTTTTAACGATATTGACGGCGATTTGATAAATTTATATCGCTGTATAAAATATCACGCTCCGGCATTAAAGGAAGAATTAAAATATATAATACATTCGCGTGAAATATTTAAAAGCTATATTTCACAGCTCCACGCAGAGGGATTAACGGATATTCAGAGTGCGGCAAGGTATTATATAATAATTCGTGGTAGTTTCGGGGCGGATAGACATAGTTTTGCAACCAATGTTACAAATTTGTCCGGCAAGGTTGATTATTTATCAGAAATACAAGAAAGGTTGCGGCGGGTTGTTATTGAACACAGCGACTTTGAAAAGTTGATAAAGATATATGACAGACCGGGCGCGTTATTCTATCTTGACCCACCGTACTATGCGGCAGAAAAGTATTATAACAGTAATTTTTCTATATCAGACCACGAACGTCTGTTTAACGTATTAACAGGTATAAAAGGTAAGTTTGTATTATCATATAATGCTGATGATGTCATATTGGAATTATACAAAGATTTTAATATAATACCTGTAACACGGTTTAATCAATTGTCGCACGTGTCAAATAATACGGAATACAAAGAAGTAATAATCAAGAATTTTTAAATATCGTATTTTGATATAAAATAACAAAATGGAGTATTCTATAACAACCGTATGTTATTATATAACGTGAGGTGTTATAGATGATAAAAATTCATCTTGCAAAATTGCTCGGTGAAAGAAAGTGGACGCAAAAACAGCTTGCGGACATAACTGGCATACGCCCAAATACAATAAATCAGATGTATCACGAATTTATTGACCGAATAAATGTTGAGCATATAGACAAAATATGTGAAGCGTTTGAATGTGAAGTGGGCGATTTAATTGAATATGTGCCAAATAAAAAACATTGACTTTTGCAGAGCAGAGAACAAAAACAGCCGGAAGGAAACCCGCTCCGGCTGTTTTTTGTTTTATTATTTTACAAGTTGACCGATCATTGTAATAACAGTATTATCGTTTTCGGTAGCGGCGGTTGCGTCAGTGGGTGTTATTTTAACAATTCTTTTAGCGCGAAAGACGGGAGCCATTGAGTAGTTATCGGGTGTAACATATTCGCCGCTTTCGTCTACTGTAATTTTTGAGCGGCGTTTCAAACCGTCATACAGATAAGTAATTGTTTTATCTGTTCTTGAAACAACTTCAATTTCGTAAATACATTCGTGATCGTGTATGCTTCTTGAATAATACTTATTTCCTACTTCAAACTTTTTCATCTTAAATTCCTTTCAGCCCTCGTAACCTCCGGGGCGGGCGTTTTAATTATAGTCCGCAATCAGCCATTACAGTGGCTATGTCTTTGTCAATGCCTTGTGCTTTAAGCTCTGATATTCTTTCTTTTCTAATAGCTTTTTTGCCTTTTTGATGTGTTCATCAATTATCATTTGTTCGGCTATGATGTTTACTAATTCATTTGGTATAATTATCTTTTTCATTTTTAATTCCGCCTTTCTTAATTTCTATATTTATTATACACTATTCACGGGAATATATCAATATGCAAAATATACAATATTCACGGGAATATATTGTATAAAATGTATATTGACGGGAATATATAATAGTGATATACTTGTTATAGTAAAGGAGTTGAAAAAAATGCCTGTAATATCAAGATTTTATGGTATAATTATCAAAATGTATTTTAAACAGAGTGAGCATAACCCGCCACATATCCACGCAATATATGGAGAGTACACGGGAGTTATGAACATTAAAACAAGGGAAATTATGGACGGGGATTTACCCGCAAGGGCTGAAAAATTACTTGCAGAATGGGTGGAGCTCCACGAAAAAGAATTGTTGACAATATGGGAAACTCAAAATTTTGTAACAATTCCGCCGCTTAACTAATAGCGGCGGCGGGTTTTCCCGTAAAGGAGGGAAGAATATGTTTGAAAAAGTAAAAAATGTCGAGCCTCTTGACAATCTAATATTGCGCGTAACATTTCAGAATGGAAAAGTAAAAATATATGATGTTAAGCCGTTGACGGAAGAAATAGAAGATTTTAAGGCGTTAAGAAACAATACGGTATTCAAAAATGTAAAAACCGACACGGGCGGTTATGGTATATCGTGGAATGATTTTTTAGATCTTGAATGTACCGAATTGTGGGAAAATGGTACACTTGAAGCAGAATATAAGGCGGTGGGATAAATGGCAACAACAAAAGCACAACAAAGAGCGGTACACAAATACGTAAAAAATAATTATGATCGCGTGGAAATGGCTGTAAAAAAAGGATCGAAACAAATAATTGAGGATATAGCCCGCTCCGTCGGGGAAACGCGGAGCGGTTATATAAAAAAAGCAGTACAGGCGCAGATAAAATCTGATACCGGGAAAGAAATAGAATTATAAAATAACCCGCCGGACGCTCCGGCGGGTTTATAATTATATACGCGACATAAAGAGTAATAAACATTCGGTTAAGTAAAAGTGTTCGTCTATTAGGTAAATAGGTGAGCCACGAAGCCTTGAAATACTTTGTATTTTAAGGCTTTTCTACATAAAAAAATTTTTTAGTAAAAAACTTGAAAATATCATTTATGGCAGAGAAGAGCTGAATTTTTGTTTTTAAAATTCGGCTCTTTTTTTTGTTCTTAGAATTTTACAATGAATGTAATTGACAATCACATATTATTGTAGTAAAATTATATTAATAATAATATTTTCTTGTAAATAAATATTTTGAAAGGATATAAATTATGAATGTTTTATATAAGTGCGGAAATACTTTGATTATTTCTTCAAAATCACATCCCGTATCTTTAGTGCAATTTAAAATCACAGAGAGTATAAAAGAGAATAGCAAGGTTTATTTCATTACTAATGAAGGTGCTGATGATTATATAAATCACTGTAAGGATTTATACGGAGAATATAGAGATTTGTCTGACATTGATAATACTTCATTTAAAACACCATACACTATTTTGGATATTGCAGAAGATAATTATCAGCGAGATGATTTTTCGGATAAATTATATAATGCTTTAGATTTTATATGGAAGGATATTCAGTCGGCATCAGGGAAGAAAGTAATATACTTGAATAATATATATTTATTTTTTGATAAACGATATAAGAACGATAAGACTATAAAATTATTATTAAATATTTTCAGAAATGGAAAGAAATATGATTGTTCAATAGTTATTTTTTATTGGAAGCCTACAGATTATACAAGCAGATACTTTGATGCAGATTGTCATATAGATTATACTTCAAATATACTTAGTCAAATTGAAACTTCTATCATTACAACTCTTGATAGTACGGAAGATGTAAAAATTGTATCAGATGTATTTCATTTAACAGAGATAGAGGAAAAAGAAATATTATCTTTAAACGAAAATGAGGGTATGCTCATATTCAATAATAAATATGAATTAATTCATTGGTGATTAGATAATAAAAAGATTACATAAATTGTTTGTTTATTAATTTTTTAGAGTATTGACAAATTCATATGATTGTTGTAGAATGGTACTCACCAAAATAATTGTTCTTGAAGATATAGGAGTATGAGCAGGATAGTGAAATAAGAAAGGAGTGTTGTATTATGCATGAAAATAACAATAAGTATATTTATGTACGAACAGTCCAGAATGATGTAAATAAGGATTTGAAAAGTCAAATTGACTCAATAAAGGACTATTGTGTAGAAAGAGGACTGAAAATTATTGATACTATGAAAGTAGATTGATATTTTCTATGATAAGTAAAAAACAACGATAAGAGACTTGAATTTATTTCAAGTCTTTTTTCTTTACCAATTTTTAAGAGAGTAGGAGGTCAAAACTATGTTATGGAGAGGTTCTTAGGAAATGGTAGTGGTCAATAATTGAACAACAAGGGAGATGACATTAAAATGAACAATATTGATACAGAGGAATTAGAACGAGAAATTAAGGCTTGCCCCATTACAAGGATTAAAATATCAGATACGGAAGTATATTCAAAGCATCCATTTCGGGTTGTTCATAATAAAGCGCTTGAAATGCTTGCAGAGGATATCAAGGAGAATGGACTGCTTGAACCTATTATTGTCCGCGTCATAGGTTTTGGAGGTAAGTATGAAATACTAAGTGGGCATAGGCGTATAGCAGCCTTAAAATTGAATGGTAGTGATGAAGTCGATGCACGAATTATGAACTTCACGGATACCGAAGCAGCTAATGTGGTTATAAAATCTAATCTTCTACAGAGAGAAAAGGTATTGCCGTCAGAACGCGCGAGAATATATATGTTGCGTAATGAATGTCTAAAAAAGGAGAAATATGGGAGTCAGTACGCCGGGCGTACTGAGATTACGGATGAGATAAAAAAGATTTTAGCAAAAGAATTTAATGTTTCTGCAACAAGTATATTTGAATATATCCGATTGAATAATTTAATTGAGGAATTATTATATGCTCTTGATGGAGGTATAATCAAATTTAAAATAGCAGTTGCATTATCGACATTTCCCAAAAGACGGCAGGTTATTATATACAAATATTTTTTTGAAGAAGAAAAAGCTGTTTTAAACAATGAGTATATAAAGAAAATGAAAAAATACATAACAAATCTGACAGAAGAAATTCTTGAACAGATAACGTCAGAGCTTAATGCACCCAAGAAAAAAGCGGAAAAACCTGTTGACACTTTTGTAAATAAATATATCAGTCATTTCAAAAGCGAACAGGAGCTTTTTGACCGCCTTGAAAAATTGCTTATCGTATATCTTGAAAATGAAAAGCATTTAGACAAGGCGGGTGGTGAATAGTGAAAAATATATTTTTCTGGTCTGGTGGAAAGGACAGCACTGCCTCAATAATTCTTGCTCATATAAATCATTTGCCGATTACGGAAATAGTTTTCTGCGAGGTTATGTTTGATAAAAGCAGGAATATATCAGGGGAAACGCCTGCACATATTGATTTTGTAAAAAATATTGCAATACCGATATTTAGAGAATGGGGATATAAAGTAAAAATACTTCAAGCAGACAATGACTATATGGATTTATTTTTTCATACCATTACAAAATCAAAGACAGAAGAAAATAACGGCAAGCATAGCGGATGGCTTATCGGGGGCAGGTGTGCGGGTAATGACAGATTGAAAATGAAACCCATACGACAATACCGTAAAAGTATCGAGGGTGAGTATGTAGAGTATGTAGGAATAGCGTCGGACGAATCTAAACGCTTGGAACGTCTTACAGATAATAAGCGGTCTTTGCTTTATGAATATAATTGTACAGAGGAAATGACTTATGAGCTTTGCAAGAATTATGGACTGTTATCGCCAATATATAGCTTTACAAGGCGTAACGGATGTTGGTTCTGTCCAAATCAGTCATACAACGAGCTTGCATATTTAAAGTTTCTGCATCCTGAGTTATGGAATGAACTTAAAATATTATCGTGTGTGCCTGATTTGGTATCGCGTGGGTTCAGGTACGGCGTATCGTTTAACAAGGTGGAGGAAAAGGTAGACAAAATAATATCGCAAAAGTGGTTGGGGCAGTAAAAGCTCCATATTTTTTTTGTGCTTAAAATTAAAATACAAAGAGTGGTGATGTTGTTGAAACAAATTTATACATATTGTAATGAAAGCGGTGTATCTCAGGTTCTTGAATTTCTGAAACATTCAGATGATAAAATCAAGAAAAAGTTTAAGTATCAGCTTAACATACTTGTAGCGGAGAACAGAATACTGTGTGAGCCGCACGTCAAGCATTTCATCATAGAGCGTTACAGAATGTTCTATGAATTTAGGATAAAAATATCTAAAAAGATTGTTCGTATAATTTTCTGCGAAAGAGATGATAATATTGTACTTCTTCACGCGTTTTACAAACACGATAAGCGTGATACTGAAAAGGCGCTGGAATGTGCTTTGAAAATATATGAACATTTAGAGAATGACAGTCTGCTGCCGTTTCAGTATTTGTGCGAGGTGATGCTGAAATGATAAGTGTTATCAGCGCATTTAAAAATCAGGCAATTCAGAATGAATTACGGCGGGATATAGAAAATCATAATATATCATTTATGTGTGATGATTGTGCAAACACGGTGATGCTTTTGATGGAAGTTGAACAAAATCCGAATGTCGATGTGATTTTCATAAGGCATGCGGAAAGGAGAGATACTGACACGCATTTAGAGCAAATACGGAGTATTTCAAAGGATGTCCGCATTGTGCTTATTATAAGCGGATTGAGAAAACAGTATGTACAATCGCAGCTTGACGGTTATCGTAAGAGATATAACATTGAGGATATTATCTTTGAGGGCAAGGGATTGGATAAGCTTGAAATCTTATCTATTATGAACAAGGGCAGAATAGCGGAGACAGAGCAGGCAACAGAGGCAGAACAGCCTGTTAAGGAAACAGAAAAAACAGAGGTTGAAATTCTGAAAGAAAAACCGCCTGTGAATGAACCCGCAAAAGAGCTAAATGTTGAGCAGGAGAATCTAAAAAAAATAAAATCTGAAAAACCCAAATCATATAAGCCTAAAAAGCCTGTTTCAGATATTAAACGGAAAAATAAAAAAGTATTACCGTATAAAATATCAGACAAATGCTGGGTTATTTCTGTTTTCGGTACAACGCATGGCGCCGGTGTTACGAATATGACGGCAAGCCTTGCGGAATATCTTGCAGGGAACGGTAAAAGGGTACTCGCTCTTAATCTGTCGGGCGGTGATGAGTTCCGATATATTAAAGGACAGGCTGAATACAGAGATGTAAAGTCATTGAATATATCCGAATTAAAAAAGGACTATGATATTATTCTTATTGACCTTGGCGTGCCTTACAGGATAAGCAGCGGAGGGGCTTTCAATGGTTATTCAAACGGATATGATTACAGAAATATTGAATTGCTGAAAAAATCCTCTTTGCAGATTATTATGTCATTGTCTGATGCTTGGCATATCAAGAAATGCGAATACTTTTTAAGTGATGAAACGTGGGCGGGAAAAATATCAAATTCATATATCTTTTTATTTGATACTGAACCGCCTAAGTCGTTACAGAAATACATGGTAAATCAGTTTGACCGAAACAGTCAGAGCTTTGCAAATGAGATTGCAGAGCTTTTTTTAATGGAATAGGAGTGATAAATATTGAAGAAGTTATTTGAAAATAAACTTGTTGTAGGCGGTGTATGTATTGTCATAGCCGCTATCCTTGCATTTCTGGTACTTCCGGGAATGTATAAGCAGAAAGAAAAGACGATATACATATGCCGTTTACAGTCGGATATTACGGCAGGGACAAAGATAGAAGCTGAAATGCTGAAAACCGTTGAGGTAGGTAGTTACGGGTTGCCCGAATCTGTTGTAAAAAATCCCGATGACCTTGTAGGCAAGTATGCAAAGGTTAGTTTGACAGCAGATGATTATCTATATTCTTCAAAATTTGCTGATTATGTATCAGATGAACGCTTTGACAAGGCTGTGGCAGAGGGAAAGCGCCTCATTGCAGTAAGTGTACCGAGTAATGCCGCAAGTGTGGCAAATCAGCTTAAAGCTGGTGACAGGGTTACAGTTGCGTATTATACAGATGATAATGTCATTATTGATGATGCGCTTAAAGGTATAGAAATTTACAGCGTGGAAAATGAGGACGCTCAAAATCTGGAGAACGTGAAGGGGAGCGAGGATAAAGAGGACACAATCGCCGCAAATGTAACACTAATAGCAACAGAAGAACAGGCGGCGAAGCTTATCAGTGCAGAGTATTCGGGAAAACTCCACATCATGTTAGAGAATAGAGGTGTGGCATAATGAACGCGAAAGTTATATCTGTCTGGGGCGCAAACGGCAGCGGAAAAACTACAACGGCGGTTAATCTTGCGTTTTCTCTTGCACAGCGTAATTTCACGGTAGGACTTATTTCATCAAATATGTACTACGGAGAGATGCAGACGCTTTGCGGCTGTAATATTCCCGAAGATCGCGGTATATACCACGCCCTTATGGGCGGCGAAACGAAGAATATGTTTGTGCAGGCAGGGAAAACGTCAGTATTTGTTTTATCTGTCCCCGATAAATTCGACGCTATGCAGCTTACTACCGTATCTGCAAAAAGCGTTAAGGATATGCTTGATGACGCGGCTTTTCGTTTTGATTATCTTGTAATAGACGGTGATACCGAACTGAATAACCCGATTTCAAGCATAGGAATGACGGAGGCTGATATGATTATCGCTGTGCATCGTCCATCGGTAAAGGATTGTCTATGGTACAGCGGTATGAAAGGTGTCGGTGACTTATTAAATCTGTCATATAAGACGGTGCATATCTTAAACACTCACGATAAGTCATGCGATTTATCGGCATATAAGTCAAGTATCGGTTTGACATTTGATTTTGAGCTTGGCTATGTGGAAAATGCAAATATCTATGCTAATACGGGGCAGGCTATTATATTCCATGACTTGAGGCAGGAACGTGAGTATATATCTGGTATGAAAGCGCTGACAAGCTCGGTAATATTGGGAGGAGGACAGTAATATGGACGTATTCAATATAAATGATTTAATATATAAAGTTAATGTCAATACAACGTCGGACACTTCCAATCAGCAGACTATGGAATACAAAGATGTGCTTGATAAGATACGGCATATCATATCAAAATACCATTCAGCGGAGTTGATAGACGTTATTTATTCGCCATCAGCAGGTGATAAACTGAAAAACCTCATAATCCGTTATCTTAATCAGAACAAAATGTCGGTGGAGGAATGTAAAAACATTTCTATGCTTGCAGACAGAATATACGAGGATATGGCGGGCTTTGGAATACTTACGAAATATCTTCAGAATGAGGATGTAGAAGAGGTTAATATAAACGCTTGGAATTGTATTGAGGTTATCTATCCCGACAGGGTGGAACTTCTGGAGGAAACCTTTGTTTCCCCCGATGACTGTATGGATAAAATCAAGAAGATGGTGTGGCTTGGCGGCTCTATTATTGACGGCTCTAACCCAAAAGTGGATAGTTTTATAGGTGAAGGTGTAAGAATATCGGCTCTTATTCCGCCTTGTGTTGACAGCAAAACGGGCGGAGTGGCGTCAATCAGACGACAGAAAGAGAATGTCATAACCCGCAGGTTAATGATTGAGTATGGCAGCGCAACGCCAGAGGAATTGGAGTTTTTGCCCCTGTGCATTAACAATGGTGTATCTCTTGCGATTGCCGGCAGTACAGGCAGCGGTAAAACAACCGACCTTGCATATTTGATTTCTTGTCTGGACAGAAAGAAGAGAATATATACGATTGAGGATACGCGTGAACTTAACATAGCTCAGTATGAGAACGGCAGAATGACAAACAGAGTTGTACAGACGCTTACGAAAGACGCGCCAAATCCAATCACAATGGATGATTTGCTAAAAGAAGCCTTGCGTTTCCACCCGTATGCGATTATTCCAGCCGAAATGCGCGGTGCTGAGGCTATGACAGCAGTTGAAGCAGGCAGAACAGGTCACGTTATCATATCAACGCTGCACGCAAATTCAGCGGTTGACGCATATAACCGTATTCTTTCAATGTGTGTTGCGACAGGCTTACAGTTATCAGAAAATAAAATCCTTGAATTTATTCTGGAGGCTATTCCTGTTGTTTTGTTCAAGCGTCAGCTACCTGATGGACGTCGTGTATATGATGAAATCTTTGAGGGTACAGGGATAAAAGACGGTAAAGTAATCGGAAATACCTTGTATAAGTATGAGATTGAAGAAAATATATACAGTGCTGATGGACGGATTGAAAAAGTAATCGGTCATCATAAGAAGGTCAGCAAGATGTCGCAGGAACTTCTTCATCGTTTACGCTATGGCGGCGCGAGTGAGGACGCAATAAAACAATTTATGTAATGGAGGTTTTTAATATTGCAAAATATAATATTGATTATGATATTCGCGCTCCTACTTACAGGAGCGTTTTTTATTGCCGGAATAAACCCGTTTAGAAGAAAAGCATACATTTCACTGTCTAAGCAGATACAGGAGGAAAAGTTTCGGAATGTTGATGAACGCTTTAGCAAACTTGATTTAAAAGACCGGCTTATTACAACAATTCAAAATACAGTAGCTATGGGTGGCAGCAATATGAAAATATTTGCACTTATGCTTGCCGTAGCTTGTGGAGCAGGGATAGGAATAGGCAAGATGTTGTTTACCGATACAGGTTTAGCGTTGGTTACGGGACTTGCTTTAATTCCTGTTCCTTACATATTTCTTAAAGTCAAGTCAAGATGGTATAAGCGTAATCAGGACGAGCTTCTGGAAAATACGCTGAGCCTTATAACAAACAGCTATATAAGCTGTAACGATATTATAAAGGCTGTCAACGAAAACCTGTCAAAGCTTGACGTTCAGAGACCGTTTGCTGAATTTATCACAGATGTAACGCTGATTGACAGTAATATCCGCAGAGGTTTACGGAGGTTAGAGCTGAAAATCAATAATAGATACTTCTCGGAATGGATTGATATTCTGGTGTTGTCACAGGAAAAGTCAGGTGATATGAGATTTATTTTGCCTGCTGTCATTGACGGTATGAATGACGCAAAAAAATTACAGATAGAGGCTGATACCGTAATGATGAACGTATGGAAGGAATACTTTATGTCTATTATCTTGGCATTTTCCATTATACCGATTTTAAGATTTTCAAACGCTGAATGGTTTAATATTCTTATAAATACCTTTGTCGGAAAGCTGCTTATAGTCTTAATGCTTGTGCTTACGATTATATCGGCTTTTCTGACATTGCGGATAAACAAACCGCTGTAATAGGAAAGGAGAATTTGATATGACAATAATAATCTTTATTTTAATTTCAGCGGGAATGTTCAGCGTTTTGAGCAGTATATTGAAACTGCCGCCGTATAGCGCAACGCAGAGACTCAGAGGTGTTTCAGGCAGGACAGGAATGACGGAAATGCTTAATCAGCGTTTGCTTCTACCCGTTATGAAAGTAATTGCCCCGTTTATTCGTCTTGATGATTTCAAGGAACGGAGAATGAAAATAAAGCTTGAACGTGCAGGACTTATCTTTACACCGCAGGAATACTATGCCCGCGCTATTGTGATGGCGGCGGGCACAGCTATTATTGGTACATTAGCGGCAGTTGCGGTAATGCCGTCTATGACGGTAGTGGTATGTATCTTGGCAGTTATCGTGTACTTTCATTTTTTTGGTGAAGTCAATGACAGACTCAAAGAAAAGGATGAGCTTATAGAAAGTGAATTGCCTAAGTTTATACGCGCTATTGTGCAGGGACTTAGAACAGAAAAGGATGTTATAAAACTGCTCGAAAGCTATAGCACAATAGCCGGAAAAGGACTTCAATATGATATTGAGGTGCTTGTTCTTGACTTAAAATCAGGAAACTTTGAAAATGCTATGTTGGATTTTGACAAGAGAGTGGGTAATGCATATATGTCACGCCTAACCAAAGCGCTTATTGCAGTAAACAGAGGTGATAATCAAGAGGCAGCACTCAATCACTTGTTATCCGATATGTCATTATTATCGCATGAAACAATGCAGAGAGAATTAAATAAACGTCCGGGCAGAGTGAAAATGATGGTTATACCTATTGTTGTAATCGGTATATTTACATTGTTTTATGTAGTGGGTGTAAACCTCTTTAACTCGCTCGGCGGGATTATGTAATGGAGGTAAAGAGATGAACAAATTACTTGTAAAAACAAAACTGGCAAAGGACGCATTTATGAGAAATGCAAAACGCGTTCTCAAAAACACGGAGGGCGATCAGATAACGGGATGGCTCATCGTTATACTTATCGTTGTGGTTGTCGGCGCGTTCTTTATGAAGAACTATCAGGACGCTATCGTTGAAGTATGGGACGGCGTTATTGCTAAAATCAAATCGGCGTTCGGTATATAAAGCAATGAAAAAAGAAGTACAGGAGAAAAGCAGGCAGATGTCTGCTTTTCTTAAAGTAAAGAAAAAAGGCAGCGCATACTATGAGCTTATTATTAAGACGCTTGTATTCATTACGCTGATTGCTACGGCTGTTTCATTTTTTAGCATATTTACCGTATATCTGAATTTGAATTATACTTGCAGACGTGTGGTGCGTGAGATTGAAATATCGGGACAGGTAACATCGGATACAAACGCACTTTTTAATCAGCTTAAAAACGGTACGAATATAGGCGCGGGCGCAAATATGTCAGTGAGTGCAAGCTATTTTAATGCGGCACAGAAAAAGATACAGCTCCGTAATACATTCGATGTGACCTGCACGACAAGCTATCGCTTTGATGTATTCACTCCGTTAGGACGCGATCCTGTTGGCTTTACTATTCCGATGAAGGTTAAAATGACAGGAATGAGTGAGAAGTATTGGAAATGATATATATTACATACACGGTTACATTCATAATTCTTATATTTTACTCCGTATTGGATTTAAAGTATAAGGAGATTTCAGCGTGGCTATTGTATGCTGGGACAGCGGTTGTGTTGGCTCTTGGCATTGTATCAAGGGCTTTGCTGAATATAGATATTATTCAATATATTATCATATCATCGGCAATCTACGGTGTTATATGTTTAATGGCAAGGATTTTGCAAAAATGGGTAGGGGAAGCCGATTTTGATGTGATATTTATGATATATCTTGCAGTAGGTGCGCAGAATTTGATTATATTTTCATTTTCAGTATTTGCGGTCAGCGGATTGGTATATGCGTGGCTTGTTATGCGGAAATCAGGCAGGGATAAACGGATACCGCTTATTCCTGTTCTGACAGCCGCGTATGCTATGACTATAATTCTGGGAGGCGGTGCATATTGGTAAAGATTAAAGAAAAGCTATCTGAAAAGAAAAATGGCAGCGGTTTAGTATTAGTTATGATACTTGTGTTTTTCCTTATAACCTTTATTGTAACGGTAGGCGAATTTTACAGAGTTCATATTATGCAGCAGGAAATAGAAACGCATTTGCAGAGAACGGTAAACTGTGCTGTTGAATACGCTATGGGCGATTCATACAGACAGGATAAGATAGTAAACTTAAATGTAGGGCTTGCAAAAAATAAGTTCTATAAATTTCTCGGTGATGATATGGGCTTAGACAGCTATAACCGAAAATATATGGATGGGAAGTTTATATACAGGCTGAATTTCACCAGTGTAAACGGTACGAGCAATCCGGCTGTGTTTACGGTAAAGGGGTATGCGTCGGCAAGGAGTTTGTTCTCGTTTTTAATCGGAGAAATTGAGATACCGTTTAATATTTCATCAACTAATTTTAGGCTTGATTAAAAAAACGGAAGAATAATTAAAAAAAAGTTTTACCTTAAAAATAACGAAAAACCGCTTAGGTATGCGATTGTATTTTTACGGAAGTACATTTTTGTAAATAGTTCTTGACTTTGGTATTCAGCACTGATATAAATAGAATACAAGCTTGTAATACATATATTAAAAAGACAGGAGGAAAAGACTATGAAAAGGATTTTAACTTTATTATTGACAACTATAATGCTTGCGACTTTAGGTACAAGCTATGTAGTGGCAGAAGAGATACCGGATATTACGGTAACGCTTGACGGTGAAAAAATAGAATTCCCCGATGCAAAGCCGTATATTTGGAAAGATAGAACGCTCGTTCCTATACGCTTTGTCAGTGAAGCAATGGGCGCTGATGTATCGTGGAACGGCGGCGAACAGGAAGTAACCATTGTTAAGGACAGGGATACGATAATCACACACATTCTTTCATCAAAGGCAACATTAAACGGAGTGTTATATACATTTGATGTTCCTGCAATGATAAAAGGAGATAGAACCTTTGTTCCTTTGAGGTTTGTCGCTGAAATGCTAAACTGTGATGTGAAATGGGACGAGAATACATACACAGTAACCATTACCTCTCCGTCCGAACCTGTGGCATTTCCCAAACCTGAATTGACAGTACATTTTCCTGAACACGAATTTGAGGGCAAGCTGTTTTGGATTACAATGGATAATGTCAGAGATTATTCCGATTGTAATAACTATCAATTCAAGATAGATTTCACCAATCCTGCGGAATTCAATGTAATTGACATCAATATGGGTGCAATACTTGGCTGGGAAACTCATAATATCAATTCGTGGAGAAGTGCAAAGAAGAATGGTGATGAGATATTCAGTGTCAGCTCAAAGTATTACACTACACTTGAAAATAAAGAAAAGCTTGAATTAAAGGACGGAATGCCTATGGAATTTACGCTTAGTGTAAAGCGTTTGTGTAGTGGTGAAGTGAAAGAATATCACTATACAGAGACCTTTAAGTGTCCGTATCCTGCAAAGCAGTAGGAGGTATGATAAATGAATATACGAAAAACTTTAACGGTTGTCGCAATGACAGCCGTTTTTCTATGCTCAATTTCTGTAAGTGCCGATGTGTGCAAAGAATATGCCACTGATGATTACAGAGACCAACCCGTTTGGAATCAATATGGAGAGGTGGGGGCAAAACCCATAGCAAAATTTAGAATTATCCGCTCAAGAAATGGTGAAGTAAAGGATATACTTGAAAGTTATTCGGATAATGATTTGTATTCTGATTTCCCTGCTATGCAATGTTATGTCGGTGATACCATTACTTTTGAGGATTTGAGTAGCCCGACAGACGGGAGCGGAATAAAAACGTGGGATTTTCAGTATTACGGCACTTTAGGCGATAGTTATCAAGAATATAATTATAACATATTGGAATCTGCAAGATTTGAACTGACAGAGCCGGGTGAAACGGCATTTTTCCTGTGTGTTAAAAGTAATTTGCCTGTGAAAGTAGGCTCGCTCGATCCTTGGTCGGACAACGGGAATCATCAAGCCATTGGCAAAAACAAATGGTTTCCAAACGGTATGTATTGGTACTTCGCAACAGCGCGGGTTATTGTAAATGCCGCGCCGGAGGCAAAGGTTAATTTGAAGTATTGGGATGTTCCGAATAATAAAGTGTTTTATGAAGAACAACGTAATCTTGGCGAAATGCTTGGAGATAATATCATCAAGACAAATATCCATATAACCGATTGGGAAGGCTATGAATACAGCGGTTGGAATGTTCAGACTGAGGACGGAGATATTCAATACACGGGTGATGTGCGGGATGTAGATATTGAACTTGCCCCGTGGGTTCCTGTCAAAAATCTGAATGTTGAATATTATCCGTATGTAGATACCGAGCTTAGAGTGAGGTACTGGGATAGTGAAGCAGGACGCATAATGAGTGAGGAAACTGTACAGGGAGAGCAGGTAGTACGTGATAAGAAAACCACCATTTCATATACTCCGCAGGATGTTGAAGGCTATGATTATGGCGGCTGGAGCGTGCAACTGCCCGACAGCAGTATAGAGGGTACAGGCGAAGAAAAGCCTGTTGTTGTAGGTCTTGATGGGACTTATCCGATTAAATATCTGAATATAAAGTGCTATCCAAAAGACGGAACGAAACCTCCGCCGTCAACAGGCGGAAGTACGGGCGGTAGTGATGATATTATAAAGCCGTCAGGAGAATGTGACGGAGAGATAGAATGGACTGAAACAGATTCGCATAGGGTACGCAACGGCTCATACAGCGATGGCACTCCCAGATACAGAACATGTTATCATATCTTTACATACAGAGCGACATTGAGCGCGGATGCGACAGTTACGCCATCAACCTTTAAATCAGGATATGGTTTTGAAACAAAGGTTAATTATAGCGTAAAAACAAAGCTCGTCGACAATGACGGAGATTATTGTTCAAGCTGGGGCAATAGCCGAAGCGCCATAAAGAAGGTTAAAGACCCGACAAAAGCAACGGTATATATTCCGTGGAGTATGACAAACAGGCTCGGCACTCAGTCAAAGTCAATCGCTATGGAGAAAAGCGGAAAAAGTTTTCAGTTGCCGAAAAGTCCTGTATCAGAAACAGGCGCAAGAAAGATATATACAGATGTTTCGCTTGCAGGGACAAAGGAAGAGCCTGTAAACCATAGCTTTGAGATATATATTTCGGGCGGAGGTGTAGGAAGTATTGAATTCTGTAAAAAGTTATCTAAGACTATCACTATAAACGGCGATATGTTTGAGGATGACTTCAGCGGTGCAGACTAATGATATTTTTACTGCTGCTTATATATGCGGCATACACTGACTATACCAGACGGCAGATAGCGAATAGCGCTATAATAGGTATATGTGCTGTATCATTTTTTAGTGCAACACCTGCTGTTGAGAAGATGATGGGATTGTTTCTCTTAACACTCCCATCTTTTTTTGTTGCCTTAAAATATGAAAGGCTCAAAGGAGGTGATGTCAAATTTCTGGCGGCTGTATGTGTTTATCTTGGGATATATAACCTTGCATTAGCTCTTATTCCTGCAACAGTAACGGCGGTTGTATATGGATATGTAAGGAAAGAGAAAAGCGTACCGCTTGCCTTTGTATTCTGTATTGGATACATCATTTTTCAAGCCGTAATATTTTTGAGAGGAGGTTAGCGGATGAAGCTAAAACTTAAAAGAATACTAAAAAACACTGTTCCGCTTGTCATTTATCTTGTCTTTTGCTTTGCTGTAAACGCATACGCAGAGGATATGTGGGAGGCTGCAAACCGTATTATTATTGACGTATATAACAGAATTGCAGGAATAAGCACGGTACTTGCAGCGCTTATGACAACGGTATGTGTTGTCGGAATGAAGCTGTCAAATAATCAGCAGAAAGTAGACCAGAGCGTGGATTGGTTAAAACGCATTTGGATTGCATGGGCTATCATAAATGGTATTGGCGCATTCCTTGCCTATGTTCGCCCGCTTTTAAGCGGATTAGCTAGTATTGACGGTGCGGTCGGCACAATATAGTCTGTTTATGAATGAATTAGAATATATGAAGGGAGGTGTTGCCATTGCTGGAACCAATAATGAAAGGCTTGATTGAGTGGATATATGAAATGGTAGTCAGCATTATGGAATATGCCGCAAAGGAATTAGTCGGTGTCATGAGTATGGATATGACCTACTTTGAAAAGACAGCGCCCGTTATCAAGGATATTACAAATATTATTCTTGCTCTCGGCTGGGGGCTTTTAATAGCAAATATGGTGTTCCAGTCTATAAAGGTGATGATGTCCGGCGCAGGCTTTGAAAGTGAAGACCCTAAGCATATATTTTGTCGAACATTTGTGTTTTCATTTTTACTGCTTGCGTCAAGACAGATTTGCAATATGGCTATGGGTATAACGGGCAGAGTTATTGAGCTTTTGCAGATACCGTCCGAGTTAAGTCTTGCCATACCTGACCAAAGTATGTTTAATATCGGCTCAAATGTAAAATGGCTGATTGTAATTGTTGTAGGATTTATTCTAATTTTTCAGTATATTAAGCTATTGTTTGAGATAGGAGAACGGTATGTTGTAACTTCTGTTTTAACATTCTTTGCTCCGCTTGCGTTTTCAATGGGCGGCAGTAAGAACACAAACGATATTTTCAAGGGCTGGTGCAGAATGTATGGCTCTATGATGGTAATGATGATCATGAATATCGTGTTTTTAAAGCTTATTCTTTCCGCAATGGGAAATGTAACAAGCGGGAGTGTCTTGATATGGCTTGTATTTGTTGTGGCGCTAACGAAAGTTGCAAGAAAAATTGACAGTCATATCGGGAAAATAGGCTTAAATCCGGCGCAGACAGGCAATGCAATGGGAAGTAGACTTCCGGGTATGATGACAATGGTAGCTGTGCGTACTATGGCGTCAACTATCGGCAGGAATATATCTGCAAACAAGGATACGGGCAGAAATTCATCATCAAGAGGAAATAACCATAGATCGTATGGACGGTATAATACAAGCGGAGAACGGAATAACAGCAGTAACAATACCGAGCATACTACGGCAGGCGCAGGAATGTCGGGCAGTTCTCCGTCAACAGTGAATACGTCAGCAGGTGGAAATGGAACAACAGCTCAGCAGTCTGTAAATCAGTTGCAGTCAAATCAGAATAATCAATCTGCATTAAACCAAAAGCCTCAAAACGGGTGGAAACCGCGAAAGACTGATAAATATGGAATTTCATATATAGAAGGTGATGAACGGTATGCTAAATTCCCGAACGGTAATCCGGAAGCACACGCGGCAAGGTACGGTAAACCGAATCCTGCTGGTGGTATCAATAGAGAAACATCAAGTCATACGAGTGATTTTGATGCAGAAAGGAGCGGTTTGTCAGGTGCAGGGACAAAGAACAGACCGCCTATTGCGCGGAATCCCGCAGGCAGCGGAATACATAATGCCGGTGGTATAAATACAGAGCATAATTCGAGTTCTGCAAATGGGACAGTGAATGTACAGCAATCATCAGGAAATCCGCAGACCAATATATCTCAGGGCGGAAGTACAGACAGGAGCAGAAGTACATCGCATAGTACGGATAATATCCAAAACGGCGGTCAAACCGTAAATAATGCGGGCGGTCAGACAAGTTCTGTTGTAAATACGCAGAAAAGCAATATGACAGGTGGTGTCAATAACAATTCACATACGGACAATATGAGCCGACAGCAGACCGTCAATAATCATAGGCAGATAAATCACGAATATAAAAATGGAAGATATAACCCGGCGGCGGTCAATAAAAAACAGGACAGGACGCTTTACAAAAAGCAGACGACCATAAAAAAGATTGACTCTACCAGTGAAATGAAATTACGAAAGAAACGGGGCGGTGATAATGGCAGAACAAAAAAATAACGCAGTAGCTACGGCGGGTAATATTGCAAACAAACTGCATGGCACAGCACAGCTTGTACGCGGTGCTGCCACGGCGGATTTTCTCGCGGTCATAAGAGGTGCAACGAAGGTCTTATCGCCTAAAGTTATAACGGGGATTATAGCTGTGATAATGCTTATTGTTATGCTCCCGATTTTAGTTATATTTTCACTTCCGCAGGTAATTTTTAATTGGGGAAGTCTTAAAGATATCGAGCTTATGACAAGACACGAACATGCAAATTATCTTATGTCCTGTTATGATGACGCCAATTTGAGTGAAGAGGATAAGCTGTGGCTCATATCCATTGACGCGGTAAAGAATAAGCAGGATATAATGAATATGTCACAAAGCACTATTTCATCTGATGCAATGCAGAATAAAACTCCTGATGAAGTAATGAATGAAATGGGTTTTGACGAAAACCAAAAGAATTGGGTAACGCTTATGGTAAATACCGTAAAAAGCGGACAGGCAAGCGGAGATATAAACCTGCCGCCGTCAATGGGCGGAACGAATAACGGAATACCGTCGGAGGCATACAATGACGCAACATTCGCAAAGCTTATAAACGAGGCGGAGAAATATCTCGGTTATCCGTATGTGTTCGGCGGTTCGTCGCCGTCAACAAGCTTTGACTGTTCAGGTTTTGTATGCTGGGTATATACGCATAGCGGAGTACATAATCTGCCGAGAACAACGGCGCAGGGGATATATAACCAGTGTACGAGAGTATCGGCAAGTGAGGCAAAGCCCGGTGATTTGGTGTTCTTTCAAGGGACATATAACGCAGGCGAAACGGTAACTCATATAGGAATTTTTGTCGGCAACAATAGAATGTTGCACTGTGGCTCCCCTATTCAGTACACATCAATAGACACAAACTACTGGCGCAGTCATTTCTATGCTTATGGGCGTTTGTGATTTTAGGAAGGAGGAGATTTTATTGAACGATTTTTTAATTCCCTCTAATTTTGAGGATAGTGGCAAGATAATGGGATTTTTCTCTACGCGTAATGTTGTGGAGGCGGTTATATTGGCATTGCCGTTTGCATTTATCATATTCAAGTTATGTCCGCTTGGTCTTACTTGGAAGGTTGTTTTATCTTCCGTATTTGTAATACCAGTGGGCGGTTTTGCGCTTATGGGAATACGTGACGATCCGCTGAGTATCTTTGTCCGTACTTGGTGGCAATGGCGGAAGAACAGAAGAATATTGGAATATCGAGGTGAGATTACTTGAATTTAAAAGATATATTTTCAAAAAATAAGGCGCAGGATATTGAATACTATGAGGACAGCACGCAAAAATGGTTGCCTATAAAGGAATTTAGAGATGGCATTATTGTGATGAAAGACGGGCGGTATGTAAAGGTTATAGAGATTTTGCCTGTTAATTTTTATTTGAAATCAGAAACAGAACAGCAAAATATAATCTACTACTACGCGAGTTATTTGAAGATTGCGCCTGATAATATGCAGATACGGGTATTGACGCAGAAAGCGGATATATCAACATATCTTGACCGTCTGGGCGGTTTCCTTGAAACAGAGAATAACGATGAATGCAGGAATATGATAGCTGATGAAATGAATTTTGTAGAACGGTTATCATACAATGTGGCAGTAAAAAAACGTTTCTTTATTGCGTTTGACTTTACTCCAAAGGGTTTTGACAGAGCATATACCTTTGAGGATGCTAAACGCTATCTGGAGAATGAGGAGTACAAGGCAAGGCGGTATCTGTCACAGTGCGGTATGGAAGTGCTTGAAGTATCAGATGACGCATTCTTAACTGACTTGTTCTTTGCAATGATAAATAAACAGACATCAAAGGCTATGAAACCGGGACAAATCAGCGGTATGTATGATGAAATACAGGATATGGACAGTAATTTTTACGGAGGATAAGGTATGAAATATTTACTGAGGATATACATACCACCATAGCAGGACAAGTGTAGAATATACAAAATATTTATAGAAAGGAATAAAACAATGAAAAAGAATTTGAAATCTGTAACAGCAATTCTATGTGCTTTATCAATTATGATTGCAGGGACAACGAATATATTTGCAGATAATAGTGAATTGCTGGAAGATACGGAAATAATAGAGCAGGATATTGAGCGTGAAGGGCTTGCTAACACGGCTGATATAGAAATGACAGCATATTCTAATGAAGTAATTACATCAGGTACTTGTGGAGATAATCTTATTTGGGAGATAAATGAGGATGTATTGACAATAAAAGGAGAAGGATATATGTATGACTATACATCTAATATGTATGATAACCCATCTCCTTGGTATGCAAGCAGAACTACTATCAAGCGAGTTGTTATTGATAATGGAGTGCAGTCTGTAGGTAATTATGCTTTTTGTGGGTGTACTTTCTTAAATAAAGTTGAAATTGCAAGTGGAGTAAAGGCTATAGGTAACTATGCTTTTAATGACTGCTCACAGTTATGCGAGATTACAATACCTAAATCAGTAACAAAGATGGGGTTTAATGTATTTTCACATTGCAGTAGACTTGCAACTGCAGGAAGAGTAGGGAGCGATTGTAATATACAATTTGGGTGGGATACAAATATTCCCTCATATGCATTTTATAAAGCTGAAAGTTTAAAAAAAGTAGAAATGCCAGAATCTATAGTGTCAATAGGAAGTTATTCTTTCTCGTATTGTACATCATTATCAGAAATAGATATTTCAAAGAATATAAAAACAATAAAGGATTGTGCTTTTGCGGGTTCTGGGGCACTGGATATAAATGTTGAAAAGGATAATCCTAATTACTCATCTGTAAATGGAGTATTGTTTAATAAAAATCAAACAGAAATATTAGCATATGCAAAGGATATAAATAATCCATCTTATACGATACCTAATTATGTTAATAAAATAGGCAAGTATTCTTTTGCCTATTGTGGTTTATTAACGGAAGTAATAATACCAGATAAAATAACATCAATAGAAGCAAGGGCTTTTCAGTATTGCTTTTCATTGAAAGAAATAACAATACCAAATAGCGTAATGACAATGGGAGCACACATCTTTAAAGATAGTGAAATAGAGGATATATATATTGATAAAGTGGAAGGGATATTGGATGGTTCTCCGTGGGATGCAAATTTAGCAAAAATAACATATCGACGAGAAATATCTATATCCCCCATACCAGATTATGAATATATAGGTGAAGAAAACACACCCGATATTATTTTGATTGAGTGTAAATCTGACGGAATGATAATCAAACAGCTTGTAGCAGGTACAGATTATATAGTGGTATATTCTGATAATATATGTGCAGGTACAGCGACAGCAACGATTGAATATATAAATGATTATTCAAGGCTGCCGTCTAAAGAAACACATTTTACGATTATACCAAAGTCTTGTGATAGGTTGACAATTATGCCGATTACAGACCAAGCATACACAGGCAGAGAAATAATGCCTGATTTAACAATAATGAATAACTAAGTTTAAGAGAAGAAAGGAAATAAAAATAATGAAAAATAATATGAAGAAAATAATCGCTATGGTATTAGCAGTAGCAACAACAGTATCAGCACTAACAACAGTATTTGCAGAGCCGACAGAAAACAATACGCCCGTATCATATACGGGAACGGAAATTACACCTGACGTTTCGGTCAAAAGCGCAGGCACTACTCTTATCAAAGGTACAGATTATGAGCTGACGTATGAGAATAATATCAATGTGGGTACAGCAACGGTTTTAGTAACCTTCAAAGGAAACTACTCCGGCGAAAGGACGGTAAATTTTAATATTATTGCGAAAACATTATCAGCGAGTGATGTTACATTCACAGAGATTGAAAAGCAAATATGTACAGGCGGGGAAATCAAGCCTGAACCGACTATAACATACGGAGATGTTACGCTTGAAAAGGATAAGGATTATACTCTTACATACGAGAATAATACCGCTGTCGGTACAGGAAAGATAAATGTAACGTTTATCGGCAATTATACGGGTACAACTTCAACCGAATTTGAGATTACAGCAAATGAGCTTACAACTGATGATGTATCGTTCTCAAAGATTGATACCCAGACATACACAGGTGAGGAAATTAAGCCAGAGCCGACTGTTACATACTGCGATACAGTGCTTGAAAAGGACAATGACTATACATTGTCATATGAGAACAATATTAACGTCGGCAAAGGTAAGGTTACAGCAACCTTTATTGGCAGTTATGCAGGTACAGCCACAACAGAATTTGATATTGAGGCAAAAGAGGTGACGGAGAGCAATATCAGCATCAGCCCTATTTCAGACCAGTTATATACTGGTAAGGAAATCAAGCCTGAACCTGTTATAACAGATACAAGTAAATAATATATGTTTATTCAAAGGCGCGGTATTTTGCCGCGTCTTTGATTTTTATAGAAAGAAGGAGGAAAAATATGAGGAAAGTAATTTCTGCTTGTCTGGCTTTTGTTTTATGCTTTGGCGCAGTAATAGGCTATGCCGATGAAAATACAAAGGAAATTGAACAGACGGATATTATAATTGAAAATGATGGGAAGGTTTTGGAAAATGGGGTTGACTATTATCTGACATATCGTGATAATGTCAATGTGGGAACGGCAACGCTTGTTGTGAATTTTATTGGTAATTATTCAGGTATGCAGGAGCGGACCTTTAATATTATAAAGAAACAAGTCTCAGGCGGCGGAGGCGGAGGTTTAAGAACGACACCAAAACCTGCTATTACAGCTACACCAAAGCCTACTGTCGAGCCGACATTGACACCGACACCTGATATAAAGATGGAGCATACGTCATATGTTGTAGGCGATAACGGTATGTTCAGACCGGAGGGGAATATGACGCGTGCAGAAGCGGCAACAATCTTTGCAAGGCTTATCTCAGAGCATAATAATGAAGGAATAGGCGAATATTCATCAAAATTCAAAGATGTGGACAGTTCGGGTTGGTATTCAAGAAATATTGCGTATCTTGAAAGATATGATGTAATATCGGGTTATGATGAAGGCATATTTAAACCGCAGAATAGCATTACAAGAGCGGAATTTACTGCAATATGTACCCGTTTCTATGAGTTATTTGACGATATATCTGTATCGGGCAGAAATATATTCAAGGATGTAAATGAGGATTATTGGGCAGCGACATATATATTTGTGGGTAGTGATATGGATTGGGTAGAAGGCTATAATGATGGTACTTTTAGACCAAATGACAATATTACTCGTGCGGAAGTAGTTTCTATAATTAACAGAGTATTAAACCGCGTACCAGATGAAGAATATATTAACGACAACCTATCAGTATTAAATATATTTACGGATATCCACCAAACTCACTGGGCATTTGATAATATCATTGAAGCCTGTACAAATCACATAGTACAGAAAACGGTTGACGGTGAAAGCTGGATTAAATAATTCAGCTATTATTTTAAAAACACTCTATTTTATATATTGTTATTCTATGATTAATATTGTATAATATTATTGATGAATCACTGTGAAATGGAGATGTGTTATGTTGGAATTAGATGAAAATAAAAATGTCATATATAAACTTACTGAAGAAGAAAGAGGGTTGATTAAAGAACACAAATTGTTTTATTCAGATTTATTTCATTTTGGAAATAATATTTTAGATAATGGATTTAAGGAGACAATACAAGATTATGAATTGACTATTTATTCAATGATATATAGAATATTGGAATTGTTGGATACATTGAAAATAATGACGGAAAATAGTTTGATTAATTCGGGTTTTTTGGTTTTAAGACCATTAATTGAAGTAACGGCTCAACTGCGTTATATTATTATGGATAAAGATAAAGATAAAGTGAAAGAACGAGCAACTATTTTGCAGATGCTTGATATAAAGAGAACAGCAGTAGATGAGACTGCGTTTTATAATAGTATGAATAATCAAGAATGCTATAAGGACTATGTACATATAATTCGAGATGAAAAAAAATATCTTGAGTGGTATAGTTATTGTGAAAGAAAAAAAATTACTATAAAGCAATTATTTGATTTGATTGGGTGGCAAGAGTTATATCAAAATCTATATAGCCCTCTGTGTATAGAAACACATGAGATTAATCATTTGGAAACTAACATTGAATTAAAAAATGTTATAAATGATAAACGGTTTGAATTTAAGCCATTTAGAGGATTTGAGAATCATGTTCTATTATTAAATTCTGTGATTACAATTATGATATATTCATTTCATGATGTAGTTTATACTTACGGAAATAAAGATTTAAAATGCGAATGGGAATTATGGGAAAAAAAAGCAATTAAATATATAAAAGAAAATCATTCAATCCATAATAATATAGCTAAAAAAATTAACCCATTAATCAAGTGGTTTGGAAAAGTTGATTTTTAATTATAGCTCAGCTTAATCATGAAGAATGAAAAAGCAGTTTCTGAAATGAAGCTGCTTTTTTCGTATAAGGAGGAATATTATGAGGCAAAACTTAGCAGATGAACATATAAGGCAGACACCGTTCGGCAGGTTTGTAAATCAAACGGAGGAAATAGTGGAGGAAACAGGTAACTTCATAGAAGATGATATAAACAGCTATGAGTCAAACGTTGTGGGAAATGCTGATTTACAGGAGAGCAATACTCCAACACATGAAGAAAAGCCGAAAAGTGGTTTTTTCGGGAAACGGCAGAAAAAAGATATGCCAGAACCCGTACAGGAAATACAACCGTTATGGACAGGTCAGACAACGGCTATTGACGTTATAGCTCCATCATCGGTTGACAACGGAAGCCGTGACTATGTGGTAGTGGACGGTATATATCACGCATATTTATATATTGCAGGATATGGTTATCGTACACATAATGAGGCGGCGTGGTTGTCTGCACTTGTGGAAGCGGGTGATAATATCGGCATATCATTTTCGTTCAAAAGAATGCAGAGAGATAAGATTTTATCCCGTATTGCTCAAAAAACAATGATAAACCGCAGTAAAATGCGTGAGGTGGCTGATACACGTTCTGACTTTGAAGAGTTGGACTCAGCAATAAGTAGCGGAATGTATCTAAAGGAAGGTATGAACAGGGCTAATCAGGATTTTTACTATATGTCCACTATAATTGAAGTTACAGCGGAGGACGAGGAAACAATAGAGCGTAATGTAAGCGATGTCATAACACTGTGCGCGTCAATGGATATGGTCTGCAAGCGTGCCGACTATAAGCACGAGCAGGGATTTTTGTCGGCGTTGCCTACGGTATCACTTGATGTGGACTTGGAGCGAAAATCAAGACGAAATGTGCTGACTGATTCACTGGCGGCGGCGTTCCCGTTTTCTTCTCTGGAGGTATATGATCCCGAAGGTATTTTCTTAGGTTTGAATAAGTATAACAATTCAGTAGCAATACTGGATTTTTTTGATGCCGATAAATATTCAAACGCAAACGCTTGTATTCTTGGTATGTCTGGAGCGGGAAAAACATTTTTGATGCAGCTTATGGCTTTAAGGCTCAGACAGCAGGGAGTACAGGTATTTATCATAGCTCCGATTAAAGGACACGAATTTGCGGAGGTATGCGAAAGGATAGGCGGTAAATATATTAGGATTGCTCCGTCCTCGCAGGATTGTATAAACATTATGGAAATCCGTAAGAAAACGCTTAATACCGACTATGAAATTCACGGCGATAAGCGTAACGATTCTGTTCTTGCAGAGAAAATACAGAAACTTATGATTTTCTTTTCACTGATAAAAAATGATATTACGCAGAATGAGTTAAATCTCATAGACGGAGCTATTGTTCGGACATACAATTCATTCGGTATTACATACGATAACGAGTCATTGTTTGACACCGATGGACGGTTCAAAAAAATGCCGACTATAAAGAACTTGTACAATGAGCTGTTGTCAAAGGACAAGACTAAGGACTTGGCTCTGATGATAGAAAAGTTTGCGGTAGGCTCGTTGTCAGCTTTTGGAGGAAGTACCAACGTAGATTTGGACAATAAATATATTGTGCTGGATATATCGGAAATGAATGAGCATTTAAAGGCTTTGGGAATGTTTATTGCTCTTGATTTTGTATGGGATAAAGCGAAAGAGAGCCGTATCCAGAAAAAAGTCATATTTCTGGGGGAGTTATGGACGCTTATCGGCGCAGCGGGCAACAAGCTAGCGGCTGATTATGTTCTGGAGATATTCAAGGTAATACGCGGTTACGGTGGCGCGGCTATTGCAGATACGCAGGATATTTCAGACTTTTTTGCTCTTGATGACGGAAAATACGGTAAGGCAATCATAAACAGCTCGCGTATTAAGTTTGTACTACAACTTGAGGAGGACGAAGCCTTTACTGTTCAGAAGCATTTATCGCTGTCTGATGAAGAAACAATGCAGGTTATACGCAATAACAGGGGTGAAGCGTTGCTATGCGCTAATCGTAACAAACTTGTCATTGATATTAAGGCATCGCCGTATGTTTATGATTTAATTACTACAAAGAGGTCTGACTTGGAAAATAAGCGCAGACGGAAAATGGAGGAACGGAAACAATATGATGACTAATATGGATACTCTAAAAAAAGAGCTTAAATATGTTCAAGAAAAACTAATACGCTCAATACAGGCTGTATCGAGGGTAAGTATGTCAGAAAGTAAATCAGAGCAGGTAATTGATAAGCGTCTTGGTGATATTCTTGACAATGTAGAATCAGCGTGTGTTACTGCAAGATGTGTGATTGACAGATACCGTATTATGCAGCCCTTCAATGAGGGATTTAAAAAAGAGAAAATCATATCAAAGGTTGCCGGAGAAATCGAGGTTACGGCAGAAGGCTGGCTACATATAAAGCTGAATACACTTCTTCCTAACTGCCGATTTAAGACAAACAGCTATGTACAGGATACGCTGACACGGCTTTTAGAAGAATGCGACAAGCCGTTGCCGATGTTTGAACACGCATTTTTGGCGATTGTGGAGCATTGCGATTATGAAAACAGAGAAGTATATGATCAAGATAATAAATCGTGGAAGATGATACCAAACGCAATCAAAGGCAGAATGGTAAAGGATGACGAACAGTTCAGACTTGACATAGGCTTATTCTCCAAGATGTCGGATACTATAGCCTGTCATATATACGTGATTCCGTCAACACAATTAAGCGACTTTATGTATTATTTATCAAATAATCTGCTGTAAATCATAAACAGAGCAAGTGCATTTTTGATTTTTGCCTAAGCACGATACCAAAACAAAGTAAAATCATAACTGTACTTGCTCAGCAATGTCTAAATCAGCATAAATACAGTATTTACAGACATCAGTAATTAGGTGCAAAAATGATTTTTTCATCGTAGTAAGGAGGGAAGTGCAAAAATGATTTTAGACAGTCAGGAATTAGAATATTTAAAGCTGTGTGCATTAGCCAGATATATGCCGTGCGGACTGGCAGGGAGATATGAAATGCCGATACTGAAAAGCGGTGTGGCAGGGAATTTAGTAAGGAGCAGATATTTAAAATATGTGAACGGCAGTTGTAAATGTATAAGACTTACAAGACGGGGCAGGGATATATTATTAAAAGCAGGCTATGAATTTCCTGATGATGCAAGACCGCATAAGAAGGGAAATGCTTTTGACAGACGCATAGTAAATGCGGAATTGGATGCTTTGCTTCACGGAGCGGGTATAAATATCTATGCAGGGAATGTGCAGGAATTGGGCAAAGGGGACTGTATGTATATACCAAGTCTGACAGTGCGCGCAGATACAAAAAGCAAGGTTCTTGCAGGGACAAGGTTTTATGGAATACTCCGTATACGGGATACGGCATACGTTATATATTATGCAGATAATGCTATAGACAGTATCTTTGCAGGATTTGAAGAACAAACCTTCTTTAATATGATTTATCAAATAGAGGATATAAAGCACATAGCAATAATCATAGCTGCGGAAACTGTGGAGGGACTTTGCGAATATCTTATGCCAAAGGAAAAGCCATATATGACAAGAGGCAAAACCGCATTGTCAGAACTTATTGAGAAATGGAAGTATGATTTTTATTTACTGCCTATGGATAAAGACGGAATAATGCAGATGAAGATAATGTGTATTGATAATTTGGATAAGAAGATTGCGTCATTGTTTGGAGATACGGATAACATACCTGTTTCGCTCAATAGATTTAATTCTATCTGTGAAGGGAAAGCGTACATATCAGCTATGGATATGAATATTACACGCGTCAGACGGGCGCTGGAGCAGTCGTTGACAGCAGGCGTTATTCCCAATATTATATGTCTTGCACATCAGAGGGCAATATATCAGCATATGGCGGTATATCTTGAATATCCTCAGCAGATGAAATTTACAATTATTCGTCATAATAAAATGGCGGAACTGTTCCCTAAACTGCTGCCGAATGAAAAGCGGATAGAACCGGCACGGACAAAGGACGGTGAATATTTAGTGATATGAAAAAGGTATTGGAGTATATAAAGACGCTGTACTGTGAAAAGGTACAGCGTTTTATATATCAGTTTAAAGAGCATTGGATATTCTATTGTTCTGTGGGTTTAATCGGTTTATATCTGTATGGAATGATAGTTGCGTCATTTATATGGGCATTTCATAATTTTATGGCAAACACGGACGACAAGATGTTTACGCTAAATCCTATTAAATGCCTTGCGGCCGTTTTTACGCCGCAAGGTTTGGGAATAGCGTTTTTTGTCCTTATAATGTATCTGTTAATAAAACAGGATTGGTTGCAGTATATAACAGGTGTCAAGATAAAGAAAGACGAAAGAAATTTCTATACGGTCAATGAGGGAACGCACGGAACTTCGGGCTGGATGGATAAAAAAGATATGAAGAAAACATTTTTACTGGGCGACGCCGATACGATAAAAGGCGCAATACTCGGTAAGGTTGCATCGGGAGGAATGTATCAGTATCTCGGCTTAAACGCTGATAACGGACTTAATAAGCACATAATGACATACGGAGCGTCGGGCGCGGGTAAGTCAAGAGGTTTTATAAAGCCGTTCATATTAAAAACTGCGCAATTAAAGCAAAGTATGATAATAGTTGATCCGAAAGCTGAAATGGCAGAACAGATGTCCGAATATCTGAAAGAGCAAGGCTATGTTGTAAAAATGTTTAATCTTCTGGATATGGAGAACTCGGACGGCTGGAACTGCCTCGGCGAGATAGGCGGCGATATTGATATGGTACAGTCAGTGGCGGAGGTAATAATCCGTAACACTTCCGAGGAGGGACAAAAAGCGGATTTCTGGGATAAAGCGGAAAAGAATTTACTTGTTGCAATGATACATTACGTTTGTACTATGAAAGACCCGATAACAGGAGAGTTATTACCGATACAAAAGCGTTCGCTTACGACTATATATAATATGCTGTCCACCGAAGGACAAAAAAGCTTTGACGTAAAGATGCAGGCATTACCGCTTGACCACCCGGCACGCGCACCATACGGAATATTCAAACAGGCGGCGACAAATCTGTGGGGTAATATTTTTATTGGTTTGGGTTCGAGATTGAATGTATTTCAGAATAACCTTGTAAAGAAAATAACAAGCTATCACGAAATAGACCTTGAATTGCCGGGCAAGAAGCCGTGTGCGTATTTTTGTATTATATCCGACCAAGACAGCAGTTTGGAATTTCTAAGCTCACTGTTTTTTTCGTTGTTGTTCAAGAAATTATCGGACTATGCACGAAAGCACGGTGATGAGCGCGGACGCTTGCCTGTTGAGGTCAATATGGTACTTGACGAATTTTGCAACGTCGGCAAGCTTCTTGACTTTAAAAAGACAATTTCAACAGTGCGCTCCCGTGGTATCAACTGTCAGATTGTTGCTCAGAGCGCGGCACAGCTTGCAGACCGTTATCCCGTCAATGAATGGCAGGAGATAGTCGGAAACTGTGACACACAGCTTATGCTCGGCTGTAACGACCAGATGACAAGCGAGTACATATCCAAAAAATGCGGCAATATTACGATACGGACAACAAGCTCAATGGCACCGCAGACACCGCTGTTTTCGCCTATTACACGGCAGGTAAACGGTTACAAGCAGAACACATCAAACGCAACGCGTCCATTGATGTATCCCGATGAAATAGAGCATATGGATAACCGCGAGTGCCTTATAATGGTACGCGGACAAAAACCGCTAAAGGCTATGAAAATCATTCCTGATGAATTAAGCGATTTTCATAAGCTGAAACGGACAAGAGTAACGGAGTATGTTCCCAAATGGCGGTATGATGAAGAAAACGGAATCAGCGAAACGGATAATATTATATACAATGACAAATTTACAGATGTTGAAGATAATGAGGGGAATCCGTTTGATGAGTTTGATTTAACGAAAGTAGAGATAATATCATCATCTGTGCGGATGGACACTGAGAATAAAGAAAAAGAAAACTGTGATGAGAATATTGAAGTGGCGGATTTTGACCCAAGACCTCTTACAGCTCAAAATATGATTGATAAATTCAAGAAAGGAAAGTGATTTATATGACTGTGTATAAAATAAATGATTTAATAAAATTTGATTTTCTGAAAATTCCGAAGAGCTTATTTGCAAACCCGAAGTACAAGGAGATGAGTTCGGATGCAAAACTGACATACGCACTTTTATATGACAGATTATCGCTGTCAAAGCAAAATAATTGGATTAACGGTGACGGAGAGGTGTATCTGGTCTATACCCGAAAGGCTATTGCCAATGATTTAGGTATAACATACAAGAAAGCGATTGCGGCGTTTAAGGAATTAAAGGATAATAACCTTATAATCGACAAACAGTGCGGACGCGGTATGCCGAATTACATATTTATCGTAAAGCCCGAATTGTCTATAAAGGATGCAGAAGACTATAACGACACTGATAATTCAAGAAGTGCCGATTTGGAATGTCTTGATGATACCGAGCTTGACGGTAGTGTGGATAACTCAGAAAGTGATGTGCCAAACGGGAATGTCAAGAAGTGCGAAAACGGAATGTCTGAGTGTGCGGATACGGAATATCAAGAAGTGCCGAAAGCGCACACAAATAAGACTAATAATACAAAGACTAATATAAATCATACTGATAATAGTCAGTCAGTAACAGACAGGCAATTATTTAACAGGATACTGGGACAGTGCCAGCTTGAATATTTTGACAAGGATATACGGCGTATTTTCTATGACGCAATAGAGCGGCTGTTTTACTGTAATGAATTTAAAATCGGTACAAGCGTATTACCGGGCGAGAATGTTAGGAGCAGGTTATGTGAGCTGGACTATTCCGTATTAGAGAGCGCACTGCATAAAATGCACAGGAATATGCGGGATACAAAAAATCCCACGGGATATGTTATGAGCGTTATATTTAACTGCTTAACGGAAGGATTTACGGAAACGCATCTTGACCCGTATCTCAATCATCTAAGAGGAGGGAGCGATTAACGATGTATTTAAACCTTTACCAGAAATACATACTTGAATTACTTGAAGAATACAGCGGTCTTTTAAAGCGTCAGCTTGAATTTATGGTTAAACGATTTAAAGAGCCGTATTTGCGTGATATTAACGGTTATGTTCATCAGTTGAACAGATTTGAGAAGGTACAATGTGCTGATTATATGGGTGAGGAGGCACTTATTCTGCCGGGGCGGAAGATTGACGGAAATATTATAGCGGCATTTGATGTGATGATGGAATTTTCGGAGTGCCTTATACATCATGAGTTAGGCAATCCGCCTGTGCTTATACGGTTTTTTATAAGTCCCGACGGAAAGAGAGAGCAAGAACTGAATATTGTGCCTGTACCAAAAGGAAGAGAAAGTACGGCGGTGCATTATGCCGAGTGGTATGTTATAAACTTAGCGGATAACGCTGATAAAATATCATATCCGCCATCGTGGATATTTGTAATACAGGATAAGCAGCAAATGTCTTTAATAAAGCCTAAAGCTGAGTATTCTTTTGTGATTATAGAAAATGGAAAGCCCGTCTTCTATGAGGGATAATATAATATATTTTTATGGCATTGTCAATCCAAGACGGGAGGGCGGTGCTTTTTTGATGCTTAGATAATGCTGTGAGAGTTTATTCTATTATATAAATTTTAAATTTTGAGGAGGATCGAAAAATGGAGTTTAACGAATTAAATTTGTCAGAGCTTGACAAGGATTTAACACCGGAGGAACGCGCCGAGTGGCAAGCAATATATGCGTCATATCGTAGTGGAAGTGTTATGCGCGGCGAGGCGGCGGGCGTGGATTACCACGAATTTGAGTTTATACCCGAAGGCAAAAAGCGTCCTGTAAAGAAGACTATGCGCTGTGTTATTATCATAGCGTACAGAATTAAAATTATAATTCCTGAAAGTGAGATGTTTCTGGAAGAAATGTCTGAGGGCGGCTATGTTCTTCACGCATTATGCGGAGCTAAACTTGATTATGTTGTAACGCATATAGACAGAGAGAATGATTTTGCTGTTGCGTCAAGAAAGATGGCGCTTAGTAAAATGCAGCTTGCAACGAACAGGCGTTCTCTTGACAACAGAATAATCAATGCAGATATTGTATCGGTAGGGAAAACCGTGTGTATTGCCAATTATGGCGGCTATGATGTCGTAATGCACCAGCGTGATATAAACTATACAATGGTATCAGACCTTAGAGAATTAGTCCATCCGGGCGAGGTAAGGAAAGCAAAGGTAAAAGAGTTTTTGCCCGATGAGGGTATTCTGAAGCTGTCAATCAAGGAAACAATGCCGCACCCGTTTGACGGTGTGGAAACGCGCCACCCTATAGGCTGTACGCGTGTTGCTACGGTTGTGGGAAAATACGGCGGCGGAGTGTTCTGCAGGCTGCACGATAATGTAACTGACGTACTTTGCTCTTATGATACTATGCACTATGACGGTGATTTTCAAATGGGCGATAGAGTGGAGATACTGATAAAACGGCTTAACCGCGAGAAAAAGCTTGTTTACGGTAAAATGCTAAGGAAAATGAGATAGTTCATAAAATTTATAGTAAAAATAGTAACAGTAGCTCCAATACAGAAATAGAGTTGCTGTTACTGTTTTATGTTCAAAACAGTATACAGAATATGTATATAGAAA
>VIQV01000023.1 GCA_010206265.1 Lachnospiraceae bacterium MD329
GTTGATACTGGTATTACCTAAATATAGTATAAACGATTATTTAATATGTAAAGTCGGTAATATTATTTCAATGAAATTATTTGTAAAATATCGTAGTAAAGGATATAACTATTATGAAAATTGTAAGCGTTTTTTAGAAAATGTACACACTGTAAAGAAACATCAAAAATTTTGTTGTTTTACACATCAAAAAATAATCAATTATTTATTAATCCAACAAAAGAAAGGGAATATCAACTCACTAAAAACATATAAACTTCCATTTAAGATTAATGTAGGTAATTTAGAAAAAAATATGGGAAAAACAGATAAATTTAGTGGTAAAAAACAATTATATTTTGTAGTCTTTAAAACCTGAATCAGAGAGCCGTAAGGCTCTTTTTTAATGCAAATTCATATCGAAAAGGAGAGGATAAGAAGTGAAAAAGAAAGGAAAAAAGATTATTTGCAGACGATGTATTATGACTTTGACAGTAATACTATCAATATTATATTCGTTTGCAGTATCGAGTGTTATTGCAAATGCGTCAGAACTTGACGGATATACCATAGTGGATTGGAGCAGGGACAGGGACGTGGAGAGCAATGATTCAAACTCTGTTATTGTTGGTGGTGACATTGTATTCTGGCGTTATGTAAATGCCGAGAATCCTGCAAGCGGCGCAATATGGAAAAGTACATTCGGTGATGAGCTTACTGATAATGAAGTTATGCAAATATGGAGTGGCGATTTTGGAGAAAAATATATTTCTGCAAGCGTAGATATTGACGCTATACCTGATGAGAATATCAGGAGTTATATATATAATCATATGGAAGAGGGAGTACCTGAGCTTAAACTGAAATTTGATATTGACGCAGATGTTCCCGGAGATGATAATGAGAAAAAAGCAGCTAATTTATTTAAAGGTGATGTAGGCTATCGTATTTATCGAGATAATAATGGTTCAGACAGAATAGAACTTAAATTCAGTCCTAAATTTTATGTTATAGACAATGATGATAAGACAGATGAAAATACTTATTTACCGCATATGCCAAACAAAACATTACCAAGAGCACGTTATCCATACAGTTCGGTGCTGTTTTCAATGTGGGGATTTGAGGGCGGCAATAACGACCATTATGGAGCATTAGAGGTGATTGAGGGGAATGACCCTCGGTATATTTACGGTCAGAGCTTTGGCTACGGAGATGTAATGGAAAAAGGAAAAATACCTAATAATATGGTATATCCAAATTTTGAGGCAGGACAAATAAATCCTGAAGGAAACTGGGCAGGAACTATTGAGGCTGATACCCTTGATAGTAATCTTATACGCATAGGTCAGCAATATAAGTCTAACGGCGATTTATGGTATTATTCTTATGGTGGAGCGGTAGGATATGATTTTAAATTTCCATTTAAGGTATCACTTGCGGTTGATATAGCTCCTAAGGTGACTAAACGTATTATAAATTCAAATACAGGTGAAATTTTGCACGAGAGTACAGAGGTTCTTGATAAAGAAACAATCACCAAATCATATATTCTTGCCGATAATAATGGATTTGTCCTTATAGACAATGTTCCGAATGAGGAATACACATACAACCATTTTGAGATTAAACGCGGTGACAATGAGGAGCTTATCAATCGTGATGATAAAACTGTAGCTGATGTATCTTTCAGTGATAAGGTTAATCATAAAATCCTTGATGTATATGTTATACCAAAAAGTAAACAGTCTAAGCTTAGAATACGATATATAGATAAAGAAACCAATAAAGAGATAAAATCAGAGGAAAAGGAAGGCAGGGTGCTTGATAAGCCTGAAGACAAAGACATAATCGAATATAGAATTAAAGACATAGATTGTATGGGTGTTGAGGACTATGTTATAACAGATGTCGCCGGAAATGTAGAAAATACCGTAAAGTATCCGCCGAATAAAGACGTAAAGGTAACAGTTACAGGGGATAAACCGGTAAAAATTCTTATTATACATCTTATTAATACGTGCGGAACTCCCGAAGATGATAATATTGAAACTGTTCCGATAGCTCCGTCAATATGTGACAGTGATACAAGCAGCATTACTTGGCAGGAACAGACAAGACACACATTTACAGATGGTGACGGTTATAGACAAACTTGTTATCATACATATACATATCGTGCAACATTAAGCGTTGATGAGGTGAACTTGTCACCTGAAATATTGAAAAGCGGTTATGGTATGGATGTGAATTTAAAAACGAGTGTGAGCTGGAGGAGTATAGAACAAGAAAGAAGTATTCCCGGTTGTCCTGAAAAGTTTACAGGAACAAGAAATCCTGATAACAGACCTGCACCGCCTACAAGAGCAACTGCACGATTGGGCTGGGTTACAAAAACATTTGGAGGTCAATTTATTCAGGATAGTTCCGTGTCATTAAAAATGATACATAGTACGGTGAGTGAGTCAGAATTTTCCGCGCCGTATAATAATGTTGTAGAAGAAAACAAGCTGTATACAGATATATGGCTCAGCGGAACAAAGGAACAGCCCAGAAAACATAAAATTGCCTTTGATATTTACGGCGGTGGAGTTGACGGAACGGAATGGTGTACAACTGTTGAAAAGATATTTACAATCAACGGTGATATGTACGAAGACGACGGTACAACGTCAACATAACAGAAAAAGAAGTATAATTGCAAAAGAGCAGCTTATCTGCTCTTTTTTGTTATATAAGTACGAAAGAAGGTGAGTAATATAGCAATAGACCCGAGAACTGCTGCAAAAATAGCAGCGGCAGTGAAACAAAGACTTGATAATTTACTTGATGATGGCAATGGAAACAATACTATTATTGCCATTGTATTAGCTATTGTAATTGGAATAACTGTAATTGTATTTCCGATATATGCTATATTGAATCCTCTCGAGGCTTTACGTATTGCAAAAGGTGACAGTGAAATAACTGAAGATTATTTGGGTTACATAGCCGGAAAGTATGAAACAGGGAGTTCTGACCCCAGTTTTATCAGTTCTGGAGCTGGAGATTACGGTGGTGTTTCTTATGGTATTCCTCAATTCCCTACAAACGGTGGTATGGCAAAACGCTTTACAAATTGGCTTGCAGCACAGGATAATGAATTGGGAGCATTGTTTGATGGTTTATCGCCGCCAACCGCTGAATTTAATGCAGCGTGGAAAACAGCAGCTGAACAGAATAGAAGTAAATTTGCCGGCTATCAAATAACATATTCACATCAGGTGGACGTTGTTCCATTGGTTAATACTTGTTTGAGAGTGTTAAATATAGATTTCAATCGTTCGCGTTGTTTGCAAGAGTTAATAATATCAACCGGACAGCAATTTGGTCCGGGTACATCAATTATAAGACGTTCCGGAGTTACTGAAAGTATGGACGACGCTACCATAATAAAACGTGTATATGAATATAAGCGTAATTCTGTAGGGTCGTATTTTTCAGGGTCAAGTGCAGAGGTTAGAAATAGTTTGCGTACAGGTAGATTTGTTAATGAGGAAAAAGACCTGTTGCAGCTTGTCGGGCAGCCGCCGCTCGGCATTATAGGTGAAGATGAAACAATGGGGGTAAACACAGGATATAATTTGGGACGTGACCCCGGATATGCTGCACTGAAAAAGTTTTTATTATCTTGGGCATTTAATGGCGATAACATAGTAGAAAATCAAGGTGGTGCTGGTGGTGAATTGGTAATAGGTGATGCAGAAGGTATAGTAAGCGGCGCGCAAGAATTCCTTGGTGTTCCGTATGTTTGGGGTGGTACTTCTCCATCAGGATTTGACTGTTCGGGGCTGGTGCAATATGTATTTAATCAGAAGGGAATACAAGTACATAGAACGTCACAGGAACAATTTAGATTTGACGGTCAGCTCATAAGCAGGGAAGAACTGAAATCTGGTGACCTTGTATTTTTTGATACAGAGGGCAGTGGAGAGGCAACACACGTCGGCATATATGCAGGAAATAATATAATGATACACGCCCCACATACAGGAGATGTTGTAAAATATACGGACATTACCGGTAACTATTATGTATCACATTATTTGGGGGCAAAGCGGATAATCAAACAATAGAGAGGGAGGATTTTGTATGACAGAAAAAAAGAAAAATGTATTTGAATTACTGATTTTTGCAGTGCTTATGATTGCGTTAATACTGTATTACGGTTTTGGTAAAAACAAAGATAAGCCTCATAATGAGAATTCAGATATTACAGTAGTTCAGACCAGTATTCCAACTGATACACCACTTACTGCAGTTGAATCGGAAAATAAAGCTAATGAGAATAATCAAAAAATGCCTTCAGCTACAATGGATATTAATTCATCAGTATCGGCAAAATCAGATGAATATCATAATGAAACAGAAGAAGGGGTGCAATAAGAAGTGATACAGATTTTACATTATTACTGTAAACCACACAAAGCAGACCTTTTAAATAATATAACTTATCCGAGAGGTATATCCTGTCAAATACAGACGGGTTATATAGATATATCTGATATAGTCAAAGAATTGAATAATAAAATGCACATTGACTGTATTGTTATTGATGATGAGTTATTTGGAACTATGCCGGAGGCGGAGGATATAGTTTCTAAATTAGAGGTGTTGAAATATGTAACAGAGAATACAGAAATTTTGATTATAGCTCTTGACCGTAACCAGAATGATGACATTATAGCAGCTATACATAAAAATGGTGTTGCAGACTGTATTATCACTAAGGATATGTCAGAGCGTTTTGAAAGTATTGTAGCAGAGTATTTTGATGGAGCGGTTAATTCTATAGTATCAAATTCTGATATAGAAGTACAGTACACAAATGGCAATGTTGCTGAAAGTGAAATCTTTAAGCAGAGTACAGATAATGAAGAATTAAATGTACCTGTAGCGGCTCCGGAGATTATAAATGATTCAGTTGAGGTTGACACAGCAGAAGAAACCAAGCTAGATACAGATGGAGTTTTTGAAACGTATGATAATTCAATGATTACCATTGGGGTATGTGGATTACAACCACATATAGGGGCAACACATCACGCATTAGCTATTGCAAAAGCAATAGCTAATACACATAAACGTGTATGCTACAAGGAAAACAATAATCATTGTGCATATAATGTGCTTCAGACCGGAGGAATGGCAGTCGAAAAAGCAGGATATATTTCAATGGCTGGAATTGATATTTTTAATGAAAATACAGATATTATTCCAGATAAATATTCCTTCTGCGTTATAGATTTTGGGTATATAGGTGAGTGTCACGAGGCTGACTTTTTTGATACGGATATTCCCGTTATTATAGCCGGAGCAAAGGACTGGGAAATTCATCATTTTATAGGAGCATATCAGTCAGGTACTCTTGAAAAGGCAAATATATTGATGAATTTTTTCCCTATGCACGAACAATTAAATTTTAAAAATGCCTTTCCGACGTTAAATATATGGTTTTCAGAGTATGCGCCAGAGGTATTTGACCCTCAAAATAATGTAGATATATATAAGCAAATTATAAACAATTGATGGAGGAATGATAAGTTATGAAATTTTTAAAGAACAAAATTGTAATTGCGGCATTGTGTTTTGCGGTGGCTATTGTAATAGCGTTTGTATTAGTGCCATCAAGCAATAAACACGGGGAAACAACCAATGTCATTAAAGTGAGTTCTACAATAACAGAAAATACAAAAATAACAGAAAAAATGTTAAAAGAAGTTGCTGTAAGTAGTGATAGCGTTCCTGATGGAGCAATAACAGATAAAAATGATGTTGTAGGGAAATACGCAAGAGTTGCTCTTTATCCATCAGATTACATAATCAATGATAAACTAAGCACGATTGATACTGAAAGTAATTTATATTCTTTGCAAAGTGGAGAAATGGCTATCAGTGTAACTCCTAAAACTCTTGCAAAAAGTGTAAGCGGTAATCTTCTTATTGGAGATGTGGTACAAATATATGCATATGATACGCAGGCAAAAACTTTAAACGAAGATAGCGGAAGGTGGTATTTTGAGGTGCTTGCAATAGATAACAGTAAGAGCGAAAATGTTTCAGGTGTTGACCTTGAAAATGCCTCAGATATAGTGCCTGCTGCAATAACAGTTAAAGCAATATCCCCAGAACAGGTAAAAAGCATTGTTGAGATGGAAATGAATAACGATATACAGGTAGTCTTTGCCGGACGAGGTGAAACGGCAGCAACACTTTTGGGTAAGGCGGTGAATTGATGTGAGTGGAAGAATTATTGCAGTATCAGGAGGAGATGGAGTAGGGAAATCTACAGTATGTGCGAATTTAGCCTCGCTATTATCTGAAGACGATAAGCTTGTAATTGTATTTGGAACGAGAACAGATTATCCATCTATACAGTCATATTTTAATATACTTGTACCTGAAGAGCGGAGCTTAAAGAAACTGTATGAAGATGTGTCAATGGATTTGAGCATTGATATAAAAGATTATCTTGTTCAATATAAGAACAGCAATGTATTTATTTTGACAGTTCCGGATAATACAAAAGCTCTAACTTTAGCTGATGAAAATTTAATGCCAACACAGCAACAATGTAAGAATATCATACTATCGTTACAGCAGTTGTGTGATTATCTAATTATTGATTGCGATACCAATATAAGAAATGCTATGTCAGCGTGGGGACAAAATTATGCTGATATTGTTCTGCATATTGTTAAACTTACTCAGCAAGGTTTAAGATTTACTAATGCATATATGGACTACTATAATGAAATATGGCGAGGTAAAGTAATTCATATTGCTAATGCTGATAAAAACTATATTGGTACTAAAAAATTTGAAAATGCAGTTGATGTCGGATTGCATTTTGATTTGAGTCTGCCATATGATGAACAAGTGGAACTATCAGAAAATACAGGCGTTCCGGCAATAGAGAATTATCACAAATTGAAATTGTTTAGCGAAAATTACAGGAGTTGTATTTTTGAGCTAATGAATTTAGTATCATCAACAAATGATTAAGTTAAAAATAAAAGGTGGTGATGTTATGTTTTGAAAGTGTTCTGGAGAGGAGGTGAAATTATGAATAAAGTAATTATTATGGGTCGGCTTACGCGAGATGTTGAAATACGCCAGACCCCAAATGGAATTGTATTTGCACAGTTTTCTGTTGCAATTAATAGACGTGTAAGTAAAGAAAAGGAGCAGAAAGCCGATTTTATAAGTTGCAAGGCTTGGCGACAGACAGCGGAATTTATAAGTAAATATTTCAATAAAGGAAGTATGATAGCAATAGTCGGACATTTGCAGACGGATAGTTGGGAGAAAGATGGTAAAAAACATTATTCAACCACAGTTATTGTTGAAGATATATCATTTACGGGTTCTAAACACAAGTCAGATGAGAATCTGCAAGCAGAACTTGATAATAATGGTGAATATGACTATGAGGACTTTGTTGATTTAGGAGAGAATGAGGAAGAACCACCGTTTTAAAGGAAGGAGATAAACAAAGAGAATGGGAAATGCACTGGATTATGTATATGAAATGGGAAAAAGACCTAATGCTAATACCAATAATGAGCGTAGTGTATCTAACCGTAAAATTGTTAAAAAAGAATATGTGGACATTCTTGAATTCATACGAAAGGAAATATCAACTAATCACGCCAATGAATTGGCGGAGGTTATATCTGACGCATCGGGACAAACGGTTTTAAAGAATCTTATTAAACAATATATCAATTCAAATAACTTTATGTGTTCTGATATTGAGAATTTTGAGTCGTTAGTAAATAAGATTTTTGAGGATATGGCTGGATTTGGATTACTAACACAGTACATATATGACAAAGATGTTGAAGAAATCAACATAACTGCGTGGAATAATATTGAAGTATTAAGTCCGAATTACAAGGGTGGACTGAAAAAACTTGATGAAACCTTTGCATCACCTCAACAGGCTATTGATATTGTACAAAAAATGTGTGCTTGTGGCGGCATTAGACTTGATGAATCGCAGCCTGTCAAGGATAGTTATATTTTTAAAGGTACGAGGTGCAGTGCTATAATGTATCCGGCAGTAGATAAAGAAACAGGAGTATCTGCGTCAATCAGGCGACAGAAGAAAAGGGCTATAACAAAAAAGAAATTGTTAGATGAAAATTCAGCTATTGCAGAGGAATTAGATTTTATATCTATGTGTATAAATTGTGGTGTATCTGTAGGATATACAGGTGGCACTGGTTCGGGTAAAACGGCAGATATGGGAATTGTACTAAGAGATATACCTTACAATAAACGTATTTATTCAATTGAGGATAGCAGAGAACTCGACCTTATAGCCACTGATGATAACGGAAAAGTGTTAAATCGAGTTGTTCATACAGTAACACGTCCGCACGAGGATACAAAAAGCAATGTAGACGCAGAGTTGCTGCTAAAAGAGGCATTAAGGCAACATCCTGATATAATAGTTCCTGCTGAAATGCGAGGAGCAGAGGCGTGGACAGCAGTTAATGCAGGATTGACAGGACACACAATTGTTACAAGCGTACACGCTAATTCTGCAGAGGAGGCATATGAGCGTATTTTTATGTTATGTCTGGAGAAAAACGCAAATCTAACTGAAAAAATGCTTATGACACAAATTATAAAGGCTTTTCCAATTATGGTATTTAAAAAACAACTTCCAGACGGGTCAAGAAAAATAATGTCAGTTGTTGAGGGGCTTGACTATAATGAGGGACGAGTTAGATATAATACAATATTCCGTTTTCAAAAAACACGTCAATATGTTGATAATGATGGAGAACTGAGGATAGAAGGACATCATAAACGTATGGGCTGCATATCTGATATACTTGCATTAAAGTTATATGAAAATGGTGCTGAAGTAGATACCATTTTACAATATGCAAAAGTGGGTTGGAACGCAGAGGCTACCTATGCTGCTCTTGAGGGGGGTGACATTGAAAATGCTATATTATAGACTACTAACAGCGGTATTTATATTTTTAGGTATCTATTTCACACTGAAATTTGTAAATAACGGCAGAGAAATAAAGACCAATAAATGGAGAAAAGTTTCTAATGCCTCAATCAATGTACGGAAAGAATTGCTTGCAGGGAAAAAAGTATCTCGTCTGGAGAAGATGAAAGCTGACGCGGAGGATACACTGCGTACTTCAAATGCAAAACTGACGTGGGAACAGTTTGAAGGAGTAATAATTTTATTTGCAGCTATTGGCGTCGTTATTGGTGTCATATTGCATAATATTTTATTATGTTTTGTTCTGGGAGCTATGATGTCGTATATACCTGTAATTCTTTTAAAATTAAAACAATACAGATATTCAGTATATATAAATGAGCAGTTACAGTCGGCATTAAATACTGTTACTACCGCATATCTAAAAAATGATGATATAAATATTGCAGTTAAAGAAAATCTACATAGAATAGATGAACCTCTTAATACTATTTTTCGCGAGTTTGTAGCGGCGAATATATTTATTGATAGTGATATTGTCAGAAATATCAGGTCTATGCGTTCAAGAATAGATAACCATTTTTGGTATGAGTGGTGTGATAGCCTGATACTTTGTCAAAGTGACAGAAACGTAAAATATGTGCTGCCAACTATTGTTGAAGAAATGTCTGATGTACGAAATCTGCAGGAAGAAGGTAACACTTTGATGATGCAGATATACAAAGAGTTTGGGCTTGTAGCAGGAATGGTGGTAGCTAATATACCGTTTATGAAACTATTAAATAGTGATTGGTATGGTTATCTTACTCATACGTTGCCGGGAAAAATTATTGTTGTAATAACGTTTATTGTTATATTTATTTCTCTTGGATACGTGGTTAAAGTGAATAAGCCACTTAGTGATTTATAGGGAGGTTGTATATGACAAAAGTTTTATTGATATTGGTTATTGCCTTTGGGCTGTATGAAATAGCCACAATGGTTATTGTATTACCATCACGTCAGACATTAAAGGCTACAAAGAGATTGGTGCAAAAGCATACAATTTTACAGGATTTAAAAGATTTATTTGTGACACCGATTGCTACGTTTATATCAAAGTTTATTAAGTTAGACCGTATTAAACGTGAAAAGCTGCGTAAGGACTTAGAACGTGTAGATATACAGGAAAGTCCTGAAATGTATTATGCGAATGCAATTACTATAAGTTTGCTAATGTGTCTTGGGTCATTATTTTTGATACCGCTAGGTATGAAAATAATTACTGCGGCTGCATTTCTTTTAGCGATTGCAGTATATTTTGCAAATGTTGAAAGAGTGAAGGAAAAAATAAAAGAAACTAATGAGGCTATTAAACGAGAATTACCGAGATTTGTGCGTATGTATAATCATTCGCGTGGTGATAATATACAATTTGTAGATATTGCAGAAAAATATCGTCAAATTGCAGGTGATAAGTTTAAGTATGACCTCGACTTACTTATTATGGATTTAAAAACCGGAAATGAAGAAAATGCGCTTTTAAATTTTGCGGAACGTGTAAATATACCCCAAATGACAAGTTTTGTTAATGTTGTACTTGGTGCTATCAAAGGTGATAATGTGAGTGTGTCATTGCAACTTATGGAGGGTGAAATGAAGATACTTGCAAGAGAAAATAAGCGTAGAATAATGCAAGAACGTCCGGGAAAGGTTAAACGAGCGACCATTGCTACAGGCATAATGCTTTTGGTAATGTATTTCTTTGTATTAGGCAAAGATTTAATAAGTAATACAGCATTTTTTTAAAAAGAAGTAAAGACGTTATGAAACGTCTTTTTTTGTATTTATAACAGAAAGGAAAGATGTAAAATGGCAAGAAAAAATAAGAGAGAAATATTTTCAAAATTCAGAGAGATGAATACTATAACTGCAGTCAAGCTTGGATTGTTCCGAAATAAAAAAGATGGAATGTCGGATTTTATGGCGGTTCTTATCATTATTTTGATTGCGGTTATTGTTGGTGCAGCTTTGTTGGCAATTATGCGAACTGCTATGCCTGATTTGTTCCAAGATATTATTGATAAAATCAAGACTACATTCGAAGTATAATGGAAAGGGTGACACAGCTTGAAGAATTTTCAACAAAAAAGCGGTGCAGCAATGGTTGAGGTTTTATTTGAGTTTATGATTGTAATGGCATTGGTTCTTTGTTTCCTTGCACTATGGAAACCGTTTATTCAAAAGCAAAATATTGACTATGTTGCAAAAACGCTTGTAAGAGCTGTTGAAACCAATGGACGAATTGATTCATCTATTGTAGACCTTCAGCACGAACTGGAGAATAATCTGGGACTGGATATAGATACAGTTACTTGGAACGCTACATATTTACCGGGAACTAATAAAATACAGATAAAAAGTAAATTCTCAGTGACGCTGGAGGATAGTGCAAGTATAAAATTATTTGAACCGTCCTTTTCAGCACCGGTAGAAATTCATATACCAATAAAGAAAACTTTTACAGGTGTGTCGCAAGTGTTCTGGAAATGAGGTGTAACGTAATATGAAAAAGGCATTTTCAGGTGTTGGATTTGTCGTGTTTGTATTTGTGTTTGCGATAGTAGCAACGCTATCTATAGAGTATTACAGGATTTTCTCATTTAAAGAGAGTGTGGAAACAGATATATCAAGGGCTTTAAATATATCTGTAGATATTGCAATGCAAGACATAAATCGTATACAGCATAAATCAATTATGGATACAGATACAGCGCGTATTGAGTTTAAGAAATATCTAAAAGATAATATGGGACTTAATAGCTTTAACGAGAAATATGACAATAACGGCAAATTTATGTATCGCCTTATTATCGAGGACGAACAAGTACAGCGTTCTCCGGCAAAATATATATCAAGGGGTAAAATTCGTATGCAACCTATAATTATACGAAAGTTTTTCCCTGATGATGGATATACCTTTGACCTTCCGTTTAAGCAAGAATCAAGAAATACTCGTTATGATGATTAGAAAGGTGGAAATATATTATGAGTAATCAGAAAGAAGAAATTGAAAGAGAGAACGAGGAGTTTGACCGTGATGGATTTATTGACGAGATTGAAATGGCAATTGATTATGGATTTGAAATAAGTCAGAAAGATTATGAGCTATATCAACAATGTATTAATGAGCGTACCGCAGAAGAAACAGCAGTAGTAGAGGATTTTGATATGGAAATGTAAGTTTCATAATATTTTCTGTTGACTTTTTGAGTGGAAAAGGATATAATAATAGTACAGAGAGAATCTGTGTAATGATAGGTGCGTTGCCACCGTAAGCGCAACACTATTGAGATAGGTGCGTTGCCACCGTAAGCGCAACACTATTGAGATAGGTGCATCGCCACCGTAAGCGCGAAACTGTGATGGTAGGCAGAGATTATATCTCTGCCTATTTTTAATAGGAGGATACGTTGTATGAAATTAGATTTTTTTGATGTTGATAAAGAGTATATTAGGTATTTGCAAAATTCAGAATTTGACCAGCGCGGATTTACTTGTGTTCCTAATATGGAATACGGAAACAGAGAACAAAAATTTTTGTGTGGGATTGTTCTAAGAGTCAATGGATTTAATTATTATGTTCCGGTTACATCTTATAAAAAACAACAGTCAGAAAATATTTTGATAAAATTCAAAGACAATCCAGACAATCCAATCAAAGGTTCTTTGAGATTTAATTATATGATACCTGTACCAGATGAATGTATTCATCTCAGGATAATTGCGAATGAACCAAGTGAAAAACGAAGAATTTTTCTTTGGAAGCAGTTGAAATATATTCAAAGCATTTCAGATAGAATATATAAAAAAGCAGAAAGAACCTATAAAAGTGTTAAAAAAGGATTTTACCCTAACCTTAGACAATATGCTTGTGATTTTGATTTGTTGGAGCAGAAATGCTTGGAGTATGAGCAAGTTATGCGTGAGGATGTGGAGAGTATACATATAAATGATGATTTGGAGCTGTAAAGCTCCTTTTTTATTACAGAGAAGAAAGGAAGATATAAAATGAAAAACAGAAATAAAAAAATTATAGCTCTTATAATGAGCGGTATTGTAGTATTATCGGTAATAACAGGTGTTGCTGCGGAAAAAAGCAAGAGTGGCGCCGGAGAAGTGACTTACAATGCAGGTGAGGAAATCAAGCCTAATGTCAGAGTGATGAGTGATGAAGGAGTACAACTGGAAAATGGTGTGGATTATGATTTATCATATGAAAATAATATCAATGTCGGCACAGCAACAGTACATATTACATTCAAAGGAAACTATACAGGCACAAGAGATACAAACTTTAACATTGTTGCAAGAACTTTATCCAATGATAGCATAAATATTGATGATATTGCGTCTCAGACATATACCGGAGCAGCAATCACGCCCGAACCCACTATTAAGTATGGTGAAGTCACACTGGTGAAGGATAAAGATTATACTTTATCGTATCAGGATAATATTAATGTTGGTACAGCTAAGATAAATATATCTTTTATTGGAAATTATTCTGGTTCTGCTAATACAAACTTTGAGATTACAGCAGATATTCTTAATAACGATAAAGTAAGTATTTCAGAAACAGCAGCACAGACGTATACCGGAGTTGCAATTACTCCTGAACCAACTATTAAGTATGGTGAAGTTACATTGGTAAAGGATAAAGATTATACTTTATCATATCAGGATAATGTTAATGTTGGAACTGCAAAAATAAACGTATCATTTATTGGAAATTATGGTGGTTCTGCTAATGCAACTTTTGCAATTACTCCTAAAATAATCTTAGCTGATGATAAGAATATATCTATAAGCGCGATTGAAGACCAGACTTATACAGGAAGTCCAATTGAACCGCAGCCGGTTATTATAGATATTAGTCGATAATACTATTCCTGTATCTCAGAAAAGAAAGGAGAGAATAGTAATGTGTAAAAAAATTGTAGCTGTAATTATGTGTTGCAGTATATTGATATGTACCATTGTTAGTGGATTTGCCGATAATACTGTATCTATGTCACCCTCAACGGTAACTCCTGAAGGTGAGTTGGCTATTGCCATAGATGGGAACGTGTTAGTAAAAGATAAAGATTATACGCTGACCTATCGAGATAATACTAAAGTGGGAAAAGCTATGGTAACGGTGACTTTTATAGGAAATTATAAGGGAGAACGTGAAGTAAGTTTTAATATTGTTAAGAAAAAATCATCACATTCTAATCGAAAAGAAAATACTACTGTAAAAATAATGGAAGATGATAATTTGATTATGACTACAGAAACTAACGGAGATGTTCGTGTTGATTTGAATCAAAATATTAAGGTGAACAGCGTCTATAAAGCCTATGTAACATTATATGGAATGCCTCAAATAAATAAATACGTGGAGATAATCGACGATAAGGGAAGAACGTTGAGGGGTAAGACGGATAGTAAGGGGATTGCATACTTATCTGTTGTAGCAACTCCGACAGCAACGCCTGTATCTGGTTCATCAGTAACGCCTACACCTGAAATACATAAAGCGTACATTTTTGGTTATGAAAATGGCACATTCAGACCTGACAATACAATCACAAGAGCAGAAACAGTGTCAATGTTAAATAGCGTGCTTGATGTAAAGACTGGTGATAAAAATTTATCGTTTTCTGATATAGCAAGTTCGGCGTGGTATGCTCCGGTAATCAAAAAAATGGCTGCTGAGGGCATTATAAATGGATACACAGATGGTACTTTCAGACCTGATAATCAGATAACCAGAGCTGAATTTGTGACTATGCTTATGAAAAGTAAATCTATTCAGAAATTTGAAAAATTGCCGTTTCCTGACGTAGATAAAGAACTATGGAGCGCAGATTATATATATTCTGCCTATATGTCAGAATATATCGACGGATATGCAGATGGTACTTTCAAACCTGATAATCCGATTACGAGAGCCGAGGCTGTCAAAATTATTAATGCGGTACAAAAACGTACAGATTTTAAGGTAACAAATAATCCTTTTGTTGATTTAAAGGAAAGTCATTGGGCATATAGTCAAATACTTGAGGCTGCGGTTGAACATACTAAATAAAATATCTAGGTGGGGAGCAATCTCCTCACCTCATCATATAGAAGGAGGGAATGTAAGTGAAATTCTTAAAAAAAATTATATGTAGTATTTTATCCATTGCTTTATTATTATCATCTGTAACTACATATGCGGCTGAGCCGTTTGCATTGCAGAAGGCATTAAATCCTATTGTACGAATGTTAGAAAGCAGAAACAGTGTAATGCCGATGAGTGATGATATAATAGAATCCGGTTATTGTGGAGGAGAAGGGGATGGTACCAATCTTACTTGGAGTATTGATAGCAATTATACGCTTACTATTAAAGGTAAGGGAGCTATGGCAGACTATGGCTCTCCATCAGCACCTTGGTATGATAAGTATAGGGGCAGTTTGAAAACTCTTATATTGAATGAGGGAGTTACCACTATAGGTAACAATGCATTTGACGGTTGTTCTCATTTTACTGGTGAACTTATACTACCTAATAGCATTATGTCTATTGGACAATCTGCATTTCGGTTTTGCAGCGGTTTTACTGGCGAACTCATAATACCGAATAGTGTTAAATTTATTGGACAATCTGCATTTCAGTTTTGCAGTGGTTTTACCGGTGAACTTACACTACCTGATAGGATTACAATTATAAATGAAAATACATTTGCTCATTGTGGTTTTACAGGTAATCTAATAATACCAGACAGTGTCACAACAATAGGAAATTCGGCTTTTACTTCTTGTGACAAATTTACAGGTAAACTTACTATTGGAAAGAAAGTGACAACAATAGGTAATCAAGCCTTTGACTCTTGTACATTCACAGGCGATTTAATAATACCAGACAGTGTCATAACAATAGGAAATTCGGCTTTTAGTGCCTGTAAGAACCTCACTGGTAAGCTTGTCATAGGAAACAGTGTTACTTCTATAGGAACATATGCGTTTTATGCTGGTGGGTTTACTGGAAATCTAATAATACCAGACAGCGTCATAACAATAGGAAATTCGGCTTTTAGGGGTTGTAAAAATTTCACTGGTAATTTATTTATTCCTGATAGAGTAACATCTATTGGAGTAAATGCCTTTTTATATTGTGACAATCTAAATGATATGTATATTTTACAAGAAGAGGATAATATATCGGGGTATCCTTGGGATTTTGATTATTATAGAGTACACTGGAAATATGATTTATCTAAATGTATACCAACTGTATATTCAGAACAATATGTATATACAGGAAACGCTATTATTCCTGACGAAAACAATATAACCGTCATTTCTCCCAAAGGCAAAACACTATATTATGGTACAGATTATACCATCAATTATCAGGATAATGTAAATGCAGGTACTGCTAAAATCAACATTAGCGTTCCCGAAGGAGGAATATCGTATAATACTAATGTTGCTAACTTTAAAATTCTTCCTAAATCAGCAGATAATTTAAGGATTGACTATATTCCAGATGAAATATTTACTGGAGCAGCAATAATGCCACCTGTAATAGTTACAGATACTGAGAGGAGCAACTGATATGAAATTAAAAAGTCAATTATGTTTATGTTTTCTGGTATTGTGTTGTTTGACAAGCACGGTATTTGCAGAAAATAAAGATATATGGTATTCTGATTATGTTACTAAAGTTACAGAAATGGGGATTATGCAGGAAAGCTTTAAGGATTTTGAGGCAGAGGAAACTATCAGCAATGCAGAATTTGTATCGGCTATTCTTAAACTGGTGGAAATTAAGACGACAGAAAGAATTTCAGATATGGATTATGCCAGAAAACAGGGATATATTCTTCCTGATGAAATGTCAGATGACGATGCGCCTATAACACGTCAAAACATAGCAAAGTTAATCTCAAGAGTATTAAAGTTGCCTGATGCACCCATTGATGAAATTTCAAGTCAAATATCAGACTGGGATAATACCTGTCCCAAATGCAAATCAGATATTATAAAATGCTATAAATACGGAATTATGAGTGGATACGAGGATAAAAGCTTTAGAGGCAGATATACGGCAACGCGTGCTGAAGTTGCAGTTATTCTTGTCAAAGCTTATAATTATAAAGGAGCAGCAAATGAATAACAGAAAAAACAAAGTAACCAAATATGTTACAGCCATTGTAGCTTTTGTACTGCTGTCTGTAGTAAATATTTATTTTTCTGTTATGCTTCATAAAATTTTGGCAAGGACGCCGGAAGTTTTTCGTTTTGATACGCTTGCAATGTCTATTGATATGATTATCCGTATAAAAGGGGCAAGACTTATCTTTTTAACTTTCGAGTTGTTTATTATACTGGGACTGATTGCAGCACAAATAACACGTGTAAGCTCATATCAGTCGGAGTTGATAAAAGTAACTGACGACATATATATTCCGAAGGAAGTTGGCGAAAAACAGTATGGTTCGGCTCGTTTCTATAATAAAGATGAATTAAATAAAGTTTTTACAGTGGTTAAAATAAGTAAATACAGTCCTGATATTGCTGAACTGATGGCTCGCGGTTATGATGATTTGGAGTTTTTGAAATGATATAATTTATTGCTTTATGGTTAAAATATTGCTGTAGGGGCGTTGACATAAAAATATATTTAGTGTATTATATAAATATAGATTATGAGCTGAAAGAGGGGTGTTTATGATGACAGACAAGATATATACAATTGAAGAAATACAAGCAAAAGTACAGCCTATAGCGGAAAAATATAAGCTGAAGAAAGTATCTTTGTTTGGCTCATATGCACGCGGCGAGGCAACAGAGAACAGCGATATTGATTTATATATTGTTGACAGTGCAGAATCATATAAAGGCATTAAGTGTGCAGTAGGGGCAATTTACGGAGATTTTGAAGACGCTTTAGGAAAAGAAATTGATATTGTGGACGCTGGTGCTATTAAACAGGGCTGGAATAAATGGTATGTGCGAGCATTATTTAAAAATATAAAGAATGATGAGGTAGTGTTGTATGACTACAGAGATGATAAGAGATTTGAGCGTACTGGGACATATGCTTGATTACTGCATAGATATTGACGATGCAATAAAACAATACGGAAATGATTTTAAGGCATTTTCTGATAATCGAACCTTTAAACACGCAGTATCAATGTGTATTATGCAGATAGGAGAGCTAATAAATAAGCTGTCCAAGGATTTTCAAGGAAAGCATTCAGAAATTGAATGGCGTAACATTCGAGGTATACGAAATTTTTTTGCTCACGGTTATTGGGAAATGAATGAGGAAAAAATATGGGATACAGTGCAAAACAACATTCCTGATATAAAAAAATTATGCACAGAAGTCTTAAACGAAAATAAAGATTTGATTGATGTTTGTTCTTTCGGGTTAGACGAAGAAAAGTTGAATTTTGAGGACATAGAGGATATGGAGCTGTAATTTTTATTACAGCTCCTTTTACATTTGGAGAGGAGGAATGTATAATTGTATTTTATACCGTTTATAATTACTATTTTGGTATTGTTGTTTGAAAGTATATCTGATATTAAGACAATGAAGACGTATACTTTGCCAATATATATAGCGTGTATAATAAATATTGTTATAAAAATATTATATAAGGTTTCAAATGGTTCGACTGCGGAACTGAAATATATGTGTATGTTTATAATTTTATTCGGAATGTGCTGCTATTGTTCGTCATATTTGACACATAGACAGTTAGGCGCCGGAGACTTTGATATTATTTTTCTGATATTTATTACACAACCCCTTTTTGCAGTAATTGTCTTAGTAAGTAGTATCATAATGTTTATCAAACATTGCATTATAATTCCTAAAGGACAAACAACATTAAATAATGATGTGTCACAGGAGCAAACGAAATTGTCAGAAATTTTGGCAATTAAAATATCGTTTGTTCCTGTTTTATTTATCGGATATATTATATCAATAATTTTTACTGGATTGGGGGCAATGTTATGAAAAAATATGGATATACGCGTAGAAAAAATAATTTGTTGAGTTTTGTTCTTGGTGCAGTAATAGCAATGCTTGCTTGGCTATATTCTATCAGTTATTTGCCGGTGGGAATGATGAACGGTAATCTTATATATATCTATCAGTTGCGCGAATATCAGAAGGAAGAAAAATATAATCAGGTTCATAATTTAGCAGAACGAAAAATTGAAGAACTGGCATATAAAAACTATGAAACCGAGCGAAAGGAAGGTGAGAGCTTTGATGAATATCTTAAACGGTGCAAGGAGCGGACAGCCATTGTCGTCTATTGATAAGGGAGGAATTTTATTTGGAACTGATGGAGACAAATATTATATTAATGGGGAAGATACACACACTCTTGTTATAGGAGCAACACGTTCGGGAAAAACGAGGAGTATTGTATTACCATCAATAGGCATTATGGGGCTTGCCGGTGAGAGTATGGTTGTTTCAGACCCGAAAGGAGAATTGCACCAATATACTTATCCATTTCTTGAGCGTTGTGGATATGATGTGTATGCATTGGATTTTAAAAATCCTGAGCGAAGTGACCATTATAATTTTTTGCAGGAGGTTATTGACGCAGTTAATGATGACGATACACCACGAGCGCAGAAAAAAGCAATGGAGATAACAGAGGCGTTGGTTGGTAATGATATGTCAAACGAAAAAATCTGGAGCGAAGGTGAAAAAGCTATTATGGCAGCGTGTATTTTGGCAGTTGTTTATGATAATAAAGACCATCCGGAGTATCAGAACCTGACCAATGTATATTATTTTATAAATAATATGTGTGAGATGTCAGACAACCCACCATTGAAAAAATATATAAATACAATCCGTCTTATAAATCCTAATCATCCGGCATTAGCTCTTATTTCATCAACTAAAGTTGCACCGTCAAAGACACAGGGAAGTTTTAATATATCTGCGTTGGCTACACTACGCTTATTTGCTGATATAAATGTATATAACATAACTAATCGTAACAGCTTTAATCTAAGTGACGTAGGAAAAAAGAAAACAGCGATATTTATTATTTTGCCTGACAGTAATACAACATATTACGGTGTGGCAAGTCTATTTGTAGACCAACTTTACCGAAAGCTGGCTGACGACGCTGATTTGCGTGGCGGCAGACTGAAACAGCGTGTGAATTTCATTCTTGACGAGTTTGGTAATTTTGCTACAATTCCGGATTTCGCAGCCAAGTTAACTGTAGGAGGCGGACGTGGACTGCGCTTTAATTTGTTTGTACAGTCTACGGCACAGCTTGAAGGAGAAGGCGGTAAAAAGATAAAATATGGCAAAGAGGGCGCGCGAACAATTATGGGTAATTGCCAATACTGGATTTATTTATCTTCTGACCTTGAAACACGCAAAATGATAAGTGAAAGTATTGGTGAATATACAGCAATGTCCAGTTCAAGGTCAAACAGTTATAATGGTACACGACTTTTGGATATTACACCCGGTAATATTTCTTCAAGCAGCAATTTAATCAGCAGACGTTTGTTAAAGCCTGAAGAACTGGCACTAATACAAAGACCGCAGATTTTGGTTGTTGCGGAACGTGCCGTATTGATGAACGTCTATGACATAAGTAAAACACCGTTTTCAAAGATGTTTGGAATGGGTGACAAAGAACACGATAGACGAGTGCGTGAGGAACGCTATTTAAGACGAATCCCGGATAATATAAATGCTGTTTTGTCTTTATGGGGGATTTGGGATGTGTATAATAAGCAGATAGCAAAACGTCCGAATATCAGAAAAGAAAATATTGATAACGGTGAGAAAATATTTAAAGAATAGGAGTGTTAAACAATGAAAAATGTTATAAAAAAATTTTTAAATAAATTAAAAGTGGTGTGTGTTACGTTGTTGTGTATGGCACAGACGGTTGGAGCAGAAGGCATACAGAATTCTACTATTGCAACTGGCACGCGCAACTTGATTGAGGATATAACCGCGTGGATGATAGGAATAAGCATAGTAGTTACTGTTTTGATGGTTGTATATTGTCTTATTCGACGAAATATGGCTGACGAAATGGACCATAAAAAGTGGCAGCAGCGAATGACAGTATCACTTGTATCAGGAATTGGAGCTATAGCTGCATCAAGTGTAATAAATATACTTGCGTCATACTATCAGTGATAATCAAAAGCAAATCAGAAGGAGGGTACATAATTGGGTAATATACTTTTGGTTTTTCTCAAAAGTTTTCTGGGTGACTTCCTTGAGAACAATGAAATTTTTGAAGAACTTTTTGGAGCTGCTGATGCTGGTATAAATGCTGCTTTTGAAACTTTAGCACATCATACGCTTATGATAGAAAAATCTATCGGTCTACAACTCGGCAGCTTTAATACTGAGGCTTTATCATCATATATAATGGGTTTTGCAGTTATTTTAATAATTTTAAAGTTTCTGAAAAAAGGTTTTGATACTTGGATTGCGTGGACAGATGACCCGACAGCAGACCCAATTGTTTTAACGACTAATCTGTTGAAAGCATTAGTTTGTGCATTGTCGTTTCCGATATTGTATGGTTGGTTAGTGGACGTAGTAGAAGATTTAACAAATGGAATACTTACTGCGATGTCATTAGCTAATATAACAAATATGTCAGAGGCTTTGGTAAGATTGGTTGATGTGGCTACACAGTCATCTATTATATTTATTTTAGTATATGTCATATTGTTGGTAGTATTGTATGTAAAATTTCTAATGCGAGCTGCGGAAATATTTATAGTTCGTATGGGTTTCCCATTAGCGTGTGTAGGTATACTTGATTCAAATGGCGGCGTGTTTTCTGGTTATGTAAATAAACTTTTTCAAGCAGTTTTATCGGTTACTGTACAGGTGACACTAGCCAAGTTATCATTGACACTACTAATGGCTAATCATCTGATATGGGCAATGGTATTTGCAATGGTAGCCATTAAATCTCCAAAATTGTTGCAGGAGCTGGTATATACGCCCGGCGGTGGAGGCGGTGGTCTTTCCCGGGCATATTATGCGTCGCAGATGATACGCGGTCTTTTGCGTCGATAAGAGGAGGATACTATAATGAATACAATGATGGATATAGTGGGACTGCTATCAGTGCTTATACGAATAGGAGTTACTGCAAGAGTAGTAATATGTTTGATAAAAATAAATGCTGGCGGTGACGACAGCGGAGAGAATAAGCAGAAAATAAAAAATGCCTTAATATTTCTAGTAATAAGTGAATGTGTATGGGTGATAAAAGACCTTATATTCTCGTATTACAATATAAATATAGGTATTTAACAATGTTTGAACAGACAGGAAGGAAATAATATGGAGAAAAATAAGATTTATATTCCGGTCAACATACAGACTGAGCAAATGATATTTCAAGGCTATGGAATGAAAGAATTAGGAAAGACTCTTGCATTTGCTGCGGTATTATGCGTTTTTTGGGGTGTTTTATATTTATTTACACATAGCACAATTCAGTTTCTGTTTGAGGCTATTGTCAGTGTGGCTATTGGTGTAGTTATATTTGTTAAAGATAATACAAATCAGTGTGTAGTTGATTATATAAAATATATGCTGCGTTTTGCGTGTTCTCAGCGAATATATAAATACGATAATGAAATAGAGAGGGAGGAACAATATATTGTTAGAGAATATCAAGAAATTATTAGGTCTGAGTAAGTCCGAAACAAATCAGGACACTACTCAAATATTAGTTAATTTAAAAACGATAACTGATGATATGCTTATCAATAATACAGGTGACGCCGTTATGGTGATGACTTTAGAGCCAGTTCCAAGAGAACTGTTGTCGGAAAAGGAGCAAACACTTCAAGCGACCAAGATTATATCAGAACTTAATAGCGAAACTTTGCCGTACAAACTCATTAAAATTCAGGGTGCTGTAGATATATCTGATATTACCTATGAGTTGTTGGAACTCAAAAAAAATGCCTCAGAGAAACGAAAAATGCTTATAAATGATGAAATAGAATATCTTGACAAAATATCTACTGCAAATTCGGCATTTACACCTCAGTTTTATATAACTGTATGGGATAAGGAAAAGAATAGTGACAGGCTTAAAGCACGGGCATATGAAATGGCGGAGAAATATCGGAAAGCAGGTATCAATTCAAAAATACTGACGATGAAAGAAATTGTATATTTGCTTACGCTGTACACTGACCCTGTAGCGGCATTGGCAGAGCAAGATATGGATAATGTTGTCGAGAGTGTAAAAGCCCCGATAATGCGTTTTTCCGATGATGATGGAGAGGAGATGTGGACGTGGACATAAAAAAGTTGATTGTGTTTGTTGTTATAATAATATGCGTTCTGATATTTGCTATGCTTAGTAAAAAAAATCCGGCAGCAAAAAGAAAAGCAACTAAAGTGAATATGAAACAGTCAAAAGAAAAGAATAATAAAAAATCAAAGCATATCGGCGCTGATATAATAGAAAGTAAGAAAAAGACTGAATTTATTGACCCCAAAATGAAAACTATACTTGATACTGTTGCACCGATATCAGTGGAATTTAATCAAAATAATTTTAAATTTGGGGATAAAATTATTAGAGCATATGCAATTACACAATATACTCCTCACCCTAAATTCGGCTGGGCGGCAGATATTACAGGCATACCAAATACAATTGTATCAATGTTGTATACACCAACATCGAACGCGGATTTAATGCAAGCTCTTTCCCGGACATTAAATGTAATGCGTGGTTCTGTAGAAACCACAAAAAATTACATAGAAAAGCAGCGTACAGAACAAGGTATTCAAAATGCAGAGGAGACAATAAAACGTTTAGACAGAACAGGTGAATCTGTTGGTCGATATTCGTGTATAATTCTTGCGTATGGCACAACTCAGAGTGAATTTCAAAAAACCTGTTCACGAGTGGAAAGTAAAATTTCTGCACTAAATCTTAGAGTAAAGATTTTATCTAATTTGCAGAAAGAAGGTTTTATGTCGGCGTTCCCGACATATATCCCACATCCTGATGTTCTGCGTTGCTCTGAAAAAATTATTACACAGTCTGCAATGGAATTTGGTATGCCAATAGCATCTTCTGCCTTTTCTGATGATACAGGTTGTCATTTTGCGGAGGATACAAATGGCAATATGATTATTTTGGATATGTGGAAACGTATTGGAGACCGAACAAACTCTAATTTTACTGTTATGGGTATGCCGGGTAAAGGAAAATCCTTTGCAGTCAAGTCAATTTTACTTGCGGAGTATATGCGTGGTACTCGGATATATATAGTTGACCCTGAAAAAGAATATGTAAAGATGGTACTTGAGGAAATGGAAGGTGAAGTGCTGCGAGTTGGTGGAAATGCAAAAGGGTCAATGATAAATCCGTTGCAGATAAGAACAATATCTTCTACGTCGAAAGATGAAAAAAATCCTGATGATGAAGATGTAGCAAATTTGGCATCACACTTAAAGACGTTGGAAACATTTTTTGATTTATATCTTGAAGATGTTACAGCAAGTCAAAAAGCATTGCTCAAGGATATAATTATATCTGTATACAAAAAATATGGTATAGACTTCGAAACTGACATTTCTAATCTTGGTAATGATGACTTTCCTATAATAAGTGATATTTATGATATGATAGATTTCCGCATAACAGAAATGGCAATGAAAGAAGAACGCGGGGAACGAATCAGTACGGTAGAATATGATGACTTGATACAGTTGCGCGCTCTGATGAAAGACATCTCTTACGGAGGCGATAGCTTTATTTGGAATGGAAAAACCAGTATATATACAAATAATCAAGTTGTAGATTTAGATGTGTCTGGATTTTCAGAGGGCAATGAAAAATTGAAAAAAATACAGTATTTTAATATATTAACGTGGGTATGGGAACAAGCAAGTCAAAATAGAAATGAACGCTGTATTATAGTGGCGGACGAGGCATATATGATGATTGACCAACGTGTGCCTACAGCACTTATTAGTATGCGTAATATGGCGAAACGAGGACGTAAGTATAACGTAAGCATTATGACTATATCGCATTCAATTGTAGATTTTCTTGCTCCGCCAATAAAACAATATGGTCAGGAATTACTCGGAACGTCGTGTTATAAAGTATTCTTTGGCTGCGAGGGTCAAAATCTGAAAGAATTATCGGAACAATATGATTTGAAAGAGGCGGAGAAAGATTTCTTGCTTGGAGCAGAACAGGGTTATGCACTGACACAGTTCGGCAGTAAACGCATAATTGTACATTTTAAGGTAGGCGATTATAAGGAACGTCGTATTTCTGGTGGTGGTGAAGGTGTTGAAAGCGTTAAAGATACAGCGAAAAATGAAAAAAATATTGTATGGACTTCTGTCAGTGAATAAGTATTTGCAAAAAGGGCGTTATCGCCCTTTTTTGTTAAAGGAGAAATAATATGGCTTTAGAACAAATTTTAATGAGATATCCGGAGCTTAAAGATAAGCTTTTTGATACAGAACGAGATAATATCAAGATTATAACAGAAAATAATAAGTATTCTTTGTATCTTATAACAGACAGGGAAACACCATTTTATCTAATAAGTGATAATGGCTCATTTGCGTGTGAAGACTTACCTGATATGGATAATTATATTAAAAAACAATTTCCTTGGCATAAAGGTGATGAAATAATAGGTATGCCGTGGATTGCTGAAAATGCAAAGATTATAGCGGCAAATAATAAAGGACTAGTATTTGTAGATGGGAACGGTAAGTATGGTATTGCATATAATTCTCTTTATAGAACAGACAAAGCATTATTTACAGGTATTTCTCTTGACCTTGCATTAAAACAAGCACGTCAGGATTTCGGATTGTTGGATAATGAACACATATATACAGAAAATAATATATATGAGTTATTAGAAAACAATAATGATTACCTGATACTTAGAGATTTGTCCGGAAATGGTTATTTGTTAATACAGCAAAAAGATATTTTTTATGATGATAATATTGTATCGTGGGAAAAATCTGAGAGGTTCAGCACATTTCAAGAGGCACAAACGCAAGCTTGGCAGCAATATGACACGGAACATACTGATAATTCAGAAGCATTAAAGGAAAAAATACAGGGTGAATATGCAGAACGAATAGAAGAATATAAAAGAGAGACTCCAGAAGAAATTATATCAAAGGTTAAACAGATATATGCGCTGGAAAGTGTGAAACGAGCATTTGATAATGAAAGCGGTATATTTATGCCCAAAAAGACAATGGAGTATCTGCTTAAAGAAGATGTATCAGCTATAGATGAATTGTCTGCAAGGATGGCAGATGGTGATAGCGTTGATTTCTGCGTGGAGAATGTTAATACAGTGATAGAAGAAATACAGTCAGATATTGAGCAGACGGAAGAAATAGAACAGCTTGTGCTGGAATAAGTAACTTATAACGGGAGTCGTATAGCGGCTCCCGTTGTTTTTGCGTAAATTTTTTAAAGGGGATATGAATATGAATTATTTTTTAATGCCTAAAAGAGCGTTTGATGATATTGAAGTGGGAATGTACGAGATAGTCACGTTGGCAGTTTTATGCAAATTTTCAAACGGTAATAATGTATGTTTCCCGGCACGAAAAACCATAGCTGCGTATGGAGGGTTTTCCGTAGCTACATACAATAAATATATTATTAGGTTATTACTACACAGACTTGTAACAAAAGAAAGTAGATGGCGGCACAACAGGTCACAAACAAGTAATTTATTTATGATATGTAAAAATAAGAAGAATTGCTTTAAGGTTCGGAGTGATATTTTTCAAAAAGGGCTATCTACAAAAGCGTTGTGTGTTTACTTATGTTTGTGTCGATATTCGGCTGAAGATAACTGTTGCAGAGTATCACAAAGGGTAATTTCAAGAGATTGTTCTATGAGTTTGGTTTCTGTTATATGTGCAGTGGAAGAATTAAGGAAAGCAGGATTTTTGTACACTCAGAGACAAACTAATATATCAAACAATGGAAATTATGTGTTATTGTATACACTTTCAGATGATATACAGCACAAAAATGTTATTCGCAAAAGGGTTAGTACAGATAATATTAAATTTTCGGATTCAACTAATATTATTTGTAGAAACGCGTATGTGATAGAAAGAAGATTAAAAGGTTTAAGAATTGGGAATACCCATATGCAAATTACATACTCCCCCTATGTAAAGTATATACCCCCAGAACTATACTTATTTTAAATATATATCAGAAAAGAAAGATATATGTTTAGGTTTGGTATATTTTAACATTTAATATAAAACATATAGTAATGATTGAATATATAAATGTGTTTTTGCTTTGTAAAAGTTACAAAGTGCTTTTTGTGGTTTCATTTATATTACAGAATAAATCTTCAAATATATCTTTGATTTTAAATTGCGTTTTGTTTACAGAAGTGTTACAATACCATTACGTTGATTGTGGCTATAATATTATACTTTTTACCAGAGCTGATTTGCCGTACCTTTTATTTGCGAATAGTATTCTGGCTATTATCAAATGATTTTGTCAAAAGGGGGGGGGAGAACAGATGAAGAAGGTAAGAAATGCAGAAATTATAATTGAAAATAATGATAATAAAGCATCTGGTAATATTTATAAAGAGTTTATAGTACTTATGAAAGATATTATTGAAGATATAAAAAATAAAGAATTTAGTGAATAGTGTAAGTATTATCAAATGGCAAAATTACTTGTTTTTTTCTATAATAATCATTGACAAAAAGTAGTAAAAATGATATAATATATATGTAGCAATAAAGGGTTTTGTATATAGGGATCAGCTCATTTAGAGAAAGCGAGTTGATTAAGATGATACAGAACTATTTAGAAAAAATAAAAAATCAATATGAGGTGAATTGCCTTAGAGCAGTCATATATGTACGCTATTCGTCCGATAATCAGCGTGTAGAAAGTATTGATGCACAGATACGATTGATAAAAGAATGGGCAAAGGAACACAATATAATTATCAGCGCAATTTATGCAGATGAGGCGCAGACGGCTAAACGAGATGACAGAAAACAATTTCAACAAATGATGTCAGATTCCAAGAGGCAAAATGATTGGCAACTGGTATTGGTACATAAGTTAGACCGCTTTGCAAGAAATCGAATTGATAGCGCAATATATCGTTCTGAACTAAGAAAAAACAAAAAATATCTTATTAGTACCACTGAACAATTTGATGATAGTCCAGAAAGTAGTATGATGGAAGCAATCATTGAAGCTATGGCAGAATACTATTCAAAAAATTTATCACGAGAAGTTATGAAAGGCTTAACTGAAAATGCTCTGAAAGGTAAATTTTGTGGTGGAATACCGCCATTAGGATATGATATTCAGGATGGAAGATATGTACTTAATACATTTGAGTCGCAAGCGGTACGTTTAATTTACTCACGTTTCTTGGAAGGTTTAAGCTATAGCAAAATTATCATAGAATTGAACGAAAAGGGCTATAGGACAAAACGAAATGCTTTATTTACCAATAATTCGCTTTATGAAATACTTAGAAATGAAAGATATACAGGTACTTTTGTATATAATAAGATTGTTTCAAGAGATGAGTTTACTGGCAATAGAAGTCGTCACAAATGTAAACCTGAAAGTGATATTATACGAGTAGAGAATATGATACCAGCTATTATTTCAAAAACTGATTTTCAGAAAGCACAATGTATTTTTAATAGTCGTCGTAGAAAGTATACTAATAATGCAAAAGAAACATATTTATTATCTGGTAAGATAAGATGTGGTGTATGTGGTGGAAGTTATATAGGAACAAGAAAATTCAATGGCAATGGTACAAAATATATAGCATATCAGTGCAATATTAAACGCCGAAGTGCAAAACTTAGATGTGATAATGATAGTATCTCACGCGATTGGATAGAAACGATAGTACTACAGGCTATAAATGATTATGTTATACAAGTTAATGATAAGGGTATAGCAGATATTTATGAAGAATGTATAAAAAAATATAATCAAGATAATTCTGAGGCGGCTGGAGTTATAAAAAAACAGATTGTTGAGATTGACAGGCAGTTAGATAGAATTTCTGAAGTTGTTTCAATAACAAGTTCTTCCACAATGATAGAAAAATTGCTTGCATATGAAAAACAAAAAGAAGAATTGAATAAGCAATTAAGAGAATTGAAGGCAAAGAATAATAGCATTATTACTATAGAAGAGCTTAAAGCTTTGGTGGTTACTGCTAAAAAAATGTTAAAGGAAAAATCGCTTCCTCGAGTAAAGGAACTGATTGATCTTATAGTTAAAGAAATAATTATAAATAAAGATAATGTTGAAATTCACTTGCACTTTGGTGTAGGGGTTAATAAAAATATTTTGATTGAACAGAGACATATGAATAAATTGTGTAGTTCACAATGACACCACATCGGGGGTGCCAAGATTAATTATAAAATACCGACATCTATCAGACGTCGGTATTTATTGTCATATAATTTTATCCCATAACTGTAATTTTATTGATTTTGATAAGTGATGGGAAAGTAAGTGATAAATTAATTGCATTTGTAAGGGAAGTAAAATCTATATATGCTTTTGCAGCTTTATTATTAGTACCACTGACTGTTACACTTGATGAAATAGTGTCATTGATTTTTATGTTGATAACAAGTTGAGAAATATCGGGTGCGTCAGCGCAGTAATCAATACATATAAGATATTTACTGTTATTTTCACCTTTGATATTTATATTTTCTTGATTTTTTGGGGATTTGTACTCAAATATTGTATCAAGCTCATTAATTTTGTTTTTTAGTGAAGTTTCAAACGTTTTGCCTTCTGCAGCAAAACGTTCAAAGGTATGCGTTGTCATTATGTAATTTAAAAGATTAGTTACATTGCGCTGAAGCTGACCACGGGTAAGCGTTTTATCCAGACTTTCAATTATATTATCTTCCATAGCAAGTGCGTCAGATGTGAGCATAAAGACATCGTTTTGTGCCTCTGCCATTTCGCGAAGATTCTGTTTCTTTGTATTTTTTTTGCTGAGTTTTGGCCACCAGTCTGTCATAACAATACCTTTGTATCCCCATTCTTCGCGGAGTATAACAGTATTAAGTTCATAATTTAAAGACGTCCAGTGTTCATTAACAGGATTATAAGAGGTCATTATGGATTTTGCACCTCCTTCTTTTACAGTCATTTCAAAACCTTTTAAATAGATTTCTCTTAAAGCTCTTTCAGAAACGACAGATACAACATCACGCCTATAAAATTCCTGTGAATTAACCGCAAAATGCTTGACTGTAGCTGCATTGCCGTATGTATTAATACCTCGTACAAGAGCGGCTCCGATTTTACCTGTAAGGTACGGGTCTTCCGATAAATACTCAAAATTTCTGCCATTAAGCGGAGAACGGTGGATATTTATACCGGGTCCGAGAAGTGAATCTATATTGTGAGTGCACAATTCAATGCTTGCATATTCATATAGCTTTTCGGCAGCCTCAGTATCCCAGCTACACGCAATAAGCGTACCGTTTGGCATACTGGTAGCGGTGTCGCTGTTATCCATACGAATACCCGACGGACCGTCCGCAAGACAGATTACAGGTATACCAAATTCCGAAAGTTCAGAAGTTACGCCCCCGAATGCTCCGACACAGCCCGGACGTGTTTTTTGAGAAGATGGACCTTCTCCGGTAATCATACATTTAAGTTCAATGTCCGATAGCTGTGCGACGAAATCAGTCATTGAATTTTTCCCTGTTTTTACATCACGCAGTTTGATTCCGTTGTTGCCGGTATATTTAATAGTAGGGGGCAGATTATCGGTTATTTTCTTTTTATAGTTGGTCGTTCGCGTTGATACTTTCCTATATAAAGGTGTAAAGTCGTTGGAAGGGAAAAGAATATCAAAATCACGTTCGGGCGCAAGTGCCTCAGTTAAATGTTGGGTAACCGTTAGTTTGTCAATTTCCAGTGTAAATACTTTTTCGGCACTTCGCACACATTTTCCTATATAAATATTGTATTCACCTTCTTCAAGCACATAGCAGGATTTGTGCCCGGTGATTCCGCTGTCGTCATAGGACGCCATATCAGAAATGTCAAGTGTAAGAGTGTAACGTTTGCTTTCTCCTGATACAAGCATTTTTGTTTTTACAAACGCACAAAGCTCGCGTCTGCTTTTGCCGAGCTTTCCCTGAGGCGCCTCAAAATACATTTCTATAACTTCTTTTCCGCTCCTGAGGCCATTATTGGCAACAGTTATTTCAGCAAATATTTTATTTCCCGAATGTAAGACGTGATCTGTTTTTATATCAAAATTTGTATATGAAAGACCAAACCCGAAAGGATACAGAACCTTTTCAGGTGCAAAGGTTTCAAAGTATCTGTAGCCAACATAAATATCTTCCTGATAAAAATTGCAGTCTTTGTTACCAAAATTCTGTGTGCTTGGATAATCAGCTATATCGTGAGCTATGGTATCGGAAAGTCTGCCGCTGGGGTTTACATCACCTGATAATACGTCAGCTACGGCGTTTCCTCCCTCCTGACCGCCCTGCCATACATACAGAACAGATTTAATATTGTATTTTTCAACCCAGTTCATATCAATAATGTTTCCTACATTGAGTATAGCAACCGTATTTTCAAAGTGCTCTGAAACAATTTGCAGTAAGCTTTCTTCTTCGTCAGTTAGATACCAACTGCCTTTTTCAGGTGCGTTATCTCTGTCTTCTCCGGCGGTTCTTCCGATGATTATTATAGCAATATCCGATTTTTCACGAGCGGTTTTTACTATATTTTTATCAGGAACCATTTCTTTTTGAAACCACGGTTCTGTTGCCCAGCCATTGCCGTTGTCAAACGGGTTTTTCTTAATCCATTCATTATAGATAGCAACTAATTCGGTGTTTACATTTATTTTTTTGTTTGCAAGGGCTCCGTCAATAATATTAACTGTATATTCGGTGTTTACAAGACCTCCTGAACCTGTACCGCTTTTAATATAATCAATCTGAGTTCTGCCGAAAAATGATACTGTATTTTTTTTACCGATAGGGAGGAGGTTATTTTCATTTTTTAGCAGTACACACCCTTCTGCTGCAAGAACTCTTGAATGTTTTGCCAACGGTGCATAGGGTGTTTCTTTAAGTGTTTTCCAATTTACCATAAAAATCCAATCCCTTCTAAAAATATAAGGACATTCAAAAGGCTGAATGTCCTTTAAGATTATATATTTTTAATTAAATTTATCATTTCAAGAGCAGACATAGCGCAATCTGTACCTTTATTTCCTGCCTTTGTACCGGCACGTTCAATAGCTTGTTCGATAGTATCTGTAGTTAAAATTCCGAAAAGTACGGGTATGCCTGTATCCAATGAAACAGCAGCAATGCCCTTGGAAACTTCGGCGCACACATAGTCATAATGGCTTGTCGCACCACGTATTACTGCGCCTAAGCAGATTACGGCATCGTATTTGCCGCTTGCCGCCATACGCTTAGCAATAACGGGTATTTCAAAAGCACCTGGAACCCAAGCTACGCTCATATTTTCATCAGCTACACCGTGACGCTTTAAACAATCTTCTGCGCCGCTTACAAGTTTAGAAGTAATAAACTCATTGAATCGTGACGCGATAATACCTATTTTTAACCCTTCACCTGAAAAAACACCTTCAATTACTTTCATTTTTATATCCTCCTTAATAGTTTAATAAGTGACCCATTTTATTTTGCTTTGTTTTTAAATAAAATTCGTTTTCTTTTTTTGCGTCAATCTGAATTGGTATACGCTCCACAACTTCAATTCCGTATTCCGATAAGTCGGAAATTTTTTCGGGATTGTTTGTCATAATTCTGAGTTTTGACGCTCCTAAGTCCTTTAAAATTTGTGCTCCTTCGCTGTAATCCCGTAAATCGGGTGCAAATCCAAGCTTTACATTTGCTTCAAGAGTATCATACCCCTGTTCCTGCAAATCATAAGCCTTTATTTTATTGAGAAGACCTATTCCGCGTCCTTCCTGACGAAGATATAAAAGAATTCCTCGACCTTCGTTGTTAATGTTAGTCAGGGCTTTTGCAAGCTGCTCGCCGCAGTCGCAGCGGCACGAACCGAATACATCTCCTGTAAGACATTCTGAATGAACACGGCATAAAACAGGCTTGCCGTCAGATACATCGCCCATAACAAGCGCAACGTGATGATTTCCGTTAATAATATTTTTATAGCCGTAGATATTAAAATTGCCGTATTTTGTAGGAAGTTGCGCCTGTGTCACACGTACCATAAATTTATCGTGACGGCGTCGGTATGACTGCAAATCCTTGATTGTGATAAATGTAAGGTTATGTTTTTTTGAAAACTCAATAAGCTCGCTGCGGCGCATCATTGTACCATCATCAGCCATGATTTCGCAGCAAAGACCTACAGCAGGTAAGCCTGCAAGTCGCATAAGGTCAACAGTAGCTTCAGTGTGCCCGTTTCGCTCCAAAACTCCGCCTGCTTTTGATTCAAGCGGAAACATATGACCGGGACGTCTGAAATCGCGGGGAAGAGAAGTAGGCTCAACACACATACGTGCAGTAAGTCCGCGTTCCTCAGCGGAAATACCTGTTGTGGTGTCAATGTGGTCAATAGATTCGGTAAAAGCAGTGCAATGATTATCAGTATTGTTTGCAACCATTTGGCTTAAACCTAATTTTGTAATATAGTCTGAACTCATAGGCATACATATAAGCCCTTTTGCATATGCAGCCATAAAATTCACATTTTCTGTTGTGGCATATTGTGCAGCGCATATTAAATCGCCTTCGTTTTCTCTTTCAGGGTCATCTGTTACAAGAATAAGCTTGCCGTTTCTTAAATCCTCAAGAGCCTTTTCTATACTGTCAAACATTTTTCATTCCTCCTAAAAATTATATTTATTTAGAAAATCCTCAGTTATACCGTTTGATTTCCCTATAAGTTTTTCAACATATTTACCGATAATATCACATTCAAGATTGACTCTATCACTACTTTTTTTTGAAAGCAGAGTTGTTTCTGCTCCGGTGTGGGGAATAATTGAAACAGAAAAAGCGTCTTTAAAGACTTTGGCAACAGTAAGACTTATACCATCGATAGCGATAGAGCCTTTTTCTACGATATACCGCATAACGGAGCTGTCAGCAGTAATTGTTACCCATACAGCATTATCCTCTTTTATGAGAGATTGTATAAAACCTATGCCGTCTATATGACCTGAAACAATATGACCGCCAAAACGTCCGTCTGACGGCATAGCGCGTTCAAGATTGACTTCCGAACCATTTTGCAGAGTGCCAAGGTTACTTCTTCTCATACTCTCTGCCATTACGTCAGCAGTGAAGATATTTCCGTTAATTGATGTTATGGTAAGACATACACCGTTTACTGCCACGCTGTCACCAATTTTCAAGCCGTCAAATACAACATTTCCCTGTACAGATAGTTCACAAGATAATGCGCCGCGCCTTACAGCAGCTATTTTGCCTATTTCTTCAATTATTCCCGTGAACATTACATCACCTCATATTCGATTAATATATCGTCGTCAAAATTTGTTATCTGCGGATTTTTTAATTTTACAGCATCATTAACAAGATTAATTCCTAATGGGGCTATTGAATTCTTTCCGTCTGCGCCGATAAGCTTAGGCGCAATATAGAGGCAGAATTTGTTTACAATACCTGATTTTAAAGCTCCTGCATTTATTTCGCCGCCGCCTTCAATTAGTACGCTGTCTATTTTTTTTCTGCCAAGAATTGTCATTAAATCCTGTAAGTCTACGCGGTTTTCGACCGCGTTTGTTTGCAGTATATTTGCGCCTGAGTCTGTAATTGCAGACAGTTTCTGCTGGTTCTGCGATATTGTTGCAATATATGTCGGAATATCTTTTGCAGTCTGCAGAATTTTTGAATCAAGGGGAATACGGAGTTGACTGTCACAAATAATTCTTATTGGATTTGATGGGATTTCAGTACGGCAGTTAAGCATTGGGTCATCGGCAATAACGGTATTGACGCCTGCTAAAATGGCTGAAACTCTTTTTCTTATAAGGTGACTGTGCGCACGTGATTTTCCGTTTGTAATCCATTTTGAATCTCCTGAATATGAGGCAATCTTGCCGTCTGCTGTACTTGCGGCTTTCATAATCACATAGGGAGTGCCTGTGGTTATAAAATGAAAGAAAATATCGTTTATTTCGTCACATTCTTTTTGTAAAAAGCCTTCAATAACTTCTATGCCGTTATCATGCAGTATTTGAATTCCATTTCCTGCGACAAGCGGATTCGGATCAGAAGAGCCTACATATACTTTTTTTATTCCGCTCTCTATAACAGCCTCTGTACACGGTGGATTTTTGCCGTAATGGCAGCAGGGTTCAAGTGTAACAAACATATCCGCGCCAATAGGGGAAACGGTACAGTTTTTTAAAGCATTTCTTTCAGCGTGGAGTTCACCGTAACGTTCGTGAAAGCCCTCGCCGATAATTTTTCCGTCTTTAACAATTACCGCTCCAACAAGAGGATTGGGATTTACAAAGCCTGTTCCGAGTTTGGCAAGTTCAATTGCACGACGCATATATTTTTCCATAAAAAACACCCCGAAATTTGTTTCGGGGTGTTAGAATTTACAGTATTATAAAATAAATACCTTCTCCCATCCGGACTTTACCGTCGGTTTCGGAATTGCACCGAATCAACCCGCTGAATAACGGGCTCACGGACTTACGGTATAACCGCTCACCGCCGATTATGAATTTCACATACCCCGAAGATAATCTTATATAGTATATTATACTAAAAGTATTTTTTTGTCAATAGCAATTTGAAAAAATAAATATAACTATTGAAACTCCACACAAAATATGGTATAATGTCATCATAAATATATACCATACAGAGTGAGGTAAAGGAAATGAAGATTTTTAATACAACTGACATTCCTATGACAGATAGAATACAGCATCTTTTAGATAATTTATTTGCTAAAATGCCAGAAATTGAAGTGGACAGAGCAGTGCTTCTGACTGAGAGTTATAAGGCTACGGAAGGGTTGCCGATAGTTAAGCGACGCGCATTGGCATTTAAGCATATATTGGAAAATATTCCGATTACAATTCGTGATTATGAGCTTGTAGTCGGCAGTGCAACAAAAGCACCGAGAAGTTGTCAGGTTTTTCCTGAGTATTCGTATGAATGGTTAGAGGCGGAGCTTGATACGGTTGAATTCCGTGAGGCAGATCCGTTTCATATATCAGAGGAGAATAAAAAGATTTTAAGAGATGTATATCCTTATTGGAAGGGTAAGACAACAAGTGAACTGGCATCTGCATATATGGCTCCTGAGGCACGTCTGGCAGTTGATCATAATATGTTCACACCGGGTAATTACTTTTATAACGGAGTAGGACATCTTACAGTTGATTACGGTAAGGTTATCAGAATTGGTTATAAAGGATATATGGCTGAAATTGAGGAAGAACTCAAAAACTGTAATGTTTATGACGCAGACTATGCAAGACGTCACGAATTTCTTGAATCTGCGCTGATTTCTTGTCAGGCAGTAATCAATTATGCCCGCAGATATGCAGCTCTTGCATATGATATGGCTCAGAAATGTGCAGATTCTAATAGAAAACAGGAATTGCTTTTAATTGCAAAAAATTGTGCGACTGTACCTGAGAACGGCGCAGCGACGTTTTATGAGGCTTGTCAGTCGTTCTGGTTTGTACAAATGCTTATACAGATGGAGGCAAGCGGTCACTCAATTTCACCGGGGCGTTTTGACCAGTATATGTATCCGTATTATAAGTCGGATATTGAAAAGGGGATACTTACGCGTGAGTTTGCTCAGGAGCTTTTGGACTGTATATGGGTAAAGCTCAATGATTTAAATAAAGTTCGTGATGCTGCGTCGGCAGAAGGTTTTGCGGGCTACAGCCTGTTTCAGAACTTGTGCGCTGGCGGTCAGACGGAGGACGGACTAGATGCTACTAATGATTTATCGTTCCTGTGTATTCAGGCGTCAATGCATACAAGATTACCTGCGCCGTCATTCTCGGTGAGAATATGGAACGGCACACCAAATGAGTTTTTAATAAAATGTGCGGAGCTTACAAGAACAGGTATCGGACTTCCTGCATATTACAATGATGAAGTTATTATTCCTGCGCTTATGAGTAGAGGCGTTACTCTTGAGGACGCGCGAGGATATAATATTATCGGCTGTGTTGAACCTCAGGTTCCTTACAAAACCGACGGCTGGCACGACGCGGCATTCTTTAATATGTGCCGTCCGCTTGAGCTTGTGTTCTCAAACGGTATTGACAAGGGCGTGCAGGTAGGATTGCCTACGGGTGATGTACTGAATATGAAAAACTTTGACGAGTTTTATGACGCGTATAAGGCACAGATGAAGTATATGATAAGAATGATGGTAAATGCCGATAATGCGATTGATGTTGCACACGCAGAACGCTGTCCCTTGCCGTTTGTTTCAACAATGGTTGAGGACTGTATTTCTCGCGGAAAAACAATGCAGGAAGGCGGAGCGCATTATAATTTTACAGGTCCGCAGGGATTTGGTATTGCTAATATGACAGACGCTCTTTACGCAATAAAAACGCTTGTTTTTGATAAAAAACTTGTTTCAATGGCTGATTTCAAAGATGCGCTTTTACACAATTATGGCAGAGGGCTTACACCTAAAGCCGCAAAAATTGCAACGCAGGAGGTCGTAGATAATCTTGTTGCAATGAATAAACCTGTAACAAAGGCGCAGATTGAAGAAATTTGCAGAATGTTCCTTACAGGTACTTCAACACAGGCTGATATTGAGCGTTATGACAAACTTCTTGCTATGATAGATGAACTGCCTAAATACGGAAATGATATAGAGGAAATAGACCTTTTTGCGCGTGATGTGGCGTATGTTTATACAAAAGAACTTCAAAATTATAAGAATCCGCGAGGAGGTATTTTCCACGCAGGACTTTATCCGGTATCGGCAAATGTACCGCTTGGAGAGCAAACAGGAGCAACGCCCGACGGTAGGCTGGCAAATACACCGATTGCCGATGGTGTGGGACCGCGCAGCGGCTCGGATAGGCTTGGACCTACGGCTGCGGCAAACTCGGTTGCTAAGCTTGACCACGCAATCGCGTCAAACGGCACGCTGTATAATCAGAAATTCCATCCATCTGCATTGAGCGGAATGGAGGGACTGCAGAATTTTGCGGCCTATATAAGAGCATTTTTTGACCAGAAGGGAATGCATATGCAGTTTAATGTGGTAAGCAAGGAAACTCTTATAGACGCACAGAAACACCCTGAGAACTATAAATCTTTGGTAGTAAGAGTTGCAGGCTATAGCGCATTGTTTACTACGTTGTCACGTTCACTGCAGGACGATATTATAAATCGTACGGAGCAAACCTTCGGAGGCTAAAACGAATAAAAATTTCGAAAACTGAATGATTTCTTTCGGTTCAGTATGAAAGGAATAATTATAATAATGGAAAATTATATGGAGGCTCGCGGAAGAATATTTGATATTCAGAAATATTCTATTCACGACGGACCTGGAATACGCACAATTATATTTTTAAAAGGCTGTGCATTGAGATGCCGTTGGTGCTGTAATCCGGAATCTCAGGAATTTGGTATACAGACAATGATGTTTGAGGGCAGGGAAAAGACAATGGGCTCTGATGTATCAGTAGCTGATGTTTTGCCAATAATACAACAGGACGTATTTTATTATAACAGGAGCGGCGGAGGTGTAACGCTGTCGGGTGGAGAAGCACTGCTGCAGCCTGATTTTGCGCCGTATTTACTTCACGCCTGTAAGGATTACGGTATTAATACTGCGATTGAAACTACGGGATTTGCCAAATGGGAAACAATACAAAAATATCTTCCGTATCTTGATTATGTACTTATGGACATTAAGCATATGAATAGCAGTAAACATAAGGAATTTACAACACAGCCAAATGAACTGATACTTGAAAATGCGCGAAGAATAGCCGAATCAGGAGCAGTTAACTTAACAATAAGAGTACCTGTTATACCGACATTTAACGCAACACCTGAGGAGATTTCAGAAATTGCGGAATTTGCGGCTACGCTTTCGGGAGTTACAAAACTCCATTTACTGCCATATCATAGACTCGGTCAGGGAAAATATGAAGGTCTGAACAGACCGTATGCTCTTGACGGGGTTGAACTGATACCGGACGATTATATGAAAATGCTTTTGGAAACGGCAAAACAGTCTGGTCTTGAATGTCAAATCGGAGGATAAAATGGAAATTGAAATAATGAATAGCAGTCACATTGATAATGTGCTTGAAATGTCAAAAGTGTTTTATGCAAGTGATGCGCTTGACCACGCAGTTCCGATGGATATAATAGAGGAAAATATTAAAATCGCAGTAAGCGGAAATGATATTCTTACAGGTTATGTGATGTGTGAAGATAATAAACCTGTAGGTTTCTCTTATGTGACCTGTTATTATGAAACGGAGGTAGGCGGAGTTTGCGCGCAGATACTGGATTTGTATATTGATTCAGCATACAGGGGCAGGGGATATGCCTCAAAATATTTTCAATATATATTTGACAGATACAATTATGCAAAAAGATTTCGGTTAGAAGTGGTTAGAGATAATGAGAATGCAATAAATGTATATAAAAAAATGGGATTTAAGGATATTGCATACGGTCAAATGGCTATTGATAAAATATAAATTATGGTAAAAATTAATAAATTTTCGTTTTTCTATTGACTATTTGAGGAAAAAGTTGTATTATATAAAGTGTAAGTATATACATAGGCGGATACGCGCGAATTAAAGGAGGAATTTATTTATGAAAACATTTAATCTGTTACTAAGCTCTATTAACGACGTAAAAGACTTCGTAAATATTGTAAGCAAGTATGATTTTGACGTAGATTTAACATCAGGCAGATACGTTGTTGATGCAAAGTCAATTATGGGTATCTTTAGCTTGGATTTGTCAAAGCCTATCAAAGTTGAAGTTCATTCAGACGATTGTGAGAAATTTATGGCAGAGCTTGACAAGTTCATCATTAAATAATTAACAAGGTAAATAAAAACGTCCTCGAATGAGGACGTTTTTTCATTATGTATTTGTGATTTAATAATCAGATATTAAAGTTCTCCGATTTGAAATTGCTGTAAAATCTGCCGTGTTGTGCAGTAAAACGAAGTATGCAGTAGTCGGAATCAGAAACACCTTGAGGATAATACATTATGTAGTTATCATTCCAGAATGTTTCTTTAGTTTCATTATCCTGAAGAACTTCGACAGTTCCTGTAAGCATTACGCCTCGAAAAAAACGACGATCACAAAAATATAAGCACGCCTTTGGATTCTCTAAAAATTGAGAAACTCTCATTGACGAAGTATTTGTGTGAAAGTAAAATATTTTGATTCCTTCGGTTTTGCAAGGGGGCAGCATTGCCTTAGTGTTTGGGAAACCATTTTCATCAACAGAACTGATAAAAGCTACACCCTGTTTGCTTATTAGATTGCCGATAGTTTTTTCTGGATTTCTCATTGTTATATCTCCTTATCAATATCATCAGGTGTTTCAAGGGTAATCATACCTATTTTTGCGCCCCGAAGTTCGTCAAGCAGCATATTTGCAGCGCGTTCCATATCAATTTCACCTCCGGAAATAACAAAACCACGTTTTTTGCCTATCTTTTCAAGAATTTCATATCCTTCCAAACCGTCAACACTATCAAGTTTATATCTCGTACAGAGGGCCTCGGAATAGTTGTCGCGCAAATATTCACATAGTGAGTATGCAAGGAGCTCTGTATTCATTATTTCATCACGAATTGCGCCGGTATATGCAAGACGCATTGCCACTTCCTGATTATCGAATTTGGGAGGAAGAATACCGGGTGTATCCAAAAGCTCTGCGTCACCTTTAATTCTGAGCCATTGTTTACCGCGTGTAACACCGGGTCTGTCGCCTGTTTTCGTACTTGCTTTTCCGACAAGACGATTTATAAGACTTGACTTACCAACATTTGGAATACCAACCATCATTAGTTTAAGCGTTCTGTTGCGTCCTTTTTCTTTTTCACGGTCTATTTTATCCTGAACTACTGCACGAGCCTCACTTAATACTGTATTAATGCCAAGTCCTGTGGCACAGCTGATGGGAATTACTTTTAAGCCTTGTTCGGCATATTTGTTAATCCATATCTTAGTACGGGATTTATCTGCTAAGTCGGCTTTATTAAGCACGATAAGACGCGGTTTGTTTCTTATAATATCGTCAAAATTCGGATTTCGCCCCGAAAATGGAATACGCGCGTCAAGAATTTCAACAACAACATCTATAAGTTTTAAATTATCCTCAATCATACGGCGCGTTTTTGCCATATGTCCGGGATACCATTGTAAGTTCTGCATATATTACCTCGTATTATTTGGTTAAACTAATGTCATTTAGCGGCCATACTCTTATTTGAGATTTGCCGAGAATAGCCTCAAACGGAATCTGCCCTAACTCTGAAGAACGGCTGTCCTTGCTGTGATTTCTGTTGTCGCCCATAACAAAAACACACTCTTCATCTACGGTTACCGGATATTCTACTGTTGGGTCAATTGACGCTGTAGTACCGCTGTAATATGGTTCGTCAAGAGGTTCACCGTCAACAAATACTTTACCGTCAACCAAATCAACTGTCTGACCAGGCATAGCAATTATTCTTTTTACATAATATTTTTTCTTTAAATCCTCTGGAAGTTCTTTTTGAGCAAATATTTTATCCATAAGAGAAAGTTTATCTTTATCTTTTGAAACAGCAAGTCTTTCATAGTAAGATTCGCGCTGTGTATGTTTACTGTCAAGTATAATAATATCACCCTGTTTAGGAGAATAACCTATTTTAGTTACAATAAGCCTGTCGTTATCAACAAGAGTAGGGAACATACTTGAGCCGTCTACGCGTACAATATCAAAAAGAAACCCTTTTATAAGCATAGCGATAATAATAGCTATTGCAAGGGTATATATCCATTCCCATATTTCTTTGCCAAGACTTTTCTTTTTTTCGGCAGTGGTTGTTTCACTGTTTTCATTATTTACCATTTCATTCTTTTCTTCTTCAATACTCATTTTTGAACCTCCCAAATCTAATATATACCAATTATAGCACTAACATATGAATTAGCAATGAACAATTTATAAAGATTGTATCATAGATTATAAATTAAGATAAAAACGGGACAAATAATGTCCCGTTTATATGTTTAAGGAAATTAGATTCTTTCCTTAACTTTTGCCGCCTTACCGACTCTGTCGCGTAGGTAGTAAAGCTTAGCACGTCTAACTTTACCTTTTCTCGAAACTTCGATTTTTTCAATGTTAGGCGAGTTAACAGGCCAGGTCTTTTCTACACCAACACCGTAAGATATACGTCTTACTGTGAAAGTCTGAGCGATACCGCCGCCTTGAACCTTAATAATAGTACCTTCGAACATCTGAGTTCTTGTACGAGAACCCTCGACAATTCTCTGGTATACCTTTACATTGTTACCAACAACAAGTTCAGGTAAATCGGTTCTGATTTGGTCTTTTGTCAAAGCGTTAATGATTTCTTGTGTGTTCATCATTAAATCCTCCTTAGATTCTGGGACTTTCGTGCCGACCAAGGCAGAGGACTGTCCGTAATAACTACAAAATTATACCATAGGATAAGAAAAAAAGCAAGCCTTTTTTTAAAGTTTTTTCAACATATTTCAGATTTTGGCGCGTATTTATAATATAGCATAAACAGAAAGGGATAAAATTATGAAATTCAAGACATTTGTAATAACTAAAAAAAAGCTTATGGCAACGGCATTAGGCGCGATTATGGTAGTTTCGGGAGCAATTGCCGCAAAACTTTTAACTGAAAAGAGTGTAAGCGTATTTAAAGATGGAACTAATGTTTACGAGAATATTTTATCAGAAGAATTGCCTGACAGTGAAGAAAAGCATTTTAGTATAAGAACAGTAATAAATAAAATTGTAGGGTTCGATATGGAGGAGCCTGAAACTGTGATAAGTCAATACTCACCGATTTTCGAAGGGACAACCTCTGATACGGAGGATATACCTGAGCCGCCAGCAGAAGAATTACCGGAGGAGAGTACATCGGAAGAAACACAGTCAGAAGAACCGTCGCTGCCTGATAAGGCACAGATTTGCTCATCAGTGGGGTTAAAGCTTAATAATGCGACTAAATATGATGTTGATGTAAATGCATTATGTTCAGAGGAGATTTCTCTTTCTGCTGATACGTCAGAACCGCTTGTTCTGATAGTTCATACTCATACTACAGAGTGTTATAATGGTGATGAAATGTCGGGGGAAACGGAGCGGAATACTGACGATACTCTAAATGTCGTAGCAGTGGGAGAGGAGATAAAGGCAACACTGGAGGCAAACGGAATAAATGCGGTACACGATACTACATATCACGATTATCCTTCATATCAGGGAGCTTATTCGCGCGCACTTACAACTATTGAGAATCAACTGAAAGCGAATCCGTCTATAAAAATAGTTCTTGATGTACACCGTGACGCATTTATTTATCCCGATGGTTCAAAACTATCAGTATCGTATGATGAAAACGGAGTAAGCACAGCACAGGTAATGCTTGTGGTAGGAACAAATAGTATGGGACTGTGGCACGATAACTGGCGTGAGAACCTGAAATTTGCCTCTAAAATACAGAATGCCGCGGAAATAATGTATCCTGGGCTTATGCGTCCGATAAACCTGAGAACAGAGCGTTTTAATGAGCATATGACACTTGGAAGTCTTATATTGGAGGTTGGCAGCAACGGAAACAGTCTTGCAGAGGCGAAAGCAGGAGGCAGAGAGGTTGCGCGAGCAATGGCGGCTGTACTTAATGCAAAATAAATATTGCCAATAGCGGGATTTTGTGATAAAATATACAATAAGATAATTGTTAGTAGGAGAGAAAATATGTCAAACGAACGGCAGAATAAAATAAGAAACTTTTGTATTATAGCGCATATAGACCACGGTAAATCTACACTTGCAGACAGACTACTGGAGATTACAGGCGAAGTGCAGGAACGTGATATGGAGGAACAATTGCTTGACAATATGGACCTTGAACGCGAACGCGGTATTACTATAAAGGCACACGCGGTAACTCTTAAATATAAGAGCGGCAGCGGAGAGGTTTATACTCTTAATCTGATAGATACACCTGGACACGTCGATTTTAATTACGAGGTGTCACGTTCGCTTGCCGCCTGCGAGGGAGCAATACTTATAGTTGACGCGTCGCAGGGAATAGAGGCGCAGACGCTTGCAAATACTTATCTTGCGATTGACCACGATCTTGAGGTAGTACCTGTAATTAATAAAATAGACTTGCCGTCTGCTCAGCCTGATGTTGTAATACGGGAAATTGAAGATGTTATAGGAATACCTGCTGAAGACGCACCGCAGGTGTCGGCTAAAACGGGATTAAATGTTGAGGCAGTTCTTGATGAAATCGTTGAGAAGATTCCTGCGCCGTCGGGAGATGAAAACGCGCCTTTGCAGGCTCTTATTTTTGATTCGTATTACGACAGTTATAAGGGCGTAATAGTATACGTGAGAATAAAAGAAGGCTCGGTAAAAGTGGGCGATAAAATTAAAATGATGGCTACAGGCGCTCAGTTTGATGTGGTAGAGGTAGGAGTTATGCACCCATCGGGGCTTATCCCCTCCAAAATACTTTCCGCGGGCGATGTGGGTTATATTGCGGCAAGTATAAAGAATATTCAGGATACACGGGTAGGCGATACTGTGACAACTGTTAAAAATCCTGCGGGAGAACCGCTGCCAGGATATAAGAAGGTAAATCCTATGGTTTACTGCGGTATTTATCCTGCGGACGGCGCGCAGTATGAGGATTTAAAAGAGGCGCTTTCAAAACTACAGCTGAATGACGCTGCGCTTATGTTTGAGCCGGAAACATCTGTAGCTTTGGGCTTTGGTTTCAGGTGCGGTTTTCTGGGGCTTCTGCATATGGAAATAATTCAGGAGCGTTTGGAGAGGGAATATAATCTCGACCTTGTAACTACAGCTCCGAGCGTTATTTATAAGGTATATAAAACAAACGGTGATATGATATGGGTAGATAACCCGACAAACCTGCCTGACGGCGCTGAAATAGATTATATGGAGGAACCTATGGTTAAAGCAACTATTATGGTTCCGAAGGATTATGTGGGGAATGTAATGGAGCTTTGTCAGGAACGTCGCGGTGTTTATAAGGATATGACATATATGGATGAAACGAGAGCTGAAATATTCTATGAACTGCCGCTTAATGAGATTATCTATGATTTCTTTGACGCGCTCAAATCTCGTACAAAAGGATATGCGTCATTTGACTATGAATTGTGCGGATACAACAGGAGCAATCTTGTTAAACTGGATATACTGCTCAATGGTGAAATGGTTGACGCGCTTTCGTTTATTGTTCATAAGGACAGCGCGTATTCACGAGGCAGAAAGATGGCTGAAAAGCTAAAGGAGGCTATTCCGCGTCAGTTGTTTGAAGTGCCTATTCAGGCGGCTATCGGTTCAAAGATAATCGCAAGGGAAACTGTAAGGGCAATGAGAAAAGACGTTTTGGCAAAGTGCTACGGCGGAGATATTACGCGAAAAAAGAAACTTCTTGAAAAACAGAAGGAAGGTAAAAAGCGTATGCGTCAGGTAGGCAGTGTAGAGGTGCCGCAGGAGGCATTTATGTCAGTGCTTAAACTTGATGATTAGGAGGGAGCATAATGTGTGACAGTAAGGTATCCAGTACTGTAAAAACAGGTATTACTTTTGGAAGTGCATTAGCTATGGTAATTAGCTATACAAATTGGCATTCGGTATTTTGGGCGATTATACACGGACTGCTTAGTTGGATTTATGTAATTTATTATATGATTGTTCACTAAATTTTATAAAAAAACGGCTGTTGCGTTGCAACAGCCGTTTTAATTTATTAGTTCTGTTCAGCTAATTTTACAAGATGTGCATACTTTTCTTCTGCATTCTTTTTAGCCTTTGCAAACAATTCCTTAGCTCTTTCAGGATTTGAACGTGCAAGTGAGTTATAACGAACCTCACCCATAATAAACTCTTCATAATCCATAGTAGGAGCCTTTGAATCAAGCTGGAACGGATTCTTGCCTTCAAGAGCAAGTCTTGGATCGAATCTGAACAAGTGCCAGTATCCTGACTGAACAGCCTTCTTTTCCTCAGTCTGAGCAATGCTCATACCGCCCTTAATGCCGTGGTTGATACACGGAGCATAAGCGATAATAAGTGAAGGTCCGTTGTAGCTTTCAGCCTCAATCATAGCCTTTAATAACTGATTCTGGTCAGCGCCCTGCGCAACCTGTGCTACATATACATAACCGTAGCTCATAGCGATTCCTGCAAGGTCTTTTTTCTTAACTTCCTTACCTGCTGCTGCGAACTGAGCGATAGCGCCTGTCGGAGTAGCTTTAGAAGACTGACCGCCTGTGTTTGAGTAAACTTCTGTATCAAATACAAGAACATTTACATCTTCGCCTGACGCAAGAACGTGGTCAACGCCGCCGAAACCTATATCATAAGCCCAGCCGTCGCCGCCGAATATCCAGCAAGACTTCTTAGCAAGATATTCCTTATCAGCAAGTACGTCCTTTGCTTCCTGTGAATTGATGTTGGCAATTGCCTTTAATAATTCATCAGTAGCAACTCTGTTTGCCTCAGCGTCATTCTTTGTTTCTATAAATTTATCAATTGCAGGTTTAGCTGCTGCGTTTTCAGCGGCAATCTTCTCAAGTTTTGCAATATTTGCATTTCTTAGAGTATCCTGTGCAATAAACATACCAAGACCATACTCGGCATTATCTTCGAACAATGAGTTAGCCCAAGCAGGACCGTGACCTGCAGCGTCTACAGTATACGGTGTTGATGGGGAAGAACCGCCCCAGATTGATGAACAGCCTGTTGCGTTTGCAATATACATTCTGTCACCAAATAATTGTGTAACAAGCTTAGCATAAGGAGTTTCGCCGCAGCCTGCACACGCACCTGAGAATTCAAGGTACGGCATTCTGAACTGACTTCCCTTAACTGTTGAAAGCTTAAATTTGTCAAGAACTTCCTGCTTTTCAGCAAGTGTTACAAGATAGTTGTATTTTTCCTGTTCTTCAAGCTGTTCTTCAAGCGGTTTCATAACAAGAGCAGGGGCTTTTTTGCCTGCGTTGTTAACAGGACATACATTAGCACAGCTGCCGCAGCCTGTACAGTCAAGAACTGTAATAGCCATTGCATAGTAAAGACCGTCAAGCATCATAGCATTTGTATACTTGATACCCTCAGGAGCATTGTCAAGTTCCTCTTTAGTCAGAACTACAGGACGGATACAAGCGTGAGGACATACATATGAACAGCTGCCGCACTGAATACAAGTTTCGTTATTCCATACAGGAACGTCGATTGCAATACCTCTCTTTTCAAACGCTGAAGAACCAAGAGGAACTTCACCTGTCTGATAAGCTTCAAATGTTGAAACAGGAAGCTGCATACCGCGGAACTGGTTAATAGGAACAAGAACATCGTTCACGTAGTCGATAAGCTTGCCTTCGCCTTCGTGCTTAACAGAAAGGTCTTCAGGCTTAGCATCTTTCCAGCTTGCAGGTACTTCAACTTTAACAACCTGCTGAGCGCCTGCATCAATAGCGTCGTGGTTCATCTTTACAATAGCGTCACCCTTCTTTGAGTATGATGCTGTTGCAGCGTCCTTCATATACTGGATAGCGTCGGCTTCTGGAAGAATACCTGACAGTTTAAAGAATGCAGACTGTAACACAGTATTGATTCTGCTGCCAAGACCGATTTCCTTACCGATTTTAACACCGTCTATTGTATAGAACTGGATATTGTTATCTGCGATATATTTCTTAACTTGTCCGGGAAGATGCTCTTCAAGCTCTTCTGCGTTCCAAGCGCAGTTTAAAAGGAATACGCCGCCGGGTTTAATGTCAGATACCATATCATACTGTCTGATATATGATGCTTTATGACAAGCAACAAAGTCAGCCTTGTTGATAAGGTATGTAGACGTAATTTTCGGATGACCGAAACGAAGGTGTGAGCAGGTAAGACCGCCCGACTTCTTTGAATCGTAGTCAAAGTACGCCTGTACATTCATATCTGTATGGTCGCCTATAATCTTAACAGAGTTCTTGTTAGCGCCTACAGTACCGTCTGCGCCAAGACCCCAGAACTTACAGCTTGTGATACCTTCCGGAGTTGTGTCAGGATTCTCGTCAAGAGCAAGTGAAAGGTTGGTAACGTCATCGTTGATACCGATTGTAAAACGTTTCTTTTCAGTGTTCTTGTAAACAGCGATAATCTGAGCCGGTGTTGTGTCCTTTGAACCAAGACCGTAACGTCCCGAATATACAGGGACATCGGCAAATTTGCTGTCACGTAATGCTGCAACAACATCAAGATATAAAGGTTCGCCGATTGAACCAGGCTCCTTTGTTCTGTCAAGAACGCTGATTTTCTTAACTGTTGATGGAATTGCCTCAACAAAATGTTCAATTGAGAACGGTCTGAACAATCTAACTTTAATAAGACCAACTTTTTTGCCGTTTGCATTAAGATAATCAACAGTTTCTTCGATAGTGTCACAAACACTGCCCATAGCTATAATAACTTCTTCAGCGTCCTGAGCACCGTAGTAGTTAAACAGTTTATAATCAGAACCGATTTTAGAATTAACCTTGTCCATATATGCCTGAACAACAGCAGGAATAGCGTCATAAGCCTTGTTTGACGCCTCTTTAGCCTGGAAGAATATGTCAGGGTTCTGAGCTGTACCTCTCTGAGCAGGGTGTTCAGGATTAAGCGACTTACGTCTGAAATCGTTTAATGCGTCCCAGTCAAGCATTTCTGAAAGGTCTTCATAATCCCAGCAAGCAACCTTCTGGTACTCGTGTGATGTTCTGAAACCGTCAAAGAAATGAATAAACGGAATTCTGCCTTTAATTGTTGAAAGATGTGCAACGGCGCCAAGGTCCATTGCCTCCTGTGGGTTGGTTGACGCAAGCATAGCGAAACCTGTCTGACGGCACGCCATAACGTCCTGATGGTCGCCGAAGATAGAAAGTGCGTGTGATGCAAGAGCTCTTGCAGATACGTTAAATACGCACGGGAGCTGTTCACCCGCAATTTTGTACATATTCGGAATCATAAGCAAAAGACCCTGAGATGCAGTGTAAGTAGTAGTCAGCGCGCCTGCTGTCAGCGAACCGTGAACAGCACCTGCCGCACCTGCCTCAGACTGCATTTCTACAACCTTTACTGTACGTCCGAAAATATTTTTCTGACCGGCAGCTGACCATTTATCGGTTACTTCTGCCATTGTCGATGATGGTGTGATGGGATAAATAGCAGCGACATCTGTAAATGCGTATGACGCATATGCAGCGGCGTTGTTACCATCCATCGTTTTCATTTTTCTTGCCATCGGAATTTGTCCTCCTTTATTTTTGTCTTTAAGAAAGGCTGATTGAGTTTTAAGCCTTCTTAGTGTATTTGTTTACATACATATCTATATAATACCACTTTTGTATGATAAAATCAAGAAGTATACACAATATTTTGTGATTTTTTTGAAAAAATTTTCCTTTAAGACTATATATTCTTTTTTACAAGCGATTTCACACTGATTTCACGGCGTAACATTTTTTCGCGCTCACGAAATTCAACATATAAGTCGTAACAGTGATTTGAGCGTTTTGTGAGAGAGGGGGAGGAAATATCTCCGCCGTTTTTTATGCACTTATCCATCTGAGAATCAAATCTTTTTTTACAGATTTCAATATAAATTCCAAGAACAAAAAGTGATAATGATTTTATGAGTATTCGCATAGTTTACCTCCAAGTATTTTTCTGTATTATAGCGTAGTATTTGCAGAAAATCCCTCTATTACCCATACAATATTTGTTGAAGAAAACAAATATTGGAGATAATGTAACATTGTTGTAACAAACAGATAATAAAACTGTAATTGCAAAAATAGATATTGGGTGTTATAATTAGAAATCGAAAAGGACACCACAATATGTTGTGGTTGGAAGACAATCCTAATTTTGTCTGAGGGGTGTGAAATGATGATGAAGGTAATAAAAAAAGATAATACAAAAGAGCCGTTTAATGTTCAAAAAGTTGTTGTTGCGGTTAATAAATCGGCGTTTCGCGCGCTTGTAAAATTCACTGATGAAGAAATAGATTTTATATGTAAATTTGTTGAGAGCGAAGCCAAGAAAATGGGAAAAGAAGAAATTCAAATTTCCGAAATGCACAATATGGTGGAGGGTGCTCTGGAGCGTGTTAATCCGAAAGTGGCGAAAAGCTACCGCGATTACAGGAATTATAAACAGGATTTTGTACAAATGCTTGATGAAGTGTACAAAAAAAGCCAGTCGATTATGTATATTGGCGATAAGGAAAACTCTAATACTGACAGCGCGCTTGTTTCGACAAAGAGAAGTCTTATATTTAATCAGCTTAATAAGGAATTATATAAGAAGTTTTTCCTTACTACAGAGGAATTGCAGGCGTGCCGCGACGGATATGTCTATATTCACGATATGTCAGCTCGACGCGATACTATGAATTGCTGTCTGTTTGATGTTGAAAGCGTGCTGAAAGACGGATTTGAGATGGGAAATCTGTGGTATAACGAACCTAAAACGCTTGATGTTGCTTTTGATGTAATAGGTGATATAGTTTTGTCTGCGGCAAGTCAGCAGTATGGCGGTTTTACTGTGCCGTCAGCCGATTTAATATTGGAACCGTATGCGGAAAAATCATATAAATTCTATATTGAAAAATACACTGAACTTGGACTTTCGGAGGATAAGGCTGAAGAAATTGCACTTTCTGATTTAAAACGTGATTTTGAACAGGGTTTTCAGGGCTGGGAATATAAATTTAACTCTGTTTCATCAAGCCGCGGCGATTATCCGTTTATTACAGTGACTATAGGTACGGGCACTGGTAGATTTGCTAAAATGGCGTCCATAACTATGTTAAATGTAAGAAAGAACGGACAGGGTAAAAAAGGACACAAAAAGCCTGTATTATTCCCTAAAATTGTATTTTTGTATGATGAAAATCTTCACGGAGAAGGTAAAGCACTTGAGGAAGTATTTGAAGCAGGTATTGACTGTTCGGCAAAAACTATGTATCCTGACTGGCTGAGCCTTACGGGCGAAGGATATGTACCGTCTATGTATAAGAAATACGGTAAGATTATATCACCTATGGGATGCCGTGCGTTTTTATCGCCGTGGTATGAAAAAGGAGGACTTACTCCTAATGGAGATGATGATACGCCTATATTTGTCGGACGTTTCAATATAGGAGCTGTATCTCTGCATTTACCGATGATTCTGGCAAAAGCTCAGCAGGAAAATAAATCGTTTTTCGATGTGCTTGACTATTATTTAAATTTAATACGTCAATTGCATTTAAGAACATATGATTATCTTGGAGAAATGCGCGCCTCTACAAATCCGCTGGCATATTGTGAGGGCGGTTTTTACGGTGGACATCTAGGCATTCACGACAAAATCAAACCGCTTTTAAAGACAGCTACAGCGTCTTTTGGAATAACGGCATTAAATGAATTACAGCAGCTCTATAATAAACATTCGCTTGTACAGGACGGGGAGTTTGCGGTAAAGACTCTTGAGCATATAAATGAAATGGTTACAAAGTTTAAGGAAGAGGACGGCAAATTGTACGCAATTTACGGTACACCGGCAGAATCGCTTTGTGGTTTGCAGGTTGAACAGTTCAGAAAAAAATATGGTGTAATAGAAAATGTTTCAGACAGGGAGTATGTTTCAAACAGTTTTCACTGTCACGTCAGCGAGGATATAACCCCGATTGAGAAACAGAATCTTGAAAAGAGATTCTGGGAGCTGTCAAACGGCGGAAAAATCCAGTATGTAAAATATCCTGTAAGCTATAACAGAGATGCAATTAAAACACTTGTAAGGCGCGCAATGGATATGGGATTTTATGAAGGAGTGAATTTGTCGCTTTCATATTGTGATGATTGCGGTTATGAAGAGCTTGAAATGGAGATTTGTCCCAAATGCGGAAGTACCAATCTAACCAAAATAGAAAGAATGAACGGTTATTTGTCATATTCGCGAGTAAAAGGCGATACAAGACTGAATAATGCTAAAATGGCTGAAATTGCAGAAAGGAAAAGTATGTAATGCGGTATCACAACATAACAAAGGACGATATGCTTAACGGCGACGGTTTGCGCGTTGTGCTGTGGGTAGCCGGCTGTGAACATAGATGTCCCGATTGTCAGAATCCTGTAACGTGGGATATTAACGGAGGTCTTGAGTTTGACGAGAGCGGTGTGCAGGAAATATTTGAGGAGTTAAATAAAAACTATATATCAGGTGTGACATTGAGCGGCGGTGACCCGCTGCATAAAAAAAACAGAGCGGATACAGGGAGTTTTATTGAACGTACGGCGCGTGAGTTCCCAGACAAGACAATATGGATTTATACAGGCTATGAATGGCAGGATATAAAAGATTTGCCGTTTATGAAATATGTTGATGTTCTGGTGGACGGTCCGTTTATTGAAAGTCAGAAGGATAACCGTATCCCGTGGCGCGGAAGTGCAAACCAGAAAGTTATAGACGTGAAGAAAAGTCTTGAAATAGGGAAAACAGTGCTTGTAATGAAGTAGACTGATAGAATGGAGAAAATACTATGCAAAGAGTAGCTAAATTTGAAAAAGTCAGTTTTGAACAGTTTAAAAAAGACTGGCTGGACACTTTTTATAATACAGAAAATATAGAAGAAATATATAAAGGCATAAAAATGCCGAAAAGAGCGACTTCAGGTTCGGCGGGATATGATTTTTATTCGACACTGGCATTTGAATTGAAACCCGGAGAGTCAATTAAAATTCCTACGGGAATACGCGCAAAAATAAATGACGGCTGGGTATTAAAGCTTTATCCGCGCAGCGGACTGGGATTTAAATTCAGGGTTCAGATGAATAATACTGTGGGTATAATAGACAGTGATTATTATAACAGTGATAATGAAGGTCATATTTTCTGCAAAATAATGAATGATACGAATGAAGATAAAACAGTGTCATTAAATCAGGGAGCAGGTTTTTGTCAGGGGATATTTGTTGAATACGGCATTACATTTGATGATGATGTGACAGAAGAAAGAAACGGCGGTTTCGGAAGTACAGGGAATTAATTAAAACGGACACTGAATTCAGTGTCCGTTTTAATTTATTGATTTACAGGAATAGTAATAGTAACTTCAGTACCTTTATGGAATTCACTTGCTATTTTAATTTTGCCGTTAAATACAGATTCAAGAGATTGTTTTGCGATTGCAAGACCAAGTCCCGTACCGCCCGTATCACGTGAACGAGCTTTATCGACACGGTAGAAACGGTCAAAAATATGAGGCAGTTTATCTTCTTGAATGCCGATTCCGTTATCGACAACTTTAATTGAAATATCGTTATAAACCTTGCTTGAATAAACCTCAATGCTGCCACCGTCACGAGTATATTTCAGCGCATTGCTTACGATGTTTATAATAATTCGTTCCAATACGTCGTGGTCGCCTGCGATTATAGGGACATCATTTATTGGGTGGTATGTCAGTGACTGGTGTTTTTTCTGCGCGGTCAGACTCATACGTTCAACTATTGATTCCAGCATTTTACGTACATCAATAGGTTCGGGAGCCTTAATATATGTCTGATTTTCATCAAGCTCTGCAAGTGTTAGCAGATTACTTATTATACGCGCCATCCTGTCAGACTCGGAGGCGATTACGTCAAGAAAACGTATTTGAAGTTCTCTGTCAACATCAGGCATATCGGCAAGAGTTTCTGAGTATGACTTTATTGTAGTAAGCGGTGTACGCAGCTCGTGTGAAACGTTAGCCACAAAATCGCGTCGTGACTGCTCAAGTTTTTCCTGCTTTGTTACGTCGTGAATAACGACAATTATACCGCCGACTTTATTGTCAACCTTAAACGTTGCAAAGTTAAGATGAAGATACTGATTTGAAAGCTTAATTTCGCGTTCTACACTGCCGTCAGGTTTCATATAAAGCAAATCTCCGAGAGTTATATTGGCGTTTATTTCTTTAAAGAAACGGTCAAAACGTATATCGTCAAGATACTGACGGTTTAGAAGGCGTTTTGCTTCTGGGTTAAAGTGTATAAGCTTACCTTTCATATCAAAAGCAAGAATACCATCGTTCATATTTTGCAGAATGGTTTCAACTTTAATCTTTTCTCCCATTGCTTGATCGGAAGATTGTTTTCTGGTATGCGCAAGATAAATCAGAGAGTTTGTCAAATTGCCGATTTCATCTTTAGACTCTGATTTTTGAAGTGCGTTTATATCTCCGTCAGCCAGCTTGCGTGCCTGAAGTGAAAGCTGCTGAATCGGTACAGTTACAAAATTAGCGATAAACGCGCCTGCTATTGCCGATATGAGTATTGTAAGAGCAAGTGATATAAGAATAGTTCTTACAATAGTATTCAGAGTGGCTGACTGGTCCTGACAGGAATCGCGTATATATACAATATATTTTACATTATCTCCGTTTGTAAGAGGGAAGGCATAGTCCATATATGTTTTCGTAATACCTGTTTCGCGGCTTTCTCTGCCTTCGATTGCGAGTGCTGTTGTCGCGTTAGACTCGACGGAAGTAATGCCGTTTGAAGATTTCAGAACTTCTCCCGTGACACCGTCAAGAATACAGTAAAAACGCGCAGCCGTAATGCCGAGAGTTCCTGAGTTGGAGGAAAGTACATCATTTATCAAATTAATATTTTCCTGAGAATACTCATCGATTACAATGCCCGACGAAACATCAGGGGGAATAGTAAGTTCGTTTGCTGCCGCCAATAAGTCGTTTTTTATTTCTGCTGTAAAGACGCTGTCTATATCATTAGAAAAATCACGATGGTAGTGATTAAGAATAGCAAAAACATTAAACGCGCCAATTATAATTTCTGTAATAAGTACAAGAAGTACAAATATTATTGTAATTTTCCAACGTATACTTTTAAACATAAATTAAAACCTTTCTTTAAAATGTTGTTAAGCACCCAAAACAAAACTTGCTTGGGTGCTTAAAGAATAGTTATTTATTGAAATAATAGCCTACGCCTCTTTTTGTAATAATATACTTAGGCATACTCGGGTCATCTTCAATTTTTTCTCTCAGTCGGCGTACTGTAACATCAACTGTACGAACATCTCCGTAATACTCATAACCCCATACGTTTTCAAGCAATTTTTCACGTGAATAAATTTTATCGGGCTGAGTTGCAAGGAAACGAAGCAGCTCAAACTCTCTCAATGTAATATCAATAATTTCGCCGTTCTTTGTGACTTCGTATCGTTCAACATTTATTGACAAATCGCCTGAAACAATAGCACTTTGACTTACAGGTTCGGGCTCCTGAACAGCTTGCTGTACAGTGCTGCGGCGTATATTGGCTTTGACTCTTGCCGCAAGCTCACGCATAGAATACGGTTTTGTTATATAGTCGTCTGCTCCAAGTTCAAGACCCAAAACCTTATCTATTTCATCTTCACGTGCAGTCAGCATAATAATAGGAACCTGTGAATGTTCCCTGACTTTTTTACATACTTCCCATCCATCAAGACCGGGTAGCATAACATCAAGAAGAATAAGGTCCGGATTTTCCGTAAGAGCCATTTCAAGACCTTTTAAGCCATCAAGGGCGGATATTGTTCTGTAACCTTCTTTGCCTAATGAAAAAGTAAGTATTTCGTTAATATTCTGTTCGTCCTCGATAACAAGTATAGTTTGCTCCATATATTTCAATCCCTTCATAATTAATTTATTTTAAATTATTATTACATATTTTGCGCATATTTTACATATATTTTATCAGAAAACTACAAATAATTCAAGTATTTTTGTGAAAAAGTCAGAAAAAAATGAATTTTTGTTAAATTTTTTAATATTTCGAGGTTAGTATGGACAAGGAGAGAAAATTGTTATATAATATATAAAATGGCAAAATGTAACGCATAAAGGGGGTAATTAAATATGAAAAAAGATTTGCTAGGACTTAAAGATTTAAGCGCAGAAAGTATAACGGCAATTCTTAATGAGGCTCAGGAAATGAAGAAAATTGTCTGTCAGACGGAAAAAAAGACAAAGGATTTGGCAGGACGAACGGTGGTTAATCTCTTTTACGAAAACAGTACCCGTACAAGGCTTTCTTTTGAACTTGCTGCAAAATATATGAGTGCAAACGCCGCTAATATTACAGCAAGCGGTTCGTCTGTACAAAAGGGTGAAACATTAATTGATACTGCCCATACAATAAATGCAATGGGTACTGATATTCTCGTTATGCGTCATAGTATGAGCGGTGCGCCGCATCTGATTGCTCCGCTGGTTAATGCATCAGTCATAAATGCAGGTGACGGAATGGATGAGCACCCGACGCAGGCACTGTTGGATATGCTGACAATAATTGAAAAAAAAGGTTCTGTAAAAGGACTAAAGATAGCAATAATCGGAGATATTTATCATAGCAGGGTAGTTCGGAGTAATATTTACGGACTTACAAAGCTTGGCGCGGAAGTAAGCGTCGGAGGACCGAGTACGCTGATACCTCCTGAAATGGAGAAGCTTGGAGTTAAAGTATTTAACAGCGTTCACGAGGCTGTTATAGACGCAGATGTCGTGATGGGACTGCGTATTCAGCTTGAACGCCAGAAAAGCGGTCTGTTTCCGAGTATAAGGGAGTATTACAGATTTTTTGGTATAGATGAAAAACGGCTGAAATTTGCAAAGCCCGACGCGCTTGTAATGCACCCCGGTCCCGTAAACCGCGGTGTTGAGTTTTCTTCGTCGGTAATAGACGGTGACCAGAGCGTTATTAACGAACAGGTTACAAGCGGTGTGGCAGTAAGAATGGCAGTGATGAAAATATTGTCAAACGGCGGTTTTAATGAATAATCGGAAGGGGAGAAGGCAATGAAAATTTTAATTAAGGGCGGAAGAGTGATTGACCCCGGAAATAATATAGATAAAGTGACGGATATTTTTATAAATAAAGGAGTCATAGAAGACATAGATGAAAATATCGACCTTAACGGTATAGAAATGGAGGTTATTGACGCTGCAGGAAAAATAGTATCTCCGGGACTGGTTGATATGCACTGTCACCTGCGTGATCCGGGACAGGAATATAAGGAAGATATTGAATCAGGTACAAAAAGCGCTGTAATGGGAGGAATAACCTCTGTGGCGTGTATGCCTAACACAAAGCCTGTAGCGGATAACGAATCTGTTATAACATATATACAGTCCAAAGCCAAAGAGGTGGGATATGTAAATGTATATCCCATAGGAGCGATTTCAAAAGGACTTAAAGGCAAGGAGCTTGCTGAAATAGGTGAAATGAAATTTGCGGGTGCTGTGGCAATTTCTGACGACGGACGTCCTGTTGTCGAATCAGGGCTTATGAGGCGCGCTATGCAGTATGCTGATATGTTTGATATAACTGTTATTTCACATTGTGAGGATATAGGTCTTGCTGACGGCGGTCATATAAACGAAGGTTTTATGTCGACATATCTCGGACTTCGCGGAATTACGAGAGCCGCAGAAGAAGTTATGGTATCGAGAGATATTCTCATAGCAGAGGCTACAAATACAGCGATACACATTGCACACGTCAGTACACGCGGTTCTGTGGAACTGGTACGTCAGGCAAAGAAACGCGGTGTACGTGTAACGTGTGAAACGTGTCCTCATTATTTCACCTTAACCGACAAAGCGGTTGACGGATTTAATACCAATGCAAAAATGAATCCGCCGCTTAGAACAGATGATGATGTTGAGGCAATAAAAGAAGGTCTTAAGGACGGTACAATTGACTGTATCGTTACTGACCACGCGCCTCACCACATTGACGAAAAGAACTGTGAATTTGCGCTTGCGTTAAACGGTATAGTAGGATTTGAAACATCTTTGGGACTGGGGCTTAAATATCTTGTTGAAACAGGTGTTCTTACAATAAATGAGCTGATAGAAAAAATGGCTGTAAACCCTGCAAAAATTCTGGGACTTAATAAAGGAAATTTATCAGTCGGCAATACTGCCGATATTACAATTTTTGACCCGACTGTAAATTGGACGGTTGATATTGAGAAATTCAGTTCAAAGAGTAAGAATTCTCCGTATAACGGATTTGAATTATGCGGCAAACCGGAATACGTTATAGTCGGAGGAAATGTAGTTGTAAATCAGGGGATACTTTTATAAGGAGGAATTGTGAATGTCAGTAGATTTGTTGGTAGAGAAGATTAAGAAGAAAGGTAATCCGTCAGTTGCGGGACTTGACCCGAAGCTTGATTATATACCTGAATATATCAGAAAAAAGGCTTATGAACAGTATGGTAAAAATTTAAAGGGCGCGTCGGAGGCTATCTGGGAATATAATAAAGGGCTGATTGACGCAATTTATGATGTGGTACCTGCTGTAAAACCACAGTCGGCATTTTATGAAATGTACGGTCTTTACGGTGAGGAGGTAATGCACAGAACAATAGCGTATGCCAAGGAAAAAGGACTGTACGTTATTCTTGACGTAAAGAGAAACGATATAGGAACAACTGCTGAGGCATATTCAAAGGCATATCTCGGTATGGTTCCTGTAGACGGTATTAAATGTGAGGCGTGCGGAGTTGATTGTATTACCGTAAATCCGTTCCCGGGTTCAGACGGAGTAAAGCCTTTCATAGAGGATTGTAAAAAATATGATAAGGCGATTTTTACTCTTGTAAAAATGTCAAATCCGTCGTCAGGAGAATTACAGGATTTAATTTCAGACGGTGAGCACATATATGAGAAAATAGCAAAATATGTAAATGAGTGGAATAAGGATACTATCGGTAAAAGCGGATACGGAGCAGTAGGCGCTGTTGTCGGCGCTACATATCCCGAGCAGGCAGAGGTTTTGAGAAAGCTAATGCCTGAATCATATTTCTTAGTACCTGGGTACGGCGCGCAGGGCGGCGGTGCAATGGGTGTAAAACCTTGCTTTAATGCTGACGGTTTAGGAGCTATTGTAAATTCGTCGAGAGGAATAATGTGCGCTTATAAAAAAGGCGACTGGAAAGATGAGCAGTTTGCCGAGGCGGCAAGAGTTGAGGCAATACGAATGAAAGAGGATTTGACAAGCGTTTTATAGGGAGAACAAGTAAATGAAAAAGAGAGAAGACTGTAAATTAATACGAAAGCAGGAAATTGCAAAGGGAATATTTGATCTTACTGTTGCAAGTGAGGATATTGCCAATAATACTCAATGCGGACAGTTTTTGCACATAAACTGCGGTGACAGCACATTTTTGCGTCGACCAATAAGTATATGCGACGCAGAAAACGGTGAAGTGCGTTTTATTTTCGAAGTAAAGGGCGAAGGTACAAAAGAGCTTGCCAAAAAGGAAACGGGAGATTTTATTGATATATTTGGTCCTCTCGGACATGGTTTTGAAATTCCTGATAATATAAAAAATCCTGTAATTATAGGAGGAGGAATAGGTGTTTTCCCCTTATATAAACTGGCAAAGGAACTAAAAAATGCAAACGTATTTCTTGGTTTCAGAAATGCAGACCGTGTGGTAATGGAGAAGGAGTTTGAAAATGTATCCGATATGGTGATAGTCGGTACTGACGACGGCAGTTATGGTTACAACGGTTATATAGCTGCGGCAATGGAACATTATCTTAACAATAATGAGTGTGATATGATTTATTCCTGCGGTCCTACTCCTATGCTTAAAGCAGTTAAAAAAATTGCTGAGGAACGCGGTATAAAGTGTCAGCTTTCGTTGGAACAGCGTATGGGCTGCGGTATAGGCGCGTGTCTTGTTTGCAGCTGTGAAACGAATAATGAAGGCAGTGAGAAGTATGCAAAAGTATGCACTAATGGACCTGTATTCTATTCTGAGGAGGTGACGCTGAATGATTAACACAAAAATAAATTTTTGCGGAGTTGATTTTAAAAATCCTATCGTTACAGCTTCAGGAACATTCGGATTCGGAATGGAATATAATCAGATTGTACCTATTGAGGAATACGGGGGCTTTGGAGCAAAAGGTCTTACAAGATATCCAAGAGAAGGAAATAAACCTCCGAGAATTGCTGAAACACCGAGTGGAATTTTGAACAGTGTAGGACTGCAAAATCCCGGAGTGGAATATTTTGCGGAAAATATTATGCCTGTTCTTTCTGACTATGATACAAATGTAATTGCAAATATGTCGGGCAATACTGTCGAAGAATACTGCGAAATGGCTCAGATTCTTTCAGATACTGATGTATCGCTTATAGAGATGAACATATCCTGTCCTAATGTAAAGCACGGCGGATTGGCGTTTGGTACAGACTCGAAAGTTGTTAATGAGCTTACAAAAGAAGTGAAAAAGTATTGTAAAAAGCCGCTTGTGGTAAAACTTTCTCCAAATGTAACCTCAATTGCTGAGATTGCGAAAGCGGCTGAGGACGGCGGTGCAGACGCACTTTCGCTGATAAATACTCTGCTGGGAATGAAAATAGATATAAATACACGACGTCCTGTATTGAAAAATAATACAGGAGGATTGTCAGGTCCGGCAGTAAAACCTGTTGCAGTACGAATGATTTGCGAAGTACACAATGCTGTTAATTTGCCTATTATAGGTATGGGCGGCGTTATGAACGGAGCAGATGTAATTGAGATGATGCTTGCAGGTGCGTCGCTTGTGGCTCTCGGAACGGGCTTGTTTGCAAAACCTGATTTGATTATTCAGGTAAAGCAAGAAATAGAAGAATATATGCAAAAAAACAATATAGACAATATAAACACTTTAATCGGCGCGGCAGTTATGAATTAATAAAAAGAGAGGAGCAATCCTCTTTTTTTGACTTTCAGTGAAAGAATAAATCGAAAAAAAGGATTTTTGCTATCTGATGTTGTAATATATAACAGTGAAAAATTTAAAAACTTTGTTAAAAAACAAAAAATAAGGGTATATATTTATTGTGGGTATATTTTATACAGGTATATTTTTCTGCGTAATGTGTGAGAATAATACCATAAATTAAGGGGTGACAGTGATTGGCAAAGCGTATTTCAGATGAAATAATATCAAATATATGTGATGAAAATGATATTATAGATTATGTTTCACAATATGTCAGCCTGAAAAAGTCGGGTCGTGATTACAGCGGTCTGTGTCCGTTTCATAATGAAAAAACACCGTCTTTTCACGTCAGTCAGGAAAAACAGTTGTTTCACTGTTTTGGCTGCGGTGCCAGCGGAAATCTTGTACAGTTCGTAATGCGTACAGAAAATCTTGATTTTGTGGATGCATTGAAACTGCTTGCTGACAGAGCAGGGATAATGATTCCTGAAGATGATGATTTTAGCAATGACGACCACGAAAAAAAGAAACGCATACTTGCTATGAATAAGTATGCCGCAAGATTTTTCTACAATTGCCTGAAAGATTCGGGAATAGGTGCGAAAGGTCAGCAGTATTTTCAAAAGAGGAGTATTCCGTGGAAAACAGTAACTGTTTTCGGTTTGGGATATGCGTCAGAAAAAAGGGATATGCTTTTAAAGTATCTTATGTCTAAAGGTTTTAAAGCGGAAGAAATCGTTGACGCAGGTCTGGCTGTAAGCCGTGACGGAAAAATATATGATAAATTTCGTGACCGTGTGATGTTTCCTATTATTGATGTAAGAGGCAATGTAATAGGTTTTGGCGGAAGAATTTTGCACGATAGCAAAGAAATAAACGGATATAAAATTCCCAAATACTTAAATTCACCTGAAACAGCGGTGTTCGATAAGGGAAAAAATTTGTTTTCGCTTAATCTTGCCAAAAATGCTAAATCAACAGAAATTATTCTTTGTGAGGGCTATATGGACGTTATATCCGTATATCAGGCAGGAATACACAATATTGTAGCAACTCTCGGTACTGCAATAACAGAAAATCAGGCAAAGCTGATGATGAGGTATGCAACTGAAATTCTTATTTGTTATGATAGTGACGAGGCGGGCACAAAAGCCGCACTTCGCGCAATTGATATTATAAACGAGGTCGGAGGAAGGTCCAGAGTAATTCGTCTGAAAAACGCAAAAGACCCTGACGAATACATAAATAAGAATGGGATTGAAAAATTTAAAGAAACGGTTAAAAAAGCAATGCCGTCTACAGAATTTAAAATTTCACTTATAAAAAAGCAATATGATTTGACTGATACAGACAGTAAAATTTTGTTTATAAATGAAGTTGTTAATGTATTTGTAAGTATTAAAGACGCGGTAGAAGTAGACGCATATATGACTAAAATATCAGAGGATACCGGAATAAGCCGTGACGCGATAGTAAGTAAATATCGGGAGAAAACCTCAAAAGGCACATATAAACGGATACCCGATAAAACAGAGTATCAGAAAAAGTCGGCTCAGAGGCAGCGCAGCGCTGAAAAAAATAACTGTGTTTCAAGCGGACTTTTGGAGGCAGAGAAAAGACTGCTGGGCCTTATTTCACAAAGTAAAAAGCTGTATAAAATAGCTTTTACGCAAATAAGGGCTGAGGAGTTTTCAACGCCTGTTTACCGACATCTTGCGGATAGTATATATAATTGTTATGAAAATGGACTGGTGCCGGAGCCTGCAATGATACTTAATTCATTTAATGGTGAGGATATAAGCGAGGCGTCGGAAGTTTTTTATAATCTGGAAATCTACAGCGGTGACGAGGCAACCGTCAGAGAGCTTTTATATACAATTAAACTTGAGAGAATGAATATCCGAATAAATTCGGAAACTAATGCAGCTATTCTCGCTCAGCTTTTTACAGAGCGTCAAAAGTTGATTGATGAAAAAAACACTTGGGAGGAATAAAAATAATGCTTGAAAAGAAAAAAGCTATAAAAAAAGAGCTTATGGAAAAGGGCAGGAAAAAAGGGGTTCTTGCTTATAAAGAAATTACCGAGGCATTTGATGAAATTGAAATAAATGCCGAAGAAATGGAACAGCTTTGTGATAAATTTGAAAAAGAGGGTATAGAGCTAGTAGAGGATTTAGACAAGGAGCTTGAAGAAATTGAGGTTTCAAAGGAAGAGCTTGAGGACTTGTCTGTTCCGGAAGGCGTTAATATTGATGACCACGTTAAAATGTACCTGAAAGAAATAGGCAAGGTAAATCTTCTTACGGCTGAAGAGGAAATGTCATTAGCCAAAAGAATGGTTGACGGTGAAGAGGCGAAAACACAAATTGAAGAAATGGGCGAGGATATAACAGAAGAAACTACTGAACAGCTCAATCTCCTTATTGCCGATGGTGAGCAGGCGAAAAAGAGTCTTGCCGAGGCAAATCTCCGTCTTGTTGTAAGTATTGCAAAGCGTTATGTAGGAAGAGGTATGATGTTTCTTGATCTTATTCAGGAAGGAAATCTCGGTCTTATTAAAGCAGTGGACAAGTTTGACTATACAAAAGGATATAAGTTCTCAACATACGCGACTTGGTGGATAAGACAAGCAATAACACGTGCCATAGCGGATCAGGCAAGAACTATACGAATACCTGTTCATATGGTTGAAACGATTAATAAACTTGTAAGAGTATCGCGTCAGCTTGTTCAGGAACTTGGAAGAGAACCGACTCCTGAGGAATTGGCAAAAGAGCTTAATATGCCTGTTGAAAAAGTACGTGAAATTTCTAAAATATCACAAGAACCTGTTTCTCTTGAAACACCTATAGGCGAGGAGGAAGACAGTCATTTGGGTGATTTTATTCCTGATGATGACGCCCCTGCTCCAAGCGAGGCTGCAAGCTTTGTTTTGCTGAAAGAACAGCTTGGTACTGTTTTGAATACACTTACACCGCGTGAGGCGAAAGTGTTAAGACTTCGTTTCGGATTGGACGACGGACGTGCCAGAACATTGGAAGAAGTAGGCAAGGAATTTGAAGTTACCAGAGAAAGAATACGTCAGATAGAGGCAAAGGCTTTAAGAAAGCTGCGCCATCCAAGTAGAAGTAAGAAGTTGAAAGACTTTTTGGATTAACAGATAAAAAGCAATATCACCGATATTGCTTTTTTAAGGATAAGTATAGTAATCGGAGGAAAAATATGAACTGGATAAAAGTATCGGTTTTTACTACATCAGAAGGTATAGAACCTGTAAGCGGACGTCTTTACCAGCTTGGTATTTCAGGACTTGAAATTGAAGATGAACAGGATTTTAAGGATTTTCTTGAAAACAACAAACAATATTGGGATTATGTAGATGAAGAGCTTGTAAAAAAGATGGAGGGCGAAACCAAGGTAAAAACATATGTAAGTGACGATACCGAGGGACGTGAACTTCTTATTGCAATTAAATCTACTCTTTCCGAATTAAAACAGCTTGATGTAAATAATGAATTTGGAAGGCTTGAAATTGAACTTGATAATATGACAGAGCAGGACTGGGCAAATAACTGGCGTCAGTATTTTCATCAGATGGAAATAGGAGAGAAAGTAATGATAAAGCCGGAATGGGAAGAATTGAATAAACCTACTGATAGAGTTGTATTTAATATAGAACCTGGAATGAGCTTTGGGACAGGTTCGCATTATACAACACAGTTGTGTATTGAATCACTCGAAAAGTACATAACTCAGGGAGTTAAAATGCTTGACCTTGGCTGCGGCAGCGGTATTCTCTCGATAATTTCATTGCTTTTAGGAGCTGATATGGCAGTCGCGGTAGATATAGATCCAAACGCGGTAGATACTGCCTACCAAAATGCTGATAGAAACGGTGTTGACCGCAGTAAATATAAAGTGCTTTCAGGTAATGTTCTGACAGACAGTGATATTCAAGCGGAGATTTCAAAAAATAAGTATGAGGTTGTAGCGGCGAATATTGTAGCTGATGTTATAATAGGACTGGCTCCTAAAGCTAAGGAATATATGGCTGAGAACGGAGTGTTTATTACTTCCGGTATTATTTCAGACAGGCTTGATGATGTAAAAAATGCGCTGTATGAAAATGGATTTAATATCGTTTCAATAAATCAGCGTAAAGATTGGGTATCAATTGTATGCAGATAATAGAAAAAAAGATGATTGAAGTTACAAACAATATATTTTGTGCGAGAGTTATTGCAAATAATGTAAGAAGTGATTTTTTTTATAACAAACCTGTTGACACTTCTTATAATTCATATCTTGTAAAAGGTAAAAAAAATGCACTTATAGGGGTGGTGCATAATGATTGCTGTAAGGAATTTTTTAGTATTCTTGAAGATACGATACCTGTTTCAGATATTGATTATTTGGTTATGAACTGCACCGGAACAGAATATTCTGACAGCATTAATGAAATATTAAATAGGAATCCCAATATACAGGTTGTAGGAACTATTCCTGCCATTAAAAATTTAAAAGAGATAACAAATGTAAAATTTAATGAACATATCACAAAAAATGGTGATGTATTAGATTTAGGAGGTAAGACTATTGAATTTATGGTTGCTCCGTGTCTGCCTTGGCAGGATACTATGATTACATATGTGTCTGAGGATAAAGCTGTATTTTCGGGCAGGTTATTTTCATCAAATTATGTATCTGAAGATATTTTTGATACAGATTATGACGGATATAAAACGGCTTTAGAAGACTATTATAAACACATATTTTTGCCTTATGGGGGTTTTGTGAAAAAGGCTTTAAACTTAATCAAAAGCAAAAATACTGAATTTATAATTACATCCAATGGAGCTGTTATCAAAAATAATATTATACAAAAAATTAACGATTATTTAAAATTAGCTAAAACAAACGATACAGCAGAGGTGGCAGTATTTTGTCCAAAGCACTATAAAAACACTTTAAAAATAGCAAATGTAATTGCAGATACTCTGAAAAAATGTCATATAAACGTATGCATATATGATGTATGCAATATTTCAGAAAATACGATAAATGCAATGAACAGTGCTAAAGCTGTTATATTCGGAACTCCAACAATAAATAAGAATGCGGCAAAAGAAATTTGGCATTTGCTTTCAGAGCTTGATGCTGTAAATGCTAAGAATAAACCTTATTTTGTATTTGGTTCATACGGTTGGAGCGGAGAAGGTACGGAGCTTGTTCACAGATATTTGCTGCAATTGCGGCTAAAACCTTTTGCAAAGCCCGTATCTACAGTTTTTACGCCTTCAGAAACGGATATTAACGACATTTCAGAATATACCCGTCGTTTTGCTGAAAGTATTGAAAATAATTGGAAGGAAAATTGAAATATCTATTGACCTATTGGGTAAAATAGTATAAAATAGATATAAGAAAAAATTTCAGGAGGTATTATAATGAGCAGTATTAGTTTTGACTATTCAAAGGCGTTGCCGTTTGTAGGACAACACGAGCTTGATAATATGGCTTCTTATGTAAAAGAGGCACATAATATGATTCATAACAGAACAGGTGCGGGAAATGATTTTCTTGGTTGGGTGAATCTTCCGACTGAGTATGATAAAGAGGAGTTTGCGAGAATCAAGAAGGCTGCGGAGAAAATACGTTCTGATTCTGATGTTCTAATAGTTATAGGTATCGGCGGTTCATATCTTGGTGCAAGAGCTGCTATAGAGATGCTTCAGCATTCATTCTATAATGCACTTGACGCGGATAAAAGAAAAAGTCCTGCTATTTTCTTTGCAGGAAACAATATCAGCTCAACATATATGGCAGATTTACTTGAAACAATTGACGGCAAAGATATTTCGGTAAATGTGATTTCAAAGTCAGGTACAACAACCGAACCGGCAATTGCTTTCAGAATATTTAAGGATTTGCTTGAAAAGAAATATGGTAAAGATGGTGCCAAAGAGCGTATTTATGCTACAACAGATAAGGCACGCGGCGCTCTTAAATCATTGGCAGACGAAGAGGGATACGAAACTTTTGTTATTGCCGACGATATAGGCGGAAGATATTCTGTCCTTACAGCGGTTGGTTTACTTCCTATCGCTGCTGCCGGAATAGATATAGATAAAATGATGCAGGGTGCAAAAGACGGGCAGGAGGAATATTCAAATCCAAACCTTGTTGAAAATCAGTGTTATCAGTATGCAGTTGTAAGAAACGCACTTTCAAGAAAAGGTAAAACTGTTGAAATGATGGTTAATTATGAGCCTGCACTTCATTATTTTGGTGAATGGTGGAAACAGCTTTACGGTGAAAGTGAAGGCAAGGATAACAAGGGGATTTTCCCTGCGGCAGCTGATTTTTCAAGTGACTTGCACTCAATGGGACAGTATATACAGGAAGGTCAGAGAATATTATTTGAAACTGCATTGCTGGTTGAAAGCCCGAGAAAAGACATTACAATTGAGGCAACAGACGATAATATAGACGGTCTTAACTTCCTTGCAGGAAGAACTATTGATTATGTGAACTCAAAAGCAGCTCAGGGAACGGCACTCGCTCATACAGACGGTCAGGTTCCAAACTTAGCAGTAAAAATACCTGCACTTGACGCGTATAACTTCGGTAAGCTTGTATATTTCTTTGAAAAAGCTTGCGGATTGTCGGGTTATCTTCTTGGTGTTAATCCGTTTGACCAGCCGGGTGTTGAGGCATATAAAAAGAATATGTTTGCGCTTTTGGGAAAACCCGGATATGAAGATGCAAAAGAAGAACTTGAAAAAAGACTTGCTGAATAATATTTTCGGCGCTATTCAATTCTGAATAAGCAAATTGTTCGTGTTGAGAACAATTTCCTATATTATAAAAATTTAATTTAAAGGAGGAAGATTAACAATGGTTGAACTTCTTATTGGCAAAAAAGGAACCGGAAAAACAAAGGCACTTATTGACAAGGTAAACACAGCTCTTACTGTAGCAAAGGGAAACGTTGTATATATCGGCAGTACGGGCGAAAATATGTTTGACATTAAATCGAAGGCAAGAATGGCAAATACATCTGAATTTGATATAGAGTCATACAGTGAATTTCTCGGCTTTATTTGCGGTATTGTAAGCAGGGACTTCGATATTACAAATATTTTTGTAGACAGTATATTTAAAGTTGTGGGAACTACGGAACTTGATGGTTTTGAAGCATTTCTTTCAAGACTTGAAAGTATGAGTCAAAAGTTTAATATTGACTTTGTAATCTCTGTTAGTATAGATGCTGAAACAGCACCTGACTACATAAAGAGGTTAGCGTAAAATAAATTGTCTGCACAGTTTTAGGATTGTGCAGACATATCTATGTGGAGGTTTATCAGATGAATTATCAAAGTACGAGGGATAAGAGCATTTCAGTAAGCTCGGCACACGCAATAAAGACAGGACTAAGCGCGGAGGGCGGACTTTTTGTGCCCGAATCATTCCCTACAGTATCATTGAAAGAGATTAAGGAATTATCGTCAAAATCGTATAATGAAAGAGCTTATTTTGTATTAAGTAAATTCCTTACTGATTTTACAGAAGAGGAGCTTAAAGACTGTATTGAGAAAGCTTATAAAAAAGAAAAGTTCGGTACAAGCAGTATCGCGCCGTTATATAAGCTGAGTAATACGACATATTTTCTTGAATTGTGGCACGGTCCTACCTGTGCATTTAAGGATATGGCGCTGCAGATTCTGCCGCATCTCCTTACTACATCAATGAAAAAAACAAAAGAGGATAAGGAAATAGTAATTCTTGTGGCAACTTCGGGAGATACAGGTAAGGCAGCATTGGAAGGTTTTAGAGATGTAAATGGTACGCGTATTATAGTATTCTATCCTGATAACGGAGTAAGTGAAATACAAAAGCTGCAGATGGTTACTCAGGAAGGAAATAACGTAAATGTTGCCGCGGTCCGCGGAAATTTTGACGACGCTCAGAACGGCGTGAAAAAAATATTTACTGACAACGAATATAAAAGTCTTCTGGATAGAAACCATTTTAAGCTGTCGTCAGCAAATTCAATCAACTGGGGCAGACTTGTTCCGCAGATTGTATACTATTTCTCGGCATATGCTGAGTTGTTAAAGAATAATGAAATTACAGCAGGCGATAAAATTAATGTAGTAGTTCCTACAGGTAATTTCGGTAACATTCTGGCAGCATATTATGCTAAAAAAATGGGACTGCCTATTGCAAAATTTATATGTGCGTCCAACGAGAATAATGTATTGACAGACTTTATCAATACCGGTATATATAATAAAAACAGAGATTTTCATACGACTATTTCGCCGTCAATGGATATTCTTATTTCAAGTAATCTTGAGCGTTTTCTTTATGACCTTACAGAACGTGATGATAAGGTGATAACTGATTTAATGAACTCACTCAATACAAAAGGTTCATATGAAATACCTGAGAATATAAAGCAAAAAATGCAGAGTGAATTTTACGCCGGATGCTGTGACGACGCAGAAACAATGGCAACAATCAAAAAGTGCGCGTCTGAATATGACTATGTAATTGATACTCATACAGCGGTTGCAAAGTTTGTGTATGATAAATATGCGTCTGAAACTGGCGATAAAACTAAAACTGTTATTGCGTCTACTGCAAGTCCGTTTAAGTTTAATCAAAGTGTATTAATTGCCTTAAAGGATCATACCGCAGTAGTAGGAAAAGACGAGTTTACACTTCTCAATGAACTTTCAGAAGAAAGTAATATGCAGATTCCGAAATCACTGTATGAATTAAAAGACAAATCTATTGTTTTTGACCTCGTATGTGATAAAGATGAAATGCATCAGATAGTAAGTGATTTTCTTATGGTTGAATAATTAGGAGGTTTTATGCGCTCTGTAAATGATACAAAAAATGCCCTGAAAAATGGTGAGTACAATGAAAAATTAGCATATCTTTATTCCTGTAATAACGACAAGGCACAAAGATATGCTGAAAGGTACATAGATGTAATTGACGGATTTATTGAAACGTTTGGAGAATCAGAGGATATTGCGTTGTTTTCAGCTCCCGGACGTACAGAAATAGGCGGAAACCATACAGACCATCAACACGGTTGTGTGCTGGCAGGAAGTATAAATCTTGATATAATAGCGGCTGCGCGTCCGAACGGAACAAATACGGTAAGAATACAGTCGAGAAACTATCCTCTTGATGTTATTGAGCTTGATGACCTTGAAGTCCGCGAGGAGCAGTATGACAAGGCAATATCCCTTATACGCGGTGTTATACGCAGATTTGCGGATATGGGATACAAGATTCAGGGCTTTGATGCCTATACAGTTTCAAATGTGCTGAAAGGCTCGGGACTGTCTTCATCTGCTGCATTTGAGGTGCTTGTAGGCACTGTTATAAACGGTCTTTTTGCAAATAGTGAAGTTGATGCTGTAGAAATTGCAAAATTTGGACAATTTGCAGAGAATGTATATTATAATAAGCCAAGCGGATTGATGGATCAGATGGCATCGTCAGTTGGAGCTGTTGTGGCAATTGATTTTAACGATACAGAAAAGCCTGTTATTAAAAAAGTTGAATTCGACCTGCAAAAGCACGGTCACGCACTATGTATAATAGATTCAGGCGCAGATCATGCTGATTTAACAGATGAATATGCAACTATTCCTGCAGATATGAAAGAAGTTGCGGCATATTTTGGTAAAGAATATCTCAGACAGGTAGATAAACAGGAATTTTTTGATAATATAAAGCTTATCAGAGAAAAAATATCAAATGATAGGGCAGTTTTGCGCGCAATTCATTTTTTTAACGAGAATGAACGCGCTCAGTTTGAGGCTAAGGCTATAGAAGATGATAATTTTGAAAAGTTTAAGTCTCTTGTAAAAGAGTCTGGACGTTCTTCATATATGTATCTTCAGAATGTTTTTGCGTCAAGTATGCCTAAAAATCAGGCAGTTTCGCTGACTCTATCTCTATGCGATGAAATCCTTGGAGATAAAGGTGCATATCGTGTACACGGCGGAGGTTTTGCAGGAACGGTACAGGCTTTTGTTCCTTTTGAGATGCTTGATGAGTTTAAAACCAAAATTGAAAATGTTCTTGGCAAAGATATGTGCCATATACTTTCTATTCGTCCTGTAGGCGGATATGAATTAAAGTAGTATTTTAAGATTGCTGCTGCGATTGTGCGGCAGCTTTTTTTGTGTCGAAAATTTGAGGGCGCGTGTCGAAATGTTTTTTTTATTCGACAACAGTGTTTGACATTTTTCTTTCGGTACAAGGAGTATAATACATCTTAGAGGTGATGAGAATGGTTATATATGCAGATGTAATTTTTATAATAAATTTTATTTCATCATATATACTTCTGTACCTTCTTGACAAGTTCATTCTTAAGGTATCATCTTCTCGGAAGCGATTACTAATATCAGCGCTTACAGGCGCGGTAACTGCGGCAGTGGTGTTTTGCACCGAAATTCCTGTCTGGGCGGCGTATATACTGCGTATCAGCTCGGTTTTTGCAATGCTTTTAATATCATTTTTCAAGTTAAAACAGAGAATTTTAATGCAGCTTGCGTGGTTTCTGATTCTAAGCGGAATTATAACTTTTTCAATGATTTTCATTGTATCGCTTGCAAGCAAACCTATGCAAATAGTTACCAAGGCAGGAATTGTGTATTTTGATATATCTCCGAAGATATTTTTACCGTTGCTTGCTGTTTCATACTTTATTATGATTTTATTCATAAAAATGTTTAAAAACAGAAAGAATAAAAAATATTATATAATGTCTGTGACACATAATGACAAAACAGTTACAGTTTCGGCTTTGTTTGACAGCGGAAATCAGCTAAAAGAGCCGATTACAGGTAAATATGTAAGCATATTGGAGTGGGAAAGTGTCAAAGAATTATTTGAGCTTAACTGCGGATTTTCTGAAATATCAGATTATGCGGAGGAAATAAAACTTTGGGCCGTACCGTTTAAATCGCTGGGCAATCCTAGCGGAATACTGTTTGCTTTTCTTGCAGACCGTGTGGAAATTCCCGAAGAAAAGAAATGTTATAATAAAAGTTTTATCGGGATTTATGAGAAACAGTTATCCAAAAATAAAGAATATAATGCTCTTATAAATGCGGGCTTGTTGTAAAGGAGAATAGAAATGGAACTATTAAGAAAGTTAAGTGCAAAATTTATCTTTACCGCGCCAATCCAATGTGACGAGGTGTTTTATATAGGAGGCAGCGATACCCTTCCTCCGCCTTTAAGTAAAGAAGAGGAAGCTGAGCTTATCGGCAAACTTGCAGAAGGAGATTTATCAGTTAAGTCTACGCTCATAGAAAGAAATTTGCGTTTGGTAGTGTATATAGCGCGTAAGTTTGAAAATACCGGTATTTATGTTGAAGACTTGATTTCAATAGGAACAATTGGTCTTATAAAAGCAATAAATACATTTAACCCGTCAAAAAATATAAAGCTTGCAACATATGCTTCAAGATGTATAGAAAATGAAATACTGATGTATCTGAGAAAAAATTCCAATATGAGAAGTGAAGTTTCAATAGATGAACCTCTTAATGTAGACTGGGACGGAAATGAGCTTTTGTTATCTGATATTTTGGGTACTGATAACGATATTATATGCAAAAATATTGAAGATGAGGTTGACAAAACCCTGCTTGCCGACGCGTTGTGTAAGTTATCAGGACGTGAACAGCAGATTATGCGGCTGCGGTTCGGACTTGGGAGCGAGAAGGAAAAGACTCAAAAAGAGGTGGCGGATATGCTTGGTATATCGCAGTCATATATATCGCGTCTTGAAAAAAGAATTATAGGAAGATTAAAAAAAGAAATAGCGAAAATGTGTTAATACATAAACAGTCATATCTTGTACATAACCGCTGACACGGCGGCTTTAAAAGGAGGAAAGAAGATATGACGAATAAAGTAGAAATATGTGGTGTCAACACATCTAAACTACCTGTTTTATCAAGAGAAGAAAAGGATAAATTATTTGTAAAAATAAAAGCGGGCGATATGGAGGCAAGAGAAACCTTTGTAAAAGGTAATTTAAGACTTGTCCTTAGCGTAATACAGCGCTTTAACAATAGAGGCGAAAATGTAGACGATTTATTTCAGGTGGGCTGTATAGGGCTTATAAAAGCTATTGACAATTTTGATTTAAGTCAGAATGTACAGTTTTCAACGTATGCCGTACCTATGATTATAGGTGAAATTCGAAGGTATTTAAGAGATAATAATTCGATAAGAGTAAGCCGTTCATTAAAGGATATAGCATACAAGGCAATGCACGTCAAAGAAAAACTTATGAGTACCAATTCAAAGGAACCGACCATATCTGAGATTGCAAAAGAACTTAACTTGCCGAAGGAAGATGTTGTATTTGCGCTTGACGCAATCGCTGATCCGGTATCGCTTTTTGAGCCTATTTATCACGACGGAGGCGAGGCAATATTTGTTATGGATCAGGTGAAAGATACTCAAAATATAGATGAAAACTGGCTTGAGAGTATAGCTTTAAGCGAGGCAATGAAACATCTTGATGATAGAGAAAAGCATATACTCAATTTAAGGTTTTTCCAAAGCCGAACTCAAATGGAGGTTGCGGAAGAAATCGGTATATCGCAGGCTCAGGTTTCACGTCTTGAAAAGAGCGCGTTAAAGCAGCTTAGAAAATATATTTAACATCTATTCGGAGTTTCTTACTCCGAATTTTTCTTTTTATGAAAATTATAATAAAAAATATAAATGTTCTATTGCATTTATATAAAAAATAATGTATAATAAATGTATATAATATCGTATTTTAAAATAAATGGAGGAATGAAAATGATAAGCAAAGCGTTTCAAAATATTGTAACTCAGATGGCTGACGTATATCCCCAAAAATTTGGTATAATTGATTCACACGGTTTAGTTTTAGCAAGTAACGGAAATGAACCGACAGAGGAAACTGTTGAGGCAATTATAAACGCGGCCGCAAATAGTGACAAGCTATTATTCAAAGATGGATATACCATACGCGCAATGTCAACAAAGCCGCATATGGAATATGTTGTATATGCTGAAGGTACAGATGAAATTTCAAAGCTGTGCTGTAATTCAATTGTTGTTACTGCAAACAATGTACGTCACTATTATGATGAAAAGTACGATAAAAATAATTTTATGCAAAACATCATTTTCGATAATCTTCTTCCGTTTGACCTGCACCAAAAGGCAAGGGAACTTCACGTTGATATAGATACTCCGAGAGCAGTTTTTTATATAAAGGTGCTTGAAAATGGAGATAATGTGGTTTTTGACGTTTTAAGAAATATGTTCCCTGATAAAGAAAAAGATTTTGTTGTCAACATAGATGCAAATAATCTCGTACTTATAAAAGAGCTTAAAGAAGTCGAAACATCAGATGCATTAGAGGAGATGGCTCAGTCTATAGTTAATACAATGAGTGCAGAAACTATGCTTACTGTATCTGTCGGTTTAAGTACGGTTGCACTTAATATTGACCAGATAAATAACGCATATAAAGAAGCTCAGATTGCTCTTGAAGTCGGTAAGGTATTTGATGAGGAAAAGTATATTTTAAATTATGACAGTCTTGGTATTGGCAGACTTATTTATCAGCTTCCTATCAAATTGTGCGAACTGTTCCTTCAGGAGGTATTTAAAAAAGGAGATATTTCAACTCTTGATGATGAAACAATTCTTACGATAAATAAATTCTTTGAAAATGATTTAAATGTCAGTGAAACATCAAGACAACTGTTTGTTCATAGAAATACGCTTGTGTACAGACTGGAAAAGATATATAAGCTTACCGGTCTTGATTTAAGAAAATTTGATCAGGCTATTGTATTTAAGGTTGCAATGATGGTTCATAAATATCTCGAATCTAATTCAATGAAAATATGAAAATACATTGCGGGGGTATGAAAAATGCCCCCTGTATTTTTTTGATTATCGGTTCAGACAGAAAGGCTGTGGATATAAATGACTGAAAAAAAGAAAATATTTTTAACTGCTTTGATTACGGCTATAACAACGGCAATTGTGACATGCGGAATCACTTTGGTGGTAAAAGATATTGCGTCTGTAATGATTTTTGGAAACAGTGAGCAGGTTTTTTTGAAAAAGATTAAAGCTGTTGATACCGTTCTGGGTAAAAAATATTTATATGATTATGATAAAGATGAGCTTCGAGAAAAGGCGGTAAAAGCATATGTAGATGGACTTGAAGAACCGTATACTCATTATTATTCATCTGCTGAATTTTCTTCGTATATAGATAATATTCAGGACGGATATGTAGGAATAGGTGTGATAGTAGGCGTTAATGATAATAATCAGATAGAAGTTGTCGCTCCGTTTGAAGGCAGTCCTGCATATGAGGCAGGTGTTTTGCCGGGAGATATTTTAAAATCTGTAGACGGTGAGGAATACAGCGGTGACAAACTTTCTGAAGCAGTTGATGCAATAAAAAGCGGTAAAGAGGGGACATCCGTAAATATAGTGTTTGTGAGAAACGGTGAAGAAATTAATGTAGATATTGAACGCGGAGATATTTCTTCCGATTCGGTAAAAGCTGAAATGCTTGATGATAAGATTGGGTATATAAGAATAACCGGTTTTAATGCGGCATTTGAAGAGGGAGAGCATAGCACCTCTTCAGAGTTTAATACAAAACTGACAGAACTACAGGGGCAGGGAATGGAAAAGCTTATTATTGATTTGCGTGATAATCCGGGCGGAGTACTGACAGAAGTATGCAATATAGCGGATATGCTTTTACCCGAAGGAACAATAACCTATATAGAGAATAAAAACGGTGACAGAAAATATTATAGCTCTGATGAGGAAAGTATAGATATACCTATGGCGGTTCTTATTAACGGAAACAGTGCCAGTGCGTCTGAGGTGCTTACAGGAGCGCTTAAAGATTACGAAAAAGCAGTAGTTGTAGGAGAAAGAAGTTATGGCAAAGGACTTGTTCAAGACGTATATCCGTTTTTTGACGGCTCGGGAATTTCTATTACCTCAGCTAAATACTACACACCTAATGGAATATGCGTTCAGGGAACAGGAATAGAACCTGATTTTACAGTAAAAATGCCGGAAGAACTTAATGACACCTATACATTTGAAATACCACATTCAGGGGATGTACAGCTGCAGAAAGCAATAACGCTTATTAAGGAGAAATAAACTATGGTTTCAATAAAAAAGTGGCCTTGGATAGTGTTAGCAAGCGTACTTGCAATAGCACTGTGGACGTTTATAAGTGTCAACACACATATATTCGTTTCAGAGGACGACGTTTTTGATTATTTTATGTATTACACTTCATATATACTCTCTGTAGGAGTATGGGTACTGACTGCAATAGAGTTTAAACTTTCGGAAAAGGTGTATAAAACTATTTCGATAGCAGTTTTTGCGCTTGCGCCGTTTTTCTGTATGCAGATAGCTATGATTTTGTCGGGCGAGGCTGAATATTCATTTAGCATATACTTTATAAATCTTATGTTTTATGTGTCAATTATGGCTATCATTTTTGCCGTGACACGCAGTATGAGATGGTCTGCAATAGCAACTGTAATGATTGGATTCGTGTTTAATCTTACAAGTTACATTGTGAATATTCTAAGAGGAACACCGCTAATCCCAAGCGATTTTCTGGCGGTAGGTACTGCAGCTCAGGTGGCTGAAAATTATACATTCCAAATGGAGTATCCGATTGTTGCCGCAACTGTTATAACAGCTCTCGTTGTGGCAATGACAGTAAAGTTTTCATTTAAACCAGATTTTAAATTTAAAAATATTATTTTGCCGTCAAGCAGTGCTGCGGTAGCGCTTGTTTTCTTTATAAGCCTGTCCTGCGTTGACTATTCATATGTCGATATGGATGTTTTTGACCAGCGTCACGCAAATAATACCCACGGCACTATTTATAGTTTTTATATCAATGTAAGAAAAATGATGCTTTCACGCCCTGAAGGATATACTGAAGAAGGTGCGCGTGAACTGTTGAATATATCAGCTGCAGAACAAGAAATAACACAAAAACCAAATATAATCGTAATAATGAATGAAAGTCTTGCTGACTTAAAAACAGTAGGAGAATTTAAAACTAATGAAGATTATATGCCGTTTATGCGCAGCCTTAAAAAGAATGTAATTAAGGGGGAACTTCTTGTTTCTCCGTTTGGCGGATATACCTGTAATACGGAATTTGAGTTTCTTACGGGGTTGTCAATGGGCTTACTGCCGCCGGGTTCTACACCGTATTTACAGTATGTGTCAAAACCTTTTGCATTTGCTCTTCCGTCGCAGCTTGCTGAAATGGGATATAAAACAGCTGCAATTCATCCATATCTGGGACGGTGCTGGAACAGAAATAAGGTGTATGATTTGCTTGGTTTTGACGAATTTGTAAGTCTGGATAACGGTTTTGACAAATATGTTGATGAAAGTGACTGGGAATACGTACGAAACTATATAAGCGACAGAACCTCCTACAGAGCGATTTTAAATATGCTTGAAAAGAAGAAAAAAGACGACAGAATGTTTATATTCAACGTTACAATGCAAAATCACGGCGGATATACATATGAAAGCGCAGAATTTCCGACTATTACAATATCGGATATGCATGGACGATATAAGGAAACAGAACAATATTTGTCCCTTGTTAAAGAGAGCGATAATGCCTTCCGTGAACTTGCAGAATATTTGAAAAGTTATTCTGAGCCGACAATTGTGCTTATGTTTGGTGATCACCAGCCTGCAGTAGAACAGGAATTTTTCGAGGAGCTTTACGGTAAACCGCTGTCAAAACTATCACTTGAAGAATTACAGCAGCGTTATAAGGTTCCATTCCTTGTTTGGTCGAATTACGATATGCCGTCAGAAAGTGATGTGCTGACAAGTACAAATTATTTATCGAATATTTTGCTTGACGCGGCTAAACTTCCCAAAAGCGAGGTCGGCGAATTTACGTCATCTATACGTTCAGATATACCTCAGATAAATGCTATGGGGCATTATGACAGTAATGGTGTATGGAATAGAAATGATATTTCTGATTCGGATAAGCTCAAAGATTATGAGTGGATTGAATATTATATGCTTACGAATAAAGATAAATAAAAATTAAGACTCCCTTAAACGGGAGTCTTAATTTTTGCGAAAAAGTCGCCTGTATTTATATCGCTCGGTCGATTGTATCTTTTAAGCATAAACAGACATTCGGGGTCGCGAGTGATTAAATTCACTCCTTCATTACAGCTCAAGCTTGACTTAAATCCCATTTCCTTTAGAACCTCTTCGCTTTCAGGACAGGCAGAACCGAATGGATATGTGTATATATACGGTGTAAATCCTGTTTTTTCCATGCATCGATTCTGCATTTTTTCAGTGTCAGCACGGAATATATTTTTATAGCTTTCAGAATCTTCTCCGCTTTTTTTTGTCGCGCCGTTTCTTCCTTTATCATTTGAATGGAAGTCGTATGAATGATTTCCTACTTCAATACGACTTGACAAAAACAGGTCGTATATATCTGTCCAGCGCATATACCCATATGTCATATTTGCAATATTGCTTTTGGAATATTCATCGGTATAACTTCCGACAATTGAGAATACCGCTTTGGCGTCATATTTTTCAAGGATAGGTTTTATATATCCGTAATTGTTGTAGCAGCCGTCATCGAAGGTCAGCATAACCGGCTTTTCAGGAAGTTCACCCTGCGACATAGTATAATTAATCAGCTCCTCTACAGAAACAAAGGTATAACCGTTTGCTTTTAAGTATTTAATATCATTGGTCACAGTAGAAGGAGTAACAATATATTTACCGGAACGTGAAGTATCTTTTAATATACTATGATACATTATTATAGGAACTTCAACTGCCTCCGCGGTTTGATTGGAAAGTACGGGAACGGCTGAAATGCCATTAAAAATCATTACAAAAATTCCGCAGTATAATAATGCTGTAAATGCGGCAACAGAAAGTTTTTTTAAATATTTAATCATAAAAAACACCCCTTATCAGTTTTATGACAAGGGGTGGATAATAATGACAAAAATTTATGCCTTGTTGACAGAACCAAAAAGTTCCATCTTTTCTTTTACAATTACCTTTATTGCCTCGTAGCCCGGAGCAAGAAGTTTTCTTGGGTCAAAGCCTTTGCCCTGAAGGTCTTTGCCTTCTTCAATGTATTTTCTTGTAGCTTCCTGGAAATAAAGCTGACATTCAGTATTTACATTGATTTTAGCAACGCCCAAAGAAATTGCTTTTTTTATCATATCTGCAGGAATACCTGTGCCGCCGTGAAGAACAAGAGGAAGGTCGCCGATAAGTTCTTTTGTTTTTGCAAGAGCGTCAAAATCAAGTCCCTGCCAGTTATCAGGGTATTTGCCGTGGATATTGCCGATTCCTGCTGCAAGAAAATCAACGCCTAAGTCAGCAATTTTTTTACATTCGTTAGGGTCTGCTATTTCACCTGCACCGACAACGCCGTCTTCTTCGCCGCCGATTGAACCTACTTCTGCCTCAATAGAGATTCCTTTTTCGTGACAAGCTTTTACAAGCTCTGATGTTTTTTCAACGTTTTCATCGATAGGGAAGTGTGAACCATCAAACATTACTGACGAAAAGCCTGCCTCAATACATTTATAGCAGCCGTCGTATGTACCGTGGTCAAGATGAAGAGCTACAGGTACAGTAATATTCAGTTCTTCAATCATAGCGCTAACCATAGCAGCGACAGTTTTGTATCCTGTCATATACTTTCCTGCGCCTTCTGATACACCTAAAATAACAGGTGAATTGTTTTCCTGAGCGGTGTTAAGAATAGCCTTTGTCCATTCAAGGTTGTTAATATTAAACTGACCTACGGCATACTTACCCTTAACGGCATCATTTAACATTTTTGTTGCTGAAACTAACATTTCAAAATCCTCCTTAAAATTAAATAGAATAAATATATTAAATTATTTATTTTCAGTTATCAATAATTATAGCGTTTGTATTTAAAATTCTTGTAAGCGTTTCTTCAGAAACCTTGATTTTTTTTGTTCTTCCGCAGCGACAGCACCGCATAATTATATCGCCTTGTTCTATATCAAATTCAGCATCAGTACTTCCGCAAACACAGGAAATAAGATGTTTCTCCTGTAAACGGTTAAGCCGTTCAAGAATTGCAAATACCATATTAAACGGGTCATTCTCGTTTAAAAAGTCCTCGGATTCATCAATAATATCGGAATAAATATCTGAATATTCATCAAGAGCCTGTTCAACACGGCGCGGTTCTCCTGCAAAAAAAGTTTCAATTCCGGATACAGGACATTTATAGGATATAAGAGGCTTTTGCCAAAAAGTTTCCTTAGACACCGTATATAAATGTGTTCCGCCGCAAAGCGGACATTCAATGTTGATTTTATATTTAGAATTTTTAGGCGTGATAGTCACGCAGGTTTCGTGGCAGCCGTGTGTCGGGCATATAAGATTTACTTTGTCAGTGCCTGAAAACCGAAAAATTGAAAGCATTTTTGTTGAAATATTTGAACAGAACGGACATATATAAGCAACCATTCTTTTTAAATCTACCAACACTATTAATTCCCGTGCCTTTCTGCCCGATTAATATAAATAGTCTAAGACGGGCCGATTGAAGACTATTTTGTTCCTATTTTATTTTCTCTGGCGTAAAAGAATAAATACTGCTGGGCGAATCCTCCAAGACTGCCAAAGCGTTTATCGGCAAAATCTGATACTGTTTCAATATTTTGTTCAGAATCAAAATAACAATATTCCATTATTCTTTTTATCCAAACGTCAACCGGGAATGAATCGGTTCTTTGCAGTCCAAACAAAAGAATACAATCGCTTACTTTGTTTCCGATACCGTTTATTTTCATCAGTTCATTCTTTGCCTGTGCAGTGCCCAATGAACGAAGAGTTTTTTCTGAAATTATTTTTGAGCGGAATTTTTGAGCGGCGTCTATAATATATTTATCACGATAGCCTGCTCTTATTACTGCCAAATCTTCCCTTGAAAGGTCAGCGACTGTTTCAACGGAAGGGAAGGAGTAGTATGTATGTCCCATATAATCTATTTTTTCGCCGTATGCGGTGCAAAAACGCTCAATAATACCCTTGATTCTGGGAATATTGTTACTTGCCGAAATTATAAAGGAAACAACCGCTTCCCATAAATCCTGATTAAGTATTCGGATTCCTTCACCGTATGTTATTGCGGTTTTCATAACACTGTCATTTGCAAGTGTCTGCTTTATTTCGCCATAGTCACGTCCAATGTCAAAGAAATCAAACCAGACATTATTCCAGTCGTCCTCTGTAGTGTCAAACAGAATAATGGTGTCGCCTGTCTGCGATATTTTAAGAGCTTTGTTTTTTGCAATACCAAAGTATGTATTTTCTTCTGTTTCATTAAAACGAAAGCACTGACCGCAGTCAAATATATGTTTGAGATTGAAGTCTTTAAGACCTGATACTTGTAAATTATTGTTAATATATTTTATATCCATACCAACAGTATACCACAATGATATAAATTTATCAATCAATTTAAATAAGTTTGTATAAAATGTGGACTAATTTGAGAATATGTGGTAGAATGTATGTTAATAATAAGTAAACGGAGGTTAATAGTAATGACAAATAAAGAATTATTTGATGAACTCAGCTACGAAAGAAAAAATGTATACGAAGTGATTAACGACAGTCAAAAGCAGGAAATGTTTACACTGTGCGACGAATACCGTATATTTCTTGATGAGGGCAAAACTGAAAGAGAATGTGTAAATAAGGCGCTGGAAATGGCAAAAAAACACGGTTTTACGGATATTGCTTCAAAATCACAGTTAAAAGCAGGAGATAAGGTATACAAGGTAAACCGTAATAAAAATATTTTGCTTGCAGTAATCGGAAGTGATGATATAAAAAACGGTATCAACCTTGTAGGCGCACATATAGATTCACCAAGGCTTGATTTAAAGCAAAATCCATTATATGAAAGCGATGATATGGCGTTTTTAAAGACACATTATTACGGCGGCTTGAAAAAATATCAGTGGACTGCAATTCCGTTGGCAATTCACGGTATAATATTCACTAAAGAGGGAAAACAGGTAACTCTGAATGTTGGCGAAAATGATTCGGACCCCGTATTTTGCATAACAGACCTTCTTCCGCACCTTGCCAAAGACCAAATGGCAAAAAAGATGACGGAAGGCATAGAAGGTGAAAAACTTAATGTTTTAATAGGAGGTATGCCAATAAAGGCAGATGATGTTAAAGAAAAGGTTAAATTTTCTGTCTTAAAGCTTCTTAATGAACGTTATGGTATTACAGAAAGAGATTTTCAGAGCGCAGAAATAGAAATTGTTCCTGCTTTTAAAGCGCGTAATATAGGTTTTGACGAGAGCTTTATCGGTGCATACGGTCAGGACGACAGAGTTTGTGCATTTACTACATTAAAAGCTATATTTGATATTAAGGAACCTAAAAAAACTGCGATTGCTATACTGGTGGATAAAGAAGAAATCGGTTCTACAGGTAATACAGGTATGTTAAGTGCGTTTTTTGGAATGACTGTAGCAGAAATTATTGAAAAAATCAAAGGCGTATGTTCGATGGTTGATTATAATAATGTTATTGAAAATTCTGCGTGTATGTCTTCTGATGTCAGTGCGGCAGTTGACCCGAATTACGAGAGCGTATTTGAAAAGAAAAATTCTACGTTTGCGGGATATGGTATGGCGCTTGTTAAATATACAGGATCAAGAGGCAAATCTTCATCATCTGACGCGAATGCTGAGTTTGTATACAATATTTGTAAGATTATGGATGATAATGATGTTATATGGCAGTCGGGAGAACTTGGTAAGGTTGATCAGGGCGGAGGCGGAACAATTGCCCAGTATGTTGCAAATCTTAATATGGACGTTATAGATTGCGGAGTGCCTGTACTTTCGATGCATTCTCCGTTTGAGGTGACAGCGAAAAGCGATATTTATATGGCATATAAATCATATATGGCATTTTATAATAACAGATAAGTATATGAGGCAGTACACAATGGTGTACTGCTTTTCCTTTTTGTACATAGTATAGTATGGGGGTGCTTTTAAGTGATAAGAATAAGTAAATACCTGAGAATTCATATTCTGACAATCGCAATGCTTGTACTTTGTACTGTGTTTAAGACATATAAAGGCTTTTTTATACCATATCTTGTAATGTTCCTGCACGAGCTATGCCATACGGCAGCTGCAATGTGTATAGGGCTGAAAATATCTCATATAACATTTTATCCGTTTGGTGTGAATTTAAAGTTAAAAAATAAGATGATATATTCTCTTTCGGACGAAATTATACTATATGCGTCAGGACCACTGTTTAACGCGGCTGCCGCATTTGTTTCCATATTGATATACCGCTCGTATCCGTCAGAAGAGTTAAAGTATTTTTATATCTGCAATATAATGCTGTTTTTGATGAATATGCTGCCCGCGGTACCGCTTGACGGCGGTATTATATTAAAGCGGATATTGTCGCATAAACTTGGTTCCAAAGCGGCTTCTGTGATTATGATTATAATTTCAGCGGCAATTGCGGTTCTGGAAATGTTTTTAGGAATATATGTTATATATAAAACCAGAATGAACTTTTCAATATTGCTGTTTTCAGCACTTATGATTGGAAATATTTTTACACAAAAGGAAAAATACGATACTGATTTTTTAAAAGAGCTGATGTTTCACGAAAAAAAGAATAAAAAACGTATACGTCATATAGTAGCTGACAGCAACGAAAGCTATGAGGATATAGCGAAAAAATTTAATATTGGCGGCTACGGTATAGTTTACATTACAAATTCTGACGGAAAAATACTGAATACGCTTACTGAAACAGAGATAATAAAAAAACTTGTTGACACTAATGTTACAGTTTGATAACAATTGTAGAAATTTTCTTTTAAGTATGCTATAATTAATGTATATGAATACTTTTAAAGAAAGGCAAAGGTTTTATGGCTACGAAAAAGAAAAAAACATCAGGAAAGCGCACAACAAAAGCAAAAAACTATGTTCTTACTTACATAATATCAACACTTGTTATTACTGTTCTTCTCTCTGTTTTTATGTATATTGATTACGGAGAAGGAGGAATGGTTAATAAATGGATAAAAATCGTGTTTTGCGGTCTTTTTGGCGTATGCGGTTATTTTATACCTTTGGTTATGGCAGGTATGTCCGCCTATATTATAAAGACAAAAAACACTCAAGAATATTGGATTAAACTTGCTTTTGCACTGTTAGCGTTGGTGAATGTCAGTGCTCTTGTAAATCTTCCCTCTGGTAATGATATATCAATCTCATTTTTTCTTGGGTATACCGATTTCAGCGGCGGCGGTCTGTTAGGCGGCTGCGTATCGGTGTTTATGGTGAAAATGGTTCAGACTATAGCGTCATATATAATTTTGTCGCTGACGCTTATTATTCTTGCGAGTCTTATAACGGGAGTTTCAATATTCAGGGAACTTGCAAAATGGATTAGAAGTACCTTTTTAGACGCAAAAGAGCGTTATTATGAGTTTATGGACGAACGAGAACAGCAGTTGGACGAGCAGTATGAACAGGAAGAAATCTATTTTAATGAACCAATAAACGAAGGCAATATTCTTGACGCGGCAAATTCGTTTGACGCGGAAATAGAAGGCGAAACAAAAAGTAAAAATAAAAAAATTGCAAAAGTACCCAAAAAAGAAACAGCTAATAATGTCGATGACTTCTCGAACGGTATTGATGCTATTTTCGGCAAAATGCCGGAGGAACCTGAACAATTAGAACCAGTAAATGAGGCGCAGGAAACAAAAAATATTGAAACTCCTGAAAAAGCCGAAAAAATATCAGATAAAGAAAAGCAGGACTTTAATGATGAATTTAACAAAGCAATCGAACAGCCTGCGGTTGAATATGTATATCCCAAAATCACGCTGCTTAATAAGCCGAAGCCTGCCTCCGGTGATAAACGTGATGAAATGCGAAGAACAGCTGAAAAACTAATATCGGTATTAGATAATTTCGGGGTTAAGGCTAAACTTTTGCAGGTAACACAGGGACCGACCGTAACACGATATGAGATACAGCCCGATACAGGAATTAAGCTGTCGAAAATAGTTGGACTGGCAGATGATATTGCATTAAACCTTGCAGTTTCAACTGTTCTTGTTGCGCCAGTTCCTGGTAAGGCGGCAGTTGGGATAGAAATTCCAAATAATAAAGTAAGCGCTGTTTCAATCAGAGAGATACTTGAATCAGACGCGTTCAAGAAAGCAAAATCAAAGCTTACGGTTGCGCTGGGAAAAGACATAGGCGGTAACGTGGTTGTGGGGGATATTGCAAAAATGCCTCACGTTCTTATTGCAGGTGCTACCGGTTCAGGTAAGAGTGTATGTATAAATACTATTATAACAAGTATTTTGTATAAGGCGTCGCCTGATGAAGTAAAATTGATTATGGTAGATCCTAAGGTAGTAGAGTTGGGAGTTTATAACGGAATACCGCATTTGCTTGTTCCGGTTGTTACCGACCCGAAGAAAGCGGCAGGCGCGCTTAACTGGGCTGTAACTGAAATGATGCGCCGTTATGAGCTTTTCAAAGATACCGGCGTCAGAAAACTGGAATCATATAATAAGCTTATGGAGAGCGAGGGCGGCGAAAAAATACCGAATCTTGTTATAATAGTGGACGAGCTTGCGGATTTGATGATGGTTGCTGCGAAAGAAGTAGAAGACTATATTGTACGTCTTACTCAGCTTGCCAGAGCTGCCGGAATACATTTAATTATTGCAACTCAAAGACCGTCTGTGGACGTTATCACAGGTCTTATTAAAGCTAATGTGCCGTCACGAATTGCATTTGCTGTTTCCAGTCAGGTAGACAGCCGCACAATTCTGGATAAGGGCGGTGCGGAAAAACTTCTTGGTATGGGAGATATGTTGTATTATCCTATGGGAGCGCGTGCTACAACGCGTGTACAGGGTGCATTTGTATCAGATCAGGAAATAGAAAAAATACTTGACTTTATAAAAGAAAATGTTGGTGAAACGCATTACAGCGAGGACTTGGCAGAGGAAATAGAACGTCACGCTACAGGTGAAAATGGTGTAACTCCTGATACGGATGATGACGGTGACGAGCTTTTGCCTGAGGCGATTGAACTTGCATTAAGTCAGGGTAAAATATCAACTTCAAGTATACAGCGTAGGTTAAGCGTAGGATATTCGCGCGCAGGAAGAATTATTGACCAAATGGAGGCGCGAGGAATAATTTCAGGTGCAAACGGTTCAAAGCCGCGGGATGTACTTGTGACACGTGCGGACCTTGAACCGCCTGTCATAAACGACGAGGACGAACAGTATGAATAAAAAAGATTTTCTTCCTATTTCGAGGGAAGATATGCAGAAACGCGGTTGGGAAGAGCTTGACTTTTTATATATTGTCGGTGACGCATATGTAGACCACCCAAGTTTCGGACACGCTATAATTTCCCGTGTACTGGAAAAACACGGATATAAGGTAGGTATTTCGGCGCTGCCTGATTGGCGCAGTACAGACGACTTTATTCGTATGGGCAGACCAAAACTGGGAGTATTGGTATCGGCAGGGAATATTGACAGTATGGTAAATCATTATACTGTTAACAAAAAGAAACGTCACGACGACTCATATGCCCCCGAAAATCGAGCAGGTATGCGTCCTGACAGGGCGACAATAGTTTATTGTAACAGAATTAAAGAGGCTTTTGGGAATATACCAATTCTTATCGGAGGTGTAGAGGCGAGTTTAAGGCGTTTTGCTCATTATGATTACTGGGACGATAAAATAAGACGTTCTATACTTCTTGACAGCAGAGCAAGTATTTTGATGTATGGAATGGGTGAGAAACAAATTGTTGCAATTGCGGATAAACTTCGTGATGGCATACCGATAAATGAGATTACAGACGTTGCAGGTACTTGCTATATAGCCTCGGATTATGATACTGATAATTCGGTACTTTTGCCGAGTTTTGAGGAATGTATTGATAGTAAGAAATTATATGCGGATTCCTGCAGGATTCAATATTATGAACAAAATCCATATATCGGCAAGGTGCTTGTACAAAAGCACGGCGACAAATATTTAATACAAAATCCTCCTATGCAGCCGCTTGAAACGGACGAGCTTGACGAGGTATATGCGCTGCCGTATATGAAAAATTATCATCCTGTTTACGAAAAAGACGGCGGCATACCTGCAATACAGGAGGTTAAGTTCTCTCTTGCGGCTAACCGTGGCTGTTTTGGGAGTTGTAACTTCTGTGCGTTAGCTTTTCATCAAGGCAGAATTGTTACATCAAGAAGTGATGAATCGCTTGTTACGGAGGCAACGGAAATGGTTAAGGATAAAGACTTTAAAGGATATATACACGACGTTGGCGGACCTACCGCAAATTTTCGAGGACCTGCCTGTAAAAAGCAGCTGAAAATGGGTGCCTGCAAGGACAAACAGTGCTTGTTCCCTGAACCTTGCAAAAATATGGAGATTTCGCATAAAACATATCTTAATCTTTTGCGTAAACTCAGAGCTATTAAAGGAGTGAAAAAAGTTTTTATACGTTCAGGCATACGTTTTGACTATTTAATTAACGATAACGACGACACATTTTTTTATGAATTGTGCAAACACCATATAAGCGGACAATTAAAGGTTGCTCCTGAGCATATAAGCGATAATGTTTTAAAATATATGGGTAAACCGCAAAACAGTGTTTTTAACAGGTTTTCCGAGAAGTTTTATAAAATTAACGAAAAAATCGGTAAAAAACAGTATCTTGTACCATATTTAATGTCAAGTCATCCGGGGAGTACACTGCACGACGCAGTTAAATTGGCAGTATATCTTAAAGAACATAATATAAACCCACAGCAGGTACAGGATTTTTATCCAACTCCCGGAACAATTTCAACGTGTATGTTTTATACAGGGCTTGACCCGTTCACAATGAAAAAAGTATACGTTCCTAAAACACCGAAAGAAAAACATATGCAAAGAGCTCTTTTGCAATTCAGAAATCCTGAGAATTATAAATTAGTATACGAGGCACTTCAAAAAACAGGACGTACCGATTTAATAGGTTATCAAAACAGATGTCTTATAAAACCGCCTAAGGGCAATATTTTAAATGAACAGAGGAGGAATAAAAATGGCTCAGCTTTTAAAGGGAAAGGAAGTTTCGGCAAGGATAAAATCGGAATTAAAAACAGAGGTCGAAAAGCTAAAGGAAAAGGGAATATGTCCGGGGCTTGCAGTAATCATAGTAGGTGATGACCCTGCCAGTCAGGTTTATGTGCGCAACAAAGAACGTGCGTGTGAAGAATGCGGAATTTATTCGGAAAAATATGAGCTTTCAGCAAAAACGTCTAAGGAAGAACTGTTAAGCCTTATAGAAACGTTGAATAAGAAAAACAGTATTTCGGGTATACTTGTTCAATTGCCTATACCCAAACATATAGACGAGGAAACAATTATAAATGCAATTGCCCCACAAAAGGACGTTGACGCATTTCATCCTGTAAACGTAGGTAAAATTATGGTTGGCAACTATGATTTTGTGCCGTGTACTCCTGCAGGTGTTATGGAGCTTATAAAGGAGTCTGGAATTGATGTGAGCGGTAAGGAATGCGTGATTGTAGGCAGAAGCAATATTGTAGGCAAGCCTCAGGCAATGCTGCTTTTACACCAGAATGGAACTGTTACGATATGTCATTCAAAAACAAAGAATCTTGAAGAAAAGACAAAGCAGGCGGATATTCTTGTGGCAGCCGTAGGTATCCCTAATTTTATAAAAGGTAATATGATAAAAGAAGGTGCAGTGGTAATAGATGTCGGCATTAACCGTATGGATAATGGTAAGCTTTGCGGTGATGTTGAGTTTGAAACTGCTGAAAAGGCTGCAGGTGCAATAACTCCTGTTCCTGGCGGAGTAGGACCTATGACAATAGCAATGCTTATGAAAAATACTGTAAAAGCTGCAATTTTAAATAAGACTCAACAATAAAAAAATCCACTCTTAAAAGAGTGGATTTTTTTATTGTTATTCTGCACTATAAAGACCTATCTTTATAAGTCCTCGGTAAATCTTATTGCCTGCCGGCAGTTGTTTAACTTCATCAGCAGACAATATACGCAGACGAAAAACAGACAAGAAATACACTATTACAGCGACTGCAATGCTGATTATGGTTGCAGTAAGATTTTGAACAAATCCATCTTGAATTACAAACATAATAGCTTTGTATACGGCAATTGCCGCAATACCCATTAAACCTCCGCATATAAGTGGTTTTACAATGTATTTTAAAGGTGTTATACGCAAACGGCAATTTTTTGCCAATACGATAAAACATATAGTACAGGATATAAACTGACACGCAATAGAGCTTATTGCCGCTCCGTAAATATTTACGGAAGGAATTCTGATAAGTAAAATGTTTAATATTATTTTTGCCGCACAGCCAAATAACAGGCTTATTGCAGGAACAAAGACTTTTCCGATACCTTGTAGTGAACCTGTCATAGTCTGAGCAAGCGCGGCAAATATAAGTGATACAGAAACAAGTTGTAACAATTCAAAACCGCTTGGAGCATTGAAATATATTATCTTATATATTGGTTCAGCGAGAACAATAAGCCCTATTGCGCAAGGCAATATTATAAGTATGGATACAAGCAATGAATAATTAATTTTAGACGCTGCCTCAGTATAATCCTTTATTTTCAGAGCACTTGCCACATACGGAACAAGAACTGTTGCAAATGCAAAATTTACGGCAAGCGGCATATTGTAAAGAATATCACTTTTTGAAAGCAGTCCGGATAAACGTTCTATTTCAAGTGTGAGCTGATACTGAGTTGGGTTTATAATTGCTTCTGTTGCACCGTGAGCGGGAATAAGTGACCCGAAAGCTATTTCAATTCCCCTGCTTATTGTAGCAGTGTCAACCACTCTGTTTATAGCAGTAATAACAGAACCGAGAGAAATAGGAATACTAATCATAAGAATACCTATAATAAGACGGCGTTTTGAAATTGAAAGCGTTTCACCGTCCGAGTTTTTGATTTTTTCTTCCAGTCCGCTCTTTCTTTTATAGTAAAAGTATATCAGATACAACATACTAATGATTGTGGCTGCGGAGGTTGCAAAATTTGCCCAAGCTGCCATTAACGGTGTTTTATCTGCGTTTGTATCAGAAATAAGAAGGGAAGTTGCATATACAAATACAATGGTAAGAGTACATTTAAATATTTGTTCAAGTACTTGTGAATAGCTTGTTGCCTTCATATTTTTCATACCTGTAAAATAACCGCGTATTACAGATGACACGCATACAAATAATAATGACGGTGCAAGCGCCTGCATTACATATACAGAACGCGGATAATGTATTGCATTTGCAAAAAACTCCGCACCGAAGAACAGTATCATTGATGAAACAGCGCCTATTACGGAAAACAGCAGCAGTGCGGTTTTAAATATTTTATGAGCGCCTTTATAGTCATTTAATGCAATACGCTCTGATGTCATTTTTGATATGGCATTAGGAATACCAACAGAAGATATTGCCAGAAGTAGTGTGTAAATCTGGAATCCAACATTATAAATACCGTTTCCGGCATCACCAAAACCGTCAATGTTTGTAATTACCATTCTGTAAGCAGCACCGAGAATTTTAACAAGTATCTGTGAAATCAGAATTACAGTCACATTATTCATAAATGACTGAGTCGATTCCTTTTTCGTGTTTTCCATAGTATTTCTCCTTAAATTTAAGTATCTACAATATACTATTATAAAACTAATTTACAATTTAATCAAGGCTTGTAGCAAAAAAATGTATTTTAATGTAGCAAATTTAGGCATTTTGACTTGACATAATGTGGATATAAGCGTAAAATAAAATAAATATGTTATAATTTTGAAAGGAGATATTATAAATATTATGGATACAATGCAGGGCTTAAAAAGAACACATTACTGCGGAGATGTTGAAGGTATAGGAAACGAGGTTGTTGTAGGAGGTTATGTACAGAAAGTAAGAGATTTGGGAAATCTTATTTTTATAGACCTTCGTGACAGGACAGGCATAGTTCAACTTGCTTTTGACGATTCGACAGACAGAGAAATATTCAGTAAGGCGTCAGGCTGTCACGCGGAATATGTGCTTATGGCTAAGGGCGTTGTCCGTGAACGCGAGAGTAAAAATGATACAATTAAAACGGGACATATTGAAATAGATGTAAAAGATTTGCGAATACTTGCAAAGGCACAGACGCCGCCTTTTGAAATTGTGGACGATACAAATGTAAATGAGGAATTGAGATTAAAATACCGTTATCTTGATTTAAGACGTAACGTATTACAGCAAAATCTGATTATGCGAAGCAAGATAGCAAAGGTTGCGCGCGATTATTATTACGAGAACGGTTTTATAGAAATAGAAACACCTATGATGATTAAATCAACTCCCGAGGGAGCGCGTGATTATCTTGTTCCTTCAAGAGTTCATCACGGAAAATTCTATGCTCTTCCGCAGTCGCCGCAGATGTACAAGCAGCTTTTGATGATTTCGGGCTTTGACAGATATATTCAGCTTGCGCGCTGTTTCCGTGACGAGGATTTAAGAGCGGACAGACAGCCCGAATTTACGCAAATTGACCTTGAAATGTCTTTTGTTGATGTTGAGGACATACTTGAGATGAACGAGGGCTTTATAAAAAGATTATTCAAGGAAATTCTTAATGTTGATATTCCGACACCACTGCCGCGCCTTACTTATAAAGAGGCTATGGAGCGTTACGGCTCTGACAAGCCTGATACGCGTTTTGGAATGGAAATTCAGGATATTTCAGACCTGGTTCAGAATAGCGGATTCGGTGTATTCTCATCGGCTGTTGATGCAGGCGGTTCTGTAAGAGCTATTGTTGCAAAAAATGCCGCGACTGTGCTTACAAGAAAAGAAATTGACAAGCTAACCGAATATGTACGCGGAATCGGAGCTAAAGGACTTGCATTTATACGCTGGGTTGAGGACGAGCCCTCCTGCGGATTTGCAAAATTCCTCGCAGACGGTGAGTTAGATGCTATTTTATCACGTTTAAATGCTGAAAAAGGTGACGTTGTATTGTTTGTTGCCGATAAAAACAAGGTTACTCTGCCTGTTTTGGGCGCGCTGCGCTTAAAGGTTGCCAAACAGTTGGATATAATACCTGAGGGGTATAATTTCTTGTGGATTACGGAATTTCCGTTCTTCGAGTATGACGAAGACAGCGATTCGTGGATTGCTATGCACCACCCGTTTACAATGCCTATGGACGATTGTATTGAATATCTGGATTCTGACCCTGGTAAAGTTACTGCAAAGGCATACGACCTTGTATTGAACGGCACGGAGCTTTCAAGCGGTTCTATCAGAATTACAGATTATGAGCTGCAGCAAAAAATGTTTAGAGCTCTTGGACTTACAGATGAAGAAATAGAGGCTAAATTCGGGTTCCTTGTTGAGGCTTATAAGTACGGAGCCGCGCCTCACGGCGGAATGGGCATTGGTCTTGACAGACTGGCAATGCTTATGTGCGGAACTGACAGCCTGCGTGACGTAACTGCATTCCCGAAGGTGCAGAATGCCTCAGAGCTGATGTCGGGAGCGCCTAATGTTGTTGACGGTGAACAGCTTAACGAGCTTTCTATAAGCATTATACCTGACAAAAAAGAAAACTGATTACAGAAACGGAGATTATTATAAGTGATTACCATATCCAATCTTACAAAAAAATACGGTGATAAGCTTGCTTTGGATAATGTCAGTTTTGATGTTAAGCAAGGTGAAATTTTAGGGTTCCTCGGTCCGAACGGCGCAGGAAAATCTACGACAATGAATATTATTACAGGATATATTTCTTATACAGACGGTGCGGTAACAGTAGATGGTTATGATATTCTGGAAAATCCGATTGAAGTAAAAAAACATATCGGATATTTGCCTGAAATACCTCCGTTATACGTTGATATGACTGTAACTGCTTATCTTGAATTTGTATATGATTTGAAAAAAATAAAGTCCGGAAATAAAACAGGACATATACAGGAAATCATAAATCTTGTTAAAATTGATGACGTGAAAAACAGAAAAATCGGTAATCTGTCAAAAGGATATCGTCAGCGTGTCGGACTGGCAGGCGCGCTGATAGGGAATCCTGATGTGCTTATACTCGACGAGCCTACAGTAGGTCTTGACCCGAAACAAATAATTGAAATACGCAACGTAATAAAAAATCTCGGTAAAAAGAAAACCATTATTCTGAGTTCGCATATATTAAGCGAAATAAGCGCAGTATGCGACAGGGTTATTATTATCAGCCAAGGAAAACTTGTTGCAGAGGATACACCTGCCAATTTATCAAAAAAGCTCGGAAGTTCTAAGAGAATGATGTTCACAGTATCGGGGGATAAGGAAAAGGCAGAAGAAATACTAACTTCATTTAACAAAATATCAAATGTTATTTGTACGTCAACAGACGGCGATACACATACATTTGAATTTGACACTGAACTGGACTCCAATGACCGAAAACAGTTGTTTTTTGCTTTTGCGGAAAATGAAATACCAATTCTTGAACAAAAGGATACGGAAGTATCTCTTGAAGATATATTTTTAAAACTAACAGATGATATAAAGGAGGATAAGAATGAAAGCGATATTTAACAGAGAATTCAATTCGTATTTTACATCGCTCTTAGGCTATGTCTTTCTTACAATATTTGTTCTGCTTACGGGTGCAATGTTTTGTCTGGTGAATATTTTTCAATATCAAACGGCAAATATGACGTACTTTTTTGCGTCAATAAACAATATTGCAGTATTTTTTCTTCCGCTTTTAACAATGCGTTTATTTTCAGAAGATAAAAAACTGAAAACAGACCAGTTACTTATGACTGCTCCCGTTTCATTGGGGGATATAGTTTTAGGTAAATTCTTTGCGGCACTTGGAGTATTTTTGCTTGGCGCATTAATAACCGTTATATATCCCATAACGCTTGCCTTTTATGGAGAATTGCCTATTGCCGAAACTATAAGCTGTTATATTGGATTTATACTTTTATGTTCGGTTATTCTGGCAATCGGTGCATTTATGTCGTCTTTAACCGATAGTCAGATTGTTGCAGCTGTCACAACCTACGGAATAATTATTTTTATATTGTTACTCGGCACTGCGGCGCAGTATATTCCAAATGAAACTATTTCAAGTGTTCTGTTGTGGTTATCGCCGATACAGCGTTTTTCGGATTTTACACTCGGAATGTTGAATTTTGAACCTGTAATTTATTATTTATCACTTACAGGAATGTTATTGTTTCTTACAATGATGGTGTTTGAACGACGTCGTTTGAGATAGGAGGAGTGAATATGAATAATATAAAAAAATATAAGGTAAACTCTTCCATAACAATAATCATTGCTGTTGTTATAGTGATTTTGCTTAATGTATTTGTAACGGTTCTTGGAACAAAAGTACCTCTTAAAATTGATATGACAACAAACAAGATGTTTGAAATATCAGAAAAAACCAAGGAATATCTAAAGAATTATGAAACTCCGGTAGATATATATGTACTTGCGGGAAACAGTGAAAAAGATGAGCGTATTAATGCGGTATTACGAAAATATTCGGAATCCAACAGTAACATAAAGATTACTAACATTAATACAGCCGAAAACCCGACATTCGGACGCAAATATGCAAATGACGGAATAAAGCTTACGGCAAATTCAGTAATTGTTGATTCAGGCAATAAATATAAGCTGTTATCTCTGAGCGACCTTTACGGAATAAATGCCCAGACGGGAAGTTACACTTCGCTTAACGTCGAGAATAAAATCACTTCTGCGCTTAAATATGTTTCAAGTGACAATCAGCTTAAAGCATATGTTGTACAGGGACATAACGAGCTTGCTGTTTCAGGCGCTATGGCTAAATTGGAGGACGAAAATTACAGCGTAGCAGAACTGAATACTTTAACAGAAGAAATACCAGCGGATACGTCACTTCTTATGATAGTCAGACCGACCGCAGACTTCTCAAAAGATGAAATTTCAAAGCTTGACTCGTATTTATTATCAGGCGGTAATATGCAGGTTTATTTTGATGTGGACAGCAAAGGACTTACTAATTTATATGATTATTTAAAATCCGTCTGGGGAATAGGTGTGGAAGATAATATGGTTATAGAAACCGATACTTCACATTCCGTAATGATTGGCGGTAACGGAGTAACTCTTGTTGTACCGGAAATACGCGAAACTGAATTTACATCAAGCTTATTAAAGAATAAGCGTACAATTGCATATTTCCCATACTCGAAAGAACTCAGACAGGAATTTGAGCATAATGGTGATATTTCGGTAGAACCTGTTCTTTTAAGTTCTGACAAGGCATATGTAACTACAAGTAATATTGCAGAAAAGACGGGGGCTGAAAGTCAATTTATTGTTGGTGCGCTTGCTGCGGATAATAAACATAATTCATCAGTATATGTTTCGGGTAATACAATGCTGCTTACGCGTGACGCGTCGATTTTGTCAAATGATTATGGTCTGGCAAATTACGATTATTTTATGAATTTGATAAATTACACACTTAATAATGACGAAAGCTTTACAGTTGATGAAAAAACGCTTGTAAACAACAGTATTTCAATGTCATTATCAAGCGCAGTAACAATCTTTATACTTGTGGTCATAATAATACCGCTGATTATACTTGTATGCGGTCTGGTTATATGGTTCAGAAGGAGAAATCTATGACGAAAAATGGAAGAAAGATGTGCATAGCCTCAGCGCTTGTACTGGTATTAACAGCAGGTATAATTATTGCGGCAAATATAGATACTGCGGAAACAAATCATATAAATACGGAAAATGACACCTATACGATTTATTCCGAAGATGCAAACAATATTTCATATATCGATGTTATCGGAGGGCAGGACGAAATCAGAGCAGTAAATCTCGGTGATTCGGTATGGACCATAAATGATTTCACTCCCGATGAAGTTGATACTGCAAAGGCATATGGTATTGCAGGTACTGTAGCGCAGATGATTTCAAAAAACAAGATAGCGGAAAATCCGTCTGATTTATCGCAGTACGGATTGGATACTCCGTCATTGACCGTTGTTATAACAAAAAAGAACGGTGATTCCGATACATTTTATATAGGCGACCAAAGTCCGACTTTGGGAGAATATTTTATAATGCGTGACGGTATCAATACTGTATATACAATTTATGAATTTAAAGTAGACACACTGTGTAAGCCTGTTTCGTATTATAGGGAATTCAATCGTTTTAATGTGAATATTGATGATATTACAAATATAAAAATTATACGTCAGGACGAGTCTGTTGAAGTTAAAATTGTTGATAAAATTGATGAAAATACTAATAATGTCTGGGAAATGGTGTCGCCGTATGCCTGCGGAGCAAATGATGATTATATAGATAATAAAATCCTTGAACCGATTAGGAATATTAATTTAAGTACGCCTATTTCTGATACTGACGGCGGAATTACTGATAAATCTCCTATACTCACTCTAAAAATAAAGCCTTACGATGAAATTATGGGTAAATATGGTGATGAATATACCGAAACTTTGACAGTAGGAAGTACAATAAACGGAAAAACATATGTGAAATACAAAGAAAATATTTATTCGTCAGATTCTGAAAGTCTAAGCTTTGTAAATGAATCGTCGTTTAATATTGTCAGCAAACTGCAGGCTCTTGTTGATATTTCAAAGGTGAAACGCGTTATGTTGGAATATAATGGCGAATCACATTCAATTGATATAAGTCGTTCAGGCAATGCATATAACTTTAAAGCAGATGGTGACAATGCAGATGAACGATTATCTAAAACGATGTATCAGGCAATTATTTCGCTTGCGGTGGATGGGGTTTATAACGGTGAAACTTTAGGTGACGTTATTTTTCGCCTGACATACGAAGGGAATAATTCAGCAGATAATACTATTGTTGAGTTTTCCTCAATAAATGATTTAAGCTGCGCTCTTACTCGTAACGGAAAAACGGAATTTACAATTAGAAAAAATAAGGTGAATGAACTTATAGACGCATTTACATCGTATCTAAAAAATTATAAATAAAAGGGAGGAATAAAAAATGGAAAACTTATGGGGAAAGGTTATACCGTATTGGAATGACGAATTTATTGAGAGCGAGGAAACAGCACCGAGAATACCGACTATTACAGCCTATCCGTCGAATTCGCGCGGAGCAGTTGTTGTGTTCGCAGGCGGCGGCTATGTAATGCGCGCTGAACATGAGGGCGACGGTTACGCAAAATGGCTGCAGGAAATAGGTATAACAGCTTTTTTAGTAGATTATCGAGTTGCGCCGTATAAGCACCCCGCCCAAATCAGCGACGCTATGCGTGCAGTTCGTTATGTAAGACATTATGCTGATAAATACGGTTATGATAAGGATAAAATAGCAGTAATGGGTTCAAGCGCCGGCGGTCATCTGGCAGGCTCAGTATCAGTACACTTTGATAAGAAAATGTATGATGAAACAGATGAAATTGATAAAGAAGATTGCCGTCCAAATGCGTCTGTTTTATGTTATCCTGTAATTGATATGTTTGAATACCGTCACGACGGTTCACGTCAGAACTTGCTCGGTGAACGTACTTTGCACGAAATGAAAGAGCTTATGTCCTTATATAAGCACGTTTCATATGATACACCTCCTGCATTTATCTGGCATACTTCTTCAGATCAGGCAGTACCGACAGAAAATTCTCTTTTATATGCCGACGCGCTGTCCAAAAAACAAATACCGTATGAGTTGCATATTTACCCGTATGGGCGTCACGGTCTTGGACTTGCTGAGGAAATGCCTCACGTTGCGCAGTGGACAAAATCACTTGAAAACTGGCTTATTTTAATGGGTTGGAAATAAATAGCATACAAAAACGGCATATATTATGCCGTTTTTGCTTTTACATTTTAAACATTGTCTTTACGATACCTCTGAGCATTTTGGGGACTTTAAGAACTACGATTTTCATAATAAAATTACTCCTTTCTATTCTTACCACTTGAATAAACACAGATATCCCAAGAGGATAAGCATCAGCATCTCAACTACGGCGACTACCGCGATGGGCAAAAATGCACCTGCAAGAACGCCCAGACAAAACGAAAGTGACGCCAGCCCGACTGCTTTTGAGCACCCTCTCATACAGAAATTAAGCATTTTAATATTAACAAACCTCCTTCTATAAGTATCGTCGACGCTGCGGGTTCTTTGTTTTAATATATAGTATGCAAACCCTTAAAAGGTGTGATTAAGTTAGGGAATTTATTTTGATTTAAACGTACTTGACACAGCAAGAATTTAATGGTATATTTAAAATAGAGGAGGTTATTGTTATGATAGATGTATCTCTATGGATATGGATTGTCGGAATAATTGCTTTTGTTGTTCTTGAGGCAGTAACATATCAGCTTGTCAGCATATGGTTTGCTGTAGGAGCAGTCGGCGGACTTATTGCCGAAATTCTCGGAGCACGTTTTAATATTCAAATGTCGGTGTTCCTTGCAATATCGGTTATTCTTCTGTTATGTCTGCGTCCAATCTCAAAAAGGCTTATAAAAACCAAAAATGAGCGTACAAATGTGGATAGTTTAATTGGAGAAGATGTGCTTATAACCAAAGAGGTAAATAACCGAGAGGGAACAGGTGAAGGGAAGGTAAACGGTATGATTTGGTCATTAAAAAGCGTTGATGATACTGTCATTCCCGCAAACGAAACTGCAACAGTTGAGTACGTTAAAGGCGTAAAGCTTGCAGTAAAAAGAAAAGGAGAATAATTATGCCGATAGCAATTATAATCGTATTACTTATAGTTTTAATAATCTTAATCTCAAATATCAAAATAGTTCCGCAGGCTTATTCATATATAATTGAACGTTTCGGCGGCTATCATACGACTTGGGGAGTAGGACTTCATTTTAAAATTCCGTTTGTTGACAGAATTGCAAAAAAAGTAAATTTGAAGGAACACGTTGTTGACTTTCCGCCTCAGCCTGTTATTACAAAGGATAATGTAACAATGCAGATTGATACTGTTGTTTATTATCAGATAACGGACCCTAAACTGTTCGCGTACGGTGTTGAACGTCCAATGATGGCTATTGAAAATCTTACTGCCACAACACTGAGAAACATTATTGGTGATTTGGAACTTGATGAAACATTGACTTCACGTGATACTGTTAATACAAAAATGCGTTCAATTCTTGATGAGGCAACAGACCCTTGGGGTATTAAGATTAACAGAGTTGAGCTTAAAAATATTATGCCGCCAAAAGAAATTCAAGACGCTATGGAACGTCAGATGAAGGCTGAAAGAGAACGCCGTGAGAGTATTTTGAAGGCAGAGGGTGAAAAGAAATCAGCGATTCTTTTGGCAGAAGGTGAAAAAGAATCGGCGATTCTCCGCGCAGAGGCAAAGAAACAATCGGCAATACGCGAGGCAGAAGGTCAGGCAGAGGCTATTATAACGGTTAGAACTGCTGTTGCAGAGGGTATTAAAAAGATTAACGAGGCTGCTCCGTCTAACGAATATATTGCAATAAAATCACTTGAAAGCTTTGAAAAAGCTGCTGACGGTAAGGCTACAAAAATTATTATACCGTCTGAAATACAGTCGCTTGCAGGGCTTGCCTCTTCACTGAAAGAAATTATAAAGAATGATTAATAAAAAAAACTCCCGATTATGATTCGGGAGTTTTTTGCTGTATATGAACACGCTCATAATCAAATGAAAGATGCTTTAAAATTTTACTGATTTCATCATTTCCGCTTTTGTCTATTATAACAATGTCGCTTGCCGGATTTGCGGCAAGCGCGTGACGGACTGCATTTTCAACACCGTCGGCATTGTCGTTGATTTCCAGTACAACCTGTGAACCTATGTTGTTTTTCAGTATAAGTGACGTTAGTTCTTTGACAATACAATAAATTCCGATTACGCTTAATGTCATAATTGACAGCAAAAGATACATATTGAGCATTTATCACACCTCCGTTTCGGTAATTATCCACTAATTTAATATATGCTTAACATATTGGTTGTGTTATCGCTTGACAAATCGGGACTAATTGTATAAAATATAGTAGTATATTATTACTTTACAGAGATATTATTGGAGGGATTATTATGGGACAGACTTTAACAGAAAAAATTTTATCGGCTCATCTTGTTGAGGGTGAAATGATAAAAGGTTCTGAAATCGGTATAAGAATTGATCAGACGCTTACGCAAGATGCTACAGGAACAATGGCGTATCTTGAATTTGAGGCAATGGGAGTGCCGAGAGTAAAAACGGAACGTTCTGTTGCATACATTGACCACAACACACTTCAGAGCGGATTTGAAAATGCCGACGACCATAGATTTATAGGAAGTGTCTGCAAAAAGCACGGTATTTATTTTTCAAGACCGGGTAACGGTATCTGCCATCAGGTACATCTTGAACGTTTCGGAATTCCAGGTAAAACGCTTATAGGTTCCGACAGTCATACTCCTACAGGCGGAGGAATAGGAATGATTGCAATTGGAGCCGGCGGTATGGACGTTGCAGTAGCAATGGGCGGAGGTACATATTATATTACCTGTCCAAAGGTTGTAAAAGTAAATCTTACAGGCGCACTTCGTCCGTGGGTAGCGGCAAAAGATGTTATTCTTGAAGTGTTAAAGCGATTGTCTGTAAAGGGTGGTGTAGGAAAAGTTATCGAATACTGTGGTGACGGAGTAAAGACACTTTCGGTACCTGAACGTGCTACTATTACCAATATGGGCGCAGAGCTTGGTGCAACAACCTCAATATTCCCTTCAGACGAAATAACACGCGAATTTTTAAAGGCACAGGGAAGAGAACAAGACTATACACCGCTTGCTGCCGATAGTGACGCGGTATATGACGAAATAGTTGAAATAAATCTAAGTGAGCTTGAACCACTCGCAGCCTGTCCTCATTCTCCTGATAATATTAAGTCAATAAAAGAACTTGAGGGTCAGAAAATAGATCAGGTTTGTATAGGTTCTTGTACAAATTCATCACTTCTTGATATGATGAAGGTTGCACATATATTAAAGGGAAAAACTGTACACCCTGACGTTTCACTTGCTATTGCTCCGGGTTCAAAGCAGGTTCTTAATATGCTCGCAAATAACGGTGCACTGGCAATAATGATTGACGCAGGAGCAAGAATATTGGAAAGCGCTTGCGGACCGTGTATAGGTATGGGACAGTCGCCTAATTCAAAGGGAATTTCACTGCGTACATTTAACAGAAACTTTGAAGGCAGAAGCGGCACAAAGGACGGTCAAATTTATCTTGTATCGCCTGAAACCGCTGCAGTTTCGGCACTTACAGGTGTATTTACTGACCCGACAACCCTTGGTAAAATGCCTAATATAAAACTTCCTAAAAAGTTTACAATTAACGACAATATGATAGCCGCTCCTGTACCTGCGGAAGATATGGACAGCGTAGAAGTATTAAGAGGCCCTAATATTAAGCCGTTTCCTGTATCACAGCCTCTTGCGGATACAATAAATGCAGGTGTGAGTCTTAAAGTTGGCGATAATATTACTACCGACCATATTATGCCGGCAGGCGCAAAAATTCTGCCGCTGCGTTCAAATATTCCAAAAATATCAGAGTATTGTTTTGCAGTATGTGACGAAAAGTTCCACGACAGAGCGCTTGAAATGGGTAAAAGCATTATTATCGGCGGTTCAAACTACGGACAGGGTTCATCAAGAGAACACGCTGCGCTTGCACCTTTATATCTTGGCGTTAAAGCGGTAATTACAAAATCATTTGCAAGAATACATATGGCAAATTTGGTTAATGCAGGTATTATTCCTATGACTTTTGCCAATGAAAACGATTATGATAAAATTGACCAGAATGATGAATTAAAGATTGAAAATGTTAAGGAACAGCTTTCATCAGGCAATACTGTAAATGTAACAAACATAACAAAAGGCTTTGATTTTGAAGTGAATGTTGAAGTATCTGCACGTCAGAAAGAAATGCTTTATGCTGGCGGACTTCTTAACTATACAAAACAAAACGCGTAATATAAACGAGAGGTTTTTAATACAATGAACGAGAATGCGAAAAAAGTACCGTCCGTTGTGATTAAGCGTCTTCCGAGGTATTACAGATACCTCGGAGAGCTTATAAAACAGGACGTTAAACGTATTTCTTCAAATGCGTTAAGCAAAAAAATGAATGTTACTGCCTCGCAGATACGTCAGGATTTCAATTATTTCGGCGGTTTCGGTCAGCAGGGATACGGTTATAATGTAGAACATCTGTATAATGAAATAGGTGATATTTTAGGTCTTAACGACGGTGATACAACAGTTATAATCGGAGCGGGAAATCTGGGCAGAGCTTTGGCAAATCATAACGCGTTTGAAAAACGCGGATTTCGTCTTGTAGGAATTTTTGATAATGACGAAAATGTTATTGGAACTTTGATAAACGGTATTGAAGTTATGTCTGTTAATTCGCTTGAGTCGTTTTTGCAGCAACACCGTGTTGATATAGGTATTCTTACAGTACCTAAATCGGCTGTATTTGATACGGCTGAAAGGCTTGTAAAATGCGGAGTTAAGGGGCTTTTAAATTTCGCTTATACTGAGCTTAATTTCGATAAGAATGTGGCAGTGGAAAATGTACATTTGTCCGACCCTCTTATGACATTATCATATAAGATTAAGCAAAATAACAGGGAATAGTCAGGTGGATATAATGAAAGTAATTGCATTTGTCGGTCCGAGCGGCACAGGTAAAAGCTACAGAAGCGTTATGGTATCGCAGAAATACGGCGCTGACGCTATAATTGACGATGGACTTTTAATTTCTCACGGTAAAGTTATTGCAGGAAGTTCTGCAAAGCGTGAGCCTACAAAAATTGCGTCAGTAAAACACGCTCTTTTTATGCGCTCACATCAGTCGGAAGAAATTCGCATAGCATTAAAAAAACACAATGTAAAATGTCTGATGATTCTTGGTACATCTGACGGTATGGTGCATAAAATTGCGCGTAATCTCGGAGTGGGAAATATAGAGGAAATCATACGGATTGAAGATGTTGCAACTCCTGAAGAAATGCAGATGGCATTGCGTATGCGGAGAGTTGAAGGTAAACACGTTATTCCCGTACCGACATTTGAAATAAAAAAAGAATTTTCAGGATTTTTTATCCACCCTCTAAGACGATTTCAGAAAAATCTCGATTCTGAAATACCTACCGCAGCAGCTGATAAATCAATAGTACGTCCGACTTTTAGTTATATGGGCGATTATGTTATTTCGGACAACGTAATTAACGAAATTGCAATACACGAGGCAGGTAAAATTGACGGACTGATAAAAGTACAAAATATAAATCTTAGAAAAACAAAACATGGCGTACATATAGATATGACTGTAATTCTTCGTTATGGCTGTAATGTGTTTGACGTATGCCGTACTATACAATATGCAGTTAGAAATAATGTTGAAAGATACACGTCAGTAAATGCAAGACGGGTAAATATAATGATTAGAAATCTAAGAAAATAGGCTGTTTGGATTTATTCGGACAGCCTGCTTAATTAAGAGGATAACCGTATGAATAAATTTGAACTTGTATCAGAATTTACACCGCAGGGCGACCAGCCAAAGGCAATTCAAACTCTCGTAGACGGAGTGAATAAAGGCGAAAAATTTCAGACACTTCTCGGAGTAACAGGATCGGGAAAAACTTTTACTATGGCAAACGTAATTGCACAGGTAAATAAACCAACAATAGTCCTTGCACACAATAAAACGCTTGCCGCTCAGTTATGCAGTGAATTTAAAGAGTTTTTTCCAAATAACTGTGTTGAATTTTTTGTATCGTATTATGATTATTATCAGCCTGAGGCATATATTCCTCAAACAGACACATTTATTGAAAAAAATGCTCTTACAAATGAAGAGATTGATAAGCTTCGTCACAGTGCCACATTCGCATTGTTGGAACGTAAAGACGTTATAATAGTTGCAAGTGTATCGTGTATTTATGGCTTGGGTGACCCTGAAGATTATAAAAATTTAATGCTGTCGCTCAGAGTGGGAATGGAAAAGGACAGAGATGAACTGTTAAAAAAGCTTGTGGCTATGCAATACGAACGAAACGATTTGAATTTTGTCAGAAATAAATTCAGGGTACGCGGAGATGTTGTAGAGATATTTCCGTCTAATAACGGTGAGAATGCTATACGAGTTGAGTTTTTTGGCGACGAAATAGAACGTATATGTGAAGTTAATGTTGTGACGGGAGAAATAATTGGTATACGTCAGCACGCTGTAATTTCGCCTGCGTCGCATTATGTTACGACTAATGAAAAAATGCTTGTCGCAATGGCAGGAATTGAGGCAGAAATGCGTGAACAGGTGCGTTATTTTAAAGAGCGCGACCTTTTGATAGAAGCACAGCGCATTGAGCAACGTACTTTATATGACCTTGAAATGATGCAGGAGATTGGTTTCTGTCAGGGTATAGAGAATTATTCACGTCATATAAGCGGACGTGAACCCGGCAGTGCGCCGTATACGCTGCTGGATTATTTTCCTGAGGACTATTTAATGATAATTGATGAATCCCACGTTACAGTGCCACAAGTAAGAGGTATGTACAACGGCGACAGGGCACGAAAGGAAACTCTTATCCGATTCGGATTCAGACTTCCAAGCGCCGCCGATAACAGACCTCTAAAATTTGAAGAATTTGAGTCGCGTCTTAATCAAGTTATTTTCACAAGCGCGACACCTGCTGACTATGAAAAGGAACATTCCGATATAATTGCAGAGCAGGTAATACGTCCTACAGGTCTATTAGACCCTGAAATATTTATTAAACCAACAGAGCACCAAATTGACGATTTAATCGGTGAAATAAATAAACGAACAGAAAAAGGATTCAGAACACTTGTGACAACGCTTACAAAGCGTATGGCGGAGGATTTAACAGACTATCTGACGGGAATAGGTATTCGTGTGAGATATATGCATTCAGACATATCAACAATTGAACGAACTGAAATTATTAAGGATTTGAGAACAGGCGAATTTGATGTTCTTGTCGGAATAAACCTTTTAAGAGAAGGTCTTGATATTCCTGAAGTGGCTCTTGTTGCGATACTTGACGCTGACAAAGAAGGCTTTTTAAGAAGTGAAATGTCGCTTATTCAGACGATAGGACGAGCTGCGCGTAACAGTGAAGGACAAGTAATAATGTATGCAGATACAATTACACGCTCAATGAAAAAAGCTATAGATGAAACCGAACGCCGAAGAAAATTACAGCAGGAATTTAATGCTGAACACGGTATTATACCTCGTACTATTAAAAAAGAAGTCAGAGATATAATAGAGTCATTAAAACCTGTTGAATCAGAAGAAAGTACGGAAACAATTATAAATTACGAAAAGGAAATAGCTGAATTGGAGGCTAAAATGATAAAAGCGGCTGAAAACCTTGAATTTGAGGAGGCTGCCGTACTGCGTGACAGAATACGCAAATTGGAAAAGGAAATGAGTGAATAATAATGACAGACGAACAGACAAATTACATTGTAAATATTGTGTCAGAGAATATTTTAACGCCTATTATATATATGCTTGAACAGGAAGATTCTATTGATTTAATTTGTTTTTGTGACAGAAAAATCACGGCTCAGGTATTATATAATGCAGAATTTAAAATAAGTGAAATCACAGGAAAACACACAGAAATTCTTGATATACGCGAATTCAGTGAATTTGAACGTCTTGATATTATCAGCCGAGCAAAACTGATTCACGCAGAATATCCTATGGTTGAACAAATTTTTGCACAGTCAATGGCGGCAGATTTAAAAATAGTGATGGAGGAGAGGAAAAGCATACTGGAACGGTACAAGGCTTCGGGGACGTGCTTTTTACAATAAAATTATGGATAAAGATATTAGAATTAAAGGCGCAAGAGAACATAATTTAAAGAATATTGATGTTACCATACCTCGCGATAAGTTGGTAGTTCTTACAGGACTTTCAGGTTCAGGCAAGTCCTCGCTTGCTTTTGATACGATTTATGCTGAAGGACAAAGACGATATGTTGAGTCGCTTTCATCTTATGCGAGAATGTTTTTAGGACAAATGGAAAAACCGGATGTGGACTATATAGACGGACTTTCTCCTGCTATTAGTATAGACCAGAAAACAACTTCAAAAAATCCGCGTTCCACCGTAGGAACAGTGACTGAAATATACGATTATCTTCGTTTGCTATACGCGCGAATCGGTATTCCGCATTGTCCCAAATGCGGTAAAGAGGTAAAAAGACAGAGTATTGACCAGATTGTGGATAAGGTGATGTCTTTGAAAGAAGGAACAAAAATTCAGGTTTTGGCGCCTGTTGTACGAGGAAAAAAAGGCGAGCATAAAAAGGTGTTTGAAAATGCCCGTAAAAGCGGTTATGTGCGTGTAAAAGCTGACGGGATTCAATATGATTTGAGCGAAGATATTGAACTGAAAAAAACTCAAAAACACAGCATAGAAATTATTGTCGACCGTCTGGTTATACGTGATAATATTATACAGCGTCTTACAGATTCGCTTGAAACTGCAATCTCTCTTACAGGTGACGTTGTTTTGGTTGAAATAATTGATGGTGAAACTATGTCTTTCAGTCAGAATTTTGCTTGTGATGACTGCGGAATAAGTTTGCAGGAACTTGCGCCAAGATTATTTTCTTTCAATAATCCATACGGAGCCTGTTCGCATTGCGACGGTTTGGGATCACTGGCAAAAATTGACCCTGACCTTGTTATAGCTGACGACAGTCTGAGCCTTATCGAAGGTGCAATATCTGCTACGGGCTGGGCAAGTGCAAACAAAACCGATTCAATGGCATATATGTATTTTACAGGGCTTGCCAATCATTATGGATTTGATATAAATACTCCATTTAAGGATTTGTCCGAAGATATTAAAAATAAGGTTCTGTATGGTACGGGTGATGAAAAAATAAAGCTCAATTATGACAGAGGCTACGGAGGCGGTACTTACTCAAGACCGTTTGAAGGAGTTATAACTAATCTGGAAAGACGTTATAACTCAAATACGTTTGATTATGCGAAAAATGATATTGAAAAATATATCAATGACGTATCTTGTCCAAAGTGTCACGGAGCAAGACTAAGCGATGAAGTACTTGCGGTGACAATAAACGGTTTAAATATATATGATTTTACGCAAATGCCGATACGAAGGGAAATGGAGTTTATAAACTCCATAACGCTTACAGAACGTGAAATGATGATTGTATCACAGGTAGTAAAGGAAATCAAAGCACGTCTGCAATTCCTGCTTGATGTAGGACTTGATTATCTTACACTGTCGCGTTCGTCCGGAACACTTTCAGGCGGTGAAGCTCAGCGTATACGACTTGCGACACAAATAGGTTCAGGACTTATGGGTGTATTGTATATACTTGATGAACCGAGTATAGGTCTTCATCAGCGTGACAACGACCGACTGATAGGGACACTAAAACATCTTCGTGATTTAGGAAATACTGTAATTGTCGTTGAACACGATACCGATACAATGTATGCTGCCGACCATATAGTTGATATTGGTCCCGGTGCAGGAATCCACGGCGGTGAGTTGGTGGGAGAGGGAACAGTAGATGATATAATAGCGTCACCAAAGTCAATTACAGGAAAATATCTCAGCGGAGAACTGGAGATTGGCGTTCCGAAAGAACGACGTAAACCAACCGGCTGGCTTGAAATCAGAGGTGCAAGGGAAAATAATCTGAAAAATATAAACGTCAAAATACCTACAGGGGTTATGACGTGCGTTACAGGTGTATCGGGTTCAGGTAAATCTTCTCTGATAAACGAAATACTTTATAAAAAGCTTGCTCACGTTTTAAATCGCGCACGCACACATTCAGGAGAGCATAAGGAAATAAAAGGACTGGAACAGCTTGATAAAATTATAGCTATAGACCAATCTCCTATTGGACGTACTCCTCGTTCAAATCCTGCAACCTATACAAATGTTTTTAATGACATAAGAGAGGTATTTGCAACAACAAATGAGGCGAAAATAAGAGGTTACAAGGCAGGGCGTTTTAGTTTTAACGTCAAAGGCGGACGCTGTGAGGCCTGTGCCGGTGACGGTATAAAAAAGATTGAAATGCATTTTCTTGCAGATATATTTGTACCGTGTGAAGTATGTAAGGGTAAGAGGTATAACAGAGAAACTCTTGAGGTAAAATATAAAGGTAAAAATATATATGAAGTGCTTGATATGACAGTTGATGAAGGTGTAGAATTTTTCGTTAATCTACCTAAAATTCACCGTAAACTGCAAACACTTCAGGAGGTTGGTTTAGGTTATATTAAACTCGGACAAAGTTCAACAACTCTTTCGGGCGGTGAGGCTCAGAGAGTCAAACTTGCAACCGAACTTTCAAAACGCGGAACAGGAAAAACAATTTATATATTGGACGAGCCTACAACAGGACTTCATACAGCCGATGTACACAAGCTTACAGAAGTTTTAAATAAACTTGTGGAAGGCGGTAATACAGTCGTTGTAATTGAACATAATCTGGACGTAATTAAAACGGCAGATTATATAATTGATATGGGTCCTGAAGGTGGAGATAACGGAGGTACTGTAATAGCTAAAGGCACTCCTGAAGAGGTTGCTCGGACAAACGGCTCTTATACAGGACAATATTTGAAAAAAATGCTTAAATAACTGCTTGACAAATTATAAAAATGGTGATAAAATGCAATATAGAGTGATGACGAAGACAGTAGTCTTGGTAAAAAAGTTACAAGAGAGAGAACGTCATAGGCTGTAAACGTTCTTTAACTGTATCAAGATGAATACCACTTCTGAGCTGTAATGCTGAACGATTTTCTATTAAGCGTTACCGTTTCCCTACGATACAGGGCAACTAAGTGACAGTGATTTCACTGTAATTAGGGTGGAACCGTGCGAATTTTTGCACCCCTAAGCTACGGGTAACCGTGCTTTTGGGGTGCTTTTTATTTTAATTATGAAAGGAAGTTATTACAATGGAAATGAACGAATTACAAACATTACGACATTCAGCCTCTCACGTTCTTGCGCAGGCTGTAAAAAGACTTTATCCCGACACTAAATTGGCGATAGGACCTGCTATTGATACAGGTTTTTACTATGATTTTGATACTGAGCATACTTTTACAAGAGAAGACTTGGACGCAATTGAAAATGAAATGAAAAAGATTGCTAAAGAAAATCTTAAAATTGAGCGATTTGAATTGTCCAGAAATGAGGCGCTTGAGCTTATGAAAGATGAGCCTTATAAGGTGGAACTTATAAACGAACTGCCTGATGACGCTGTAATATCATTCTATAAGCAGGGAGAATTTACAGACCTTTGCGCAGGTCCGCATATTAACTATACAAGTAAGGTAAAGGCATATAAGCTGCTGAGCGCAACAGGTGCATATTGGCGCGGAGATGAAAAAAATAAAATGCTGCAGCGTATTTACGGTACTGCGTTTACAAATAAAGACGAACTTGCCGAATATCTTGAAAAACTTGAAGAGGCAAAAAAGCGTGATCATAACAAACTCGGACGCGAATTAGAGCTTTTTACAACTGTTGACTATATAGGACAGGGACTTCCGATAATGCTGCCAAAGGGAGCAAGAGTTATTCAGACCTTACAGCGCTGGGTAGAGGACGAGGAAGAAAAACGAGGCTGGCAACTTACTAAAACGCCTCTTATGGCAAAAAGTGACCTGTATAAGATTTCCGGTCACTGGGACCATTATCAGGACGGTATGTTTGTTCTGGGTGACGAAAACAAGGATAAAGAAGTATTTGCTATGCGCCCTATGACGTGTCCGTTCCAGTATCAGACATTCCTTAACAGAGGACGTTCTTACAGAGATTTGCCAATGCGTCTTAACGAAACTTCAACGCTGTTTAGAAATGAGGCGTCAGGAGAAATGCACGGACTTATCAGAGTTCGTCAGTTTACCATTTCAGAAGGACATTTGATGTGTACTCCTGAACAGCTTGAATCTGAATTTAAAGGCTGTCTTGAGCTTACAAATTATATGCTTGATACTCTGGGACTTAAAGAAGATGTTTATTACCGTTTCTCTCAGTGGGACCCAGATAACAGAGAAAAATATATAGGTACAGAAGAACAGTGGAATGAGGCTCAAAGCGTAATGAAAACAATATTAGACGACCTCGGAATAGAGTATTATGTGGGTATAGGTGAGGCAGCGTTCTACGGACCAAAACTGGATATTCAGATTAAGAATGTTCACGGCAAGGAGGATACTTTGATTACAATACAGGTTGACCAAATGCTTGCCGAAAAATTCGGAATGGAATATGTGGATAAAGACGGAACAAAGAAAAATCCGTATATTATTCACAGAACTTCAATTGGATGTTATGAAAGAACCCTTGCACTTCTTATTGAAAAATATGCAGGCGCATTTCCAACGTGGCTTGCTCCGGTACAGATAAAACTGTTACCAATTGCAGACAGACATCTTGACTATGTATATGAAGTGAAGAAAAAATTAGAGGAAAAAGGTATAGTCCGTATTGAAATTGATGACAGAAGTGAAAAACTCGGATATAAACTTCGTGAAGCACAGCTTGAAAAAGTTCCGTATATGCTTGTAATAGGCGATAAGGATATAGAAAACAAAACAGTATCTGTACGTTCAAGAAAAGAAGGAGATAAGGGCGCTATAGCTCTTGACGAATTCATTACAATTATCAAAGACGAAATTGATACTAAGAAAAGATAAGTAACAAAATTTTACTCCCCGACATACTATACAGTGTCGGGGAGGGGTTTATATGAGACTTGGTTTATCACGTTCACGCAAACATTATGGCTTGAAGGTAGTTTTTTATTTGTGTTTGCTTGCTGCTGCAATATTGTTTTATATCTGTACGAGCAGATTACAGCCTGCCTTTATTGATTGTGCGTCCTCATACGCAAACAATATGGTAAACAGGGTTGTAAATAAAGCTGTTACTGATGTTTTTTCATCAGATAATTATAGTTCAATGTCCGATATAAAAACGCGTGACAAAAGCTCAATACAGACAATTGAAACCGATACTGCTAAAATAAACGTACTTAAAGCACGTTTAAACGACAGTATACAGGATAATATTAAGAACGCGCAAACTGAAACTGTCCGCATACCGTTGGGCAGCGCTACGCATTTTTACTTTTTTTCAGGTCTGGGACCCTCAATACCCATAAGAATATATCCTGTAAGTATTGTTAATACAGATATTGAAGAGAAACTTGTATCAGCAGGGATAAATCAGGTAAATCACAGATTATATTTAAATGTATCTATCGACGTTTCTTTTGCCGGACTTACTTTTGTGGAAACACAAACGGTTGAAACAAAAGTTCTTTTGACAGAAACTCTTGTTGTAGGTGAAACACCTGAGTATTACGGGAATGGAAATATCAGTGCTGCTGTAAAATAGAAAGGATTTATACCGATGAACGATATTGAAAAGCGCATAAATGAATTAACCAATGAGCTTAATTATCACAATCATAAATATTATGTGGAAGATTCGCCCGAAATATCGGATTTTGAATTTGACAAACTTCTTGTTGAATTAGAACAGCTTGAGGAACAGTATCCTCAGTTTAAGAGAACTGATTCTCCTACAGTCAGAGTGGGCGGTGAGGCAGTTAAAGGGTTTAATGAAGTACGTCACGAGGTTCCTATGCTAAGTCAGCAAAAAGCGTTTTCCCGTGAAGAAATCATTGATTTTGACAGACGGGTAAAAGCTGTAGTACCTGATGCAGAATATGTTGTTGAACAAAAAATAGACGGTCTTTCCGTATCGTTGGAATACGTTGACGGTATATTTACACGTGGTTCAACACGGGGTAACGGTATAGTTGGTGAAGATGTTACGGAAAATCTAAAAACAATATTAACAATTCCGCTGAAACTTAAAGATGATATTCCATTTTTAGAGGTACGCGGTGAGGTGTTCTTATCACGAAATAACTTTGAGAAAATAAATGATTTGCTTGAATCGACAGGTCAGCCGCTTTTTGCAAATCCGCGAAATGCTGCGGCTGGTTCATTGCGTCAGCTTGACCCTAAGATAGCTGCAAAAAGAAAACTTGATATATTTGTCTTTAATATTCAGCAAATTCAGGGAGCAGAAATAAGTACACATATTGAAGGTCTTGAATTTTTGCAGAAACAGGGATTTAAAACAATTCTTGATAAAAAATCATATTCAACAATTGATGAAGTATATAAGCGTATAAAAGAAATCGGAGAAGAACGCGGTCAATTATATTTTGATATAGACGGATCGGTTATAAAGGTCAATAATCTTAGTGACAGAGAATTGTTAGGAAACACATCAAAATTTCCGCGCTGGTCAATAGCTTATAAATATCCTGCTGAAAAACAGACTACTGTAATACGGGATATTAAAGTACAGGTTGGAAGGACAGGCGTACTTACTCCGCTGGCTATATTGGATACTGTTCATATAGCAGGTTCAAACGTATCGCGCGCAACTCTCCATAATCTTGATTATATCAGAGAAAAAGATATCAGGGTAGGGGATACAGTTGTTATTGAAAAAGCAGGGGATATTATACCTGCTGTTATTGAAGTAATAAAAGAAAACAGAAACGGTAATGAACCTGAATTTAAAATGCCTGAATATTGTCTGGAATGCGGCGCTCTTATTGTCCGTGAAGAAGGCGAGGCTGCATATCGATGTACAGGCGTAAGCTGTCCGGCGCAGAGAATGCGTAATATAATTCATTTTGTATCACGAAATGCAATGGATATTGAGGGGCTTGGACCTTCAATCGTTGAGCAAATGCTCGAAAAAAATCTTATTGAAACTGCCGCAGACTTATATTATGTAAATCCATCAGATATTGCCGATATGGATAAAATGGGTGAAAAATCGGCTCAAAATCTTATTAATGCTTTAGAAAAATCAAAATCTAATCCGCTTTATCGGCTTATAAATGCATTCGGAATACGTCATATAGGCGAAAAAGCCGCAAAAATACTGTCGGCTCAGTATAAGACTCTTGAAAATTTGATAAATGCAAGTGTGGACGAGCTTACTCAAATACCTGATATAGGTGAAAAAATGGCTATGTCCGTGGTCAGTTTTTTCGCGGAAGAACAGACAAAAGAATTTATAAAAAAGCTCGAAACTGCAGGAGTAAACTGTGTAGACGATAATGAAAACTCAGTTGTAGACAAACGTTTTGAGAATATGACCTTCGTATTAACAGGCACTCTTGAAAAATATAAACGCAGCGAGGCAGGTCAGATAATAGAAAATTATGGCGGAAAAACATCATCAAGCGTATCAAAGAAAACAACTTACGTTTTAGCTGGTGCTGAGGCAGGAAGTAAACTTGATAAAGCTCAGTCGCTTGGAGTTAAAATAATAAGCGAAACGGAATTTGAGGAGATGATTAAATGATTAAAGAAATGGCAGACAGCTTAAAAAATGAGCTTATTTCTATACGAAGGCAGCTCCATAAAACTCCTGAAACCGACTTTGAGGAAATAAAAACAGCAGCTTTTATTCGAGAAAAACTTACCGAATACAGTATTCCTTATTTCGTATCAGCAAAAACAGGAACAGTTGCCGTTATACACGGAAAAAATGAGGAGAAAACTGTGCTTTTACGCGCCGATATAGACGGTTTACCTATAAAAGATGAAAGCAATTTTCATATAAAATCAGAACGTGATGGATTTATGCACGCCTGCGGACATGATATACATTCTGCCTGTCTTTTGGGAGCGGCGAAAATACTGAATTCACTCAAAGATACTCTAAACGGCAATGTTAAGCTTGTTTTTCAACCTGCAGAGGAGGGAATGGGTGGCGCATTACCTATGATTGAAGAAGGAATTCTTGAAAATCCTTGTGTTGACGGAGCATTTGCACTCCACGTAGAGCCATTGGAAACCACAGGAAAGATTCAAATTAAAGATGGCTCTATTATGGCATCTCCGGATGATTTTGAGATTATAATTCACGGAGTAGGAGGACACGGAGCATATCCTGAAAAATGCGTAAATCCGTTATCTGTCGGAACTGAAATTCTCAGAGAATATCACGGCATTTCCGAAAAATATAATTTGCCGTGTGTTGTAACGATCTGCTCATTTAATGGCGGAAGCTGCCGCAACGCAATACCTGATACTGCAACCATAACCGGTACAGCCCGTTCTATTGACCCCATAACACGCAAAAAGCTTATAGAAGTGCTTGAAAATACTGTATCAGCGATTGCGGACAAATGGAAGATTACTATTGAATTTAATTTTAATGTACTGTTTCCGCCTGTTATAAACAATGAAAAAATGAATAGTATTGTACAAAAAAGCGCAGAAAAGCTGGGATTGGGCATAACTTTGCTGAATGAACCGTCTATGGCAGGAGATGATTTTTCTTATTTTTGCGAACGCGTTCCAAGCTCTTATTTTAAATTAGGTATTGGAAATACGTCAAAAGGCGCTGTTTATCCAATTCACAGTCCTAAGTTTTTTGCTGATGAAGACGCATTACCATTGGGGGCCTCAATAATGGCGCAGGCAGCTGTTGATTTTTTAGATACTTTTTAGTGGTGAGTTTACCATAACTATATTATGTAAACTAAACCGAATTTTTAGGTAGGATTTGGAAATATGAACGTTGCAATAGTAGACAAGAGAGCAGATGAAAAAACCATATACAGTCTTGAAAAAGCAGGACTATATGTTATACCAACAACCGTAATTAAGGGTCTGTATGATTCTGTAGCAACTCACGCAGATATGCAGATTCATTATCTCGGCAGTAATAAATTTATATGTGCACCTGAAACGTTTTTGCATTATAAGAAACTGTTGCCAGATGAATTTACATTGTTAACAGGCTCTGTACAAGTGGGTTCTGAATATCCTCACGATATTTCATACAATGCGGCAGTCTTAAATGATTTTGTGATTTGTAATGCTGCTTATACGGCGATAGAAATTCTTTCAGAGTATAAATGTATGAATAAGAATATTCTGAACGTCAGACAGGGATACAGTAAATGCAATACAGCCATTGTAACAGGTAATTCAATAATAACGTCTGATATCGGTATTTATAAAAAATCTGTTGAGAATGAAATTAATGTATTGAAGATTACCTCAGGAAATATAAAATTACGAGGTATGGAATATGGATTTATCGGGGGCGCCACAGGGCTGATAGCTGAAAATGTGCTGGGTGTAAACGGAAATATACATACACACATTGATTCGGACGAGATTAAAACATTTTGCAGTAAGCGTAATGTAGAGATAGTACCGCTTAAAGATGGCATTTTAGAAGATATAGGTACTATTATAACTAATATACAGTCTTAAGTATAATAAAGAGTGATTTATATTACTTGGATTGGTTTACTTTTATTTTCTTGTTTGTTATGTTATAACTATCCCTAATCATTCCCTGTATTTTATCAGAGGGTACAGTTCCGTTAAGAATAATTGAATTCCAGTATGTTTTATTCATATGATACGCCGGAATAACAGAATCATATTCAAAACGCCAGAAATCGCACCATTCCGGCGAACCTTTTACATTTACCCACATATTATTGTTGCGTTTAAAAATCCACGCAAAAACTTTATGATTACGCTTATGCCTCATTAATGTCCAGTTCTTATCCTGAAACGGATAATCCTCATATGTATCTTCTAAACTCAAACAAAAATCAATTACGTCTTTTCGTGTTTTCATTTTAATCTCCTTCGTAATTATTTTTTTGGAGGACGTTGTCCAAAGAACTGATAAAGATTACATTTTATCATACCGTTATAAAGCTTGCGTTTCTTATTTGCGGTCTTTCCAAATAATTTCTCGAAATTTTCATTTGATGTAATAATATAATATGACCATTTATCAAACTTTTTAAAGTTTTTTCCTATCTCTTTATATAATTGTTCACATTCTTTAATTTCTCCGATACGTTCACCATAAGGAGGATTGCATATAATAGTTCCATATGAAATATTAAATTCAATATTCCGTGCATCACCTGTCTGAGGAGTTATAAACTCCCCTACCCCTGCTTTTTGTGCATTACTGCGCGCTATATCGACAGTATCACTGTCAATATCAAACGCGTAAATTTCCAAAGGTACATTTTTTATTAAAGATTTTGCCTCTTCACGGGCATTATCCCACAAAGTATTATCAATCTGAGAAAATTGCTGAGCTGCAAAAGTTCTGTTTAATCCGGGAGCTATATTACGCTTAATCATAGCAGCTTCAATAGGAATTGTTCCGCTGCCGCAAAACGGGTCGCATAATGGATATTCATATTTCCAATGACTTAACTCAACCATAGCTGCTGCAAGAGTTTCTTTTAATGGAGCAATGTTGGACACCTGACGGTAGCCTCGTTTATGCAGCCCCTCACCTGAGGTATCTATCATAAGAGTCACTTTATCTTTAAATATGGAAAACTGAATTTGATATGTTGAACCACTTTCTTCAAACCACGATATTCCATAACGATTTGAGAGGCTGTCAGCTATCGCTTTTTTTATAATGGATTGACAATCTCTTACACTCGCAAGAGTAGATTTTAATGAATAACCTTTTACCGGAAATGCATCTGTTTTGTTAATCCATTTGTACCATTCTATCTTTTTGGTATGTTCAAAAAGTTCATCAAAAGTTACAGCAGTAAATTCATCTATTTTTATAAGAATTCTTTCAGCTGTCCTTAACCATATGTTTGCGCGGCAAACCGCTGCTGAATCCCCCATAAAACATACTTTTCCGTCCTCCACAGAAGTAGTTTCATATCCTAAACGTCGTATTTCTCTTGCAGCAAGCGCCTCAAGACCAAATAAAGTTGTTACAATAATTTCAAATTTATCCATTTCTTCTTTTCCTTCTATAATATTTTCTTTTTGGTTTTTCAACAGTTTTTTTTACTTCTTTCTTAGTAAAATTATTTAACAATTTTGATGAACAATCTTTTTCAAGTACAAAATCAATTTGCCTCAATAAGATATTAGTATTTGCAAGAACAATCTTTACTGTATTTCCTACCGTATATATACGTTTTTTTCGCCTTCCAATAAGAGCAGATGTCTTTTCATCAAATTCATAATAATCATCTGTCATATTCTCTAAACGAATCAATCCTTCAACTGAATTGTCCAGTTCCACAAACATTCCAAATGAAGTCACACCTGACACTACCCCTTGAAAAACTTCTCCTATAAAATTGCTCATATATGCAGTTTTCATTAAATCATCGGTATCACGTTCAGTTTGTTCCGCATTAACCTCACATTCACTTGAATTTAATGCAGCAGAAGCAGTATATCCTTTTAGACGTTTCTGTGTATTTTCATCAAGTCTGCCGTCAATTAAAAGCTTTAAAATCCTATGAATAGCTAAATCAGGATAACGGCGTATCGGCGAAGTGAAATGACAATAGTATTTTGATGATAGTCCAAAATGCCCCAGACACTCGTCACTATATTTTGCTTTCATCAGTGATTGAAGCATTGTTCTTGAAATTATTCTTTCTTCCGGAGTATCAGTAACCTGTTCAAGTATTTTCTGCAATGCCTTAGGATGTACAGGATTATCACGGTCAATTTTGCCTTTTAAAGATAATCCGAATTGCAGCAAAAAACTATTAAACGCTTTGATTTTTTCGTCTGACGGTGCTTCGTGATTTCGATATATAAACGGTATCTCAGCCCAGAATGCGTATTCTGCTACAGTTTCATTTGCTATAAGCATAAACTCCTCAATCATCTTATTAGAAATACCGCGTATTTCCCGTTCAATTGAAACAGGCTTACCATTATCATCAACAATTATATGGCTTTCAGGAAATTCAAACTGGATTGCTCCGCGTTTTATACGCTTTTCACGAAGTATCTCCGCAAGATTTTTCATGTTTTTTAAAGTTGGCAAAAGTTTTTCATAACGATTGCAAAGCTCTATATCATTGTCTTCAAGGATAGAATTTACATTATTATATGTCATACGTTCTACAGAACGGATGACTCCTTTGACAAGTTGATGATTTAAAACATTTCCTTCACTTGATATTTCCATAAACAAGCTTAATGTAAATCTGTCAACATTTGGATTAAGACTGCATATTCCGTTTGACAGTTTTTCAGGCAGCATAGGAATTACTCTATCAGCAAGGTATACGCTTGTTCCGCGCTCATAAGCCTCAGTGTCAAGATGACTTCCCTCTGTTACATATTCTGTTACATCAGCAATATGAACTCCCAAGTGATAATTATTATTACTATCAATAGTCAATGATACTGCATCATCAAAATCACGCGCGTCATCACCGTCTATTGTAAAAACAAGCATATCACGAAGGTCTTCCCTGCCCTTAATATCATTTATTTTATCTGGTATAAGTTCAGACTCTTTCAACGTTTCAATATCAAACTCCTGCTTTATATGATTTTCCAGTATAATACCTTCGATACAGCTTTTCAAATCATCTTCATTACCAAGTATATTTGTAACTTCACCAAACACCATTCCCGTACTGCTGTACTTGGTTATCTCCGCAGATACTCTGTCACCTATTTCAGAATTCATCATCTTATCAAGTGAAATGCTTATTTTTGTATAAATTTTACGGTTATCTGGTCGTAAGTAAAAATAGCCGCCCTTTTCCTTATATATAACACCGACTACAGTTGAATTTCTTCTTTCCAAGACTTTGATAACTTTACCTTGACGCTTATGTTTCGTATCACCAATGTTTATCAAACGTACAAGTACCTTGTCACTGTTAAGTGCATCCGCCATATCATCTCCGGATACAAATACATCTTCTCCCTCACATTCTATAAATCCAAAATATCCTTTAGCATTGCAGTTAAGTATCCCTGCGACCGTAGATGATTTATTATCAACTGCCGTATATCGGTTTTTCTTTGTGAGATAAATTTCTCCCTCCAAGCATAATGAATTTAAAATATCGGCAAGAATTGGAATATCTTCTTTGGGTACGTCAAGAAACACTGACATTTCCTCCAGTGTTAAGGGAATATATTCTTTCGAGTTAATATAAGCAAGTATTTTTTCTTTTCTGTTCATAAATTTCTCCTGTTCATTCAATTACTAATATTTTATAACAAATACTTCATATGTCAAGACTAAATTTCTACAGCATATTATTGTTATGTTCTGGAAATACTGTATTTACACATATTATTTATGTAAAAAACTGTCTGAATAACTATTTTGTAATCTTTTTGTTACACTATAGTAATAAAAATTTTATTGACGAACACAAGATATGGAGGTATAATAACTTTATGCTATTTTACTATGGATTTTTATGGTTAAAATAGAAATCCAAACAAAGAAAGGAATGGAAACGCAAATGAGAAAAAAAAGCGTAATTACTCTTTGTTTCGTTGTAGCAATTGCAGTAATCCTTAATATTGTTGCCTTTTATGGTTTCAATCTGGCAGGATTTTCATACGGCGGTATGTTCGACGAAGAAAAGGGTATCAGAAAGGGTATTGATATTGCCGGCGGTTCAGTTATAACTTTCCAGGCTAATACCGATGCACCGACAGAAGATCAGATGAAGTCTGTTGAATCAATATTCCAGACTCGTATGACAAATGCAGGTTACACAGAAGCTCGTATTTCACAGGGTGAAAACGGTAAAATAACCGTTGAAATCCCATCAGTTACAAATACTGATGAAGCTGCTGAACTTCTTGGTAACACAGCAAAACTTACTTTTAATGATGCTGACGGAAACATTGTTCTTGACGGAGCAACAGATATAAAGGACGCATCATACGAGTACGGACCTATTGACCAGAACGGTCCTTCTATCCCCCACGTTAAAGTTGAATTCAATACTGAGGCACAGCAGAAATTTGCTGAGGCAACAAAGAATGCAGCCGCTCGTTCGGGAGAAAACAAGAACTTTATAGCAATACAAATGGACGGTGAAAACATTTCAACTCCAAGCGTAAGTCAGGAAATCAATTCTGCGTCTTGCGTAATTTCAGGAAGTTTTACTCCTGAAACAGCTGAAATGCTTGCAAGCCAGATTAAATCAGGTCAGCTGCCTTTTGACTTAACTGTTATTTCAAAAGAAACAGTTGGTGCAGAGCTTGGTCCAGAAGCATTAAAAATGAGTCTTATTGCTGCTGCAATCGGTATTCTTCTTATAATGCTGTTTATGGTTATTATGTACAGAATCCCCGGACTTATTGCAGATATTTCTCTTGCAATTTATGTCGGACTTATCGGTTTGGCTATGGGAGTATTTCACGTTAATCTAAGTCTTTCGGGTATTGCAGGTATTGTGCTGTCCATTGGTATGGCGGTTGATGCCGACTGTATTATATTCGAAAGAATGAAAGAGGAACTGAGAATAGGAAAAACAATTAAGGCATCTGTTTCATCAGGTTTTGACAAAGCATTCTCAGCTATTCTTGACTCAAATGTGACAACAATTATTTCCTGTGTAGTTCTTTATATTTCAGGTATAGGCGCTGTAACAGGCTTTGCAACAACTCTTGGTATAGGTGTTGTATTAAGTATGTTTACTGCTATCGTTATCACAAAGTTCCTTTTAAAGCAGCTTGTTGGTATCGGTATCGAAAACAGAAGCTTATTCTATAGTACAAAGGCTAAAAAAGGAGGTGCGGAAGAATAATGAAAGAATTGACTAAAAACAGATGGAAATTTGTGCTTATCCCCGCACTTGTTATTGCAATCGGTATTATAATGTATATTGTCCACGGTGGATTTAACTTTGACGTTGAATTTATGGGCGGTGTAAGAATGCAGGTTAATATGCATTCTGAGTTTGATAACAAAGAAATCGTTGATTTAATTCAGACTAATACAACGGATACAGTGTCCGCAACAGTTCAGAAAGGTTCTACAAATGAAATCGCCGTTATTAAGACACCTCCTGTTGAGGATAATGTGAAAACCGAAATTTTCAATGCTATAAAGGACAAGTATTCACTTCAGGATTCTGATTTAATCAGTGAATCGTCTGCGTCAGCAAGCTTTGGTTTGGAAACACAAAGAAAAGCGTTAATGTATACTCTTCTTGCTATCATATGTATATTGATTTATATAGCAATAAGATTCGAATGGCGCAGTGCCGTTATGGCTGTAGTCGCATTAGCAATAAATGTTGTGGTTATGGCTGCGGTTTATACAATTACAAATATTCCGCTTAATACCACCTTTATTGCGGCAATGCTTACGGTTATCGGATATTCTATCAATAATACAATCGTTATATTTGACAGAATACGCGAAAATCAGAAAATGCGTAAAAAGGACGAAACAATATCTGCAATGGTTGATAGAAGTATTTTTGAAACAATGGGGCGTACCATTAATTCAACTATTACAACACTTATTACAATCGTTCTTATATATATCTTGGGTGTATCTACAATAAAAGATTTTTCACTTCCTCTTATAGTAGGTATTATCGCAGGTGCATACACTTCAATATTTATTGCAAGTACCTTCTGGGCTGCTTGGAGAGAATCAGAAATGAAAGCTAAAGCCGCTGCTGCTCAGGAAAGAAAATCTAAAAAGAAAAAATAATGGTTATGGTATAGACCATTAATAATGTAGACAAACATCTCCTTTTGTGATATAATATATGTATCTCAAAAGGAGTGTTTTGTTATAATCGGTTTATGGATATGAAAGGAAACTGAATTATGCGTCTTAGCGAAGACGAGATAGAAATATCTTATGGAAAAACTATATTATTTTATCAGTCAATAACAGAATCAGGTAAACGCCGTGGAATATATGAGCACCATCATACAGCTATTGAAATTTCTCTTTGCTGTAAGGGGAGCGGTGCATATATAATAAACGGTAAAGAGCATCCTATTTCGCCATATGATATTATTATTCACGCCAGTGATGAACCTCATTATCTGACTAAAATAATAGAAGGTGAAGCCATTGAAATGCTTAATATCCGTTTTGAACCAATGCTGTTATGGTCTGATAAGGAACTGTCGTGGCTTATGCAGTTTTTTATGAAAGAAAATCGCTGTCGAAAAAATAAGATTAGTTCTTCAAATCCTATTGCTTCGGAAATAAGCCGACTTTTTCTTGAAATCAAAAAAGAAGTAGATACAAAAGACGTAGGATATGAACTTATGGTAAAAACACTGTTGATAAATATTCTTGTTATTATTAACAGAGCATATACAAGTATTCCTGAGAATTATCAGATTGAAGGTGTTTCCCATACATCAAAACAGCTGGAGAAAGCGCTGATGTTTATAAATGAGAATATAGAAAATAAGCTTACTCTTGATATTATTGCACAAAGTGCGGCAATGAATAAAACTTATTTTTCAAGTTGTTTTAAAAAATTAAACGGAATCAGTTTATGGGACTATATTACGATTAAACGAGTTGAAAAAGCAATTGAATTATTAAAGACAACAAATCTTACAAAAATAGATATTGCAATGAAATGCGGTTTTAACAGTTCCGCAAACTTCTATAAAGCTTTTAGACGTGTTACTGGCAAGAATCCAAGTTTCTTCTCACGCGGCAACAATTAATAGCCGCGTGAGAAGTTTTTATTTAATCAAATTTAATATTTAATGTTTCTGCTATACCTCGTATATATCCTGCCGCAAACAGATTACCTAATACAGCATAGCCAAGATTACTGTTATCTTCACCTGCCATAGATGGTGTGTGGTCTGCGCGGACAACGCAATCAGGAGCGTATTTAGCCGCATATTTCATTAATTTAACCATATCAGTAGGTCCATTATCGTGAAATGTTTCTCTAAAATTGTATCTCTCCCCTTCTACATCACGAAAATGCAGAAATTCAATTCTATTACCAAACTCCTTTATAAGTTCAAATACATCACAACCCATAAGAGAAAAACAGGACTGACAAAAAGTAATCTTATGAGATGGGCTGTCTGACATTGACAGTATTCTTCTGTATGCGTCTGCACTTATTACTATTCGTGAATATCCAAGCAGCAGCGGAATTGGAGGATCGTCAGGGTGAAGACACATTACAACACCTGCTTTTTCTGCTACAGGAATAACAGTACGAAGAAAATATTCATAATTATCCCACATCTGTTCAGCTGTAACTTTGACAGGCAGTTTTTCAGAATTATCTATATTAAATCCGCAGGTTACTGCATTTCCACGTTCTTTTAAGTCAGTATCGGTTCTGTACCAGCCCACACCGCCCATAAAATTATAGCATAGCATTTTAATTCCGAGTCTACCCATATTTTCAAGCATTCTGCAATATTTCTTTAAATCCTCATCCCTGCCGTCAAGACCGAGTTTTATTCTATCCATATTAAACTCGTCCCCCTCCAGACCATATAAGGTTAAACCCGTTTTTTCAAAAGAATCACGCACTTTTTTTAGGGATTCGTAGTCAGACGGGTCATTTAAGCCTGTAATCTCCGGAGCTGCTTTTGTAATTGCATATTTTATGCCTAACTGCGCGGCTAAATTCCATTGTGTACTCTCTTTTGCCGGCAGCATCATTGCCATTTTCATTTTTAAATTCCTCCGTAAAATTTATACTCCGCTGCGTGTCAGAAAACCACCGTCAACAGGAACGGTGATACCGCTGACAAATGCAGATTTTTCGTCATTTAATAGCCATTCTGCTGTTCCAAGCAAATCATCTGCTTTGCCAAAACGTTCCATAGGAGTATGGTCAATAACGCTTTGTCCACGAGGTGAAAGACCTGTTTCGGGTGTGCCAAGAAACTTTTCACTGCGTTCATTTGCAAAAAAACCTGGGGCAATCGCATTAACTCTTATTCCTGCAGGCGCAAGATACGCAGCAAGCCATTTTGTAAGGGCCATAACCGCTGATTTGCTCATCGCATATGCAGGTACTTTAGTAAGCGGACAATAACTGTTCATCGACGCAAAATTTATAATTGAACCACCGCCGTTTTGAGCCATCTGACGTCCAAAAATTCGAGATGGAATTACACTGCCTATAGTGTTTATTTTCAATACATCCTCAAAAGCATTCATATCAATATTAAAAAAGCCTTTAAATTCTGTACTATTATCCAGCTCTAATTCTCCCTGCTCAAAGCATTTGTTTGTAGTCATAACCTTTCCGTTGTTTCCGCCTGCTCCGTTTACAAGAAATTTGCAAGGTCCAAAACGCTCGCCGATTTTTTTTGCAATTTCACACATTCTTTTTTCATCGGTAACATCACACGCCGCAATCATACTTTCTCCGCCAAAATCATCTATCACATTTTTTACAGCTTTGAGTTTTTCCTCAGTTCTGCCTATAAGTACAACACGAGCTCCTTTTCGAGCTAAATCAACTGCAATTGCAGAACAAAGTGTACCGCCTGCGCCTGTTACTACAGCTGTTTTACCTTTAAAATAATCCATTTTATGCCTCCATTCCTGCAGCTGACGCCGCATTTAAATAACATATACGTTCAATCATTTCACCCAGAAAGTTAAGGTCTGCGTCAAATTCACCGCTTTTAACTTTTCTGCCAATCCATACGCATAATACACGTCTAAAATATTCGTGTCTGACAAACGATAAAATACTTCGTGAGTCAGTTGTCATTCCTATAAATTCATACAGCAATCCAAAAGAACTGATACTGTCCAGCATACCGTATATTCCCTGATAATGGTCACACCACCACCAGGCAGGTCCCTGCTGAATTAACGCCGATACACCATCACGGCTATATGAGCCTTCCAGAATTGCTATTTCAGCATTGCTGGCAGGATTCAATGTAAACAATATTGTTCTTGGAATGCCATTTTCACCGTGTTCAATATCATCCAAAAGCTGTGCAATATGTCGGGTATCCACCCTGCCTATTCCTGCAAAGCCTCCTGCCGCACCTACAGCATTTCTTAAGCGTGTGCTTGTATATCTCATTGCTCCGATATGAAGTTGCATAACCCAGCCTTGCAGTGCATATTCGTTTCCTGCTATTCTTAAAAGCTCGGAATTAAGATATGCCATATCCTCAACATTCAGTTCTTCTCCTTGAATAATTTTTTGCAACCTTTTATTATTGTTACCATCGTCGCACTTATAATAAAAATTATAGTCAAGCGCGTGGTCAGCGAAACGACAACCGGCAAGATGAAATACCTCACAACGTTTGTGTATTGCTTTTTTCAGACTGTCAAGAGAACTTATTTGAACACCTGTATTGTCTTCAAGTTCTCTTATAAATTCAGCTGTTATGTTATTCATATCATCACCGCGCAATGACGGAGAGTGTATTTTATTTTTCTCAAATTGAGATATATCACTGTTAATCGTCATACAAGGGGCGCAATACTCAATATTAAATCTTGACAGTATGCTTTTTGAAGTGTATTCAGGAGTTTTTAGTTTTTTATTTAGGTCCTTCCACAATATGTCTGCATTTTCTGAATTTATAGGTATATCCAGATTAAAAACCTGTGTAAGCTCCATTTTTGACCAATGATATAGTGGATTACCTATAAGTTTTGGAAATACAGAACACCATTTTTTAAACTTCTCAAAATCAGAGGCGTCCCCTGTAATATAGTGCTCCTCAACTCCACACATACGCATAGCGCGGTGCTTATACGGGTCAGACTTCAACCAAAGCTCTGTAATGTTTTCATATCTGTAGTCCTGCAATATTTCTTTTGCTGACAGATGGTTGTGGTAATCTATAATAGGTAATTGCTCTGCAAAATTCTTAAATAAATATTTAGATTCCTCAGTATCAAGTAAAAAATCACTGTTCATTTATTATTCCTCCCCGATAAACTCAATGAGCGTTACCCCACAGCTGCGTAAAGTTATATTTTCGTGATATTCGCCGTCTGTATATATTTTCTCCTCAGATACGTCAAGCTTACCGCTATTTTTAATACTTTCCTTCATATCATTGTCCATTTCCTTAGGACTTCCTTCACTGAGCCATACACTGTATGCATTGGAATGTGTATCATCTATTATATATCTTTTAACTGTATATCCACCGTTTAATCCTTTAATGGTAAGATTGATTTCCTTAGTTGCATTTTCAAGTGAATATAGTGCTATTACGAGATTCTGCTTTTCATTTATCGTTGCAATACAGTCACCGTCACATTCAAGCCAGTCATTTCCGAGATGTCCTGCAAGGCAATATCCGTTATATATTGGTTTTGAAAATCCGCTTAATGTGAAAAAGCTTCTGTATCCGTCAAAGTCATATGTTGATTTGTGCTGTCCTGACAAACAAATAAGCATTTTATAAAGCTTATAGTCACTTTTGGCAATTAAATTTATTAATGCAAAGTAAAAAGCCGGAAAATATTCATTTTCACGAAAAATCATTTCAGGATTCTTTTTTACACTTAAAAAGCCTCCTGCGGCAGCGCCCCATTCGTCTAATATTATTTCTGTATCATATAATCCGCGTTCATCAAGCATACATCTGGCTGATTGAACTCTTTTCAATATGTTATTGGGATCAATTTTTCCGCTTGTATTGCTGTATTCAATATCAGAATAGGCGTGTATTGATAAAAAATCAAGATTACTGCCGATATTATCAAGAAAGTCAGATATAAATTTATCGCTCATTGCCGCAGATGGTCCGCCTGCTTTTGCCTGAGGATATGCTTTTTTTACACCACTCCAAAAACTGTTATATAATTTTGTATATTCTGTAATTTTATCATTGTCCCCGTCCCGTTCATAATCAAAACAACTCTTAGATGTAACCCAGTATTCGTGGTCAGGCTCATTCCAGCAATGAAAACGCCATTGTGAAAGAGTGTTTTCTCCATATCTATTCAATAAATGCTCCGTATAACGAAAACAAACTTCTTCCCACAAATCATAATCTGACGGAACAGAGTTATTGACCGTTTTCCCTTTATATCTCGGTATGCCCATATCTCGATTTGGAACGGACGCAATGCAATCAGGCATAAAATTATAACAAATAAGAAGTGTAAAACCTTTTTCCACAAGATAATCAATACGTTTGTCATTAAGCTCAAAATCGTATACTAAATTACCCTTTTCATCTCTTGACACAATATCTTCAAACATAGAGTACATTCTGACAAAACTTGCAGCTTTATCCTCTGCAATGCTGTTAAGTATATTCTGTCCCCATTTATCCTCTATCGCGTCTGTGGGATGAAAATGAATTGCATTATAAAAATTATTAATCTTTGTTCTTTTGCCTAACGCATTTATTTCTATATCTACCATAGCAAAACCTCACCGCCTTTCAGTTTGTATATAGCCTCTATAAAGTAATAGTCACCGTATATAAGCGGAAGATTTTGCAGTCCGTCGTGATATGCTTCACAGCCATTTAATGTTAACGCGTCGCTATCATTACTCCAAATGCAATAGTCCTTTTCAACTGCCTTTAAAATCCGAATTGCCGTGTTAAAATACATCTGTTTTTCATTCTCCGGTACAATTCGGGCAAGCTCCAAAAATCCACATGCGGCACACGTTCCGGCTGATGTATCGTGATATACAGGCATTTTAGGCGCGCGAAAATCGCATAGCGGAACTGCGTCATCTAAAAGGTTCGACATAAAATAATGAGCTGCACGTTTTGAAGCGTCAAGATATTCTTGTTTTCCTGTATGAATATAGCTAAGTACAAATCCGTAGACTGCCCAAGCAGTACCGCGTGACCACGATGATGTTTTAGGGTCGTACCCTTGTGTCTTATTTGGAATTGTTACTTCACCGTTATCATCATAGTTTATAATATGATATACTGAACCGTCAGGACGAAGATGATTTTTTAATGCTGAATCAGCGTGAGCTTCCGCAATAAGGCGAAATCTTGAATCCTCTGTAATTTCGGAGGCAAGGTACAGGAGCGGAAGATTCATCATACAGTCAATGATTGAAAAACCAATCCTATCCGCTCCGTTCCAAGCCCGAATATATCCCGCGTTTATATTATAACGCGAGGAGAGAGAGAAAGCGGCGGTAAGTATTCTGTTTTCGGACAGCTTACCGCCGTGCAGCCGGTAATTTGCTCCGGCTGAAAGAAGCCATATAAATCCCACATCGTGATTTAATGACTGACTGTCATATAACGCTTTATCAAGAATTTCCTCGTCGTATACAGCAATTTCTCTGTAACGTTCATCATTAGTCATCATATACATAAGCCACATAACGCCTGCCCAAAATCCATTCGTCCAGCGTCCTATTTTTTCGTAACGCCAGTCATCGTGAACACCGTCAACTGCAGTATACGGTATTTTTTCAGCAGAACGTTCACGCACATAACGCATTTTTTTATCGAGTTTTTCACTTATCTCGTCAATCCATTCCCTATGGGGCGCAATATATTTATTCATAATGACTTACATTGCTCCTTTCCTGTACCATCATATATATTATTTTTGCCATTTCAGCTCTTGTAGCATAATTAAGAGGGTTAAAATTCCCGTTTTCATCGCCTGAAATAATATTTATACCGCTTAAACGCTGTACCGCATCAACTGCATAATCAGAAATTTTATCCGAATCATTAAACACTTTTATATTATCAGACTGTTGTATATTGTTTAACACGCGTGAAATCATAACTGCCATATCCTGACGTGTTATTTTTTTATTTATTCCAAAACGGTCATTATCCATACCGCTTGCAATACCGTTATTTACTGCTGAGGCTATATAAGGATAATACCACCTATCCTTTTCAACGTCAACAAATTCACAATCTCCTGACACGTCAAATTCAGCAGCCGTAATCAAGGTTTTGACAAATTCCTCACGCGTTACAAAATCATTAGGCGCAAACTCATATTCAGTTCTTCCGTCAACAATACCTTTTTCAAACAGTCCCTGTATATATTGTTTCGCCCAAGGCGCTTTTATAAGGTCCGTAAATTTCATTTCTTTTACAGAAGGAATTTCAGGTGTTGGGATAGGCGTTGGCGCTAAAGTCGGAATTGGTTTTTCCGTCACAGCAGGTTTTGTTTTAGGGATACTTCCACCGCCTCCGCCACCACCGCCGGAGGAAGAAGTACTTTCGCCTGTCCCTGCGACATTTACCGTAAAACTACGCTCTGCCTGAGTGCCGTTTAAGCTCACAACTGCAGTTAATTTTACTCCCTTTGTTTTAGGCTGCCGTTTTACAACGGCATTATATCCGCTGTTTGTTTTTGAAATTATTATTGTATTTGTATCTCCGAAAGTCCATTCTACTACCGCGTCTTTTACTCTATCCGAGAGTTTGAAATCAGTTGTAACACTTCCAGAAGGTATACCTGATAATTTCACAAAATCAGTATCATTTAAAATGTCCTCTGCTGTAGCCGTTGTCCAGCTGCCTGAATATGCTCCTGCCTCACATATACCTCCATAGCCTTCCGTATTAACTGATAGACGCAGATATGATGTATCAACAGGTGAAAAAGTTATTGAATTTATTCCTTCTGATACTATATTCTTGCTTGAAATAGGGCTCCAATTTGTTCCGTCGGCACTTGTGTATACATTGACTGATTTTATATTATCATAATTATATGGCACAAAGACAATACTTCCTATACTTCTTTGATTTGGAAATGAATAGTCAATATTAAAACTATTGTCTGACGCATAATATGTTAAAATATTATCATCATTTGTATTAGTCATACTACTGTCATCACCTAAAATTTTAACACCGTATAAGTAATTTTCAGTGCTATCTCTCAAAACTAAGGCTTCAAACTGCTTTTCAGCTTGTTCAGCGCTGCCCTTTTTTATAACTGCGTTGAATTTAACAGGAATATCGGTTTTACTGTCACGCTTTAACACCTTATAACTATTTCCTGTTATTTCAATCACGTCTTTGGGCTCTGCTGTCCATTCCAGTTCTGCATTGTAAAAACCTTTTGGTAATGTGCCTTGTGTGGTTATTATATTTGAATCTAAAGTAAGATGATTTTTGTTAAAGCGTACAGCCTCTTCATCTGAAACCTGCGGTAAAACTGTAACTGCAGTTTCAATTACAATTGGTTCTCCATCATAATCTTCTCGGCTTACAGTTGCTTTTAGGATAACTTTAACATTATTTTCACCATATGCAGGTTGTTTTAGCAGTTTACCAGCGTTTGAGATATATTCCGATGTTTTGCCGTTTTCGTCCACCGCGTCCCAAATAACTTTTACTCCGTAGAGGTCAGTATTTGGTAAAGATATATCGCTTGTTACGGCGCTTAATTCAGAACTCATATTATTTAATGACTGTCTGATTTTATCTGCCGCGTTTCTTACTACTTGTTCCGCGTCTGTTATATGTTCAGAGTTATAAATTTTAAGCTGAGGCAGATATTTTTGAGCATTTCCATACATCATACAGTATGCTGTGCCCGTAGATTCTATTTCAAATCTGAATACAGGGTCGCCGTCAGCACTGTTAATGTATTCTGTCACGTCCCATTCAAGCCAATCCGACTGTGACGGATTTTGCTCATTTTCTACTGTGTATACTCCCTCGTCATCAATAATATTTTTTGAATCATTATATGTCATATCAGCAGTGCACTCCTCGAATAGAGCATAATTTACTGCTGTCATTTTAAGCTTAAACGCTCCCTGCATAAAATACGGTTTCATACGAAGAACTGCTTTGGGAGCATAGCCAAATGTACTGTCGTCAAACGGAAACCTTACAAATCCAATATATTTTGTACTGTCTTTACAATAGGCATATACGGTACTGTTTGGATTGGAGTTTTTTGAATTGCTCTGAACATAATTTGTCAAAACAGGATTATATACTCCTTGCGGTAATATATACAATTTAAAACTTTTACTTTCTTTAACATCACCGTTTGATATTACGGCAGTAAGCGTAACTTCCGCGTCACCGTGCTTTGACGATTGCGGCCGCCTTACATAAGCGTTATAAACATCACCTGCCTTTTCAAGGCTTACTACTGATTCAGTATCACTGCGCCATTCTATTTCACTTGCGTACCCTTCATTTCGTTCTGTGCCAATAACTGCCGGAAGTGAAAAATCCGAGGCTACCTGATGGCGTTTATCAATTTTTAAATTCAAAACATCTTTTTTTGCATATCCCTTATGTCCTGAACTTACAGACAACATTGGAAGATTACTTTCACTTGTTGTCCCCTTTCCGTTATCCGCATATACTCTGAAATAATCGTTGGGAGAATTAGCATTTGCTCCGCATATCAGAAATACAAATTCTGCGTCACTTCCTTCTTCTGTTAAGGCTGCTTGCTCCATAACATAATCAGTAACGTCAAATTCCAAATAATCAGAAGCTGAAGCATTTTCTAATGATATTGAATCAATCAGAGGGATGTCATCACTGCCTATAGCCTTTAAAATACCAAGCTTATCTGCTGTTCCGTAATTCATCTGTCCATCCTGCCAAGAGGATTTCATATTGCTGTCACATATACAGTAAATCTCCATATCGGGTGCGCCAAGATTTTGACTTAAACGCACCCTTAATGTGATTTGATTTGCAGAAGTCAGCAGAGCCTGAGTGCTTTCACCCATATCTGCTCCATATCTAAAACGCATTATCCCCATACGCAGTGCTGAGGCGCGTCCGTCTACAATCATTGTAGTTTCACTTGAATAGTCGTTTGTATTATAATTCCTTCTTATATATGTATCATAATCGACAAAAAATGAAAAGTTTATTTCCGCGTCCGCTGACTGATTATCTGCATATACCATACCGCCAAACGACATTAAATACACAACTAAAGTGAATAGCGCCAGCGTGCGGTTTAAACATTTTTTACCGTACATTCGGACTCACCTCCTATAAATTTTGATTATTGTTCATTTACCTGCTTATATATCTTGTCAAACTCATATGGTGTTAAATTATCGTCCCATATAAAGACTGCAACTGAACTCAGCTTTTCCTCGGGATTTACCGTTATATCTATATTTCCCGAATTCTTTAACTCCCATATATGGAAGAAAACTCCGTCTGTGTTATACATTGCAATATACATTGTTTTTCCTGACGGAAATTCTGCGCTCGGCAGAGTTCCTGCCAAAATATGCTGTCCGTCTGTAAAACTGCTTATTTCTTCACCGCTGTCCTTATCTGCAAAGTATACAATAGATGACGCGATTGTAATTTCAAAATCTTTCGTTACTGAAACTTCGCCTTTTTCAATTGTAGCTGTCAAAGTTACTGTTGCAGGTTCTTCAACCTTTTGAGCAGTTGCATTAGCGCCATCAATTGCAATCAGGTCGCTTGTACTGCTCCAGCTTATAGTTGTTTCGTTTTCACCTGCAATCGGAAGAATAAAATTGCCATATACCTTTTTTGCTATATCCAGTTTTTCAGCGGCGGCATTAACGTCCTCTTCGTCATTTCCCGAAGGCGGAAGCGTAGGAGGAGTTTCGTTCTGCTGTACAACAAGCAACGGCGGATATGTTTCATTCTCACGTGAATAGAAATATGCCTGAATTGATGGTCCAAACATACGGAAAGCGTATATTCCGTCCTTCTGCGATTTTACATAATCTGTTACGTCTATTGAAACATAGCGTGGGTCATTTTCAGGTGCTGTATTTTCATCTGGTACCGCGTTTAATATGTCCTTATTTACAACCGTAGTACCAATCAAATCTCCTGTACCGTAGTTTGTATCAGCGTCTTTATTAAGTAATCCTAACTGTTCTCCGATTTGATAAGTAAATGTTTTCTCTCGCCACGATATTTTATCATTACCTGTAAGTCCCAGAACAGTAATACCAAAATTCCCTTCTTCTGTTAAAGCCTCCGGCTTTTTAATATCATACAAATACATTTTTAGATATACAGAATCATTTTCATTAACAACTAAATCAGGCTTGTTAAAACGCATAAAGTTCTGACGTCCGCTGCCATTTAAATAAATACAATGCTGTTCGTCAAAGTTTTTATCAGCATTTGCTGCCTGTGCATATGTATCTGCATTGCTTGTTTCAGGGCTTGGCAGTGTTATAACAAAATCCTTCGTTACAGACTGTTCACCTACCGCAATTTCTGCAGTAAGTGTTACAGTCTTATCCTCCACGCCTTCAGCAGGCAATGTTACTTTTGCGGATTCGCCTTCAATGGCAATAGCTGAGTCAGAAGATGACCAGCTTATTGGCATATCAAATTTTCCTATAAGAGGCAGAACAAAGTCTTTAGCGGCAACAGTTTTGATATTTATAGCACTAATCGCTGATTGAGCCTTTGCCGCGTCGCTATAATCAAAATTCAATGTAAAGTCTTTATATCTAAGCTGAGGATTTCCAGGTCCGATGAAATTAAATAAGTAATCTCCGTCTGTCTGTGATTTGATATAATCAGTTACATCAATAGATACTGCCTGTTTACCTTCGCCTGAAACCGAACCGATTAGATTTCCCGCGCTGAATATTGATGCATCATAAGTTGCTGTTGAGCCGTGAAGCTCTTTATTTTCTGCTATTCCATATATCTTTGTTGAAAAAGCTCCTTCTTCAAGGTAACTTTGTGACATATTCAGAGTTATTACAGGTGTATTTTCTATATATTCATCAACAGTACCCTCAGTTACGCTAATTGAATCCTTACTGAATCGCACAAAGCCGTGAATTGAGCCGTAAGGGCGTATAACAGCATTTGCTGTGGTTGTGTATACACCGCTTTTAAGCGTTACAAACCAGCTGTCTGTCTTTTCAATTGATTTTGCGTCAGTATCTGCGAGTACAGGAATACTTATAATTCCTGATATTATAGACAGCGCCGCCAGTAAAGCTGTTGCTTTTTTTATAATTTTCATTGTTTATTCCTCCCCTTCTTTAACTTCATCTATTCCTTCAGTCACCGCATAAGACTTGGTGCATATTATTTTCCGATAGCTCGATTATATGCCTTCTGCATACTCTCCGTAACCTTGTCAATACCCATACTCTTTATTCTTTCAATCATTGTATCATAAGAACTCATCGGTTCACGTCCGACAATGATTTTACTCTGCATTTCTGAAACATATGTGTTTATCTCATTTTTAAGGTTGTTTGCAAGCTCCAGTTCCTCCTGAGTATATTTCAGTGTAGGCAGTGTTCTTGATGTGTTTCCTTCCTTCCATATATTGATTGCATTTTTCTGACTGCCTGTCATAAACTGGTTGAAATAGTGAATACTCTGTTCCATTGCATAGTTGCCGGGAATTGCATATCTTGCCAGAGCCTCACCCATTGATAAGCCATTCGGATTAGCAGTTATTTCACTGCTGTAAACAGGCACACCATTGTCCAGATTATAGCTCTGTCCCTCTATTCCGAAATTAAACAGAAGGTGACCTTCTTCGCCATAAGCATAATCGCACCATTTTGCTGCAAGTTCAGGATTTTGACAATTAGGAGTAATTGCAATACCAATATTTATAACATTATCAATATACTTTGCAGGCATTGCGTAACCCTCTGAATTATTATCCTTTTTTAACCAAGGAACACCTACTATTGAAAAATCAGGATTTACAGATGACATTGCAGCTTCAAGTGTACCAAGAGTGCCTGCCGCTCTTCCGTACCATACACCTGCCTGTTCATTAACTGCCTTTGACCTGAACTGTGTTGTGTCGCAGGTAAGATAATCTGCGTCAATAAGTCCTTCACTATACCACTTGGACATTGTTTCAAGAAATTCCTTGTACTCAGGCTGTACCCAACCGCATTTAACTTCACCGTTTTCCTGATAAAATGTATCAATACCAAACCAGTTCATTGCGTGGTCAGCAAACGGTAATTTTTTATCTGAAATAATAGGTATTTCATCCTGTTGTCCGTTTCCGTTAGGGTCCTGTTCTTTGAAGGCTTTTAAGACATTATACATATCTTCAACCGTTTGAGGAGTTTCTAAGTTCAGTTTGTCAAGCCAGTCTTGACGTATCTGGAATCCCTCAAAGACTCTTAGCTCTTCCTCAGGACGGATGAACGGATAAAGATAAAGATGTTTATCAACATCTAACGCGTTATTAAGAATTGATGAATCATTCTTTAAAATGTTTAGAAAATTAGGGGAATTTTCCATTATCAGTTCGTCAAGCGGAATAATCTGACTGTCCATAGCGTACTTATAGGTTCCTCCAAGATTATCCCAGTTTGCAAGAATCATATCAGGCAATGTATTTGACGCAAACATCAGGCTTAATTTTTCTTCCGATACAGTCTGATATTCAACTTCAACTCCCGTACGTCTTTCAAACTCCTTAAATGCCTCAATATCGCCAAGTCCGAAAGTCTGTCCTGCCGAGGTCACAGAAATTGTGGACGCCACTGTAAGTTTTACAGGCGTATCGCTTAACGGCAGCGTTACTTCCTGAGGATTAGCCGCTAAAAGCTTATTGACATCTCCCTCGCCTGCATTTTTACTGCCGCCTCCGCCGGAACAGCCTGTCATAGCGCTTACAAGCGCCGCGCATACTGCAATAGCAATAACTTTTTTGATTTTCATTGTGATTACCTCCTTAATTTTATATAATTTAATTTTTTATCCCTTGACAGCGCCTACCATTACACCCTTGACAAAGAATCTTTGTACGAATGGGTAAACAAATAATATAGGCAATGTCGCAACTACTATAGTTGCATATTTTATACTTTCCGCAATAGGCATTTTATCAGCGGCAAAATCCTGCTGAGCTGCACTAACTTCATTAAGAATAAGTATTTCTCTCAGGAAAATCTGTATAGGATATTTTGAACGGTCTGAAAGATATATCATTTCATTAAACCACGAGTTCCAGTGAGTAACAGCATAATAAAGAGCAAGTACAGCAATAATCGGACCTGACAGCGGAACCATTATTTCAAACAGGATTCGTATTTCACCTGCTCCGTCTATTCGCGCCGATTCTTCAAGCGACGCAGGAATTGTTGAAAAATATGTTCTTGCCATAATAAGATTATAGGTATTTACTGCTGTAACAAGAATTATTCCCCATCGTGAATCAAGCAAATTAAGCCCTTTCATCAGCATATATAGCGGTATCATACCACCGCTAATAAACATTGTTAATGTCACATATAAATTAAGAAATCTTTTTAATGCCAGTTTCTGTCTTGAAAGCACATACGCTCCTATTATTGTCAGAAACAAATTTAAAAGTGTACCGACAATTACATAAAATAGTGTGTTCATATATCCGCTAAATATTTCGTGGTTTGCAAATACCGACTTATATGCCTCCATCTGGAATCCTTTAGGCCAGACCATAAATCCTCCTGCTGCCGCAAGTGCCGTAGGGTCGCTGATTGAGGCGACTACACAATAGAAAATCGGATAAAAACATATCAACGCTACAAACAGCATTACAATAGTATTCACTGAATCAAATGCAATATCTAACGGCGTAAGCTTTCTTTTCATAGGCTTATCTTTATTTTTGCGTATGCCGCGCTGCGGTTTTATTTCCGCAGCCGTAAATTCTTTTTTCATAAGCTCAACCTTCCTTTCTTACTACCATAGACTTGTTTCATTGACACGGCGGCTGAACCAGTTTGCCGCGCATAGTATTATAAGATTTACCACCATATTAAACAGGTTTACAGCCGTTGAATATCCATAATCCGGATATGTTCCAAAACCGAGCTTATACACATATGACGAAATAACCTCTGATTTTGCCAATACCAAATCATTTGACATCAGAATAATTTTTTCATAACCAACCGACATAACCTTTCCAAGCTGCATTATAAACAATACCGTAATAGTAGGCATAATTTCCGAAAGCGTGATATGCCACATTTTACGGAATCGTCCTGCCCCGTCTATTTCTGCTGCCTCATATAAATCCTGACTTATTCCGCTTATTGCTGCAAGATAAATAATTGAACCCCAGCCCACTTGCTGCCATATTCCAGATATAACGTATATCGGAGTGAAATAGTTTTCCTCCATCATAAACGCTATACGTTCAAGTCCCATAGATGCACGTATATTATTGAAAATGCCGTCACGTGCAAGGAAATCAGTTAAAAGACCGATTGCTACAACAAGCGATATAAAGTGCGGAAGATATGTTATAGTCTGTACAGTCTTTTTAAAGAATGTATTACGCACTTCATTAAGTAAAATCGCAAGTATAATAGGCGCAGGAAAGTTAAAAGCAATTGAACACAAACTTATTCTTATTGTGTTCCACAAAATTCTGCCAAAATTATAGCTTGAAAAGAATTTTATAAAATTATCAAATCCTATCCAATCACTTCCGAAAATACCAAGCGCGGGTGAATATCTCTTAAATGCCAGTAATATACCCCCAAGCGGTATGTATGCAAATATAAGATAATACAGAAATACCGGTATGAATAAAAAGTACAACGCACGTTCTCTGTATATCTGGTTACCCAGTTTTTTAAAACGTCCGTCTGTACGTTTTAAAGCTGCCGTTTTTGTAGTTCGTTTGCGCACTGTCCTAATCCTCCTTCTAATTATTGATTGTCACTATAAATTTAACATCGTCATTTTTAGAAAAAATGAAAGTGTTTGCCGTTCCGTATTCACCGGCAACTACAGAATCAATATTTCCTTTTTCAAATTTTTCAGCGTGTCTGTAATATTCAAAATAATTGCTGAAACCCTTGTTATCACTGTCAGGTACTTTTTCTTCCGAAACAGGTACGCAGCTTGTAATTACCCTGCCGTCTATATTACATTTTATTTCATTTACAAGGTATTTCTTGAAGTTTGTCATAACGTCTTTATTAACTTCTGTTACAGATGAAAACAACTCTGTGTTCTTATAATCAGAATCGTCAAAATAAGCGTCGTTAAGCTCTGAAAAGTCCATAACCTGTCTTACAAGACCAATATCTCCGTTCCAGTTGCATACAAGCTCTATAACATCTCCGCTGCCAACCATAGACAATACATTAAACACACTTTGTCTGCTTGCAGCCATAAGAGTTACTCTTTCTCCGTCCATAAGTCCGTTTACTTCATATGTAGCTTCATCATCATCTGTAGTTGTCTGCCATACACTGTCAACAGCCATAAACTTAGATGATGAGCCAAAACCTGCCTCAACAGGCTTATCGGGGTCAACCACTACAACTGCCGCCTGCACACGTCTAAGACGGTCGTCATAGCCGAAACCTTCTACCATATATTCTTCGTCGTTATCAAGCGCAAAGGTATTAAAATAGTCCTCTTTTTTGTTTGTGGAAGGTACGATAAATACCTTGCTTCTTCCTTTGTCACAAGCAAATGGAGTCAGTTTTTTATTTTCATAATCCACAAAACCAAAATCATTTTCACAATAGGTTCTGTAACCTTTCGAGGCATAAGACTCTGCCAGTTCAACTACAGTCACATCACCTGCATTATTAAATTTCAGCGTAGCTACTGCACCTTCGCCAACTTCTGTACCGCCTGTTACTCTTACCCTATCCGAAAGACGATAGCTGTTAAACGTATTTCCGTCAAAAACTTCTATATATTCGTTGTCACCACTGTCATCTGTATATTTTTGCCTTATGTATAAATAATTATCAAACTTTTTTCGTGCATAAAAGATTCTTCCCCATAAATCAGTGTAAAATGTACCCTCTGAACCCGTGATTAAGTCATATCTTCCGTCAATATACTGATACTTTTCAGAATTAACGCTTACCTCAGAATTTTTTTCATTCTTCGCAGACGCTGTACCGTCAAACGGAGGGTTTAGTCTGTATATGTTTACCTGCTCCATATTTTTGTCTGCTATGATTGAAATTGCGTCGCCTGATTTTATATCATCAATGCTTATTTTTTCTCCGTCACTTCCGTAATATCTGCAAACAATATCAGCATTATCGGTTTGCAGTCTTTTTTTAGCATCTGTTCCGTATTCAAAGGCTATTTGCCCTTGTTTGGGATATACAGTTTCAACAACATAACTTTCTATATCTGTTATAACCGCAACGTCATACATATCGTCACCGTCGTTATCTATCATCTTAACTCTAATGTCATCAGACAGCACTTCTTCCATTGTATCTATAGTAGGACGGTTGTTTAATACTACCTGTGGTGCGTCAGAAAGTTTTATTTTCTGATATCTGCTGCTTTCATCATTGCTGTAAAACAGCTTACCGTCTTCAATATACTTTTCCGTATTTTCATCAATATATACGGTACTGTTATCTCTGTGCAGTTCTATCCATTTAATAGTGTCTTCACTAACAAGAAATTTAACGTAACTGCCTATATATTCCGTAAGTTCATATTCACCAGTATTAAACTCGTCATTATTAATTCTAACCATTCCTTCTGCTGCACAATTTCCTATCAGCGCGCCTTCATCTGTAGCCTCAATAATTCCGATTTTATATTCTCCGTCATTCATTCCCAACAGTATTTCTTCAAAAGTTTTACCAAACTTTCCGTCTGCACCGCAGGTTTGAACATCAAGTGCATTATGTATAATTGTATAAGCGTCAGAACGGGTTAATTTATCCTTATATCCTGTGTTTATCCCTTTATCCAGCTTTAACTCAATAGCCTGCTTATACCACGCCTCAAATGTGCTTGGAAGAACGTATCTGTAGCCAAGTGCAGCAGTTGTCATAGCCAACGCATATTCTGCCGTTACTTCTTTTTCAGGATCGACAGAATTGGAAAACGCCTTATACAGACCAATATTATCTGCTGTTCTTACATAACCGTCATACCAGTGTACTTCATTTTCCGTTGATATACCGCTGTCAGCAGCCATTGCGCGCAGTAACATTGCACTATATTCTGCAAATGTAACAGTATTTTGAGTATCAACCTTTTCCGCTATTATTCCGAAATTCAGCATTTCTTCTTCAGGATTATCAGGCGATATCTTTGCTGATACTCCTGTAGCGCATACAAGCAGTATAATAACTGTAAAAATTGCAGAAATCTTAAATTTCCTTTTCAGCATATTATTCCCTCCTATCTTACATTACAATGCCGACTGCGTATCGTTTGGGTCACCCTCTCTTGCAAGCTTATATTCCTCAGACCAGTCAAGCCCTCTATAGCGTTCTGCACGTTCATCTGTTTTAATGAAATCCATAAGTAAATCAAGCATTTCCTCTGTCCACGTATTTCTGTCAATCTGTGCGGTTGTAAATTTATTCTGCGTTATCATCTCAAAACCAAACATATCTTTCACCTGTGTTTTTGCTGCACCGTCCACAACTTCCGCAACAAGGTGCGACGGTATAAACAATACGCCCCCACAAGTACCAAATACAATATCACCCGGCAGAACCACTGCATTTCCGATTCGGGTTACGTCATTAAAGCTTGTCATTATAAACTCTCGTATAGGCGTGGGGTCAATTCCCCTGTAATATACCTGTGCGTCTATTTTCTGCATTTGCTCAACATCTCTGACACCGCCCCAGACAATTGCACCGCCTGTTTTAGTTTTATTTTTTAATGCGGTAGTAAGATTTCCTCCAAGGAATGTTCCCTTGTATATCTTGTCATACATATCTATAACCGCAACATCGCCTTCTACCAGACTATCAATTACCCATTGATTATATGTACCTGTTCTGCCTTCTCTTTTTCCTGTTTCCAACGCAACCTCATTTAAGTCAGGACGCGTCGGTGCAAACGTAGCGGTCACAGCTCTTCCGACAAGCTTTCTGCCGTCGTCGTGCATTGTCAGTAACCTACCCTCAAACTGACTCTGATATCCTTTTACAAATATCGGTTTCCATACTTCCTCCAGTGTAAGTTCGTGGAGCGCCTTTAAATATCTGTCAGGAACCTTGGGACGTCCATCAGGTAAACGTTCTCCTTTCCATTTCGGTGTAAGCGCAATAATATTTTCTCTAACATTAAAATTCATAATAACCTCCCACTAAAATTCAACAGTTAATATCTACTTTTTTGTTCTTTTGACTATATTATACACTAAAAGCAATCAAAAAATCGTGCAAAATATTCAGTTGTTTCTCTACTATAATTCGATTTTATGTGCAAATCATATAATAAAAAAAAACGCCTTACAGGCGTGCAAGTGTTTGTTTTACCCTAACTATTGACAATAATTTCATTATATGATATAATTTTTCTGTTGTGTGGAGAGGTGGCCGAGAGGTTGAAGGCGCAGCATTGGAAATGCTGTGATGTGAAAGCATCCGTGGGTTCGAATCCCATCCTTTCCTCCACGTCGCGGCAAGCCTTATGGCTTGTCGTGTTTTTATTTTATAAAAATACGACTGCGCTTTGCCGTCTGCCGCTCCTTTTCCGAAAAAGGTCACGTTCGCACAAGCTAAGCACTTGTAAACGCGAGCTTTTAACGCTTGACTTCTCACTACCAACCTTTTTCGGGTGCGCCTGCGGCGCTTTGGACTGACAGTAAAATCGTAACACCTGTTCAGTTAAAAAGGCTAAAACTTATTTTTTTGTTTTGAGCCTTTTTCAATTCTTTCCAAAATTTTCAAATATTCTGAAATTCTGTACTCTCGAATCGGCATAGGTCTGTTATTGTCAAAGTATAATACCAACGCCGGAGAAATCCCATTCCAATTATCAACTATTTCATAATGAATAAAATGTCCTTCGGCAATAAGTTTTTTAGCTTTAGCGTGATAATTAAAATATGACATAACAGTACACTCCTGAAATTTTATATACTTCAAGATAGTGTTTCCATTTATCTCTTCAAATAAACTTTATAAAAAATCATACGGCAGCTTTAATACAACGCAAAAGCCATTGTTATTTTCAGCCTTAAATTCGCCACCGTGTGCAAGAATTATCTTATAAGCAATAGGCAGCCCCAATCCGTGATTTGTCTTAGGTATCTCAGAAATATTATTCAATATTTCCACAGGCACTCCGCTGCCGTTATCCGAAATTTTAATAATCACAAAATTATTGGGTTTATCTGTTTTTTCCATAATACTTATTCGGCAATCCTCATTATGCACAATACTGTTATTAATAATATTAAATACCGCACGTTCTATAAGATTTTCATCACCTAATATGACTGCTTTTTCATCATCTAAATCAAGCTGTATATCAGCCTGTCTGTTGCTGTTTATAATGTCGGTTACAACACGTCGCAAAAGCGAACATACATTTAATTCTGACACTCTTAACGGCTGCATATCATATTCAAGCGCCGAAATTAAATTTAAATCCTCCACAAGCTTTTTGATTTTCATAGTCTGCGCTGTTATGGCTTGTAATTTTAAATACTCATCTTCTGACATATCCGCATTTTCTGAAAGTTCCTCGGCATAACCCAGTATTACTGCCAAAGGTGTTCTTATATCGTGCGACACGCCTGCAATCCAGTTTGAACGCGCTGTATCGCGTTGAGATATTACAGAATTTTTATATTGCATTTTCTGTGATGTTTTATTAAGACTGTGCGTTACTGCCTTTAACATCCCCCGCTCCTTTAAATTTACCGGCTTTTCATCTTTCAGACCTTTAATCGCAGTCATAATCATTTTTATGTTCTTATATATGCCCGTACCTAAAAAACAGGCAAGAATTGCTGCTATACATACATTCAACAGCAATACAATCATTACCTTTTGCGGTAAGGAATTAAACCACGCCATTGAATATTCCATATCATATTTACCTACCGAACCTTTAGGATAACCCAGAACAAAAAGTCCGTATTGTTCGGTACGAACATATACAGGATAGTCATTTAAAAACCACTTTGTCATTTTTGCCACATCATTTATAGAATAACGCGTCGGAATATCGTCAGGCATATTAACCTCCCAGATAACTTCACCGTCTGAATCAATCAGAATACACCACGCTCCGTCAGGTATGTCAACTATACGTCTTTCGTTATACGCCGTTGAAATATCCTCAAGTATATATATAGGCTGACTTCCGTACAATTTATTTGTATCGCTTAATGTTAATGCAAATCCTAAAAAATTCAGTATCAGTAAAAAAATTGACGTAACAACCGAAATCAGAACAATACAGGTATAAATTTTAATAATCGTTTTCTTCATCTCTAAGCACTAGCTTATATCCAAGCCCTTTCGCTGTAATTATATGCCGGGGATTTGACGGTTCAAGCTCAAGCTTTTTACGCAGACGCCGTATATGAACCATTAATGTATTTTCATAGCCATAGTATTCATCTCCCCAAGCGGCAAAACAAAGCGCGTCATTAGTTACAATACGATTCTTATTCTCATAGAGCTTTTTTAATAATATTATTTCCTTTGCCGTAAGCTGTATTTCATCATTAGCTAAAATAACCAGAGCATTACCAATATCAATCTCTCTGTCAGACAATACAATACGCTCTTCTATGTCTGTCGTTTTATACGTCCTTTTTAAAACGGCAGTAACACGGAGCGCAAATTCCTTCATTAAAAACGGTTTTACAATATAATCATCAGCGCCTAAACCAAGTCCGAACAGTCTGTCATTATCGCCTCCTCTTGCTGTAAGAAAAATAACGGGACTGTCTGTAACGCGCTTAAAATCTCTGTACAAGTCAAAACCGTTTCCATCAGGCAGGTTAACGTCCAGCACAAAAAGCGAAATATTGTTCTCGTGCTGTATAACACTTGCCTCCTCGCAGCTTGACGCGGTATATATATGATAAAATCCCTCTCTTATCAGACTGTTTTTAAGCAGTCCCAAAAGTTCGGTTTCATCATCTACTATCAATATTTTCTTATTTAATATTTCCTGCATAATCATCACCATTCTTATTATACAACGTTGGATTCAAAAAATAAAGCGATTTTGTTAACATTTAAGGTTTATGTAAGATTAAATTAAGTTTTCGGAAAGGTTTATATGATATTATGTGTATGTCACAAGATATTCATATTGAAAGGATTGATTAAAATGGAAATTGTAAAAACTCAGCGCCTTACAAAGACTTACGGTGATTTTAAGGCTGTAGATACGCTTGATATGAGCGTATCAGAAAATCATATCTACGGCTTTTTAGGACCTAACGGTGCAGGAAAATCAACAACACTGAAAATGCTGCTGGGACTGGCAAAGCCTACAGGCGGTATTATAAGTATTTTCGGCAAGGAATTTAACGGCCGTAACCGTATTAATATACTAAAACACGTCGGCTCGCTTATTGAATCACCGTCGTATTACGGACATCTTACCGCAACAGAAAATCTAAGGATTTTACAGACCATTCTGGACGTGCCTCGTGCAAACATTGAAAAAGTATTAAAGATTGTACGCCTCGACAGACAGGCAGGGAAAAAGGTATCACAATATTCGCTCGGTATGAAACAGCGTTTAGGTCTGGCGTCAGCTATGCTTGCTTTTCCGAGATTACTTATATTAGACGAGCCTACAAACGGGCTGGACCCTGCAGGTATACAGGAAATGCGCGAGCTTATATGCTCACTTCCTAAGGAATATGGTATGACTGTAATCGTATCAAGTCATCTGCTTTCCGAAATAGACCAGATGGCTGAAGATATAGGAATAATCGCAAACGGGCGTATGAAATATCAGGGTACTCTTGATTTACTTCATAACCTCGATACCTCGAAATCACTTGAGGAAATATTCCTTGACCTTACAGGAAAAGAGGTAAGTCTGTAATGAAACTTTTAAAATGCGAATACTTAAAAACACGAAAAAGGTATGTATGGCTAACCGCATTGATTATAACCGCATTTTGTCTTATATGGACACTGCACGGTAATTATAATGATTTTATTCTCGACAATGGCTGGATGATGTTCCTATACCAATTGCCGATAATAAACACACTGTTCCTGCCCATACTTGCAATGGTAATTGCGTCACGTCTTGCAGATATTGAGCATAAAGGTGTAATGCTAAAACAATTATGTCCTATTACCGAAAAAGGCAGACTGTTTGACGCCAAGCTTTTATACGGGCTTTTGATTATGACAGTTTCGCTTGTTATTATGTACACTGGAATTGTTGTAGGTTGTAATTTTATAGGTTTTAGGAGTGAATTTCCCGTCAGGCTTTACGCAATATTTTTTCTGTTTACCGCAACAACCACCTTTGTAATTTACATTTTACAGCACACACTGTCGCTCTTGATTAAAAATCAGATAATTCCGTTCTTCATAGGAATTATCGGTGAATTTATTGGCATAATTTCATTGTTTCTGCCGTCAGCGCCGATTCTTAGAAAAAGTATTATATGGGGTTATTACGGCGTATTGGGCTTTGTCGGAATGTTCGGCTGGGATAAGGATTCACGCTATGCCAACGCATACTTTGAGGTTATGCATATAGACTGGACATTCTGGTGTGTGCTGATTGCCTGCGGAATTTTGATTTATATAATCGGACGAAAAATATTTTGTAAAAAGGAGATTTAAACTATGATTTTAAAAATTTTGCGTGCAGATAAAATGAAACTTCGCCGCTCGCCCGTATGGATTGCATTTCTGTTGGTACCTCTTGTACCTGCCTTTCTCGGAACGGCTAATTATCTTAATAATTTAGAGCTTTTAACAAGTGAATGGTACAGTTTATGGACGCAGCATACATTGTTTACAGGCTATATATTTCTGCCTGTAATACTCGGAATTTACTGTTCTTACCTTATGCGGCTTGAACATAATAACCGAAACTGGAATAATGTGCTTACTATGCCTGCAAACCCTGCATTATTTTTTCTTTCAAAGGTTATTATTGCGTCGATAATGCTTGTATTTACAGGTATATGGATTTCTGTTCTGTTTGTAATATCAGGTAAAATAGCCGGTATTACAGCTCCTGTCCCCTATGGTCAGCTTTCTTTGTGGATTTCGGGCGGAATACTCGGCGGAATGGTTATGATAAGTATACAACTGCTTCTGTCAATGCTCATAAAGAGCTTTGCAATTCCGATTGGCATTTCCCTTGCAGGCGGTTTCAGCGGTTTGGTCGTTTTATCCAAAGGATTCGGGCATATTTACCCGTACGCTCTTATGGCTTTCGGAATGAAATCAAATAATAATATGCAGCAGATTTCTCAGGGTGATTACGGTCAGTTTGTGATTGTCTGTATTATATATATCCTGTTGTTTACTATTATAGGTGGTACAATAATCAAAAAGAAAGAACTATAAAAACCAAAAAGCAGTGGATTTTATCCACTGCTTTTCTTAAAATAAGGGGGTTTTAACCGACAAAATCGGTTTAATGTATTTTGTGAGGTCATTTATATTTTTACCCTTATTTTGAAAATTATTCATATTTTCTTCAATCTAAATGAAACAGTAAGTCAAGGTCAGTTGATACAGGACTGTTATCGGGATTTGTTTCCATAATATCCGCCATAAAGTCCCACCATTTTCTATTGATTGCGGTATCAGCACCCTTTGCCCACAATTCTTCGTCTTCAATTTCAATATATCCGAAAAGTGTAAGCGTGTCTTTGTCAAGATAAATCGAATAATTCCTGCCGCCGTGTTCGTGAATCATATCCTTCATTTCCTGCCAAAGCTCATTATGTCTTTTTTCGTATTCTGCCTCCATTCCCTCATATAACTTCATTTTAAAGCCCTTGTGTATCATTTTAATTCCTCCTTAAAATTATTTACTCAGCTTTTTATGCGCCTCAATTGCAATTGAACATTCCAGACGCTTTTTTTCAAATTCACACGCAAGTTCATATGGCTTATTAATATCACCGTTAAAATTAAACGCATTAGCGCTGCAGCCGCCGCTGCAATAGAACTTTGCAAAACAGCTTTTACACTTTTCCTTTGTATATACGTTCGAACGTTCAAAATGAGTTTTAATTTCATTATCTATTGTACCGTCATACACATTTCCCATTTTGAAATCAGTATTTCCGACAAACTGATGACACGGATAAATATCACCTTCGGGAGTTACTGCAAGATATTCGTGTCCTGCACCGCAGCCCGAAAGACGTTTAACTGCACATGGTCCCTGATCAAGGTCAACCATAAAGTGAAAAAAGTTAAATCCTTTTCCCTCACCATAACGTTTTACATACTCTTCTGTCAGTTTATCATACTCTTTTAATACAGTATCAATATGTTTGGACGTAAGAGCATAATCTTCTGTTTCAGGAGCTACGACAGGCTCAACGCTCGTCTGCTTAAAGCCTAAATCAGCGAGGTGAATTACGTCCTTTGCAAAGTCGACGTTATGTGCCGTAAATGTACCTCGTACATAATAGTTATCCTGGTTTCTGCTCTCAGCTAAATCCTGAAACTTCGGAACAATCGTATCATATGAACCGCTGCCGTCAACACGATAACGCATTCTGTCGTTCGTTTCCTTCGTTCCGTCAATCGAAAGTACAACGTTTGACATATTTTCATTTATGTAAGATTTAATTTCATCATTTAAAAGTATTCCGTTTGTCGTTATTGTAAAGCGGAAATTTTTATTATGCAGTTTACCCTGTTCTTTGGCATATTCGGTAATTTCTTTTACTACCTCAAAATTCATAAGCGGTTCACCGCCGAAATAGTCAATTTCAATATTATGCCTGTTTCCGCTGTTAGCAATCACAAAATCAATTGCCTTTTTACCGGTTTCAGAACTCATAAGACTTCTTCCGCCGTGAAATTCACCCGTATCTGCAAAACAGTATTTGCACCTTAAATTACAGTCGTGCGCGACGTGCAGGCATAAAGCCTTAACTACAGACTGCTTATTCCAGTTTTGTGCAATATCCTTATAGCAGTCGTCGGTAAAAAGCTGTCCGTTTTCGTACAGTCCGCATATCTCTTTGTAACTTTCTTCAATTTCATCATAACCATACTTATTCTTTAACGGTTTTACAACTTCATAAGGACACGTTTCTGATACCTGAAACGGTTCATTTATATAATCAAGCATATCATACATCACATCATCAACAACGTGAACTGCGCCTGAATATACGTCCATTACTATATTTAGTCCCAATTGCTTATACTTATGTATCACTTTAAAAAACTCCTCATTACAGCATATTAACAGAAAATCACCGACTATATAAGCCGATGATTGACTTTTGATGTTCATTTATTCGGCAAAACAATTAGTTTGCTTTCTCACATTTTTGGTTTGCAACTGTGCACGATGTCTTGCAAGCTGACTGGCAGGAAGTCTGACATTCGCCGCAGCCGCCGTGTACTGCTGATTCCTTCAAATTAGCTTTGTTAAGTGTCTGAACGTGTTTCATCACTAACTCCTCCTTATATGTAAACTTTTTAATGGACTAATTGTATCATACTTTGACAAAAAAGTCAATATTCTTATTTCCCTATTATGGAACCTAAAAATCCTGTTGCAAATATACCTATTATAATAAGAGCCAGTCTGCTGTTAAACATCGGCATACCATTCAGGACAAATGAAATTCCAGTAAGCACAACTGCATATATAAGGCACATCATTAATGCGTGAATAAGAGCTTTCTGCTGTACAGCCTTTGAAACAAGAATTGCGCCTAAAAGCACACCTACCCCCACAGCTCCATATGCGCAGCCCAATAACACATTTTCTGAAATTGATGTAAAAAACGCCAGCAACGCTAATATAAATATCACGGCAAACGTAATCAGAAGTGAAAACACCGTGGCTTTTATCACCCCTTTAATATGTATACCCATAAAAAAACCTCCCTAATATTTTATTATATATATATTAGGGAGATTTAATTTTTATACTTATCCAATTAGTTTTTAGATGATTCAACTGCCTTTACAGCATCTCTTTCCATCTTTATAATAGATTTTTCGTCCTGTGTACCAATGTTGCCTGTTTCAATGAATACAAATTCATCCTTGATTTTTGCAACTTTACCGCATATACCGCCGATAGTCACTACCTTATCACCGACCTTCATTGCGTTAATCATTGCCTTTGCTTCCTTTTCACGCTTTCTCTGCGGTCTTATCATCATAAAATACAATAGTACTATAATAATAACAGGAAATAGCAACGATACTCCCATACTCATTGTTGAATTAGGTCCTTGCGGCGCCTGCTGTCCTGTCTGAGTTCCTGTAGCCTGAGTTTGAGCTGCAGCGTTCTCACCTTCGGCAAAAACAACTGTTTCTAAAATATTTGTCATAATTATTCTCCTTCTATGTTAGTTTTCTTTTGTATTTTAACATACTTATCCAAAATTTTCAAGTGTTAAATCAGATTTCGAATATTTTTTCTTAAACTAACAAGCTCCTTACCCTCGGCAACCAGTTTACCGTGTTCCTGAACATATGTAATATGAGCCGGAAAGCTCTTATTATTTGTAGCGAATTCAGTCATTTTATGTGCGCATTTTTTATGCTTTGTAGTGTCTTTTAATGAAAAACAAAAAGAATCCTCTAATTTATACAGACTGCCGTCATAAAGCGCCTCAACAGTCATTTCTGTCAATGCCGCGCATAAATCATCAAAATTTGCAAAAAAGAAAAGATTAAATATTTTCTTTTCCTTAATATGCGCCGTTACGCGAGTTGCCTTATTGAACTTTTCTCTCGTCACCTTTTTCGCCGCAGTATTTAAACGGCTTACAAGTATTGTTATCCCTTCACTTGAGGGGGTAGCCTCAACGACTACCTGACCGCTGTACGGATTAAATCCTGTTTCCTTATGTATTGTTTCCATTATATGAAACAGGAACGTATGCAGTTCCTTAGAGTTTGGTGACAATTGTTTTATGTCAATATCCAGCGTTGTGAGGTCCGCTGTTGTAAGAGTCACCACGACTTTATCGTTGTTAAGTTTTTCTATTCTCACTATGTAGCACCTACCTTCTATATAGTTATTATACTATAGAATTATTGATTTGGGAATAGTGATTTTAATATTTAAAGTTTAAAATTTTTACCATACAAGGTATAATCCAGAAAAATAAGGAAAGAATACTAAATACTACAGTGAAAACAGGAGGTTTTAAAAAATGAATCAAGAACAAAAAAAGGAAACAAAAAAGCTGCCGGGCTTTTACATAGCACTTTGCTGCTGTGTATTGGTAATTGGAGTTGCCGGTTATTTTACGGAAAGATACAATGATAAACATTCGGCAAGCGTAATTAATGAAAAAATCAAAGAGGCGGAGGCTACTACCGCTCCCGTATTCTCTGAGAAGAACGATACCTACGTTCCGCCGCTGCCGACAGACGAACCTGCAAACAGTGACGCAGTTACAGAAGGAAACGACATTCCGGTTGTATCTCAGCCTCAGCCTATTGAGGAATATGCAGTAGATAATCCAGATACAAGCGATGACGCAATAACGGTATCATCAGAACAGCCGACATTCATTATGCCTGTAATGGGAAATATTTTAGAGGAATATTCGGACAAGCTTCAATATAACAAAGCTTTATCAGACTGGAGAACGCATAACGGTATTGATATTGCCGCAGAAAAAGGCTGCAGCGTTCAGGCAGTAGCCGATGGTGTAATCGATTCAGTATATGAGGACGCTACAGGCGGCTGTATAGTAATCTCACACGCAGCAGGCTTTGTAACTAAATATATGGGGCTTGACAGCACCGAAGGACTGACTGAAGGCAGAGAATTAAAATCAGGAGAAGTTGTAGGTATTGTTGGCGACAGTAAAGGTGAAAACGTTACTGACAGTCATCTGCACTTTGAAATGTCTAAGGACGGCGTAAACGTAAATCCCTGCGATTTCCTTCCGCAGGAATAATCCTGTTATCTCCACGGTATAACCGTGGAGATATTTTTTATATTGCTATTGTTTTTTATTTCCCAATAATATATAATTATAATATCTTAATAAGAAAGGTCGGGAAAATATGAAATATGGAAATGTTATTGTAGGTCAATCCGGCGGTCCGACCGCCGTAATTAATTCAAGTCTGGCAGGCGTATTTAAAACTGCACGCGACAGAGGCGCTAACAAGGTCTTTGGTATGCAAAACGGTATTCAGGGATTTTTAGACGGCAGATATGTTGATTTGTCACAACATATACAGACAGATTTACATATTGAACTTTTAAAGCGTACCCCGTCATCATATCTCGGTTCCTGCCGATTTAAACTGCCTGAAATAGAAGAAGATGAAGAAATATACATTAAAATTTTTAAAATGCTTAGTGACCTTGAAATTGAACACTTTTTCTATATAGGCGGAAATGATTCAATGGATACTATAAAAAAGCTGTCCCAATACGGTGAAATGACTAACAGCAAAATACGTTTTATGGGTGTTCCAAAAACAATAGACAATGACCTTGCTGAAACAGACCATACCCCCGGCTACGGCAGTGCAGCAAAATTTATAGGCACTGTAATGAAAGAAATTATAAAAGACGCCAGTGTGTATGGCAAACAAAATATACATATCGTTGAAATTATGGGAAGAAATGCGGGTTGGCTGACTGCCTCTGCGGCGCTCAGTAAGGGTGAGGACTGTATCGGTCCAGATTTAATATATCTTCCTGAAAAGACATTCAGTTTAGAAAGTTTTCTTGAAAGTATATCAAAATTAAAGAAACAAAAAAAATCAATTGTAATTGCAGTGTCCGAGGGTATAAAGCTAAAAGACGGCAGATACGTCTGTGAGCTTATTTCAAGTCAGTCACAGTTTACCGACTCTTTCGGTCATATTGCTTTGGGCGGTACAGCGCAATACCTTTCAAATACTATAACTAAAGAATTTGGCTGCAAGTCACGAGCAATAGATTTAAATATTCTTCAAAGGTGCAGTTCTCATATGGTTTCCAGAGTGGATATCACAGAGGCATTTGTTGCGGGCGGTCACGCGGTTGAAGCGTCATTCAGAGGTGAATCCGGTAAAATGATTATCTTTAACCGAGTAACAAATAACCCTTATCAATGTACGACAGAACCATTTGACATTAATAAAATAGCAAATATAGAGAAAAAAGTGCCTTTAGAATGGATAACCGATAACGGAACATATGTATCACCTGAATTTTTATCATATGCACGTCCGCTAATTCAGGCAGAGCTGTCGCCTATAATGGTAGATGGACTTCCGAGCCACTTATATAACTAATAAAAAATAACTGTTACCTAAATGAGGTAACAGTTATTTTTATTTATTAATTTTCCGCAAGAAAGTCATTAATTTTCTTTACAAGCTCATCAGCGTCAACACCGTGCACCATACAAGCGTCCGCTATTGACTCTCCCTGAGATGAAGGGCAGCCAAGGCAGTGCATACCTATTCCCATCAAAATAGGGGCTATTCCTGCATTCATTTCAAGAGCCTCTCCGATTAAAGTTTCTTTAGTCACCTGCATTTGTATTTCCTCCTTCCTGTGAATTAAAACATTCCTCAAATTCAATACCGTCAATTGTTTCCTTCTCAAGCAGCTTATTTGCAATACGAGTAAGGATTTCCATATTGTCGGTAAGTATTTGTTGTGTTTTCTCATATTGACTCATTAAAATATGTTTTACTTCATCGTCAATATCTGCTGCTGTTTTTTCAGAATATGTTTTTGAATGCGCAAAATCACGTCCTATAAACACCTCGTCACCGTCATCGTATGAAACAGGACCTATAACATCTGACATAGCATATTTTGTCACCATATTCCTCGCAAGTTCTGTTGCGCGCTGAATGTCACTTGAGGCGCCTGTGCTGATATCATTCATTGTAAGAGCCTCTGCCACTCTTCCGCCAAGTAAAACTACTATCTCATCCAGCATATCATTTTTTGATGTATACATTTTATCCTCGTCAGGAACGTGCATAGTAAATCCTCCTGCCCTGCCGCGCGGAACAATAGATACCTTGTGTATATGAGAATTATTATCTGCCAGTCTGGCAAGCACAGCGTGACCTGCCTCGTGAAATGCTGTCAGCCTGCGTTCCTTTTCAGTAATAATTCTTGAACGTTTTTCACTACCCATCATTACTTTTAAATTAGCGTCTTCAACATCTCGTTTAGTAATTGCCGAATGATTACGCCGTGCTGCAAAAATGGCAGCCTCATTCATAAGGTTTTCCAAATCTGCTCCTGAATAACCCGAAGTTGCCTTGGCAATTTCAGCCAAATCAACTTCCTGAGCCAGTGGCTTTCTTGCAGAATGTACCTGCAAAATCGCCTCTCTGCCCTTTACGTCAGGTACATCTACAACAACCTGTCTGTCAAATCTTCCCGGACGCAGCAATGCACGGTCAAGTATATCAGGTCTGTTTGTAGCAGCAATTATAATAACTCCGTCATTTTCAGCAAAACCGTCCATTTCAACAAGCAGCTGATTCAATGTTTGTTCACGTTCATCGTGTCCGCCTCCCATACCAGCGCCTCTCTTACGTCCTACTGCGTCGATTTCATCAATAAATACAATACACGGTTTATTCTTTTTAGCCTGTTCAAACAAATCACGAACACGCGATGCTCCCACACCTACATACAATTCAACAAAATCTGAACCGCTTATGGAAAAGAAAGGTACACCTGCCTCTCCTGCCACAGCCTTGGCAAGCAATGTTTTTCCTGTACCGGGAGAACCTACAAGCAATACACCCTTAGGTATTCTCGCGCCTAAAGAAATAAACTTCTGCGGATTTTTCAGAAATTCAACAATTTCAGCCAGCTCTGCTTTTTCCTCCTCAGCTCCTGCCACCTCTTTAAATGTCACTTTTTTTATACCCATATTAAGCTTGGCACGGCTTTTGGTGAAGTTACCGGCACCGCCTCCTCGTCTAAATACGCCAAAAACAAGCACTACTATAAATATAATTATAAGCAAAATATTAGTTACAACCGCCCACGAAATTTTTGCCTCCAAAACCTCAACAGACAGAGTGCCTTCACTCATTTGTTTATTCATTTCAGCGCCGACATCAGCCTGCAAATTATCCGTGGATAAGATTGTTACCTTTGCCTTATTGCCGTTTTTTAGCGAAACCGACACATCATTTCCTGTAACGCTCATTGACTGAACCTGTTCAGATTTAATGCTTGACACCAAATCTGAATAATTCATTTTTATTGTTGATGAATTCATAGACCAGACAAACGCGTAAATAAGATATGCAATAATAAGCATTGCAAGCCATATCCCCAGACCTCTAACCCTTTTCTGCAAGTCATTACCTCCTAAATGTTATAAAATTCTATTTTAATACCCTTGTCATAAAACAGAAAGTGTTCATCGACTCTCTGCCCTACAGCTGCTATTTTTCCGTCAATCTCTATAATGGGTATTTTATTTCGTTCATCTTTTGGAATTTTACTGTTTATAAAGTACTCCTTTATCTTCTTACTTCCGCTCATTCCGGAAGGGTAAAAACGGTCGCCGTTTTTTCTGTTTCTTAATATAATTTCATTAACTCCGTTGTTATTCAGATATACAGCCCCGTCCTTTTGGCGTGAACACACCTCGGAAACAACAACTTTTTTCTTTATTTCATCAATTATATATGTTTTACCTACAGTTAATCGGTATTCAAAGCCTTGCACATCTACGTTTTCACTATTTGTAATAATAAGTTTTCCATATTCATTTTTTACCTGTGTATTATTATAAATATTTATTGATTTACCACTGTTTTTTTCAGCCAGCATTAAAATATCATCAATAAATACTGATGAAACACCGTCAAGAGTACCGTAAAAATTATATAATGCCATTCTTATCAGTCTGCGCTGAATTGATATGTCATTTTTTAACAGTCCATCTATATCAATAATATTACTGCTCACAATTCTCTTATACACTTCTTTAGTACATTTATCGAGATATTTGTTGTCCTCTCGTATAAGTATAGAATTTGCAGTGACCGTCGATATAAAATTAGTATTAAACTCATTTTCAATTTGCGGAATTAACAAATTACGTATTTTATTCCTTGTATAGTCATTTTCAAGATTTGTACTGTCCGTAACAAATTCCAGATCATTTTTAATACAGTATTTTTCAATTTCACTTCGCTCCGCATTAAGCAAAGGTCTTACAATACTGCCTCTCTTATACGGGATTCCGCATAAACCTGAAAGCGAACCTCCTCTGATAAAATTCATAATAATAGTTTCTGCATTATCATTTTTATTATGAGCTGTTGCTATTTTATCAATTCCGTTTTCAGCAGAAATGTAAGAAAAAAAATCGTATCTTGCCTGTCTGCCTGCTGTTTCTTCAGATTGTCCGGTATTATGTGCAATTTCAGGTATATTTATATGTTTAACAAAACATTTAAGACCAAGTTTTTCAGAAAATCTAATCGCAAATTGTTCATCCTGTGTTGCCTCGTCACCGCGTATACCGTGATTTATATGTGCTGTAAACAATTCTATATCAAGTTCTTTCTTTAAAATGTTCAGCGCATATGTAAGGCAAACACTGTCTGCTCCGCCTGAAAGTCCTATAAGCACTCTTTCGCCTTTGTTAAATAAATTATATTCACTTATTGTTTGTCTGATTATATTTAAAATCATTATTCTTCCCTGTGCACAAAATCCACATTACGAAACTTTGTAAACTGACCTTCCCAGCCAAGTTTAAAGGTCCCCGGTTCACCGCTCCTATTCTTTGCTATAATACATTCCGCAAGATTTTTCTCGTCGGTATCCTTATTATAATAATCGTCTCTGTAAAGAAACATTATAAGGTCCGCGTCCTGCTCTATCTGTCCCGATTCGCGCAAATCCGACAGCATAGGACGCTTATCACTTCGGGATTCACTCGCACGCGACAATTGCGAAAGCGCAATAACAGGAATATTAAGTTCTTTTGAAAGAATTTTCAGTGAGCGCGAAATTTCAGCAATTTCCTGCTGACGGCTATCGCTTCGTCCGCTTGACTGCATAAGCTGTAAATAGTCTATTACTATCAGCTGTAAATCTTTAGTTTGTTTTAACCTTCTGCATTTTGCCCTTATTTCAGATACAGTTATTGACGCTGTATCGTCAATATACATTGGTGCCGTTGCTATTCTGTCAACAATTGCTCCTATTTTCTCCCAATCCTCACCGGTCATATCACCTGTTCTGATTTTACCTAAATTTACAAGCGCCTGCGAACATATAATTCTATTTACAATCTGTTCCTTAGGCATTTCCAGATTAAAGATAGCGACTGTTTTATTATTCGCAATACTCATATGTTCTGCAATATTAACTGCAAAACTTGATTTACCCATACCGGGACGTCCTGCAATAATAATAAGCTCTCCGCCGTGGAAACCGCCTGTACGACGATTCAGTTCTCCAAAGCCTGTATCCAAGCCCGTAATACCGCTGTCATTCATTGAGTTTTCAACAATTTCCTGATAACTGCCTAAAAATATTTCACTCATAGGCAGTATATCGCCTTTATCTCTTGACGAAGAAACATCAAAAATAAGCTGCTCCGCCTGATCAACAACGCGTTCAACCTTGTCCGTTTCGCTGTACGCCAAATCGGCAATTGCATTAGAACGCTGAATAAGCGCGCGCAAAGTAGCCTTATCCTTGATTATATTTGAGTAATAAGTGACGTGTCTTGTAGTCGGAACATTTGTCGCGGCATTTCGAAGGTATGTTATTCCCCCTACCGCATCAAGCTTGTCATTACGACTAAGTCTGTTAGATACTGTAATAAAGTCAATCGGTTCATTTTCATTAAAGAGCTCCAGTATTGACGAGTAAATCTCCCTGTTCTGCGGAAAATAAAAATCATCAGGTTTCACAATCTCAGCAGATTCTGCAACACTATGTGAATTTGAAAGTGCGCTTCCGATAACGGCAATTTCTGCCTCCTGACTGTATGGCAGTTCTCTGCCCATCACATCTACAGGACTTGACATTTCTGCCATAGTATTCCCTCCCCGATTTTAAAGCTGTTCAACTACCACGGTTAATTTGCCTGTAACTCCCGTATATATCTTTACATCAATAACCGTAGTTCCAAGAGTTTTAATTCCATCAGGCATAACAAATTTTTTCTTATCGAGCTTTATATGGTGCTGCATTGTAAGAGCCTCAGAAACGTCTTTTGAAGTAACCGAACCGAAAAGCTTTCCGTTATCGCCTGCCTTTGCCTTCAGCAACACCTTAATCTCTTTCATTTTGTCAGCTATTGCATTAGCCTCTTCAAGTTCTACCTTTTTCTTGTATTCAAGAGATTCCTGCTTACCCTTCATAACATTTATGTTAGATTTTGTCGCAGGCTCAGCTAAACCGCGAGGCAGCAAAAAATTCCTCGCATACCCATCAGACACATTAACCATCTGACCTTTTTTACCTTGTCCTCTTACATCCTGCGTTAAAATAACCTGCATAATTCTTCCTCCACTCTATTCTACATTATTTTTAAGATATTTACTTACTGCCTCAGTCACCTCATCGACAACCATATCGACATTTTTATCTTTGACCTGCGCCCCTGCCACTGTGCTGTGACCACCGCCGCCCAGATATTCCATTATGAGCTGAACATTTATATCTCCTAACGAACGCGCACTTATTCCAACATTATTATCAATCGGATAAACAACTATTGACGCGTGAGTATCAGCAATATTCAGCATTTCATCTGCCGCCTGAGAGGCTACAACTCTTATATTGGGCAGTTTTTGATATGTTTTCGCAACTGCAATTTTAGGCGCGACCATCTCGGCTGTTCTTACTATATCTGCTCTTCGGTCATACTCATCTTTATTTACATTAAAAAGTTTCTTTATGTCAATAGTATTAAGTCCTAATCTTTTTAAATGCGAGGCTGCCTCAAACGTTCTTACTCCTGTTTTTACAATAAAATTCTTCGTATCCATCAAAATACCGGTATAAAGACACTCTGCCTCTGTTGTTGTAAGTGAACTGCTCAAATTCATATATTCAAGCAATTCAGTAGCCATCTCACACGTTGACGACGCATACGGCTCGTGATAAATCAGCGAACACGGATTTATGAAATCAGTCGAACGTCTGTGATGGTCAATAAGAACTACCTTTGCTGCTCTTTCGGCAAGCTGCGGACAAGGTAGCATTGACGGTCTGTGCGTATCAAGCACAACCAAAAGAGTATCGGGCGTCAAAAGCTCAAGCGCGTTTTCTCCGCTCACATACATTCCCTTATATTCCTGAACGGTATGAAGTTCATCAAATAGCTTACCGATTGCAGGAGAATTGTTATCGTAAATAATATATGGTTTTTTACCCATTGTCCGAACTGCACGCTGCAATCCCATTGCGGCGCCAAAGCTATCGTAATCTGCATTGGAATGTCCCATAAAAATAACCTTGTCCGAGCTTTTTATAAAATCCTTCAATGCAGACGCAAACGCACGAGTCTTTACTCTTGTACTCTTTTCATAATCACGCGCTTTACTTCCATAAAATGAAAACTGAGTTTCATCTTTTATACTGACCTGATCTCCTCCGCGTCCAAGCGCCATATCCAAAGCGCTGCGCGCATAAGAATCAGTTTCTGCAAGTGTTTTTCCGACACCAATACCTATACTGATACTTACAGGCAGCTTTATTTCTTCTCCAACCTTACGCACACGATAAAGGATATCAAACTTTTTTTCAATATAGTCTGACAAATATCTATGCTCAAAGAACACATAATATCTATCTCTGTCAACGCTCTTTACAAGAGCACTGCCTTCTTCGCCCCATTCGTTTATGCATCGGCGTATCTGAGATATAATATGCTGCTGTTCATTGTCGTTAACTCTTTGAAGTACATCGTCATAATTGTCTATATTAATAATCGCAATATCGGTTTTATCTTTTTCATACATCTCGCGAAGTTCTGTTTCGGCAGTCATATCAATAAGATAGATATATACAGATACTTTATCTTCGTCGCTGATACCGGAAGTTTTATTCTGAATAGTATGCGCGAGCAATGAATATTTATTTTCACCGACTTTAACCTGTTTTTCATAAAATGATGCTGACTTCAGAACATCACTCCATTTCAAATCATAGATAATGGTTTCAACAGAAATTCCAAATAAATCTTTATTTGAAAACAATTCCGAAAATTTTTCATTATACCAGAAAACAGACCCGTCAATATGAGTTACAACAACAGGAATAGGAACTGAACCCATAACGTTTGACGAAACCGAATTTGAGTTTTTCGCCATCATCGCGAGAAAATTATTTACACTTTCCCTTCGTCTGCGGTTCAGCAAAAGCACTGTACCGAAAATACCTGCTCCCGATACAGCCTCTAAAAGTATTACAATTTCATTTTTCGTCACAAAAAACAGCACCGCACCTATAATAAGTAAAAGTGCCGAGATAACCGCTGCTTTTGTGTACGACTTTGTTATCTGTCCGTAATACTTTCTCATATAACCCTCCGCGTATCAAATACGCTTGCATTTAACGGCTTTTTAAGTATTTATTGAGTTCCGACATATCGGAAAATTCCAGTTCGAGTTCGTGACCGTTTTCTTCGCCAATAGCTAAAAGCTCTGAAATTTTATTGTCAATATTTGAAAATGTTACTCCCAGCCTTCTTGCAAGTATGTAATCCATAGCTATAATAGTTGCAATTTCGTTTGTAACACTTTCATATTCGCCTATTTCATCATAGTCTGCCAAAGTTTTATAGAGCTTTGCCATTTCGGAAAGAATTTCTCCCTTAATTGTCTCAATAGCCTTTAAATTTGTTGAAATGTTCATAGTTATGTCCTCCTAAGCTGTTTAATAAAATTATACACTTCATCTAATTTTATATTTTAGCATAAACAAAGTTATAAGTCAACAAAATACAATAATTTTTCCATAAAAATACAAAAACACCTGTATAACGCAAGTGTTTTTGATAAAATCATTATATATTTTCAGCAATAAGCTTCGCCATTTCTTTACAACCGACTTTTGTCATACCATCAGACATAATATCTGTGGTTCTGTAATTTTCATCAAGAACCTTGTCTACAGCATTATTGATAGCCTTTGCCTCTTCAACAAGTCCAAACGACATTTCAAGCATCATTGCGGCTGAAACAATTGTAGCAATCGGATTTGCGATATCCTGACCTGCAATATCAGGCGCACTGCCGTGAATAGGCTCATACATACCGCACTTAGTTGCGCCAAGCGACGCTGACGGCAGCATTCCTATTGAACCTGCAATTGCGCTTGACAAATCGGAAAGAATATCACCAAAGATATTTGATGTTACAATAACGTCAAACTGAGCCGGATTTATTACAAGCTGCATTGCCGCATTATCTACATACATATGAGTCAGCGTAACTTCCGGATAGTCTTTTGCAATACTTTCCATAGTAGAACGCCACAGACGCGAAGATTCAAGCACATTTGCCTTATCAACTGAAACAACGCGTTTATTACGCAGCATAGCAGTTTCAAAAGCTATTTTTCCGATTCTGGTAATTTCCTCTACGCTGTACTTTTCTTCGTCGGACGCCCAATCATCACCCTTTGTACGTTTACCGAAATAAATTCCGCCTGTAAGTTCTCTTACCACCATTACGTCAAGTCCGTTTCTGAGTTTTTCATCCTTTAGCGGCGACGCGTCCTTTAACTGTTTCTTTAAAATAGACGGGCGCAGATTTGAATATAAACCAAGAGCTTTTCTTATTCCCAGAAGTCCTTTTTCAGGTCTGTTCTCTGACGGCTGACTATCCCATTTAGGTCCGCCCACGGCGCCTAAGAGTACACTGTCTGATTTTTTACAGATATCTATTGTTTCCTGCGGAAGAGGCACACCGTATTTATCAATTGCACAGCCTCCCATATAAACTTCCGTATAATTAAATTTATGACCGTATTTTTTCTCAACTGCATTAAGCACCGTAACGGCACCGCTTACGATTTCAGGACCTATTCCATCGCCCGGAATAAGCGCTATATTAAATTCACTCATTATTTAATTTCCTTTCTTTATGTACTCTACCAATCCGCCTGCATTAATAATTTCCTGCATAAATTTAGGAAATGCTACAGCCTGATAAGTCTTATTTTTAGTTTTATTTGTAATTATACCCGTGTCAAAATCAACTTCGACCTCGTTACCTGCCTCAATATCTTCTGACGCCTCTGCACATTCCAGAATCGGCAAACCTATATTTATTGAATTTCTGTAAAAAATTCTTGCAAAATCCTTGGCAATAACACACGAAATACCGCTTGCCTTGATAGCTATAGGGGCGTGTTCTCTTGATGAACCGCATCCAAAATTTGCGCCTCCGACCATTATATCTCCGTTCTGCACCTTATTCACAAATTCTTTATCGATATCCTCCATACAATGCTTTGCAAGCTCCTTGGGGTCAGATGTTGTAAGATGTCTTGCAGGAATTATTACGTCAGTATCAATATTGTCACCGTATTTAATTACTTTTCCGTTTGCTTTCATTTTACATTACCTCCTCTGGTGATGTTATCTTGCCTGTTATTGCACTTGCCGCAGCAACTTCAGGACTGGCAAGGTATACTTCACTTTCAATATGTCCCATACGTCCTATGAAATTTCTGTTTGTAGTTGAAACACATCTTTCACCCTCTGCAAGAATACCCATATGACCTCCCAGACACGGTCCGCAGGTAGGCGCTGATATTACACAGCCTGCCTCAACCAATGCTGACAGAGTACCATCCTTTAAAGCCTCAAGATAAATCGATTGTGTTGCAGGGAATACAATAACTCTTATTCCCTTTTTCACCCGTTTACCCTTCAAAATCTCTGCAGCACGGCGCAAATCTGAAATTCTGCCGTTTGTACAGGAGCCTATTACTACCTGATCTATAGCAACGTTACCCCAGTTTTCAGGTGTACGAGCATTCTCAGGAAGATGCGGAAATGCAACAGTATGCGGAACCTTTGATAAATCTATATCTATTATCTGCGAATATTCTGCGTCGCTGTCTGCCGTAAACACTTTATATTCTCTGTCCGTACGTCCCTTCATATATTCAATTGTAAGATCGTCAACCTCGAATATGCCGTTCTTTGCGCCTGCCTCAATCGCCATATTAGCAATAGTGAAACGGTCGTCCATTGTAAGAGAATGCATTCCCTCGCCTGTAAATTCCATTGATTTATACAGTGCGCCGTCTACTCCTATCATACCTATTATATGTAAAATCAAGTCTTTACCGCTTGTATATTTCGGAAGTTTTCCTGTAAGATTGAACTTTATTGCCTCAGGCACCTTAAACCACGCTTTGCCTGTAGCCATACCTGCTGCCATATCTGTTGAACCTACGCCTGTCGAAAATGCTCCCAAAGCACCGTATGTACAGGTATGTGAATCTGCTCCGATTACAACATCGCCGGCTATTACAAGTCCCTTTTCAGGTAAAAGCGCGTGTTCTATACCAACCTCGCCTACTTCAAAATAATTTAAAATATCCTGTTCTTTTGCAAAAGTACGCACCTGCAATGCCTGCTGTGCCGATTTAATATCCTTATTAGGTGTAAAATGGTCAGGCACAAGTGCTATTTTAGTCTTATCAAATACCGACTTACCGCCTATTTTATCAAATTCACCTATTGCAACAGGCGTTGTAATATCATTGCCGAGAACTAAGTTTAAATCTGCCATAATCAGTTCACCGGCTTTAACACTGTCTTTTCCTGCGGCAGCCGCAAGAATTTTCTGCGTCATTGTCATTCCCATAATAAATTCAGTCCTTTCTTCTATTTATGTATTGAATTATAGCATATTAAGTGATATAATTCAAATATATATAATTTATATTATCCATAAATTTTAATTATATGAGGTGCTTTATGAATAATTACGACAACCTATCCAGATACAGAATATTTCTTGAAGTTGCAGACTACGGAAGTATCTCAAAAGCCGCGGAACATTTATATATTTCACAACCTGCAGTCAGTATGACGATTAAAAAGCTTGAAGAAAACCTGTCTGCTACGCTTTTTATCCGAAAAACACGTGGAGTTGCGCTGACAGAAGAGGGTAAGCTCCTTTATGACTGTGCGCGAATTGCGCTGTACGCTTTAGCTGACGCGGAAGAAAAGCTAAAACAAAGTAAAAATACAGGCAGGCTCCGAATTGCCGCAAGTAATGTACTATGCAAGTATATTCTTATGCCTTATCTTGAAAAATTCACAAAAAAATATCCCGACACCGATGTTTCAATCACCTGCACATCTTCCTCAAATGCCCACGCAATGCTTGAAGAATGCAGTATCGACCTTGCTCTTATGGCTAAACCCGATAATATTGGAACAATGTCATACTATTCACTTGGTGAAATAGAGGATATTTTCGTATGTACCCCTGCATACCTGAAACGTCTTGACTGCAAAATGAATGACGTGTTTAAATACGGTAATATTATGCTTTTAAACAAGTCTAACGTTTCGCGTATGCACGTTAATAATTATTATGCGGAGAACAATATCAATCCTGCTCATATTCTTGAGGTTAACGAAATGGATATGCTTATTGAGTTTGCAAAAATCGGCATAGGAATTTCCTGTGTCGTAAAGCAATTCGTTAAAAATGAACTTCTCTCAGGCAGTCTTATTGAAATACAATTACCCAAACCCATATCAGCGCGTGAAATAGGGTTTCTTTATAACGAGAACATTCAGCCCATAAACGAAAATATATTAAAACTGATTAACATAAATTAAGACATAAAACAGAGGCATACATAACGTATGCCTCTGTTTTCAATTTATCTTTTTTACATTTGAGAAAGCCGCCATTAATCGTTTAAATCCTATGCTTTCAAATTGAATTTCAAGAATACAGTCATTTCCGCAGGGTGTGGCTTTAAGAATCTCACCTCTTCCGAATTTTCTGTGTTCAATTATATCTCCTGCCTTATAATCGCTGTATACAGCGTCCGTTTTTTGTATAGGAGTATATGTATTCTTTTTCTTATCTGGTATATTATAAAAGCCCATTTTCTGAAATCCTTCTGCAATTTTGGGCTTTACAGCAGTTTTATCTTCTACATATTCTTTTGGAATTTCATTAAAAAATCTCGACGGAATGGTAGGGGTTGTTTTACCGTAAAGCGTGCGGCTGACAGTTTTTGTTATATACAAACGCTGTTTTGCCCTTGTAATCGCAACATAACACAATCTGCGCTCCTCCTCAATGTCCTCCTCCGAATTCATTGACCTCATTCCCGGAAAAATCCCTTCTTCAAGACCTGACAGGAACACTATGGGAAATTCAAGACCTTTTGCACTGTGAATCGTCATCAGAACAACAGAATCCTCGTTTTCGTCGTAGCCGTCAACATCTGACACAAGCGTTATACTTTCCAGAAATTCGCCGAGTGTACTGCCTGTTTCCTCATTTTTTTCAAATTCCATTATTACGGACATAAATTCACCAAGGTTTTCTATTCTTGTCTTGCTTTCCGTTGTATCCTCCAGCATAAGCGCCGGCATATATCCCGTATCGTTCATAACTCGTGAAGCAAGCTCGTTAATGGGTACTGTATCTCTGATTTTTATAAGCGAATTTATTATTTCGGAAAAATCAAGCAGTTTTTTTATTGCGGTTTTAAATTCAGGATAGTTATCTGCGTGCGATACAACATCATAAAGAGAAGTACCGTTTTCCTCGGCAATATTACGAGCTTTTTCCAACGTTGCATTTCCAATTTTACGTTTTGGCTCATTTATAATTCTCGCAAGACTTACATCATCATTAGGGTTATAAATTACGCGCAAATACGCAACAATATCCTTAATTTCCTTTCTGTCATAGAAACGCAGTCCCGACAGCACTCTATACGGAATATTTTCTCTCATAAGCATTTCTTCTATTACACGCGACTGTGCATTTGTACGATACAGCACAGCACAATCCGAAAACGTACCAATTTCGTTAAAATGCTCCTTTACTTCTTTCGCAATATAACGAGCCTCATCATATTCATTTGTGCCTGTATACACAAGAACTTTCTCACCCTCGCCCTGAGATGTCCACAACGATTTGCCAAGTCTACCGTTATTATTTTTAATAACACTGTTTGCAGTATCAAGAATATTCTGTGTTGAGCGGTAATTCTGGTCAAGCGTAATTTTCTTTACCTCAGGGAAATCATCATTAAAATTCAAAATATTGTTAATATTTGCTCCTCTGAATTTATAAATACTCTGGTCATCATCACCAACAACGCATAAATTATGATGTTCTCCTGCCAACAGATTTATAAGCAAATACTGTGAATTATTTGTGTCCTGATACTCGTCTACCAATATGTATTTGAATTTATCACGATACTTTGCGAGAACGTCAGGATTTTCGCTTAAAATTTTTACGGTATTTAAAATTATATCGTCAAAGTCAAGTGCGTTGTTCTTTCGCAGTTTCGTCTGATAACGGTAATAAATCTTTGAAATAATGTTCATTCTATAATCATTACGATAAATATTTTCAAACGTAGGGGCGTCCATAAGGTCGTTTTTAGCGTTACTTATAATAGAAAGTACATTTCTGTGCGGAAAGCTTTTTTCGTCGATATTAAGCTCTCTGAGGCACTCCTTCATCAATGTACGTGTATCGGCAGTATCATATATAATAAAATCACGTCCGTAACCAAGAAGGTCGATACAGGTACGCAAAATTTTTACACACACCGAATGAAACGTACCTACCCATATATTGTTTGCAGTATCTCCAAGAAGTTTGTCAATACGTTCCTTCATTTCATTAGCGGCTTTATTTGTAAATGTGATTGCTAAAATATTCCAAGGCAAAATATTCTTTTCAGAAATCATATATGCAATTCTATTTACAAGTACGGTCGTTTTTCCGCTGCCTGCTCCTGCAAGTACAAGTACAGGTCCTTCTGTTTCCATAACCGCCTCTTTTTGTCTGTCATTCAAATTACTCAGTATATTACTCATTTTTCTGCTCCTATTTTAATTTATACATCTATTGTAGCATATTCATTAAAAAATTAAAAGCCATTTTTGCAATATGTTTTTCAGTATAAACATCTTTCGTTTAGGCAAATTTAAATTTGTGAAAGGTGGTGATGCCATTGGTAAGGGCTTACAAAAAAATAATTTTATTTCTGACGTTTTCTCTATGCCTTTTAAGTACCAGCTATGCAAATGCTGTAGAGGTAATTCCGATAGGTAAAACGATAGGAGTAAAGATTTTCACTGACGGCTTGCTTGTTATAGGCTCGTCCGAGGTGAACGGTAAAAACATCGCAAAAGAATATGGAATCCGTACAAATGACAGAATTAAAGGAATTAATGGCGAAAGTATTGATAATACTGAAAAGCTCGTTCGCCTTGTGAACGAAAATCCCGAAGGTGTACGCTTATCTGTGACGCGGGACAATCGTGACATAGAGATTGATGCCGTTCCTGCGCGCGGTGACGATAATGTGTACCGTCTGGGTCTTTGGGTTCGTGACAGCACCGCCGGTATAGGTACTGTCACCTTTTACAATCCTGCGACCAGAGATTTTGCTGCGCTTGGTCATTGTATAAATGATGTTGATACAGGTAATATTTTATCCTTAAAATCAGGAAATATTCTTAACTGCAATATTTTATCAGTGACAAAAAGCGAAAAAGGCGCGCCGGGTGAAATTAACGGTGCGTTTGAAGGTGACACTATAGGTAATATAAGCGTTAATTCTCAGATAGGTATTTTCGGTAAAATGACCTGCAATGAGTTTAACTCCGCAGGCGATACACTCCCTGTTGCTTCACGCAATGAAGTGGAAACAGGCGAAGCGTATATTTTGACTGACGCTTTTGGTGATGAAAACAACAAATATTCAATAAACATCAAAAAAATCACGCAATCCGCTGACAAAGCTCTTGTTATTGAAATAACAGACTCGCGTCTTATTGACAGCGCCGGCGGCATTGTTCAGGGAATGAGCGGTTCACCTATTATTCAAAACGGTAAGCTGATAGGCGCGGTTACGCACGTTTTTGTGAACAACCCGTTAAAGGGCTACGGTACGCTTGCCGAAAATATGCTTGAAATTATAGAAAAATCCTCTGTGTAAGACAAAAAAACGGATAAAGGTTATTTTACCTTTATCCGTTTTAACCTGTTTAATTTTCATTTTCACGAAGTCTGTCCACTATACTTTGTTTTTCAACTGTTTTCAGTACAGGCATTGGCAATACTATACCGATTATAAGTAATATTGGAATTGTTATAATAAGCGGCAGCAGCGTAAACTGATATGTGAAGAACCACAGGCTTTTTGCGACTGTATTTGCAAGCAGCGCCGATACCCCTACTCCGAATACCAGAGATACCGCACCTGCCGACGCAGTATACATAAGCCCCTCCGCTATCAGCATTTTTTTGAGCTGCAATGTAGTCATACCTATTGACTGCAGCATTGCAAATTCGCGTTTTCTTGTAAGTATGCTCGTAAGCATTGAATTTATAAAATTCAGTACTCCGATAAGCCCTATTATAAGGCTCAGCACTCCGCCGACTATCAATACCATATTTTGCATACCTTTAAATTCATTTGCTTTTGTCTGCTTTGACGAATATGCCATAACAGGCTCAATATTTTCCGTGTAGTTCTGCAAGAATGCGTCCATTGCAGGCTCCGTGCCTTCCTCAACATCATATACATACATCATTGTACCGGGATTTACCACCATTGTTTTATATACCTCAGCAGGCAAATAATAGGAATAGTCATATCCTACGCGGCAGGAATTGGTAAAGGTATTTACTTCAACCTTAGCCATAACCTCATAACTGTATTCGGTATATTCATTGTCTGCCATAGTTTCACCGTTACCTCTGTTATTGTAGAGCGTTACGGTATCACCTATATCGTAATGAGAGGTTTCATTTATCGGATTACGGTTATCGTCCGTATGCACACCCTCTAAAATATATTTGCCCGTCTTAAGTTTCTCATAGTCAATCTCGCCCTCAAGTACGTTTAAATTGCCGAGAGGGAAATCCTCCAAGCCATATACCGCACAAAAAGCATTACCTTTATCGTCCCTATTCACGCGGATATAGTTTGTATTTCTGCCGCCGGGAAGAATACGGAAAGTTTCCGCATCTCTTATATTTGCGAAAAATCTGCCGCCCTCCTTAAAGCCGCTTTGTTCCTCAATCGCAGAAATCATACTTTCCGTTACAGTGTCCTCATCTCCTGCGTAAGTATAATTTCCAAGACTTGCGTGAGATACAAGATAATCGGTTTCCACAAAGGTTGATAAGAATTTATCCATATCAAAACCAAGACTCATTGTATAAATAGTGTTAAACATAACAAGCGACAGTGACATTGAAATGACAACAAGAATTGTACGTTTTTTATTTCGTCCCAGATTTGCCGCCGCCATACCGCTTATCTTTGCGCCGCCGCGTGATTTCCGATTTTTCTTTTTAGTATTTGTATTATCGGTATATCTGACAGCCTCGACAGGTGACACACTCGCTGCAATACGTCCGGGCTTTGAGGTGCTTATCGCAACAGTTACAAGAGCAAATATTGTACTGCCAACAAATATAAGCGGATTTGCGCTTGTTGTAAATACCGCTCCCGCAAATGAGCTTTGATTCATAATAAGTGGTACAATAGCCGTACCTATGAAGTATCCTGCAATAAGTCCAATCGGTATACCTATACAAGACAGTATTAAAGCCTGACGGCGTATAATCTTCTTTACCTGCTTACCTGTTGTACCAATTGTCTTTAACAAACCGTAAAAGCGTATGTCCTTAATAACGGAAATCTGAAAAATGTTGTAAATTATCAGATATCCCGTAAATATTATAAGCGCAATAGCCGCTATTACAGCAGCAACAGTCGGCAAATCCAGACTGAAATTACTTGACAGATACGACCAGTTTACATTTGACTCAACAAAATTCGGCGCGTTTTCGTCCATTGAATAGCCGCTTTCGGTTATTATACGTTCCAGCTTGCTTTCCAGACCAAACGAGTTCTTAAACATAACATAACTGTTTATAACGCCCGTATATTCATAATTTTCTCTGAAACTGTTGTAAAGCTCGTCAATATGAGCGTCTATATAAGCCTTTGAAACCACCATAATTGACGCCATATCAAAGGTAGGGTCAGCCTCCCACCAGCCCGAGAGTACAAACTCGCGCTCGACAATTTCACCGTCGTGAATTTTCATTTGAAATGTTACGGACGCTCCGACCTCCTCAGGAAGTCCGAGCATTTTCATTGCTCGTGTATCCATTATTATTTCATTTTCCTTTTCAGGATTACGCCCGTGAGTAGGCACACAAAATCCAAGCTCCATTCCGACGTCGTTCATATAGTAAATTTCCGCGTGACGTTTTAAAAGCTTATCGCTTATAACCTCGTCGCATATCATTCTGCTGTATGAAATCCTGTCAATCAGCGGATGGTCTTTTATATCGTTATACTGTTCATCGGTTATATATTTTAAATACGCCATACCGCCTCCGCCTGCCTGACGCATAGTCTGACGCTGAATATTTTCAATCATTCCGCTGCCGACCGTAAAAAGTGCGGTAAAGAGTATTGCCGTAAGCGCAATAGCAATAACCGCTATAACATTTCTTGATACATTAGACTTAAAACTTCTGTTTGACAGACGGCGGATTGCTTTTTTACTGTTTACCTTAAGCATTGTTACCACCTACTATCTTTCCGTCCTCAATACGAATGATTCTGTCCGCCATCTGCGCGATTTCCTCATTATGAGTAATCATAACTATAGTCTGAGAAAAACGCTCGCTTGTTACCTTTAAAAGCCCCATAACGTCAAGACTTGTCTTGCTGTCGAGGTTACCCGTAGGCTCGTCCGCAAGAATAATAGCAGGCTTTGACGCAAGCGCGCGGGCGATTGCCACCCTCTGCTGCTGTCCGCCCGAAAGCTGGTTAGGCAGATTATTTACCTTTTCGGTAAGACCAAGCGTTTCTATAATATTGTTAATATGTTTTTTATCAAGCTTGTTTCCGTCAAGCTCAATAGGCAGAACAATATTTTCATATACATTAAGTACAGGCACAAGATTATAGCTTTGAAATATAAAACCTATCTTGCGGCGGCGGAAAATAGTAAGCGCGTCGTCTTTTAACGAAAAGATACTTTTTCCGTCTACCTCTACAGTGCCGCTTGTAGGTCTGTCAAGACCGCCGAGCATATGCAGAAGTGTTGATTTACCGCTTCCCGAAGTACCGACAATTGCCGCAAACTCACCATCAGCAACAGACAGATTAACTCCGTCAAGCGCTTTTACGACAGTATCGCCGCTGCCGTAGTATTTTTTTAGATTATTTGTTTTTAAAATATCCATAACATTAACCTCCATAGTAAAATAGTGTATGCAAATCTTGTTTACATACACTATTATAAAATATAATTCTTTCTGAAATCTTTCGAAAAAGTGACAGTTTTGACAGATTTAATTTTTAGGCAAAAAAATTGAAAAAATGCTGCCCTTGCCAATATTGGAACCGACTTTTACATATCCGCCTTCTTTTGAGATAATTTCACGGACAAGATAAAGACCTATACCCACTCCTTTTTCATCACTTACTGACGGTGAACGGTAGAATCTCATAAAAATTTTAGCCGTTTCTTCCTCTCCTATACCAATGCCGGTATCAGCTATATCAATCCTTACAAACATTTCATATTCACTTGCGCTGACGCTTACTCTTCCTCCGTCGGGAGTATATTTCAAGGCGTTGTCTATGATGTTGGACAAAGCCTCCCCTGTCCACTTTAAATCAAATACTGCAGTTAAATCACCTGCTTTTTCTACAGTAAGTTCAATATGCTTTTGCATAGCAGCCTGTGTGAAATCAATAGTATCAAACAAGTCATTTATTAGGTTTTCACGCGGAATGACTGCAACAATTCCGTTTTCAAGGCGCGAAACCTTGACTAATGATTGAATAAGGAAATTGAGTTTTTCTGTCTGAATATTTATATTTGAAATCAATTCTTTCGCATTTTCATTCAAGCCCGACTGCTCATTCAGTAAATCTGTGTAAAGCAGGACATTTGCAATCGGTGTTTTAGTCTGATGCGATATATCACTGACTAACGCTTTGACTGCGTCCTGCTCCTTTGAAATCTTATTACGCGCAGTTTTCCCTGCATTTAAGTAACGGTACATCTTGCTTTCAATCTTTGAAAGCTGAGCCTCAGTAAAATCGTCCTCTGAAAAGCTGTTATTTATCGCGCTGTCAAGCATTTTATCAATACGTCTTAAAACATTTGCCGCTCTGTAATATATAAACGCTGTAAAAGCTATCGCTAAAATAATCACCGGAATTACAATTACTTTTCCCATATATATCCTATCCCATATACTGTTTTTATAGGCGAGTCTGTCAGTTTTTCCCGCAATCGCCTCACTGCAACCGACAACGCATTGCCTTCCACGAATTCAGCTCCGTCAGTCCATATTCTATCTATTAGCATATCCCTTGAAAGTGTACGTCCGCGATTATTTACAAACAGTTTTAACAGCTTTTGCTCGGTTTTGCTAAGTTCCACAGGCATTCCGTTATTAAAAAATGTCATTGTATCAAAATTAAAATCAAAACCGCTTTCTTTAAAAACACTTTCATCAGATTCATTACGACGCAAAACCGCATTCACCCGTGCGCGCAGTACAGCAAGCGAAAACGGTTTTGTTATGTAATCATCCGCTCCGCTCTCAAGCCCTGTCACAATATCAGTTTCCATATCATTTGCAGTTAAAAATATAATCGGTACTCTGCTTGTCTGACGTATCTTTCTGCAAAAATCAATACCGTTTCCGTCAGGAAGATTAATATCTAAAATAATCAGGTCAATCTCATTATTAAACTGATTCTCCGCCTCACTTATACTGTAGGTCTGAACAGTTTCATCATTATTAAACGATAATGCAATGCCGTTATTCAACGCTTTATCGTCCTCAACAATTAAAATCTTCATTTTATATTTCTCCAAGTAAAAGTCTATAACTCAATAAGCTCTTTTGATGAATGGGTAAGATTTAACGCTTTACCGTTTTCAACTGCGATTAAATCTTCTATTCGCACACCTCCGAAACCATCAATATAAATTCCCGGTTCTACGCTCATAATATATCCGTTTTTTACCGTTTCACTGCACTTTGGAGCAAAAGAAGGCGCCTCGTGAATTTCTATACCAACACTATGACCCAATCCGTGACCGAAGTTATCACCGTATCCCGAATTTTTTATTATATCCCTCGCAATTGCGTCTACAGCCGAACACTTCACTCCTTCGCGAACTTCATTAATAGCCTCTGTCTGCGCGCGAAGTACAATATTGTATATCTCCTTCTGACGTTCGTCAGCCTTACCTACCACCACTGTACGCGTCATATCTGAGCAATACCCTTCAAATACACAACCAAAATCAAGAGTCAGAAAGTCACCGTTTTCAATGAGTTTGTTCGTAGCTACACCGTGAGGCATTGCGCTGCGTTTACCCGACGCCGCAATAGTATCAAACGATAACGCGCTTGCGCCCTGCTTTTTCATAAAAAATTCTATAAGCAGAGCTATTTCACGTTCTGTTTTTCCTGCTCTGATTTCTTTTAAAACATACGAAAAAGCCGCATCGCCGATTTTTTCAGCCTCTGCTATCTTTTTTATCTCACCTGCATCCTTTATTTTTCGCTGTTCATTTATGATATTCTGCATTTCAACAAAGTCTTGATTTGCACGCAGATTTGTTCGCAAACGCTTATATTCCCGAACGCTCATTACATTTTCTTCATAGCCGATATATTTAGCATTTGTCTTAGAAAAAATCTTTTCAAAACCATCTTTAATATCTATCAAATCAAATCCTTTTGCCTGTTCTTTTGCCTGAATTGTATATCTTGAATCAGTCACAATAATACGTGTATCGTGTGAAATTAATAAATATGCGTCTTCCGAAGTGAAACCGCTGTAATAAAATATATTCGGATATCCTGAAATCAAGACAGCCTCATTATCGTGCAGCTTTTCACACAGCTTATCTACTCTGTTATGCACGTCAGCGCCTCCAATGCAAGCTCATAGCCCTTAAAGCCGAGTCCGCATATTTGTCCGATACATTCAGGTACAATAACAGATGTATGTCGAAATTCCTCACGTTTATGAATATTGGAAATATGCACCTCAATTACAGGCAGTTTAACCGAACCGAACGCGTCACGGATAGCGTAAGAATAGTGCGTGAAAGCGCCGGGATTTATTATTATCCCGTCATAACTGCCCAATGCTGTCTGGATTTTCTCTACAATTTCACCTTCAAAATTACTTTGAAAAAAATCTACAGACACTCCCAATTTATCTGCCTTTTTTACAAGCCTGTCCTCTAAATCTTTTAACGTGTCACCGCCGTAAATCTCAGGTTCACGAACACCAAGCATATTTAAATTTACTCCGTTAATTACAAGATACTTTTTCATTTAATCAACTCCCTGCATTTTTTCAATTTCAATCATAAGTTCATCAACAATTTTATTCTCAGGAACTTTTCTGATAATCTCACCCTTCTTGAATATAAGTCCCTCGCCTTTTCCGCCTGCTATTCCAATATCCGCCTCTCTTGCCTCGCCGGGTCCGTTAACTGCACAGCCCATAACCGCAATTTTTATAGGTGTCTTTATATTTCTTGTACGGCGTTCAACCTCGTTTGCAATCGGTATAAGGTCAATTTGAGTACGGCCGCAGGTCGGACACGAAATGATTTCAGCATTTTTCTCCCGAAGTCCCAAAACACGCTGAATATCATAAGCCGTATATACCTCCTCTACAGGATCCGCCGTAAGAGAAACACGCATTGTATCTCCAATCCCCTCTGAAAGCAGTGCGCCTATTCCTACAGCAGATTTTAGTGTCCCTGATTTTAGTGTCCCCGACTCTGTGACGCCTATATGTAAAGGAATATCCGATATTGCGTCAAATTTTTTATAGGCACTAATCATTTTAGGGACATCTGAAATTTTAATTGATACCACTATATCTTGAAAATTTAATTCGTCCAGAATACGTACGTGGCTCATTGCGCTTTCAACAAGAGCGTCAGACGTTACGCCTCCGTATTTTTTTAGCAGTTCCTTCTCAAGAGAACCGCCGTTTACTCCAATCCTTATCGGCACAGCGCGTTCCTTAGCCATTTCCACAACTTGCTTTACCCTATCTTTATCCCCTATATTTCCTGGATTAATCCGCACTTTATCAGCGCCGTTTTTCATACATTCCAACGCTAAACGGTAATCGAAATGTATATCGACTACCAATGGTATATGAATTTGTTTTTTTATCTCTCCAACTGCCTTCGCCGCCTCCATATCAGGCACGGCAACGCGTATAATCTCGCAACCTGCATTTTCAAGCGTGTGTATCTGATTTACCGTACTTTTTATGTCACGCGTATCAGTATTGCACATTGACTGTATTGCTACAGGATTATCACCGCCGACTTTAACACCGCCTATATTTACAACTCTTTTTCTCATTCTTGTATCCTTTCATAACTTTAAGGTTTAAAATAATCGCATTATATCGTGAAATGATATGAACAGTACAAACAGTATCAGCAATCCCATTCCTGCTAAATGTACCCAGCCCTCTTTATCAGGCGAAATCGGTTTTCTTCTTATAATCTCAATCAATACAAACAAAATACGTCCTCCGTCAAGGGCAGGTATCGGCAATAAATTGAATATTCCTAAATTTATTGTCAACAGTGCAACAAGATTCAGTACATTAAGCAAGCTGTATTTACCTGAATTTACCGCATTATTTACTTCACTCACTATTCCCACCGGACCTGACATTTCATCAACGCCTATTTTTCCTGTTATCATTTGCCAGAACGACTGATATACAAGTTTAACAGTGAATTTAGTTTCGTTATATGTTTCGCCCCATACGTTAAAGAAGTTTATATCTTTTAATTCCGGTGTAAAACCTATTATATACCGTACAGTATTTTGCGTTTCACCTACAAGTTCGTCTTTTTTCGGCAGTTCTTCACTGTATTCAGTGAATTGCCCTGTGGTATATCCGTTTATTGAGCTGTCCACCTGTACGCCCTTATCAGTGTATGTCGCGTTTACGATTTGCTCTGTAGGACGAAATGTAAAATCAAGTTTTTCGTTGCCTCGTTTAACCCTGATTGTAGCTGTTTCATCCTTTGTAAAGCTTTGGGTATACAAAGCTATATCATTATAAAAGCTTACGCGTTTACCGTTTATTTCTATAATTTTATCACCTGACTGTATTCCTGCCTGCTCAATATAACTATGCTCTACAACATTATCTACGACATTTGTTCTTATCGGTGAAATCATTGGCACTATTATTAAAAACAGCATAAAGCCGAGAATAACATTTACAGTTCCTCCTGCCAGCAATACCAGAAGTCTTTTCCACGGCTTTTGATTGGTGAAGGCTCTCGGATCAGTATTATCCGCTTCATCTTCGCCATCAAATTTACAGAATCCTCCGAGCGGCAATGCTCTAACCGAATACTGTGTTTCGCCTTTTTGGCGTTTAAAAATTACAGGCCCCATACCTATGGCAAATTCATCTACTTTAAAATTAAGCAGTTTCGCCACAGTAAAATGCCCCAGTTCGTGAAGTGAAATCATCACCAGAAACATTGCTATTGATACAAGTGCTGTTATCAAGAAAACCCCTCCTTATTGCAGGCTGTACACAATCTCTCTCGCCAGCCTGTCTGTTTCAAATATATCATCAATTGTCGGACTTTCAATATTTTTAATTTTATCCATTGCTGTTCTTATCGCCTCCGATATTCCCAGATACGATATTTTATCCTTTAAAAACAATTCCACCGCTGCCTCGTCCGCACTGTTAAATACCGTAGGCTTAACACCACTTTGTTTAAGCGCGTCAAACGCCAGACTTAGCGCAAAAAAAGTATCCGTATCAGGTTCGTCAAACGTCAGATTATGATATTTTGTAAAATCAAGTTCATTATTTATCATTGGAAGTCTGTGCGGATATGTAAGAGCATATTGTATAGGCAGCTTCATATCCGGCACACCAAGCTGTGCAATAACTGCATTGTCACAAAATTCAACCATAGAATGTACAACACTTTGACGATGAACAAGCACTTTTATGTTATCTGTTCCGAAAAGCCACTTAGCTTCAATAACTTCAAGCCCCTTATTTACAAGGGTTGATGAATCAATTGTAACTTTTGCTCCCATATTCCAATTTGGGTGATTTAACGCGTCAGCTGGTGTTATATTAATCAGTTCCTCACGAGTTTTACAAAAAAACGGTCCGCCGGACGCAGTAAGCAGTATACGTTTCACCTCGCTTTTATTACGGCACCCCTGAAGTGACTGAAAAATCGCACTATGCTCACTGTCAACGGGAATAATCGAAACACCGTTTTCACTTGCTAAGCGTGTTACGATATGACCACCTGTTACAAGTGTTTCCTTATTTGCAAGCGCAATATTTTTTTTAGCTTTTATTGCCTCGATTGTAGGTTCAAGACCTGAAATCCCAACTACCGCAGTTACAACTGTATTTGCCTCCTGCACAGTTGCCGCGGCATTAAGTCCCTCTCTTCCCGAAACAACTTTTATATCCGTATCGGCAAGCTTAATTTTTAAATCCTTTGCTTTTTCTTCGTTTGTTACTGCCACAAGGCGCGGTTTAAATTCACGCGCTTGTTTTTCCAGTAAATCTATATTCGAATGTGCTGAAATAGCGCATATTTTTATTTGCGGATACGCACGCGCAATTTCAAGCGTCTGAGTGCCTATTGAGCCAGTTGAACCCAGTATGGCTATTTTAATTTCTTCTCTGTACAATTTATCTATACTCCTTATTATGTAGTATTTATGTCATTTCCTTTGATTATTTATAATCAACAACTCAACATCTAATATATTATAGGTCTTTATTAAATTGATTATGTGAACATTTTTATTATATCTATAATAAAAAACGGGTTACGCGAATAAGCCCTACCAGAGGTGGTAGCCCCTTCGTATAACCCTTGGAATTATTTTACCATATTTTTTTATTTTGTCAAGTCCTTAAAGTCCTCTTTTAAATGGCTGTAGAGCGAATTATAAATACCATAAAACTTTTTGTAGCTTTCCGAATTTTCCTTATTCGGACTGCATATCTTATCAATCTTAACAGCCTCGTCACACGCCGTCTTAACGTTATCGTAAATCCCTGCTCCAACTGCCGCTAAAATAGCAACGCCGAGAGCAGGCCCTTCCTTTGATGATAAGGTTTTGACGTCGCACTCATACAAGTCCGCAAGCATTTGCCGCCACAATGCGCTGGTACCTCCGCCGCCGCACGCCATCATTTCATTAATTTCCGCGCCCATCTCATTTAAAATATCATTACAGTTTTTAAGTGAATACGCTACACCCTCCATTACTGAGCGTATCATATCTGCCTTCGTATGAATTGCCGAAAGTCCAAAAAATACACCTCTGCAATCGGAATCAAGGTGAGGCGTTCTCTCGCCCATAAGATACGGAAGATATATAAGACGATTACTTCCCACAGGAATTTTATCCGCTGCCTTATCCATAAGATAATATGGGTCAACACCCTCTTTTTCCGCCATTTCCATAAAATCACCGCAAAAATTATCTCTGAACCATTTCAGCGACAGTCCTGCTGCCTGAGTCACGCCCATAATATGCCAGCAATCAGGCACAGCACAGCAAAAGGTATGTACTCGACCTTTAGGGTCAATCGACACTTCGCTTGTATGAGCAAACACAACACCGCTTGTTCCTATTGTAGTAAATGCTTTTCCGTCACTGACAACACCTGTTCCGACAGCTGCCGCCGCATTGTCGCCTGCTCCGCCTACTACCACAGTATTTACGGAAAGCCCCGTCTTTTCAGCAATTTCTTTTGTTATTTTTCCTGTCACCTCAGGAGATTCATACATCTTTGGAAGCATAGATTTATCTATATCCAGTTTTTCCAAAACCTCGTCTGACCAACAGCGGTTCGGAATATCCATAAGCTGCATACCGCTTGCGTCTGATACCTCAGTTGCAAATTCGCCTGTCAATATATAACGTATGTAATCTTTCGGCAAAAGAATATGTCTGCATTTCGCATAAATTTCAGGTTCATTTTCTCGTACCCACAAAATTTTTGAGGCGGTAAAACCTGTAAGCGCAGGATTTGCAGTTATTTCTATCAATCGTTCTTTGCCGATTTTCTCCGTTATTTCATCACACTGTTTTTGGGTTCTCTGGTCACACCAAATTATTGAAGGACGAAGCACTGCTCCATTCTCATCAAGCATAACAAGACCGTGCATTTGTCCTGAAAGTCCTATTCCTGCTATATCCTCGGCAGATACATTAGATTTTGATATTACTTCCCTTAATGTGTTAATTACAGCGTCACGCCAGTCCTCAGGCATTTGTTCTGCCCAGCCGTTACGCGGCTGATACATCGGGTATTCCTGTGACGCAGATGTTACAACATTAAATTTCTCGTCAAACATAACTGTTTTAGTTGCAGATGTACCTATATCTATTCCAATTAAATATTTCATAATTACTTATCCTTTCATTTCATACTGTTATTTATGAAATGATATTACTAAATTTTTATTGTCCTGTCAAGGTAATTTTGTGTTTTTTGTTGGGGATATATTGACATTATTTTTGTAAGATGATAAGATGACTTTATCAAATAAAATCGGCACTTTGTGCGGAAAGGTTGGTAATATTATGCAAAATATTCCAAAGGTAAAATTAGGCATTGTTGCGGTAAGCCGTGACTGTTTCCCTGAAAGTCTTTCAGTAAACAGAAGAAAAGCTCTTACTGCTGCATATGCTAAAAAGTATAATGCGGACGATATTTATGAATGTCCCGTCTGTATAGTTGAAAGCGAAATACATATGAAAGAAGCTTTGGACGACATAAAAAAAGCAGGCTGTAACGCTCTTTGCGTATATCTTGGCAACTTCGGTCCTGAAATCAGCGAAACAATGCTTGCTCAGCAGTTTGACGGTCCTAAAATGTTCGTCGCTGCAGCCGAAGAAAATATCGGTACGCTGTCCGACGACCGCGGGGACGCATACTGCGGTATGCTGAATGCAAGCTATAACCTGAAACTTCGCGGTGTAAATGCGTATATTCCGGAATATCCTGTAGGTACTGCTGAGGAATGTGCCGATATGATTAATGAATTTTTACCTGTTGCACGGGCAGTTATCGGTCTTTCCGACTTAAAGATTATATCATTCGGTCCGCGTCCTCTTAACTTCCTTGCTTGTAACGCCCCTATTTATCAGTTATATCAGCTTGGTGTTGAAATCGAGGAAAATTCAGAGCTTGACTTATTCGAAAGTTTCAACAAGCACGAGAGTGACAAGAGAATACCTGACGTTGTGGCTGATATGGAAAAAGAACTTGGAGATGGCAACAAGAAACCTGAAATACTTGCAAAGCTTGCTCAGTACGAGCTGACACTTCTTGACTGGATTGAGGAACACAAAGGCTCAAAAAAGTATGTTGCAATCGCAGGCAAATGCTGGCCTGCTTTCCAGACGCAATTCGGATTTGTTCCGTGCTATGTAAACAGCCGTCTCACAGGCAGAGGAATACCCGTATCGTGTGAGGTTGATATTTACGGCGCATTGTCAGAATACATAGGAATCTGCGTATCAGAGGACGCTGTTACGCTTCTTGATATTAACAACTCAGTTCCTAAGGATATGTTCGACGCTGATATTAAAGGTAAATTCGATTACACTCACAAGGATACATTTATGGGCTTCCACTGCGGCAATACCTGCTCGACTAAGCTTGCAGCCTGCTCAATGAAATATCAGAAGATTATGGCACGTTCACTTCCTGTTGAAGTTACAAACGGCACGCTTGAAGGAGATATTGCTCCGGGTGATATCACATTCTTCAGACTGCAGTCAACCGCTGACGCAAAACTTCGCGGTTATATCGCAAACGGTGAAGTACTTCCTGTTGCAACGCGTTCATTCGGTTCAATCGGCGTATTTGCCATTCCTGAAATGGGACGTTTCTACCGCCACGTATTAATTGAGAAAAACTATCCTCACCACGGTGCAGTTGCATTCGGACATCACGCTAAAGCATTGTATGAGGTATTTAAGTATGTTGGTGTTCATGTTGATGAAATTGGATACAATCAACCTAAGGGCACAAGATACCCTACTGAAAATCCGTGGGGTTAAATTCTTCGCTATTAAATAGTCTATCGTATTTATACGATAGACTATTTCTTTACCCCCTGTATTATTCCGTTAAATTCTTTAAAATCCGTTTTTTCTGTCGACCTTGCTGATAACGTAATCTCATTATCTTTAAAATACATTTCTATTGTTACCGAACCCACAGTTTTACCAATCAGACAACTTTTAACCGTTAACGTATCCCCTGACCACGCTCCGCTTGTTATACTGTCGCAATCATAATACGGAAATACAGCACGATTAAAACTGCCTGTTTTAAATTTCAGGGTATGACACCCTGTTTCGTTTTCATATTCAATGATACCGCCGTTTTTATCAGTTTGTACCGATAACCATTTCATTCCTATAACATTTTTGTCAAAACAGTATGTTTCGCCAAAGTTTCTTACTTCCCCGTTTAATGGGTTAATTTGTCTGTTTTTCAGTATTGAATGTAATTTGCCATCTTTTTCATCATCAAGGTCAAGCTTATAATAGATTTCTTCCCAAAACGCGTCCAAAATTGCCTGTACAGCCCCTTGGCAGCCCATACCATCTGCCGTTGTTACAAGAATAATATCCTTATCTCTAAGACATAACGCAAGCTGTCCTGCCATACCATAAAACATAAAACCATTATTGCGCGTCCGCCAAATCTGCATTCCATAGCCTTGCTTTTCGTCACTCCACGCACCGCGTGTACAAGTGCTTGTCAGATATGAAGTCGCTTCCTGTAAAAAACCACTGTCAATAAGCTCTAGTCCATTAAATACGCCGTTATCCATAACAAGCTGTGCAACACACATTATATCCATCGGCGTTGCCATAAGTCCTGAACCGCCTATGCTTATTCCTTGCGGGTCTTTTAGGCAATATGCCTCTTTGGAAAATCCTATTTCATCTAAAAATTTAATTCGCAAATAATCAAGAAACGGCATACCTGTAATTTTTTCAACCAACGCCCCCAAAACGTGAGTGGCAGAAGTGTCATATGCAAATACGGTATCGGGTCTGTGACTTGGTTTTGTCAAAAAAAAGCTCTCAACCCAGTTTCCGTTCAAATCCGCCTTATATGTTGTTTTGTCGTGTGGCGTACGCATCATAAGCATATTTCGTATTGTAGTGTCCTTTATATACTCATATGGCGTAGGATATTCAGGAAAATACTTCGTGATACTGTCGTCCAGACTGATTTTCCCATCATTTACAAGACAGCCTATTGCCAAGCCGACAAAGCTCTTTGTAACCGAAAACATTCTGTGCATACTTTCACGGTTAAACGGTTCATAATATACCTCAGTTATAATATTACCGCCTCGCGATATTATAATACTATGCATATCCAAAGCCAAGCCGTCAAGGCGGTTAAAAAAATTACATAGTGATTTTTCACTTATACTCATACAATACCTCCGTAAAAACAAAAGAAACGACCATTCGACCGTCTCTTCTGTTTATTAGTTTATTTTTAAGAGAGAGCTTATTCATAATGCGCCGCAAGAATTAAGAACGGTCCGACTCCCTTGAAGTCATTATTTCTTATTGGTTCGCTGAAATAATAATCAAGCGTTCCGTTTCGGCGCGGATTGTCCTCAGGACCTAAGCCGGCAACGGCACAGCCCTGCGTTATATAAGTTTTACCGTCAATTTCTTTTACAAAAACATTTAGTATGCCTTTAACTGCCTTGTCAAGATACGGTTTATATATTTCATTATCTATATATCCCTTACGTATTGCTTTTTCCAGCGCATATGCAAACATACAAGTACAAGTAGACTCCTGATAGTTGTCACTGCGGCGATTATCCATAACCTGATACCATACACCATCATTATCCTGATATTTCACTACATTTGAAATTGCTTTATTAAACAGTTCTATCAGTGTTTTATATCCATTGTGTTCAGATGGAATAAAGTCAAGCGCGTCCACAAGCGCCATACAGAACCACCCTACAGACCTTCCCCATACATTCAAGGAACGTCCTGTAGTCTTATCCGCCCAAAATGCCTGTTTTGATTCATCACACGCGTGAGCATACAGACCGCAGCGCGACTCATATGTAAGTCTTTCAGCATTTACAAACTGATTTACGACATCATCAAATTTTTCATTATGATTAAATTCCTTTGCATACTGTGCGGCAAACGGCTCACCCATAAACAAACCGTCCAGCCATACCTGATTCGGATAAATCTGCTTATGCCAGAAAGTACCGGATTCTGTACGAGGCTGAATTGCAAACTGCGACGCCAACAGCTCAATCGCTTTCTTATACTTTTCTTCTTCTGTTTCATTATACAGATAGAACAGGTTTTTTCCGTTATTAATATGGTCTATATTCCTTACCTCAGGATTATAAGTTTTAATTGTACCGTCCTCGTTTACGAAATAGTCCATACCATTTTTTATATAATCATAGTATTTTTTATTTCCGCATTCTTTATATACCGCTTCAAAACCTTTTAAGCACAGTCCGGCGTCATACTGCCACTTGGTACTGAGTATCCCGCCAAAGTCTTCCATTATCGTATCACACAGCTTTTTTGCCGTTTCCATCAATTGTTTTGACATATTGTTTCTCCTTTTTATTTTTCAATTATATTATAGCAGAATTAATTCTAAAATGATATGTTTTTTTTGTTCTTTAATACGGATTTATTATTTTGTTAAACTATTGTCTTGTAAAATATCGTACTTTATTTTATAATTATTTTATTATAGGAGGTTATAGAAATGGATAATGTACAAAAATGGTCATATCAACTAAAAGCTAAAGAAATGGTTGATATTTTAAATTCAAAGAACTTTAATGCAATTTATGCAGAGGACGCAGCTGACGCAAAAAGAATTTTTCTTGAACTTATGCCTGATGGCGCAAGTGTTGCTGTGGGCGGAAGCGTTACTCTTAAACAAACAGGAATTATGGACGAAATCGAAAGCGGACGATATAATTTTTATGACCGTTTTCACTGCGAAAGCGTTGCCGCAATGCACGACGTATACCGCGAAAGTTACAAAGCTGACTATATGGTGTCAAGCTCAAATGCCATTACAAAAGAGGGACAGCTTGTAAATATTGACTGTGTAGGCAACCGTGCAAGTCAAATTGCATTCGGTCCAAAAAAGGTTATTATAGTTGCAGGCGTAAACAAAATTGTGGACACTATGGAGGACGGAATTAAACGTGCAAAATCAATCGCACCGCTGAATTCAAAAAGAATACGCCATAAAACCCCGTGTGCAACTGACGATTGCTGCACCTGCTCAAATTGCGAGGGACAGCCAAGAATGTGCAATTTTATCGGTATTGTAGACGGTTGTTTCCATTTCCCGAAACGTATTACAGTTATTATGGTTGCAGAGGAGCTGGGATATTAAAATGGGTATTTTTAACAGTAACTATTCAAAACCGGGACCCGGTGTATATAAGGACACTCCCAAGAAAAAAGGACTAAGCCTGTTTTACGAACTCTTTTTCAGAAAATTCTGGAAACTTATACAATTGAATCTGTTATACATACTTACGCTCATTCCTACCTTTGCTATTATATTTATATTATCAGGAATGATTTCAAACAAACTGGGTATAAATGCAGACACGCTCGGAAAATTTATAGAAGTTAGCGAGGTTGATGCCGCCCGTATTTCCATAACTATGGATTTATTGACGCGCCTTTTTATATCACTTTTCTTTACAATTTTCTGGGGCGGCGGTCCTGCTACTGCAGGCTTTATATATATTCTGCGCTCTTTTGTATGGGAGGACAGTGTATTTATGGCAAGTGACTTTTTTAAGCATATTAAATCCAACTTTAAACAGTCGCTTATTGTATGGATAATTGATATTATAGCATTTACTGCCGTATGCTACGCATACTTTTTCTATGCTGCTATGCCAAATATAATGTATTTTCTAAAATATGTCATTCTTGTACTTGTATTTTTCTATACAATGCTGCACTTATATTTATACCATCTGCTTGTTACATATAAGCTGACAATTGGCAAGCTTTATAAAAATTCAGCCCTGTTTGCGCTGTCTGCTCTTCCGTGGTCAGTGCTTACAATATTAATAAGCGCATTTTTAATTCTTATATTCCCCGCTATTGGTTTTACTGCTCAAATTGACCAGCTTGCAATATTTTTCACGACTGCCGGATTTATATTCATAATCCTGCTGATGTTTTCAGTATGCGGATTTATTATTGAATTTAATGCCTGCACGCAGATAAAAAAATATATCAAGGAGGATACGGACGTTGAACGAAACGAATAAACTCCTTCAAGAAGAGCTTGAAAAAATATCATTTTCTGAAATTGCTATGAAAAATCCCTCAGCCGACGCTGTAACTACGGATTTAAATTTATATGACGGACGCAATACACAGTTTGGCTATGCTGATATAGTATGGAAAAGCGATAAACCTGAAATAGTAAGTCCGTCAGGATTTGTTATGTGTCCCCCGTCGGAGCAGACTGTCACCCTGACAGCCACTTTTACTTATCAGGATAAATCTGATTTAAAAGGAGAAAAGATATTCCAAGTCACTGTTTTGCCATCCGCTGATTCAAATACGACGCCTAAGCTTGATACCAATAAAATACGCATATTTGTTGCAGGTGACTCAACTGCCTGTAACTATCCTCACGAGGGCAAAAACAATCGTTTTCCGCAGACGGGCTGGGGACAAGTTTTCGGCGAAATGTTTAATGATGAAATAATTGTCGTAAACTGCGCCAGAAGCGGCAGAAGTTCAAAGAGCTTTTTAACAGAGGAAAATTACCTTTTTATCTGCGATAATATTCAAAAAGGAGATTATTTGTTTATACAGTTTGCACATAATGACTGTAAATACGAGGATCTACAGCGTTATACCTCTCCAAATGATAATTCTTATCAGGAATGTATTTATAAATTTATAAATACTGCCCGAAATGTCGGAGCATACCCTGTACTATGCACATCAATAACACGTAATCTTCCATTAGATACAACTCTTGTTCCCTACGGAAATGCGCTGAAAGAAATCGGCAGAACAGAAAACATTCCGCTAATTGACTTATACGAACTCACCCATTCACGTCTTAATACCGGAATACAAAATTTTTATATGCGTCTTGAACCTCGTGACAAACGCTTTATTCATAACCCTGAATTTACACATTCTCAGTATTATGAAAAAGGCAGTATCGACAACACACATCTTAACATTAACGGTGCATATGAGATTGCTAAAATGGTATCCGAGGAATTAAAAAAACTAAATCACCCTCTTGCCGAATATCTAATATAAAATAAAACACCTGCTTATGCAGGTGTTTTATTTATTATATTTCCGGTTTCATATTTTCAAGACTATCCCATACAAAAACTTCTACTCTAAACACATTGTCATTAAAATTTTCTTCAGGTTTAATATTCTGACTTCCCTTTTTAAGCTTTGTATTTTCCCTTACTGATAAACTTTCCAGAATCCCCTCAGAATTGTATGCCGCAAATACTACTGCTGCATTACAGTCCTCTGTAACCGTGATTTGAGCTTGTCTGTCAGTTTTATTATATTCTGCTGATGGATTTATCGTCTGCGGCACAAATTTTACAGCGTACAAATCAGGCAGCCACATCGTACTGTTATAGAACGTAACCTCTCCGTTATACTCTTTATTAACAGTAATTTCAGCCTCGTGCATAATCAGCTTATTTGCTGCAAAAGCATACTGCTTAATCGGTGAAACCGTTACATTGTTATCTGTATCATTTACAAATGTAATTTCAATATCATTCTTGTTTCCGCCTATATAGTAAAACGTGTACTTTCCCTCATGCAGTTTTATACTTGTTATTGCAGGCTTTACGTTATAATCGGCTCCGTTATCTTTTATTCCGATATAGTTTACCATAGAATTCGTATATGTTCCCGATATTTTACCGCTGTCCTCGCCATCCGCAAACTGAGCACGAACTGTACTGCTTACGCCGTCGGCAAAGGTAAATACATCATCATTTGAGTTCGATCTCGCCTTTTTCGCGCCTGTACTGTATTTTGTAATATCAAAATATCCCGTACCTTCAGGGTGATTATCAGACGTACCTGCATAAGTATATTCATTTATCGTCTTGTCGGGCGCTTTAGTAGGAGGCGGTGTTTGATTACCGTCCTCAAATTCCTCGTCCATATTATATAAATGCAGTTCATATATTGACCAATACTTAGCCGCCGAAGTCCCTGTCTGACATATCTTGATATAACGTGCCTTCTGACGTACAAAGGTAATTTCATTATCTCCGTGTACTCCCTGTCCCGACGCAATTTTATCACCATAATTTTTATCATCAACAGAGGTATAAATCTCATATTGTCTTGGGTAGTCGTCAAGAGAACGCATAATTATTTTATTAAACTCACATACTTCACCTAAATCCAGTATATACCACTCATTTCCTGTCTGATATGATGAATTCCAGCGTGTTGCGCTATCTCTGTCAAACGCACTTGACGCGGCACTGCTGTTGTGAGACGCTTTTGCAGTCCAGTTTTTATTTGAAATTTGATATTTGTAATCAAACACAAAGCTGTCTATGTCAACAAGTTCCGAGCTTTCCTGATTATTTGTGCGAAAACGGAATACAACATTATTTGTGCCGCTTATAACAGTATTAAGCTCACAAGTAACCGTGCGCCACTCACCGTTTGTATTTGGTATTTGAATTTCCTGCACTGTTTCTCCGCTTACAAGCCCAAGCGCAAGCTCAATGTATGACTCCTTATTACTCCTAACCGTAAGTGTAATTGACTTAGCTCCGTCCTCAAAACCTACACCGTCATATTTCACATAATCCTGATCGTCACATTCAGTGATGAATTTTGCTCCGTTTTCCTCTTTAATACTTATACCGCCGAAACCTGAATATTTTTCAGCCTCAATAGTCCTGAAAGCACTCATTTCCGCTGTAACCGGCGGAACATCAATATCGTCGGGCTTTTCCGGATCTGACGGCGGTTCCTTCCCTGCTTCTCCTGACGTTATGATGTTTATACCCTCACTTGTAACTGCCGAATTATATTCAACGGCAAGCTCTTTTGTATAACCTTCACCAACACGCTCAAACGGATATGATAAACCATTAATTGTTACAGTAACATTCTCTCCAAAGTTATCCTCTAAATAAAGAGTTCCGACATACGTTTCATTCTCCGGCTTAAATACAATATTTTTATTCTGATATGCCCTGCTGCCCTCAATCGCAGTTTCAATACAGCTTATAGTTCCCCAGCCTTCAGGCGAAATATATGCGGCATCCGTCATTTTATGTTCCATTTCCGGTAAAAGCTTTGGTGTAAGCCACAGTTCATTACTTGCCGCATTACGGTGATAACCTATTATTTCATAGTAATTTCTCCATATCGCAGGAATTGATATATACTGCTTATCACCGCTTATACTATTGGACGCATAATTTGCTGTAGTTACGGCAGGCAAAATATCCAGCGGGTGGTTAAATACATAATTTCTGTTTTTAAACTGCCTGTTATATGAGTCCTTCTGCATAGCCTCATACTGGTTCTGTCTTTGAGTCTGAAGCAGCAGTCCGCCGTAATGAGTAAGAATATACGGAGTCCATTCGTCATATGTACCGCTTGGATAGCCGAGTGTTTTATACAAAGGGTGATAATAGCTGTCCAGACTGTTTATAACGTAGTCTGTTTCCTCCTGTGTCCATATTTGTCCGAGTTTCAGGTGAATAGCAAGCCACTGCCCTGCAAAATAAGACTCAGAGATACGTCCCGTCGGAAAATTATCTGTTAAATACTTCGCTCTGTATGATTCCCTTACAGTATCAAACGCCGTCTGATACTGTTCTTTAAGCTCAACTTCACCAAACTTATCACACAATATTGTCATTATTTTATATGCAACTGCAGATACGCTCGTATTAAACGCATTAGGGTCACCGCCTGCGTCATAAGAATTTTCAGAATTTTTAAATGTATACGGATACTGCAGATCACCGTAAGCCTCTACCTGATCAAAAATCCTCTGACCCGCTTTTTTCAAATATCCCCAAAACCATTGCAGTTTTTCCTCGTCACCTGTCTGCTTATACAGCTCATATACAGATATAATTAAACCGCAGTTGAGGTCAACCCACTTATCAACATTACGATAATCCTCGTGCTCTGTATCATCCCACGGAACAAGCTTATATTTAACGCTTGTATCCGTCATATAATTGAAATCGTGATGTATCTGACCGTCATTACGCTGAGTACGCGCCCAGTATTCAAGCTCCTGCCAAGCAAACTCAGGAATAAGATACCCAATAATCTGGCGAGCGTGCCACATTTGGTCCATTGTTCCAAAACAAGTCCACTCCCCCTCTGCAAAAGCAGTTCTTCCATCTGTCTTATAAATGGAATTATTACTTATATTTGCCAGAGAATTAAGGCATTGATTTATATACCATTGAGGAATATCCGATGAACGCATAAAATTTACAAGTTTATCCGCATTTGTTTTAAGAGTATCAAAATTGCTAAGTCCTAATTCAGCTATATCAGCACTATTATTATATTTGCTTAAATAATATGCGCCATCAGGGTCAGAATTATCGTACCACGACACAACAAATTTTACCTTTTTACTTTCATTTGCCGCCAGATTCACTTTGACTGCAGTTCTGTTTTGCGTTCCGGAAACAGTATTTAAACATTCTCCATTTGTAAAAAAGCCGTTATCACTGCCGACAGTAATCGTACCGTCACCGCTATCTGCAAATACAGACCATTTTGATGAAGTAAAACCCTTATTTTCCACATACTGTGCACTGCCTGAGGAAGTATCCCATAGAAGCGCCGCTGCTGCCTGTGTTTCTACAGTATTTGTATTGGTTAGCGTCATTTCATAGAAAGCATATGGCATACTCATATTGTCATAATTAACACTATCAAGCGGTGAAAATGCTTTTAACATTACTTCTATACCATTAATCGTCCCAAAATTCACCATATGTTCCGGCCATACCGCGTCATCATCATATCTGCCGTCTGTTTTAACTGCTGTCATTTTTTCAACAGTTTCCTTCTTTCCTCCTGCTTCCGTATATAATTGAAAACACGATTTACCCACTGATTTATAGTCATTCTGGTCAGCAGGCGCCATTGTAATAGCCGCAAAGCTTCCGTTCTGCGCGTTAAATTTAATCGCACCTGCACCAAAACCGCCAAGAGGCGTACCTGTGGTTCCGTCCACCTGCTCATAGCGCGTACCGTTAACAGCCATATCAGCTATAGCATTAGGTACTGCCGCCGACAGCATTGCAACAGACATTACCGCACTTACACATTTTTTTGATATCGAAGTCATTATAATCTTCCTTTCCATAATTATTATCTAAGTATATTTTACAGCTTTATCTGAGAAAATAACAGTTGTTTCTAATTTAAAACCAGTCAAAAATCACACAAAAAACTGCTGTATTTTTATACAGCAGTTTTAAAGTTATTTTGAATATTTATCAATATTATTACGAAATTCCCTTGGCGTCATTCCGTATATACTGCGGAATACACGGTTAAATGTACTTTGACTGTTAAATCCGGCATTTTCCGATATAACCGTCAGGCTATCCTCTGTGGCACGTATAAGCTTTGCGGCATATTCTGCACGCAGTACATTTATATACTGCCGAAAATCAATCTTTATCTTCTCCGAAAAAATTCTTGACACATAGCTCTTACTGATTGACAGTGCTTCAGCAACGCTTTGAAGTGATATGGGCTGTGTAAAATTTTCATCAATATAACTTACAATTTTGTAGCTCATATCTTCTATTGGGAAAGGATTTTTATGAGTTAACGTAAGATTTTCAATTATTTGTGAAAGTATAATCACAATCCACGCCAGACGCACGTCATTACTTTGACTTTTATCAATTGCTCCAAAAGCATATTTCGCGTCACTTGGCATATCTTTGGCAGAAATAACAGGATGTTGAGGCACAAATTCAGAGAGGTCAGGAAAAAAGCTTTTATACATCTTACTTGAACATATTATAAGTATTGCGTCTACTTTATCTGTTTTTTCTTTTATATAGCTGTGACGTATATTCGGAAAAACAACTGCCGTTTCCCCTTCACCGACAATATATTCATTGCCCTCAACTGTAATACTCTGACTGCCTGAACGCATATAAAGTATCTCAATATCGGAGTGTATATGATCCCCAAAGCTCACTGTTTCAAGATTATTTTTAACGGAAAAACTTTTTCTCCGCACCTCATAAAATGTAAGCATAACTCCGCCTCCCATTATTTTTATAAAAACAACGTCCCGAAGGACGTTGTTTTATTTAAAATTCAAATCATTCTGCCTTTATTAGTACAAATGCCATAAACTTCGTTCCGTCGCCTCCGCCGCCTGTTGCCGCTTTACTTCTGTCAAAACTTACAGTATATGTACCTGCATCTAAAGTAACATCTGTAGATGATACCGTATAATTAGTTGAGCCTTCTGTTGCTACTTTAGGCATATTTTGCAGACAAACTGCTTTTACCGTTGTTCCGGCACCATTATCAAATGTAGCAGCATATCCTCTGTTAGAATACTCCCTAAACAGCATATACAGCTTATATATACCTGTTTCAGGAATTGTAACTGTTGTATTGGCAGGATTATCTATATACTTTGTATACTGATTTAAATCCCCAAGCGGTGAACCCATATCAGCGTATGTCTTTGCCTGAGAATCTGAAATAGTCCACGCACCGCGCTCTGCCAAACCACTTGTTGTAAAGCTGTCAACCGTCATTATAGGAAGGTTTGTAACCTCAACAGTTGCTTCCGCATCGCCGTAGCCGCTTGCGCTTACAACGACCTTCAAGGTTGATTTCTCAGTCATATCAACAGGAATAGCATATGTCGACTCGTTTGCTCCGATTATCTCAGTAAATTCATCAGAACCTTTCGGCGCCGAAAGCCATTTATATGTAAGAGCTGAAGTATCAACTCCATCTTTCGGTGATACTGCTGCTGTAACAGTTTTACCAGGCACAACCTGCACAACTGCTTTTCCTGCATCTGTAATTGAAACATTTCCAAGTGAATCAGAAGAATCTACTACCTGAATCGTCATTGTTCCTGTTACATTTGAACCGTCTTTTGATGTTGCTTTTATTGTCCATTCAGAACCACCTGTCGCATCTTCTGCAACTGTAACCGTTCCTCCGTTTACTGTTACACCTGCCGCGCCGGCTGTTACTGCCGTTGCACTCCAATCCACATTCTTATTGTCTGCATTTGAAGGAGCAATTGCTGCATTAACAGTTAGCGTATTGTTCGGGTGTATTACAACCTTTTCATTATTATACTCCCAAACTCCTTCTTCTTCAACAGGTGTCAATGTAATACCGCTTACAAGCAGAGATACTCTTATATCCTGAAATCTTACAGGCGGATTAAATGTTCCTGTTGCGTCTATTGAATCCTGATTAGATTCTCCCTTATTCATTCCTGCAGGCAATGTTACGCTTGAATTTGATGTACTTAGCAGTGCTTTAGTCCAGTTATCTCCTGTTCCGTCTGTATCAAGTGCAGTCATATTGTGACCTGTTGCAATAAACTTCTCACCAGCGGTAATGTCACTTACATTTACTTCTATCGGTTTTATAGTATTCTTACCAAACGAAACGTACAATTTAGTAATATTTTCAGCCGCAAACTTCTCCAACGCTCCTGCACCGATTGTCAGCGGAACCTGATATGAATATGTCTTTACTGCTGAAATATTATTTGCCGTATCTTCAGCAGGTGTTACACTATTTCCCGATGTAACATTATAAGTATTGCCGTCTTTATCTCCTAAAGCAACTGTATATCCGCTGCCTGCCTTTACTGTTGCCGTATACGAAAGAGCATTTTCACCATCGCCGTCCTGTACTCCTGTAACCGTTGCGGTTACAGCCTCACCTGATGATGGAGTAAGTGTAAGAACAAGGTCTTCCGCTTTCATTTTATATAAATCTTTTTTGTTATTCTTGTTATTATATATACCTGTAAGAGTAACTGTACCTCTTACTGTTACGTCCTTATCAGGCTGTACAGTAGGTATAGGGGTAGGCTGCTGAGAATCTTCTGTTTTTGCAACTGCCATTGCCACAAAATCTGATAATGCACCGTCTGAATACCATTTAACTGTATATGTACCCGGTGTTGTAACCTTAACCGCTGCCGTATAGATATTCAAGTCCTGACCGTTTGTGCCTACCTTATCGCTTGCTGTATTGCTTACAACATCGTCAAACAATGTTTCAGTTCCGCTTGATACTGAAATTTTATTGTCATTTCTCTTATACGAAGCCATTACATATACCTTATAGTCGCCTGCTTCGGAAAAATTAACAGCCTTTTCAACGTGTCCGTTTGATGTGCCTCCAAGATAGCCGTATTTATCAGTGCCGGCATTTTCAAAGTTAGCTCCAAAAATCGCCTTATATTCATCTGTATAAGCTGCTGTAGGGTCTGTAGGAGTATTATTTGTCATAAATACAGGTGTTCCGTTTGCATTCCCTACGGCTGTAATATCCTTAGCAGGAATAACAACTGTTGTAAATTCTACAGGCTCTTCTGTAGGCTCAGTTGTAGGTTCTGTTGTAGGTTCTGTTGTAGTCTGTACTACTTCCGGATATGTTACTTTTATAGTTCTTGTATATCCTCCGCCAACATTGAGCATTTTAACCTTACCACCAGTTATATCCTCAGCCTTAACAGTATAACCTGCTTCTTTATTAAACTGATTTGCACCGATTTCAAGCTTTGTATCAGCGCCCATGGCATCAATTTCAATAACAGTACCTGCAACTGCCTGCAGAGTAAATTCTGTACATTGATTGATTTGCGCCCAGTCAGTCCAGTTTGCATTTGCAACCTTACCTTGACCTGTTGTTCCGTTATGTAATGTCTTTGGCGTTGTGTCAATATCCATCTTGACATCAATAGGGGTTCCGTCTACAATTGCCTGACCTACCCAGAATGCGTCCGATTTATTTTCCCAGCCAACTGTCGGAGCGCCGTTCTTTGTCTGGAAATCAAATATAACAGATGTATTTGAAACTATCTTTGTATTAGCTGTAAATACAGGTGTTAATGTCATATTATCATTAAGTATTATTTCCTGACCCTCTGTATAAGTTTTTGTTCCGTCAGTCCATCCTGTAAGAGTATTTCCGTCTTTATAGACACCTCTGTTTGCAGGAATTGTAATTGTCTTTCCTTTTCTGACTTTCATTTCACTGGGTACTGTTCCCTGACCGTCACCCAGTGTAAAGGTTGCCGTTACCTCATTAGGGATTTCTGCCTCAGTAATACTTTCAATTGAAATATATGGCCAGTATCCATTTATCGGCAATGTAAGCTCAGCAGGAGTGTTTTCTTTATAGTAGACAAATGAAACTGCGCTATTATCTGAATGATAGCATTTTCCTGCATTTTTTGCTCTATCTATTTCATCTGCGCCCTTTTTAAGAACAATATCACTTCCCCATGCACATCCTCCTACTGTAATCTTTGTATAACCGGGAACCTGTACGGTAACTGTTCCGGCATTTACACCGTGATCAAAAGAATGGTATCTGACATTTTCAAATTTAGCAACTGCATTTTCAGCATCTGCCGATACAATATTGCCGTCTTTATCAAGACTAAATGTAGTCAGTGTGTTCTGCTCTATGTTTTCCTCTGTGTTATAGTACTTATATGCCGACTGTCCCATAAAGTCAACTATGATATTCAGTGCATTTTCAATTGGCTTTTCAGGTTCAAATTTAGGACCGCCTTCTATTGTCGGAACATACTTAGAACCTACAAAACGTCCTTTTGAACCGGCAACCGTTGCATAGTATGTCATTCCGCCTTTAACTTCTATCGAAAGAGCATGCTTTGCACCCTGTGTACCTTCTGCCTTTACTTCCTTATCAGGTGAACCTAAATAGAAAGTTTTATTTGAGCCAAGATCTACAAGATAAACTGTCCACGTACCGTCAGCAGGAGCAACAAATTTCAAGCCTACTCCGCCATCCTTAGCTATACCGTTAGTCCATCCGCCGTTATCCGCGCCGGTTATATAGTAATCAAATGTTTCTCCATCTATTGTAGCGCTTGTTGCAGCGCCAGAACCCATATCAGCCATAAGGGTCATACCCCTCATAATTACTGTATCCTTTGTTTTACCCTTATCTGCCGTACTTGCTTTCCAGAATGTTGTGTAAACCTTTGAGCCATCAGCATTATTTTCACCTTCAAATACAGTTATGTTATCATAATTGCCGGCTGAAAGTGCAAACTTATTTACAGACGTTTCACCCCCTGCAACTGTTTCAGTTGCACCGAGAGCTGTGCCGTTTACATATGCGGTCATTGTCTTTGCTGTTGTATCAACAACAAGCTTAACTTTATTCCAACCGTCCTGCATAGCAGCTGCCGCAATAGTCTTTGTATATTTTCCGAGAGTTACTGTTGTGTCTGCTTTCTTAACATCAAATTCAACAGTTACAGGTGATTTTGACGAAGCTTTAGCCAAGTCAGCGCTTACCGCACCATTTACATAGTATCCTGAGTTACTTCCGTCTTTCTTGACAGTACCTCCTACTGCCGTTGCATTATCCTCAAAGTCAGCGTAAAGCAAATCACCCTTCTTTGATGGAATCGTTACATCATATGTGACTGTATCTCTCAGAAGTGTTACGCCCTTTTTACACTCAATTATATAAGTAACCTTACCTTTAGCCGCGTCTGATTCATACGGATTTCTTGCAATAGTACCGTCAGCATTTACTCCGCCTTCATTTGCAAGCCTAATAGTTGTTACAACTCCGTCTTTTTCTGCGACTGCCGGCACAGGAACAGCTCTGTCAAGCACTGCTGCTGCATCTGAACCCATTAAAGCTGTGATTGCACTTTTAGCATCATTCATTGAAGCATTAAATATTTCCGGATCAACTGTGCTGTCCGCTGTAATCGTCAAATTAATTGTTTTTGAAGTACCTACATATGTATTATCTGCTTTTCTTATATAAACTTTAAGCGAAGCTTCACTCGTACCTGAAATAGGTCTTACAGCAGTAACTGTATTATCAGCATTAACAACTAAATAGTCGCTGTTTGATTTAAAGTTAAGCTCATACCCTTCCGGATTTGCAGGAAGGGTAAACTGACCGCTTACCTCATACGCGTCAACAGCTGTCTTTTTAATTGTTTCGCTGTCAGGTATTACAACCTCTCCAAGCTTAGCTATCACAGGCTCCCAGACAGATTTAACATTCATCGGGTCCCAATTATCTCCGTCTTTAATCAAATATCTGTAAGGGTTGAATGCGAGCATATCCCATTCATTAGGTACAAGCGCATTTCTGTTAGTTAGGTCTATCTTCTTGCCGCCTGCATCAAGTGTTCCGTATTCATAATACTGTGATTCCTTAGCAGGAGTACTCCAGTTGCCCCAGCCCGCAGGCGCAATTGACGATGTTCCGTCAGGAAGATTATTAATTTTAACTCCTATTGCCGCTGTTGGAGAGTCATTTCCGCCCCAAGGTCTTCCGAAATCACCTACAACAAACTGTCCGCCCTGAGTAGATGCTGCATTTACACTTCCACCGTAAAGAAGATATCCCTTTTGTGTTGAGGCATTCTTAACAGCGGTAATATGTCCGCCCTTAGGTGATGAACCAAAGCCTGCCCAATTAAAGTCACAGTTATCAAATACACACGTGTTTCCACCGAAGATATAGTCTGTCTGTCCTTCGATTACACAATCTCTGAAATATATGCGGTTAGACTTACTTCCCGTATATAATGTGTCCTGACTGCTCAGGAACTGACAATTGTAGAATGCTACTCTTTCAGCGTTATTATTGTCTATTGCTATTGCAGCAGCTCTTTCTGTAAAATCTCCGTTATATACTTTAGAAGTTGCTTTTCTTTCAGGCTTTTTGCCTACTCCGTCAGAATATGCCGCACTTTTCGGCTCCGCAGGTGTAACACCATCAGCAATTTCTTCTTCTGTCATATATCTGTTAAATGAATTTTCGAATATAATATCCTCTGCATAGAAATCACTTGCATTAATTCTTGTAGCACAGCCCCATGCATCTACGCCTCTTGCCGCAACCGTTCCGGCAGCTTTATTTGTTTCATACACGGACTTGCTGTAATAACCATCTGAACCTGTACTGTAATACTGATATCCTATACCATAGTACCAAGTCAGAAGTACATCTCCTGTTGTTCCATCTGCTTTTTTCATTGTAAGATACGGAACATCAACATTTATCTGTTCGCGGTATGTACCAGGAACAATATTCATTGTTATTCTGTCAGCCTCACTTGTATGTCCGTTCATATCCTTTGCCGCAGCTAAACCTTCCGTAACTGTTTTATATGTTTTTATGTCTGCGTTTGTTTCCTGTGACGCATCAACTGTAATCACATTTTTCGATACAGGCACTGGCTTCGGTACTGTGTTAACTGTACCGCCTCCTGATGGATTTTGAGTCGGATCAGGTGTTACCGATGAACCTGTTACTATATAACTTGAGCAAAGAGGTTTCATTCCTTCAAAACTATCCCACACCATTAATTTTGTTCCGTTTACAAGCGCAAGTTCTTTAGTATCTGCACCACCTGTAAATGTTAAAGATTCTGTTTTTATATTTGCAAGTATTTCGCCGTTATATGACGCGATAATCAATACACCTGATGTCACGGACGCATCATCTGCTTTTACTATTACAACACCATTTTCATATGTAATACCGCCTGTGTTCGGTTTATCTGTAGTAGGTATTTCAGGCGTATCAGTCGCATCAGCAAACGGAGTAAATTTTGCCGCTGCAAAACGTCCTTTTGTTCCTGTTGCTGTTATGTAATATATCTTACCCTCTTCAACATCAGCCACACAATTTACTGTTTCCTTATCCCCTGATGTTGTATATGAAAATACATCTTTTCCTGCCTGCAAATCATATATTACCGGCGTAATAGGTTTTACAGAAGTTCCAAGGTCTATCATTTTAACTTCAAGCTTACCGTTTTCAGGAGCAACAAATTTCAGCGCTGATCCTGTTACGATTAAATCTTCACTTTCTGCATTTTTATCAATTTTACCATTATCTCCGCAAGATATATACTTATTATTTGTAGATGTATTATCAAATACCAGTGAAAGTCCTGTCATAAGCAAATCACCTTTTTTCTTTGCAAGGTCTACATTTGATACATTCCACTCATAAATTTTTGCATCAGGGTCAATGGTCGGAGGAGCTGTCGGTTCTTTTGTTGTGATTACAGGAGGCACATATTCTGCGCCTGCACGGAATACAAGACCGAATAAATCCACTCCACTCGCCTGAGCATATATATAGTACGTTTGGTTTGCCTTTACAGGTGCGCTTATTCTCTTCTGAGCATTCGTACCGTCATTATTCACCCACACTGTTTTTTCTTTTGCGTCGGCCGTATTTACCACAAATGTTTTTCCATTGTTTACCTTCGCATATACGTCAATTACACCGTCTGCATTAGGAGTAAATTTAAGTCCCGTACCTGTTGTTCCATTATCCGCGGCATCGCCTCGGCCTCCTCCTGCAAGTCTTCCTGTAAGTCCTGTGGGTGTTTCAACCTTATTTCCGCTCTCATCCGTACCGTTAAACGCTACGGTTTTGTATTTGGTTTCACCCATTATTATAAGTTCGCAATCTGTACCACTCATTAGATTTGTGTTTGCTGCAATAATAGCACAATCTGCGGTTCCGTCGTCAGGTATACCTTCAATTGGAGTACCATCAGCCGCTTTTGCAAACCACGATATTGTATTTGTTTCCGTATTCGGAGTATCTCCCTCTTCAGCCGCAGCGCTTGTTATCGTCAATCTGCCAAATGCCGATATAGTCATCACCATTGAAATAACAAGACTAAAAACCCTTTTCATTTTCATATTTTTCTCCTCCTTAAATTCTCTGCGCACACGTTTTGTATATTTTCCATAAAACGCTCTATTACACTTAATTATATTTTATACCTTTTAGACACTTCTTACCTTGAATTTTTTGCTTAAAAACACCAAATTATTGCACCCCATAAAAAAATGAGCCGATTTTTTGTGCATTTTTCACAAAAATCAGCTCATTAATAAGTTTACATAACTTTAAAATCCGAGAAGTCAGCATAACTGCCTTGTTCTCCTGTCACAAAAATGGCGTGTTTAGCTCCTACCCATTTCCCCTGCATTGCATCAAATTCACCCAACTCACTAAAATGTTTACCATCTAATGAATATGAACACACAACCTTTGCCTCCATAGCATTTCTATGTCCTATAACCTCAGTTCTAAGATACACGCTTGTTTCTGTAATAATTTTATCGGCAACAAGATACTCCTTCGCTTTTGCTCCGCCTCCGCTTGTTTCACCTTTTACAAAAATAACAGTTCCATTGTCTTTAATAGCAATATATCCGTATTTTAGTCCTGCCACACCAAGTGCGGCTTTATTTTTACCCGTACCCTTAGGCATACTTATCTTTACAGTAGTAATCATAGACGACGCCTGCCAAAGCTGTGTAAGCACATTCGGTAAATTCCACATATATGCGTCCTCATCTTTTGCACCAATGCCATAAAGTCTTAGGTTTCCGGGGTTTTCCGTTAGCGAATACCAGTCACTGCAATTATTAGCCTGCCATTGCCATTGCAGACCGAGAGTATCAGAAGAAAAATCATCAGATGCAGCAATTGCTGTAACTGGATATTCCTTACCAACATTCGGTTTTTCATATTCTAAAACAGGCTGTCCGCACAAACCACTGTCAACATTCTCACCCATTGCGGGCCAGTCATTAATCCAAGTTACAGGCTGAATATGTACAACTCTTCCATAAACCTCTAAGTCCTGAAAATGTACAAACCAACTCTCACCGTTTTCAAGTTCAACCCAACCTCCTTGATGAGGTCCGTTTATATCTGTTTTACCCTGCCTTAAAACTATTCTGTCCTCATAAGGTCCATAGACATTCTTTGAACGAAAAACAACTTCCCAACCAGTAGGAACTCCGCCTGCAGGCGCCATTATGTAATAATACCCATTACGCTTATAGAACTTAGGTCCTTCAAGCGTAGGATGACTTACTGTTCCGTCAAAAACAATTGTATCCTCACTTATTACCTTTGTACCGTCCTTAGACATTTCACACACTGCAATCTTTGACTTTATTCCGCAGCGGCTGTTTGCATATCCGTGAACAATATACGCTTTTCCGTCATCATCCCACAAAGGACAGGTATCAATAATACCAACTGCCTCTTTAACGCAGGTAAGCGGACTCCATTCACCATAGATATCGTCTGTATTAGTCATCATTATACCCAAATCAGGGTCACCGTAAAAAATCCAGAACTTACCGTTATGATAACGTATTGACGGTGCCCATACACCGCAGCCGTGCTGAGGTTTATCATATATCGGCTGAAGCTCCTTTACTGCATAATTTATAATTTCCCAGTTTACTAAATCTTTTGAATGCAAAATCGGTAATCCCGGTACATAGGTAAAGCTTGATGCCGTCATATAAAAATCCTCACCCACTCTTACTATGTCGGGGTCTGAATAATCTGCATATAATACAGGATTTCTAAATCTGCCGTTACCTAAGTCCGAAATCCATCTGCCCTTTAAATCCATCACAATACAACTCCATCCTTAAATATAGAAATTTCTCTGTAACCGTTCTTTTCGTTGTTGGTCTTTTTACCGCCTGCAACCTCAAGCACATAATCAAACAGCTCATCTGTCAAATCTGCTCCATTGATAATTTCACCTGCATTAAAGTCTATCCAATGCGGTTTTCTCTGAGCTAAATCCGAATTTGTAGAAATCTTAACAGTAGGCACAGGCGCCCCGACAGGCGTGCCGCGGCCTGTTGAAAACAAAATCATATGACAGCCTGAGGCGGTAAGATTTGTTACTGCCACAATATCATTGCCCGGTCCCGTCAAAAGATTTAGACCCTGTTTCTCAACGCCTTTTCCAATTTCAAGTACATCAACAACATCTGCACTTCCTGATTTTTGAACACAGCCAAGCGACTTATCTTCAAGCGTGGTAATACCACCTTTTTTATTACCAGGAGATGGATTTTCATATACAACCTGATTATGATTTGTAAAATAATCTTTAAAATCATTTATAAGCGTAACTGTTTTATTAAACACATTTTCATCTGTACAGCGGTTCATTAAAATAGTTTCTGCTCCAAACATTTCAGGAACTTCTGTAAGAATTGTACTCCCCCCCGCACCTATAAGTTTATCAGAAAACCGTCCTATAAGCGGATTAGCAGTAAGTCCTGAAAATCCATCACTTCCGCCGCATTTTAACCCTACAACAAGTTCAGACGCATTGCATTCTTCACGTTTCTGCAATTTTACATAATCGGCAAGTTCAGCAATAAGACGAAGTCCTTCGTCTATTTCATTGTCATACTCTTGTGTACTCATAAATTTTACACGGTCTGTATCAACATCTCCAAGAATTGTCTTGAACAAAGGTATATTATTATTCTCACAGCCAAGTCCCAATACCAGCACGCCTGCCGCATTAGGATGATTTACAAGCCCTTTTAAAATAAGCTGAGTCATTTTTTGGTCATCACCAAGCTGAGAACAACCAAACGGATGAACAAAATTATATATCCCGTCACACATATCTCCGTACAATCGGTTTGCCTCACGCGCAAGTATTTCAGAGGTTTTATTTACACAGCCTACTGTATTGACAATCCATATTTCATTGCGTATACCTACCTTGCCGTCCTTACGCCTATACCCCATAAACGTACGTTGTGCCGTCTTTGGAATTTCATATTTCTGAGGTTTATATTCATATTTTAAAACACCGCTCAAGTTTGTTTTAATATTATGGGTATGAATATGCTCACCCTGTTTTATATCACTGATTGCATAACCAATCGGATAACCGTACTTAATTATATTTTCACCTTTATTAATATCCCGCAGCGCAACCTTATGACCGCTCAGTTCCCCCTCAAGCTGAACAGCCACATTGTCGCGTTCATTAATTTTTATTTGTTTCATATCAGTCTACCACTTTCGCCATTGCATTTCTTATTCCGTTTTTCTCAATATCTTCAAGATATTTCTCAATTGACGGCAAAAGAAATGATAAATTCTCCCCCCAGTATTCTGTCTTTGACAAAATATCTTCAGCGGTGGCTGTTTTCATATATTTCATTACATCAGCGTCATCATTAGCAGCATCGGTTCTGTAAAAAGCTATAAGCGCCGCCAGTGAAAATACCAACCGTTTAGGCTCGCTCTTCTTATCTTTGATATACTGCAATACACTCGGCAAAACGCGCACCTTATATTTTGACACAGAATTAAGCGCTATACTCAACAAATAATGTTTAATAAAAGGATTTTTAAATCGCTCTATTACATCATTCGCAAACTGAGTAAGTTCCTCCTCAGGCAGGTCAAGAGTAGGAATAATCTCTTCAAATATTCCTTGTTTCATAAAAGAATATACAAGTTCATCATCCATTGCCTCTTTTACCGTTTCAAGTCCTGCCAAATGTGCTGCAAGCACCATCATTGTATGTGCGCCGTTTAAAATGCGGACTTTACGTTTCTTATAAGGTGTGACATCATCTGTCCACAATACATTTAATCCAATCTTATGGAACGGTATTTCCTCCGCATATTTTTTATCGCCTTCAATAACCCACAAATGGAATATTTCCGCCGTATCAATCACATTATCAAGATAGCCGAACTCCTTCTCCATTTCCGCAGCAGTATCACGCGGATAGCCTGTTACAATCCTGTCAACAAGCGTATTTGTAAAATGGTTTTCTTCGTTTATCCATTTTTCAAATTCACTGCCGAATCCCCAGTCATTGCTGTACTTTAAAACACATTCCTTCAAACAATCACCGTTTTTGTCAATAAGCTCACACGGAAAAAGAACAAAACCGCGAAGCCCTTCGTCGAATCTCTTTTTCATAAACAATGTGAGACGTCCGGGGAAAGTCAGATTGGCAAAATCATCAGGATTCTGGTCAGGTTTATATTCAATACCTGCCTCTGTTGTGTTGGATACGATAAATCTAAGTTCGGGATTTTTGGCGCAATTGAAAAATTCTTCTGTATCCGCAAAAGGATTTATACCACGGGTTACACATTCAACAACTCTTGTTTCCTCTACTCGCTCACTGTTCTGTAATCCGCGCAGATACAGACTATACAGTCCATCCTGTTCATTTATCATATCTACCAGACCTTTATCCAGCGGCTGAACAAGAACCACGCCGTAATCTCCGCCATTTTCTTTATTCAGTCTGTCAATCATCCAGTCTACAAAACCGCGCAGAAAATTACCCTCGCCAAACTGCATAACACGTTCTGTAATAGAACATTTTTCACTTCTTTTTAATCTGTCCATTTTAATTCCTCCGAATACATTATTCATTTATTTGAATATTCTCACTGTTTTTAATGTCAGTTACTTTTTCGCAGCCTTCCGCACGTAGTCCGTAGACAAATATATTTTCTGCATTTTCAAGCTCAAATCCGTTTCCGTTTATTATTTTTACCGATATATCCCTGAAAACAGAGTTTTTTATATTCGCACAGTGAATACCCTCTCCCTTTGCTTTAGGTACGTGAAATGCCATAATAGGTTTATCCTTAGGTTCACCTTCTGTGTCAGCCATTTTAACATTATAATTGCTGAGAGTAAGCCCCTCAACAGGCATTTCCGGTATTCCGTAAATATAACCTGCCGATGCAATAACATTTTTTGCTGATATATTTGATATGTTTATATCCCGTATAACAGGTGTACTTTCAGACACACCGAGCTTTTCGCGGCTGAAAAGCGACATATCATCTGCACTTGCGCCGCCGCACTGATAATAACCGTTTATCACAAACGGTACAAGCACCTTATCCATAAGAATATTGCTTATTACAACATCTTCAATATATCCACCGCGCTTACGGCGGGTTTTAATGCGTATACCCCTGTCTGTACCGCTGAACACGCAATTTGATATTACAACATTTTTCACGCCGCCCGACATTTCACTGCCTATTACCACTCCGCCGTGACCGTTAAGCATAGTACAGTTTGTAATTACAATATTTTCACACGGGTGATGTTTTTGCAAATCATCAGCTTCCGTTCCTGATTTTAGAGTTACACAATCATCTCCCACATCCACAGTACAATTAGATATATGCACATTTGAACAGCTTTCGGGATTTATTCCGTCTGTATTCGGAGAATCTGAAGGATTTTTAATTGTGATTCCGTTGATAGTAACATTATTGCAGCAAATTGGGTGTACCGTCCACATAGCCGAATTTTTAATTGTAATTCCGTCTATAAGTACATTATCACATAAAATGGGCTGTATCGCTCTGGGGCGATGCTCATTTTTAGGATTATGCCACCAATTATAGCCTCGTCCGTCAATCACGCCTCTGCCCTTAACCGTAATATTCTCACATTTAAATGCCTTTATAAGTCCCGAATGTCCCTCTCTGTTATAACCTTTTAAAGTTTCTCGCGTAATCATAGGGTAATCAGACGGATTATCACTTCCCAAAATGACACATCCGCTGTCAAGATAAAGCGTCATATTACTTTTTACTTCAATAGTACCTGTAACGTATTCACCCGCGGGGAAATAAATTGTTCCCCCGCCGTTTGAATCCGCAACATCAATTAATTTTGCGATGCTTTGTGTATTATTCGTTTTTCCGTCACCGACAACACCGAATTCACACACATTATATAAATTTTTTATACTGTCCATATTTATATTCCTTCTGTCATTATTCTGTATAGTACCGCTGCTGCTTCGGCTCTTGTCAGGCTCTTTTGAGGCGCAAAATTACCATTTTCGTCGCCGCTAATATAACCTGCCTGCGCCATTAAGGCTACTGCTTTTTTAGCATAATCGGCAATACTGCTTTTATCTCCAAAGGTCATTTCAGGAACAACCTCTGCTTTATCTGCTGAATCAGGTACGGGTTCAGGAGTTTCCTCTGCCTCAGATTCCTCCTCAATCTCAACCGTTTCCTGAGTTTCATCTGTCGGTACTGCTGTCGGTTCAGTAGTCTTCTCTGTTACAAGTTCAATGGCTCTTCTGCACATAACAGCCATATCCTGTCTTGAAATTTCTTCTCCCACACCAAACATATCATCACTTATACCTGATACAATACCCACCTGCAGCGCTGTATTAACATAATTAGAATACCATTCGCCTTCAGCAACATCTTTAAATTCACTGCCCTTGTCTGACGTAAGTTTAATATCCAATGCAGTAAGCAGCATTCTTACAAACTGCTCTCTTGTCACATTATCATTAACGCCAAAAGTTCCGTCACCATAACCGTTTATAACATCTTTGCTGAACAGATATTCAATAGATTCTCTCGCCCATTCAGCCTTATATATATCTGAGAACGCCTCACCGTTAGATGGTATTATCAGATTTTTCTCAGGCTGCGGCGGTGTTATTATTGTCGTTGTATCGCCTGAAATATTTATTGAATTTGAATGGTTAGGCTTTACGGAGCCTCCTCCACCGCCGCCACCGCCACCGCCTGACGATGCTGGTTGTACCGATACATTAAAGGTTCGGTATTCTGTTGCACTTCCATACTGCACACTTGCTGTAAGTGTAACTGTTACTGCATTACCTGCAGGTCTTGAAACTACTCCGTCAGCAGAAAGCACCTTTTCATTACTGCTTTTCCATATGATTTTCGAACCGTTTATTCTTCCTGTTGTTTCCATTCTTATATTTGAAGTGATACTTGCACCGTTACGCACGCAGGTGATTGAATCTGCATCTACTCTCGCTTTTTCAGCATCACCTGTCGTTCCAGTTCTGTTTTTCTTCACAAGAACTTTAAAATCTTTAGTCTTTAACTCGTCATCTATCTGCATTTTTGCTGTAACTGTTATTAGAGTATCTTTATCTATATTCTGAGGAGTGGCCAAAACCACTATAGGATTTGTTATACCCTGAGCTTTATATTCTGCTACCTGTTCAGCAGTATAACCGCAGTTTATAAGTTCGTCTACCGGTATTCTCTTTGTTTCTATCTTCAAAACATCTGTATCTGATGATTTCCACGTAAACATATTACCTGTCAAACCATCTGTTCCCTGATATTGCAAAGTGAACGGATGTTCTGCAATATAGTAACCTGTTGTTTCATCTTTTGACAGAGTTGGAATTTCCAGTGCGTCCCAATATGTATCACGATAGTCCTCAGTCATATTTTCAACATAAATATTATCAATTAAATATTTACCGCCGGTAGTATTTCTGTCCATCATAAACTCAATAGTCGGGAACATATCCTGAGCATTTCTGAAATTCAATCCCGTAGCCATCTGCATACCGTCATAATAAAAATCCCATTTATGCGTATTTGAATTTGCCACTATAACTGCCTTTACCCAATCGCCTACAGGGTGACGGTAACTGCTGTCACCACCCATAAAATCTATGGACGATTCATTATCAAACATTCTCACATACCCTGCTGCACTATATCCCTTAAAGTTTGACGTAGATTTACTTCCAAGCATAAAACGACACATTTGCGAAGCCTTTGATGTTCCCAAGCCCATATTAAACTTCTGATTACCGTCTATTACATAAATATCCATAGACATCATAATCACGCCTTTTGGAGCCTGCTTTGTTGCAGGGTCTATCAACTGTATCCAAAGAGGAGTGGAATTTACTCCGTGCTTTTGGTATTCATTATAATAAAAGGCAAAATTCTCATTATATCGTCCGTTCGCTTGTTCCTCGCTTGTTTCAGCAGTTAATGCTTTAGGACGTCCATACTTGCTATCGGTTGCCATTATACGCTTATCAAAGTGCTGAGGCGTATCATTATCACCGTGCAGGAACGAATCAAAACACCGCGATTCCTTTAACGTATCTATTCTTATTCCGTGGAACATATCTCCATTTACCGCTTCTACATTATCCGATATAGCTTTGTAATCTCCGTCAGGCTGAGTAACTGCATCTTCCTGAAAGTCATTATAATACACAGGATTCCATTTTCTTACCGATACTTCAAAAATCTTTTTATATTCTGCATCACCCTTTTTTAGTGTAGCAGTAAGTGTCACGGGAACACCGCCGTCCTCTGTACACTCCTCATCTCTCGGACGTGTTACCACTCCGGTATAATTTCTTTTTATATGAGAAATTTCCTGAATATCAATATACTTGGAGTTACTGCTCTCCCACGTTATAGATGAACCGCTTGCTCCTGTCTTATCCAAATCAATATCGAAATATACAGCCGTTTGACTCGCCGCTTTAAGTGCAAGACTTTTTGCATCATTTCTTACAGCTTTTTCATCATCTGTTAAATCAGACGGCTCATTTGTTGCATTTGGAGTCGAGGTTACATTAGGCGTACTCGTTGGAACTATTGTCGGATTAACCGTCGGTTCAATCGTTGGATTCAGCGTTGGTTCAGTTGTGGGCGCACTTGTAGGGCTGTCCGTTGGTTCAGTTGTTGGAACACTTGTCGGCTCAGTCGTTGGCTCGTCTGTCGGTATATCTGTTGGCTGTACTGTACTCTCAACAAACTTTGCACCGCAGAAACGTCCTTTTGAACCGTCTACAAACACATAGTAAACGTGTTCTGCCTCAACCTCTGTACTAAATATCACATTTTTTTTACCAAGTACCGCTCCCATATACGAATCAAGCGCAACTTCCTCGCTTAATTCATTTTTCGTCGCAACTGCATTTTCTTCTATCAAATATGCCGACTTGCTTACATCAGCTACATATGCCGAAAAAGTTCCGTCAGACGGTGCGATAAATTTAAGAGCTGTTCCTGTAGCCTTGCCTTCTGACCAGCTGCCATTTATACCGCTGGTAATCCAGCCTCCATATGTTTCTCCGTCTTCAAATGGTCTTGAACCTTTGCCGAATGTCAAGTCTATAAGAGGTGTCAGACCGGGCATAAGCTCAGTACCTGCAGCAACATCAATGCTTGCCGACCACGAACTGTCAGCTGCAAAAACAGCAAACTGAAACGGAACTGCATATGCTATAAATATTGTAAACGCTAATAAAAGGCTTACATGTTTTTTATTTTCTGTTTTCATATGAGCCTCCTGTCTTAGTCAAATGAATATACCATTACTTCATTTAATTCGCCCATTTTCTTTGAGCGTACAAATACATAATCGTCTTTTGAAATATCTTCTATATCTCCCAATTCAAGCTGACGCTTGCCTACATTATAAACGTACACAGGTACATTCTTTAGGTTTATAGGACGATAATAATCAATAATCTGTATCTTGCTCTTACCGCCGTCATATCCAAGCACTTCACTTTCTGTAAGTCCTAAATTCAGTATATAATCCATATATCTTGCTCTTACTGTACCAAAAGATATATATAAATCATCATAGAAATCCTGCTTTGTTACCGAACCGGTTCCGCTCCAGTCCTCAAAACGGCTTTCACCAAGATTATCCTTTAAGTCGTCCGCTGCGTCAAAGATTGTAAGATTATTGTTATATACCAGTCTGTACGCACTAACCTCGCCGTTATTATTAAGGCTGTATTGTAATGCATCACCTGTATGGAAGTTATCACATCCTGTATCAAAATTCTCATTTCCCACTCTGTTTTTCCATCCGTCTTCATATGTTACCGAATGGACATCTGTCGGAAATACAAGAGTTTTTTCCTCGCCATTTTCATATCCTTCAACAAGCCATATATCCTCGTCGTCATCATTTATGGAAGATGATACTTCTTTTATAAAGAACAAATTATTACCCATTGAAACTGTTTTACTTATATCTTCAACTATAAGAAGCGCTCCTACTCTGCCTTGTCTGTCAACATCATAACAAGTAACATCCGAGTAAGTTCTGTTCTTTAAATCAGACATACTTAATATATTATAATCGTCTTCGTCCTTTCTGTCAAAACGCGGCATAGAGAATATCACAGTATCCTCTGTAACAAGCGACATACCCATAATACCGTCAGTATATCTTACCGAACTTTTATTCCAACTCTTAACAAACTCTGTTTCATTGACATAATCAACAATTGAGCTTGCATCATAAGGACGATTAATTTTTGTCAGGATACCGTCATTATTTGTTGTGTATGTAACAATATCTCCTGTCAAAATACAATCAGGAATGGCATTATATCCCTTACGCTGTCCGTTCACTTTAATATTGTCAGCACACTCATAAGTTACTACCTCTTCGCCTGCTGTATAAAGCTTAACATAAGCTCTCTGCGGACCGTCATCAACATATGACTGCAAAACATATGCGTAGTCATTATTATTGTTTCTTGCTTTTTCCACAAGACCTAAAATCTTTCCGTCAGTTGTAAGCGCAAATACCCCTGTTGTTCCTACTGTATATACTGCGGTGCTATAGAACGACTTATCATACTCTTCACCGCTTATTTTTACAGTATCCTTTGACTGTCCTTTAATTTCTCCCTCGACTGTCTTTCTCGAAACATACAAAACTACCTGTTCACCGTCAAGACTTTGTTCCATTGTTATCGCGTCATTTGACTTTATATCATTAAAACTCGCCGCTTCGCCGTCTATATACACAGTCACATCATTTTCATCAGGCAAAATTGATATTACATCATTAAGCTGTCCGCCCTCCGTACCCTCTGGAGAACCGTTTTTAAGATATAGTCTGCCGCTCTTTTTATCAACGCGTTCAACAAACAAATGCTTATAATTTCTTACTATTATCACATTAACTGCACCTGAAGAGCTGTTAGATATGAAAGTTATTTCACCTTCAGGAACATTCAGTACTTCATCAAGCTTTGTATAGCTTGAAAAATATCTGTTGTTATAAATGACTGCCGCCGATTCAGAAACCTTTAGGTTCTTTTTTCTGTTATTTATATAATAGTTGACTTTATTTCCTTCAACCTCAATATCATCAGCATTATATGTATATACGGTATTAGCGTTTGGCTTTTCTGCAAATGCCACAATTGTTTCATCATCATTATAAAATGCTCTTACATTATATCCTACATACTTTGCAATATTTGTAGTTCCTGCATCATATACGACACCGTTGATTTCAACTCCGTTTTCAGGAAGTGTTTTATCACTTGCAAGAACAGTTTTTTCATAACCTGTTACAACACCTGTAACCTCTGAAACATCCCAGATTTTTTCAAGCTGTGTTTTATCGCTTTTTTTATAGGTGCGTCCGTCACTTTCCATAGGGTTTGTAAATAAAGCATTATATATCAATGTTGTTACATCAGTTTTTGTAAGAACTGAATTTGTAAGAAGCTTTAAATTTTTATTAAGCCCACAGTCAGTAGCGGTTTTTATATATCCGCCCGGATAACCTCCGCTCATTTTTGCTACGTCACCATAATTAAGACAGTTCAGCGTTACTCTTACTGCCTCAGCATATGTAATTTCATCATTCGGATTATATTCACGTCCGCTTTTGGCAATCGCGCCGATACCTGCAAGAAATTCAACAGCCGCACCTTCAGGCGTTGTTGTGTCAACATCTTCAAAATACCCATTAGACACCTGACTCACTGCCGCTTCACAACCAATCAATCTTGTAGCATAAAGCGCAAACTCTCCTCGTTTAACAAGCGTTTTACTTCCAAATTCAGTTTCACTTACAGGAGTCATAATTCCCAGACTCGTAACAAGTTCAACTGCAGTATTCTGAATCGGTGTTTCCACATCACTATATGCCAGCGCACTCACTGCGCCCAAACTTAAGCATACAGTCAGAATAACAGAACATATTCTTTTTATCATCATTTTATCCTCCCCTATTATTCCTTGTCTTCAGACCACTGCCATTTTAGCGTCTGATACAATATTACAGCTGACGCGGCACGGTTTGCGCTGCCTTTCGGGTCAAACCGATTATCGCCCACACCATTTATAATGCCGCTCTGATATAAACTTACCACAGAAGGTTTTGCATAATCAGAAATCTCATTTTCATCTTCAAAACCTGTGTAGTCACGAACACTTTCAAGATTCAGTCCCAGAGCCGTTAAAAGCCGTACTGTCATTACAGCCATATCCTGTCTTGATATTTTATCATTTGCACCAAATACAGTGTCGCTGTAACCGCTTACAATGCCCATTGAATATGCCATTGCGACAGCCGGATAATACCAAGAGCCGCTCGGAACATCTTCAAAACTGCACTGTGCGTCCTCTCCTATAAGCTCAAAACCTCTCAAAAGCATAGTTATAAACTCAGCTCGTGTAACATCGCGTCCGGGTTCAAAAAGACTTTCAGTAATTCCATAGACAATCTCACGGTTATGCAGTTCATTAACTGCATTCTCAGCCCATTCGAAACCTTTCATATCATCAAAACCTGATTTTACAGGTTTATCAGTACTATCAGGTGTTTGTGTTTCTACAGGTTTTGCTGTTTCACTTGGTTTCGGAGTAGTACCTCCCGTAGGTCCTCCGCCGCCACCTCCGCTTGACGGTCTTACACCGGAAGTTCCTTCTCCCACTTCATTATCCGGTTTCTTTGTCACCTCAGGACCTGTCGCCGGTTCTTCCCAGCCTTTATATGCATACATATAATCGACATAGACATCTTGTGTTCCTGCAAGACGAGAACTTATCTGCCATCTTGCTATATTATTTGAAGTTGCCGAATCTGAATATTCCAAATCCTTACCTACAAGAGAATCGTTTATGTACAGATTACAGGTACCTCTGTCTGCGTCCATAAGCAGCTTAATGTCATACCACGTATCCTCATAATACTTTGAAATGGTATTTGAACCGTTAAATATAATATCATTCTTGGTAAACTGAAGAGTTACTATATTACCAAAGGCAGTGGCAGTATTTTCGCCTGTCTGTTCAACGTCAGCGTCACTGTCGCCCAAATCTGCACTGTCCTGCTGTATATAGAAACGGAATTCAGGAGCCTGATTCATCGGGTCAAGCTCTTCATCTTTAATCATTATTCTTGCCCGTATTGTCGATTGACCGTCAAGAATTGTATCAAATTTCTTAGCGTATGTAAAACCGTGGTCGTGGTTGTCATCACGGAGCATTAAAATCGGGTCTGAGCCGTCAATGCTTGTCGGAATCGGGATTCCGCCCAAAGTATAAATATACCAATCCTTTTCATCACCGTAAACAGTAATAAATTTAGTTGTATCTCCTTCACCTATATCAGCATTTTTGATATTCTTTGCATAATCCTCATTTACAACATACTTTGTAGGTATTATTGCAATACCTGACAGCGGAACATCATATTCCTTAGGATATTCTATAATACTATTACTGCTTACGCTTATGCCCTCAACCTTATAAATGGCATTTCCATCCTTATCTTTTTCGCTTGTTTCCTTTGCCTTTTTCGCATTATATACTGCGCTGTCACTTTCTGTACCATCACCTGAAACAGCTCTAAGCTCCAGATAATATTCCTTATCATTTGACAATCCTTTTAAAACATATTTTGTTGTTGTTGACGGAAGCTCTACTGATTTTGCTCCTGACATATCCTTATTGGTTGAATACCTCAAAATATAATGGTCTGTAGAATTGTCGTACTCGTTATTTCCAATAGTCTTAACAGTATGACTGCCTGCGCTCATTGTCTTATATGACTTCTGCGCTGAAGCCGGTTCAAAGGTAAGTGTTATCTGTTCATCAAACGGTATATACTGGATAACTCTCGGCTGTCCCGGTTTCCCTGAAGACTGTACTCTCGTCCTAAAAGTATAAGTATCAGAACTCAAATTGGTAACACCCTTATCGGAATATGTCATAATTTTATATGAATACGCCGTGTCAGGCTTTAAACCGTCCAAAATTGCAGAGAAGTATGTTTCAAAATCCTTTGCATCATTATAACCTGTGCTCCCGTAATCGTAATTACTATTAAGCGCAATTTTCTGAGCATTCTCAAGATTAAAATCTGTTCCCTCGCAATAATAAACCTCAGCTTTTGCACGTCTTACCGTATTAAATAGAATTTCGTGACTCTTATGAGTATCATACTTCGGAGAACCGTCACGCACATTTTCAGCATTTATCGGGTCATTTTCTTCACTGTCAGCAATTTCTGTATCGCCTGCACAGTAGTCATTGATATAATACTCAAGATTTGTATATCCTCTGCCTTCAAAATCAAGCATACTTATGTCCTTGCTTGATGAATATTCAGGGTGTTTATCCCATCCCATAAGACGTATAAAGAAATCCGGAATACCGTCACCGTTTGAGTCAAATTTACCATCACGGTAAACTGTCGGCAACTGCGGCCAGTCATCGTCCGTCCATTCCGTATCGACAACATCTGTACCTAAAAATCCGTCATTACCTCCTGAATTTGCGTGGTCATAGTTGCCTGCGCCATCTCCCCAATCAGCACACTTCATACTAACACCACCGTATGCGATATATCCGTCATTACCTGTATCTTTTGTAGCATAGCCATCAGGTTTTGTAAGCTGATTATTGGATATGTCATACAGTTCAAAGGTGTCATATATGCCATCATTTTCAGTGTATTCTCTCATAACAAGACGATACTTATTACCCTTTTTATCAATCGCATAAAGAGAATCAAGATGATTATCACAGGAAACAAACTTATATTGCTCTTCTATAGTATAACCTGTTGGGTTAGGCACACTGATTCCATCTACATCATAAACAATAGCTCCTCTTTCGTCCTTATACACCGTATGAGTATGTACCGGCAATCCGTATGCTGTTTCATCTGTATATCCTTTATCAATTTTAATACCGTATGAACTTGACGCCTTACTGTAATCAGATAAAATCTGCAGTCTTGTTTTACCTTCCGCAAGGTAACGGCTGTCCAGTATGCCCTTTCTGGGAGCTTCGTCATTTTCTCCTCTGCCTATTACCGCTCCTGCATTTGACAGCACATATTTGGCAGCTTCATTCGCCGAATATGTTTTCATATCAGGCACGACAAACGGATAATTTACCAGAGTATTGCCTTTCTTTGAAACAGCTGACGCATCATACTCACTAAGGCTTATATTGTCAGGCAAAATCATATCCTGCCACGTACTTACTATATTAGAATAACCGCCTGCATTAAACGCGCCAAGCTCTTTTGAAACCTGTGCCGAATTATTCTTATCTGCTGAGAAATCACCTGTCCACAAAGCGCCTTCAACATTTTTTTCGTTAGTCTTAACAGGACGCGCACCTACCGTGTTATCGTAGTTATTTACAGAATAGGAAAACACGCCTCCTGAATATGTTCTTCCCTGAAAATACTTATACGAACCATTCTTGGTAACATTACTGTTTGAACCGCCGGGTGCGCCGTTTCCACGAAGAACCACGTTATTTACCACATTATATTTTGTATTTGCGCCCATCCACTCATAATTACAAATATCAAATGTGTATTTTGAGTTGGACACTACATTATTTCTTACATCAATGTATTCATTGTCACAGATACGCGGTGCTCTCTGTCCGCAGTCTGCGATATAGTTACCGTAAAAACTTCCGTACTTGGGACCAAATATACCTGCATAGTTATGCTTACCTTTTTCGTGAGGCGTATTCCAATAAAGTCCTTTTGAAATCATACAGTTAGACATTGTAATCTCTTGTCCGTATGCACGAAATCCCATATCTACTGCCCAGCACATTGACAAATGGTCAAGTACCACTCTCTTGTTTGCTCCCTGAGCACTTAACGGGTCTGACTGATATGTATCACCTGCTTTTCTTACATTGCCTATACGGATACTGATATTACGAATTATAACATCGTGTACACTTGAAAGCGTAAGTCCATATCCCTTTAGCTGAATTCCTTCCCCAGGTGCAGTCTGACCTGCAATAGTTACATTAGAATCATCTTCTCCGCTCATTCGCAATGCGCGTCCAAGCGAAGTAAGGTCAATTGTTCCGCCCACGTCAAAGACTATTGTTCTTGCACCCGTCTTGTCCTCAACTGCCTCTTTAAGAGTACCCGGTCCCGAAGCACCCAACGAGGTTACGTGTACTATGTATCCTCCTGCGCCTCCGCGAGTTTGTGTGCCGTAGCCCTGTGCCCCCGGAAAAGCTTTTACTGCTGTACTTCTTCTCAAAACCACATTATATGTATGCGTCTGCGTCAAAGCGCCTGCCTTTATTACTGCTGTCATAGTAAGCGAATGTGAGCCCTCAGGATAGTTTACCACCGTTCCGTCATTTGTGATATATGAAGTGTCGCTTGAAGTCCATTCAACAGTTGCTATAACAGTTCCGTCAGAAAGAGTAATTTCTGTCGGAAGATATATATCTCCTGTAGCCACCTTATCAGTAGAAACATCAAATCCAAGCGATTTTATCTGCTTTTCGGCATACATCATAAATTCTTCATCGCCCTCAGGATTTTCAAGCGGAGAAACTGTAACATAAAATTCCTTCGTCATAACAGTTTCTCCTACAAGTATTTCTGCGGTTAGCACCGCGCTTGCCTTTTTCTCATTAAAACGCGGTCTTATTACTGTTGCAGTTCTGCCGTCTATTTTAACAACAGTTTCATTTGATGATGTCCAACTTGTAATAGTCACATCCTTTTGGACATTATCATCATACTTACAGGTGTACTCACCTATAAGCTCAAAACTATCTGTAAGCGCATCAAAATTCACGGTATCATTTGTAATATCGCTGATTTTGATTTTATTATTTATATATGATATCCACTCTTCATCAGTCTGCGGTGCAGACACATTGGACACAAATTTAATACCGTGTAAATTTATACCGTTTTCCGCGTATATTCTGACTGTTCCTTTTTCGAGATTATACGAAGCTGCAATCGGTGTACCCGGACAAGCCATCGTATTTCCGCCGACAATCAGATTCCTTTCTTCATTTGCATTTGCGCTTGCCGCATACACAGTAACAACACCGCCGTATTGTGTTGTAAATTCCAAATACCTCGCCGGTGTTTTTCCGTTTTCTTCTAAATCTGGCATTCCGCTAAGTCTGATATATTTTTCAAACTTCTCATTATCAATTGTTTTATTGCTGTCCCTAACCTCAACTGATCTTGATGACGACGCATAGAGCGTAACTTTTCCTACCGTTACATTTGCATTATACGTCTTTGTTTCCAATGCATCTGCCTTAAATAAAAAGCTTTCATCTTCCTCACCGTATACCTCAGCTCCTATTTCGTCAGTATCGACTGCCTCAGCCGTATCAAGCTCCGTAAATGTATTATCTACAGGAAACTCTGTTTCAGCAAACGTAACAGGAACTGATGTAATCAACATTGCTGCTGATATGGCTGCCGCAAGCACCCGAAGAATTTTTCTATTCATTAAAATAACCTCCTCCTGTTTGAAAATTCATTTTAGTGTGCTTATTACAGTTAAATTAGCCCACAGATAATTTAATTATATTAAACACACCGAGCCGAGTATTAAAAGTAATCCCCGGCTCGTATGTTTTTTCAATTTTAATTATTGAACCTCTGCCTTTGTTCTCTCATAAACTGTCTTCTGAAGTTCTACAAATTCATCAAGACCAACCTTCTTTAAGTCGCTTAAATATGCTTCCCAGTCAGCGTCGCTTGCAGGGTCGCTTTCTCCCATAAAGAAACGTGCCATATATTCATCACGTTTTGAGTTAAGCGCTGTTTCAAGGTCTGTATATCTCTTTTCCTCGTCCTCGGTATATCTCATCGGGAACTCATCAAAGTAATAATACTTATCATTTGCCATATAAGCATCATAAAGCTTTTCAATCTGATTGCCTCTTAACTCTTCAAACAGTTTCGGATACTTATTAAACGTATATGTAAGCGTACCATATTCTCTGTTAATTTTCTTGCCTTCAGGATTATCTTTTTCGTGATACCATCCATCTGCAACTTCAGGCTTGCCGTCAACCATATTATAGCTTTCGCCTTCAACTCCATATGATGTAAACAACTGACCTTCATCTGTCGCGCACCAGTCATAATATTTTAAAAGTGCATCAAATCTTTCAGTATCTGCACCAAGTTCCGCACTGAATGCAGGTCCCCAGTTTGAATACAGTGGGTCTTTTTTATAAATTGTACCCTTATCAGGATAAGCAGTCACCATATTGCCTGCCCAATCCCAGTTTGCGCCTGTATTACCATTTACATTTGTTTTATTGTTAAAAGTATCTGTATTATACACATAGTTATAGGTAATAAACGCATTATTCTGAGCACAGCGTGTATAGAAGTTATCCTTTTCAATTGATAAAATTTCCTTATCAATCAAACCCTCTTTATACAGACTGTTTACAAACTTATACATTTCTCTTGCATTATCCGAAGCCATCGCATAAGGAACAAACTCATTTGTTACAGGGTCAATACAAGACTGAGTCTGCAAAATCAGTTCAGGTATCCAGAACATCTGGAAGAAACCTGTAAGTGAGCTTTTCTTCTGACCGTTTGATGAAATAACGATATTATCAGGGTACTGAGCCTTAATCTTTTTACAAGCCTCAACAAATTCATCCGCTGTTTTCGGGAATGAAATATTTAACGCATCAAAGATATCTTTTCTGTAAAGCCAGCACATCTGAACTTTTTCCTGTCTTACTGTAGGCAGATAATAAAGATTTCCATCTGAGTTTGACGCCAGTGATACTACCTTATCAAGATTATCACCCCAAAGCGCACACCAATTCGGAAGTTTTGTATAATCTATAGGTGCAAGATAACCTTCATTGCCCCACGCTTTATAGTTCATTTCCTTACCGCCGATAGTTACATCGGGAGAATCTCCTGTAGCAAAATAAGTATTCGTCTTTGTTTCCCAGTCTGTTCTTGGAATTCTGTCATAGACAAACTTTATACCAAAATTATCACGGATATAATTATTGAATAACGTATCCTCCTGTGTCGGATACTCATTATCATCCTGTGTATACATATTCAATGTATATGAGTAAATTTTGTTGCCGTTTTCATCAACTGTTTCTGTCTTTTGCTTTCCGCAGGACGCAAGCATAGGAACTGCCATTGCCGCTGCTAAAGATAGAGCTATAACTTTGTTTAATCTCATTTTTCTTCTCCTTTTAAATTAACTTGATTTTATTAACCTTTTACAGAACCTACCATTACACCCTTTACAAAATACTTCTGAATAAACGGATATACCGCAAGCATTGGAAGGATTGATAGGAACAATGTTGCATATTTTAAGCTTACAGAATTTGTAGTCTGAGCCGTCATCATTGACGTATCACCCATTGCTGCAAGTTCTGCCGCCATTTGATTCTGCATTATAATCTGACGTATGATAAGCTGCAGCGGGAATTTTGTATCAGACTGCAAATACAGCATAGCATTAAACCACTGATTCCACATTGATACGCCGTAGAACAAACCTACTGTTGCAAGCGCTGCCTTTGACAATGGCAGCATAATTCTCCAGAAAATTGTAAGCTCATTGGCTCCGTCTATAAATGCTGCCTCCTCCAAATCAATAGGAATTCCCTCGAAGAAAGAACGCATAACTACGAGGTTATATGTAGATATCGCAGTTGGCAACACCAATGCCCACATACTATCCATAAGTCCGAGTCCTTTTACTACCAAGTAGTTCGGGATAATACCTGCATTAAAGAACATTGTAAATATTACAATCTTTGAGAAAAATCCCTTAAAAGCTACCCTGTCCTTTGAACGCGACAGCGGATATGCCATCGTAGTCGTCATAAACAGCGACACAACTGTATACACAACCGTGTATATAACCGAGTTTATAAATGAACGCGGAATTGTTCCTGCTTTCATAATTACCTTATATGCTTCAAGGTTGAACTCCACCGGAAGGAAGAATACGCGTCCGCTCTCATATGCCGTTGTTGATGAAACAGATACCGAGAATATGTAAATAATCGGATAAAGCGTTACAATCAGCAACAGGATTAGCGACACATATATTATGACGTCAAGAACTTTTGACGATATTGATTTATCCTGTACCATTCTGTTCCCTCCTTTACCACAAGCTTGTATCTGTCAGTTTCTTCGAAACCAAGTTTGCTATAATAACAAGCAATACGTTAATTCCGGAATTAAACAGACCGATTGCAGCTGAATAGTCAAATTCACCCTTGCCTATACCAAGATTATAGATATATGTACTCAAAATCTGTGATTTGGGGTAAGTTACCTCTCTTTGCAGCAACAGTGCTTTATCAGAACCAAGCGACATTATTTTACCAATCTGCATAACAAGCAAAAGAACTATCGTCGGTTTTATAAGCTGTACTGATATATACCACATCTTCTGTACTCTTGTTGCTCCGTCAATTGTCGCAGCCTCATAAAGTTCCTGATCAACTCCTGACAATGCCGCAATATAAACGATAGCGCTCCAGCCTATTCCCTGCCATACATCAGATGCTATATAAATCGTTCTGAAACATTCAGTTTTATCAAGGAAGGATATACCGTTTTTAATAAGTCCGAGTTTCAATAATATCTGGTTTACAATACCTTCATTCATATAACTGCCTGCACTTGACGGTGTACCCTGAGATGAAAGAAACAGTGTAAGCATACCTGCTACTGCTGCGACTGATACAAAGTGCGGCAGATATGATACTGTCTGAACAACTTTCTTAAATTTCAGAGAACGAAGTTCGTTTATAAACAGTGCCAGTATAATCGCCAGCGGAAACAGCCATATAATATGTAACAAACTCAAAGCTATTGTATTCCATATATATCGCCATACATCGGGTGTATTTAAAAAACGTACAAAATGTCCGAACCCTGCATAGTCCATCCATGGACTTCCAATTACACCCAGTCTTGAACTATAGTCCTTAAACGCAATCAGCAAACCGCCAATAGGAATATACTGGAATATGATAAAATATATCAATCCCGGCAACATAATAAGCATTAAAAACTTACCCTTTCTTGCCTTATTTAATTCCTTTTTAAACCATTCCGAAGCACCAAGCTTTGGTTCAGCGGCTGCAATATTATTTTTCCTTTTCGCCATAAAGCTACCTCCCCTTTGTTAATTCTATATATATTCTACAACAGTTCGCTTTAAAAATAAAGCTTTTTGTACAAAGTGAGCAAAAATTCAAGACTTTTTTCCTGTTTTACTATTTTTTTGTCCTATTAATTTACTGTTTCCAATCTTTTGGCAAAAACCTCAATTCCGTATACATCAACTCCTGCATTTGCACTTATCTTAATAGTCCCTGCACTTCCATTATATTTATGCACGGCTGCGCTGCCCTCTACTTCTGCCCAGCCGATTGAATTAAACGGCAGTATGTGATCATTGCCGTCATTCAGCACAAGACTTCTGACTTCCTCTTTATTTGCTGATACTGCATAAACTCTGATTTCACATTCACCTGATACAGGAAATTCTACTGACGTTGCAGGTTTTGATAATCTTACCTTTCCCATAAAGTTAATACCTGCAACCTTCTTTGCCTTAGTCAGTGTTTCAGCAGAGGCTCCGCTTATTGTCATTCCTTCATACCCCTCGACATTTTCAAACGTATACATTTTCTTTTCAGAAACTATTTTATACTCATCCTGTCTTGGAATTACAGAAATATCATCAATATAATATTTACCTTCTGCACGCGATAAAGGCTCAAAGTAAACAGCTTTTGTAACAGGCGTTTTCTTCTCTGTATTTATTTGTGTTCTGAAATGACTGTCCTTTGGTATTGCAATATCAGAAACCACACCATCAACAGTAAGCTTACAGCTTAAATCCATTGTATCTGCGTCAACTCCTACACGCATTACAATATTATAGAAAGTATCCTTTTCCCAGTTTCCGATTTCATTACCATTAGCATCTTTTATTTTATTATCATTGTCAAATGTAATCTTATACGCTGTATTTGCATCGCCAGTCTGCAAATATACGTTCATTGCAGGCTCTTCACCTGTCAGCAGAATATTCGCAGACATTTCCGGAACATATTCATCATTCATTAAATATTCACGGAACACATATCTATCTCCCGTATATTCATCACCCGGCGCAAGCAGCAGCTTGCCTCCTGCGTTTTCACCAATTTCATCATTCGCCCACAAAGGCTTTAATACGTTCATTTCCTGAGACTGCCAGCACCAGTCAAGACCGTATTCAAAATTCCACCTGTAAACATTATTTCCCTGTTCGTCCAAACTGCTGTTATCAATTCCAATCCAGCCTGTATCAGGAGGATTGCCCTCACCTCCTACAGACGCAAAGCCAAGATAATATTCTTCACCCAGCAAGCTTACATCAATTGAGTTTAAAAGCTTTTTGGTCTGATAAACAGTAGCTCCGTTTTCCGTCTGATAAATATTAAGCATATTGCCGCTCTTTTCGGCTATAAAGTAAAGATTTTGCCCCGACAAGCCTTCAGCAGTATCAATACTCATATCTTCGCCCTTTACAGTACGTGATTTTAAGCTATACGATACAGCTCCTTCAGCCTGTTCACCTCCGAAGAAATAGCTTTCGCTGTCAGCATCAAGAGATTTCCTCATCATTATTCCAAACTGTTTACCCGCTTGCATTCTGCTGCGATAATAAATTCTGCTGTCACCGCTGAATTTCTGATACAAATATCCGCATTTATCAGACGTTCCTCCTATATTGCCGTCAAGACCTGCAATTTTATATGTATAATCATCTGTTACTGATACATACGTCTTTATATCCTCTTTTGAGGCGCCTATATCACAAAGCTGCCACGGCTTAGCATCAGCGCTTACAAATACATTCACCGTATCCGAGGCAGACCTATAATTACTATCAAAGCACATAACTGTTATTTCGCCCTGCTGAGCATTTATAAAGGATAACGGAATATCAATCGTTTCACCGTTCTCATTTACATTAAGACCTGTTACTTCAGATATTATTTCCCCGTTAAACAACACTGTGGCGTCAGTCACGGTACTTCCTGCCTGTGCCTGAATAGTTACTCTTATATTTTCATTAAATCCGATACGCGAATTTTCTTCTATATTATCTATAGTAATTACCGGAGTTGTTTTCTCCGTTACAACCTTCCACGGAACAAATGCAGTATAAGGTTTCTCCTCCGGATTTATTATATATGTACCTGCAGTCGGGTCAGTACCTTTATAGTCATAACCGTTTTCAGAGAGCTTATCCCATTGAGCAAGATTTTTTGCCGCATATAAATCTGCGTGACCGTTATTTACAGAAATTTTAATGTATCTGTATCCTTTATCATCTTTTTCCGACAATTCGGCATTACTTTTTTTACCGTATCTGATTACACGCTTAAAACTGTCGTTATACCCTGCCGCAATTACAAAATCGTCTGTATATATTCCTGTATAGCAATTTTTAGCAAGATTAGGTATATCTTCAAGCGTCCCTACAATTTCAAAATCTCCCGAAACCGCCTGAGATACTTGCTCTGGATAATTTGACACCTCTACCGCAGCAGGTACAATTCTGACACTGTTATCAGCATATGTAAGCTTTGCCGACAGAATATTCATTCCATCTTCCGTTTCAGCGTCAATTGAAGAAAAAAGTCCTGCTCCTTCTATCGGTTTCATTCCTTCCATACTATCCCAGACAAACACTCGCTTTTGGTTGCTGGACACCTCAGGCATTTCAAAATCTTCTTTATAAACACTTTGCTTTACTTCCTGCAATACGCCGTTCCGGTAGCCTGCCGCAATTATCGTATTTCCATTCTCCACTCCTGAAAGCGCCTGTTCACTTGCCTCTCCAAGATACATATTATCTCTGTAAAATTCCACTTTTACAGCTCCCGAAGTATTTACGGATAATTTACTTCCATTTTTAATTACCGCATTGCAGCTATCTGTATATGGAGAAATTAAATCTTCACCGTAAATTTCCAGCCAAGTATAGCTGTCAGGTCCCAAGTTAAGCGAATCATACGGATTAGTCTTATCCAGACCCATTTTATCCTCCCAGACATCAGGGATACCATCGCCATCTGTATCAAAATCTGTCGTGCGAGTTTCACTTTCCCATATAGGATAACCGCGCCAATCATATAAACTCTCCTGCCCCTTCGGAATACCGTCCACAGGGTCATCTACAAGATATACACTGCCGCCGCTTCCGTGTTCTGGGGCTGTACGATGTATAACGTTATCTATAATTCGCGCGTCTACTAAATCTTGTTTCGGTAAAGTTGCTCCGACATCTGATATTACGTCTGAATAAGCCTCCTGAGCGGATACTACTGTTTTGTTGTACAGATATGAAGTATTTCTAAGCTCATCAAGCTTATTATAGCTTATACCTTTCATACCAAGATATACTCCCGCACCTCTGTCTATCTGCCAGTTCTCGGAATTTACAGCAGCAGCCTCCTCACTGTCATCATCAACATAGTTACCGTTTGCATAAATATCGCCAGACCATTTCTGCTGATATTTATTTCCTGGAGAAAGCTCAAAAATCCTTGCGCGCTTATTAGCAGGTGTAGCAGGTCCATACTTATAATAATTATTAACCAAATTAACATTGGCTCCGTTCTCCGCGCCATATCCTGCTTTATCTCCCCAGTTATAAATTATATTGTTCCACATATCTACAACTGTATCACTATCTGTATAACCGGGTGTCATAGAAACAGTTTCACTTGTACCGATTTTAGGATTACGGCTTTTATGCGACGCAATAATATTATGGTGCATTGAAACATTCACTCCGCCCCATATACCTGCATAGCTATGCTCGCCTTTACCGTGAATAGAGTTGTTAAGGGCCTCCGAAACTATACAACGCTGAACCGTTATATTTTCACCGCCGATAATTGATAAATTCTCATCAGTTCCCCAGCTAATACTGCAATGGTCAAGAATAATATCTTTTGCACCTATAGGAATACTGAAACCATCCTGTGTTATTGTATCACTTCCGTCTGCAAGCTTTGCTCCGGGACGAAAACGCAGATACCGCATAATTATATTTTGTCCGTTTATTTTAACGCTGTTTCCGCGAAAACATATACCGTCCCCAGGCGCGGTATGTCCCATAATTGTAATATTATTATGCTCAATTGATACACGTGACTCTAAATCAATCATTCCTGAAACATCAAACACAACAATTCTGTTTCCTTTTGATACTGCATCACGAAATGACCCTTCTCCGCTGTCGTTAAGATTTGTAACGTGATAAACCTCTATATCATTACCGCTTTGCAGAGCCCTCCTTGCACCAAGAGCAGACATTCCTCCGCCCGCAGCACCTGGAAATGCCATCCCGATTGTTAAAGAGTTTCGCACATTTTCAACATCTGCAAACGCCGTATGAACTGATATTGCCGTCAATGCCGCAAGCACAACTGCCGTAATCCTCTTTTTCATTACCAATCACCTCATTTAAAACTTAAAATAAGATACTGCGTTATTATAACAAATATCTTCAACTATTTTACCAAGCGTCTTTATATCAGAAGGAAATTCTCCGTTTTCTACCCACGTTCCCAGCAGATTACATAATATACGTCTGAAATACTCGTGTCTTGTATATGAAAGGAAACTCCTCGAATCCGTCAGCATACCGACAAATTTACACAACGCGCCTAAATTTGCAAGCGCTTTCATCTGTTCTGTCATACCATCACGCTGGTCATTAAACCACCAACCGGAGCCAAACTGTATTTTCCCTTCCGTACTGCTATCCTGAAAGTTTCCGAGCATAGTTCCCAAAACACAGTTATCTTTCGGATTTAACGTATACAAGATAGTTTTCGGCAGGTTATCCTCTGCAGCAAGAGCATTGAGAAGTTTTGACAGCGGATATGCTATACAATAGTCACTGATAGAATCAAAGCCGGTATCCGCGCCAAGCTTTTTAAACATTCTTGTATTATTGTTTCTCAGTGCTCCGATATGAAGCTGCATAGCCCAGTCAAGCTCATTGTATTTTTTACCAAGCTGTATAAGTGTATATGACTTATACGAGTCAATATCCTCTTGTGTAAGCTTTTTGCCTGACATTGCATTTTTAAATATTTTACTCACAGCCTCTGCGTTCGTTTCTTCAAACGGAACACTGTCAAGAGCATGGTCGCTAACACGGCAGCCTGCTGAATGGAAATACGAAATTCTGCTGTATATTGCGTCAATCAAATCAGAATATGTATTAATTGTAACTCCTGCCGCCTCAGACAATCTTGCAATGTACGGCACAAAGGTGTCCTTGTCTATATTTATCATAAAATCAGGACGGAACGCAGGAAGCACTTTTGCTTTTATATGCCCCTTTTCAGCAATCCCCTTATGTACCAGCAAGTCATCGGCAGGGTCGTCAGTAGTGCATATATAAGTTACATTTGACTGATTTATAAGCGTTGACGGACTCATTTTAGTTTCAGAAATTATATGGTTTGCCTTATCCCATATTTCGTCAGCCGTTTCAGCTGTTATAACTGTATCTATACCGAAATACCGTTTAAGTTCCAAGTGCGTCCAATGATACAGAGGATTACCGACTGCATATTGCAGGCACTCGCAAAATGCTTCAAACTTTTCTTTATCGGATTTACTGCCCGTTATATACTCCTCGTCAACTCCGCACGAACGCATATATCTCCATTTATAATGGTCGCCGCCAAGGAAAATCTGAGTAATGTTTAAAAATGGTTTATCCTCGTACATCATCTGCGGACTCAAATGGCAGTGATAATCACATATGGGCATTTTTGCCGCATAGTCATTATATAATTTTTTTGCTGTCTCATTTGTAAGCATAAAGTCGTTATCCATAAATTTTTTAGTTTTCATATCTATTCTCCTTTTAGATAAATTTTTTAATTTACTATAATTATACCATTAACAAAATGTATAGTCCAATGTTTTTTTGATGTCCATTAAAGATTATTTGTTATAGTCAGTTCAAAAAATATGTGGTAATTATTGCACAATGATATGTTTTTAACAAAAACTGTTGTTTTTTTGCTAAAATAGTGCTATAATTGTCTTGTGAGCAGTTTTATGCACACTATTTGTATTAGCGGAAGGAGTGCTAACTTATGTCTTTGCCCGAAGGAAAAAATTTATGGGTCGAGTCACTTTCAGAAACTGACGCTGCAGGTATGAGCCAGTCGCATTTTCACGATTATTATGAAATATACTACTTACTTGAAGGTAAACGCCGTTACTTCATAAACCATACTCTTTATGATATAACCGCAAATGATATTATTCTGGTTAATAAAGGTGATATTCATCTCGCGCAAAGCTCAACCCCTGCCGGAAAGTATGCACGTTGTCTTATAACCTTTTCCGACCAATTTCTGAATAATCTGGGAAGTGAATTTGACAAAGATTTTTTAATAAAAATCTTTGATATAAAAAAAATACATATACCCGAATCAATGCAGAATACTTTTAATATGCTTCTACATAAAGCGGAAACTAAAATCAAACAGGATAATATATATTCTCAGTACATTGCCAAGCTTAACATTCTTGAACTGCTTGTGAATATAAACAAATTCTCTACAAAGAACAATACGCCTCTTATGGACGACCTTACCGTATATGAGGACCGTATTCAGGAGGTATGCCGATACATATGCAACTACTACAACAAGCCCATTTCTTTAAATGAAATGGCAAAAATAGCATATATGTCGCCTACATATTTTTCGAAGAAATTCAAGCGTGTTACAGGTTTTGGCTTTAACGAATACTTAAATAACGTTAGAATAAAAATGGCTACCAGCCTATTAATGGAAACGCAAAGTTCAATTACCGAAATCGCAACTTTCTGCGGTTATCAGGACAGTAATTATTTTGGTGATGTATTCAAAAAAATAATCGGAATTTCCCCGAATAAATACAGAAAAGAACATTACATACTGTAATATAAAATCCACCCCGAAGGGTGGATTTTTCTATATTACAGGTTTCATTGAGTTCAGTGAACACCACACATAAACTTTTACATTATCGTTTGTATCGTCAAAATTTTCAGGCTTTGACACGTTATTCACGCCTGCTTTTAAACGCTGATTTTCTTTTACATTTATCTGCGACAATACTCCGTCCACATAACAAGCAAAAATCACTGCCACTGTCTGTTCCTCTTCCGATACTATAACTGCCTGATGATTCTGTACATCATACTCTGCTTTAGGTCTAAGCGGAGTTGGCGTCGGCATTATTGTCGGTGTTGGAATTGCTGTAGGTGTCGGGATAACTTCTGATATTCCTTCTGTTTTTATATTCGAAAATGACGCAATCGAATACCAAGGCAGCATAGGATTTGCCTCATTTGAATTGCCTGCTGCACTATCTACTGCCAACCCGACATATGCCTGTTTACTCCAACCGCTTATATCAATTGTAAGCGGCTGTCGGATATTATTTGTCCAATATATACCATCATTGGACACAGACAATATAAGCTTATCGCCTTTTCTTTCAATTTTTATATATTCGGGCAATGTCAGATTTTTCTCAGGGTTTGATGTATCATAACTTCCGTCGTTTTTGATTTCATTTCCTGCCAAATCACAAAGCCAGCTGCGTACAACATCTTCCCCTGTTTCACTGCGCTGTATAACCTGAATATTCTCTCCATACTTTTTCCAACCGTCGGCAAGCATTACCATTCTTGAATTACTATCCAGACTTTCCCTGAACATAATTCCGCATACCACACCGTTTTCATACTTCGGCACATCTTCAATTTTAGCAGAGAATTCAAAATCTCCGTTTACTTCATTCTTCCAATAGCTGAAACTGTCAGACTTTCCACCTATAATACCGCTGCCTGCAATATATGTTTTCCCTTCATTTGTCCATACATCGTTTTTGCCTTCAAAAGGAGTTTTTCCGATTTCAATTATATTATTCTTGTTTATAGCGCCGTCGTTTTTAGTAACATAAACTATTGATGTCGGAGAAGTTGTTGACTCTCCCTTATTGTTGTACGCTTTTGAAGTGATATAGTGCACTCCTGCTTTTAATGACAGATTTTTCTCTATTTTATTACCTGTAACAGTATCAATAAGAGTTTCACCGTCATACAGTTCTATTTGTGTTATGCTTGTTCCCTGTTTCGCTTTTGCCTCTGCTGAATAAACGACCTTTTCATTTTCTTCCGCAACTTCCCAGAAACCACTGTTATCTGTTTTATCGGTAGTTTTGGACGTATCCGCAATTGACGGAGCATTAACCGTAATATCAGGATTTGATGGAGCACTCTGACTTTCCGTCCAGTCGTTTACATAAGCCTCAATCCAGGTATACCCCTTCCACTTGCCTGTTGTCACAATATCCGTTTCCTTCTTGTTTCCCATTCCGTTCGCAGCTTTCCAATCCGAAGGTACGACAAACGTTCTTTTTTCCGAGGTTATTCCGCTGAAACCGCCAACCTCTTCTATACTGTTTATAATTCTTCCCGTACCGTTTTTTACATCGTTTATTACACGCGCATCAATGCTGTCACGGCGAGGGAGCGTCGCTCCCGCATTTTCAAGAACATTATTATATACCTCTTCAGCTGACTGATACGGAATTGCATATTCTCCCATATCAATAGGTGAAGCTGTAAAGTTTGCACGCTCCTGATTTTGTACATAACTTTCATTTGCCGTATTATCTTCCGTTGCCTCACTGTTTCCAAATACATAGTTACCGCTTACATAAAAATTAGACTTCGGCATTTGACCGTTATAGCTCGTATTTCCGTTATGCGTAACCTCAAATATTTTTGAACGTATGCTTTGCTTGGTTGAGGGACCGTATTTATAATAATTATTTCGTATATTTACGTTTGACGCGTATTCAGGCGCTGAATACCTCGTCCATGAATTGTACGAATACGGTTCACCGCCGTAGCAGCTGTTATTACCCCAGTTGTAGATTACATTATTAGCCATATCTGTTGACTTCAGATTTCTGTCAAGTCGGGGATTGCGGCTGTCGTGATGAGCAAATAAATTATGATGATATGTTGCGTTTGTACCGCCTATTATACCGCCATAGCCGTGCGCGCCTTTAAAATGACTCGACATTCTAAGACTTTCTGAGCTTATGCAATTCTGAACCGACACATTTTCCGACTGTGCTTTCGGCGGTTTGTTTTCCGATTCTTTACCGTCTTCAAGAGAACCTGAATAAATCGTCAGCATTTCATCAACTCCCCACGAAACAGAGCAATGGTCTATCATAATATTACTTAACCATCTGCCCCCTAATCCGTCAGGCTCACCATTTTGACGGTCTGTAGGACGCACACGAAGATATCGTATAATAACATTATCAGCATTATTTCCAAGCAAAACATCATAACCTGATACTGTTATGCCATCTCCAGGTGCAGTTTGTCCTAAAATCGTAAGATTACTCTTTTTTATGTCCAAACGACTTTCAAGTTCTATTATTCCGCTTACATCAAATACAATGATTCGTCCTTCTTTTGATACAGCATCACGCAGTGAGCCTGTTCCGCTGTCATTTAAATTGGTAACGTGGTAGACAGAGGGCTGCAAAGAATTTCTTGCACCTTTTGTATACTTTCCTCCGCCCTGCGCGTCAGGAAATGCCAAAATATTATCCTCAGCATTAACAGGTAAACAGATAAGTCCTGCCATCATTACTGCAGATAAAATATACGCGGTTATTTTTTTTAAATTCATAATTATATCACTCCCCGAAGTATAGTTATTTATACTTTATCATATATGAACCGCTTGGGCAACAGATTATAACAGATAAAACAAAAAAACCCTTTTTTTTAATAAAAATACCACCTGCATAACAGGTGGTATTTTTACTGTTTGTATTAATTAAAATGCAATCATAGCAAATATTATCATAATTAATATTACAGGCGCAATAAACATTACGCTGTCAAATCTGTCCATAAATCCGCCGTGTCCGGGAAATATCCAGCCGAAGTCTTTTATATCTTCGTCGCGTTTTATTGACGAGGCAATCAAATCTCCTACCTGCGATAATACTCCGCCCACCAATCCTACAGCTATGAAGTATACAACCCAATGTGAAGCATTTACTATAAAATCATTCGTTGGCAATTGATACAATATAACCAAATAAACCAGACAGCAGAGAACTGCGCCTATAACACCTCCTATTGAGCCTTCAACCGTTTTATTCGGGCTGACGTGAGGTATAAGCTTATGTTTCCCAAAAAGCTTGCCCGAAAAATACGCAAATGTATCTGTTGTCCACGCACATATGAATATTAAAAGCATAAATTCCGTACCGAAAAATTCCTTGACAAACCATATACACCACATAGAAACAGTGATATATAGGGTCAAAAAACCGCTTGCAAGAATATCTTTATAGCTTTTTTTGCCATGACGTGTTACAATAATTATCATATACAAAAGCAATATTGCGGTTGCTGCCATAAAAACAAAAATAAGACTAAGCTCAGCACTTTTTAGTACAAAACACATTACAAGCATCATTATAATAGACGATATACCACCAACAAATTTCATTAAATTATCAGCCTTTGTCGCGGTATAACATTCATACAGCATTACAAGTATAACTGCCGCAAGAGCAATTGTAAACACAACAGGCGGCAGCATAAGTATACCTACAAATATCGCAAGTGCGATAACTGCCGTTAAAATCCTCGTTTTCATAATTATACACCCCCGAATCTTCTGCCTCTGTTTTGGAAATCATAAATAGCCTGCCTCAAATGTTTCGGCTTGAAATCAGGCCACAGCTTATTTGTAAACCACATTTCAGCGTAGCTCACCTGCCACAGCATAAAATTAGACAATCGCTGTTCTCCGCTTGTACGTATAAGCAAATCAACATCAGGCTGACCTTTTGTGTATAGGTGATTTTCTACCATTTTATCGGTAATACTGTCTATGTCCGTTTTACCGTTTTTAACATCTTCGCATATTTCCCGTACAGCATTTGTAATTTCTTCACGCGCTCCGTAATTAAGCGCAATATTCATCACAATTCCCGTATTGTTCTTGGTAAATTCCTCAGTTTTTATTATTTGGTCACGGATTTCCTGCGAAAGCTCCTTTCGTGAACCAATAGCGCGTATAACCACATTTTCACCTGCAAGCGTCTTTTCTGCGTTACGAAGATAATCCAAAAGCAGCGACATAAGATAGTCAACCTCTTCTTTAGGGCGTTTCCAGTTTTCTGTTGAAAATGCGTAAACCGTTATATACTTTACTCCAAGATTATTCGCCTCGGTTATAATCTTTTTTAAAGCGTCAGCGCCTGCGCTATGTCCTGCGCTCCTCGGCAAGCCCCTTCGTCTTGCCCACCTGCCGTTTCCGTCCATAATAACTCCTATATGCTGAGGCAAACGAGTTAAATCAATTTCATTCTTATTCTTTTTATTAAAAAACATTATTAACCCCTTATATTAGCACAATACCGACAGGCAGTAATTATACTGTCTGTCGGTCTGTATAGATTTCATTATATTTTAAACTTCAAGAATTTCTTTTTCCTTTGCGGCGCATATAGAATCAATTTCCTTTACATATTTATCTGTAAGGTTCTGAATATCTTTCTCCGCCTCTTTCTGGTCATCCTCAGTAATTTCGCCATTCTTTTTCTGAGTTTTAAACTGCTCAAGAGCGTCACGGCGTATGTTTCTTATTTGAACCTTTGCTTCTTCTGTATATTTCTTTACAGTTTTAACAAGTTCTTTACGTCTTTCCTCTGTAAGCGGCGGAAAATTAAGACGTATAACCTTACCGTCATTCTGCGGTGAGATACCAATATCCGAGGCGTTTATCGCCTTTTCAATCTCTTTTAATACGGTTGTGTCCCAAGGCTGAATTACCAGTAATCTCGGCTCAGGTGATGATATTGAACCCACCTGCTGAATAGGTGTCATTGTACCGTAATAGTCAATTGCAACCTTATCAAGCACTGACGCATTTGCACGACCTGCACGGATAGTTTTTAACTCCCCTGCATAACCGTCTATTCTCTTTTCCATTTTTGCCTCTATTTCAGGATATTTTCCCATTGTTTTGTCCTCCTCTTTATTTTAAAGTTTACCGTTGTTGTTAACCAATGTTCCTATTCTCTCGCCTTTGACCGCACGTACAATATTTACAGGGTCATTAAGACCGAATACAAGTATAGGCATATTGTTATCACGGCACATTGAAGCTGCCGTCGAATCCATAACACCCAAATTCTTTGAAAGTATATCACTAAAGGAAAGTACGTCATATTTTTTTGCGTCGGGATTTATATTCGGGTCACTGTCATATACAGCATCGACTTTTTTTGCCAGAAGTATAACCTCTGCCTGCGTTTCAACCGCTCTTAAAGCAGCCGCCGTATCGGTAGACATAAACGGATTTCCCGTTCCGCAGCCAAATATAACAACCCTGCCCTTTTCAAGATGACGTTCAGCCTTGCCTCTTATATACGGTTCTGCAACCTGACGCATTTCAATTGCAGTCTGTACACGGGTAGGCACCTCGCAGTTTTCCAAAGCGCTGCATAGTGCCAGAGCATTAATTGCCGTTGCAAGCATACCCATATGGTCGGCACGGGTTCTATCCATATTTTCACCGCTCCTGCCTCGCCAGATATTTCCGCCTCCGACTACTATTGACACCTGAACGCCCATATCGGTTATTTTCTTGATATTTTCGCTTATTTGCGCTATTGTCTGTTCATCAAGACCAAATCCCGCATCTCCTGCCAAAGCCTCGCCGCTGATTTTGAGCAACACTCTTTTGTACTTAGCCCTCATTGAAAAATCCTCCTTTAGTTGTATTAAATATATTATACTATGAATTAGCAAATATTTCAACATAATTTTTTACAATTAATATAAAAGAAAAAGGAGAAGGTTTTCCCCTTCTCCGATATACTACCATATAACTACTCTGTCCTCAGGTTTTACATACATTCCGTCAGTTTCCGTTATGCCAAACGCATCATAAAATTCATCCTGATTTACAACCACTCTGTTTACACGTATTTTATCTGCGCAGTGAACATCAACACTTGCAAAATACTGCGACATTTCACGCGACATTGTAGACGCCCAGCATTCAGCCATACTCCTGTACAGCGTTTTATAGTCGGGATTTTTAAGATTTGACGCAATTTCCGTAATGCAGGCTAAAGCTCCTTGGTCTGCTACATTTTCACTTAACGTAAGCGTACCGTTCATCGGTATCCCCGCAACAGCCTCCTGTCCGTCATAAAACTTAACCATTTTATCGCATAAATTCTGAAATGCCGTATAATCCTCCTTTGTCCACCAATCGGTAGCATTTCCGTTTTCATCAAACTTTGCGCCGTTGTTATCAAATGCGTGAGTAATTTCGTGTGCAATTATATATCCTATACCGCCAAGATTCTGTTCATATGATGCGTTTACATCATACATAGGCGGCTGAAGTATTGCCGCAGGAAAGGTTATATCGTTAGATGTAGGGCTATAGCAGGCATTTACCGTGAAAGGATACATAATCCATTCTGTTTTGTCAACCTCCGTGCCCTGAAGTTCTATCATTTTCTGCCTTGATACTTTCGCTTTGTTTATTATATTCTCAAAATAACTTCCTCCCTCTTTTACAGACCTGATTTCAACCTCGTCAAGCTCCGTTTCCCACGTATCCGGATAACCGATTTTAACTTTTATATTATTCAGCTTATTAATTGCTTTTTCTTTTGTTTCTTCGCTCATCCAGTCATTATTCGACAGACGTTCACGATAAACCGATATTATATCCTGTACCATTTTTTCAACATCTTCTTTGGCTTTCTCTGAAAAATATCTCTCTGCATACATTTCACCTATATATTCTCGCATCATACTCTGCACTTGTCCTGCCGCGCGTTCCTCATCTGTATAGTTTCCTTCAATCCCCATAAATTCCTGACTAAAAGTATCGGATGCATCAGAAAATTCACGATTAAACGCGCCTTTGTATGCGTTCAGAAGCACATATTTGCCATATGCTTTCAGAACCTCTATATTATCATTATTAAAAAGACACGCAAATTCTTTTACAAGCCCTACATCAGCGACAGCAATTTTATCCTCTTTCTTTAATTTGCTTTCCTCAAATACTTTATCTATATCTACATTCGAAAAAATCTCTTTGATTTCATCTATTGTAAACAAGTTATACATTTTATCAACATTACTGTAATCCTCAGGATTAAGCATTTTTGAAGCAAGCTTTTTTTCAAATTCACAGCATTGAACTGCCATATTCTCGGCATATTCATCTGATTCACCGCTTAAAGCAAATAAAGTCTTAATGTATTTTAAATAGGAGTTTTTCTGCGCCTCTGTTCCGTTCTCATAAAAATCTTTTGACATCTCAGGAACGCTTGTGCCAAAATACAGCATATATTTTGTACTGTCCTTATAATCAATCGTAAGATTGAATCCCATATATAATAAAGAGCTTATTTCATCAAGCACAACACTCTGAGCATTTAGCAAATCCTCGGTTGTCTGTGCCTGACTTATCAGGTCAAGATACTTTTTTATTGGTGTAATACCTGCCTTATTCCTCGCCTCCATATCCAGAAAGTTATTGTAAACATCTGCAATTTTCTGTTCCTTTGTTCCTTTTTCGTGAGGCTTTGAAATTATTTCTTTTATAATTTCACCGACTTTTTCATCTGATTCGTCTGACAAATCATAAAGAGTTCCTGCCGCAGTACGTCCGGGTTTTATTTCAAGCGAATTAAGAGCGTCTTTATTTACCGCGGCATAAAAATCGTCGCGTTCATTTGTACCGAACAATGAATATACACGCTCAATAAACAGCTCCATCTGCCGCTTTGTTACAAGCTCGTCAGGCGAAAAAACACCCTCGCCCGTTCCTGCGGCAATTCCTGCATTAAACACTTCTGAAAGCTCTGTTTCTGCCCATTCGGGAATATCTGTAAATTCTTCTGTGAGGATAGCAACTCTTTTATTGTGTCCCACAGGTTCAGGCAGTTCTCCAAATGCCCGTTTCAGCATTACAAGCGCTTCTGCGCGCGTAACAGTCTTTCCCTCATACAATCCTCCGTCCTCATATCCCTGTATAATATCCGTAAGCTTAATGTCTGAATTGTAATCGTCTGCCGCCGTTAAAAGCATTTGCGCCGTTTCTCCTCGTGTTATACTATTATCCTCCGCAAATACAGGTATATTAGTCAACATTGACAGCACTAATGCCGCCGCAAAAATCTTTTTTATTTTCATAGCTCTTCTCCTTTTTATGTAGTAATTTAATTTTAGTATTGTGATTTTGAAATGTCAATATACATAGGATAAAATTTATAAAAATTTAAGATATAATTGATTTATAACAAAAGCCTGTGCTTACACACAGGTTTTTATTTTTACTTTTCCATTATTGTTTTTAAGTTGTCTATTCTTTCAGGGTTGTCCTTCAACGCCCATTCTTTCAGCATATTACAAGGAAAACTGTCACACTGTCCGCAATGCTCGTTTTGTTTGCCGTCACAGCAAGCGTACAGGTCACAGTCACCCCAAAATACTGTTCCTTTAATATTTTTGCACCCTCCGCAATTCTGCTCCTCCTTATATTTGCACGAATCACAGTCAATTCCGCATACGCTGTAATTAGCCATCGTATGTACCTCCGTTTTTGATTTCATTTTTAATTAATTCCATAATATAGGGATTGTTTTCTTCACTTAACGGGAGAAAACAAACTGCATATTTACACTTTTTATATTGTCCTCCGTCAAGAATAAAGTTATATCCTTCTTCGCATTTTGAACTGCAGCTTTTGCAGTCCGAAGATTTTTTTATATCCTCTTTCATTTTTTTCGGTAAAGTATTAAGAAAATCCTGATACTTCGCAATATTTTTAGCATAAATTCGTATTTTAATCCCTGTTTTTCTGTGTACAAAATTTACAAGAGCCTTTTTATTCAGTTTGTAAGAAACTGCATATCCGCTTTTTGCCTCTTTAATATCACATTTGCAGCCTGCTTCCATAAGATATGTATTTACTTCATTAATAAAATCTACCCATCTCTCATCTATACTATCTAAAAACAGCTTATATTTATCTTCCATAACAAAACCTCCTTTTATTATATTTTATATAATCGGAGGTTCATTTGTCTTGTAAAAATGCGACATCTTTAAGCGCTTTTGTTTTTGCGTCTGTTATTGTCATAGAATGATATTTACGAAATTCCTTTAAAAGATGAGATTGGTCTGTATAACCGTATTTTTCAACTGCGTCCATAAAGTTAAATCCACGGTTAAAAAGCGTTTCCTGCCACAAGCATTGATAACGTACAAGAGTCGAAAGACATTTCGGCGCAATACTCATATATTCACGAAATAACCTTTCAAGCTGTCTTTTACTTATATGTAAATCACGGGCTAAAAAATCAATTTTCACATTCCCCTTTCGCTGTATCAACATATCAAGCGCAGTCAACACTGTCATATTCAACCGCTCAGAGTGAAGGTTTTTCAGCAGATAATCCTCGGCAATTTTTATTCTGTCAGCAATCGTTACAGTATCAAATAAACGCGGTTCTATCGCCTTCTTTAATTTCGGAAAATACTGTCCCACATCAAAAAAACCATTTTTTACACTTCTTATATCCTCCTCAGCAAAAACAATCGCACTCCAAGGATAAAACCGTATTCCAAACGCTGACACAAACCTGCCTTGTCTTTCCGTATAATCAGATATAAAAGACGCGTCATCAATACCACAAAAACGATTTGATATTCTATTATCAGTATAATCAATATTAAATACTATATCCATACACGTATCGGGAATTATCAGCCGACTGTTATTCCCTGTTTTTACGTACGGCTTTTTTGAACCCCAAAAGCACCGTATAAACGGCTTTAATGCGTCACACGGTGCTATTTCGGTATGTTCTTCGGAATTTTCAAACGGCTGTGCGGTAATAGGCGTATATATTTTGTAAAAGTCAGGTATATTCATTTTAATCAATTACTCGTGACGCCAGTTTTTCGACATTTTCACGTCTGAATTCTTCAAAACGGTCCTCCTCAATCGACAGTCTTATTCTTTCCATAAGCTCATTATAAAAATAAAGATTGTGTATAACCGCAAGGCGCATTGCAAGCATTTCCTTTGCCTTGAAAAGATGACGTATATACGCGCGCGTATAATTACGACAGGTCGGGCACTGACACTCACTGTCAATAGGACGCGTGTCAAGCTCATATTTCTGGTTCATCAGGTTCATTGTTCCGTTACGGGTAAAAATAAACGCGTGACGCGCATTACGCGACGGCATAACACAGTCAAAGAAATCAACGCCCCGTGCTACTGCCTCTATTATATTCGACGGTGTTCCCACACCCATTAAATAACGCGGTTTATCAAGCGGCGCATACTGCAGAACAACATCAAGAATATGATACATTTCCTCGTGTGTTTCACCAACCGCAAGACCTCCTATTGCATATCCTGCCAAATCAAGCTCTGCGATTTTTTTCATATGCTCAATCCTTATATCGTCAAAAATTCCGCCCTGATTTATTCCGAATAAAAGCTGTTCTTTATTTATCGTACCTTCAAGCGAGTTAAGACGTTTCATTTCTTCCTTACATCGTACAAGCCATCTATAAGTTCTGTCAACCGATTGTTTTACATAGTCATACGGCGCAGGATTTTCTATACACTCGTCAAACGCCATTGCAATAGTTGACGCAAGATTTGACTGTATCTTCATACTTTCCTCAGGTCCCATAAAGATTTTATGACCGTCAATATGCGAAGAAAAGCTCACTCCCTCCTCAGTTATCTTGCGAAGACCTGCAAGCGAAAACACCTGAAATCCTCCGCTGTCAGTCAAAATAGGTCTGTCCCAATTCATAAACTTATGAAGTCCGCCAAGCTCTTTAACTGTCTTGTCGCCCGGACGCAAGTGCAGATGATATGTATTTGAAAGCTCTACCTGACAGCCTATCTCCTTTAAATCAGTAGTTGAAACCGCGCCTTTAATAGCGGCAATAGTGCCTACATTCTGAAATACAGGGGTCTGCACAGTTCCGTGAACAGTATGAAATTCGCCTCTTCTGGCGTTTCCGTTTTGATGAAGTATTTTAAACATAATTATCTCCTATTTAATAAATATACATTGCGTCCCCAAAGGAAAAAAATCTGTACTTTTCCTTTACTGCCTCTTTATATGCCGACAAAACATTCTCACGTCCTGCAAGCGCGGACACAAGCATTACAAGTGTTGATTCCGGCAGGTGAAAATTTGTAATAAGTGCGTCGATAACGTGAAACTCTTTTCCGGGATATATGAATATATCAGTCCAGCCTGTAGATGGGGTAAGAGGCAAACCGTTAAGCCCTGCTGTTTCAAGAACCCGCGTTGCAGTTGTGCCTACCGAAACTATTCTGTTCCCTTCCGCCTTTGTTTTATTCACCAAATCCGCTGTTTCCTTACTGAGTATATAAAACTCAGAATGCATTTTATGGTCAAGAATATCCTCTGCTTTTACAGGTCTGAACGTACCCAGACCGACGTGCAATGTTACATATCCAACATTTACACCCTTCTTCTTTATCTTTTCTAAAAGTTCATTTGTAAAATGCAGTCCGGCAGTAGGCGCCGCTGCAGAGCCCGGATTTTTTGCATATACAGTCTGGTATCTGTCCTTATCTTCAAGTTTTTTAGTTATATAAGGCGGCAGAGGCATTTCTCCAAGGCGGTCAAGCACCTCTTCAAACACACCCTCATATTCAAACCGTACAAGACGATTACCGTCATTTATAATATCTATAATTTCTGCTTTCAGTTCGCCGTTGCCAAACAAAAACCGCGCTCCTACTTTTGCTTTTCTGCCCGGTCGGAGTATTACCTCCCAGACATTTAACGTGTGTTTATGTAAAAGCAAAAATTCTATAGCCGCTCCCGTACCTTCTTTCACTCCGTATAATCTGGCAGGAAGTACCTTTGTATCGTTTAAAATAAGCGCATCTCCCTCATTAAGCTCGTCCAAAATATCATAAAAATGCTTATGCCCCACTTCTCCGGTAGACTTATTTAACGTCATAAGACGTGACGCGCTCCTGTCCTTCAACGGTTCCTGCGCTATAAGCTCCTCTGGCAGTTCATAATAAAAATCAGATGTTTTCAATGTAATTACCTCATTTTTCTGTAATGTATATTTAGTATACCAAAAAAATAAGGCTATTGCAACAGTTTGCAACAACCTTATCATTTTTAGTTTGGAATTTCAATATCTCTAAGTGTTATCATTATTCCCTCGGCAATACCCTGAGCAGCTTTCTGCTGATATTCATCAGTCGTCATATTATACACCTCTTCAGGATTGCTTATAAATCCGACTTCCGCTAATGCTGCAGGCATATTACAGCGTTTTGTAACCGCGTGTTCCGCAGTTTTAACACCTCTGTTGGTTGAATTCATATAATACAACATTCTATTTAAAATGTTCTTTGCAAGCTTTTCACTTGTTGTACCGTATGTGTCACCGTTATTTGACTCGGCATAAAATACCTCTGTACCATTTGCATCCGTTGCCTCTGCTGAATTGATATGTATACTTACAAAAACTGCTGCATTTTCCTCATTTGCCTGAGTAGGACGTTCAACAAGTGACGGAAGTGTATCACCTGTACGAGTCATCGAAACTGTATAGCCGGCATTTTCAAGAATTGTCTTAACTCTGTTTGTAATTTGAAGTGTAAGCGTTTTTTCAAGCACTGCATTACCGCCCATATAGCCTACCGCTCCCGAATCACTTCCCCCGTGACCTGCGTCAAGCACTATCAGCTTTGTTCCAGCCGGTCGGGCAGGTTTTGAAGGCTTAGCCGTCGGTTTTGCTGTAACTATCGGAGCAGGAGTTGCTGCCGGAATCTTTCTGGTTGTCACTTCAATCGTCAATTCATTAGGTGCGGTCTGAGTTACACTGTAATTTCTTAAATTTGTAACATCTATTACCACTCTTGCACGCTCATCATTATCTCCAAGGCGTACAGCGCTTACTCCGCATTCATTTATTGCAACGTTTTCCGGAACACCGTTAAGCTTTAATGCAGGTAAATCTACCACAATTCTTTCAGGCGCTTTAAGCTCAAAATCAGAATAACTGTTAATTTCCTCACTTGCCTGCACCGTAACATTTACTTTATTGTCACCAGCCACATCATACGAAATACCTGTAAGATATGACTGAACCACAGGAGGCTCATATACAGGCTCATCATCAATTACAGGTTCTTCGCTGCCTGTTATATTTTCATAATCCTCTGAATCAATGATGATAGCACCGCCGTTTGAGTCAAACTCAACATCAAGACCAATATTTTCACTGATAAATCTTACGGGTACCATTGTTTTTGTTTCACCGCCAACCTTTGAAATCAGCTTCGGTACAACATTATCAGGAATATTTGTCTTATCACCGTTTATATAGGCAATATTATCATTAATTTTAAGTTCAACGTACGAATCATCGCTGTAAACCTCAATCGTCTGAGTGTCGTTTATGTAATTTACCGTTGCGCCTACTTCCTCAAATATTTCACGAACAGGCACAAGTGCTCTGTCGTTAAAAATAATCGGCGACAGCGGCGGGTCAAGCAATTGATTGTTTACCACAAGCGAATATACCTCGCCGTTATATTCGTGAGTTCCGCCATCGTATTCAAGTATCATACTTTCGGCTGCCGTTGCAAGCGTCAGGCTGCAAAACAAAAATACTGCCGTCGCTATAATTGATATTCCTATTTTTCTCATTTTGCACATCACTCCTTATTTATCCTCTTTATATAATCATTCCGCAAAAGGTATGTCGAAATGGTCATAGGCTAATTTTGTAGCTATTCTGCCTCGCGGTGTTCTTGATATAAAACCAAGCTGCAGCAGATACGGTTCATACACGTCCTCAATTGTGTTCGGCTCCTCGCCTATCGTTGCCGCAAGCGTATCCAGTCCTACAGGACCTCCGCCGAAATTCTCAATCATCGTCTTTATCATACGGCTGTCTATAATATCAAGCCCAAGTTCGTCAACTTCCATATTTCCCAATGCCTCGGCGGCAACCTTATAAGTAATTTTACCGTCGTGCATAACCTGTGCGAAATCACGAACACGTTTCAAAAACCTGTTTGCAATTCTCGGAGTACCTCGTGAACGAGAGGCAATTTCCGCCGCGCCTTCGTCGTCTATTTCGACTCCTAAAAGTCCTGCGCTGCGCTTTACGATTTCCTGTAGTTCTTCAACCGTATAAAGCTCCAGACGGCTTATAACTCCGAAACGGTCACGCAAGGGTGCCGTCAGAAGTCCCGCTCGCGTCGTCGCTCCTATAAGCGTGAACTTAGGAAGGTCAATTCTTATTGATTTTGCCGCAGGTCCTTTTCCTATTATTATGTCAAGCGCATAATCCTCCATTGCAGGATACAATATCTCTTCAACTGTCCTTGACATACGGTGTATTTCATCTATGAACAAAATATCGTGTTCTGAAAGGTTTGTAAGTATTGCGGCAAGGTCACCTGCTTTTTCAATTGCAGGTCCTGACGTAATTCTTATATTAACGCCCATTTCATTGGCGATAATGCTTGCAAGCGTTGTTTTTCCCAAACCCGGAGGTCCATACAATAAAACGTGGTCAAGCGCCTCGTGCCTATCAATCGCAGCCTGTATGTACACCCGAAGATTTCCCTTCGCTTTCTCCTGTCCGATATATTCCGAAAGATTTCTCGGACGTAAGCCGTATTCAATTTCAGTGTCTTCACTTATAAAATCACTTGTGACAAATCTTTCGTCCTCATCAAACAATGATGTTTCCTCCTAATTTACAAAAGGCTGGATAATGCCTTCTTTATTATATCTTCTACTTCCATTGAGGCGTCGACCTTACTTACCGCTTTCTGAGCGTCCGACGGACTATATCCCAGAACCACAAGCGCGCTCACTGCCTCACTTCTGTTATCCGACGCGTCAAACGCAACCGTTTCATCTCCGTCGAGCCCCAGTTCTTCGGTTTTCAGCTTATCCTTCAATTCAAGAATTACACGCTGTGCAAGCTTTGGTCCAACACCCGACGCCTTGGTAATTGTTTTAATATCATTTGTTACTACTGCAACCGCAAACTTTGCAGGCGTTGCAACAGATAATATTGAAAGCGCCGCCTTAGGACCTACTCCCGACACTGAGATTAAATGAATAAACATATTCTTCTCTTCCTGCGTCGAAAATCCGTAAAGCTCCATTGCGTCCTCCCGAACATTAAGATAAGTATATACAGTAACTTCTCTGCCTGTGCTGTCCAGATTATTTAACGTTGTCAGTGAAGTATTTATCATATACCCTACACCGTTAGCGTCAACAACTATGTAATTTTCACTTTTTTGTACCAAAGTACCCTTTATATAGTAATACATTTTTATCAACCTCGCAGGTATATAATACATTATTATTACAATTATGTCAACCTGTCAAATGTTACAAATTTATTAAATATTTTAGTTTATTTAAATATTTGTTTAAAAATACTTTGTTTTGTATGTGCTATTTTGCCATATATCTCCGTATATCTATTACTATTTTTGTATTATTATTCTAAAATTCTTATATTTCAGTAATTTTTCATAATTGTTACATTGTTGTTACAAGAACCACTATATATTGTGTTAATTCGCTTTTTGCTACAATATATCGACCGTTATTTTACATTGTTAATTCCAAACATATTATTCATTTTATTAGAATGGGCGTGACATATTGCAATTGCAAGAGCGTCGGCTGCGTCATCAGGCTTTGGTATTGCATTTAAACCCAGAAGCATTTTTACCATAGTCTGTATCTGTTTTTTGTCCGCACGTCCATAACCTGTAACCGACTGTTTTACCTGTAACGGCGTATATTCGCAAATAGGAATATTTCGGTTCGACACTGCAACAAGCAATACTCCTCTTGCCTGCGCTACGTTAATTGCAGTTTTCTGGTTTGAGTTAAAAAACAATTCCTCAATCGCCACTGCGTCTGGATTATATTTATCAAGATACATATTCATTTCTTGATATATTTTCTTTAAACGCTCTGTTGTAGCCATACCCGCAGGAGTAGTTATTGCGTTGTATTCAAGCGTTCTGAATTTGTTTCCGACATATTCAACCACTCCTATTCCTACTATTGCATAACCCGGGTCTATACCTATTATAATCATAACTCTGTTTTCTCCTCTATTTTCGTCAAAATTGCTATTGAATATATATTGTATATGTTGTATAATATACAATATACAAATTACATTTTATAATATTTTAGGAGGAATTGCAACTATGTCAAAGGAAAAAGTTGTTCTTGCCTATTCGGGCGGACTTGATACTTCAATCATTATTCCCTGGCTGAAGGAGAATTACGACTATGACGTAATCGCTGTATGCGGTGACGTCGGACAAGGTAAGGAAACTGACGGTCTTGAGGAAAGAGCAAAGAAAGCAGGCGCGTCAAAGCTTTATATTGCAGATTTAAGAGATGAATATGTTAAAGACTACATATTCCCTACTCTTAAAGCAGGCGCTGTATACGAGGGTAAATATCTGTTGGGTACTTCCCACGCAAGACCTATTATAGCAAAAAAACTTGTTGAAATAGCTCACAAGGAAGGCGCTGTAGCAATTTGTCACGGCGCTACGGGTAAAGGCAACGACCAGGTACGTTTTGAACTTGGTATTAAAGCTCTTGACCCGTCGTTAAAAATTATTGCTCCGTGGAGAATATGGGATATTAAATCACGTGAGGACGCTGTTGATTATGCAGAGGCTCACAATATAGAAATACCTGTAACAAAAAAAGACCTTTATTCTCGTGACAGAAATATCTGGCACATCAGCCACGAAGGTATGGATTTGGAGGACCCTGCAAACGAGCCGCAGCTTGACAGTCTGCTAAAACTCGGTGTATCGCCTGAAAAAGCTCCAAATGAACCAAAATATATTACTATCGGTTTTGAAAAGGGCGAGCCTGTTTCTATAGACGGTAAAAAGTATGACCCTCGTCCTCTTGTTGAAGAACTTAACAGAATAGGCGGCGCTTACGGCGTTGGTATTGCTGATATAGTCGAGGACAGACTTGTTGGTATGAAATCAAGAGGAGTTTATGAAACTCCGGGCGGAACGATTCTTTACACTGCTATTCAGGAACTTGAATTTCTATGTCTTGACCGTGATACTCAGGCATTTAAGCGTCAGTCTGCAATTAAATTTGCTGAACTCGTTTATGACGGCAAATGGTTTACACCACTCCGCGAATCAATGTCAGCTATGTTTGACGTAATGGACGAAACCGTTACCGGCGAAGTAAGATTAAAGCTGTACAAGGGCAGTGTTACTCCTGCAGGTACAAAATCACCTTACTCACTTTATAACGAGGATATTGCTTCATTTGGTGACAGCCACGAGCTTTACAGTCACAAGGACAGCGCAGGATTTATTAATCTGTTCGGTCTGCCGCTAAAGGTTCGCGCAATGATGAAGAAAAAGAACGGTTTGGATAAATAAAATCTTAAACAAAAAAACTCTTATTCCGTAAAGGTTTAAGAGTTTTTTCTATTTAATTCGGTTTTATAATTGATATATCGACAATTCTGTCATCACCCGTAAGCAGTCGCCCGTTTGTATAGCGGCAGGTATTAAGCGTCCATAGCGCGTCACGTGCAGTTATAGTGCCGCGACCGTCCAGAAAGGCATTATTTTTTGCCATTTGAAGTATTTTAACCGCGTCCCTGCCGTTTTTTGCATACTGCGATATAAGCTCAATTGCACCGCTGTCTACGGATATTTTAAGACGATTTGACGTTGAAACTATTATTTTTTCAATGTCTGCGCAAGTTAAAGGATTGAAAAATATCTCAATGCATCGCGAACGTATCGCCTCAGGAATATCATCGCCGCCCTTGGTTGTAGCACCTATCAGTCTAAAATCTGCAGGCATTCCGTTTTTAAAGATATCGTGTATATAATCAGGTATATTCTTATCAAACTCATTGTAATATGCGCTTTCAAAAAATACGCGTCTGTCCTCTAAAACCTTTAAAAGCTTATTTAACTGACTTGAAGGCAGTTCTCCTATCTCGTCAATAAAAAGCACTCCGCCGTGCGCTTTAGTTACCGCGCCTGCCTTTGGCTGAGGTATACCTGCCGTGCCGTATGCTCCGGCGCCTTGATATATAGGGTCGTGCACAGAACCGATAAGCGGGTCGGCTATTGAACGCTCATCACAGCGCATTATAGTAGCGTCGGTTTCTATAAACTTCGCATTTCTCAAAAACGGCGTACCGACACTTTTTTTAGCCTCACCCAAAGCAAGACGCGCCGCCGCAGTTTTTCCCACTCCTGCAGGACCGTATATAATGACGTGCTGAGGGTGCGGACCGCACAAAGCCGCCGTTATTGCGCGTATCCCCTCCTCCTGTCCGATTATTTCCGACATATCCTTCGGTCTTACGGTTTCCGTCAGCGGTTCACGCAAATGTATTCTTCGCATTTCGTCAAGACGTGCCTTTGACTTCTTCGCACTTTCATCAAGTAAATGCGTATCACTTTTTTCACTTTTCAATCTTGTAAAAAAATACATTCCTATTATCAGCGTAAAAAACAGCTGTGTTATTGTTATTATACTTGTCATTTTCTCACCCCAATTATTTTTGCTTAGTCTTTGATTAGAAAACGGTATTTATTCTGTTTTATGGTGTGGAAAAATCCGACACAAAAAAAGAGCTGTTATTTACAGCCCTCAATAAGATATTTTTCTATGATATTAGCGCAATCTTCAATACAGCCGATACACGGACGTTTCTTATAAAATGATTCTGTGCGTTTTGTCGGTTCGGCGCTGCCGTCCTTCGGCAAATTGTTTCCAAGCAAATCCGCACATATAACAGAACCATTTTTATCCTTAAATTCACCTGTCATTTTCTGAACAGCCTCATATACCCTCTTACGGGTCATAGTATCCCCTGCTATTCCGTCACTTAATGCCATTCCTGCAACCATACTCATTCCGCTTACTGCTCCGCAGGTAAGCCGCATACGCCCCATTCCGCCGCCCATTCCTTCACTAAGACGCATTGCGGAGGTTTCATCTATACCAAAAAGGTCACAAAACGCACATACTACCGCCTGTGAGCAATTACACCCTGATTTAAACAATTCCACAGCCTTTTGTGCTCTATCCATTACTAATCATCCTTCCTGTTACCACTCTGTCATTTCCGCCTAAATCCTTTATAACTTGTATATTATCAAAATTATTTTTTAACAGTTCAACAACCTGCTCTGCCTGATTATAGCCTATCTCCATTGCTATCAGTCCGTTTTCTGACAGCAACTCCGGAGCAATCTTGGCTATACGCCTGTAAAAAATCAATCCGTCAGCGCCTCCGTCCAGCGCAATATGCGGTTCGTAGTCCTTAACCTCCGTCTGTAGTGTTTCTATAATATCTGACTCTATATACGGAGGATTTGATACAATTATATCATATTTACTGTCAGGATATTCCTTTAATATATCTTTTTTTAGTATTTTCACTCGGTTATCCACACTATTTCGAACTATATTTCTTTTGCCGGTTTCAAGTGCAGTATCGTCTATATCCACAAGATCTGCCGTAACATTGTTTCTGTAATATGCAATACTTATCCCGACACAGCCGCTGCCCGAACAAATATCGAGGACTTTATATGTCCTATCATCTCTGATTTCTTCAATAACAGTTTCAACAAGAGTTTCTGTATCTGCACGCGGTATAAGAACACCTTTTTCCACATAAAATCCGAGCGACATAAACTCTGTTTCTCCAAGTATGTATTGGAGCGGTTCGCCTGTTTTACGACGTGCAGCCATTTCAAATGCTCTTTTATATTCATTTTCTGTTACATCACGTCTGCCGCCGATAACTAACTGAGTACGCGTCACCCCTAACGCGCTCATTACAATAAGCTCAGCCTCAAAACGCGCATTATCGTTAATCAGCCCCTCAATTTCGCGTACAAGCTCGGAAACTACCATCTGTCGTCCTCTTGATTTTCGGGTATGCAGGGTTCCATTGAGGCAATGGCAACCTCTATCTGAGTTTCGTCAGGCTCACAGGTAGTCAGCTTTTGCAGCCACAACCCCGGCTTTGACAGCCACGTTACACATCTGCTCTTACTTCTGCCAGCCCATTTTATAAGTTCATACGATATTCCTGCAACTACAGGCAGCAGAGCAAGACGCATAAGCACTCTGAGCAGCACCATATCCACTCTCGGCAGCAAAGCAAAAAGCAATATACTTACTATCATTACAAACAGTAAAAAGCTCGTTCCGCAGCGAGGGTGAAAACGCGGATACTTCTTAACATTTTCTGCTGTAAGCTCTTCTCCTGCCTCATAACAGGCAATTGTTTTATGCTCTGCTCCGTGATACTCAAACACACGGCGTATATCCTTCATTCGTGATACAAGCGCAAGATAACCGATAAATATTATCATTCTGATTACACCCTCAAAAAGACTTGTAAAAAGGTGCGAATCCGTAACATATGACAGCCCGTTTATCATTGAACCGAGTTTTTCAGCACCTTTTGTAAGAAATGTCGGCAAAATCATAAAGAGTGCAATACTGAATACAAGCGAAATTGCAATTGAAACATAAATTACAATATCCTTTATTTTATCACCGAATTTATTTTCAAGCCATCTGTCAAACTTACTTTCGCTTTCCTCCTCGTCCTCGATATCAACAAATTCTGCGCTGTACATAAGCGCTTTCATTCCTATTACAAGGCTGTCTATAAAATTGACACAGCCGCGTATAATCGGCAGTTTAAAAAACGCACTTCGTGTTTTTGTACCGTTTTCCTCTATCTTGCGTTCTATTTCACCGTCTGGTTTTCTTACCGCTACAGTCGTCTTGTAGGGACCTCTCATCATAACGCCCTCCATAACCGCCTGTCCGCCGATTGATGTTATATGCTGTTCCTTACTCATTATCTTACTTTTCCTTTCACAATTTTATATACACGGGCATATGCAGTCAAAGCACATACACGCTGTACAGCAGTCGCAGGCGCTGCAGCAGCCTGATGTATTATTGCCTGCAGATGTGGTATACGCGGTATTTCTGTTCAGTACGTTATCCAAAGCCGCCCTGTATTCCGCATTGTCAGGTTCCATATTTACCGCCGTTTTCAGAAAGCTTATCGCCTGATCATACCAGCCCACCTGCAAACGCGCGCGTCCCGACAAATAGTACCATTCAGCATTTTTAGGCAGTTTTTCAAGCATTTCCAATGCCTCGCGTATACGCGACATCGAAACAAGAATCCGTACATTATTAAAACTCGGGTCCGTACCGCTTTCTCTACGTGAATAATCGGCTGTATTATTGGTATAACCGTTTCCGCGGTTATTCATAATCATATCATATGCCTTGTTTATTTCCTTTATTTTTTCGCTCGCCAAATCGGACAGCGGATTATTAACATATTTATCAGGGTGATATTTTTTTGCCAATTCACGATATGCTTTTTTTATTGTTTCTTCATCGGCGTTTTCGCTGACGCCCAAAACCTCATAAGGATTCATTCCGAACTCCTTTCAAAAATATAATCCTGCTTTACTTTTAAGGCAGTATATATAATATTATCCGTAACTTCTTTATTGGCATACAGATTAAGCAGGTTATATGCTGAAGACGCATTTTCAAGTGTAAATGTAAGCGATATTCTCAGTGTTTCACTGATTTTCTGCCATATTTCCTGCGACGTACATTCTGAATATCTCGCTGAAAATGTATTATAAGTCTTTTTTCTTATATCCCGCTCCAAATCATTATACGCATCAATAATGTAAATCCAGCGTCCTATATTGTAACCCAGCCACGCAAGAGCACGCCTTGTCCCGTCATCACGTATAAAATCAGGTGTAAACAGTATCTCCAGTATCTTTGCAAAGCAGTCTGCCGTTTCATCAATTTCTGTACAGCCGCTTTTTTCCAATACGCTAAGCTTTTTCAGACAATTCTCTATTTGAGCATATTGCTCTAAATAACGTCTTTTTGCCTTTTTACAGCCTCTGCGAAATAACACCAGACCAAAAAATGCTTTTATACTTCTGTCGTCTTGCCAATCGTCAAGCAGTTTCAGATAGCTTAAAATAACTCCCATATCAGCGGCGTAATTTACAGCCTCGTCTGAAACAACACACTTATTCTTCTTTATCGGATTAAACTCACATCTTTTATCACAAAAATCCGTTTTATCACTGTTTACCGAGGACAAAATTATCGCAAGAAAGGTAATATCATAACTCAGTCCCATACGCGACATATGCGAGCATTGTTTTCCAATCGCCTTACACAAACCGCAGTAATACGCCTTAAAGATATTATATCCTTCATCACTCAGCGTATCCTTACATACCGTCACATATCCGAACATTAAAAGCCTCGCCTTTCTGAAATATTATCCATACAGATAAGTATATATCAAAACAAGTTAAAATTCAACATATTGACGACATTTTTTATAAAATTATTTTTTTGTTCATAATTTATATAATTTGCGGAAACGATATTATAAAAATATTTTAGGAGATGACAATATGAAAAATGAAATGACCAACAAAGAATATAATGAATATGTCAAAACGAAAACCCCTAATTCAAAGGTCGTTTTAAACTCCTTTAAAGCATTTATTTCAGGCGGAATAATCTGCGTTATAGGTCAATGTATTCTTATGTTGTTGAAAAAGTGCGGTTTCGACGAGGAAACCTCAGCAGGATATACTTCAATAATACTTATATTTTTAGGTGCGCTTTTAACAGGACTGGACATTTATCCAAAAATTGCAAAGTTCGCAGGAGCAGGTACAGTCGTACCCATAACAGGTTTCGCAAACTCTGTGGTGTCCCCTGCTCTTGAAGCTAAATCCGAAGGTATGATTTTAGGTGTAGGAGCTCAGATATTCACTATTGCAGGTCCCGTTATTTTATACGGCACTCTTGCTTCGTGGATTGCAGGTTTAATATATTGGATTATAAGTTTATTTTAAAAGTTAGGAGATGATTGACTTGAATAATCGTATTGGAAAACAGACAGTAATACTCCCAAACAAGCCGGTTATTATAGAAACTGCGTCAATCGCAGGTGTAAAAGAAGGTGAAGGACCGTTAAAGGATTACTTTGACCGTGTATTGAGCGATGATACGTTAGGCGAAAAATCTTGGGAAAAGTCAGAAAGCTCGCTCCAGCGAGAAACCGCATATCTCGCAATTAACAAATCAGGTTTTATGCAAAGCGATATTGACTATATTCTTGCAGGGGATTTGTTAAATCAGTGTGTCGGCGCACATTACAGTGTCCGTGACCTTGATATTCCGTTTTTCGGTCTTTACGGCGCTTGCTCTACAATGTCAGAGGGCTTGTCGATAGGTTCTATGCTCGTCGACGGCGGTTACGCCAACCGCGTAATGTGTATGACGTCAAGTCATTTTTGTTCGTCGGAAAGACAGTTCCGAAATCCGCTTGAATACGGAGGTCAGCGTACTCCTTCCGCGCAATGGACAGTTACAGGTGCAGGCTGCGCCATTCTCGCAAAAGACGGTGACGGTCCCAAAATAACTCACATTACTACAGGCAAAGTCATTGATAAAGGTATTACTGATGTTTCAAATATGGGTGCGGCAATGGCTCCTGCCGCAATTGATACGCTTATAGCTCACTTTAACGATACAGGAAGAACTCCGGATTACTACGATATGATTCTTACAGGTGACCTCGGAGTTATAGGTTCTGATATTCTTACAGAGCTTATGCTTAAAGAAGGATTTGACCTGCGTCAGCTGCACAGCGACTGCGGAAAGATGATTTACGACATTGAAAAACAGGACGTTCACGCAGGCGGCAGCGGCTGCGGCTGTTTCGGCAGTGTTTTCTGCGGTTATATTTTTAATGAGCTCAGAAAAAACAATATCAAAAAGATACTTGTTATGGCAACAGGCGCACTAATGAATCCTACCGTAATCGAACAGGGCGAAAGTATTCCCGGTGTAGCGCACGCAGTTGCAATAGAAAATTAACTGAAAGGAGCATTTTTATGGATTTCTTAAAAGCATTTATCATAGGCGGTCTTATATGCGTTGTTGGTCAGATTTTAATTGATAAAACAAAGCTGACCCCTGCACGTATTCTCGTAACGTTTGTTGTTCTCGGAGTATTCCTTCAGCTTATAGGAGTATACGCCCCCCTTGTTGACTATGCAGGCGCAGGCGCTACAGTACCTCTGACGGGATTTGGCTATAATCTGTGCAAGGGCGTTAGCAAGGCTGTTTCTGAAAGAGGTTTCTTCGGTATATTTACAGGTGGTCTTACCGCCGCCGCCGCAGGCATTTCTGCCGCGCTTATTTTTGGATTTTTAGTATCCGTTATTTTTAGGTCAAAACCAAAAAAATAATTTTTGACTATTCAAAATGAAGAATTTGTGTTATAATAATTTTATTATGACAGAAACGGGGTTTTTCATATGATAAAAATAGATGGACACACGCAACATCTTGGCATAATCGGATATCCTATTGAGCATACATTTTCACCTGCAATGCACAATTTCATATCCGAAGCCGTACATAATAATTTTATATACAGCGCTTATCTCATACCGCCAGAACAACTCGAAAATGCGATAAATGCAGTGCGCGCACTTGATATTAAAGGTATAAACGTGACCGCCCCTCACAAAGTAGAAGTAATGCAGTATCTTGACGAAGTAACAGATACTGCACGCGAACTTGGTTCGGTAAATACTGTTGTAAACCGCGGCGGCAAGCTATATGGCTACAATACCGATGCGGACGGATTTTGTATGATGCTCGAAAAGAATGATATTGCAATAAAGGGCAGTAATATTCTTATAATCGGCGCAGGCGGCGTTACACGTCCTACTGTCATACGCCTTATTGACAACGGTGCGTCAGCAATTACAGTGCTTAACCGTACAAAAGAAAAAGCAGACTCCCTTGCTGATGATATTATGAAAGTCAAGGGATTTAAAATTAATACCACTGTAAATTCATTTGATTTTGATATTGTAATAAATACTACCTCAGCAGGTATGGAACCACAGGAAAACGCACTTCCCACCGACAGCATTTCTGAAATCAGCGACCTGTCTTTCATTAATGAAAATACAGCTGTTGTAGATATGATTTACAACCCCTCAGAAACACGTTTCCTGAAAGAATCAAGAGAACGAGGCGCAAAAACTCTTAATGGTCTTGGTATGCTGATTTATCAGGGGATTATAGCTTATGAATTATTTACAGATACTAAACTCCCTTCCAATATTGGCGAACTCATACAGAGGGAGGTATTTAACAGATGAATATTATACTTACAGGCTTTATGGCGGCAGGTAAAACGGAAATAAGCAAAGCAATAGCAGCAATGTCAAGCTATACGCTTTATGATACAGATGATATGATTGAAAAAAAATGCGGTATGTCTATTAACGAAATATTTGATACTCACGGTGAAAAATATTTCAGACAGATTGAAAAAGAAGTGGTTAGAGAGGCTTCCGGATTTAAAAATGCGGTTATAGCCACAGGCGGCGGAGTTGTTCTGGACAAGGAAAACATAGACGTTCTACGGAATACTGGAATTATAGTTAATCTATCTCCCGACTTTTCTGTAATACGCGAACGAGTTGAAACCGCACGCAAAACTAGACCTTTGATGAAAAATGACAGTATTGATGAAATTCAGAAACGATTTAATGACCGACTTCCGTTTTACGCAAATTGTGACTATAAAATAAAAATTATTAACGGCAGGTCACCTCGTTCTTATGCAATGGAAATATTGAAAATAGCAAAAGACAGACACATTTAAGTCTGTCTTTTTATCTTTACATAGTATATTTTTCTGACTGTTTTAAAAACATTTCCGCGTATTTTCCATTTTGGTTCATCAATTCCTCGTGTGTTCCCTGCTCTATTATTTCACCATTTTCAAGCATAATTATTCTGTCTGCCATACAAGTAGTTGATAAACGGTGCGATATAAATATTACCGTCTTATGCTCTGACAATGTCATCATAGTCTGATTGAGCTTATATTCACTTATAGGGTCAAGCGCGCTTGACGGTTCATCTAATATTACATAAGCGCATTTCTTCGCAAAAATACGGGCTATTGCGATTTTTTGTTCTTCTCCGCCCGAAAGATTTACGCCGTCCTCCGAAAACTCACGTGTAAGCGGTGTTTCTATTCCTTTTTCAAGTTTGGCAAGTTTATCGGAAAAACCGCTTTTTTCAAGCGCGTCCTCAATATCCGTACATCTGTCATCAGCTACAAAATCCATTTCCACATTTTCGGCTATCGTTCCCGCAAACACCTTATAGTCCTGAAAAACAGAACCGAACCGACGTCTGTAGTTCGCTGTCGCAAACTCTTTTATATTAATTTCTCCCGCTGTTATTTCTCCGTCTGTCACATCATAAAGTCTCATCAACAATTTAACGAGCGTTGATTTACCTGCTCCGTTATATCCGACAATAGCAATTTTTTCATAGGGCTTTATATCAAGATTAATATTTCTAAGGCTGTAGCTTTCAGCGCCTTCATATTTAAAGGACACGTTTTTCAGCGAAAGCGTTACCGGTTTCTCAGATGCGTCCAATCCCTGCTGATTCTCAATCTTAGGCTCATATGCAAGAAATTCACGAAAATTATCAACATACAAGCTCTGTTCACTCATATCTGTTAAAACATTAATAAATTCACTTGTACGATACGCAAAATTCCATACCGCCCCTGTAAGCGACGCAAGCTCTCCGAATTTAAGCGTCTTTGCAACCAGCGTTTTAAAACACAAATACAGATATATGAAAAAGTCAAGGAAACCTTCTGTAGACAGCACAGATATAGTCCAGAGCACAGCTATTTTTTTCCCTGCCTTATCGTTAATTTCCCATATTTTCGACATTGTGTCTTTAAGGCGTTTAAAAAGTGTTTTGTGCATATCGCTCAGGCGTATTTCCTTAGCATAATCCGCAAGATAAAATACCCTTGAAACATAGTCACGTTCACGTTCGTGCGGTTTTGCCTCAACATTCATTTTATATCTCAATTTTACAACTATTGAATTTAGCACAAGACGTATAATAATCAATACTGCTGCAAACAGCATTAACACAACATCATTTGCAATCATAAATCCGCCGAAAAATATTATATCCGACAGTCTTGCAACAAACACACACCACGAATTGTACATTTCGCCAATCTTCTCATCAGACTGCGACGCCGCCCAAACAAAATCAGTATAAAACTTCGGTGTTTCGTAATATACCAAATCCATTTTTCTTGCCTGCTCAAATACCACCTTTTTCATTCCTGCCTTTAGCTTTACCCAGCTTGTTGCAGAAAGATATTCTGCGCTTATGGCGCCTAAAATATGTCTTACAATCATTGCAAGACTTACAAATCCCAGAAAAGTCAAAAGCTCCTTAACGGATTTTCCGTCGAAAAGTCCGTTGAATATGTACTTTATTGAATATGCTCCTGTCAGCATATCAATAAATGATACATATATGCAGAACAGAAAATTCACTATAAAATACACGGGTGCAAACTTCAGGAAATATTTCATCATAAGCAGATGGTTTGAAATAATATGTAAAAACCTTTTCATTATTCCTGCACCTCGCTTTCCTTATACTGTTTTGCCTGCATATTAAACATTTCAGCATACTTTCCGTTTTTGGACATCAATTCCGAATGTGTACCCTGCTCTACAATCTCTCCCTGTTCCAAAAGATAGATAACATCTGCATTTACTGCCGACGAAAGCCTGTGTGAAATAAACATAACAGTTTTATCACTGCACGCTTTCATCATATTTTCAAACATCTCATATTCACTTATAGGGTCGAGCGCACTTGAAGGCTCGTCCAATATAGCGATGGACGACTGCTTTGCAAACACACGCGCCACCGCGATTTTCTGAAACTCACCGCCCGAAAGCATTGTACCCTCGTCATCAAACTCACGCGTAAGCTGTGTGTCCATACCGTGTTCAAGTGTATTAACCTTATCCATAAGTCCGCTTGCACTTACAGCCTCATATGCAATATTTGAATCATTATCATCCTGCGCAGGGTGAAGCAAAACATTTTCCTCAATGCTTGAAGCAAAGATTTTAAAATCCTGAAATACTGTTCCAAAACTATGGCGGTAATCTGAAAGTCTGTAGTCCTTTATATTTACACCATCAAGCAGTATTTCTCCCTCACTAACGTCATAAAGACGCATTATCAGCTTAACAAGCGTGGATTTACCTGCACCATTATGACCTACAAAGGCAACTTTTTGTCCTTCTGGTATATCAATATTGATATTTTTAAGAGTGGGCTTTGTCTGTCCCTCATATGTAAACGATACGTTTCTAAGAGTTAATCTGTGTTTTTTATTTTGCGGTACCAATCCATTTTTATTTTCTGTTATTTTCGGCTTATACTCAAAAAATGTTTTTAGATTTTCAACATACAGTCCGTTTTCTATAAATATCGACATATTCCAAGTAAAACTGTAAATATTCATCTGCAAGGTTGTTGCGGCATTTAAAATTGTGACAACATCGCTCAGTTTATATGCCTGCTGTTCAATATATCTGAATATTATAATTCCCTGCGCCACAAGATATGTGCCAAAGCTCATAAACAACTCTCGCAGAACTCTCAGCCATGCCGCTATACCATAATAATGGTGCGTGATTTTCATAGCCTGTTTTACAGACTCATTAAAATGCTTTAATAACGGAAAAAACATATTGCCAAGACGCAGTTCCTTGGCATAATCCTGTAAATATACCGTTCTGTTGACATAATCCTGTGTTCTTGTCTGAGGTGTAGTTTCAACCATACATTTATATTTCAGCTTTGAACGCTTTTTATCAATAATAATTGAACCAATAGCGCAGACTACAACTATAGGTATCACAATCGGTTCCCACAAAGCAATGATAAATGTGCTTATTATCGCCGACGCGGCAATTCCAAACATACGGCTGCAATTTTCTAAAATTTTTATACCGCGCTGTAAAATTTCAGAATTTGCACGTGTGTATTTATTGTAAAATTCAGGATTTTCATAACAGCTCAGGTCACATTCAACTGCTTTTTCATACATCTTTTTAAGCAGCATTTCATCTATTTTAAGCTTTATCTTGCGTCTATACCAATGCCAGTACAATGCGGTAAATATACCTGTAGACGCGCTGTATACCAAAACCATCAAAAGAAGCATTACTACTTGTGAAAATTCTGTTCCGTTTTCTATCGCTTTAACGATAAATCTTAACAGAAATACAGAATAAAACAACTCACTAAACCTATGAATCAGTGAATGAATCATTTCACATATTACCCCCGACGGGCAAGCCTGCCATATAAGACGAAGCATATACAAATTATTTTTTAAACTTTTCATATTATCCCCTCTTTTGTTTAAGAAAAAAATGCGTTGCCAAAGCAACGCACAAAAAAATACATTGCTCTGATTGCTGCGACACAACTTTCCTGAAAACAAATGGGAAAAGAGAGAATGTATTTTTATACAAATACCATTCCCATTTGTCTTTCAGATTATTTAGTTATGTCGCAAGTATATTGTGCCATAAAATCGTTTTTTTGTCAAGTTAATTATAATTTTGCAGAAAATAATTTTTATTTTAGCTTTTAGTTCAAACTTTTGTCTTGACTTTAAAAAAAATATATGATATAATTCACTTTGTTGTTAAATAATATGCCGATGTGGCGGAATTGGCAGACGCCCGGGACTTAAAATCCCGTGGGAAGAAATTCCCGTACCGGTTCGACCCCGGTCATCGGCACCAAAGAAATGGCTTAAAACCTATAAGTTTTAGGTCATTTTTGTTTTTATCTCCTTAATTTTTAACAGCTTTTATATGATAGATTTTTCATTTTACCACTACTTTTTATTTTGCCATTCGTAATACATTAGATAAAATATTTATATCTTTCCTCTTCTCTCCAAGGTCTGGTTGTAAATAAAAATCAGCTGTAGTAGCAATTATACTGTGTCCTAAATACTCTTGTATGATTTTAAGGTCTACTCCTTGCTTTAGTAATAACGTAGCACAAGACATGAATGAACTAACTAATGAACAAAATGAAATTATACAACTATGGAATACTTTAGATGATTATTCTAAACAACTTGCTAAAAACTATTTATACGGATTGGCACACAAACCATTATTACCTCCAGAATAAGCAAAAATAAGGAGAGATACTAACGATGAACTACAAAGAACTACTAAACATTGCAACCCATAAGATTATTTACAACACTAATGATTTGCCACAAAACGCTTTTAGCATAGCGTTACAACAGGGCATAAGACTAAAAAACAGCATAGAATGTAAGGAGGATTTCAAAGATAGTTATCCGTTAACTCACACAAACGCACTCTATGCCTTATACAAAAACGAGTATACGATTTATTATGACGAAAATTTTCCATATAAAAATTTTGCCATAGCACACGAAATAGCACACCACTTGTTAAATCATACAACCGATGGAGCCGCACAACACCAAGAAGCTCAGCTTTTAGCTGCAATTTTAATTGCTCCTCCTCACTTAATTAATACTAATAAAATTAAATCTGCTATCAACTTATCTGAAACGTGCAAAATGCCTATTGATATTGCAGAAAGATATTGGCATGAAATAAATAACTGTCATAGTGTTTTAAAACAAGACTACGCTTCTAAAACACTAATGTCAATTATAGCATCTGCGGTAATTATAATTGGGTCTATATCTTTATCAAAAGTAAAAAACAATATAAATAGACGCAATTTATGACTTTACAAAGTTTGTGCACTTTCATAAATTTAAAGATACTGCCAAATCATTTCTCAGCAGTATCTTTTATTATTTCTTTAGCCTTTTCTATGCCTTTCTGTACCCATTCATCAAATTCTGATGTGGTTTGTTGTTCCTTAGAATTTTCCATAAATACCACATCCCCTCTACATGGTATTATGACTTAATAAATAAACACAATATTGATTCATACTAATTCCTTCTGCCTTAGAGCGTTCAGCTAATTCCTTGTGCAACGACTTAGGCATTCTTAATTTAAACTGTCCACTGTAATCATCAATGTTTGTAGGTTCTGGTATTTGTATCCCCTCGCTGAGACAAGTTGTAAACCAAGTTTTTTTTGCGTCTTCGAGCATATCTATACCTTGCTGTATCGTATCTGCACATGTCATACATCCCGGCAATTCAGGACATTGTAAAGCATATCCGCCTTCTTCCGTGTCAGGAATGATTTCTATTTTATAATCAAGCCCCATATAATAACTTAAATCTTTCATAAAATCAATCCTCCTTGCTTAAATATTTTTGCACTTCCTGTCTTACTAATTCAATATAAGCCTTATTTATAGGTGTATGTTTGGGAATAGTTATAGGCATATACCCTTGTTTCCTAAATATATAATGGCTACTACCGCCTTTAGGTTGACTTTGTGTATATCCCATTTTAACTAATGCTTTTGACAAATCCTCAAAAACGCAAATCCCTATTACATTTTAAAATTTCTTGTATTAGTTTTTCCCATTTGCTCATCTTTACACCTCTTTTATATATTATAGCACGACGTCATATACGGCGTCAATGGTTAATATAGATTCTTCATTTTAACTGTAGTAAGAAATTTCTCCGAAATATTCATACCACCCTTTTAGTCGTAAAAATTCAGATTCCATCAATTTCAATTTCTTGAGTCCTATATTGATTATTTCCATTTGATAACTCAAAATACTTACAAAGTTTATCAATACATTCACAAATTTGAATAATATTATATTAATTTCTCTTTATAAGTATCTGTGCTATATCATTTATCCAAAACTCATCTACACTCAAAGATTTTTTAATTCTCTCTATCATTATCATCCTCCGTAAAATATAAACACTGATTATAATAATACTCTTGTTCTTTTAGAAACAGACTGGCTAATTTATTAGCATTTTTATCCTCATTATAAAATGACAGAGCATCAACATATTCCACTCTGTTGCTATCCTCTATTATAATTGGAGAAATGCTGTTTCTCAAACACTCTCTAAACAAAATTATTCTTCCTGTCCTGCCGTTCCCATCTTGAAATGGATGTATACTTTCATATTTCGCATGAAATTCGGCTAATACAGGTATATCAACATTCTGTCCACAATACCAACGGAGTAATTCCTCCATCTCACTCGGCACATCTTTCGGCATTACTGTTTTATACATTCCAATCATATTAGGTCGCTTTTTATAATCTCCAATAGCATATCCATTAGCTCTATCCTCAAACACTCCAGACTTCAACTCATAATGAAACTGCTTTATCAAATTTTCCGACAATGGCTCTTCTATTGTATCTATCATCTTATTAAACATAAGAAAATGTCCATTCATTTCCTCTATATCTTTTGTTCTGTATGGGTCATCATTCTGCGGTAAAGTGCCACTGTCAAACAATGAAGCAGTCTGAGCCTCCGTAAGTGTACTACCTTCAATTTTATTTGAGTTGTATGCCAGTAAACGCTGCGTATACGCATATACGCCAGAGCGATCAAACTTATCCCGTTCTATTTTAAATCGTTCTAGCAAGAATTCTACAAATTTATTCTTATTCATCATAAGCCGCCTCCTCCTTTAAAAGAATCGTTTTATCTTAATCTACATACCAACGCCCACGAACCTCTTCAATTTCTTCTTCGGTTAAATCTTCATCTGAAATGTCATCACTTTCATAATTAGGACAGTTATATATGTTTGACCCATCAAAAACAGTATCCACAATGATTACATTTCATAACAATTTCTTCTGAAATCATACTAAAATTCCTTCCTTAATAAAACTCCTATTCTAACCTACTTTGATATAATCATATCGTCATTGTTAAGCTCAAAATTTCCGTCAAATAACAGATTAGTATAAAATTTTTCCAAGAATGAAAAATCCACATCTATCCCCTTACTATAATCTGCATAATTTGACCTTACCAAAGCATTTCGATAATACTTTGAATATTCCTTAAACATATCATTGTTTATACTAAAGCCAATACTATTCAAGTACAATTCTATAAAAACGGCTGTTGTCCGTGTATTTCCTTCTCCAAAAGGATGTACTTGCCAGATTGATGAGGAAAACTCGCATATTCTTCTAACTATCTGCTCATTACTCATTTTAGAATATTGCTGTCGTTTCTCTGTTGCAAAGTCATATTCCAAAATGTCTTGCATTTCAAAATGATTAGCATATTTCACCGTATCACCACATAATACATCTTCCTCTTTTGTTATATTGTACGGTCTGAATTGTCCTGCAAAGTCATATATTCCGTCAAAGAGGTATCTGTGGATAGATTTTAACACTGATGGATTAAGAGATACTGTTCCCTCTGCTAATAGTTCTACAATTCTTGCAGAAACAATATCGCATTCCATCGTTTCTGCTCGTTCTTTATCGGGTACAGTTTTATAATATGTTGTCAGCTTTTCCTTGACTTCCTGTGTAGTAATTTCTCCTTGAATATTCTGTTCTGATAATTCATACAAATATTTTGAGGGTTTCAAACCGTCAACATCTTGCAACCCAATAGCAGCATTCCAATATTCTCTCTGCTCTTCAGATTTGTGTTTATATTCCTTTAGTTTATATTCAGCCATAAATCCACCTCTAAATCCATTGTTCAAGCAATTCTATATCATCTTTACCTAAAGTTCCCAAAAGATGATTGTTCCTATATACTCTAATTCCAGATGATATATCTATATAATACAACCCATATTCATATTGCATTATAGTAAATTCAACGCTTCCGTATCTTATATCTAAAAATCCATTTTGTTTATTTAATTCTCTTTCCTCTTTGGCAAACCTAAGTCGTGTATCACTTAATTTTTGTGCAACAAGATTTATAGAATGACTATCCGCATTATTCAAACAAATCAACTGCTGTTTAAGATATTTATAGGTTTTCATCGCTTCCATAATCTGTTTCTTTGTTAAATCCATAATAAATCACTCCTATTATATCAAATTTTTCTATCCCTGTCTATCCCTTACACAATATTTCCCATTATACAACTCGACATTCTTCAACCATACCCATAAGTTTATTCATCATATCCAACGGCGCCGTTTCGGATTTATCCGTAATAGCAAACGTCAGAATATCTCTTAAATCGCTTGTTTTAATGGATATATAAATTTTACGCTATTTTCCGCGTTGTGGTCATTGATTGCTCTGCCGCCTTAATAATCTCATTTATACCATTGAATTTATCCATTCCACATAAAGCTTTATCCCAACACTGACTAAGCAGTTCGCGGAACATATCAGCTTTTAAAGCCACTATAGGACTATTGGAAATTTCTACATCTTCTCCTCTCTCCTTTGCTAAAAGGAATTTTACAAGGTCATCGTTATACCTATCCTGTTGCTCGTGCCACTCATCTATATAGATAAGAGTCATTTTCTTATCGGAATGCCCCATCAAAGACTGTATAAGCTCCACATTGTTCGCATCTTGTATATGCAATTTATACAATGTATTAGCGTAATATTTCCTGAACGAGTGCCATCCTACAGGGTAAGCAATGCCACAAGCCTCAACAGCCTTCTTTAGCGCTTTTCTTGCACTCTCATAAGTTCTATTAAATATCATACCCCTGTAATTATTCATAGGGTCAATGTCAAATAATTTGTAATATTCTTCAATTCGTTGTTTTGCAAGAGCATTAAGCGGAGGAGCCACTATTTTACCTGTTTTTTCCTCTTTTAAAGTTGCAAGTCTATCTCGAAAAAATCCATTATTCGTATATAGATCAAGCCATTTCAAATGCAACATATCACTAATACGTCTGCCTTCTAATGCACATAGCCACCCAATAAGCCAACAATCATATTGTTTATTGTTCCAAAAATAATCAAGAACACCCTTTAAATCATTGTAGCACTGAAATGGCTTGACGCGGGTTGATTCCCCCGGAAATCGTGTTACATTTACTATCTGTTCCACCAAAATGTCATCACTTTCATCTCGTGTAGCCGTTATCCACATCTGTGACTTATAATTTGTGAATTTGATTATTCCGTCTACGGTCGTATCTTCATCTTCGACTTCTACAAGTTCAAATCCCTTGTTTGTCATATAATTTTCTAACTCTATTTGTGATAAAACTTCATTCACCAAATCCGTTCGCATTGTTTCAGTCATTCCTGCCATATTTACCACCTCTTCAATCCTGATTTCCCATTAAAGGCACACTTAAATACAATTCTGTATATCTGCTCTCTAAATATTCATAATTACGCTCTAATATATTTTTAGAAGTCTGTGCACTTACCGCTATCGATGCCATACTTGTACAAATTATTATAAGTGCTGTTATAACTATGTTTTTAGTCATATGTATTCCCCTTCCATCACCATAATGTCTTTTTATCTGTACTTACATTAATGTAGCAGTGTTTGCCTGTTTCAACATCTCTCAGTCCTGTACTTGATGAATAAACACTACCACCCCTGTTTATTGCGTTCTGTCTGCAATCATAATCCGTACTCCATGATGAAAGCCCCTCAATAAACAAACGTATTAAAAATAATAAAATAATCATATTTCAAGTTCCTTTCTATATCTTTAATTTGTAAAATATTCCTTAATGTGACCTATCCCACATTCTTTTAAAATCCTTCTGTGTTGCTTTTGTATAAATGTTTTAATTAGTCGTTTCAATTCTTATGCCTCCTTATCGCAAAGTACAAAGATCGTCCATATGTGATTCAATAACATTAAATTCATCATTTGTTAAATATTTTGCCCGGTCTGCTGCTCCGCTCCAAAATTCAAAATTTTTTAAGGCTATTTCTGTTTTTACTATCATTTTTAAACACTCCTTTTATAATTTTGTACCGCTGTATGCGTACAATTCTGCGTACAATTCTAATATTCGCCTTGACTTTTTATTTTTTAAGTGCTATAATGTAACCGAGGGTTAAGGGATTGATATTATCGCTCCCTTAACATTTCAGGTTAGTTATTCGGGTTTACTTCTTTGGTTTCGTCTACTGTAGAATATTCGATACCATCAGCTAAACCTATATAACCGTAATCGGTGTACATCGTTGCACCTCCTAATAACTCTTGTATGTGTCAGATATAAGAGTTATTTTTTTGTTGTCTGCTCCACTGTTTGTAAGGACTTGCAACCTTTACCGCCATTATGTGCGGTAGTCGTGTTAAACAATTTTGCATTTAAGTATATGTGCTTTTAAGGTTTTGCCATCCCTTATCTTTAATATTATTATACACTATTTCGTGTATTTTGTCAATAGTTTTGTGTGAACTTTTTAATTTATTTTTAAATATTTTTATTGTCACTTGACATTTTAAAGTGTCTTTGTTATAATGTGCACGAGGTGATTATATGTTATCAGTTGCAGAAAAAACAAAAATATTATTAAAACGTCAAGGCATGACTATTGCCCAACTTGCAGATAAACTGAATATTAGTAGGCAAAACCTATCAAACAAGCTAACTCGCAATAACTTTGACGAAAAGGACATTAAAACTATTGCAGAAGCTATCAATTGTGATGTTGATATTGTTTTCACTGATAAAACAACAGGTGAAATAATATAACTTTCGGCATTAAACCATAACAAAAACGGTGTAACGCCTGATAAGGTTATGCACCTTTTAGACTTTACACCGTTTAAAATAGTATATGAATATGAATTATACTGATTAAATAGCTTTTGATTTTAGTATACCTTTGATGACTTTTACATCAAATTCAAGAACGCCTACACGTTCATCAATGTCTTTTGCAACCATTACATTTTTTGCAAGGTCTGAATGATTTTCAAGAAGTATTTGTACCTTTGGAGCAATATCTGTTTCAAGTAATACTGCGGAACGCTTAAGAACCGACACATCATCTTGCAACCCTGATACATCTTGCTTTAAACCTGATACATCTTGCTTTAAACCTGATACATCTTGCTTTAAACCTGATACATCTTGCTTTAAACCTGATACATCTTGCTTTAAACCTGATACATCTTGCTTTAAACCTGATACATCATCTTGTATTGTATTTACTTTGTTTTCAAGATTATCAAATCTATTTTCAAGATTATCAAACTTTGATAACAATAAATCAAGTTTTTCACTATCAGTCATCTTATACACCACCTTTTGTTTTGGTTATTAGTTACATTGTATCATATACCATTTACAAAAGCAAGTGTAAAGTCTATTTTATTAAATTGTTAAGGTGCATTTTCGATATTGTAATGCTATAAAAACCACATTAACCTTTTTAACTTCGTGGAAGGTTCGCTTTACCTTTATCTTGATTATATTATATCAGGTATACCGGTAAAAGTCTATTCGCATAGCGCACAAAATACCGGTATACCGGTTAAGTTCATCGAGGCATACTATATATTGTGTTTGTTTGGGTGCTGTTGATGTTTTATTACTATATATTGTATGCAAAGCTTTTTTAAATTGATTTTTTAGTGTTTTCGGCATATTGACGAAAAATTTTTGATATGATATTATACTTATATATTCGAGATGGAGGCAGAACAATGGACGAGAAAAAAGAGACTACATATAGTAGGTTATCAGATGAGCAGAAAAGAAAAAAGATGTTAAAAAATCAGGAGTATATAAAAAGAGATTATCAAATAATAACAGTCAAGATAAAAAAGACAGATTTCCTAAAAGTAGCTGATTATATGGAAGCCTGCGGAGCTAAAAGCAATAACTCGTTTTTTAAAGAAGCTGTCAAGTATGCAGTTGATAATGATTTTAAAGGTGTGAATGGTGATTGATTAATGAGTGAGTGTTTGTGCTGTATACTATGTAACACATAGTATTATTTGTATTGTTATTATATTGGTTTTTATAAATATAAAGTTTGGTATACTATGTGACGCATAGTATAATTTTAACATACCCTGTCGAACAAAAAATATAAGCATTATTTATTATATTTTATAACTATTTCTGAGCTATTCCTGACTAGTATAATATGTTTTAGTTTTATTACTATTGTCTGTTGCGAAAATGGTAATTGATAGTTTTACCACAGCTTTAAAATGGCTTATCTATGCGGTATGGGGGTATGTTTACATTTTAAAACCATGTTCTCCCCATCAAATACCGCCTATCTGTTCCATTCACACGTTGAGTTAATTTCATTCCCATACACACAAAATCACTCAAAATACCTTAAAAGTGTTCGACTCTGCGCTCGGTAGACCGCTTACCTATGCCATTTCTTTAAGATACACATCTATAAATTAATTAAAATCTCCTGCTCTATCCCCTACAAATCGCATAACTAAGCCATTATCTCGAACTCAATCAATTTTTATAAAAAACATCTGTTATATAAATGGTTAATCTGAATACAAAATCATCTTTAAACCCTTATAATACAAGAATTTTCTATACTTTTCTTGTTAAAATATCCCCCTATTCTCGAACTCCATTATTTTAGATTGATTTTTTTATCCTGTATATGATATACTTAATTCAACGAATACTATTTTAAAGGAGTTTATGAAATGAATGAATATTTTCCTGTTGTAGTTCAAGTCATTCCTCAAGATGACTATACTGTTTATGTATATTTTGATGATGGAAAAATTATTTTATATGATATGAAGTCTAAATTAGATAAGGAGATATTTTCTTCATTAAAACAGATTGAAGTCTTTAAATCTGCTTGCACAATTCTTAATAATACATTAGCTTGGGATTTAAATGGAGATAGAGATATAACAAGCATTTCAAGAATGTTATGTGTTGACATATATGTTTGAGGCACAGATACAAAAATATTATTATGATATGTACGGTGTCAAATATGATTATATGGGGGTTCAACAAAAAAATGGAGAGTATTATTTAACTAACAACAGTGCATTGGTGTCGGATATTGATTACGGAAGTCTAATCCATATATGTGAAAAAGAAAAGTTAAACTATATAGGACGCAAGACAACTGACTTGTCTAAGAGTTGGTACACTCGTAATAGGAATACATCTCTTATGGTTCAACTTAAAAATAATACCGCCAACTTTTTTAAAAATATATGTAGAGCCAACTCATCGCAGTGTATATGGACTTCTTTTAAGGGCAACAGAAAAGACCTTCAGGAAAAAGGTTATACAAAGGGCTTTCTGTCGTGTAATATGAGGGCTATTAACGAATATAGTAATAGACACTGTGTTGCATATCTAATGAATCGTTACATGAATCCTATTATTAAGAACTTTTTCTTACAGCATGGTATATCTGTTGACGAAGATGCCTTTGCCCTTTCCGAAATGCTACAATTTATTTGGCGTTTCTCAGGGATTACGCGCTTTAGATAAGAGTATGCATAGTGCTACGAATAATCTTGAAAGCAATATTGACAATAGTAAACATCTTAATATCGAAAAAATCAGTATTGGTGCCAATAACGCTGTAACAAAATCTGATGTTAAAAGTGGTGTTTTCGGAGCAATGAAAACGGTAGAAAAATCAGAATGATAAAGATAGAATTAAATTACAATCATTCTCATATTAACATTAATAATTTGTTGGCTTTAGACTATAAGGGTTTAGGACTGCTCTGAAATATGGGCAGTCCTATAATTAATAAAATGTTAAGTTCTTTTAATGGAATTTTATTGACTATTTTTACATTTTATAGTAAAATGTTTTAAGTTGATGATTTGTTTTATATTAAAAACCATCGCAACAATGTTTTTTTGATAGATTTTGTCAATTTTTGCACAAAAACTGTTGATACTTGTCATTTTTTATGTTATACTATTTGTGTAACATAAAAGTGTTTATACAAGTCATTATATTATTGATAACAAAGGATGATAGTCTTGTTTAACATTTTTATTTTTTACATAAGCCAAAATATACCAAAGAAAGATGGTGAGAGACCAATGTGTAAAATGCTAGAAAAAATTTATGGTTTAACATCGGGAGATATATTAGATACTTACGGATTTAAAAATCAACTACCAATTGATATTGCTAAAATTGCTGAAAATATAGGAATTAAATTGGGTAGTGCGGATTTTACCAAATTAGAACAACAAGATGCCTTCAAAGAAATGGTAAAAGAACAAGGGCATATTTTAGGTGCTGTCCGTATTATTGGCGATGAAATACAGATTTCATATCACAACGCCTTTCATGATGATACAAAATTCGCACAATGTTCTGAACAAGAAAAAAGGAGAATTTAGCCCGTCGCCAAAGATTTACTATCGCACATGAAATTGCTCATTGTTGCTTACATATGAATCCCAAAACAGCCGAAAACTATATAGAATTCCGCACATCTATTGAAAATAAAAAAGATCCTGTTGAGCGTAGCGCTAATATCTTTGCGGGAGAACTATTAATGCCCTCTCCTATTTTAACAAAAATTTGCTCTTTCCGAAGCATTTCGCCATACGATCTCCCGTTAAGTAGTGTGTTTCGCATTCCTATTGTTAGAGATGATTTTAAATTGACCGAAACTATTTTAAATAATAGAACTGTAAATATTTTAAATCGCAAAGGATGTTTCACTTTTAAACAATTGCTATGTTATTCCTTTAATAGTATTAAAAGGATGAAGTGTATAGGTGAAGTGACTCGTGGTGAAATTATTAATTTGGCTTATAAATATTCTATTAGCCACAACTATATTTCCAGCTATATAGATATACTGTTGCCGATAGAAAAGCGAACTGACACTTCTAATAAATCAGAGAATGGCTCCCCAAATATCAATAAACACTCTAATTTAAAACATATCAAAAGAGAAATGTTAATTGGAGCTTTAACAGACTTTTGGCGTAACGGGAAATATAATGAGTTGAGTTTTAATTTAGATGAAAATTATTGTATTCAACACATAATAAAAACAACTTCTGTATTAGACAGTAACTTATGCTTGCAAATGCTGTCTAATATTGAGTATGTAATTCAAATTGTCAAATGTTTTGAACAAGTAGAATTATCCGCTTCATTTAAAACAGAACGAGAATGTATTGTAAAACTTGCATACCAAATACCTTCATATATAAAAAATAAGGCTATTTATCCATTTGTGTGGGCATACTATGCGAAAAAATCAAGGAACAAATGTTACTGGTTAGAAAATCTCAACAGAGATATACATTTTCACGAATTTGTCGATTGTATTACTAATATTACGGATTATGCCCATAAGCATTTATTTAGTGAAATCAAGAAATTTATTGAGTGGTTGTCATTTGATATTGATATAATTTCAAACGACATATTTAGCATATTAGATTCTAATGATGAGCATATAAAAAAGTTAGCATACTCATATAATTTATTGTATCTTATATGGGCTCTATATGATGGAGATGAGGTAATTTCAAAAGATGATGTTTGTAATATTATAGGAAGCGAACGAACAGATATTTTATGGTATATTGCAACAAAGGGATATTTTAATAACTCTTTTTGTATGTACTCCAATGAATTTGATGTCATTTTCTTTGGTATAAATTATGACTATGAGGAAATTAAAAACATATTTGCGGAATTATCTCCTGTTTTGATATTGACAGAAGCTAATTCTCTTTTAGACAATATTTCGGTAAAAAAAAATATATCATTAAAAATATTATCTATAGAATTGGATAAGCAATACATTATAAATCAGAGTGTATGCTATAAGCCCAACTGCTTCCCAAGATATCTGTACTCATATATATTATTAAACTTCTTTAAAACAGGATATAAGATAGATAATGCACAAAATGCTGAAACCATTAGATTATATATGAAGTCCTTGTTTAATAAACAGGAATATATTAGTAATCGTTCAATAGATGCACAGATAATGCAAGTCGGTTTATTGTGTGATAGAGGAATGTATATACACCCATTATATGTGAGTGTATCTAATGAGATAATTGCAATATTAAAGCAATACATTTTAGTATCGAAAAAAGAACGGATATCCTTTAAGGAGCTGTTTGACGATCTAAAACTAACTTTATCGGATAGTCAGATAAAAAACCGATATATGCTTAAATCTATTATAGACCATTACCAGATATGTTCATATAGGACAGATAGAGATTATATTTATAAAACATAATCATTGACATATATTTCCCTAAATGATATAATATAAATAACAATATATTATTTTACTAAAGGGGGAATAACGGCAATGTACATACTAATATTTTTAATACGTCTGCTTGTTGAAGTAATTTCATCATTTAGTACAGATTGTGCTTGTAAGCAGGATGCAATAAAAAAGGGTGGTAGTGTTTATTCATCAAGTACAGGACTGAGAGATGTTGAAACAGACAAACACTGTTATATTGATGTAAGTACAGGAAAAAAAACTTTGTGGTAAAACAAACTAAAGAGACTCTGTTGAGTCTCTTTTATATTTAACTAAAATTTTATAAAGTTATTATTGTTGCATAAAATTATGTACTTGGCTTACTATTTCATTAAATTTATCAGGATTAGACATCCATAAATCGGTTAAAAATTTAGCTCCCTGAGCCAATGCTGAAAGAGACACCTTCCCTATTACTTTTGCTCTCTTCTTTGTAGCATTCCAAATTGTATCACTATGAATGTTATCAAGGAATTCATGCCCTTTAGGTGTTATATCTACAATTATAGCACTTTCTATGACTCCATTTTTCACATTCACCCTTATAGTAGAGACATATTCATCTTCGATTAATTGAGTTATGGTATATGCTATGTCGTTTGATTGGTGCTTCTTACATAATTTTGAATCGTTTGAAACTTGATATAATGTAATCTCGTTATGTTTTATGGAACCGCCTTCGTTTATTTCGTATTTCAACTCTTTTTCTAAAAACAGCAATACATCACGGGCAACATCAGGATTTAATTGCATAGTAATCCACTCCTTGTACTTTATTTAAACTCAATACTTTATCAAATTTTATAGAAAGTAGGTGTATCTATGAAAGAAATTATTATACGACCATACCCCAAGTCTTATTGGAGTGATCCCCCAAAAGACGTTGACTGGGACTCCATTCCCTTTGAAATAATCATTGATGGGGTCAAACAGAAAAATGTAAAACGATTCTCTATTGACCTTGCGTTACAAAAAAATACAAATGATTACTCTTATACATTAGAACGAAGAATAGAGTGCGAATAATATTTTTAATTTTATCCTTTTAGGATATCACAATGCTGTTTGCTTTTTTATTGTAAATCTATATATTTACTATATGAGTAACCAATTGTATCTTCATATTTTACATAATACCAATTCCCTTTGGTTTTATAGATATATACCTCGCAACTTTCTCCGTCGGGTATCTCTCCAATCTGATTTTCAGTATTTGGAGCACTGTTAATAGCAAGGTCAACATCTACGTCATGAACGATGCCCATTTGAGTATAATTATTTATAAATAATCTATGGATACCAAAACAAATCACAAACAAGAGAATTACCGATATTACTATTGCTCCTATATAGGATTTAGATGTGATTTTAACCTTGTTTGTAATCTTTATATTGCCTTTGTTATTTTTTATATCACCTATATTCCCTATTTTTGTGGTATGTTCTTTTGAAGTATTTCGATATTTATGTACAACAGTCATCAAAACAATTATTTCTGCACACAAAGAAATAATTGATGCAACTATTGATATTATGTTTTCAACTAAAAACGGATTATTCATGATACCATCTCCTTAATATACAGACTTTAACCATATTATACCATAATACGACATCAAATTCAAGCATAAAAAGAACAATATCATAGAGCAATCATTCTTCTCTGTATTATACTGATATATCATTTAACAATTACGACACTCAAAACGAGTGTCTTTTTATATACAAAAAAATAAGAAAGGACGTGATAAAATGTCTCATTGTGAAAATAACAACCCTGTCTTGTTTGATTTATATTCTGAAAACAAACACATAGTCTCAGACAGAACAGTATTTGATGGTATTATAGATATGGGTGGCTTGCCTGACAGTTATATCGGAGTTGCTGTCACCTTTAACGATATACCATTAACCGAAATCACAGATGACAGAGCACCGCAAGAGGGTGAATTTAAAGTTGATTATCGTCACGGTTGGTTATACGTTAATCCTGATGCTTATAGCGGCAAATCTCTTAAACTGGACTTCTATTCAAGAGGTATCGAACTAACTCCTGCAAGTCGCATTTATACATTTGATAAAAATGGAAGAGTAGATATGAATACCACATTACAATCGTACATAGATGTGGCTAATAGCACTCCCAGTTTTATTGAATCAGATGAATTAAGCAACATAGTTTCAGGAGAATCTTTCTCCACAATTTTTGGCAAAATAAGAAAATGGTTTACGGAATTAAAGAAAGTTGCATTTTCAGGAAGCTATAACGATTTAAGCGACAAGCCTACGTCAATGAGGAATCCTAACTCATTGACTTTAAACTTTAACGGCTCAAGTGCATTCTATAACGGCGCAACCAGCGTAAGCAGAACATGGTACGCGCCCACATTAGTGGGAACGGCGGGGTATGAACTTGTGAGTAACGGAAGTGGCGCTCCTATTTGGAAAGCTCCCTCATATGATGTATGCTCAACTGCGGCAAGTACAGCCGCCAAAACAGTTTCAGTAAATAATTTTAAATTAGTTGTTGGTGCAAGAATTTATGTTAAATTTACATATGACCATACTGGTAGCTCAGTGGCTACCCTTAATGTTAGTAATACTGGTGCAAAAAATATTGTTATAAGTAATGGAGACGGATATGTCAATATATCAAATAAACTTTCATGGAACGCTAATGAAACAGTAGAGTTACTGTATAATGGTACTTATTGGATAGCAATTTCTTCTGATATGCGACTTATATCTGGCTCACAATCAGCTTCAGTTATCATCGGCACTATAAATACACCCGGATATTGTGACTATCGTTGTGATGGTACAAACGATACTGAAATGTTTAAATTAGCAATAAAAAAGGCTATGCAGTGTTGGAGCGCTAAAAATACTGATATAGGATATACAAATACCGCGGTTAAAATATTTATAAAACGAGGATTTTATAATATTACCGATACCTTGTATACAGGTTCAGGAAATACTATCTCATATGATAATTATTTAATTATGGAAGGCGAATGTGAACACGCAGTAACTTTATATAAAGATGACACTACCAAACCGCTTTTTAATCATAGTGATATTATCCTCGGTTTTAAAAATATTAACTTTTATCATAAAGGTGTTGCCGACGAAGAATTGATTTGCTCTGGAGTCTCATATACAAATTGTAATATTAAAATAAGTGCTTCTACTAATAATGGTTCAATTCATTATATTAAGGCTTATAACAGTGATAATGGAATTGTAAAAATGCGAGGTGGGTCATTTTATATGGAAATCCCATCTTCGGCTCCAATGCCATGCTATTCGGGTTTTGAAAGTTTAGGTGTGGATATTCAAAATTGTAATATTTCTTTAAAAAATAACGTTTCGTCAGAACTGGAACCCAGTGGCTCTGATACTGAATTAAACCTAATGTACACAAGCGGAACTGGCACACGAGGCTCATTCCCCAAAATTATAAAAGACTGTAATATATACTGCTCTGGAAATACATCAATTGTTGCAGGACATGAAGTAAGCGTATTAAATTGCGAAATTAGATTACATACAGGAGCAAAGATTTCTCATTTCCCTACTAATAGTTCAATAGTATTACGAAACACCTTTGCGAACAACCATGTCTTATGTTCAGATGATAGCGTTTACATGCGATTTGCGGTTATTACAGGATGCTCATTTGACAAAGAACAGGCTTATAACCAAAGTGTTATCGGGTCAATAAATTTATATAATGACGTTTCATCTACGATAACAGGAAATTTCTTTCATGGTCATTGGACATTAAATTTAGGAGGACGAAATGCAATAGTTAGCGCAAATATGTATAGAGGATCTTTAATAAAAGGGGCTACTTGTACTGGCACTGTAACAATGGCAAATAATATTTCAGCATGATAGGAGAAAATATGTTTAATATTAAATATTTTTATGAAAGAAATAACGAAATACACCTTAATAAATATGTTATAGTTGTACGCCATTATGACAACTTGCAACAGGAAACATATGAAGATGAGACATTATATGTTAATGATGATGGCTATATCGAAATGACACAACTTGTGCAAAAACACGCATTATTAGAACTTGTGTCTAATACAATTATTGATACATCTGAATACACATGGATGGAAGGTATTCCATTGAAAACAACGGACACTGTAAAAGAGATAGAAGAAATTGCCTCTTATGGCAGTAAAGAGGCTTATGAAGCTTCGTTGCCTGAATATGTGGATGATTTTATGCTTGATATGGAATGTCGTATGGCAATGATAGAAATGGGTATATAGTAAAAGGAGGATTTATATTATGAAACACGGACGTTCTTATGGACTATGCAAGAAAATTGTAGCAGTCGGAAAAATGGATAAAGAGACTATGCTGTCAAAGTTCGATATTCTTCTTATCTCTGGAGGATTAACTGAAGATGACTATAAAGAATTAGCCACGGAAATAAATAAGTCAGAAGAGTAAACGGAGAAGTTTTATAGTATGGGTAAGCATAAACCAATTAATTACAATAAAATTCTAATTTTAAAATAAAGACATTTCATTATTGAGATGTCTTTTTTATATGCAACTATAATTATTAATTGCCGAAAGGCAGAAAGGAGTTATTAATATGGCAGAAAACACAACCGTCGAATTTTTAAATTTTGCAGGACTTAGTGCTTATGATGCTAAAATCAAAGCATTTGCACAGGCAATAGCAGATAAAATCAAAACAGATATAATTGACGGTGCGCCCGAAACATATGACACGCTCAAAGAAATCTCTACTTATATTGCTTCGCATAAGGACGAATATAGTGATTTGACTGCTATTGTGGGCGATAAGGCTGCTCAGTCTGATTTGACTGCCGCTGTAAATCGTATTGTAGCACTTGAGGCTTCTATTGCGACAAATACAACTGATATTGACATACTTGAGAATAAGCTGGTCGATATTGAACAGGATGCCAAGTCTTATACTGATACTAAAGTTGCAAGCTTAGTTAATGGAGCTCCTGAAACACTTGATACTCTAAAAGAAGTCGCAGATGCTATTAAGGTAAATGAAAACGTAGTAGCAGCTTTAAATAGTGCCATCGGAGATAAGGCAAATAAGTCCGATGTCGAAAATCTGCTTAACAATAAGGCTGACAAAATCGACGTTAATGCAGCCTTGTCAAATAAACTTAACACCAACGGTAATGCCTCTGATACTATAATTGAATTTACAGAGCCAGCTACAAGAGAAAATATCAATTCATCAGAAAAGCAATCTACACTATGGGGAAAGGTCAAAAAGTGGTTTTCTGACTTAAAACCTGTAGCATTTTCGGGAAAATATACAGACCTGTCTGACACTCCAACAGTAGAGCGGCTTAATGATGGAGAATTTTTAAATGGAGACGCTATAACTCAAAACTTTATTTCTACCGATGAAAATGGTAAAATTACCAATATACAAACATTTGATTCAACTCTCAATCTTTCGGATGTTGCCTTTTCGGGAAAATATGATGACCTCATAGGAAAACCAGCACAAAAAATTAAAACAGATAACGGTAAAATTGAAATATTTGATGGAAGAAATTTTGTTGAAATGCAAAAAGCATATAAAACATACGGTGTTTCAATTGATTTGACCAATAGTGACCCTGCTTCAGCAGTTACATATACGGATGCAGCAGTCGGAATGATCGCAGGTTCTTCTGATTGGGATAATGCAAATATTTTTCGTGACATTAGACCTTGCTTATTTAAAGATGGTGCAGTCAAAGGGTATCTGAATCCCAATGATTTTGCCAAATATATTGACGGAACAGACGCGGATATTTCAACTGGAGCTGAAGGTGATGTTATGATTGAGATTCCAAAACTTGGGGTTAAGATTGCAACAAGTGATAATACATTGACTGTTCAGGTAACGGATGACCCCAATGCAGAAGGATTTTCATATTTGGCGCATACAAGAGAAAAAAGCGGTGACAAAGATAAATTATATATCGGTGCATTTCTTGGTTATAATTTATCTTCTCAATTGCGTTCGTTATGTGATAAGGTGCCCACCTCAAGTAATACAATTGGTCAAACAAGAACGCTTGCACAAGCAAATGGTGACGGTTATGACCAAATTGCATTTTATCAGCTGACATTGCTTCAGTGCTTATTCCTCATTAAGTATAAAAGCAGAAATTCACAGACTGCACTTGGAAGAGGGTTTACACTAAGCAGTATGTCGCATCCTATTAAAACTGGTGGTACAATTGCAAAAGGAATGGACTTTGGTGAAACAACAGGTAGGCAACAAATGAAATTCTTGGGTATTGAAGATTTTTGGGGCAACCTATACCATTGGATTGATGGACTCGTTTCATCTTCTAATTTTCATGCGTTGACTGCCACTATAAATTTTAATGATAGTGGCACTGGTTATAATGATTTGGGGCAAATTGTTGAATCAAATCCTTTGGGTTATATGAAAATACCACAAGGAACCAACGAACTGGGATTTATTTCTCAAGTTGGCGGTGCTTCAGAGACCACATATTTTACAGATGGGGCAAATTTTATCAATGGTCGAGTGCCTTATTTCGGAGGTCATCAAGGTGAGTGGGGAGATGGTGCTTTTAGGTTATATGTAGGTGCAAAAGTTTCAGATAAAGGTTCTTATTGCGGCGGTCGCTTGATGTATTTGTAAATCTATAAAAAGTGAGGGAATTAAAATGAAGAATATTGGAATTGTTCGAGGTAACAGCGAACAGGCAAAAGAATTAGTAATTGGTAAAGATAAAGTGTATATTCACACTGACATCACACCGATTACAACAGATACAAGAGGAAATGAAGTCAAAGATTTATTTGAATATCATGAAATTCAGTATGACAAAGATGAATACATTGAACTTCTTGCAAAGCAAAACGCTGAATTGACAAGCGGATTGACAGACACACAGCTTGCCTTGTGTGAAATATATGAAGCTACGAATTAACCACTATTGCGCTTAAAACTATTAAGCATATGTTGATTATGAAACTCATTTTTAAAGGACAATGACAATTTCGCTTGCAATGATTGTCTGTCTTATATTTAAGTATTGGATTTTCTTTGTTATTCACGTTATCACCGCCTTTCATTGACTTATATTACTTTTAATGATATAATTAAACAAAAACCATAAAGCGAGGTTTTATTATGTCTGACCCTAAATTTGATTTATCCGATTTCACTAATTCTAAAATAGACTTGCCGCCCAGTTTCAATGAGCATGTTGCGTCTGTCATAGAAAGAAAGAACGCGGAGAATGCAGCAAACTATAAACAGCAAAAATTTCAAAATACCACAACAATTATTGCTTTAGCCTTAAGCTCAACAAGTATATTAATTTCTATCGCCGCCCTAATAATATCAATAGTATGCTGATTGCATTACATAAACAGGCTATGGAAATAAGTATTGCTAATGTAGTATTCATATTCTCACCCCTTTCTATATGACAACTTATTTTGTAAATGTTTATTCTATCGCGGGCGGAAACCCTCTGCACATCCAATGATAGAATGTATTTGCGACCTCCGGCAGAGCTTGCACCTCTACGGGGGCTGCATTTTCTTTTGACGCTCTTATAATAAAATCTGCAAGAGCGCGTTTTACTTCATCAACATTTTTTTATCGAATATTACCGTTTGCTCCATTATTCTCACCTCTTTTCAAGTGCGTTTCACGCTGATTTATACGCTGTCCTTAAACAAATCGTCTGTACTGCAATTTAATATTTCGGCTATTTTAGGTATCTTGTCCGCTCTTGGTAATGCCTTGCCCGTTTCCCATTTCGCAATAGCGGAACGGTCAACACCTAACGCCTCAGCCAATCCATTCTGCGTAATACCTGTCAATTCTCGCCGTTCTTTGATTTTGTTCACTTTATCGCCTCCCTTGTAAATTTAGACTTAATCTTGCAATCTCGCCTTTAGTGTTTATTTCTTGTATAGTTGACGCAATACCAAAAATAATTATCAATGCCAAACCTATACAAGCTATGATTTCTTCCATATTTTCTCACCCCCCTTTCAAGTGCATTTCTGAATTATATTCACATTATAGCGAATTATATTCACTTTGTCAATAGTTTTTGTGAAATTTTTTCAGAAAATATTGACATTGTGAAAGTTATTCACTACAATAAGAATAAGACTAACTATTAAAAGTCAAGAGGAAAATGCAAATTTTCTAAAAAAGTTTTTGAGTTAGAATGAACATTGAAAATCGCATGACAAATAGAGCAACAAGTGTTGCTCGTCAAAAAATATCGAAATGAAAGATTAAGCAGATTTAAAAACTTCGCCTGTTTTCTCTAAATGGTAAATCAGACGCACGAGTTTCTTTGCCGCATGTGATACTGCAACATAGTAATGTTTGCCCTCAGAACATTTCTTTGACAGATATTTGCTAAAAGACGGTTCCCAACGACAGACAAATCTGGTTGCATT
>VIQV01000035.1 GCA_010206265.1 Lachnospiraceae bacterium MD329
GCTGTTTAGACCCACAGGGACTCAATGCTCTTGTAACCTCGTTCTAAATAAACCGTCGGGCGGTATCTAACTGATTAACAAACTGCAAAGAGACTGTGGTTGGAGCCTATTCGAAACCGTCAAGCGGTAGGAGGCTAAAACCAATCCACAGCATCTAAACAATATTATATCATAGTTCTTGGAGAGGAACTCTAAAAACTACTACTTTTATTATACGAGGAGGCTTGGCGATGAGTTCTGTAATACATAGAGTGGCAGAGAATGTTGTGGTAATGAAAACACAAAGTGGCTGCACAGTAACAATTAAATTCCGAAAAGAGGATAATCCTGATATTGAAAATATTGTAACTGATAATCTGTTGACTTCATACGAACAGAGAATAAAAGATAGTATTAAAGTATAAAATCGCGTAGGTTGACGAATTTTTACATATATGATATACTGTAATATAACAGAGTAGTTAGTGTGTGCGAGAAACTAATATTCATACTTACAATATAAAATTTGGAATATAATTAGGTAAAATATGAGCATCTCTCACTATTATTGAGGAAAATATTAAGGAGCTATGTATGGAAAATAAATTAAAAATTATAAATGATGCTCAGTATCAAAATTGGATTAGTACTATTAAGGAAAGGATAAAGGCAAGTCAGCTAAAGGCTGCGGTACGAGTCAATAAAGAACTGTTGATGTTGTACTGGGATTTAGGAAAAGATATTGTAGAAAAAGAGGCTGAGTCTGTTTGGGGAAGCGGTTTTTATAATGCAATGAGCAATTCATTGAAAAAAGAATTTCCAGATACAACAGGTTTTTCCGTTACCAATTTAAAGTATATGAAAAAATTTTATACGTTCTATAAAGATATAAAAGCAAATCGTCAACAGGCTGTTGACGATTTGATAGGTTCAGTTCCGTGGGGACATCATATACTAATATTTACAAAATGCAAAAAAATGGACGAAGCCTTGTTTTATTTACAAAAAACAGTTGATAATGGCTGGAGCAGAGCTGTGTTAATGAATTTTATAGAAACGCAATTGTTTGAGACACAAGGAAAAGCAATTACAAATTTTTCAAAAATGCTGCCAAGCCCGCAAAGTGATTTGGCGCAAGAAACAATAAAAGATCCTTATAACTTTGATTTTTTAACATTGACTGAAGGTTATAGAGAAAAAGAATTAGAAGAAGCACTTACTTCTAATATAACTAAATTTCTTTTGGAATTGGGTCAGGGATTTGCGTTTGTAGGAAGACAAGTTCCAATTACCGTTGGAGAAAAAGAATTATTTATTGACTTACTATTTTATCATCTTGAATTAAAATGCTATGTTGTTGTAGAATTAAAGGTGGGAGAATTTGAACCGTCATTTACCGGACAATTAGGCGTTTATGTTGCGGCAATCAACCATCAGAAGAAAAAGGATGATGATAACCCGACTTTGGGATTGTTAATTTGTAAAACGAAAGATAATGTTATGGCTGAGTATTCTCTGGAATCAAGCAGTCAGCCTATTGGTATATCTGAATACAATCTCTCTAATTTGCTGCCGAAGAATTATCAAAGTACATTACCTACAATAGAAGATATTGAGGAATCTATTCGACAGTTGACAGATAAATAATAAATTAAAATAATGCTTGATACAATCAGGCATTATTTTTTTGTCTAAAAATGTAAAGTACGAATTGACATTTGAAAGTCTATCTTATATAATAAAGATAATGAACATTGAAAAATGAATACATCGGCCTTGCATAATTTTAATTATGTAAAGGAGAAACAGTGCTATGAAAAAAGCGTATTGTTTATACAGAGTATCAACAAAGAAACAGGTTGATAAGTTACAGGACGATATTCCTATGCAAAAAATCGCGTGTCATGAATTTGCAGAACAACAGGGCTGGGTAATTGCTAAAGAGTTTTACGAAAAAGGCGTATCCGGCTTTAAGGTTTCAGCAGAAGATAGAGATGCAGTTCAGGAATTAAGAGAAGCGGCATTAAATAAGGAATTTGAGGTTTTGTTGGTGTATATGTTTGACCGTCTTGGAAGAATTTATAGAGAAACACCTTTTATTGTGGAATGGTTCGTAGAAAATGGGATAGAAGTGTGGAGTTCACAGGAAGGTCAGCAGAGGCTTGATAATGATGGAGATGTGCTGATGAATTTTGTTCGTTATTGGCAGGCAAGCGGTGAAAGTAAAAAGACGTCAATGCGTCTTAAAACAAGAATGGCGCAGCTTACGGCAGAGGGAATATATCACGGCGGCGCAACGCCTCTTGGTTATCAGGCAGTACATACGGGCAGAGTAAATAAGAAAGGTCAGCCTGTTAAGGACTTAGTGATAGATACAAAGGAAGCGGAGTATGTAAAAATGATATTCAGCAAAACCTTAAACGAGGGCTACGGTTCATACAGAATGGCGGATTATCTGAACAAGCTTGGCATAAGAACGCATAACGGAAAAGAATTTCAATGCAATACAATAAACCGTATTCTGAAAAACCGTCTGTACTGCGGATATTATGTGGCGGGCGAAACAGTATCGCCAAAACTTGAACATCTTGTCATTATTGATGAAAACGTGTTTGACAGCGTACAGCATATTCTGAAACAGCGTTCAAAGAAGAATGATGAAAAACAGCATATCGCACGAACAACAAAAGGAAAAACGCTGCTTTCGGGAAATCTATACTGCGCTCACTGCGGAGGGAAAATGATTTCATCGGGACACACCGAGAAATATGAGCGTAAGGACGGAAGTATCGGAGTATCAAGCGCGCTTAGATATGTTTGTTATCACCGCGCACGCAAGCTGAATAACTGCGAGGGACAGACGGTATATTCTGCGCCTAAGATTGATAAGGCAGTATTAGAGATTATAGGATATTATCTTGATGCCATAAAGAAAACTCCAAAGGATAAAGCTCTTGAAATCCGATATAAAAAAGAGCTTGCCAATAAACGGAAAATCAGGCGCGAACTTATGGATAATAAGGAGAAGCTTGAAAAGCGGTTAAAGGAATTATCTCTTGAAGTAGGCAAAAGTCTTTGCGGAGAAAACACTTTCCCGGTTGACGTGCTTTCTATGTCGATAAACTCGACAAAGGAGGATATAGCTGAAACAGATAGACGGTTAAATGAATGTGATACTGATCTTGAAAAACAATCCGAAATGCTTAACAAGCTTGATTTTTATTATAACCAATTTGTAACGTGGGCTGATGAATTTGACAATGCTTCGCAAGAGCAGAGAAAGATGATTATATGCCAGCTTATTGATTCTATAAAGGTCGGACGCGGATATGAATTGGAGATTGAATTTAATTCGAGTTATAAACAATTTTTTGATGATGCGTTTATGTCGGAAGAAAAGGCGGTGCAGAACATTTAGGGAAGTATCATTGTCCCTCTATGAGATTATCGCCCACAGCTTGCAAGGTCTGTTTTGCGGCATGGATATTTTATCGCAATCTATATGCTTCAATGAAAAAAAATAAAACAAAGAGGTAGAAGCAATTATAGATTATAGCGTATCTGCCGTCCGGCTCATTCATACAGGAATGTATCCGTTTGCTATTATCCTGCCCCAGCGTTATCTTCCGAGGCTTTCTTTATAATTTCTTCCACCAAGCTGTCGTTCTTTTCTTATATTACACAGCGCCAAAGGTGCGAAAACGGCAACACACCCTTTATATGCCGCTGTATATAAGAAAAATAAATAACAAAAGTAACAGTTTCAAACCTTTGCCGTTTTTATAATCAAGCCATATATATGACCGCATAATTTATTTTATAGCACTACAATAAGGCGGCACAGCCTTTTCTATGTCGCCTGCGAGTATCTGAAAACAAAATTAACCGTTAATCAAATACTTTTTCCCATTCCATAGCGCGACAAATCTTGTTGCTGTCACATAATAACTGATTATGTTGTATCGTGTAGAAAATAGTCCCGTATAAGACCGAGCTTTTGAATCCTCTTGCGGTGAACTTCCCCGCTTTCCGCTGTATAAATACGCGTGGTATTTATACTCGAATGTCCAAGAATATCAGCAAGACGAACTATATCCTGATAGACAGCATAATATGTTTTACCAAACAAGTGTCTTAAATTATGCGGAAACACCTTGCTTGCAAGCACTCCGGCTTTAACGCAAAGACGTTTCATCTCTGCCCAGAGATTACTCCTGTTAAGAGGTTTTCCTCTTCTGGTAACAAATACAGCTCCGTTCCTAATATTCTTTTCCCTAATGTACCGTTGTAACATCTTACACAACTTACTCGGAATAAAAATAACACGATTTTTCCCCTTGCATTTAATTCTCGCAACACCATTTTTCACAGCGTCCACTGTTATGTATGCCAATTCGGACACGCGGATTCCGGTAGCACAAATTGTCTGCATTACAAGATACAAACGTGTTTTTCCCTGCTCATAAGCTGTTTTCAAAAGCATATCATATTCTGCTTTTGTAAGTTCACGGTTCGGTTCAATAAATGCGTTTTGCTGAATTTTAAGACTTTTCACTCTGTATTCCGGATGGTCTATCCACTCAAAAAATGAGTTCAGCGATGATAATATAGAATTTACACTCTTTGGAGCATACTCGCCCTCCAGCCATTGCTTATATTCCTGAACAACAGTTTTACTTATTTGCTGTCCGTTAAGCCACTGAACAAATGCGGTTACATCGTGAGTGTACTTCATTACTGTCGCTTTTGACTTTTCCTCCGAAATAAGGTAACTCTCAAATCCCTTAATTTTTTGTAACATCAATAATTCCCTCCATCACCATTATACAATATTTTTTTTAATTTGTCATTTACACTAAAAATGAGCATAAAAAATAAGGCGCATTACCTCTTTTTGAATAAACACCCCCGCCTCTATGCAATATAGAGGCAGGGGCACAATTACTATTTTTTACTTATCCTACTGTGCAACCGCGTCACATCTTGGCTGCATGCTTTCAAGGCTGTTCCACATTAACACCTTGACCCTTGCATAGTCACCGTCAAAGGCATTCGGAATGCTAATGCTTGCACCTGCCGCATTTGTCTTTATATCTGATATATCCTTGATTGTGGCTTTTACGAGATTGCCATTAGCTGTATATGTTGCAATTATAAGATATGCGCTTTCATTTGTGCGCTTTATTACATTTACCGTGCTGTCCGCTGCATTAACGCCCTTAATCTCATAATCGTCAGTCTGGATTTCTTCCCAGCGTGCATAAAGAGTTGTACCATTTAAGTCTGTAACATTTTCGGCTGTTATTGTCTCTATCTTATCGCCTTCTGTTTCAGATGTATACCAACCCTTGAACTCATATCCTTCTTTTTCAGGTGTTGTAAGTTCGGGCAAGCCCTCTATTGTGCCGGTTATTTCACTGCTTTCTTCACCGTTCTGCAATGTTATTTTATACGTTACAATCTCCCACTGTGCATTAAATCTAAGTGAGCCTTGTATTGACGCAATATTTGTATATACCGCATTGTCACTTCCGTATTTATATATTGTGTCGTCTCCGTCTACCTTCCAGCCTTCAAACGTATATCCTGCACGGATTGGCTCCTGCTCCGGTATCACTATTTGAGTGGTTGATTCTTGATCATATTCATTTGAATCACTCGGCTTATTTGTAACACCTGCTTCTGGAGCTAAATATGCAACGGTAAATTTACCGTGTTCTATCCAGCGCGCATATATTGTTTTTTCTGTGCTGTCACCAAAGAACGCAAGCATTTTATCTGCTGTATTGAAATGCTCATTAGTTACAACATTACCGCCGCCGTTTGGTTCGGTACGCCAATTTGTGAAATTGTAATCCTGACGCGTAGGATTTTCAGACGGTAATTGCAGTAATCTTTCAACTGTGCCTGTAAGAGTTGTATTTTCTATGCCTGTTCCTTCTTGTAAATCAAGCTTTAATGTATATGTTTTAGGCGTAATATTTACTGTTACCTTAACCGCTTTATCAGGCATTGTAAAGCTGTACTTGCCCTCTGTTTCTGTAATAGCTTGGCTTTCTCCGCCCTCCGGCTGATATGTAACACTTGATATGTCATATCCGTTGGGAGCTGTCGCTGTAAATTCAACAGGATTGCCCTCCGTTGCAGTTTCAGGTGCTGTGATTGTACCCTTTAAGCCTTCGGGAATAGTTCCCTCTGACACAAACTCTGATGTAATACTACTTGTAATCTTTTCCCGTTCCGTTACAGTCGCCTTAAAGGTAGTCGGATTATATGCGCCGCCCTCTGTATTCGGTACAAAACGGAACGTATGCTCGCCTTCATCAAGAGCCGCAGTCGGGATTTTCAGTGTAGCCGTGCTGCCAACAGCGGTAATAGTATGATTGGTGATTTCAGTTTTTGTTTCCTCTTTTACCTCATACAGCTTGTTAGCATCTTTCCACGCATCTGTATAATCGCTTATCGTAATTTCTATATCTTTTCCCTGCGGTGTATTGACAGCATTAGATAAGCTCGGCTGTATCTGGTCGGTAACACTCTTATAGAATTTACTGAACATCTTCGCGCCCTTTGTATTTGCTCTCATGTTGTATATTCCCACAGGCTGATTTGTGCGCTGACGGAATTGGATAGTTACCGTACCATCTGATGCGACTGTTTTCTCATCAACAAACTGAATTTTGTCTTTGCTTACAGTTTCGCCATCTCCAAGCTTCTGATTTGCAAGAAAACTCATATTTTTGCCTTCTGCGTCATCACCTTCAAGCTTCAGTTTGATTTTCAATAGCGTAGACGGTGAAATGCGGAGCATTCCCTCCTCGTCCGACGCGTCTGTTTTTAATGTTTCCTTCAGGTTCTTGGTTTCAGCGTTGACAGTTACCTCCTCAGCGGTAATATCGCCCTCTGCCGCAAGCGCGGAAACCGAAAGACTTCCTGCCATTATTAGAGCTAAAAACCCCGATAATATCTTTTTCATTTTTTTACTCCTCCTCGTTATTTTTATTAAAATTCAGCGATATGCTATCGCCGTTATTTTCTATGTTTAATACGTCTGCGAACATTGCGCGTATTGTGGATACGGGAACAAAGGTTCTTCCGTTTATGATTTCGGGCTTAGTTAAGTCTGTTCTAAGCTTCGCGTTTATATATGTATCCTCCTTGCTCATATCGAAGTATGCGCTTATGTACGGATAAAAGACAGATACTGTTTTTGTTTCGCCGTCCCACGCTATTTCCATTCCAATCGCTTCGGCAAGCGGACGAAGTGGTATCATAAATTCGTCTTTTACATACGGCGGAGCGTCTGTTGTCTTTTCTGCGCCGTTTATATACACTGTCGAAACACCGTTCTTAAATTCTATCTTATCTTCAAATTCAGGTATTTCAAGGGTTGGGAATATGTTATATCCTCCGACGTATGTGTCAACTCCCTCCGCGCTCGTACCCGACAGACTGAAATTCGCTTTGTCAAGCGTAATCAGATTTACGCTTCCTGCAAGGAAACGCAAAGGATAATAGTCATCCGAGTTCCACAAAGCGTTGGGTTTTTTCGGTATCAGCGTAAAATAGAACAGAGGTCCGTCACGCAGTACCACGTTATTTTCGCCGCTGAAATCAACGTAGCTTACCGATACAACACCGTCTTGCGCTGATACTTCAACCATATCCGTATCACGCACAAGCATTGTTTCGTTTGCGCCTAATGTCGGTCTGCCGTTTTCGTCCGCTTTGAGCGTAAAATTCTCCGTGTCATACGCAAACCGAAACTCACAGCCGCACAGGCCGTCGTTGTCCTGCGGCAATTTTTTTGTGTAAATCGGAACGATGATTTCATTGTTCCCGTTCATGCTCTGCGGCGCAAAGAATACGGACGGATTCTCCGCCGCAAAAGCTGCTATCGGTATACAAACCAATAAAGCCATCGCTGTTGCACATAATTTTTTTATCATTTCTATAACCTCCGTTTCATTTCAATATATCGCTCATCACAGAATACACAGCTTAATATAATAAGAGGGAGAGAGGGTCTTATTGGGGTAACAAGTAAAACCGTATATTCTGAGATCAGCAATATATTTATCGCCTTTTATGCCATAACCGTTATTTTTTGAACGCTTGCAAGCTTCGGGAAAGACAGCGCAATACTGCCTTTTTCACTGTTTGTCGTAAAATCAATGTACGCCCTGTCCATTTTTCCGTTTGTACCACTCACCGTCACGCTTGTATTGATTTTATCATTGATTTTCGCCGTTATTACAAGCTGTGATATACTCTCAGCTTTTGCAGTATAGTCAATACAAAGCAGATGCTTGCCTGTGTTTTTATAATTAGCTTCTATTGTTTCTCCGCTTTTCACCTTTGAACATTCAAATATGGTTTCAAGCTCGTTTAGTCTATCCTTTAATGACGTTTCAAGCTTGCCGCCGTTTTCGATAAATCTTTCAAACGTATGCGTTTCCATAATGTAACTCAATATATTTTGTGCGTTCCTCTGTAACTGTCCGCGTGTAAGTGTGCCGTTTTCAAGGCTTTCCGCTATATTACTGTTAAGGGTCATAGCGTCGCTTGACAACATAAACACATCATTCTGAGCGATTACCATATCGCGTAGATTCTGCTTTTCATCATTCTCTTTACTGAGCTTCGGCCACCAGTCTGTCATAACCATTCCTGTATATCCCCACTCCTCGCGGAGAATTACGGTATTAAGCTCATAATTTACTGCTGTCCAATGCTCATTCATCGGGTTATACGAGGTCATTATCGTTCTTACGTTTCCTTCCTTAACGCATATTTCAAACGGCTTCAAATATATTTCCCTCAACGCTCTTTCAGAAACTACAGATACCACATCCCGTCTGCTGTATTCCTGCGAGTTTGCCGCAAAATGCTTCACTGTCGCGCTGTTGCCGTGAATATTCATTCCCCTTACAAGCGCTGCACCGATTTTACCCGTAAGATACGGGTCCTCCGAAAGATATTCAAAATTTCTTCCGTTTAACGGTGAACGGTGAATATTTATACCCGGTCCCAGCAGTGAGTCAATATTATTCCTGCATAATTCCACGCTTGCATATTCGTATAGCTTTTCAGCCGCTTCTGTATCCCACGAACATGCGATAAGTGTACCGTTAGGCATACTTGTAGCTTTATCGCCATTATCCATGCGAATACCTGAAGGTCCGTCCGCAAGACAAACCACAGGTATTCCGAAATTTGCAAGCTCCTGCGTTACACCGCCAAATACACCTGTGTTTCCTGGACGAGCCTTCGGCGAACACATTCCCTCGCCGGTTACAATACAGCGCAAGTCTGTGTCCGATAACTGCGACACAAATTCCTCAATTGTGTTTTTTTCGTTTTTAACGTCAACAAGCTTTATTCCTCTGTCGCCCGTATATTCTATTGTTTCGGGCAAGTTATCTGCAATTCTCTTGTCATAGTCAACCGTTCTTGTTGATACGCTCCTGTATGCAGGTTTGAAATTATTTGTCGGATAAAGTACATCAAAATCACGCTCGGGAGCGAGAGCCTCAGTTAGTTGTTCTGTGACTGTCAATTCATCTATTTTAAAAGCAAATGCCTTTTTGGCATCTCTTACATTTTTGCCTATATAGATACTATACTCTCCCGCTTCAAGCACATAGCAGGACTTATTACCTGTAATTCCGCTGTCGTCATATGATGCCAAATCGTTTACATCAAATTCAAGCAGTATTCCGTCGCTTTTATCGGGCATAATTACAGCCGTTTTTGCAAAAGCGCAAAGCAAGCGTTTTGCCTTGCCTAAACTTCCCTGTGGAGCTTGGGCGTATACCTGCACAACCTCACTGCCCTTTACATGACCTGTATTCTTAACAATAACTACTGCCGATATTTTGTCGTTATGTTTCTTTATGCTATATGGATTTATATCAAATTCGGTGTACGACAGACCAAATCCGAATGGATAAAGTACCTTCTCAGGCGCAAAGGTTTCAAAATATCTATATCCGACATATATATCTTCTTGATAGAGATTAAAGTCCTTACCTCCGAAATTTTTACTGCTCGGATAATCTGATATATCTTGTGCTATCGTATCGGACAGTCTGCCGCTCGGGTTTACATCGCCCGACAGCACGTCACAAACAGCGTTTCCGCCCTCCTGTCCGCCCTGCCAGACATACATAACAGATTTGATATTATATTTTTCAACCCATTTCATATCAATGATGTTGCCGACATTGAGCAGGACTACAGTATTTTCAAAATATTTTGAAACAACTTGAAGCAGAGCTTCCTCCTCGTCCGTCAAATACCAACTTCCCTTTTCGGGAGCGTTGTCCCTATCCTCGCCGGCGGTTCTGCCGATAACAATTACCGCGACATCTGACTTTTCACGCGCGGTTTTTACAATACTTTCATCGGGTACATGCTCTTTCTGAAACCACGGTTCTGTTGCCCATCCGTTCCCCTCGTCAAAAGGATTTTCCTTTACCCATGCTCGGTATATGTCAACAAGCTCTGTGTTCACATTGATTTTCGGATTTGCCAGCGCGCCGTCAATTATATTCACGACATACTCCGTATGCACAAGTCCGCCCGAACCTGTGCCGCTTTTTATGTAGTTAATCTGCGTTCTGCCGAAAAACGACACCGTTTTTTCGGGTTTTATCGGCAAAACATTATTTTCATTTTTTAATAATACACACCCCTCCGCCGCAAGCTTGCGCGAATGTACCGCAAGCGTCGCATACGGCTTTTCCTCAAATTCTTTTATAGCTGTCATAAAATCAAACCTTTCATATATTGATATAGCACTCAGAATTGGTTATCGTTTTTCCAATTCAAATATCATATTATCGCCGTCACGCTCTGCCTTATCTACAACTATTCCGTAGTTCATAAGCGTTCTGCCGCTTTTGGTTTCGCCGTTAATTATATATTTTGCGTTTTCATCAAGACCTTTTAATTTTAAATATACAGTTTCATTTTCAGGTCTTGTATCCTTCACCACATAATATACCAACGCCCTGCTCTTATCCTCCGACACATACATCCACGCCGAATGTCTTGATGTAAACGGATTTAAAAGTCTGTAATAATCGCCTGTCATTACCAGCTCACGATTGTTTTTATAAAATTCAATCTGTTTTTTCATCTCACCAAGCTCAGATTTGTCAAGCTTTGACAAATCAAGCTCATATCCGAATGCTCCGTTCATCGCAACTGTTCCCCGCATTGAAAGCAGACTTATTCTGCCCGTCTGATGATTAGGTACAGCCGAAACGTGCGCACCGACTGTTGACGCGGGATATACCATACTTCCGCCATACTGAATGTATAATCGCTCGGTCGCGTCCGTATCGTCACTTGCCCAATTCTGCGGCATATAATAAAGCATACCGGGATCGTTTCTTCCTCCGCCGCCCGCGCAACCCTCAAATAAAATATCAGGAAACGCGCTTGTTATTTTTTCAAGCACCTCATAAAGTCCAAGTATATATCGGTGATAAAACTCACCTTGACGGTCAGCAGGTAAATTCAATGAATATACATCGCTCATATTCCTGTTCATATCCCATTTGACATATTCTATATTAGCACCCGATAAAACATCTGTTAACCGTTCTATGATATATTCGCGCACATCAGCTCTGGTATAGTCTAAAACAAGCTGATTTCTGCTTAAATGCGGCCTTACATTCGGAATGCTAACCGCCCAATCGGGATGGGTTCTATACAAATCACTGTCGGGAGAAATCATTTCAGGCTCAAACCACAATCCGAATTTCAAACCACGTTTATTCATCTCTTCAGCAAGTTCTCTAAGCGTGCCGCCGAGTTTCTCCTTATTTTCATACCAATCGCCGAGAGAGCATTCGTCATTATTACGCTTACCAAACCAGCCGTCATCAAGAACGAAAAGTTCAATGCCTATTTTACTTGCCGCGTCAGCTATTTCAAGAAGCTTTTCCTTTGTAAAATCAAAGTATGTAGCTTCCCAATTATTTATAAGTATCGGACGCGTCTTATCGCGCCATTTACCGCGGCAAAGACGTGTTCTGTACAGCTTATGGAACGTATTGGTCATCTTTGCAAATCCGTTTTGAGAATACACCATAACTGCTTCGGGCGTTATAAAGTTTTCGCCTTTATTTAGCTTAAATCTAAAATTGAACTGGTTTATTCCAGCCTGTATTCTTACGTTTTCGTACATTTCCTGTTCAAGCGTAAATTTGTGATTGCCACTATACACAAGCGATATTCCGTACACGTTACCGTAGTCCTCGTTTGAGCCTTTGTCAAAGAACATCAAAAATGGATTTTCAGCGTGTCCCGATGCGCCTCGTCTTGATTCAAATCCTTGTGTTCCTTTATGCACTGCGTTTCTGTCTATATGTTTTTCTCTCGCCCACGCGCCTTCAAGATGAATATATTCATAGTCGCCTGCGGGGAAATCAAGACTTACGCTCTGTGCGTTGTTGAGATACATATACTGATTTGAAATATTGGTTATTTCACTATGACGACAGATAACATTCTGATTTTCAAAGACAGTATAATAAAGTTTTACCTCTATACCGTGTATCTCATCAGCCGTTGTAATAACAATCGTCTGCGCTTCGCTGTCATCTTCTGTATACACTGCCGGCAGCCCCTTGATCGGCGGCTTTCCTTCTATGATTTCATAGCTCTTATACTTCAATTCGGGAGTATGCAGTCCCTTATCTGTTTCAATTTCATATGCGGGAGAACGAAAATCAGACGCACCTGACGACGGATATTCCTGAGGCAAAACCGACAGTGAATACATCACATTATTATCGTCAGCGTTACATACTATGTTACGTCCTCTTTTCGGCAGTCTTATATCCTCTGCGTCAATTCTTGCGCCGTAATATAAATTTAATAAATCATCCTGTTCCGATATTTCTATCACATAACTCATTTCATTATTGTATATGTGAAATCTGTTATTTTTAATTTCTATTGCCATTATCTGCTCCTTTATTCCATAACAATCACATTCTTTATACTTTATCCAACTGTTTTCTGCTACAGGCACAGATTACTGCATTATCCTATTTCGAAATCAAAGTGCCTCCGCCTCCATACTAAAAGAGACAGAGGCACTTTTGTCCATTTATTTCTTAATTGATATCGGTTTACGTATATTCCCTCTATATTTTCTTAACCTTTAACAGAGCCAACCGTAATGCCTTTAACGAAATACTTTTGAAAAAACGGAAATGTGAAAAGCAATGGTCCTACTGCTACCACACACATTGCCATACGTAGATTAAGTGTAGGCATTGCCGATGCCGCCTCGCTTGTTCCCATTACAGCTCGCCCTGCTTCCGAATTAAGAAACTGTGATTTTTTCAGTATTTGCATCAATAAATATTGAAGCTTATATAGCTTTTGATTATCCACATACAACAGTGATAAGTACCAATCATTCCAATAACCAAGAGCATAAAACAATGCTATTGTCGCAAGCACAGGTTTTGATAAAGGCAGTACAATTCCAAAGAATATGCGCATCTCAGATGCGCCGTCAATTCGCGCGGCCTCCATAATCGAATCCGGAAGTCCCTGAAAAAAACCTTTCATCAAAATAATATACCACGCATTTACAGCCAAAGGCAGTATCAGCGCCCATATTGTATTTTTCAAATGCAGCCATTGAGTTACCAAAATGTATGTTGGCACAAGCCCTCCGTTAAACAACATTGTAAAGAAAACGAAAAAGCTCAAAATCTTTCTGTAACGATAATTTTTTCGTGAAATAACATATCCTGCACTTGCAGATATGCACAGCCCGATAACTGTTCCGATAATCGTTGTTATAATTGTGATAGTATACGAATCTATAATCATCCCGGGACTGGCAAACACTGCTTTATATGCTTCCAACGAAAAGCCGCGAGGAATCATTGAATAACCGTACTGTTGTATTTCTTTTTCAGTTTGAAAGGAGGAACCGAGAACAAGTAAAAACGATCCTACGCAAAATATACCCAAAAATATCAGTAATATATGCGAAATTGCTTTTATAATTTTTTCATCGGTATTTTTAATTTTTTGAGAAACGTCCTTTTCTTTTTTTAACATACCCAATTCCTCCTTAGAATAATGCGCTGTCAGGCTCAATTTTTCTGACAATAAGATTTGTTCCAAGCACAAGGATAAATCCTACAACTGCCTGTATAAATCCTGTGGTCGAAGCCATTCCTATATCAGAAACATTCATAAGCGAACGATAAACATAAGTGTCAATCACATCAGTTGTCGGGTAAAGCAACGGAGAATTCATTGTAGTATTATAGAACAATCCAAAATCACCGCGCAACATATTACCAACATTTAAAATCATCATAACAATAATTATCGGTTTAATCATTGGTAAGGAAATACACCATATCTGCTTAATTTTTGAAGCGCCGTCAATTTTTGCCGCCTCAAAATATTCAGAATCCAAACCTGTTAGAGCCGCCAAATAAATGACCGCATTATAACCAACATTCTTTAAAAGATTCGTCAAGATTAAAATGACAGGCCAATACTTCGGCTCATTATACCACAGCCTTGCTTCTCCTCCAAATAACTCCGCTATTTTGTTCAACATACCATGATCGGCATCCAAAAGAGTGTTAAGTATGTATGAAACCGCAACCCACGACAGAAAATATGGTATAAGCAACGACGTCTGATAAACCTTCTGAGCTCTGCCGGATAACTCATAAAGAAGCACTGCTACAAAAACCGCCGCCGCAGTACCCACAAGCAAAAACACTAAATTATATGCAATAGTGTGAAAAATTGCAGGCCATATTGTTCCGGTTTTAAACAAGAACTTAAAATTTTCCAATCCACACCAGGGGCTTTTGAAAACCCCCAGTGCAGGCGAATACTTCTGAAATGGCAAAGCAAGTCCGTAGAGAGGCAAATAATTAAATATAAATATCATAATGATTGCCGGCAGCGCAAGCAGTGTCATTGGAGCATTTTTTTTAAATTCCTTTGCCTCTGATGAAATACGCTTGGAAAAGGATACTTTTTTTCTTAATATGGTAGTTTTTGCCATTTTCTTCTCCTTTCCGCAATTTTTACTTACTCTTTGCTTCCTTGTACTGTTTGTTAAGCTCGTTAATTACTTTTTCAATTCCCGCCGCTTTACACTTCTTGTCAAGGTCTGAAATATATTCGTCAAAATCCGTCATTACGCCATATTGCAGTACTCTTTCGGAAGACTGCCATATTTCGCTGAGCGCCGCAAGCTCCGTTGTAATCGCCTGCGTATCAAACTGTACGCTTGCCTTCTTGCTGATAGTCGCTTCCGCGTCCTTTTGCTGTATTTCCTGCAAAGCCTCCGTAGAATTCCACGAGGAATCCCACTGGTCAAAAAGCGGACCTATAAAATTATGCCACAGCGCCCATGTTCTGTCTGCCCCTTCTTTTGGAACAACAGTAGGATTATCTGTCCCTTTTCCCGACTCATATACATAGTCTATTCCTTCTATGCCATATGCTAAAGTATTTGAAATATAAGGATCTTTCCAGACAAGATTTAATATCTTGATTGCCTCCTCCGGGTGCTCCGATGTACGGCTTATTGCCTGACCGGTTCTGAAATCGTCCGCACTTGCTACCCCATGGTTTTCAACTTCAAGATCAACGCATGGGAACCCATAGCTTGCACTTGATTTTTCACCATCCTCCGTTATTGTTCCACAATCTTTCATAACAGCATATTTTCCTGTTTTCTTCGCCTCAGCATCATTAACTGTAAGCGCATCCTTGGGGAAATATCCCTTTTTATACCATTCATTTCTAAGCTTATAGTCCGCAAGTATTCTTTCATCATCCATTGCATAGAAAAACTCTTCTTTTTCCTCGTCGAAAAGTACAGTTCTTCCTCCGCCCATAGATATTATATCGGTATAGCCCCAGTTTGGAAATGCAATATCAAGTACAGGTGTAATACCCTGCTCATTTGCCAGAAGAGTATCAAAATATGGTTCCAAATCTTTGGGAGCTTTTACACTCTTATAATCAAAGTTATATTTTTCAACCAAATCCTTTTTAAATACCCAGCCTACCTCCTGATAAATTTTCCATTGAGACGGGATAAGCTGAACCTTACCATCATATGTCGCATAATCCCAAGCGCGAGGGTCAACCTTAGCCTTTATATCCGAACCATACTTATCTATAAGCTCTGTAATATCCATAAAATTATTTTTAGGAGCATTCGTATCGTATGACGTCGATGTATACCACGGAGCAACAAACATAATATCAAATTCTTCGCCGGAGTTTATTGCTACATTTATTTTCTCAGCGTAGGACGCATCGTCAATCAAGACCAGCTTAAGTCTTGCCCCTACTTCTTTCTCAAAAATTTTGTTCAATTCATCTTCAACCAATTGCTGAGACGACATATTATCAATTGACTTTGGCATATACCAAGTAACAGTCGGTATTTCATCCTTTTGACCGCACCCTGCAATGCATCCCGTAACCATTATTGCCGCAAGCATTGCAGCAATAGCTTTAATTTTCTTTTTCATAATAATCACCATAACCTTTCATAATTTATTTGGTAAGTCTATAGTAGTTGCTTACTTCGGGAATGATGGGATATCCGTCAATGCTACTCCATACAAACACCGAAAGCTTTTCTATATCATTGCTGTCAGCCGAAACATTCATCTGCCAATACTAACGGACACAGAAAAACGAGTATTATGCTGAACACTGATAAACTTAAAATTAACTTTTCACATTTTAATCCTCCTTTATAAAAATTTTTACTCTTCATATATAATCATAATATTGGGATATTGCCAATCCATTGAAATAAACACCTTTGAACAAGCATTCCCCGCTGTTTTATAATCTATAATATCTGCTGTCGTTGCCTGTACTACCTCTTTTCTTCGTCCTGTTCCTGTGCATTTAAGAACTTTAGTAAATGATGATGCTGGAACTGACTCCACTTCTTGTATAGATGGTGCTCCTTTCATTTCAATATCCTTTTGGGTTATGTTTATAAATCCCTTTTCCAAAGAATACACCGATCCATATATATAATGGATGCCTCCATCACCCAAATTTGCATATTTAGGTCCGGACGGAAATAATCCTTCATCATTCTTATATACCATAGTAACTTCCCGAGCAGTATTTCCGTCAACCTTAAGAGTTACAATATCTCCTACGCTTACTTCATACGTCGGCTCCTGAGCCGAATTATACGGAAATGGATATGCAAGCTCTGTTTCCATACACAATTCTTTACTGTAATACTTTGAATGAAATTTGATAATTGTCGCAGGTTCGTCATCTTCATTTAATCCCAACAAAACGTCTGAAATAACACCAATTACTTCCTTGCCGAATCGAACAACTCTATCGTCGGAGAAAAGCGCTTTTGCATAAAATTCGTTTTCACCGTCAGAATAAGCTTGCACATTAAAAGTAGTATCGTCAGGTATTTCTGACATTTTTCTTATCTTATAATCCTCTGTATTGTCTCCAACGATTGAAAACAAAATTGAATTATTATCCAAATTTAATTTACCGGCAAAATTATGAGTTTGCTCAAAATAACGCCCCGAACCGGAATAAATCAATTTCAAACTGTCCATGCTTTCACCATTCTGAGGTAAAGCATTCATATTCTGAGCGCTGTTATATGGCGTATCAATTTCTTTTACTTTTCCCTCATTGTTGCATTTATAACGTATAACCGTTTTCTGCACAGAGTCATTCCCTTTTTTCAACAATGAAATGACCTGCTCCGGTTTCTGCCTTTTTAAACCATCTATTGTTATCTTGTCTAAAGCGTTTAAATATTGTTTGGTACCTTGAGAATCAAAAATCGTAAGTCCGAGTGTTTCTCCGTCCTCTTCTATATATGCGCCCATAAGATATCCATAGGAATAAACATTCTCGCTATTAACAAAGTCAGCAATCATACCTTCCGAGTCCAAATAAAAAACTCCGTTTTTCCCTGCTGAAAGTGTTGACAAATCTACCCGTTCATCAATAACTTTGTGAGGTATATTATCAATATCTACAACTGCATATGTTCCTTCTTTTGACGTTCGTGTAACCGTTCCTTTTACCGTATCGGTACTGACAATAATCTTTGCCTTTTTCTTATCCTTATCAAATGCCACACGAATAACTGAGTCAGAGGGGATTTGCTCAAATTCAAGTCTTTTTCCTTCTGAATTTACTACCTTTAAATCATCGTCATCAATCTGCTCAAACTCCAAGGCGTTTCCATACGCATTCTTATGATATATTTTTTTATCCGTCTGATTTATACTTTGCACAACATAAACATCAAAGCTTTCAATCATTACAACATCATATCTGTTGTCATTATCATTATCAACAAGAGTGACCTTTCCATACTTCGGACACATATCCTCCTCCGTGATATTATCTGCTGCCGTGCCGTTAAAAATGATATAATTATCCTGTGAAAGTCTGTATTTCTTTCCTTTATTATTTTCTGATTCCACAGTATAAGTTTTACCCTCATAACCTATGATGTCTTCTGCTAAAAACTCCTGTCTGTCTGTACGCTTTTCTACTATGTATATAATCTTTCCGTCACTATTCACATAATACTCTGTATAGCAACCAATTAAATAACTGTAATCCCCCTCAATTTCATATACTTCACCATCTATTGTAATAGTGTTATTCCCACTGCTGCCGCTTTCATTTAAAGCTACTCCCTGAGCCGCAGTTACTACTCCTTTTCGTTTTTCACAATCCAATCGAGTGCTTAGCCAAGTCTCATCTGAAATTGAAAATCCACCTCGCATATCAGTTTCTACAAGCTCTGCCGTAAGTGAATTTACAAGCATTTGTACCAAATTAAAATATGTAAGCGTATCCTCCGGCTGCATAGAAGTTTTATTAAACAAATCTACCTGCGAAGCACAGGAATAATATCCCGTCGGATATCCTCCTTTCATCTGTGCCATCTGCTCGTATCCAAGTGCTTTTACAATTACTGTTACCGCCTGTTCGACCGATATATTATCATTCGGACGAAAAGTACCATCGCCGTAACCATTCATCAGACCCATTTGCGAAATACTATATATTGGGCTTGTTCTGTCAGGAACATCTGTAAATGTATTTCCTGTTGAAAACACCTCTCCATAACCCAAATATTTCATCATAACAGCGGCAAAATCACCTCTTTTAATTGTAGTTGCCGCCTCTCTGCCTTCATCAATCAGACCAAATGCCGATAAAAGTCTGACATTTTCATTAAATCCATCTAAATCCTGCTGTGTATATATTTGAGCTGCATTTACTCCTATGCAGGAAATCATAACAGAGAGAGTCAACAGACAAGCCATTATACGTTTCCATTCAAACCTTTTTCTCATTTTGCCAACCTCCCTCTAACTCTATTTATAATAACCGCAGCCTCTGCTCTTGTTAAAGCTTTCAACGGTTTAAACGTACCATCATCATAGCCTGTTAATATCTTTTCATCAACCAAAGCTCCTACTGCAGATTTAGCATAATCTGATATTTCTCCGCAATCTGTAAAATTAATTTCTTTTTCCGCATTATCAAGATTAAGCGCACGCGCTGTCATAACCGCAACATCCTGTCTGCTCTGCGGCTGACCTACTCCGAATATATCTCCCTGTCCATATGTAACGCCGGCATTAACCGCCGCACCAATATATTCCGCGTACCACGCGCCTTCCTGCACATCATCAAAATTTCCGCCTGTCGAAAGCGGCCAATCAAATGCTGAAATAAGCATTTTTACAAATTCCTCGCGTTTTACCTCTCTTGACGGTTCAAAATGTCCATTTCCTGTGCCGCTGACAATACCATTATCATAAAGTTCCAAAATATCCTGCTCTGCCCACTCAAATCCCGACAAATCGTTGAATACATCAATTACAGGTATTGTCGTGACAGTTGGCATTGGTGTTGGTGTAGCTGCCGGCTGCCTATTGTCCTTTATATTTATTATCGGACTATATATTCCTGAACCACCGCCTTTGCTTCCCCCACCGGAGCCACTGCCGCCGCCTGTACTGCTGCTCTGCGACGCTTCCTTTTTCTCTTGCTGTTCAACCGCTTTATCAAATGCATTTTTAACTTCTAAAACTGTTGTAAAGCTCTTTTCTGTCAGCTGCCGATATGCCTCTGAAGGCGATTTCAATCCGTCCGCTTGTCTAAAATCAATATTAAGCAACTCAGCATTTGTCTGTAAAATACTTTTTACATCTCCCCACGCAACAGCTCTTGATAACGCTGTAAGCACCGTGTTTCTTTGAAAAGCATCTCTTACGGCAGAAAAATCCGAACAATGTTCCGTAATCATTTTTGACATAATTTTTTCCTTCACAGATTCAGATGCGGTTTCATATGTTTTATAAGCAGGAAGTTCTTTCAATTTTAAATATGTATCATAATCGTCTATCGCTTTAAGCCATTCGCCCGCTGACATATATTTCGTTCGCATCAGAATTGCAGTTTCATTCAAATTTTTCTCTAACGCTTCCCAATCTGTCGCATTTTTTTTAATAAGCTCCTTGTAAAATTCATCGCTATTCTCATTTTCTGCAATCCACGCTTCATAGTGCTCAGCTTTTAATTGAAGCATGTCATAATTATCAACAATTAGCATTTTGAATAAATCCACGTTGCCGCTTACTCGCGCTGCGTTTATTTTCTCAAAAAGCTCATTTGAGTAGTTCTCATTTACATAAAACATACTTTTTTTAAAGGTTCCTTCAAATTTGTCGCTTGTAAAAAACAAATCGTACTCCACCGGCTTAACAAAAGATTCATTATCAAGCCTGAATGAAAAATCAAAATCTCCGTTTGTATCTGCCTCAAAACTACCTTCGTAATCTATATTTTTTGTTTCTGTATTTATTGCTTTGATATTTACTCTGCCCGTCTCGCCGTAAAGATTACCTTTTACGCCTATTACTCCTTCCGAAAGAGTCGTTATATAATTAAATTTATCAAGACTGATATATCCGATTCGCAAAACTCCTTCTTTATCTGACGGCGCTAATCTCAGTCCTGTAATTCTGTCTTTCCATTGCTGATTATCGCCTGTGTGAATTTCATATGTTCCCTGTCCTTGCAGAATATCGAATTCAAAAGAGCGCTCATCATTATAATCTGTATCTAAACTTGTTTTGAAATAAAGCTTTCCCTTAGTACCTTGCGTTTGATTATTATATGAAACACATATTCTCTTGATTTCTGAAGCCTCCACTTCAAATTCTTCATTTGTTGTAAGTGCAGCTCCGTCGCCTGCGGATTCTATCCATAACTCACTGTTATACGGCACAGGATTACTAATAAATTCATTTACATAAAATCCATAGTCCGGAGTATTAAAATCATAAACAATCTTTTTTTCATCCTCCGTATAAGTCAAATTATAATCGCCCCAGAACCGAACATAATCTATTTCAAAAGTACTTTCTACTCCTCCGTTTATTCTGATGCGATAACTCCCTTTTGTTCCGTACCATTCATTATTTGCCGATGTGTCTATAATAAGGCGCTGATAATCCTCCGAAGCCTGTACCTGTCCATAATGAAGGGTACAGGCTTCATTAAATGAACCACCGCTATCCGGAAAGTATACTGTAAAATCGTTTATTGTAACAGGTATCTTTATTCTGATTTCAATGATTTTCGCATTATCCGCGTTTAGATTATCATTTGTTTGAAAATATAACATATTCTCGGTACTATGTGGTGTATAATATACCACGCCGTTACTTAATGTTTTATCACTGTTCTGACTCCATTCGTCAATCTCACTGCTGTCATTAAGTTCATTTGCCCATACCATCGTCCTGTATGATTCATCAGGTATGTCGGACGGATTTGGATATTTCCCCCAGAACCGAATATAATCTATTTCAAAAGTACTTTCTACTCCTCCGTTTATTCTGATGCGATAACTCCCTTTTGTTCCGTACCATTCATTATTTGCCGATGTGTCTATAATAAGCCGCTGATACTCCTCCGAAGCCTGTACCTGTCCGTAATGAAGGGTACAGGCTTCATTAAATGAACCACCGCTATCCGGAAAGTATACTGTAAAATCGTTTATGGTAACAGGTATCTTTATTCTGATTTCAATGATTTTCGCATTATCCGCATTTAGATTATCATTTGTTTGAAAATATAGCATATTCTCGGTACTATGTGGTGTATAATATACCACGCCGTTACTTAATGTTTTATCACTGTTCTGACTCCATTCGTCAATCTCACTGCTGTCATTAAGTTCATTTGCCCATACTATCGTCCTATATGATTCATCGGGTATGTCGGACGGATTTGTATATTCCTCCGCTGCACAGACGAAATTCATACACAACAAATTCATACACAAAGCGAGCACTGCACAAAATATTCTTTTCATAATTCCTCCTGTTTTCATCACATATACAATTCTAAAAATTACCCCATATAACTATTCTTATATTAAATATTATACGTGAATTTCAAATAGTTCTCAATAGTCTAATGATTAGGTTTATTGTCTTTTGATTAGTATTTTTGTATATCTCAACCTAATACCATTAAAAAAACTTGCGAAATGTGTATAATATATACACATTTCGCAATAAAATAATCTCATTAAGCAGTATAACAGAATTGAGAATAAAATAATATCGACAGCTTTAAAACAGCAAATATATCCCAAAATGCATAAATGAAATAATTGAAAATGGATTACATCATAAACCCAATGAGGGAAGCTCTTTAATATATTTTCTGATTATATCCTGATTAAAGCCGTTATTTTCGATAATCTCCTTGTACAGCCAAGCTGATAGCTTAGGAGTTCTTTCAAATGTTCCGCTCTCACGGTCTACGCTGCAAAGACCGAATTTAGGACGAAACGTCCACCATTCGTAATTATCAAGCAGCGACCAGTACAGAAAGCCTTTTACATCTACGCCCATATCTATACACTGCCTTAATGCTGAAAAGTGCAGTATCATATAAGCAATTCTGAATCTGTCGTCATTACAGCAGCAGCCGTTTTCCGTTATGTACACAGGCTTGTCTGTAAGACGCGTCAGAGTATTTATCATACATTCGGGATAAAATTCATCCAGATAGAAGTCCATATCTATCATTTTCAGCTTTTTGTGATGATAATCGGATTTGCCTGCTCTGTCCAGTGAACTTGTCAGTGTGCGCGTGTATATGTTTATCGACCAGAAATCGGACGTTCCCTTTATATCCGGCGAATAAAAACCGTCTCTGCCAAGCTGTATCACCTCGCCTGTTCTCATTGCGTGAAAGAAAAATTCATTATCGTTCGCGTCGCGGTACTGAGCAGACGCAATATCCATTTTGTTGTTCGGTCTGTAAGGCATATAGTTTACAAACGCGTGCGCAGAGCTGACGGGCGCAGAGGTGTATTTCTTGATTGTATGATAGCCAAGCGCGTGGAATTTAAGCGAATTCATCTTAAATTCCTTATTGGTAAGATTAAATTCGTTAATTACGTTATAAAAATCTACATACGGCGCAATTTTAGGAACTATATAATCAAGATACTTTTCAAAATATCTGAGATTTTCTTCCTTGTTAAATCCGCCCTTATCCTCAAACCATATCGGAATACTGAAATGCACCATTGTGCAGAATACCTTTATCCCTCTTTCCTTTAAAGCCGCAAAAAAGCTTATATAATGTTCTGCCGCCGCCTCCGAAAAGCTATTCTCGTCAGGTTGTATCCTTGACCATTCAACTGATGTGCGAAACGCCTGATGACCGAGTTTTGAAATCAGCTCCACATCGTCCATATACATCTCATAGCTATTGCAGGCTATTCCTGAAGGCTCGCCTATAGGATTCGGATTTTCTTTCTGCTCATTCCTCCAGTTTCCTGAATTTGTATTGTTCCCTTCTACCTGATGTCCCGCATAGGCACTGCCCCAAAGAAAATCTTCAGGCATAGTTACATCCTTAATCGAAAAAATATCATACATGATTTACTGCCTCCATAAATGTATAGTTCTTGCTCTCCGCAGTTACAATCACACCCCGGCTTTCGTTCCCGGTTTGCGAGCCTGCGCCAATCGCGTATACTCTCGCCTCAGCGATTTTCTAGACACTCCTCAATCGCCGCCTGCAAAGGAACCCACAAACGATCCGCCATCACTGCCATTCCCTTATTGCCCGGGTGAATCAGTACGCCGTTGGTCACGTTTTCCGCAAAGCATGGTGCATCTTGGTGCGCCGTTCCAAGATACTCGTCCGCCGTCAGATCCCCCATTTCCACGTAGGGAGCGCCGTTCTCTTCAGCGTATGCCTTGATTTGCGCCTTGGCATCTTCACTTGTGAAAATGGTGTTGCCGACAATAATCTTAGCTTTTCCGCTCGGATTAAAGTAATCTATAATATTTTTGTAATGGCTTTTGTCAAAGACCTCATCCGTTTGATTGCCATCCTCATCTTCCAGATGCGTCTGCTTAATATTCGCACCAATGGTGCAGATAATGATATCCGGTTCAAAACTGATCGCATCTTTATGGGCGCTTCCCTCAATTTGGGAAAAATCGTAAAAATATCTCTCAAAATCACCGATTCCATGAATCTTAAGGTTCACAGGCACAAGAGTTCTTGCCTTGGCAGCAAGCAGATGAGAATAATCCTGTTCTGCTGAGGTTGCCGCCATGCCCCAGTTGCCAAGCCAGCCAATTGACGGTGCGGCTCCATGATATGTAATAGAGTTGCCCATAATCAGCAGATTAATCGGCTCCTGTCCGTCAACAGGCGATACCGCGTTGCACAGCGGAATCAATGTGTCCTCATCCCATGCGAATGCCCTGACCGTATGCTTTCCATTGGAAGGAACTGTCAAATCTACCTTAGTTGCGCCCGTTCCCGTGCCGCTTGAAGTACCTGTTTCACTGAGCGACTCATAGGAACAGAGGTGATAAGTCTGCATTGCTACATCCACCAGCGTATCGTTCTCATCATAACATGCTAACATCAGCGTATAGGACTTTGGCTCCTCTGTATTGTTATAAAGACCTCCGGCTACCGCCGTAACCGTCTTGCCGCTCAAATCAACATCGGGCATCACGGGCGCCTCGTTCGACGATTTATAATCCGTCACCAAATCAAAGGTGGAAATCACCGGAAGCTCTCCCGTATGCACATCCGCCGCCGCTGTTGTAAAGCGAAACGCCTTTTCGTTAATCGGCGCCCCGTCCGCCGTGTACAGTCCGGAAACCTTGAGTGTTGCACGGGACAGTGAAGTCATAGACATCTTCATCGAAACACGAATACGCTTGGGATTCGCGGGGTCGACCATGACATAATCAGCCGCACTGCGGTTAAAAGTGAAGTTTTCGTTCGGGACATTGCTCAAATCAATATCCCTGTCGAATACAAGGTCAAAAACATTGTTTATCTTCGCATCATAAGTATCGCTGAATTCCTCTGGCGTAATATTGGCGCCCTCGGTGCCTAACGGTCCGTTATAGGTGTCATCCACCAACCGTACATAAGCAATATCCATAGATTGCGCCGTATCCTCCGGATTTGTAACGACCAAACGCAGATAACCAAACTGCGTTTGGTCGTTCCAGGTTGAATTCTTGAAATCAGATTTGTTAAAAACGTATTCCTTAAAGACATTGTTGTCCTCCGTCGTGAAGTCACACGATTCCCAGGAGTATAATGCGCTGTCGCTTGCTCCCGCAAAAAGCTGAACCGAGAAATTGGCACTAGACCTAATACCAACCGCAAGCTTCGTCGCATCTCCCCATTCCCACTTATCAGTATAATAGGACAGGATATTCGCAGTCTGATTCGGCCAGATCATCGCGCGTTCCGCATCCGATTCCGCCATCCATGTCTCCGTGGCAAGACCCCAGTCTTCCCATTTCACTGTATGACTGTCACTGCCGGCTTTCATCGTGTTCGTGTCACTGCCATTGCCTTCCGAACTGACTTCCGAAGACTCGATGTCGGTTCCTTCCCAGCTTTTAACAATACCGACCGGCTTTGCCGCCTTGTGCAGAGTAATATCGCTGTTCACCGCTTCAAGCATTGTTGTCGAAAAGGTAAAGTCCGAGTTTGTGATTTCGACTCCTTCCTTTGTCATCAATCCAGAGAAACTCGCCATATAGGTTCTTGATTTCTTTAACTCGCCTAAGCTGACGCGGAGACGGCTCGGTTTTGTCGGCAAGGTCATTACCCAGCGTACAGGCGCACCGTTTATGGTAATTTTGGATGAATTAACCGAGCTTTCGTCTAAATCCTCGCCGAAGTCGAAGTCCACAATATTATCTGCCGGATTATACTCAACGGCACCGCTGTTAATCGGGCTTTGTTGGGAAGTACCATAAGTATCATCCACCAACCGTACATAAGCAATATCTATAGATTGATTCGTATTATTATGCTTTGACTCCGCAACGTCCATCCTAAGATTCGTTAAATCATCAAGCTGAGCCACATTACTGATATCAATGATATATTCCCTGAAATAATCGCTCTTACCAATGCCAAAGCTTGCCTTATTGTCTTCGTTGGCGCCTATATTGCTCCCCCAATAGTACATATTAAAGCTAAAATCACAGCTCGCTCTGGCTCCAATTGCCAGCTTCTTTGCGCCGCTTGTACTCAATCCGGGGGTAAATGTCAAAATTATAGTACGAAGATTCTTATTGAAATTTTCGTCACCGCTATACTCAATGTTGATATGCTCCGTCTGCTGTTTCTCGTTATAGCTTTCTTGAATAAAACCCCAGTTACTCCACTCTGATCCCGACGATTTCCCCTCAGAGCCTTCCCAGCTTGATATAATGCCGGCGGAATCCGCCTTATACATTACGGGCATAACCGATTTTGATGCTTCCGCCGACACGGGACATGCTCCGAAGCAGAGCATCATCATTGCGACAAGCAGCAGACTAACCGCCCTTGAGCAAACTCTACGTGTTTCGTTTCCTTGCATTTCCTTGCATTTCATATTGATAACCTCCTTTTATTTTCCCTCCTGCGGCGTCTGACACACCGCAGGAATTATATTATTTTTCAGTATTTACACGGTTGCCCACAACCCTGACGAAGTCCACGCCGAACACACCCCTTCTCACATCGGGAATCATCAGGCGTAAAGTCTTAATCTTACCGCTCCAATTCGCATTGGCGGACATATCCGCCGTGTAGACGATATTGGAGGTTCCGCTGTAGGTAAGCGGTATCTCCACACACTTGCTCTCTGTCCATTCCTCATCCCGATCTGTGGTGAAGTATAGCTTCGCACGGGTTGCTCCGGTCGGAGTGCGCATACAAAGTTTGACGGAATCGTGCGTCGCCGCTTCTAAATCCAAATTACTCTGCGCCGTCTCGATGAACGGATTGGTGCATATAATATCTGCAGTCAACACCCCACCGAGCAGGCCGGCGTCGGCAAGGGATTTGCTCAGCAACCAGCCGTCCTTACGGGTGTTAAGATCAAAGTTCCAAACAATATCCTCCCCTGACGTGTCGGCGCTGTTATAGCGGTCCGCAATTTCTTCCTCTGTCAGTTCGTGTTCAAAATCTCCATATATACGTATATAATCCACGCCGCACTTGACGCCGGGATTGTCGCCAAGATCCACGCGCAATTGCTGCAATACTCCCCCGAACATACTGTTCGTCCTTGGGTCGAACGTATATTCAATTATATCGCCGGAAGCCGCTATGTGTACGAAATAAGATTTATTCTCGCTTAAATCGGCGGACATATCCGTGGCAAAGAACACCTGTGTACGGCAAGCGGTGTCGGCGCGCACTCCGATAGTTATAAGCTGCGCCTCAGAAACGTCGACATTTGGGGTCATTACCATCTGCGGATCAGTGCTGGAGGTGACAAATTCCAACACGCCGTCATTCACGGTCACGTCGCTCATATTGTTCCAATAGTACAACCCCGTGTCGTTGGTAAACTCATTCGACCAAATCAGCTTGCGCTCCGTATTGGGACGGCTCGGAACAAAACTCTGCGTATTGTCCGACAGCGTCAGCTTTTTTTCCAACGCGTCCCACGCCGCCCCTTTTTGAAAAATAACGGAAAGCATCTGTGTATCCACATAGGTGGCGCCATCCTTCATTATGGATGAGCCTGGCATCGTGTAAGTTTCACCCGCACACTCCACCGTATCCTCGCCCGGAACAAAGCTTGATATTCTGCCGTCACTGTCCACCCATACCTTCTTGGTTTCCGAATCGTAATAGATCTCACCTTTCATTCTCCAGGTCACGCTGCGCAGAGGAAGCATAGGCATTCCGTTCTGCATTACAGCAGGTGTACCCTCCGACCAGCCATCAATGGTCAGCGTAGTCTCCTCTTTCTGCGGAAGCGCCATAAATGCGATTGAATCTATTTCCAATGTTTCACCCGGTTGATATCCATCAATGATAATTTGCATTCCGTCCAGTATACCTCTCCAAAATTCAGGATATTTGCCAACCGGGATATAGTGCTCTGTAATTTCATCCGTATATTGGTTTAACATTCCTGTGTGAATGGTTCGCCCTGTGGAGGTAGTATTCCAAAACGGCGTAGTCAGGTCGGTATAGACAGAGTAGCCACCTCCCTTATTCCTAACACGCAGACGAATGTGCGTCACGTTCGCCGTATCAATATTGGAATCTGTCAGTTTAATAGCGATATCGTTACCGGTGGTCAACTTCCACATGCCGTCCTCCACCTTATCGTCAAGCGCTGAATTGATTTTTTGCCATCCCATAGACGATTTATCGTCAAAATTCCATACATATTTTTCGTACGCCTCCGGCGCAGGTGTTTCCCCCACGTTCACCTCACGGACGTGCGTGGTTCGCCACCATGGATATGCATTGTTAAAGCGATCCTTTTGGTGGTCATTGGGGGTAACATCCTCATGCGGACCTGCATTTGTCAGATAGTTCCGCAAAGCATCCAGACGCGAAAATCCATATCCCTCGCACGGTCCTAAGAAGTGTCCCTCGCCCCACTCGTTCCAGTTGGTAACCATCGCGATTGGCGTTTCTAATTTGCTTGGCAGCGGCAAGTACTTTTCCTTGAACTGCTGAAGCTCGTACTGCCACTGCGCATCGTCCATAGCGTAATTCACCTTGTTTTTATTGTACCAGGCATAATGGTCATAGCCCGTGTCCAGAGTAGGCACATAGAGCATATTCTTTTCTGTTACCATGTTGTAATGCCGAAGGTTGGTTGCAATAGTGTCCTGCGGCCAGCCACCCGTGGTTGCGTGGTAATGATAAACTCCTTCCACGCCCAACGACTCTGCCAACTGCATTGTATTTTCCACTCTGCCGTCCGAAGAACCTTCGGAGTGAAAGAAAATGAGAGGTCTGCCCACTCCTTCCGCCTCGCACATATCTCCCCAACGTTGAATAAGCTCCGGTGCTAATGAGCCGAACCCTCTTGTAAGTGCATCCGCACCAAAAATATATAGTACCGGTCGTCCGCCATTGGTATAATAGCGCGGATCCTTGAAGTAATATTCTATCACCTGCCGTCCAACATTGCGCAGCCATTTTTCGACTGACTCCTCAGGATCCGATGTTGTCGGCCAACCGGAAATTTCCATAAGTAACGCGATTTTCATCATATCAGAGTATTTCGCTCTGAAGAATTTTTCATCATACTGAGAACAAACCTCGGAGTCCCATACCGGATTTGCGGCATACCAACAGGGCGCAATAAAATCTATACCATGTTCCACCCAGTATTTAATCTGCCAGTCCCAATGTTCTATACTGTATTCGTCATAAAATCCGTCTAAGGGTCGTCTGTAATCCGAGTCGTTAACCGGGTCCCAGCCGAAATGCAAACCCTCCTGCCAAAGACCGAAGTATTCCATACCTACATCCAACCCCTCGCTGTCCGCCGGATGCGGCTGCGGAACATAGTCCTCCACCGGCTCGTCGGGGTACACCTCGATGTTATCCAGATAAAAAACATCGTCCGAACGGCTGCCGCCCACCATAAAGGTATCCACAGAGGATATGTCAGCGCGCAGCGGCACATTTGTCGCCATCACCTTATCATCAACGCTCAAATCGAAAGTATGATTGGATAGACTTACCTTTACATCAACCGAATACCAAAGGTCATCCTTGTAATTATCATAGCACTTCACCGGAGCGCCGGAGGCGTCCAGGTAATAGAAATTTTTTCCGTCCGCATAAAACTTAAACAGCGTTTCTTCTCCGTTCTTAAACAATACCTGAGCATCACGGCAGTTTTTAAGAATCCTCAGGTAGCATCTCGCATTAAAGTCACGTGTCTGCGTACCTAACAATTTTTGAAACCAAGTTTCCCCCATTGCGGTATCAATGAGAATACCGTTGCTTTCATAGCTCACCGGCGCATTGCTGACGGCACCGGTCTTCTGATTCGTGGTGCGAAGCGTCAAGCCTGGGGGCAAAATTGCTCCACTGCCCCACGTGAAATCCTCATATAGCCAATAACCGCGCCTTAAGTTGATTCTGCCAATAGTAAGGTTGCCTACCGTTTGTTTACCGGTGGTAAAACATACGTTATCAACCGTTTTCGCTCCGAGCGGAATCCCCTCCGCATAAAGCTGATAATCTATATATACGTCAAACGTCCCTTTGTCTAAATGGATAGGAATATAGAATATATATTCCACATTTGTCTTGTATGTAAGCAAATTCTTTCGTCCCTGCGGCGTGTCGAGCCAAATATATTGCTCGTCAAATCCGACCTTAATTGCATGCTTGCTCCCCTCCCTAAGCATAACAGCGGCGTCCTTCAGCCCCGATTCAGCTCGGATGCCGTAATACCACTCCAGTTCTCCATAGGTGGCGGACTCGAATTCACGAGTACCTTCCACGGGCAGCTCTGCGCTTTCATCAATCAGCCGAATTCCATTATTCATCTCCGCAGTTCCGCCGATTTCATTAATATCCCACGCAGACGCACGCAGTCTGTTGTTATACTCTGTGAGTTGTCCAGGGACCTGCGGGTATCCGTTAATACAAATGTAGTCCTTTACCTCAGAATCATCGTCCAATCCGCTTATATTCGTATTGGCGGAAACCCTAACAGGCATCTCTGTCATCAAAAGCGTTACTCCGCACAGCGAAAACGCTAATATCGCTAAAGTCAGTTTTGTCAGTATTTTTTTCATAATTCCTCCTACTTTCATTACATAATACAATTTTTAAAATTATCCTATATAACTATCCTTATATTAAATATTATACGTGAATTTCAAACAGTTCTCAATAGTCTAATGATTAGATTTATTGTCCTATGATTAGTATTTTTGTGCTCCCCGCCAAATACTATTGCAAAAATCAAATTATAGTTGTATAATATATACATATTTTGAGATAAAATAGGTATATATTATACAGCAAGAATGGAGGATAAATCAATGTACAGTGCAGTTATTGTAGAAGATGAGCCTTGGGCACTTGCAAGTCTGCAGGCTGTTTTTCCTTGGGAACATTACAACTTTAAACCGCCCCAAGGATTTCGTAATGCCCATGACGCTCTGAAGTTCATATCTCAAAACAAAACAGATGTACTGTTTACCGACATCAAAATGCCAAAGATGAGCGGTCTTGAACTCATTCAGAAAATTCGCGAATATGATTCACAGATAAAAATCATTGTAATAAGCGGTCATGATAATTTTTCCTTTGCTCAGAAAGCCATAAGCTATAATGTTTTTCGCTATCTGCTTAAACCTGTTAATCGTCAGGACGCTGAAAATCTGATGATGAAATTAAAAACAGAACTTGATTCCAAAAACAATGCTTTGGATATAGAGAAAAAAATAATGGATATTCCCAATCCAACTTTTCGGGAATTACTGACTTTCATAAATGAACATTACACTGAAAAATTACAATTGACCGCACTTGCTGAGCGTTTCCATATAAACAAATCATATTTAAGTCAGCTTTTTAACCAATATATAGGATATGGATTCAGCGAATATATAACTGAATTAAAAATGCAAAAGGCTGCAAAAATGTTAAAACGCAATATATCCGGAACTGAAATTGCAAATTTTTTAAATTATGATTATGTATATTTTAATAAGCTTTTCAAAAAGCGTTTTGGAATGACTATAACACAATATCGTCAAAAAGCGGAGGAAGACAGATGAATGCAAAAAAAAGCCTTAAAAACGGAATAAATATAATATTTGTAAGTATTTGGCTTATAATTTTTGTGATGCAGATTATTTATATATATACATTATATCGCAAGTCCGTTAATGATGCACATTCTCAATTTTTAGAATATATGGATTCTGCTTATAATGTTTTAGAAAGAAAAATACATACAGCAACCCGAATTTCAGAAACTATTACAAAGGATCCTCAAACTTTTAATTTTTTTCAATGTACTGAAACAGAACAACAACAAAAATATTGGGAATCTGTTATCACTCCTGTAAAAAATATATATGACATAGCATCAGAGAAATTCTATATCTTTTGTTTCAATCCGGAACAAGAACTTATAGCTTCTTCCGATGATGCAAATTTACAGCTTATACATGCCTCTCGCGATGCTTTTAGCGCATTTAAATCCAACAATATAAAACTCAACTTTTATACAACATCTAATACACCATTTACTGATATACTCTTTTTTTCATTTTATGATATAAAGATTTCCGATGTAAACACTGTTGGCACAAGACATCTCGGAACTGTAGTCCTTGTCGGGACAATAAATAACGAGGAATTCTTACGTCAGGCAGGAATAAACAGACAAATCAAATTTACACTTCAATATGGTGGGAACACAGAAAACGGCATCATTCTTACCCCTGGAGTTTCTGGTGAAACTCAGTTATTTTGGCAAAAGAGCATTGAAACCACTAACTGGCATCTCTGTGGAAGTTCTAATGTGGATACGCCTATCTCTACGGGAATTATTTTGCTCATAGCTGAAACCATTTTTATGACAATATTGTTTTTGCTTATGCAAACATTCGTTAAACGAAGTATTTTTGTACCATTATATAAAATTTCTAACTTCTTGGACGATTACTCTATAACAAAAAAAAATACGCGCATTGATTTGAAAAACCAAACAGAAATCGGCAATGTTGCCAATAAAATTGATACAATGGTAGATAATATTGAAAATTTATCTCATCACATAGTACAAACTCAGCAAAAACTATACGAAAGCGAAATTGCACAAAAGGAAGCTGAATTATACGCCTTGCAAGCACAGCTAAATCCTCATTTTTTGTATAATACCTTAGATTGTATTTGCGGAATTGCCAATGTTTTCAAGGTGCCGCTTATCCCGGATATTACTTCAGCTCTTGCAAAAATGCTCAGATACAATTTAGCAGGGGGACACGAGGTTTCGCTCTTGCAAGAAATTGAACTTGTAAAAAACTATCTGACTATTATGGACGCTCGACGTCCTGATTGCTTTACTGCCGAATTTCATATTTCTGCTGACACAGAAAACTTACTATGCCCCAAAATGCTGCTTCAACCAATTATTGAAAATATTTTTATGCACGGTTTTGATGACTATATACAAAACGCGCTCATAATTGTATCGTCTGAATTAAAAAACGATTGTCTCCTCATTACTATATTTGATAATGGCTGCGGAATATCCGAAGAAAAACAAGCTTTCATTATTCATTCTTTTGAAAGTATTGACTATTCAGTTTATTTTTCATCAAAGCAATCCGGACATATCGGTTTACTTAATATTCAAAGCCGTATAAAACTAAATTACGGAGATGATTTCGGATTAAATATTGAAAGCAAAGAAAATGAATTTACAAAAATCACTATAAAGCTTCCAAAGATAACTGATAGAAAAAAAGATAACAAACTGTCAGTATAAAAGAGGGCTCAATATCCAATGTCATTAAGTTAAGTAAATGACCAAAAAGATTTTTAATCGGCTGTATAATAAATTTTTATCATTATAAGTATATCATACAGCCAGAAAAATATCAATTATTTTAATTTTATCATATTGAGCAAATCATACAATTAATCGAATTAAAATTTATGCAATATGTTGGGGGTACACTTTTAACCGATTACCGCTGATATAATCCCCAAAGAGTAGACACAGTAAATAACAAAACACTGAGGAGGAAAATATGTCGTCAAAAAAATTTAATTTAGAAACAAAGATTAATGCAGTAATGGCATATGAAAGAAATGAGGGTAGCTGGGCAACAATAGCGGCTCAAATTAATGCAAGCAAATATACAGTAAGAGATTGGTGGCATATTTATCAATCTATGGGAGTTGACGGACTTTGTCATGACAGCAGACATAATAAATGGAATGAAGATATTAAACTTATGGCGGTTAAAGATTATCTTTCCGGAACATATTCACTCTATGATGTTTGTAAAAAATATAAAATTTATTCAAAATCCCTTCTCAACCGATGGATTGAGGTGTATAATAGTCATATAAATTCAGACTCAAGAGAAAAGAGGCAAAAACTTATGACTAAGGGACGTAAGGTTACACTTGAAGAAAAAAATGAAATAGTGCTGTTTTGTCTTGCTAATAACAAAGACTATTATGCAG
>VIQV01000036.1 GCA_010206265.1 Lachnospiraceae bacterium MD329
TTACAAGGTAAGCGGAAGTGTGACGTCTACTCAGGAATTTGTAAAGGGTACACCATTTGCGGAATTAGAGTTACCAGCAGAAGCAACGGCAAAATTTGAAAATGCTGCAAATGAACCATTACCTGCAATATGGACAGAGAGCGGCTACAAGCCAAATGCAACACATATACTTAAAGGAGAGTTCAGTCCACTGCCGGATTATGCAGAGAATCCGAAAAATATTAAGCCGAGTTTGATGATGAAGGCAGTAGCAAGTCCGACAACAAAGATATTATCAGCGGAGCAGATAACAAGTCCTATGCAGATGTTTAGTATGGAGAACGCATTCAATGAAACAATAGAGGGATACAAAGCGTATCAGTATATTGTAGAATATGAGAATGAGGACGGAAGTATAGATACAGAGATAGAGACTTTGTATGCGCCTATTGATTAATAGTGAGGATATCATTACTGAATAATAGGTTTGCATTTGATTGACAGTATATCACTTTCTAATAAATCTAATTTAAGCATTGATATATGAAATTTAATATGACCGAGTAAAGATTATGCTTTACTCGGTTTTTATATTAAAAAGATATATAATATCAGTTACAATAGTATTTAATGTAAGTTCAATATATTTTACAGAACATTTTCTATATGTTTAAAGGTTGTACTAAAGTTATTTTCTATATTATCTAAATAAGATTCGTTTAGGATATATGTATAATAATATAACCGACGTGCTTTGTTAGTAGGATACAATGCACTATGACAGTGATTTTCAAATGAGTAATAGAGTAGAAATGCTGAAAAAATGGCTTAACTGCGAGAAAAATGTATATGGTAAAATGTTAAGAAAAATGAGATAGATGCAATAATAGGAGTGCATTTGAAACACTCCTATTGTAAAATGATTATTCTTGAATGGTGTCATTATGCAAAGATAAAGCTTTAATAATACGAGAGTCTAAAGAACGGTTTACTTTGCTATTGGCATTACTCATAGATTTTAAGCGCATTGTTGTGAGAATTTTGTAAATAGTGTTTTCATTTATACCGTAGTCCTTTTCTAAGGTATTAGTTATAAAGCTTTCTTCTATTCTGTAGTATTTTTTTTCTATAAAAGCGGTCGTTAGTCGTGTGAATATTGTATCCACTAATTGATATTTATTTAAAGATTCATCTATGGAGAACTCCAAAGCATCTTTTATACTTTTTTCGGTAATATTAATATATTTTGTGTTTAGCATTAAATTTGCTTTTATAATATCATATTTATCTTCTGAGATTTCAGTACGCGAAAATATAAATCTAGATGTTACAGGTAATCTCTTCATATCACCGCTTGAAATGGATAACATAGCACCTATAATAAGTTTTACTTCTGTACTCATATTTAAAGTGGGATCACAAAACGATAAGTTAACCATTTCTCCGAAACCATCACCTTTTAATGAAATATAACCAATAGAATATGAGTCAGATAGCAGTAAATTGCCAGAGTAATGTTTATTTTTGTTTTCTCCATTAGTGATGTCTAGATGAACTTCGTTTAATGATGGTGCGGGGATGGAAAGCTTTGCAGTGTGAAGTCCTTTGGGTGAGTTGCTCACAGTAGGATAAAAATAAAAATAATACTCTCCGTGATATTTGGAATAGTCTTTTGAGGTATAGTTGTATTTAAAACCATCAGCATATAAAAGATTGTTATCCATACCTAATAAATAATCTGTTGATACCTCTAATGCTTTACTTAGTGCGACTAAAAAATTAGCATTTGGAACTCTTTGCAGATATATGCTTAAATTGGGTTTTTCAATATCATATCCAATTTTATCGGTAAGTATAGCATGCAATTCTGAGATTGATATACCTTTTTGTTTCATAATTGTTTTTACCCTATCCGAAAAATCGGATGGTGATACAAAATTTTTATTAATATCTTTCATAACATATCCTCCTTGTGAACTTTTACGGCTAATAATATATTATACCATGTATAAATATAGATTTCAATAGTATATATTGCAAAAAAAACATGTGTAAATTTATGGAGAGTACACAAAAAATAAAAAAATACAGATAAGTAATTGAAATAACAAAAAAGTAGTTGTATAATAGTAAATGGAAAAGCTAATGAGATGTAACATAAAACCCATTATATATATTAAATACATATTAAATTATAAATACATAAAAAGGAGAAAAGTTATGAGTGAAGGTCACGGTTTTAGTATGGAAAGAGTATATTTTAGGGCAGTTAATGCAAAGAAAGAGGAGCAAACATTGTTTGAATTTAGATGTCTTTTTAATGCTTTTGCACGAATAGTAAAAGTAGATGATAAAAGTAAGGATTTAATGAGCGAAACCGGAGAGGTGTATGAAAGGCGCACTAAAACCTATATAAAAGAACAATGCAATCAATTTCTTGGTGATTTTGATACTGTGTATGATACAGAAGGTATGAGACCGCTTGTATCAATTAGACAAATATCAAAATTATTAAAATCTGATGCTGCTGATAAAAAGTGCATAACAGCATTTGTATTTATTATCATTTATGTTATGTTACACATTATGAGTGAATATGCGGATGAAAATATCGTGATTGATATTTCAAAATATATTGATGTTTATAAGAAATTTGTATGTGAATATAAAACAGAATTTAAAGGTAGTAATATGATAATCGACTATATTCTGGACAGCTACGAAACTTTAGAGAAAAATTTTAAGAAAACGGGATATATAACTCAGGATATTCCTGAAATTGATAGTAAAGAATTTCCTCCAATAATTAGAGAGGGTGAAGGAAAAGAAAATGATATAAAAAATGCAGATTGAGAAAGAATGGGTTAAAATGAGTAAAAAAAAAGAAAGCAGTGAAATATGGAATTTGTTATCTGCTATGATATCGAGCATTATTACCGATCAAATAAAGGAGGAGTTATTTCCGGCAGATATGGGTTATCCATGGTTAAAAATACTAGTGGAAATAGCTATATTATTAATTTTGTGGAAGGTTTTTGCATGTTTTGGTCCTATTGTTAATAAACGGAAAATGCAGTTAAAATATCATAAAAAACCAGTATATAATAGAACTGAAATAATATTAAACTATAATAAAGCGAAAGCCTGTATAACAAATCAAGGTATAGTCATTGATGAAAATAATGATATAGATGTTTTTAATGTTCGCAATATAGCAGAGGGGATTAATTTATTATATAATGTATTTGTAATAAATAAATTGAAATCAACCATTAAGGCATCATTTAGAACAAATAGCAATGTTGATAATATAGATAGATATATTAGTGGGTACGAATATAATAGATTACTGGATGTAGCATATGAAAAACTTAAAAATATAGAACATAATTCTAATAATGTTTTATTAAAAAGTGATATATCAGAATTGTTGAAAAGAATAAAAGAACTAAGAGAAATTACAAAGTAATTGACGAATTTACAGTAAAGAGGTATAATTATTATATTGAAACTTGGATAAAAACAAAATTACAAAAGAAAAATATGACGGAGGGGTTATATGTTATACTGGGTTATTTTAATTTGTTTATTTGTTATCTTATTGGTCAGTCTATTTTTGATTTGGAAGAAACGGATAAAAGATGACGATATGGAAAACGATGTCTTTGGAGTAATAATATTTGTTGCGTGTGTGTCATTTATATGTCTAATTCCTTTTAGTATTGATATACCGTGTGCGCTGAGAGGCGGTCAGGAGATGTATGTAAATGAATTGCCTTCATATACAGGGTTTGGCAAGTTTCAGCGAACTATAACGGATAATGAGGAGTTAAAGCGTTTAAAGGGATGTAATTGGGCTTTCTCTGAGAAATATGGGGATTATCGTATTTGCTACACGAAGGTTACAAAGATAGTTCTTGATATAGAAAAGCTTGATTAGAGATATTATTTACATAATGAAAGGTTGGTATATATGCACCCCAGAGAGGTTAGCGAAACATTCAGCAAAGAAGAAATTGAACAGTTCAAAGCAGACGGTTATACTGATCGTGATTTGATAGGCTTAGTAGCCTGTAAAAAAATGCTTAACATGGGACTTTCCCAAGAAGAAATGTATTTAATACTGTTTCAGTCTTTGAGTGAAACATTGGAAGAACATTATGGCAGTGAAGTGGCAGAAAAATTAAAAGAGAATACACAGCTTTACGATATGATTGCTAACGGAGAAATAGATATAGACGATATAGAGTAATTAAAATTTATATTCTAAAATGATTTTTTGTAATGTGAATAGGTATGCGGAATTTATTCGTATACCTATTTTTTTTATTCTACCCCTATTTTTTTTGCACTTGGTCTTGAAATCTTAAAATTCCCGATATATAATACAGGCATAAAATGGTTAAAGTTAAAGTGGTTAAAGTTAAAGTGGTTATGAGTGAGCTATCCATAGGGATAGTGCGCCCATAGCCTGTTTTATTAGGAAAAACAATTAAATAACGGAAATAAAACACAAGGCTATTGCTGTTTAGCGTGGAATTGTGTTTTTTTCATATAAAATATTTTTTAAGGAGGTAAAACGCAAATATGAGGAAACTACCTCAGCTATCGACGATAACCTATCACGATACGAATAAGCTGATTTCGCTTAAATGCTATGCAGATACTATTGTACATCTGAAAGAAAATAACAAGCGAACATTGATGGCTATTCGGTTCGGTGGTTATCCGGAACAGGTCAAAGGTATGTGTGACGCTATGTATGGCGGCATTTCTGTCGAAGCACAAATTGAGCAGTATACAGTGGTCATAGATACCAAGAAAAAACGCTACCGCAAGAAACTGTCGCATGACGGCGTGTATGCGGAGGGTATGCTGATTGCTCTTGATGATGATAAGGGCGATACAGAGGAGGATGAAACAAAAGGAAAGGAGAGTAAAAAACAAAGGAAAGTTATATTTTGTAATGAAAACGATAGGAATGCGCTGTTTGAAGAGATTGACACAAAGGTTTCCGTACCGCTTATTCCGGAATTTAAGGATTACATCATAGACGAGCTTATCAAGGAGAAAATTCTCATACCGCTTGAAGTCCTGTCAATAGAACAGAGATTCGATGCGTATTTGCTGCGTATGCGTAATGATGAAAAGGATGTTATTGATATAGTAAACCGAGGTCTTGCCTCAGGTATAATATCCATTCCGAACGCAAATACAGCGGAGGATAATTTTAAGAACATCAATTCAGTGTCGCAATATCTGAATGAGTATGGCACAGTAGTTGCTGAACGTATAAAAGGTTCGTTCAAACCGCTGTATGACCCTGCAACAGAGGATATATGCGATAAATTAAAGGAAATCAATCAAAATCTGAAAAGTCATACGGGCTATGAACTTTATCCCGCACAGCTTGCGGTTGCAGAGGCGGTCAAACGTCGGCTTGAAGAAGCAAAGGTCGCAATGATAATTGCGGAATGTGGAAGCGGCAAGACGAAAATCGGCTCAGCGGCACTGGGCGCGTATCAGAACGGTCAAAAGAGTTTTAATATAGTGCTTTCTCCATCGCATGTGACAAAGAAATGGGTTCGTGAGATTTACGAAACCTTGCCGCATACAAAGGCTGCTGTTATTCATAACATTTCGGAATTACAGACGGTGTATAAGGACTATACGGAAAACAATATGACAGTTTACGCTATTTTGTCAAAGGAACGAGCAAGGGACGGATATATGAAACGTCCTGCTGTGAGATATTCAAAACGAAAAAGAGCGTATGTATGCCCTGATTGCGGTAATGTCATAGAGATGGAGTTATCAGACGACGATGGTAAGTACAAGGTAAAAGCAGACCAATTCTTTTTCAAGAGGGAAACCGACAAAAATCATAAGTGCGAGGAATGCGGTACTAATCTGTGGACGGCATATAATCCTGATGATTATTCTTTGCGTCATAATAAATGGGTGAAGATAGGTAATTACGGATATATATACCGAGATTTTGCATATGCACATCTGGAAAAAGTTAAAGACAAGAAAATAACGGAAAAGATTCGGAGTGTCATAAATAGTCCTGATACGATATTCCCCGCGCTCGGCGGTTACAGACGCTACACATTAAGCGGGTATATAGCTGAGCATATAAAGGAAGTTGACGGAGTGATATGCGATGAGTTGCATCAGTACAAGGGCGAAAGCGGACAGGGTAACGCTATGGCTAACCTTGTCGGGTGCAGTAAAAAAGTTATCGGTATGACTGCAACGCTTGTAAACGGTTATTCGAGCGGTACTTTCTACCTGCTTTATCGTATTGCATCTAATCTGATGCTGGAGGATAATAAGGCATATGATAATCCTACGGCATTTAATGCCGAATATGGAGTTACCGAAAGCGTATTTGAATTAGAGGACAGCGAATACAACGATAACAGCAGATGTAAGAAACGTAAAGTCCGTGAACGGCAGTTGCCGGGAGTATCACCGCTTGTCTATTCAAGGTTTCTTATCGAATCGGCAGTATTTTTATCACTTAACGATATGGGAAAGGAATTGCCCGATTATGAGGAAATCCCTATTGAATTATCGCTTAATGATGAAGTCAGGAAAGAGTATGATAGGATTGAAGGCGAACTTATACACGTCATGCGTTATGATAGGAAGGCAAGCCGCAAAATTTTATCAAAATATCTCCAGTTGGCATCAGCCTATCCTGACCAGCCATACGGTCATGAGCCTGTTATGTATCCATTCGGAAAGGATAGAGAACCTATTGTAGTTCCGGAGGATACGGCAAAGCCGGAGGATTTAAGCGAAAAGGATTTAGCAGTTCTGGATATAGTGGAACGCAAGGTCAAGAACGGTGAGCGTGTTTTGATTTACACCAACTGGGTAAGACTCGATACACAGGAAAAGCTGAAAAAGTTGTTATCCGAAAAAGGATACCAAACGGAAATTCTGCGTGTTAATGTTCCGCCTGATAAGCGCGAAAAGTGGGTAGATGATAAGGTGTCAAATGGTATAGATGTGCTTATAACCAATCCATCGCTTGTGGAAACCGGCTTGGACCTGAATGCGTTTACAACGCTTGTGTATTACAATATCGGATATAACCTATTTACATTCCGTCAGTCATCGCGCCGTTCGTGGCGAATAAATCAGACAGCGCCGCGTATAGAAGTGTATATGCTCTATTACAAAGGTGTTATGCAGGAGCGTGCATTGAAGCTGATGGCGTCAAAGCTGGCTGTTGCCACTATTATAGAGGGCAATCTATCGGATGAAGGCTTGGCGGCGATGAGCGAGTGTCAGGATATGACAACAATGCTTGCAAAGGAATTGACGCTCGGCATTCAGTCAGAGGTTGAGGACTTGTCGGAAGCGTTTAAGAAAATGGCGATTATCCACGACAGAACGGAAGAAACGACGGCAGAAGAAACACAAACTATCGAAACAGACAAGAATACAATTATTGATACGAAAGCGGATGTAATTCCATACAAGCCCGTGGTACATACACACACTGAGGTACAAATCAGTGTTGCGGCAGCGTTTTCGGGTAAAAAGCGAGGTAAGAAAGTTGAATATGATAATCCTGAACAGATTTCAATATTTGATTTGCTTGCAAGTTAAGGAGGAAAAATAAATGATTAACACCTATTTATTCGGACAGACTTTTTATACAAGATTCGGTCAAAAGAAAGAAATCGTAGGCAGCAAAAAATATTCGGATTTGGGAGAATGCTATCAGGTAAATCCTAATTATCCCGAACCTGCAAGAGATGATCGTGTGGGCTGTGATATTGTAACCGAAGAAGATATGCACGATATTCTATCTAAACAGCCGGAATATATAGTCAAGTATAAAGAGCGTCAGAAAAGGGAAGCGGAGTATAAAATACAACTGGAGCTGCAGGAGAAAAAACGCAGAGAAGAGGAGGCAATTCTCGAAATGGAACGTGATTTGTACGGTTTCTTGGACGGGAAAACACCTATGATGTGCGGAAAAATCCAGATGGTTTTGCAGAAAAAATTTGTATATAGAATACATACCGTTAATGAAGACACAGATAGTTGCGATGCTGTACAGCGAAAATATATGAGCAGAAAAAATTTCGTAATACAGCAGATGAAAAACGGTTACGCACCTAAAAATGATAACGGTAAGTATATGCTGTGCAAAATGATAGATAAAGCGCGGGGCTATGTATACTATATAACAAAAGTAGAATATGATTTTGGGATGTATTTGCTCGATAATGGTATTTTAGAAAAAATTTGAAAGGATAATAAAAATGAGAGTAAGAATTAACAGAAAAGAGTTATTCGGCTATTTAAAATCTATGATAAGGATTGTGCCGCAAAGTCATAATGTAATGGAGCTTTTGGGCTTTTTGGTGGAATGCAAGGAGGACGACGGGTTTGTATATATTACGGCAAGCAGTATCGAAACATCAATACAGCGTAAATTCAAGGCAAGAATTGAGGAAGGCGGAAGCCTCGTTGTCAATGCGAAAATGTTCTTGGGAATTACGGAACGTCTTGGTGGTGAAGATGTATTGCTGGAATATAGCGGCAAATATCTCGGCATAACCAGTGAACGCTGCCGATATGATATACCCGTGCTTAACGCGAGAAATTATCCAAAGCCTGACATTCCGTTCCCGGACGATTTATTAAAAATCAGCGGTATATGCAGTTTGTATTCAAAAACGTCGGCATCGGTAGGAACTGATGATAAAAAGCCGGCGCTGACTGGAATACATCTTGATATATATTCGGATACGGTACAGGCTGCGTCATGTGACATACATAGAATGGCTGTTACGGAAAACAAATGCGATTGCGGCGGAAAGCTGTCAGTTACAATTCCTAAACGGTCTTTTTTTTATTTGGCAAACGCTGTGGAAGATAAGGATATGCTTGACGTAGGCTTATGCGGCGGTTCGGTTGTTTTCTTAAAATCGGATATGCTGTTTTCAACGCGTATAATATCAGAACCGTTTATGAATATTGATATGCTTTTAAAGCCGGCAGATAAGAAGCTTGTCGCTAAAATAAAGTCAGCCGATATGCAAACAATGATAGAAACGGTGTCCATGATTGCAAGTGTTAGCGAGGATACTGCACCTGTAGCGTTGAAATTCAAGGAAAACGGTGTGCAGTTGTCAATAGAAAGCACAGAGGCATCGAGTACGCTTGATGTTCCCGCTCAGATTACAGATGGAGTAGGGCGTGAGTTTTACTATAACGCTAAATATTTTACGGATATGCTGAAAGTTATCAGAGGCGATGTTAATGTTTCTATGACAAACGGCGGTGTACTGTATGTTTCTAACAATAAAAGCGAGTATATGCTTATGAATGTCAGAAATCGTGAAGTAAAGCGCAAGACTAAAAAAGCAGCGCCGAAAGCTAAGGAAAAGCAAGCAGCATAATATTCGGAGGTAAATAATGAACAACAAAGATTTGGTAATTGCAGAAATGGCAACAGTGTCTATCTTTGACTTTGTAAAAACAGGAGAAACGATAGCCGCAGCGAAAGAACGGGCTAATCAATATTATATGGAAGGCTTAGAACGAGTCAAATATCTATTTCAGGACAGCGCGGACGATAAATCACGGGAGTATTGGCAAAATCAGATTACAGCATATGAAGATAAAATAAAAGCAGGTTGTCAAGTTTTATCTTTTGATGAATTTCGGAGGAAGCAGCGAGAAAAGCTGATTTCCGATGAATTAACAGATATAACAGCGGAAGATTTTGAAGATGCTTTTGACGTATTGCCACCTTCGGATTGGTGTACTATTGACGGTGTTGAGATGTTTTGTATGTCGGAAAGATATATTGGTACATATACAACACAGTATGCGCATGATCACAAGACAGATAAGTATTATTGTAAAATGGTTGATATTCTGGACAAAAGCACGTGGATACATAAAATACTTCGCAAGTGTTGATTACAATATTCTGTAATACATAAATAAAAATATGGAGGAAAAATAAATGAATAACGAAAAAATAAAAGCAGTAATGGACGAGGTTGCGTCAGAAACGGCGGAACGTGATGAGCTTATACAGTGTATCGCTATAGCTTTGCTGGCAAAGAAAAATCTCTTTATTTTAGGAGATACAGGACAAGCAAAATCACATTGTATAAATCTTTTTCGTAAGCGAATAACAGATGCGAAACAGTTTGAGCGTCTGATGTCGAAACAGACAGATGAGGAGCAGTTGTTCGGCAGGCTTGACCTTTCAAGCATTATTCCGGGCAATATGCCTTTTGATGAGCTTGCAAAAGATGTATCGTACAGTGTGAAGCTGGGAGAGGTCCAGAAAGCGTATAAGGAATATGAGATAGACGGCAGAACCGAAAGTCTTGAAAAAGCTCATAAGCTGGCGAAAGAGCTTAGCGATATAAAGGAAATCATATGTTCTGTTAAGGATAGCGCACCGAAAGTAATAACGGAAGACAAGATACCCGATAGCCATATTGTATTTCTTGATGAAATTTTTAAGGCGAACGACGGTATTTTAAACTCCTTGCTTACGGCACTGAACGAACGCGTATATACAAACGAGGGACAGACAGTATCAATTCCGGTCATTTCATTCTTTTCAGCGAGTAATGAAATTCCTGATTTCTCGGAAATAGAAAATCAGATTTTGAAACCGCTGTATGACCGTTTTGACCTTAAAGTTGTAACGGAATATGTCAGCGATAGAGATAACAGGTTGAATATTCTTAAAAAGAAGCAGAAATCGACGGTGAACGCTAATCCTACAACGATTACGCTCAGTGAGCTTATGACTATGCAGAATGAGGTAAAATGCGTTAAAGTTCCCGACAGTATAAATGAGCTTATGGACGATATTTTGTGTGCTTTACGGAAAAAAGATATACATATTTCTGACCGTAAATTCTTTAATTATACACCGATTGTTCAGGCGGCGGCATATATTCGCGGCAGTGATACGGTATCGGTTGAGGATTTGCTGATTCTTACGAATTATTTCTGGACCAAGCCGACGGAACGCGAAACAATATCTACTGCTTTAACGGAAATATGCGCCAACCCGATAAAGAGCCGTATTGATGATTTGATAGCTATGGCAGATGAAGCCTTTGAGGATTTCAAGTCAAACAGTACAAACAACCGCGCTTTCACCAAAGCGCGAAAAGAACTTTTAAAGGTATATACTGATTTACAGGCAATTGAGTGTGTTTATGATACTGATCGTGAAAGCGTGAATACCGCAAGTGAACAGCTTGAAAATATTAGTAAACAAATATGCCAGATGGCAGAGTTTACGATTGTCCCGCTTAGTGAGATGTATGCTCAAGAGTTATAAATCTAAAGGCTGGAGATGAAGGTATGGATTTGTCGTATTACGATAAGCAGGATAGTAAAATTGTATTTCCGCTGTTATTGGATTTATATATGCAATCTTGCGAACAGCGCGCCGCTTTAAAGACTGAATATATGAAAAACAGGAGCGAGGCAGCGCTTAATAAGCTAAAGAAAGCAAGTCATAACAGCGTTCAGATATATAACAAATTATTAGCATTATACGAGGAAAAGGAGAAAAAAGTATGTTAAATCAATCAATTTTTATAGGCAGATTAACGAAAGAACCGGAATTACAGGTAGTAGGCGAAAAACAGACATCAAAAACCAGATTTACGCTGGCAGTAAACAGACCGAAGTATGGCGATGCGGAACCGCCGGCGGATTTTATACCTGTTGCAGCTTGGGGCAAAACAGCAGAATTTGTATGCCGTAACTTCCATAAGGGTAAGCAGGTATATGCCGTAGGCAGATTGCAGACATATAGCTGGGAAGGCGATGACGGTGTAAAGCGCTACGGTTTTGAAGTTGTTGCAAACGAGGTTGGTTTTGCCGATGCGCCGCAAAAGAACGGACAGGCTAAGTCGAAAGCAAATACAGCCCCTCAAAACGGAGGATTTCCTGATGGTGATATTTTCGGAGGAGCGGACGATTTCGGCGGCGATTTTCCGGGATTTAATGACCTTGACGGTTCTGAGGACGATTTGCCATTTTAAGTAATATAAACACAGATAAAGGAGAGAAAAATATCTCTCCTTTTCTGTACTTTGAAGAAAGGAAATAAAAATATTATGGGAAAAAAAATTAAGGTAGTATGCGGACTGATTTATGATGATGAATTTCACGCACGGACAGGCGGGAATAGATTTTATCATTTAAACGGAGATATTGAAACAAATACCGACGGCGAGCAGGTATATATCTGCACAAGGCAAAATCAGGAAGGTAAGTCTGAGGATGTAAGAGAACTTGTAAGCAATTTGCCGAAAGTTGTTCAGCGATTTATTGAGCTTTATGCTCAAAGTGTCGGTTCGGACAGAAATGCAAAATATATCGGTAAACATTCATCAGAATTAGTGTAAGGGAGAAACGATTATGTATTTTAAATCAATAGAAGATATATTAAATTCAGGTATATTATCGCAGAAAATATCAGTGGGATATTCGGATAATGTATTGAAATCTACGCGTCTGGAACGTGAAATATTCCGCGATATGCGTAATAACACACCTGAAATAAAGAATTTTGAAAATGAGGGCAGACAGCATCTTTCATCTATTAAGCAGTTAATTAACGATGTTTTTCAGGCATTTTATGCGATTACACCGAAAATGCTTGATGATGAGGAATTAAGCCCGACAGCAAAGAAAATCAATAAGGTTATATTGTCTACGCTTATGACGCATGATGAATATTCTGAAAGAAAAGCAGTATGCGAAGGCTGTGAATTGCCTGCAATAGAGGCGACAATCGTTTTTATGCGGGAGCTTATGTCGAATCTGAGGGATATGGTAAAATCATTGTCCGGCAGTGAGGACAGAGCAAACACGCTGGAGCATATGGCGGAACAATGCGCTGAACTCCACAGACAGCTAAAGCTGGAGATGAAAAAAATATCTCTTTCCGAAAGAAAAGCAATAAACCTTGCAAACAGGCTGAAAAGCAAGTGTGAGCAGTACGCGTATCTTGAAAAACAGGCTGACAGGGCGGCAAATATGAATCGTAATAAATTGCAGATTGTTATTGTAATGGCACTGTCAAAGGCTATTGAGCAGGCGGAAGCAACAAAGTTTGTAATCCTAAGCTGGGGCAATAGCGATGCGGAAATGCAGAAAAATGAGGCTAATACTGAATTGCTCAAACGTGTATCCGAGTCTGAAAAATTAAGCTATGTAGCTAAATTTTTAGGCAGATACAAGGAAATCTATTCCTCTAAGCAAAAGAATGGTTATGAGTTTGGTCGCGGTGAGAAGTATGACATAACAACGGGCAACAGTATATCAAGGTCGCTGACCTCAGAATTATCATTGCTTTCCGATCCTAAGACAATTCCTGTATTTATCCGTAAATATCAGAATAAGCAGCTCAAGCAGTATCGTAAGCGTGAAAGTATTTGCAAGGGCAAAGGTGATATAATCGTATGCCTTGACGAGTCAAGCTCCACCTACGGAGATAATCAGGCGTGGGGTATGGCAATAGCGATGATATTACTTCAGATATGCAGAGATAATAAGCGTAATTTTGCGTTGATACATTTCGCGAAAAAAACTAAAACGGACTTGTTTTTGAAAAATGATAAAGATATTCAAGAACATATGTTTAAAGCCTCTGAAACCTTTTTAAGAGGTGGTACAAATTTTGAAAATCCGCTTAATGAGGCTCTGGATTTGATACAGCAAGGCGATTGGAAAAATGCTGATGTTGTATTCATCACAGACGGTGTTTGTGATATTTCCGCTGAATGTGAAAAGCGCGTTAATGATACGCAGAAGCGACATAAATTCGGAATTACGGGTATTTTGCTTGACGAAGGTGAAAATCTATCGTTTTCGCTTGAAAAGTTTGCAAAGAAAATTTACAGAACAAGCGAACTTTGCAAGGACGATATAGCTGTTGATATTATGAAAGACAGGAGATAAGTTATGGAGTACAAATATAACGGATATACTTTTATCCCCTACAGGGAATTAAAAAAAGATGAAAAAGGACTCGATTTGTACCACACTATGAAAAAGCTTGGAATGAAACGAGACGAATTGTTAGGTATGTGGAATTATAGCGATAGAAAGGTTTATTACGATTATACAGAATTTTATAAAGCTATGGACGATAGTTCTATGGATATATTCTATTGTAAGGAAACTAAGAAATACTATATTCCGTGTGAAAATGAATTGTTTGAATGTAACGGATAAGCAGATAAGGAGAATAAAAATGATTAGTAAAATAAAAAAAATTTTCAAAGGAATTACGAGAAAATATAGAAAATATAAGAGGCAAAAAAGACTTGTTCGTGATGCTATCAGAGTTTTAAAGCGTTCGGAACCTTATAAACAGAATGAAGATTATTCCCTCGAAAACTACGATGTAATGTATATTTTGGAAAACCCACAAAAGTCTAATAATGTGTGGGCTTTTATCTCTTATATGTGCGAAGAAGCATATAAGTTTGATGTATATAAAGATAATAGATGTGTGTTTTTATGGGGATATAATTTTACACGGGACTTATTTGACCATCTCGAAGATGGATATGAAATCTCTTATATGCCATTGGATTGTCACTATGGCGTTTGGGAGTGGATTTTAGAGGGTACGGAAGAAGAAATAAAAGGTTCAAAAGGAATGCAAAGTTATATGCGCTATTGTCACAAAAATAAGATTACATATAAAAAACTGCAAAAAAAATGTAATTATTGCAATGATGATATAATGAAATACTATAACACCAAATGTTAAAAAACTAATATAGAAATGAGGCAGAACTATGAAAACAATATGGGCAAGAATCGGAATGACAGCAGAGGTAAGCGATGAGGAATACGAAATAATTACGAAGCTGACGAACAGCAAGCTGGATAATGAGTTTGCAGAAGGTCAGCGCCTTATTTCCAAATTGTTCCGTGAGCGCGGGCATATGGATGGAAACAGTTATATGCCTGATAATTCCTGCTGTGAAAGCAATCCGAATGCTTGGGAATTTGAATTTGATATTTAAGGGAGGACTAATATGGCTATAGTATCTATAAGAACGCAAGTCCTTGGTGTTGATGCGTTTGTAATATCTGAAAATACTGTTGAAATTAGATTGATAAACGGTTCGGTCATTACAGTAGAAACAAATGTAGAAACCTGTAAAGGAAAGTATGAATACAGAATAGACGGATACACATTCAATAATTCATTTTATGCGCGTGATTTCTTGCATACCTTAATTCGCGAAAAGATATCCGGAATAAGGTATATTTATCATCGTAAAGGTGAAGCACCTGAGATATGCGGACATGGAAAAGCGTGCAGAGCTGAAGGAGAATGTGATAGAGGATTATGTACTGAATGCCCGGTGGCTGAACAATTCTTTGCAGAATGCGACGGCGTGAAATTGGAATATGTGGTTGAATAAAACGAGGAAAGGATAAAAATATGGAAGATAAAATATATGAATTAGCAAAAAAAATTAAGGAGGCGGGCAGAATTATTGCCAAAGATGATATTTATAAGGATTATTATATTGATGGCGATAGAAGTGATGATACAATTATCGTAACAAGCGATAGCGGATATGAAGCCATTTATATAGGCAATACATTCAGCGACTCAAAGAAAGGCTATATGTGCCTATATACAAACAACATCTCAAAAAGAAACAGCTATCCCTCAACAAAGGAAATTGTGCGTCTTTTAGCTCTTGTAGCTAAAGGAGAGAAATTACCTGAAGGCAAGGGCAAAGCCGCATATTTTCGTAGCGGGAAAGATGATTTGCAAAAACAACTAAAGTATTTTGCAGAAGTTGTGTGTAAAATGGCAGGTATAGAAGTGCCAGATTACGAGCTGACAGCGGCGACAGCGGAAGATGAGGAATATATATATTCTGACACCCATACCGCAGAGCGCGGATATATAGGTCGTTTGCGCGGTGATTTTGGTAAAGACGGTATGCAATTTTGGTCTACATGGGAAAACGGAAATGATGCTTTGAATACTATTGAATTTAGAGTGGAATTTGACGATCTAATACACTATCTCACTGTAAAATCAGATTTGCCGTTATTGAAAAACCGCACTATGATGAAGTGTGTGTGTAAAAATACAGGCGGTTTTAAGCTGAATGACAGGTTTGCGGACATATACCTTTTCAAAGTAATAACTGAAAAATATACATACTTTATCCGCTGTTTTTATGGAGTGGGCGATTATAACTTTTATATTTTCGCCTATAACAATGAAAAGCTGAGAAAGTATCAGGATATTCAGCTTGTTAAAAAGCATAGTGATGTGCTTGATAAGGATAAGTTTTTTAAGACCGACAGCGGTTTCACCTATGTATACTATAACCCTGACGCTACGGCAGGCGGACAGCTTGTATATAATGAGATTTCATATGAACTCATACGGGAAGCGTTTTCTGACTACATAAATGTCGAAGGCTTTTTTGATTATCTGGGAAGTGATTGTAAGCAAACGCTTGTAGATATTGGAACGAAGGATTTTCATGACAGCTTTATGGATTTTGTAAATGCTAAGGCAGAATTTGAGGGCTGCGTGGAGAATACTATGGATTTCCTGCGAGAAGCTGCATATAGGGATTTATATTCCTATTCGGTTGATGATAATAATGTTATGACTATATGGGAAGGCAGCACAATAATGTGTACTATATCCGATGTAAAAGCTGAAATTGCAGATACCTTATTTCATGAAACAGTATTTGAAATGCGCGGAATAAGCATTGATGATTTGAAATACGGAGCTAAAGAAGTTGCGGGTGAAATAAAATTACTTAAAAAAGCCATTGGAAGCATTAACTTTACAGATGGTTTGGTGGATATTACTGACCCGTCTTATGAGAGCGATATTTGGTGTAGAATGAACAATGTATCCATAAAGGCAGGTCAATACAACTGTTACGCGTATATATGTGTAGAGGGAGACTCATATGATATGGGACGCTGTTTTATATCGCGTATTGAGCATAAGGATTATGATATAAAGGATATTCCGAATGGCAGTTGGAAAAAAATATCAAATATTGGTGTTGATGCAGGACGAGCAGGTTTCTTTTCTCATAAGATAGACCTTGACGCAGATGAGTGGATGCAGTTCTGTGATGAAATCCAAGGCAAAAATTATATGATTATGAATGGTATTTGCAAAGGATTTTGTACATCGTCTGGCTATGGTGACGGATACTATGATGTGTACGCTTATTATCGAAAAGGTGAGATTGTTGCTCTTGAAATAAGATATTAAAAGATATGGAGGAAAAAATATGATTATAAAAAAACAAGGTGACAAATTTTATTATAAGAATATTGAATATGTTATCGGTGATGAAATAATCGGAACTGCTGGTAGTGCCTATGAGGGACTTGTAGGCAAAGTCTATGAAATTCGTACTGACGGTGATAAGGAAACTGATAATAATGCACCGGATTTCTATTGTTCGTTTGAACCGCCCATAACTAATTATGATATGATGATGCTTGAAAAGCGATTTTCCGAGTTGTACGGTGAAAATAAAAATTTAGATGATATATGCCTTGACAGCGTTATAATGTCGTCGGAAATGATACACTCTATTTCAGAAAACGATGTATGGGAATGTAAAGTATATATTTTGAAGGAGGATTGGGCGGCAAATTATGATTATGGTCATAGCATAAAAGTATTTTCCAATATTGGCGAGGCTAAAAGTACAATGATTAAAACCTTGAAAGAAGAGTTTGAAGAAGGGCACGTTAAGAGTTGGAAAGATAATAGTGATTTTGTGGAAGACTCAGATGAGTGTTCATATGAATGCTATATAGAAGGATGCCATGTGGAATCCCATTATTCTATTTCAATAGCTGAACAAACAATGAAATTCCGCTACCCATTTATGATTGATGTAGTAAGAAAATATGTTGAAAAAGATGATTAACAGAAAAAAAGAGGAAAAATTATGTTTTATAAGGTATTATTTATATTAACAGCATTGATGATTATAAGGACTGTAATCAGATATGTAAAAGAAATTAAGAGCTATGTACCAGTAGCAAATGTGATGTTGTATGAAGGTATTCCACTCAGCATGTATGTAAGAATGGGAGGAACGGCATTGTTTTATATAATGGTGCTTACGCTCACACTTAGACCGCATCTGTTCTGGTGGTAAAGGAGGGCATTGACATGGCTAATATGATTGATTATCAGAAGCTCTCAAAAGAAAAGCTACAGAATTTATTGTATGAACGCTTAGAAAAAGAATATAATGAATTTATAGAGGATTTAAAGAAATTACCGCCGGAGGAAATTATTGAAGAGTCATATAAAAAGGTAATTCGTGATGATATTATAATGTCATTTGAAGGCGATGATGTTTATCTTGATAAAGAACAGCTTATCGCACTGCTTAAATGCAAGCACCCGCTGTATGAGTGCTATGAGGCGTGGATGGATACAGACTATTCATATATGGATATGCTGCGTGATGCAATTAGCCAAGGCGCTGACAAATTGATAAATATACAAGCGGCGGCGTAAAACAAGTAAGGAAAATTAACATTATAGAGATAAGTGATACGATGGAAAAAACCATTGTATCGCTTATTCTTTATAATATTTCTTGACATATTTCAAGAAATATAGTATAATAATAGTAACAACAGGCAACAGGTGTGTCTGTTTAAGCGCAGAAATATATTGGCGCGCCGATATGCGTTGGTATATGGAGCTTTCGGGAGGGGTTTGTGTAGTGTAACCTCAAATCGGCTTAGGCATATTGCTGAAAGAAAATACACCGAGAACTGCTCTGCATTGCGGAGCAGTTTTTTGATACGAAAGGATTTTCATTATGCAGGATAAACTACAACAATGTGCAAAGGCATTCTCAAAACTATTGGATATACAATATAAAATAATTGTTGGACGTAAGGGTGAGCTTGTGGAAATACTACTTGCCTTTGATATAACGGAATTTGTGCATTTGGCAGGTTTGCATAAATTGACAGATAATGAATTTTTCCGTACAGCGTCAAGAAAAAAAGTGTTTGAACATATATTGAATGGAAAGATTTCATATGAAACAGCAGCGAAAAGTGAAGAATTCGAGCTTGTAAGCGAAAGAATCAATTGTCTTGAATATTTAGAAGATATGCTTGACAGTAATGATATTATTTTCAAATATAACTCTAAACAAAATATATTTTCACTAATTCAAGCTGATTATCTTATGGAATCCAAACACGATAGTCAAAGCGTGTACATATTTATAGATAAAGTGAAAAATTCCAATTTGCACTTCTGCCGTTCTTTTTTTCCTAAAGGCGATAAGGATTATACTGTAGGTCAGACAAAGTACACACTCTTATATAAAGAAAAAATCAATACGGCAAATGGCACAATAGAGATACAATATAATAAATTACATAAAAAACTTTAATATAAAAATGACGGAGACATTAGACGAGGTGTCTTATATGTGCAATATAAGTAAAGGTGTCAGAGAGGACGGTCTTGCGGAAGGTATGGAAAAAGGGTGTATACAAGAACGAATAGAGGCTATCCGTAATCTTATGAGGAATATGAAACTGACAAGTGAGCAGGCTATGGAGGCATTAAGCGTGCCGAAAAGCGAATATTCTAAATATGAGGATATGTTAAAGGAATCTATGCCTCGCGTATAAATTGTTTAGGAAAGTGAATATAAAAATGGAGCTTGATATTTTGTCAAGCTCTATTTTTTTTGTTCTACCCCGATTTTTTTTGCACTTGGTCTTGAAATCGTAAAAATCCCGATATATAATACAGGCATAAAATGGTTAAAGTTAAAGTGGTTAAAGTTAAAGTGGTTATGAGTGAGCTATCCATAGGGATAGTGCGCCCATAGCTTTTTTATTAAGGAAAAACTATTAAATAAAAGGAAATAATGCGTTTAAGAAATTCTTAGGCGTATTTTTTTATAAAAAATTTTAAATTTTAAGGAGGACAAAACAATGAAAGACAAGACAAAGCAAGCAAAAATGCTTACGGAGAGGCAAGAACAATTTTTAGCGGAGCATCACTATTTAGTGGAAAATTTTCTGCGGTACAGAAATTTACCGATGGACGAATTCTATGATGTGGTGATATTCAGATTTCTGCGAGCAGTACAGCAGTATGATGAGCGCGAGGATTTACAGCAGTATGCGTTTTCAACTATTGCTAACAATGCTATGCGTTCAGCGCTCAGCAATCATTTTGCAAAGGAAAAACGTAGAAATAAAAAGGTGCAAATACTAAGTTTGGACTATCAATTTAAAGATAGCGGCTTAACGCTTGGCGATGTAATCGAGGATGAGAGCGTTAATGTATGCGAATCGGTATGCGAGAAACTCAGCCGACCTATAACAAGGAAAAGGCTTTTACATAGAACTCCATATAAAAGTGCGAATATATACGCATTTGAAAAGGAGGCGGCTTGAGTTTTGAGATAGAAAAAACAAAGAAGTAGCAATTAAACAGAAAAAATTTTAGGAGGAAAAAATTATGAGTACAGAAAACACAAACAGTATAGAAGAATTGTTGACAGGTGACATTGATTTAGGTGAAGGCGAGAATATCGGTATGGATAAGGACCCGTTTGCTGATATTAATGGCGGAGACGATCCGTTTGCTGATATTGGTGAGTCGGACACGTTTGCTGAAATAGATGATGATACAAACAATCCATTTGCCGAAGCAACAGAAAACACATCGGAATCAGCAGTTAAAGTGGAATCCGAGGAGGATAAATCTTCGTCTGAGGAAATGGCGACGAAAGAGCCTGAAGTAGCAGAAAATGAGGAAACAGAAAAGGAAGAAAAGGCGGTTGATAAGAATGAGAGTGCATCGGATAAGCAGGAAGTATCAGATGAAGGCGGTGAACAGAGCTGTTCAAATCCGTTTGAAGCTGAAATCAATAGAGTGGAAACCAAAGCGGCTGAGGAAACCAAGACAGGTTTGTTAAGCAAAGCGCCTGTTTTTGAGTATGCGGGCGCATCGGAGGAGATTTCGGACTTATCCAAGACCTTTGAGGATATTCGCAAAGAGAAATCGGAAGATTTCCCTGAGCTGGAGGATGGTAAAAGAGTAAGCTGGAAAATGAACTATTGCGGTATTGTAAAGCAGGTAGCTCAGCCCAATAAAACTACTGTTGCCGAACAGAAAAAGCTTATTGAGGAATCGAAGGACTTTATATCTGCCATAAAACGTAAAAAGGGCGATTTGACTTGTAAGATTATACCTACGGTTACAGCGCAGAAAAAAGGACAGATGCCTGTATATAAGGGTATATTTTCTAATGAGGAAAATGCTTTAAACAGCGGCAAGGCTATTACATATGTTCCGAGCGACGATGGTAATGTGTATGAGATACGCAGTAACGCTATCGGAATATTTAAAGCCAAAGCCAACAAGATAAGCGGATTAACAAAAGTAAGAGCCGGATTTACTCCGGCTCTGCCGCTTATTCCGTTTGAAATGCTCAGCGAGATAATTTCTTTTTTCAGATATTTCGCAGACAGAAAAAATGTATGTGAGGCGCTTGTAAATGTTTATTGGGACGATGAAAACGAAGAATATGTTATCAAAGTACCTGAACAGAAGGTCGGCGGTGCGGTTGTTAATACAATTCTGCCTGACAGTGAGGACAATTTGACGCACGTTATGGATATTCATTCTCATAACTATATGAAAGCGTATTTTTCAGAAACCGATAACGCTGATGAAAAGGCAACGAGAATATATACGGTTATAGGCAGACTTGATAAGCTGCTCCCCGATATTTCAACACGTATATCCGTGGGCGGTAAGTTTGTGGATATTTCTCCGTCAGACATTTTTGAGTATCCGTTTGATGATTTTCCAACGGAATGGCTTGACAATGTTACGGAATATAAAGCCGGGGGTGATTTGAAATGAAATTCGGCGAGAACGATAAATTTAAAATCATTCTTATCGGCGCAGGCGGTACAGGCGGATATATTGCGCCGCATCTTTACCGTATAGCATACGCATCGGGACGAGATGTGAGAATAATTATTGCCGATGGCGATATTGTTGAGAAAAAGAACCTTATACGCCAGAATTTTGTATCTTGCGACGTAGGCAGAAATAAGGCACAGGTCGTCGCGGAGCGCTATGCGTCAGCATTCGGTATAAAAGCCGAATATATCCCCGATTTTATAGAGGATAAAAAAACTCTCAAAATGCTTACAGACAATGGTTATTATTATAATTCAGAGGGGAGAAAGGTTATCCTTATAGGCGCGGTGGATAATAATCGTTCGCGTCAGTTATGCCATAAGATATTTAATGAAACGCGTAATATTATATACATCGACTCAGGAAACGGCGAGTATACAGGTCAAGTTGTGTGCGGAATACGAAAGAACGGCAGAACAATAACAAAACCTGTTGCGGGAATGTATCCTGATATTTTACAGGGCGATGAGAAATTTCCGACAGAGCTTTCGTGCGCTGAACGCAGCGTGTCAGCTCCTCAGAGTATAGCGGCAAATTTGTTTGCGTCAACTATTGTTGCGTCAATATTGTATCAGCTTATTGTATGCGGTGATTTATCAGTCAGAAAGACTACATTTTCATCACAGACTATGAATACAAAAACATTATTGTCGAAAAGGAGTGGACGCTGATGGAAAGATATTATGTATTGGAGCGTTTTGAGCTTATGAAATCGTCGGTTATATCTTCGCTTGAAGGAATGACGATAAAGCGTGACGCCATAGAAAAAAGCAGGAAACATAATAAAATTGAACGGGCGCGCGAACAGTATCAGGAGCTTGAAACGTCAAGAAAACGATTAGCAGATAATATTCTAAATCTGAAAATGTTGTTTTGCGAGGCGGATATGGAAACCTGTAGCATTTATGCTGATAAGCTGTATGCAGCAGTCAGTAAATTTCATTTGCTGACTTCTGATTATACGAAATTCAAAGAGGCATTTAAACCACTGCTTGCAAGCATACCCGATAATGAAGTGACAGACGCATCAGTTGTGGGAAGACTTATGAATAATATTCGTACAGGCTATTATCCTACGGATGTTGAACACGTCAAAATGATAAAGAACAGTATTGTATTCCCGGAGGGTAAGCGTATAAACGTATTTGACCCTTGCTGTGGATGTGGTACGGCTCTTGATGTGCTTACAAGCGGAAAGCTGGCAGATACATACGGCATTGAGCTTGACGAAATGCGCGGCGAAGAAGCGGAAAAATGTCTTGACAGAGTGGGATTCGGAAGTTTTTTTCATTCCCGCGTAAGCAGAGAGGCATTTCATATGTTATTCTTAAACCCACCGTATCTCTCGGTATTGAAAGAGGGCGGCGGCAATACGCGCAGTGAAAAGCAGTTTTTGGTGGACGGCTTGTATCATCTTATGGACGGAGGATTGCTTATGTATATTATTCCGTTTTACAGATTAACAAGCGATATTGCCCGAATATTATGCGATAATTTCAAAGATATACAGATGTTTCGGTTTAAGGACGATGAATTTAAGAAATTCAAGCAGATATTAGTGATGGGAATTAAGAAGTCCAAAGGCGATGGAAGCGTGGATGCCGAAAGAATGGTACAGCTTGCGTCCGATATGGAGAATATTCCTGTTATTACTGAGCTTGAAGGCGAACATTATATACTGCCGGAACAGGAAAAGAAGGTAGACCTGTTTAAAGGCGCGGTATTTAATCTCGGAGAATTGCAGCGTCAGCTTGCAGGCTCAAAGTCAATGGAATTTTTGTTTGAAAAGAGCGCTCTGGACGCAAGGGAAAAACGTCCACTTTTGCCTTTGAATACGGGACAAATCGGACTCATCGGCGGAAGCGGTCTTATAAACGGATATATTGACTGTGAAAGCCCGCATATTCTGAAAGGTCGTATTATAAAGCAAACAAAGAGTCTTGATAACGGCGACGGTACACTGACGGAAACTCGGGTGAATAAGATGATTTTCAATGTCCTGACACCGCAAGGGTTCAAGAGCTTGGCATAACAGTAGGTAAATAAGTTTTATTGTCGGAGGATTATTAAGATGGAATTGGATATAACGGAATTTGTAAATAAAACAAAACAGATATGCGTGGTTCAGAATGAGCAGGGTGAGAATGCTATGCAGTATCTTTATAAAATGATAGCATCACCTATATTACAAGGTAAAGATGTATTCCTTAGTAATATTGATTTCGGTAAATTTACGAAAGAGGAATATACCGAGTTTTGTGATAGTGTGATGGAAACTTCAAGGGAAACAAGCAATTTATACTCTGTTTTTTGTGAAGCAAAACCATGCAGCAATTCTGTAAGAACAATGTTTTTTTAGAACGAGAGGGAAAATATGATTATTAGTGAGTACACACTCGACCAGATAGGGAAGTATAAGGACTACTACGATAAATTTGGAGGAGAAGTTTTTGACGGAGTATATGATTATCCGTTGGGTGAAGACTTTGATTGTCAGTTTTATGAGCAATTATCCTGCTTAGATTCTTTGATTGATGGAGATTATGATGACGAGCAAGGTTATGCAACATATATTTTCTCATCAAAGGAAATGAAAGATTATTATAAAATGGCGAGAAAATTAGGCAGAATTATGGGAATGAAGGACAAGAATAAATATATACAGAATGTAATTGACTATGATTTTCAGTGCCTGAAGATTGTGGATACCAGTGGTTATTGCTTTGGCAGTATTTACACGGAAACAAACAAGACACATCAATGTTCATGGGAAATGGAAGTGTATGATGAATTTTATGACTATGAGAATTTGTATTTTGCAGTGAGGGCTATTTTTATCAATTATAGAGAGCAACTGAAAAAATTGAGGAAATTATATCATTATATAGTTTCTATTTTTGTTTATCTGCTTGTTATGCCGGTTATGTCGGAAATTGAGGAGGTGGCTGCGTAATGTCTAATGATGATATTCTTACGTTACATATAAAAAATGATTGTAGAATACAGGTTGAAACAGAAGAAGATGGCGTAAAGCTTGTAAAGTACACAGATGCGGATAGTATATTGAAATGTCTTAAATTATCGGTGAAATTAAGTGGATGGATAGAAAGCGGTATACTACCTCAAAATTGTATATCTTATAGCGGTGATGCAAGTGGAAATCATTTTGTGGCTATAGTTTTTGACGCGAAGAAAGCCGATATTATGTTTGAAAAAACAGAATATATCAATTTTCCGCTTCCAAGGCTTGTTTTTGGTTTTAACATTGATGCGGCAGGCAATATAGAGGAAATAAGATTAGGCGTTACAGAGGAAGGCAGACTAACGCCTAAGTCAAAAATGTTCGTATATCCGTTTTCCAATGTCAGCGATTTCAAACTTTGCACAGGCAGTAATTCATTGCCGCAGATCACATCGCTTCATCAGCTTAACGGACTGCCATATTTTATTCTTAAAATGCCTAATAATTACGATTATTATAAAGAGGAGCGGACAAAGCTCAATATGGATTATCGTAGTCTTTTAGAGCATTTAAAGGATAAGGACAGTAAGTATTATTACGATAATGTGCTGATTGAAATGGGTAAGACGCTTAACGATTTTATTACGGAGGGATAATATGAGTGTAAATCAATATCTAAAAGAGCTGTCAAAGCCGTTTGATGTGAACAGCGTTAAATGGCGGTTGCAGCAAGCAAATAAAGAAAAAACAGGCGGATGGGCAGTTCCGTATCTTGATTCGAGAGCTATTTCCAATCGGCTTGATGAGGTTGTAGGTCAAATGCGCTGGAAAGATGAGTATAAGCCGTGGATTTCTTCAAAGGAAGGCGGTACATCTCAGCTTTGTGTCATTTATATTTATGACGATGACCTCAAAGAGTGGATAAGCAAGACTGACGGCGCAGGACTTTCAGCTATTGAACCAATCAAGGGCGGTATTTCAGATGCCTTTAAGCGTGCAGCGGTAAAATGGGGTATAGGACGATACCTGTACGGCATGGAGCCTGTATGGGTAAAGGCAAAGGCAAAAGGCAATAGCGCGATTATTGAAAAAGAGGAAATGCCAAGGCTAAAGCAGTATTATATATCCTATCTGAAACAGCTAAATTCAGCGGGCGATGCGCCTGTTCAAAAACAGCCTACGAAACAAAACCAGAAACCGCAAGCGGAAACGCCGCCTGCGGCAGCTCCGACGCAGAAACAGTCAGCAGTTGTGCCGTTGTATGAAATACTGGGCGTAAAAACTCAGCAGGGTAATAACGGCGTGAGAAGTATGCTCCAGATAAAAGCTCTTAGCGGCGAAAAAAAGGTTGCTACTGTTTACTATAACGGCGCGGATGAAAATTTACGGACAGGTACAAAGCTTGGACGAGCCGTATTCGGTTTAAGAGATACGGGGTACGGAAAAGTACACATCTTGCAGGACTATGATTTAGCGGCTTAGAAAGGGAAAATAATATGGATAGAATAACAGAATTTACGATAATAAGAGTTAAAATGGAAGGCTTTAAATCCTTTGTGCAGGCAAAAGAGTTCCGGTTCGGAGAAACATCATATATTTGGGGTGCGAACGGACAGGGTAAAACTACGATTGCCGACGCTATTGCTTACGCGTTTTGCGGCGGGTCGTTCTGGGGCGAGAGAAGCACGGAGCGGCTTATGAGCAAAGGCGCAAAACAGATGTGTGTTGAGGTGGATTTTGTAGACGGTGACGGAGAGGTTTATACTCTTATCCGCCGTAAAAGCGGGACGACAACAAGCATAACACTCAACGGAAATACAATGACACAGATAAACTTGGTAAATATATTTACCGATAAGGATATATTTCTGTCAATCATAAATCCGTTGTATTTCATTGAGAAAGTGGCAAATGATGGGCGCGAGTTTTTGCAAAAGCTGCTCCCGCCTGTTTCACAGGAGGATATTTTAGCTACGCTCAGCGAACAGACGCGTGATTTGCTTGCAAAGGAGAGCTTGCTTGAACCAGAATACTACATAAAGAACAAACGCGCGGAACTGAAGGAGGCTGACGAACAGATTACATATCTTTCGGGACAGCTTGCGCTTTTGGAAGAACAGTTAGAGTCAAATTCCGTAACAAAGAATAAGCTGGCGGCTGCTATTAAGGGAAAAAAGGAAAAAATAGCAACGGTTATGAAAAAGCAGTATGAGGGAATTGATATTGAAGCGACCAAACAGGAATATGAGGCGGCGAAAAAGTCTTCGTCTGCCGATGAAACGCTTGCGCTGGAGAAAAAGCGTATAGAAATTCAAAACCGTGTATATATTTCAAAGTTTTCCGCTGAAATAGCAAAAACAGAGGCAGAGTATAAATCAACGGTTTCGGAGTATAATCGCTTATATAAACAGGCTACCGGCATACGCCCCGGCGTTCCTTGTCCTACCTGTACGCACGCGCTGACGGACGCAGAGTTTAATTCTGTAAAGACAGATATAACGAAACAGTTGAACGCGCTGAAAGCGAAGGGCACAAATCTGAAATCACAGCTTGCTGATCTTGTGAAGCTTGACGAACAGGCTAAAGAGCAGTTTTTACAGTATCAGCAGGACGATTTGAAAAAGGTTGAAGTGGAAATCAAAACCGTCAAAGCTAAAACCGATGCTGATATTGATAGATTACGCGATATTATACGGTTCGGTAATTTCAGCGAATCACAGGTAAATTCACTGGAAGGAATGAAAGCCGAATTATTTGCAGATGAAAGTGATTTAAAGGCTATGCAAAGCGATGATGAACTGCGTAAAGCCATTGAATCGGTTAAATTACAGATAAAGGATAATGACGCAAAGAAACAGTTTATCCAGTATCTTATAACTGCGGCGAATGAATATGCTGTTAAGCGTGCGGAGATTATGCTAACACCATTGAAGATGAATAAAGCGGCGATTAAGCTTTTTGAAGAGGTAAAGACTACGGGTGAAATAAAGGATACCTTTAAATTCACCTATGATGGAAAAGACTATCGTTGGCTTTCCACATCAGAACGGATTAAGGCGGGATTGGAGGTTGCAGACCTATTAAAGCGTCTTACAGGGCTTATGTATCCGACATTCGTGGATAATGCTGAGAGCATCAACACCAATTTCTCCAGACCTGACGGACAGATGATATTTGCATTTGTACGTAAATGCGCTCTTACGGTTCAGGAACCGTCTTATGCTGCGGCTAAGGAGGCGGCATAATGGAATGGAAAGAATTCGGAGTTGTGGAAGTCGCCCGTCTTTGTGGCGTTCAAATGAAGAATGACGGGATAGGCGCAAGAGAGATTAAGGCATTATGCCCGTTTTGCGGCGACAAGCATTACCACCTGTATCTTAATACAGTGAAAAATCAGTGGAATTGTTTTCGCTGCGGCGCAAGAGGTAATGACGTGAGCTTGTATGCGCGGGTAAACTGTATGACAAACCGTGAGGCGGCGAATGAGCTGTCAAGATGTTTGGGAAATACAGAGCCGAGAATAATCAAGCCTGTAAACAGTACACCTATGAAACCGCTTATAGAACGGCATAATGTGTATTATGATTTGTTGCGGATGTTATGTCTTAGCGGAATGCATTATCAGGACTTGACAGACAGAGGACTTTCATTTGGTAACATACGGCAGTTTATGTATAAGAGCATACCTGAAAATGAATATGAACGCCGAGAGGTTATAAAGAAGCTATCGGCTAAATATGACCTAAGCGGAATACCCGGCTTTTACCGTAAATTCGGTGAATGGAAAATGTATTCGCCAAATTGCGGCGGTTATTATATTCCCGTATGCGATAAAGACGGATATATACAGGGTATGCAGATAAGACTTGATAATGCCGATAAAAGATTTAGATGGTTTTCCACAAACGAGTATCCGGAGGGGACAGGCGTCTCCTCTTGGGTACATGTTGTAGGCGATATCTCATCAGATACGGCGTATCTTACGGAGGGCGCGCTAAAGGCAGATGTTGCAAGCACATTATCAGGAGGAAAACTGTTTATGGCAGTTCCGGGTGTGAATGCCATAAACTGTTTGATAGACGCTCTGAGTCAGCTTAACATCAAAAAGGTATATGAAGTCTTTGACATGGATAAACAGGTTAATATTCACGTCAGAAATGCTCTTATAAAGATAAAAAGTATTTTGACTGAAAGAGGAATAGAGGTACAAACTTGTACTTGGAATCCGTGGTATAAAGGAATAGATGATTACTGTCTATATAAAAAGAAGTCTTATAAGGCTACAGCCTATGAAAAACAGGCAGCATAAGGAGGAAAAAGATATGGAAGCAAAAGATTTAATGGTAGTACATAGTGAAAACGGTGAAAACTCGGAGATTTTGGGAAAGTTTTTATATTATTCTTTCCCGCGTCTTATAATCAACAGGAAGGCATTTCTTGAATTAGTCGAAAGATACGGATTGCCTTCCAGCGTAAGAGAAAAGCACTCTCCGATTGACGCGTTCCGCTGTGCAACTACTGATGTTAAAGAGAGAATTATCGAAGAACGAAACGGCGAGCCGAATATTGCGCGTATTTATTTCAGAGATAATAAGCGTGTAAGCGGGAATATAGTGTCTCGTGAGCTTGTTGAGGAAACTGTGAATGAATCGACCAATAATTACCGCAAGCTTGCAAACGTTCAGCTTGACAAGGATTCAGGCGACATATTTGTAACAGATGTGGATTGCTTTACGAGCCGCGATGTGTATAAATACAGCGATAAGGTCAAAGAGCTTTATAGCCTGTATTTGGACAGTGTGGGAAACAGACAGATTGAAACGGTGGCGGATAAATTTATTTCGTCGCTGAATGCAATTAAGATTTCCGCACGCGGTTATCATTTCTTTGTGCCGAAACAGTATATGAATTATATTGATACTCTTGAAGATTTTATGGAAGAGGTCAGCAATATGAATTTGTATGTTCCGATGAATAAATCAATCCGCAAAGAAATAAGCATAAATTCTATGTATGTTGCCGATGACGCGAAGCAGCGCAAAAAGATGGCAGCGGAGTTCTATATGGATATGCAGAAACAGATACAGGACTATCAGGAAAGTATCGGTAAGCTGATAAAATCCGGCAGTCAAAGCGATGCTATTTTGACGCGGTGGCTGAACAAGGTGCGAACGCTGGAGGACAAAAAATATGATTATGAGGTCATATTAAAGCAAAGACTTAATGATATGGACTCAGAGTTTGAATGTCTGAAATCACTTTGCGGCGAGTATAAGCTCAGAGTGAGAGCAAAAGGCGGATGTATGGCTGCGTAAATTAAGGAATAAAAATTATAGACAGATTAGGTGCGTGGAAACACGCGCCTTTCTGTAATTATGGAGGAACTTATAATGAAAAATAAAACTTTAAGCTGTCCGCATCTGACAGCAGAAGATAAGAAATTTTTGAAGTATGAGCTGAAAGTTTACAAGGAAAATTTCAAGATGCTTTTGCAATTTCATAAAAGACACGAGGAATTGCTGGCAAAAACCGATATAGAGGCGGAGAATTATGATGATGCTACATATTCTGCATTGTGTTTTGACACAGGCTCGGATATTTTTTATGCGCTTTCAATGACACACGTACATTTTGTTGATGATATTTGCAGCTATTTCGCTACAACTCGTGGAATCAAGGAATTAAATAGCGAGGAACGCACTTTGGAAGAAGTAATCAATGAAACGGAAATGCTGACGCTTGATGGGGTATTTGATAAGTATATAAGAGAACAGATAGAAAATAATAATTAAAGAGAGAAAATATATATGGTAGTTATTGACAAGTAAATTGCTTATGTGTATAATAAAATTGCATACAAAATATATAAAAATATTTCATTATATTTAAACAACAGAAGACAATTAAAATAATTCCGAGATGAAAAGTAAGGTACAAAATGAAACATTATTAAATATTCAAGAACCGAATATGTCAAAATACAACTTTGGCATATTCGGTTCTTTTACTTCTTCTTGCGAAAAAGGGTGATTTGATACTAAATAAGCTGAAAAGTAGCATATGATTTGTTTTTATGACATATAACATTATATTTTTCCCATTTATAAGTGATATGGTAATTATATATAGAAAATTTGCAAGTATAAGGCAAAAAGCATATAAATGTGGATATGATTTTTGTTTATGTGTTTTTTCGTATTTTATTGGACAATTTCTTTTATTATTAATTCATAAATCTAATAGAAACGAATTTTATAAAATTATGAAAGGAATTGTAAAAATATGGTATACGAAAGTTATGTTTGGGTAAAGAAACTTTTTCAAGGTGGAAAAAGACTGTCAAGGTTGGGTGTTATACTTTTTTTGAAACCTGCTAAGTAAAGTCAATAGGTAAAATGAAAAAAATAATATTTTTTTACGGATAGAATTATGCACAGCAAACAGAGATAGTCAATGACTATCTTAAAAATAAACAATGATTGTTAAACGTTGCTGCCGAAAATCGATTGGTTGTCAATGTTTCTGTACAATTCAGTTACACGGGCATAATAGATTTTTAAAAATTTGTTAAGTCCTGCGATATTGTAGTATTTAGCCGGATGACCTTCTGCCTGCTTCTTCAGCATATAGTCATATAC
>VIQV01000019.1 GCA_010206265.1 Lachnospiraceae bacterium MD329
ACAGCTATTCGGAACTCTGCTGTATACGTGTTATTTTTTCGTGTATTTAATATCTTAAAAGCATCATGCCCTGATGTTTCATATTCTCGTATCCATTCGCGAATGGTTGTTTTGGGAATTGAATATTTTAGAGCTAATTCTGCATTAGATAACCCATTGCTTTCTTTATCCATGCATACCTCTATTTTTAATTCTCGCGTATATTTTCTTTTTTGCATGAAAAAGCACCCCTTCCTTTGAACATTTTCATTATACCATATCGGTTATTTTATGTCCAATTTTTGGGGTGCACTGTACTTTCTAATAAGGCGGATATTTTTTTATTTGCTCAATCACACTTTTTCCACCGCGACATATTATATATTACAAAACATTGAAAGGAGGAGCTTACAATGGGAGATTGCTGTGAAAGAAATAACTGCGGATGCGGCGGTTGCAACTTCGATCTTGATATGATCCTTTGGGTACTTATCATAATCGTTATCGTTACTTGTATGTGCAACTAATTAGCAGAAAGTATGACGGCGCTCCAAAGGGGCGCCGTTTCTACTATTTTTGCGTTTTTTTATGCTAAAATTGTCTGGAAATTAAATTTTCTGGAAATTTTTTGAAAAAACTCTTGATTTTATTTACATAATATGGTAGTATAATACACGAACCAAAAATTTACATATTCTGTATATTGGAAACGAATTTATACTATTTAGGAGGATTTTATTATGAACAACAAAATATCTGTGCTGATAGCAGATGACAATGAAGAACTTGTGTCAGAGCTCGCAAACCATATAAAAGCTGAGGGCGATATGATTCTTGCCTCAACAGCTTTTGACGGAGAAGAAGCGTACAAGCTTATACTTGAAACACGTCCTGACGTTGTTATTCTTGACCTTGTAATGCCAAAACTCGACGGCATAGGCGTATTGAAACGTTTACGCAACGCTCCGCTGCCAAAAAGACCTAAAATAATCGCTCATTCTATTTCTTCAATCGCTATAAATATGGCTGCCTCGTCAACACCGGGCGTTGATTACTGTCTGTTGAAACCACAGAGCTGTGAACGTGTATGCGAGGCGATAAGGGATATTGTTTATATGCCTAAAACTGCTGTAAGCACAAATGTCGAAAATATAGTAAATCAAAACGCTGCACGCGGAGAAGCCGTTGATTTGGAAACAGTCGTTACTGATTTTATTCACGAACTCGGCGTTCCTGCACATATCAAAGGCTATCAGTATATCAGAAGCGCTATTATGATGGTTGTTGAAAATATGGACTTACTTAATTTTATTACAAAACAGCTCTATCCTGAAATTGCGAAAGCATATAATACTACGGCAAGCAGGGTTGAACGCGCTATCCGTCATTCAATTGAAGTGGCGTGGAGCAGAGGCAAGCCGGAAATTATGAATGAAATCTTCGGCTACACCATCCATACAGGTAAAGGAAAACCGACAAATTCCGAATTTATCGCAATGGTTGCCGACAGAATAAGACTTACGCTAAAATAACCCCCCTCATTGAAAGAAGGAACGGTCAATACTGACCGTTCCTTCTTAAATTATTTTACAATATCATACAGTCGCATAATTGTTGCAATTGACTGTTCATTTGTGTAATTACTCTTTGGTTCAAATTGATTATCTCCCATTCCTGTCATAATTCCTGCTGTATTCATACTGTAAACTGCTTCTTTTGCCCATTCTCCTATATCCTCACTGTCCGTATAGTTATAAGGCTCATATTCATTATTATAACCTAAGTATTCTGCAGTTCTGTTCAGAAGCATTGCTGCCTCTTCACGCGTTATGGAATTTTTCGGTCGGAATGTTCCGTCGGTATAACCGCTTATTATTTCTGCCCCTGCCAGACTTGATATTGTTTTACTTTCAGTATCACTGAACTTCGTTTCTCCTTCTTCAGGCATAGCATTACACAACTTCAGCATACTCGACAGCACATAACAGAACGTTTCACGCGTCATATCACTTTCATAAACAAGCTTATCCTTCAGATCATACGGAGCCGCTCCAAGCATATATGCGCGCTCTATTTCACTTTTTGCCCACACAGACGGCGTGTCATTATTAAATTCTATCTCAGGCAGCGGCATACGTGTATGCGCTTCCCAGTTTTGTCCGTCAGCAGATTTAAAGCAATTGCCGTCAGCGTCTTTAACATAGTAATATCCGTCGTGGAACATTGCAAAGCATATCAGCCTGTCAAAGATATATTTATCAACAATATTATAATTATCATCAAGGTAATAAACTGTCTTTACCTTATCCCAGTTTGCTGTATAGTAAAACGGACAGCTGTCCCACGCAGTCCAGCGGAGCATATAACCGTTATCACTCTTAATTATTTCAAAACGGTCGTAATTTCCGTCTACAATATCTATTACCTCCTGCGGAAGTTTATCCTTTACTTCCCGTACAGGCACACCTGCAATAAGAGGTCCGCTTGCAGCACGCGGTTCTTTCAGATAATCCTCATATGTCTTTCCTGTGCTTTTATTATTTCTTACACAGAATGAATTTCTTATACCACCGACATAATTAATAGGAAGTACCAGATTAAATGAAAATTCCTTTTCACTGTTCGCAGGTATTTTCACACTTGCCATTACCGCCTTTGTTGCTGTATCATTCTCACCTTTAGCATATCCGCTGTGCTTTCCCTCGTTATCCTCGGTAAATACAACAACATTTGCCATAGTTTCTATAACATATTCGAAGTATCTGTCTGTATCAGATGTATTTTTTACTTTCAAATTATACGTTTCAGTAACCGCATAATTACCAAGACTGCACGCATATCCCTCATTATTTCGTTTAACCGATAAATGATAATTGGGTTCATACCTGTCTGCTTTATACCAAGTTGACGTGCCCGGATATTTAGCAGTGTCACTATGATACGGGTCCCACGTCCATATGCCGTCCTTCTGGTTTTCACTTACCATTGAACCATAATAATTCTTTTTAGATTCATCAGGATATGTCATAGGAAGAAGGTCTGACTGCACCGATATGTTTTTTGACCACAAATCGTCCTGAGGGCTTAAATGACTGCACCACTTTTCTGTGACATATCCCTCAGGTTCATACTGGTTAAACACCTTGTTTGGCATATATTCGCCGTCCTTCGTATACTTGTCAATTGTATATTCCGCGTCAACGCTTACCCTTGGAAGTGAATCGGCAACACCTTTCTGCGTTCTTGTATATGTATACTCGCCAAACTTTGCATCGGGGTCAAACGTGCTTCTGTCACGCAGTTCATCACCTGCTTTAAATGCCGCTACATTCATATCCATTTTACCTGAATTCAGAGATATTTCACCCAGTATCTGTACAGGCTTACCGTACGCTACAGCAGAGTAATTATCAATAAATTCACTTAACCATATTGTTTCGCCCTTTTTTATTTCAATTGTGCGCGGTTCATATTCTTCTGATGTGTACAGCCACGAACCGTTTATTTCACAAAAATTCACTCCGAGAAATGACGCAAGACCGTTCAGACAACCTACCTTATTCATTTCCTTTGCCCAAGTTCCGTCTGTATAAATAAACGCCTCGTCCTCAGGTGTTTCAAACGAAACCTTGTTTATTGTGATTTCACTATCTTCAAGCGCAGTAAGCTCTATGTCAAGTTCTATGTCATAACCTGCACCATAACCATTTTTTGTGCTTGTATGATTTATATGACATAATATAAAATCGTATAAATCAGGCTCAAGGTTCTCATTGTTCATTATGTACGCCGGCGGATTGTCGTCACTGTTCATAAGGTCACGATTTTTAAGTGCCTCGGGATTGTTGCAGAAAATCCACTTACCGCCGCCCTCAGGCGTAAAATTAAGGTCTGCCGCGCTTGCACACGCGCCAAAAACACACAACACCGCTAATACTGCCAGTATTTTTTTCATTATCATTCCTCCTGTTTAATGTAATTCAGATTACTGATTGCAGACAATGTGCCGTACATATGTACTGCCACTGTCAAAAAGCAGTTAACCCAGCAATTGTTCACCTGCACGCATCATCTCTATCATATCCCATACCGTATACTTTCCTTCATCATCTTTAACGGAAAACGGTACAAGTATGTCGTCCTCACCCATTTCAAGCGTTTCCCAAATAAGCGCAAAGTTTTTCTCTGTTTCGCTCTTTTTAAGCTTATCCGTTTTTGTTGCAACAACTATCAATCTATCGTGATAATGGCGAATCCATTCCGCCATTGTAATATCGTCCTTCGTAGGCTTATGACGGCTGTCAACAAGGAGTATCGTCTGAACAAGCGGTTCACGGCTTGACAGATAATCCTCCATCATTTTACCCCACTTTTCAATTTCCGTTTTTGAACGCTGAGCATAGCCGTAACCAGGCAGGTCTACAAGATAAATCGTATCGTCAATATTATAAAAATTTATTGTCGCAGTTTTACCTGGTGTTCCTGAAACACGCGCCAAAGACTTTCTGTTCAGCAGTTTGTTTATAAGAGAAGATTTCCCTACATTTGAACGTCCTGCAAATGCAAACTCCATATACCCCGTAGTCGGATACTGATTCGGACGCACTGCCGATATGGTAAGACTTACATTATGTATATTCATAACTTTAACCTCTGATTCCTTTCTATCTGAACACATTCTCAATCACTGCCGTCATACTGTTTACAGGTATAAAATTCAGCTTTTTCCGTACCTCGTCAGGTATGTCCTCAATGTCTGCCTTATTTTCCTCAGGTATAATTATATCCTTTATACCTGCGCGGTAAGCCGCAAGCGACTTCTCCTTTAGTCCGCCTATTGGCAGTACACGTCCGCGCAGTGTGATTTCACCCGTCATTGCAATATCTCTCCTTACAGGTTCTCCAGTCAGTGCGGAAACTACCGCCGCCGCCATTGTAATACCTGCTGATGGTCCGTCTTTAGGCACTGCTCCTTCCGGAACGTGAATATGAATATCTTTATTTTTATGAAAATTCTCGCTTATTCCAAGTTTTTTCGAATTTGCGCGTATATAGCTTATAGCTGCACGTGCGCTTTCCTTCATTACGTCGCCCAGCTTACCTGTAAGCTCAACCTTGCCTGTACCTGCCATTACATTTACTTCAATAGACAACGTATCTCCACCTACAGCAGTCCACGCAAGTCCGCGCGCAACACCTATCTCGTCATTTTCATTCATTAAATCATAATGATAACGTTCCTTACCGAGATAATCCGAAAGATTATTTCTTGTTATTTTTATCGACTTCTTACGGCTTTCAAGGAGTTCCTTCGCCGCTTTACGGCATATTTTGCCAATCTGCTTTTCAAGTCCTCTGACTCCTGCCTCACGTGTATAATTTTCTATTATCTTTTTTAAAACTGAATCCGCAATATTAAGCTGACTGTCTGACAGACCGTTATTATCAAGCGACTTCTTTACAAGATAATCTTTTGCAATATGGAATTTTTCATTACTTGTATAGCCTGTCAATTCAATTATTTCCATTCGGTCAAGCAATGGTCTTGAAACAGTATCAAGCGTGTTTGCTGTAGTTATAAAAAGTACCTTTGACAAATCAAACGGAACTTCCAGATAATGGTCACGGAACGTTGAATTCTGTTCATAATCAAGTACTTCCAATAACGCCGCCGAAGGGTCTCCCTTATAGTCAACACCCATTTTATCTATCTCGTCAAGCAATATCAGCGGATTTTTTACACCTGCCTCTTTCATTGCAGACATAATTCGTCCTTCCATTGCTCCTATATACGTTTTTCTGTGACCGCGTATATCAGATTCGTCGTGTATACCTCCGAGCGAAATCCTGACATACTTTCTGCCCAGCGCGTGGGCAATTGATTTTGCAACAGAGGTTTTACCCACTCCCGGCGGTCCTGCAAGGCATAGTATTGTACCGTTTTTACCGTTTGTAATCTGCCTCACGGCAAGATACTCTGTTATTCTTTCCTTTACCTTTTCAAGCCCATAATGCTCGGCATCCAGAATCTTCTGCGCTTCGGTAATATCAAAGCTTTCTTTTGTCTGCTTATTCCAAGGCATTTCCAGAACCGTATCAAGATAATTCCTGATAACCGAACTTTCTGACGACGTAGAGTGCATTTTCTCAAATCGGCTTACTTCCTTCAATAGCTTGTCCTTGACTGATTTTGAGGCTTTGAGCTTTTTAATTTTATTCTCATATTCCTTTGCCTCAGCTTTTGTACCTTCACCCTCTCCAAGCTCGTCCTGTATCACCTTTAACTGTTCGCGAAGATAGTATTCTCTTTGATTCTTATCAATGCGTTCCTTAACCTTACCTGAAATACGGCGTTCAATTTTCAGCAGTTCAAGCTGATTTTCTATTGCAACAAGCAGTTTTTCCGATCTTGCTAAAACGTCGATTTCTTCCAGCATTTCCTGCTTTGTTTCTATATCAAATTCCAGTTCTGCACTTATTATATCACACAATTCACCTATGTCCTTAATAGACATAATACGTACAAAACTTTCCGCATTAAGCTTGGGATTTTCAGTAAAATATTCCTCGTATGCATTTACAACACGGCGTCTGTATGCCTCATACAAACGTTCATTTTCTGTAATCCCTGCGAAATCGTCCTCGCACTCTAAAATATCAGCAGTCATATAATCACTGCCGTCAGTCACCATAACGGCTTTGCCTCGCCGAACTCCCTGTACTATCACTCGCATAATACCGCCGGGCATTCGCATCATCTGCTTAACGTTCGCTATTGTTCCGATTTCAAATACACCGTCACTATTGGGATTATCCTGCGTAATATCCTTTTGTGCAGTCAAAAATACCATACTATCATTGTCCAACGCTGTTTCAAGCGCCTTTATAGAACGTTTTCTTGCCGCATCAAAGTTAAGCGCCATATGCGGAAACAGTACCACGCCGCGCAGTGGTACTACCGGTAAATTCATAATATTTTTTTTCAATTAAACTCACTCCCGTGATTTTTCTTTATTGCAATATTACTATTATATAATCTTTTTACATAATTTTCAACTGTTTTTTTCAGTAACATAAATCAAAAATTAATTTTCAGGCAAAACATTTACTTTTTACTTATTATATTGTATAATAATAATGTATGAATTTGATAAAGGAGAAAGATTATGGCAAAATTATGGGGAGGTCGCTTTCAGAAAAGCACCGATAAAAAAGTTGACGATTTTAATTCATCAATACGTTTTGATAAACGTATGTACAAGCAAGATATAAAAGGTTCTGTCGCCCACGCGACAATGCTCGGCAAACAGCACATCATACCCGAAGAGGACAGCAAAAAAATTGTCGCTGAGCTTAACCGTATCTATGACGATATAGAAAACGGCAAAATTGAATTTGAAATAGATGCCGAGGATATTCATATGAATATCGAAAAAATTCTGATTGAGCGTATAGGCGATGCAGGCAAACGTCTGCATACTGGACGCAGCCGCAATGATCAGGTTGCACTGGATATCAGAATGTACCTTATGGACGAAACCGCAGAAATTGAAGAAATGCTTTTGCATCTGCTTACCGTGCTCACTGACTTGTCATCACAGCACACCGAAACTATTATGCCAGGTTACACACACCTTCAAAAGGCTCAGCCTGTTACTTTTGCACATCATTTAATGGCGTATTTTGAAATGTTTAAGCGCGATATTATGCGCCTTAAAGATTGCAGAAAACGAACCAACGTAATGCCGTTGGGTTCAGGCGCGCTCGCCGGTACAACATATCCGCTCGACCGTGAATTTGTAGCTGATTTACTGGGTTTTGATTCTGTAACGCTAAATTCGCTTGACGGTGTTTCAGACAGAGATTTTGTAATAGAACTCGCAAGCTGTTTATCTCTTATAATGATGCATTTAAGCCGTTTCTGTGAGGAACTTATTTTATGGTCAAGCCACGAATTTTCATTTGTTGAAATGGACGACGCTTTCTCGACAGGCTCTTCAATTATGCCGCAGAAAAAAAATCCTGATGTCGCAGAACTGATACGCGGTAAAACAGGACGAGTATACGGTCACTTAATCGGTCTTTTAACAACTATGAAAGGTATTCCTCTTGCCTATAACAAGGATATGCAGGAGGATAAGGAGCCTATTTTTGACACTATTGATACTGTTAAACTATGTCTGCCTGTTTTCTGTGATATGATTGCAACTATGACTGTAAAAAAAGACAATATGCTCAAAGGCTCTAAAGGCGGATTCACAAACGCTACCGACGTTGCGGACTATCTTGTAAAAAAAGGTCTTCCTTTCCGCGAAGCGCACGCCGTTGTAGGCAGAATGGTATTTTACTCAATTGAGCACGACAAGGCGCTTGACGACCTGACTATGGACGAATTTAAAGAGTTTTCAGACATAATCGAAGATGATATTTACACCGCCATCAGTATGGAAACTTGCGTCAACGACCGTAAAGTTACAGGCGGTCCTGCCAAAGAAATTGTTGAAAAAGCAATAAAAAAAGCCAAAGAATTTATACATCAGCAGTAATGCAAAAGAGCAGTCACAATGACTGCTCTTTCTTAATATTTTCTTTTTACCATAATATAACAAATCCAATATATAACTACCAGAGTACACAGCGCATACGCTATTATTTGTCCTACAAATTCCATATGAATTGCATATAATACCATTATTGCAGTTCCTGCAAGCATTACATATATACCAAAAGTAATACTACGGGCTTTTTCCCAGAGCATTATATTGCGTTCGTCCTTTTCTGCAATTTCACGCTGCTCCATTCTGTCCTTATTGTTTATTAACCTTATATACTGTATAACTCTCACAACACCGCAAACAGTGAATGCCGCGCCAAAACAAGAACTCATTTCATTATCTACACTTCCTGTCAATTGCAGCAGAATAAGCGCCACTCCTACAACCATATATCCTATTGCATAACATAATCTTGTCTTTAATTTCTTTTTATAATCCATTTTTTATTCCTCCTTTTTATTACGCTAACACAAATTCTGCGAATTCGTACTCTATGACTTGCTTTACAAGTCATCATCATCAAATATAAATAATTCTTCAATCGTCACACCGAAATATTTAGCCAGTTTATGCGCGAGCTGTAACGACGCGTTATATTTTCCGTTTTCTAAAGATATAATCGTCTGGCGCGTTACACCTACTGCCTTTGCCAAATCGTCCTGGGTGACTTTAAATTCTTTTCTGAACTCCTTCACCCTTACATTCACAAAATCACCTCCGTAATTATGTACAGTGCACTTTACATCTTTATAATAGCACACACTTTACAAAATGTCAAGTGCGTTTTACATTTTTATTTATAAATTTTTAGTGTTGCGTTTTTTGCTGTTTTTATATATAATATTAAGGTAAATATATTGGGAAGGATTTTTCTAATGAAAAAAGCAGCTTTTTATACACTTGGGTGCAAGGTTAATCAATACGAAACCGAAGCAATGGCAGAATTATTCCAAAATTCAGGCTATACAGTATGCGATTTCAGCGACCGTGCGGACATATACGTTATCAACACCTGTTCAGTTACAAATATGGGTGACAGAAAATCACGGCAGATTATTCGCCGCGCAAAAAAAACTAATCCTAATGCAATTATTGTTGTTACAGGCTGTTATGCTCAAACTGCCCCCGAAGAGGTACTTGCAATTGAGGGAGTAAATCTTGTCATCGGTACTAAGGACCGAAAAAACATTGTTTCTCTCGTTGAAAATATTGAACCATCAGAAAATATAAACTATGTGTCAGATATTATGTCCAATCACGAGTTTGAGGAACTTCAAATTAAACGTTATTCTAACAGAACACGCGCATTTATCAAGGTTCAGGAGGGTTGTAATCAATTCTGTTCATATTGTATTATTCCCTATGCGCGCGGTCCTGTAAGGAGCCGCCCGATTGATGAAGTACTTGCAGAAGTACGTGAGCTTGCGGCAAACGGATTTAAAGAGATTATTCTTGTTGGTATTCATATTGCCTCTTACGGCTCAGACCAGAATAATGTTACGCTGGCTGATTTGATTTTAGCCGTAGACAAAATAGACGGCATTGAGCGTATACGATTATCCTCAATTGAACCTATGACATTAAATCAAACCTTTATTGACAGCATAAAACCGGCAAAAAAGCTTTGTCATCATTTCCATATTTCTCTTCAATCAGGCTGTGATGAAACTCTAAGAAGAATGAACCGAAAATATACAACTGCTCAGTTTAAAGAAATTGTTGACGGGCTTCGCGCTGCATTCAGCGACGCGGCAATCACTACAGATATTATGGTTGGTTTTCCTGATGAAACAGATGATGAATTTAATGCTACCGTTGAATTTATACGCAAAGTTTCATTTGCAGACGCTCACGTTTTCCAATACTCACAACGCAGAGGTACTCCTGCCGCAAAACGCGCAGGACAAATATCTCCGTCAGTGAAAGAGGTTCGCAGTAAAATAATCATTGATGAAACAAAGAAAACACGCGACGAATTCTTATCAATATTTATAGGTCAAACTATGCGTGTTTTATTTGAACAACCCGTCAAAGGCGGTTTCTTTGAAGGAAAAACCGATAATTATATTACCGTCCGCGTTAAATCATCGGAACATTTAAACGACGAATTTCGCAGTGTTACACTCGACACTATATCAGACGGCATTGCTTATGGTAAAATTAAAGAGGATATCGTTTAAAACGATATCCTCTTTAAAATTTTAGCCCTCAAAGGTTTGCAGCGCGTCCTGCAGCCACCATTCACCTATATCAAGCGCTTTATAAAGATTTTCACGCTCTGCCTTACGATAAACCTGACCTGCGCCAAGCTCTCCTGTATTATCCATAAGCTGTATTTTGATTTTCTTGGACGATTGTATATCTTTATTCTTTTCACTTTCTACAACGTCAAGAGCAAGAATCAGCTTATCTTCAAGATTTCCGTAATAAATACGTTCTCCGCACTTCAAAAGCGGTTTCCCCTTGTATGTCAGTATCTTCTTTTTCTTTGCTGCTGCCATATATAAAGCTCCTTTCTTATTTCAACGCCTCACAGCCCTTTTTAACTGCCTTCATATTTACTTCAACAAGATTTTGTCTGCTTTGAGGAAGTGACTTTTTCATTGTTTCCTCAATTTCTTCAAGTGTAAACAAACCTGTTTCTTTAAGCACTGCTCCAAGCATTACCATATTTGCCTGTCCTCTGTTGCCTATTTTATCGGCAATCTCGGTTGCGTCTATATACACAGGCTTAACGTCACTGCGTTTCACAGGACAGTCAACCAATGATTTATCAACAAAAATATATCCTCCGCTTACAACCGTATTTTCAAACTTATCAAGCGACGGTTTATTCATTACTACAAGCAAATCAGGATTTGTAACTATAGGAGAACCAATCGGCTTATCGTCAATAATAACGTGGCAATTAGCCGTGCCGCCTCTCATCTCAGGTCCATATGACGGTAACCACGACAATTTTTTACCCTTCAGCATTGCCGCAAAAGCAAGCATTTTACCTGTAAACAGTATTCCCTGACCGCCGAAACCGGCAAGAATAATTTCACAATTCTCCATTATTCATTTTCCTCCTCGATGTCTTTAAATACCCCAAGAGGATAATACGGAATCATCTCTGTTCTTAGACGTTCCATCGCCTCAACAGGCGACATTCCCCAGTTAGTCGGACAGGTTGACAAAATTTCCACTATCGAAAAGCCCTTACCTGCCAGCTGATATTCAAACGATTTCTTAATAGCCTTCTTTGCGTCCTTTATATGCTGTACCGAATCAGTCGATACTCTCGCTATATACGAGGGACCGTCAAGCGTTGACAGCATTTCGCAAATTCTTACAGGATATCCCTGCGTATGCGTATCACGTCCGTAAGGCGAAGTCTGCGTTACCTGACCAGGCAATGAAGTCGGCGCCATCTGTCCGCCGGTCATTCCGTAAATTGTGTTATTAATAAAAATAATTGATATGTTTTCTCCGCGTGTAGCTGAATGAACTGTTTCCGCTGTACCTATTGAGGCAAGGTCACCATCACCCTGATATGTGAATACAAAACGGTCAGGCAGTGACCTTTTTAGTCCTGTTGCAACTGCAGGCGCTCTGCCGTGCGCCGCCTGAACAATGTCAAAATCAAAGTAATCGTGAGCTGTAACCGCACAGCCTACAGGCTCTACCGCTATAGTATTTCCCTGTATTCCAAGCTCGTCTATCACCTCACAAATCAGCTTATGCACGATTCCGTGAGAACAGCCCGGACAATAATGGAAGGTAACGTCTGTCAATGATTTTGGCTTTTGATAAATAACTTTTGACATACTAATTAACCTCCTTCAAAATATCCTTAACCTTATTTACAACCTCGTCAGGCGCAGGGATTACACCGCCTGTACGACCGTAGAAATATACAGGAGCGCTGCATTCGCAGGCAAGCTTAATATCCTCAACCATTTGTCCTGTACTCATTTCCACCGACAAAAATGCTTTCGGGTGTACTGTTTTATACACCTTTTCAGGGAAAGGCCAAAGCGTAACAGGACGTATAACACCTACCTTTATTCCCTCTTCTCTCAGCATTTTTACAGCCGTTTCAACAACTCTTGAGGTTATTCCGTAAGAAGATATAATAATATCGGCGTCCTCTATGTCGTGCGCCTCATATCTCTGAAGTTCTTTCTTCACAACATCATATTTCTTTTCACGCTCCATTACAACCGCCTCAAGTTCAGGCGCGTCAAGGAACAATGTTTTCGTTACATTTTTTTCACGTTTATTCTGTGTTCCGTCAGTAGCCCACGGTTTTTCTGACCAGACAGGTTCGGGCATTGAATCAAAATCAACAGGTTCCATCATTTGACCGAGTGTTCCGTCACCCAACAGCATAACAGGGATTCTGTATTCCTCTGACAAATTAAACGCGTCAGATGTTAAATACACAAGCTCCTGCACACTGTTCGGCGCAAGCACGATTAAATGATAATCACCGTGTCCGCCGCCCTTTGTGGCCTGAAAATAATCTGACTGAGCAGGCTGTATTCCTCCCAGTCCAGGACCGCCTCTTACAATATTAACTATCACACACGGCAAGTCTGCAGCGGCAATATAGCTTATTCCTTCGGCTTTTAAACTGATACCGGGACTTGATGAACTTGTCATCGCTCTGACTCCTGCCGACGCTGCTCCGTATACCATATTTACAGCCGCCAGTTCGCTTTCAGCCTGCAAAAAAACACCGCCTATTTTAGGCATTTTCTTTGCCATATATGCAGACAGTTCTGTCTGTGGAGTAATGGGATAACCAAAGAAGTGTTTACACCCTGAACGAATTGCCGCCTCACCGATTGCCTCGTTGCCTTTCATTAAAACTTTTTCGCTCATTCTAATCCTCCTCTATGCTGATTGCCGCGTCAGGACACATAGTTGCACAAAACGCACAGCCGATACATTTACTCTTGTCGGTAATTTCAGCAGGTCTATATCCCTTTTTATTCATTTTATCTTTTGATATCTGCAGTATTTTTTTAGGACACGCCTGAACGCAAAGCTCACAACTTTTACAGCGTTCTTCATTAAACACAACCTTTTTCACTTAAATCAGTTCCTTTCAGATATATTTATTACTGCTCCCAAGGTTTTTTGAGGTAAATATTCATTTCAAATTTAGTTTCTTTCAAGTTATTCGGAATACCGTCAACAGCAGCTCTCAAACCACAGTTTTTTACAATGTCTATCTTCATTTTCTGCGACAGTTTTTCTATTTCAGCATAACCTGACATAATCGTCATACTGTCAGTTTTATCCGAAAGATTTGTATTATTATATATGTCTGTAAACTTTAATCTTGACGCTGTTTCAATACGCTCTGCGATTTCCGATAAATCCTCCGCAGTTTCAGTAAGCGGACGTTTTGTATTTACAACAAAATGCATATCATAACCCTGCGCGTCAAAATAGTGTTTATATTGTCCTAACGCCAACGCTCCGTCATCATCACCGCCGACATCAAACACAATAACTGCGTCCTTATCATCAAACACGCTTAAAAGATTAAGCGGTACTGTAGGCATATCAAGATTTGACGAGGCATATTCATTGGCAATAAGCCGTATACCTTTTTCCTCCAAAATACCGCGCGCGTCATTTGTACGGAAATAAGGATTTACTATATCAAAATCGACTATTACAACCCTATTTCCCATCTCACGCTGTTTTATAGCAAAATTTAAAGCCACTTCAGTTTTGCCGCTTCCGAAGTGACCTGAAAATATATTGATTCTATGTTCCATTTCATCTCCATATGTGACATACGCTGTTCCAAATATCCTTGTATAATACCATTATATCACAACGTTTAAACAATTTCAACAATTTCACAATATTTCTTTTTAATATTTTACTATGTTTTTCACACAAAAAGCGTCAAATTACTCTTTTTCATAAATAAATCTATCTAATTTTTCTGCCAATTCGATATTTTTACAGCCTGCTATATATCCTGCCACCGTCGCCGCAATTGGCAAAATCAACATTATAATACCTGAATAAACAGTGAATTGACCGTGAAACAATCCCATTATACCGTTATAAGGAAAACTCCAGCAATAAAATACAATATTCACAACCATCGGAACAACACCTTTAATACCTGTTTCATCACTGTAATGTGACCAGACATACAGAAAAATCAGCATAAAAACAAGTGTTACCGCCGACACAGCCGCGCCGAACAGTGCTCCTTTTATTTTATTTTGTTTAAGCGGAGTATATGATTTCCCGTCACGTTTAGCCATATTTTTAGAGGCAATATACAGCATAGCAAAATTAACACCCATAAACGCTATTGAAACAATCTCCTTTACTATTCTCATATTCAGAAAATACCAGAATGCCACAAGACCGAACACCAAAGTTACTCCTGACGCTGCAAGCTGCATAAGCAGTATATACGCAAACTGGTAACCTACAGTCATTTTCATTGAATCCTTCATTGTTCTTCACCTCATTCGTTAATATCTGCTGCCGCCATACCTGCCATAGCACCTGACGACCAAGCCCATTGCAGGTTAAATCCGCCGCAATCTCCGTCTATATCAAGCACTTCCCCTACTGCATACAATCCATTCACCAGTTTTGACTGCATTGTATTCGGATTAAATTCGTCTGTCAATGCGCCCCCTCGCGTTGTCTGGGCGTTATTCCACGACATTGTGCCTGCTATTTTAAAATTCCATCTTTTTATAGTATCACAAATTCTTAATACTTCTTTTTCATTAAGCGTAACGGCATAACGTGACAGAGGCTCTGCCCCCGCAAATTTTAAAAGCGCCTGTCCGACACGTCTGTTCAGCATACCCACAAAGAAATTTTCAAGTGTGATTTTAGGTCGGTTTGCAATACGTTCAAAAATCATTTCATAAATCTGCTCGTTTGTATATTCAGGCATAATATCAAGCGATATTACGTCCTGTCCGCAAATATACGGCGACAGTGAAAACACAGCAGGTCCCGATAAACCATATTCAGTAAACAAAACCTCTCCGTATTCACTTCTTTTACCCAGTACCGCATTTGCCATAAGTTTAATGCCTTTTATTTTTTTTACAACCTCTGTTTCTGTTTTTATCTGTACAAGCGACGGTTTTAAATCAGTTATTTTATGTCCGAACGACTTCAATATTTCGTAACCTGTCCCCTTTGAACCAAGGTCCGGCGCAGCTTTGCCTCCTGTTGCAATAATAACCTTATCGGCAGCTGCAGTCTGTCCGTCATATGATGTAAGTTTAAAACTTTTGTTTGTCTTTACCACCGATTTCACTTCAAAATCAGTTACAATTTTCACTCCGGATTCCTCAGCGGCAAACCTCAGTACATCAAGCACCGCCGACGCCTGATCGGAATAAGGATATACTTTTCCGCCCTCCTCCGTTTTGGTAAGTATACCAAGCCCATTAAAAAAATCAAGCGTTTCATCTACCCAAAACCGATTTACAGCTCCAAGCACAAATTTCGGCTTGTTTCCGTGATAATTCTGAATTCCTGCATTTATATTAGTCATATTACAGCGTCCGTTACCTGTTGCAAGTATTTTTCTTCCCACTCGCGCACCGCTTTCGAGCACAGTAACGTTTCCGCCCGACCGTGCGGCATATATTGCCGCAACCAGTCCCGACGCGCCGCCTCCCACTACGGCTATTGAATTATTTTTCATTCTGTTGTTTCCTCTGATACTCTTTTTGTTCTTTCTTTACTTTTCAAAAAATCTGCTCCCATTACACGCATTATTGCGACTATAGGTACTGATATAAGCATACCAATAAAACCAAACAGGGCACCGCCTACCGATACTGCAAATATAATCCAAAGAGGTCTGATTTCAAGCGAATCACCCATAACCTTAGGTCCGAGAATATTTCCGTCAAACTGTTGAAGTACAAGCAGAATAATTGCTACCCATACGCCTTTCCAAACACCGCCCGTCATAAATGCAATAAGCGTTGCTACAACCCACGAAATTATAGAACCAAAATACGGTATCATATCCATAGCGCCTATAAATATTCCGAGAATCAAAGCATATTTAACCTTCATAACCATAAGCACAACACTGCATACAATTGCCATTATACCGCTGCAAACCAAACGGCTGTAAATATAGTTGGTAAAGATTTCATTAATTCTTGCCGCATACAAGGTTATTGAGTGGAGTGTTTTTTCTTTAAGAAAAGCGCCCATTATACGAACAATCAATCCCTGCAGGCGTTCCTTATCTATCAGCATATATATAGACGCAATTACTGCAACAAAACTGTCAAACACGCCGCTTGTTACATTAAACACTCCCTGTGCGTACTTGCCAAACTGCATCATATCAATTGAACCGAACAGTTTATCAATAATCCTATCAATGTCCCAGTCAGCTATACCGAATTTCTGAGCAAATTCAAAACGGCTTATATACTCCTGAAAACTCCTGAAATATGCCGGACCATTATTATATAAATCAAGTATATTTCTATACAATGCAGGTATAAGCATTCTCAATATCAAAATCGCCGCAACAAGAGCCAGAATATACATAAACAAAATACTTATGCCATACGCGTACTTTTTAAAAAACGGTTTATTAATTTTTAACAACGCCTTCTGCAGTCTTTTTGCCGGCATATTGATTATATAAGCAATTATAAACGCTATGAAAAACGGTCTTAAAGCGCTTAATACCACTCCTATTCCACTTGCAACATTACTAATATTATCAAAGGTTTTATAAACCGCAATAACGGCAACCGCAAATACAAATGCAACTATCCATTTATAGTATTTTTCAAATCTTTTCATACTTCAACTCCAACGATATAAAAGAGCGGAACTTCTCCCGCCCTTTTATGAATTTTTATTCTGCTACAATTATAACCAATTTTCCTATAAATACTCCGTTAGAAACCGAGCCTCTTACATCAACCGTAGAACCGACTTTTATATCTTTTATTCTCTTGCTCTTACCGTCTGCCGAGATAAAAGTAGCAGTGTCATCCTTACACATAACCTGCTCTGACTTCTCCTCACCTGCAGCCTGTATGCTGATTACACCGTAAGATGCGTTTATAGCAGTTACCACACCCGACAGGCTTGCCGCCGAATCCTGCGTTGATGACGCTACAATTCTTGTAATTGCGTCACTTTCCAAAGTAAGCTTTACAGTATCTCCTACTCTGAAGTCATACAGCGAACCTGTTTCTCCGTTTATGGTTATTTCAACATCTGCCGGAATTTCATAGGTTGATACATTGCCCTTTACCTTTACGTCCATAGTCGGAGTTGTTGAAATTGTAAGTCCCTGTATAGTACCTTCTACTACTTTTTTACTTGACGTTGCAATTATTTTTGTAATTGTTCCGTATTCCAGAGTAAGCGATACCTTATCACCTTTATAAATTTCATTAAGCTCACAAGGCGCGTCATTTTTCTTGACTGTTACATTATCCGATACAGGATATGTCTTTCCGTTATATTCATCTTTACCGTGACTTATCGTAATAGTTATCTGTTCATCCACATTCATCTTTTCAACAATGGCGCCTGATATAGTAGTAGTTTTAGTTTCAGCCGTAATTGTTCTGACTTTGCCGTTTACAATATCGAGCGTTACAATATCGTCTTTTGAAAAACTTCTGATTGTAGCAGGAGAACCCTCATACATCACGTTAAGATTTGACGCGCATTCATAACTCTGCGCCGTTGTTTCTCCGTATGGAATAACTTTAATACTTGATTTTCCCGATATTGTGCTGTAGCTAACATATCTTCCCTGTACTGTTTCATCAGGCTGAGCATATACGGAATCAACTGATACAAGATTTTTTCCTGACAACGTAATCACCGCGTCAACATTTACCGTAAGATTTGACGGCTGAACTTCATCTCCCATACTTCTCATAACAGTTCCGTCAGTATACGGATAATCAATTTCCCTTCCTGATGAATCCTTTACAGTAATTGTCTTTGAAGATGTATTAACTCCAGAAAGTTTTACATAAGAGAATGAATAATCAGTCTGCTCGACTGTTCTCGACAGCATTACAGCCATCTGACTTCTCTTTACTGCCGTAAGCGGCGAGAATGTACCATCGCCCATACCCTCCATTATTCTGTTCTCTGTGGCATAGGACACATACTGTATAGCATTTGAAGGCACATCGCGAGCATCGTCATAGTTAAGAACTACTCCGTAATCGGCAAGCGCGTCATTCTCTCCTCCCATAGCTTTGGTAATTATGATAGCCGCCTCATATCTCTGCATTGGCTCATCCTTGATATTATCTCTCAGATATGTGTCGAGGTCTGAACGCTTAAGGGCTCCCTTGTACATCAGATATACAATTTCATCTGTTCCCCACGTTAAGCCATACCCCCCAATCATACTGTCATATTTCTCGTGCGCAATCTCAAGCACGTCCGCATTTGAGCTGTTATTTGACCCCATTGCGCGCGCAAACAGAGAAAGCGCCTCAAGATGGGTTACATCATTATCAGGTCTGAAAGTTCCGTCCTCATATCCTGAAATCAAACCTCTTGCCGCCATTTCGTTTATATATGGTTTTGCCCACGCAAAATTCTCTTCTCCTATATCGGTAAATCTTCCGTATGATGCACCGGTATTTCCGTTATTATCATCAGGCGCCGCAAACGCCGGAATTGTTACTGACAACGCTAAAATCGCTGCAACTGCCGTCTTAATAACCTTATTCATCGCTATGCTCCTTTTCAAAGATACTTTTCTATTATAATTTTAACATATATGACAACTTTCTGCAATAGTGTTTTTGTCATTTTACCAAAATGTAATATTTCTTTCATATTTGTAAAAAACTCTTTTAAATTTTTTCAATTAATTTTTGATTTTTTTAATCAAAATCCTTTTCATTTTTCTAAAAAATGGAAATTTTTTAGTGTTTCTTCAATAAAGAGCAGTTAACATAACTTTGAAAGTGCCATAATTTACAGCTTGAAATTCACTGTTTTATGCTGTATAGTATGACTTGTGGTTGACATAAAACCACGAGCACAAATTCACAAAGGTTATGGGGGTAACCCCCAAAAGGAGGATATCTTAATGAATAATCTTAAAAAACAAGTTTTATCAGCCGCAGTAGCTGCAAGCACAGTTCTTTCACTTATTCCTGCTGCGTCGGCCGCAATACCTGCCGATGTTAAAGGTACAAGATATGAAGAGCCGGTACAGATTCTGGCAGCACTTGAAATAATGGTTGGTGACGAAAACGGTGAGTTCAGACTCGACGACACAATCATTCGTTCAGAGGTTGCAAAGCTTGCAATCCACACAATGGGTCTTGAAGACGCTGCAGAATCATCAAAGGGACAGACAATATTCTATGACGTTCCTACAGACCACTGGGCAAACGGATATATAAACCTTGCAGTTTCGCAGGGAATTATCGAGGGTGACGGCGACGGTAATTTCAGACCTAACGACCCGATAACTTACGCAGAGGCAATGACTATAATGGTACAAGCTACCGGTTATACGATTTCTGCTGAGCAAAACGGCGGTTATCCTCACGGTTTCGTTAAGGTTGGTACCTCTAACGGCCTTGCTAAAAACGTACAGGGAAGCACCTACGACGAAATTTCAAGAGGTAACGTTGCATACCTTGCAACAAACGCACTTGAAGTTCCTCTAATGGAGCAGACAGGTTTCGGCTCAGACGGACGCTATGAAATCACAGACAAAACACTTCTTAAGGACCGTTTAAAGGTTACTAAGGGTACAGGTCAGGTTACAGCTATAGAGAACACATCTCTTACAGGTTCGTCAAAGCTGAGCGAAAATCAGGTTGAAATTGACGAAAAGCTGTTTGAAACAGCTTATAATATGAACGACCTTCTTGGTTACAACGTAGAATACTACGTTAAAGAAGAGAACGCAAACAGCGCAATTATACTTGCAATGCCGCTGAAAAACCAGAACAGCGACCTTAAAATAAGCTCTGACTTATTCTCAAAGCTTACAAAGAAGAACGGCAATGACGCTGTTGAATACTTCAAGGACGAAAACTCTTCAAAAACTACTATTGCTGAAATAGCTCCTGACGCAGTTCTTATCTTCAACGGTAAGCGCGCAGATATGGATACAAGCCTGATAGATATGTCAGACAAGTCAGGTACTCTTACTCTTCTTGATACAAACAAGGATAATAAGTATGACATCGCATTCGTAAGAAGCTATGAAAATATCGTAGTTGATACAGTATCTGCTACAAAGATTTCAGATAAATATTCTGACACAACATTAAGACTTGATGAAAATGTTGACTTCACTCTTTTAAAGGGTCTTGAAGAAATAAAACTTTCTGACCTTAAAGAATATGACGTATTGTCAGTATACGCAAGTCTTGATAAAGACCTTTATGAAATCGCAGTTACAACAAAGACTGTAGAAGGCAAGGTTACTAACAAGAACGGTGACGGACTTCTTATAAACAACGAAAGATATAAGGTTGCACCCAACTATACTAATACAATTACTGTAGGTTCAGAGGGTGTGTTCCATCTTGACATCGACAACAAGATTGCCGCTGTTGACGCATCAACCACACTTAGCTCAAACTACGGCTATCTGACAAGAGCATATTATTTACAGAACGAGGATAAGGCAAACTTCCGCATCTTCACAATGGATAACAAAGAAGTTACTTTCGACGGAAACGACAAGATTAAGTTTAACGGCAAGAGCGGCGTTAAGGCTGAGGAAGTTGTAAAAACAATAAACGGCGAAGGCGAAACTGAAAAGCAGCTTGTAACCTACACCATAAACTCAGCAAACAAGCTTTCAGCTATTGATACAGCTACAGACAACACTGCTACAGGCGAAGTAATAAGCGACAAGTTCACAAAGAACTATGTTCTTGAGGACGCTAAATATTCAAAATCACTTTCTAAGCTTGGCAATGTAAGAATTGACGAAAAAACAGTTATCTTTGATGTTCAGGACAGCACTGACGAATACGCAATAAGAGATATGAGCGTATTGGAAGACAAGCAGAAGTACAACGCTATAGTTTATGATATGACAGACAACTATACTGCTAAAGCTATAGTTCTTACAAATGCTCAGTTCAGCGCTACAGCATCTGCACCGCTTGCAGTTGTAAAAGAAGTTACAAGCGCTGCTAACGAAGAGGACGAGCAGACAGACTTGCTTATTGCATTGGTAAACGGCGAAGAGGTTTCACTGTACGCAGAGAGCGAAAATGTTCTTGTTAAGGGCGAGGGTAAGCTTGAAAAGGGCGACCTTATTCAGTACAAGACCAACTCAAAGGACGAAATCGTAAGCGTAAGAATCCTTCAAGATATTAACGACAAGGAAACAGAGTCAATTAAGACTCCTGACGAAGATCTCGTAACTGTATACGGAAGAGTTACAAGAAAGTTCTCATCATCACTTAATGTAAGTGTAAACGACGAGGCTGACGCTAACTACAACGTACCGGAAGAAGCTAAGATTTATGTTGTTGACACAACAAAGTCAAAGAACAATGTTACTGTCGGCGATATGAGCGATATTCAGATTTACGACGAAGAAGACGGCAACAGAGTATTCTTAAAAATATACGAAGATGTTGTTAAAGAAATCGTTGTAATTAAATAATAACCGTATCAGACGTAATAAATATCTCCTCTACTAAAAGGGGTGCCGTATGGCACCCCTTTTAATTTGCAAAATTCCTTCTGTAATCCATAGGTTTCTGTCCCGTTTGTTTTTTAAAATGATTAATAAAATTGCTTACATCTGAAAAACCTGTTCTTACTGATATTTCACTTACACTCATATCACTTGTTCTGAGCAGTATTTTGGACTGATTTATACGGTAGTTTATAAGGTAGCTGTATGGAGTCATACCTATATACTGCTTAAACAGGCGTATAAAATAATACTTTGAAACGTGTATCTGCTCCGTTATATCGTCAATGCTTATCTGCTCTGCATAGTTTTCCTCAATATAGCTTACAGCACACTGAATTTCATCGGTATGCCCTCCTCCCGTTCTGCCAGACATATCAAGACTGTCACGCAGCACAACATTAAACATAGTATGTATACAGGCAGAAATCTCAGCAAGCGTACATATATCATTGTTTTCACCAATATCTATTATTCTCCGTATCTGCATAATCAGCTCACCTCGGTTTCTTATGCTTACTGCTTTTATTCCGTTGTAATTTATCGCTTTTTCTATTCCGTCCGCTCCTATACCATTTATATGTACCCAATAAAATTCCCACTGTTCTCCCCTTCCGTTATAGCAATGAGGCGTACGGCAGTCAAACAGTACCGCACTTCCTTCAGGTATTTCACCGTTGAATCCGTCTGATATGAGATAACCGCTCCCCTTTACTGAATATATAAGCATATAGCTGTCATACCCTGACCTATCCGTCATATAGTTTTCGCCTGCATAAAAATGACCTATTTCCGTTATGTAAAACGGCATAGTAATATTGTTGCTGTCCGGCGTAGCCGTCACCCACTCAGAGCCTTCCAATATATCGACATTATTTTTATTCACCGCCGTCACCTCTCCTTCACAATTTTTTCATATTATTTTACTGATTTTCATTATAACATATTGTTTTTGCAAATTCAAACAGTTAGCAATATTTTAATATTTTTACGCAATATTCTCTAATGCTTTTTATTTTAAAATGGTGTATACTTTATTCATAATCAATCAATTTGAAAGGACGGTAAAGTAATGACTAAGGTAAAAATCTGGAAAAAAGATATTGTTATCCCTACATATGAAATAGGTGAATACAGCAAAATTCCGATGTTTCTTGATAAACGCGTATATCAGGGAAGTTCGGGAAAAGTGTATCCGCACCCCGTATGTGAAAGCGTATCGGACGAAAAAAAGGATAAAACGTATACTGCGGTATTTTTGGAGAACAAATACCTGCTTGTTATGGTACTTCCCGAAATCGGCGGTAAAATCCATCGTATACTGGACAAAACAAATAACTATGACGCCGTTTACTATAATGAAGTCATCAAACCTGCGCTTGTAGGTCTTGCAGGTCCGTGGGTGTCCGGCGGTATAGAATTCAACTGGCCTCAGCACCACCGTCCATCAACCTTTGACCCTATCGACTATACCTTACAGGAAAATCAGGACGGTTCAGCAACAATATTCGTAAGCGAAATAGAAAAAATGCACCGTACAAAGGGTATGGCTAAATATACTCTTTATCCCGACAAAGCATATCTTGAAATAAAAGGTCAGCTTTATAATCAGACTGACAGACCGCAAACTTTTTTATGGTGGGCAAACCCTGCCGTTGCGGTAAACGAGCACACAAAGTCAGTTTTTCCTCCTGATGTGCACGCCGTAATGGACCACGGCAAGCGCGACGTTTCGCGTTTTCCGATTTCCACAAGTACATATTATAAAATGGATTACAGCGAAGGCGTAGATATATCACGCTACAAAAATATACCTGTCCCCACCTCATATATGGCATATCACTCCGATTATGATTTTATCGGCAATTATGATTATAAACGTGAGGCAGGACTTTTACACATTGCGGATCATCACATCTCCCCCGGAAAAAAACAGTGGACGTGGGGCTGCGGTGATTTCGGCAAAGCTTGGGACAGAAACCTTACTGACGAAAACGGACCTTACATTGAGCTTATGACAGGTATGTTTACAGATAATCAGCCTGACTTTACTTTTATTGCTCCTTATGAAGAAAAGACTTTTACTCAATACTTTCTTCCTTATAAGGCGGCAGGAAATGTGAAAAACGCAACTCTTGACGCGGTAATAAATCTTGAAACAGAGGATAACAAAGCATTTATCAGCGTATATTCACCTGACGAAAAAGAAGTTATTATAACTCTTACAGGAAAAATAGAAAAATATATTTCCGAAAAAATTATGATTTCACCCGAAAAACCGTTTGTTTATAATTTACCGATTAAAGACGATAAAGAAACAGACCTAACTCTTACCGTAAAAGACGCAGATGATAATATTCTTTGCAGTTATACTCCTGCGCCATATAGATACGAAAAAACTCCCGCTCCCGCAGAGCCCTGCGAAAAGCCTGAGAATATCCATTCTATTGAGGAACTGTATCTTACAGCACTTCACCTTGAACAATACCGTCACGCGACGTATTCTCCCGAACCGTACTATCTTGAGGGACTAAAACGCGATTCAACCGATATTCGCCTTAATAATGCCTACGGCAGATATTTATACAATAAGGGCGAATTTCAAAAAGCAGAAAAGCATTTTAAAGCGGCAATAAAAAAATCTACTTGGAAAAACCCCAATCCCTACGACTGCGAACCATACTACAATCTTGGTCTTGCATTAAGAAAGCAGGAAAAGTTTGACGAGGCTTTTGACGCGTTTTACAAATCTGTATGGGACAGCAATATGCAAAGCAGAGGTTTCTATCAGCTCGCCTGTATTTCCTCTATGCGCGGCGATTATAAAACTGCGCTTGAATTTACGGAACAATCTCTTTTAAGCGGAGTCCATAATCTGAAAGCGCGTAATTTAAAAACAACTCTTCTGCGCCTTTCAGGTAAATTTGTTGACGCAAAACGTTACGCATTGAAAACAATGGAAATCGACCCTCTCAACTATGGCTGCCGATATGAGCTTTACAAGGCAACAGATGATTTTACAGTCCTTAACGAGCTTACAACAATAATGCGCAATGATGTTGACAATTATATTGAATTGTCGCTTGATTACAATGAATTTGGTCTGTATGACGAGGCAGCAAAAGTGCTTGCTCTGATTTCAGAGGCAGACAGACCTATGCTGCATTACTATATGGCATATTACTCAAAGAGTGATGTAGAGCTTGAAATCGCCTCAAAATGCAAATGTGACTACTGTTTTCCCGTAAGACTTAACGATATTCTGGTTCTTGAATATGCCCTCGCCCACAACAATAAGGACGCAAATGCTCCGTACCTGTTGGGTAATCTTCTGTATGACAAAGGACAATGGGAACGCGCTTTGGAATGCTGGAAATTATCATCTGAGCTTAACGAGAAAAATCCTATTGTACATAGAAATCTTTCTCTTGTGTTCTTCAACAAACTGCACGACACAGAAAACGCCATATATGAAATGGAACGCTCACTTCGTTACGCGCCCGATGACGCACGAATTTTCTATGAGCTTGATTTGCTGTACAAAGAAACCAATATGCCGACAAAAAAACGTTTAAAGCTAATGTCCGACTCTTTAGAGCTTGTTTATTCACGAGATGATTTGTACACAGAGTTTATCACACTCCTTAACAGTGAGGGTTATTTTGATAAGGCTATGCAGTTTATATCCTCCCATAAGTTTCACCCGTGGGAGGGCGGTGAAGGCAAAATCACAGCTCAATACAGAAAAACAATGATGGCTCTTGCAAACCAATGTATTGAAAACAGCGATTTTGAAAGTGCCGATGAGTATCTCACCAGCGCTCTTTCCTACCCTGAAAATCTCGGAGAAGGAAAATTATACGGTGCGCTTGACAACGACATTTATTATATGCTCGGTAAAACGTATGAAAAAATTGATTTTATAAAGGCAAAAGAATACTACGCGCTTGCTATGCGCGGCAGTGCTGAATTATCAGGCGCCGTATATTATAACGACCAGCCGCCTGAAATGCTTTATTATCAAGCGCTTGCCGCCGACGCACTCGGTAAGACAAAGCAGTCCCGCGGAATGTTTAATAAGCTTATATCGTACGGTCTTGAGCATATGGAGGATAACGCAGAAGCAGACTATTTTGCAGTATCTCTGCCCGATTTTCTTGTATTTGAACCTGACCTGAACAGAAAAAACAGAGTTTCCTGTTCTTATCTTGCCGCTCTCGGATATTACGGCATAGGCGATAAAGAAAAAGCTCAGGAGCTTACAGACAAAGGTCTGAGCGAAAACATATCACACCAAGGCTTACTTGAATTAAAGAAACAATTGAAAGGAAATTAAAATGTATACTATCGATTTATCAGGACAATGGAGATACGAACAGGATATTGAAAATACCGGTATTAATGAAAGAATTTTTGAACGCAAACTTGCACACGAGAATTTCACGCTCCCGGGTGACGCCTGTAAAAATAAAATAGGGCAAAAATACACGCCTCCGCAAGAACTTTGTTATGAGGCGGTACGCGCACTGCGCCCCTCATATGAATATATCGGCGCGCTATGGCTGCAGCGTGAATTTACTATCCCTGATGATTTAGAGGATAAATATATCACACTCTTTTTAGAACGCGTAAATATAGCCTCAGACTTATGGATTGACGGTAAGAAAGTCGACAGACAGATTATTGAAATCACTACCCCTCACACCTACAATCTTACAGGCAAAATCAAAAGCGGTACTCACACGCTGACACTGCGTATAGATAATTCAAATCTGCTGAACATTGACGGTATGGCAAGCGGATATTCTGTCGATACACAGTCAATATGGAATGGTATAATCGGAAAAATTGAACTTAGATTTGAAGAAGTATTTCATATGTCCAACATACAGGTTTTCAGCGAAAAGAAATCAATTCATATAAAGCTTACCGCCCATTCAGACTGCCTAAAACCACGTGACAGGAGAAATGCTTGTTTTGAAATATGTGTAATTACGCCTGACGGCGCTGTTCAGCGTTCAAAAAAATATCAGACAGTACTCTACAATAAAAAACAAATCCTGCATTTTGATTACCCCATAAAAAATCCTCAATACTGGGACGAATTTAATCCCTGTTTATATAATCTTCACATTAAAATGGTATGTGAGAAATGCGAGGATATTAAATCAGTCAGTTTTGGTATGCGTAATATCACAACCGACGGTCACGATTTTGTTCTGAACGGTCGTAAAATTGCGCTTCGCGGCACTCTTGACTGCGGAATTTATCCGCTTACGGGATACCCTCCAACAGACCTTGAAAGCTGGCTTAAAGTCTGCCGCACCGTAAAAAAATACGGTCTTAATCACATACGTTTTCACGCGTGGTGTCCACCCGACGCCGCATTTACTGCCGCAGATATGACAGGTATTTATGTACTCGCTGAAATGCCGCTTTGGCTGAATGTTGATGTTTGCGCATTATCCACAGGCGACGACCCTATTCACCGTGAATATTACCTCAAAGAGGCAATGAATATCTCAGAATACTATGGAAATCACCCATCATTTGTAATGTTTTCAAACGGAAATGAATTGCTCGGTGATTTTGAAATGCTTGAAAATATAACAACTCAAATTAAAGCTCTGGATAACAGACGGCTTTACACGCTTACTTCCAACTTTGACCGTCCTGCCACTCCTGCAGATGATTATATGTCTGCAGTTGAAATCAACGGAAACCGTGTACGAGTACAGGTGTTCCACGACGTGGTATCAGAGCATACCCGTCTTTCATATGACAATGCCGTTAAAAGCACAGATATGCCTGTTGTTTCATTTGAAGTCGGACAGTATTGCGTGTATCCTGACGTTGACAGCATATCCGACTATACAGGAAATCTTGTTCCTGCCAACTTTGAATTTATAAAAAACGAAATGATAAAGCACAATGTATATCATATGCTTGACACGTATAAAACAGCGTCGGGAAACTTTGCCGCGCTTATGTACAAAGAAGAAATAGAAGCGGCTCTCCGAACTCATCATATGGGTGGGTTTGAACTTCTGGGACTTTGCGACTATACTGGTCAGGGTACTGCAACTGTAGGACTTTTAGACGTTTTTTATAACAGCAAAGGCATTATTTCGGCTGATAAATTCCGTAATTTCTGTTCGAGCGTTGTACCGCTTATGAAGGCTGACAGAATTTTTCTTAACACTGATAAATTCAAGGCAGATTTTGATTTATACGATTACGGAGAAATAAAAATCAAATCGCCAGTATTTAATTTTTCACTTTATGAAGGCGAAAAACAAGTTTATCATTATGAAGGACGTAAAAAAAGCATATCATTTTCTCTCGGTTTTGTAAAAAAACCTGTTGTATTAAAAGCAGTTTTGTCAGTAAATGAATACCGAAATGTATGGAATATATTCGTATACACCAATGACAGCACAGAATGTTTTGTTCCGATTTTTACAAAACGTTCTGCCGAATTTGAAGAAATGCTCAAAAACAGCGGTAAGGCAGTTATAATGATGAACTCTGATAATCTTAAACAGCCTGTAGAAGGTCTGTTTAAGCCTGCCTTCTGGTCGCCTGCACACTTCCCTTCCGAACGAGCGTGCGGTATTATATGTCGTTCAGAACACCCGATTTTTAATAATTTCCCCACAGGCGATTATGCTGACTTCCAGTGGAAACACCCTATGGACTATTCAATGGGCACTGATGTTTCAATGCTGCCAAAAGATTTTAAATATATTATTGAACCTGTTCCGAATTTTTACAGCAACCTGCGTCGTTCTCCTCTGTTCGAGGCAAAGGTCGGAAATGCTGACATACTTTTTTGCGGTTTTAACCTTTATGCAGATAAAATCGCCGTAACGGCACTTCGCAACAGTATTTTTAAATATGTGTCATCGGACGAGTTCAGACCTGTACAAACACTTTCATATGAAGAACTGAATCAAATATTGAAATAACTCGATTAAAATCTTTTGATAATTTGCATATAGAGAAAAACAAACCGCATAATTATGCGGTTTATTTGCATTCTGGCTCGTCGTGACAATTTTACTGTCAAGGCTTGCACCGAAGGCGCTCTCGTAAAAAGGTGATAGCGACAGTGTGACGTTGTGAGCGCGCTTGCAAGCGAACAGACAAACCAAGCGCGCCTTTTTGCGAAAAAGGAGGAATGACGGAGCGTGTGACTGATTTTTGTGTAAACAAAAATCGGAACGGAGCAAAGTCCGTTCCAACGTGGCTCGGCGTGACGATTTTACTGTCATTAGAAATTATGACCATTCCAGCCCCAATCGGGAATTGAGTGATATGTTACATATATTACGTTGCCAGGAATACCAAGCTCCCTTTCATATATCTCACAAATTTTGGCTGTCATATTATCATAGTCTGATGCTGATGCACTGCCGAACAAGCTAACCGAAACATAAGCTCCTTTGTCAAGCTTGTTTCCTGCCATCCACAGGTCATAATTGTCTTCAATTCCAACCATTAAATATGTTTCGGTTTTATGAAGCGTTGTAATAGCTTTTCCAAGCTCAGACTTAATTTTTTCTTTCTTTTCTTCTGTTACTGATACTGTAACTTTTGAATCAATAAATGGCATTATATTTCACTCCTTATTTCAAACTGTCAATCCATGCTTTAATATCCTGCTTTGACAGATTTCCGTTTAAAAGCTTACCTTCTATGATTTTTGTATCTACTGAAACGCTTTCCTTTAGTTTTTCTGCTGTTTTGCCAAATCCGCTTCCACCGGAGGTTGCGAACAATATAATAGTCTTTCCTGAAAAGTTATAGCTTTCAAGGAATGTGTTTATAATTGTCGGCGCTACATACCACCAAATCGGAAAGCCTATGAATATTTTATCGTACTGCTCTATATTTGCAGCTTTATCAACAATAGCAGGACGTGAGGACGGATTCTGCATTTCAACACTGCTTCTCGAAGTTTTATCTCTCCAATCCAAGTCTGCCTGTGTGTACGGTATTTCAGGCTTGATTTCATAAATATCCGAGCCGCTCACCTCTGCAATTCTTTCAGCAACCGCTTTTGTAACTCCGCTTGCCGAAAAATATGCTACTAATGTCTTTGCCATAATTATTCCCCTTCCATATATATTTCACTGAAAAATCCCGAATTAGACGGCTCTATTCCTGCTGCATTAAGATGGGATGTGTCGCCAAGCTTTTTGCATCGGAATGCTACCTTCCCTTTTTCTCTTTCTTCTGTTGCTACAACCGTTACCGATGTCGGAGCAACAAAGAAATTCTGCCACATTGCAGGCGCAGATATTCCGAATAGGTGTGATAAAATCACAAACTGTACTCCCAAATGGCAGAAGAATACTATTGTCTTATCATTCCCCTGCTCTACGGTATAGATTCCTTTATTTCTTATATATCCGTATTCCGCTAAAATCTCATCAATGCCATTGCAAACACGCTCATATTCTTCAGAAACTCTGCCGGTTTTCATAATATTGCTTTTATG
>VIQV01000010.1 GCA_010206265.1 Lachnospiraceae bacterium MD329
GCCGGCGGCTGTCATTGCGGTTCTGACGAGCAACGGATGAAGGTTGAAAACCCGAACGTTTGAGCCAGGATTTTAAAGTATCGATGCATATACCGAGTTCAGCGGCGACCTCTTTAGCAGGGCGGCCTTGTTCAGTAACCATTTTGACAGCGCCGGTTTTAAACGCTTCATCATAGCGTGGCGGCATTGTTCCTTTTTTGATTGGCATTGAAAATATCCTCCTTTTTAGTAATGGATTTTTATATGTCCATTCCATTATATCATACTTTTTTCTGTCCATCAATTCGGGGATGGGGCAGTATTTCAGTACACTTACGGTTTGTATGGTGTTAAAGTGATAAGTGCCGCACTGGGACCACAGAATAAAACGACTTATAACGGAATAGGACAGGTAATATCAACCACCGCAGAGAATCAGAACGGTGAAACAGTAGAGGAAAGCTATACATACGACCAATTTGGAAGAATAGCAACCAAGACGTCGAATGACGGCACGGTACAAAGTTATACATATGATAAAAATTCAAACGTTCTGACATATAAAATGGACAAAGACGGAGAAACGAAAAACGACATCGCCTATACTTATAACTCTCTTAACAGATTGACAAAATTTGATAATGGTGATATGATGTTTACATATTCATATGATAAGAATGGAAATCTTTTTGTAGTATTAAATAATAAGACATTTGATTATAATTATCTCTTCACCTACAATAAAGCCAATCTTCCGACCAAGATAGAGATGGACTATGAAAAAAATAGTTATAACTATACTATGTCCTATTTTGCAAACGGACAGAAATATTTGGAACAAGATACAGTGAATAATGTACTTAATGAATATGACTATGACAGTTTAGGACATTTAGTAGTTGAATTAAAAATGGTAGATAATGCAACTGTTGCACAGTTAGAATACAGCTATGATAAAAGAGGCAATCGAAAGTCGATGAAGTCATTTAATGATGCGACACAGACGTGGGACGTTGTAACGGACTATACCTATGACGCAAACAACAGAATGACAAGCGCAACGCGTTCAGTGCTGGGAGATGTAACGAATACAGCGCAGTATTACTATGACCGCAACGGAAACACCTTGGCGGAACAGAATAAAACGTATACGATGTCGGGAGAGGAAAGCTCGGATATGGCGTTGTCGGGACGTGTGGGCAGCAGTACGACCAAGGTATATACCTATGACCGACTGAACCGCTTAATGCAATATAACGACGGTTCAACGGAGGCAGTGTATACCTACGGTGTAGATAATCTTCGTGCAAGTAAAAAAGTAAATGGCGAAAAGACAGAGTTTGTCTGGAACGGACAGAATCTTGCAGGAGAGACAACTGACGGCATTTCAACAATCTACAACTATGATGTTACAGGAATTGCAGGATATAAAAAGGATAATGAAGAAGAAGTCCGCTATATCAAAGACCCGCACGGAAATGTTATAGATATGCAGCAGGGGTATGATTTTATCGGCTCGTATGATTATTCCGCGTTCGGAAATCAGCTCACAAGCACAAACGAGGATAACCCATTCCGCTATTGCGGTGAATACTATGATAATGAAAGCGGAAATATCTATCTCCGAAACCGATATTATAATGCTCCGACAGGTAGGTTTATATCCGAAGACCCAATTAAGGACGGATTGAACTGGTATAGCTATTGTGGCGGCAATCCCGTTATGTCTGTGGATCCGTTGGGATTGGCGGCAGGAGATGAATTTAAAACAATTTTAGAAGCGGCAATTGATTTTGACACTGAGTATATTACTACTTCCAAATATCTTAGAATGGAAGTTGGTTCTTTGATTTATTCATATGAAAGTAGCGATGGGGAAACGGTATATTCATACGCAAAACCAATTATTGGTGAAGTTCATAGTGTCAAATTAGATGAGGTTGCGAAGGACTTGCCCGAAGGTGCAATTAGAGTTGCAGGAGTCCATTCACACGCTAATAGCCAACAATTTTCTTTAGATGATATGATGTGGGCTCAGCATCCTGTTTTGGGAGTGCCTTTATATATGGTAAATGTGGAAAATAATGCATTAAAACTGTTTGCAAGTGATTTACAAATGAACATTTATGGAGGAGCTGAAACATATATTGGTGATGATTCCAGTGCAAAAAGTGGTTATAATGAGTATAATATTGATGTTAAAACTAATATTCGGGGATTGTCATTATCAGAGGAAATTGCATTGCAATATGTTTATGGCAGTAAATGGGATGAACATATGAAAGAAGATTGTGGTTTTGGCTGTATCAATAAAAATTGGCCTAATGGACCACGTGATTGGAATATTAAAGATAGTGCGTTTATTAAAGAGTGGGCGGCAAAAACATTATCAAAAAGATATAAATAATTATTAGTTTTAAGGAGATAGTTTTATGAAAAGATATATAAAAACGGGTTTGATTTTATTTATATTAATTTTTACTGTTATTTTAAGTGAAACAATTTATGCAAACTCCGATTGTACGTATCCGATTTTTTTGGATAATAAGGTCGTATCAAAGGATGCAGTACCAAGTATTTTAATTGATGATAAAACATATGTTCCTTTGAGAAATATATGTTCTCTGCTGAATTATAATGTTATTTGGAATGAAAAAGATATGAGAACTGTTAATGGCAGTATAAGTATTTTTCCGATTAATACAGATAAGGAAAAAGATTTTATTATTAATGAAGTTCCAGTGCCATACTTTTATCATACTGTGTCAATAGATAGCAAAACATATATGTCAGTAAAGGATATGTGCGATATATTTGGGTTTAATCTTAATGAGACAGAAGAAGAAATAAGAATTGATACACCTGATGAAATAAAAGATAATTATAATATAAATAAAGAAACAGCGCTTTCACTGGCTGACGCATATTTTATGCAGGAAAAAGGACAGGAATTTATGGATAAATCCAGAATTCTGAAAATTGAAGAAAATGAAAATAGTTATGCAATATGCAGAGGTCCTAAGGAACTAATATTGGGCGGTGATTTTACAATATACATCAGCAAGAAAGACGCTCGAATACTAGATGTTTTAGTGGGAGAATAACTAATTTGAAATATACCTACGGAATTGATAATCTCCGTGCAAGCAAGAAAGTAAACGGAGAAAAGACCGAGTTTGTCTGGAACGGACAGAATCTTGCAGGCGAAACGACTAACAGTATTTCAACAATCTATAATTATGATGTTACAGGAATTGCAGGATATAAAAAGGATAATGAAGAAGAAGTCCGCTATATCAAAGACCCGCACGGAAATGTTATAGATATGCAGCAGGGGTATGATTTTATCGGCTCATATGACTATTCCGCGTTCGGAAATCAGCTCACAAGCACAAACGAGGATAACCCGTTCCGCTATTGCGGCGAATACTACGATAACGAAAGCGGAAATATCTATCTCCGAAACAGATATTATAATGCTCCGACAGGTAGGTTTATATCCGAAGACCCCATAAAGGACGGATTGAACTGGTATAGCTATTGTGCAGGAAATCCTGTTATGATGATTGATCCAAGTGGTCTGTCAAATGTTCCAAAAGATTTGGACTGGAATGATGATGGCTTTATTGATAGTAAAAATGATAGAAAAAGGTTTGATTCAAATGGTAACGGCGTTGCTGACTGGATTGAAGATGGATATTCAAATGCCGATGATTGGTATAATGATAAAGAATATAATATTTTAACAGGTATAACACATATAGAACAGGACAATGAAATATGTTGGGCAGCAACTTCTGCTATGATAATAAATTATTTGACAGGTAGAACAATGTCAGATGTAAGAATTGCAAAAGATGCTTTTGGAGAACACTATGCGAAAGGAAAAACCAATAGTGCAACAAAAACGCACATAATAAATATGAAATATTTAGATGGCAGTGGATATCAAGTGTTTAAAACATTTGATAAAAAGGATTTAAATAAAGAACTTATAAAATTATATGTTGATAATGGAATCCCTATCATTATGAATTTTGCAGCTCATTCACGAGTGGTTGTTGGATATGATTATAGGAATGGAAAAGATGAAATAATATTTGACGACCCTTCTGGATCAAAAGCTGATTTTGAAGTTGATAGAGAAAGTATATTGGGACTTCTCCAAAATACTAAGATCAGAGTATCAGGTATATTGTTTGAAAGAGTTAGATAAATTCGGAAGTAGAGGAGAATGAAATGAGATATTTAAAAATGTTGTTGTTTATTATAATTATATCTTTAAATCCTATTATAGCAGTATATGCTCAAAATAATATAACAGTTGAAAGCAATAATAATTCCATTTATGCAATAAAAACAGACGGAAGTTTATATGAAATACCTTATATAGAAGAAATACTAACTGATGAAACATTTTTTAAACACGATTATAATTATATAATACCCTCCAATATGACAAGTCATAAATTGATGGATAATATAATTAGTATTAGTGATAGTAATGTTTTAAAGGAAGACAAAACGGTATGGAATATTATGAAAAATCCAAATAACCCCGATTATATAATGAATGAAATAGAGAGTATCTCGGCATTTTCATCATTACTTATGATAAAAAAAGATAATACTTTATGGGGTATTGGAAATAACGCCAATGGTCAGCTTGCACAAGGAACAATGACAAAAACATTAGAGGAACAAATTGCTGAAAATGCAATGTACAAAAACAATACTAAGTGTTTTCCTGAAAATATTGATACTCCGGTAAAAATAATGGAAAATGTAAAAAAAGCACTTATAGAATGGGGGGTAAGTGTGGTTCTAAAAAATGATGGTACTGTATGGACGTTTGGTTCAGATCAAGGAGGTGCTACATTGGGAATAGGCGGCAGATGGCTTACTAATAATATTCCCACTCAAATATTATCAGATATAAAAGATATATTCTTAAGCGATGAGGCAGGTTTTGCAATAGACTATGATAATACTTTATGGAGATGGGGGTCAAATTACAGTGGGTATGTTGGTGTGCCGCCTGCGGCTCTGATACCAGAAAAGTATGTTGAGGATGTCAAATCTGTTACAAATATGCTCGGATATAATTTAATTATTAAAACAGACAACAGTCTGTGGATATACGGTGATACAAAAGCAGATGGCGGAGAAATAAGTAAAACTCCATTAAAACTGCTTGATAATGTAGTATGCACATATAGATTAAAAAATAATCCTGATGAAAAGAATATAGCCATTATTTTAACAGAAAACAGAGATTTGATGTATCTAAATATAGAAGATACGCCAGAAATTTCTTTTACTGTTGAAAAAATTATAGGCAATGTGCGTTTGCCAGAAGATTTACCAATACAGAGAGTTTTTAATGATATATCTAATAAGTCAGAAGTAATGCAGGAATCAATAAATTCACTTTCTAAAGCAGATATTATAAGCGGCACAAGTGAAACAGAATTTGAACCGGATAAACCTATAACCCGTGCTGAAATTGCGGAATTATTATTAAGAGTTACTGCAAAGCAGGATAACAATGGAAATGGCGGATTTATAGATGTATCTGAAAATCAATGGTATTATCATACCGCCGGTGCAAGTAAAAAGTATGGTATAGTGTCAGGTTTTGAAGATAATACTTTCAGAGGTGAAGAAACTGTTTCAAAATTGCAGGCAGTAGCACTTATGGCAAGAGTATTAAAGAGTGAGCGCGATTTAGATAGTGAAAAATATGATAGTATTGAATATTCTTCATTACCTGAATGGGCGAGTGATGATATTTCAATAGCAGAGAAAGAAGGATTGTATTCAATAAAATCAGATTTGTCAGACCCAAATGAGGGAATGACACGAGGTGATGCTGCAGTGATTTTGTATAGACTATATCAAAAAATATAGAAAAAGAAGGATAATCAACGTTGAATTATTCGGGAGGACGGTTGCATTGAAACCGTCCTCTTACTATATAAAATGGACAAAGATGGAGAAACGAAAAACGACATTGCCTATACTTATAACTCTCTTAACAGATTGACAAAATTTGATAATGGTGATATAATGTTTACATATGTTTATGATGCAAACGAAAATCTTTTTGTAGTATTAAATAATAAGACATTTGACTATAATTATATGTTTACCTACAATAAAGCTAATCTGCCGACAAAGATAGAGATGGACTATGGAAAGAATAGTTATAACTATACTATGTCATACTGGACAAACGGACAGAAATATCTGGAACAGGATACCGTGAATGACACGTGGACGGAGTATAATTACAATAGTCTGGGACAACTTACTTTAGAACACAAAATGAAGGGCTTAGAAACTATTTCGGAATTGAAATATACATATGATTCAAGCGGCAACCGCACACAGATGCAGTCGTTTAACGAGGATATAACTAAGTGGGACGTTGTAACGGACTACACCTATGACGCAAACAACAGAATGACAAGCGCAACGCGTTCAGAACTGGGAGATGTGACGAATACAGCTCATTATTACTATGACCGCAATGGAAATACATTGGCAGAACAGAACAAGTCATATACGACTTCGGGCGAGGAAAGCTCAGATATGGCGTTGTCGGGACGTGTAGGCAGCAGTACGACTAAGGTATATACATATGACCGCCTAAACCGCTTAATGCAGTATAACGACGGTTCAACGGAGGCAGTGTATACCTACGGTGTAGATAATCTTCGTGCAAGTAAAAAAGTAAATGGCGAAAAGACAGAATTTGTCTGGAACGGACAGAATCTTGCAGGAGAGACGACTGACGGCATTTCAACAATCTACAACTACGATATAACAGGAATTGCAGGGTATAAAAAGGATAATGAAGAAGAAGTCCGCTATATCAAAGACCCACACGGAAATGTTATAGATATGCAGCAGGGAAAAGACTTTATCGGCTCGTATGACTATTCCGCGTTCGGAAATCAGCTCACAAGCACAAACGAGGATAACCCATTCCGATATTGTGGTGAATACTATGATAAGGAGAGCGGAAATATCTATCTTCGAAACCGATATTATAATGCTCCGACAGGCAGGTTTATATCAGAGGACCCGATTAAGGACGGCTTGAACTGGTATAGCTATTGTGGCGGAAATCCTGTTATGTTTGTAGATCCATTTGGATTAAAATATTATAATGTTCATAATGATACAGAGGAAGATATACAATATGGAATGGAAACTGATCCAGTAGCAGTTATAGAGTCAGAAGAAATGATTGAAATAAGAGTAAAGGCATCATTCAATGGAGATTATTTGGATACCATAGAAGGACAAACATATAAAGAAGCTTTTATTGAAGGAATTAAAAAAGTATGGGAGGGAGAATTTGATTATAAAACAGTCAAAGTAAATATAATAGATGTAACTGGAAAAGGAGTTAATTCAGTACAAATAAATATAAATAACAATAATGAAGGGATTTCATCAGCTAATTGGGATAATATAAATTTGTATGCAGGAGATAAGAGGGATAAGGTTATGTATACTAATTATATGTTTAAACTTGTTTCAGCGCACGAATTTGGACATATGCTAAAAATTTATGATGCATACTATGATTTCTCTCCAGATTTTCCATCTATTATGGGGGACACATTTTATTTGGCAAGTTTTAGACATTTGAGTCAGTATAATAGGGCAGATCAGTTGGAATATCATTTGTTAATGTTGGCACAAGATAGTAATTTAGAGATATATAAAAACGGTGAATTCATTAATTATATTGATAATATAAACTTAGTGAGAGCATATATACCAGATTCGGATAGATATTTAATTAGGAGGTAAATTAGAATGAAAAAAAATATATTAGTGGTGGTGTGTCTTTTAAGTTTGTTGATAACACCATATTGTATAGCAGAAGGTATAAAATATATTTATGCAGATATTGCAACATTTAAAATTAGGATCGATAAGAAAATAGCGAATATGAATGATAGTTTGTTAGTGGTCAACGGAACAACTTATTTACCTGTAAGAGAACTGTCTAATTTGTTAGGACTTGGCATAGGTTGGGATGAAAAATATCAAGAAATAAGTATAGTATCCGATTTTCAGTATTCAAATCAGCCAATAAAATTTCAAGATGAAAATTCAAAGAAATATGGATACAAAGACATAAACAATAACATTATAATAGAAGCAAAATTTATAAATGCAAGTGATTTTTCATATGGTGCGGCAATTGTATCTACAGATGAATGTATTGTATTTATTAATGAAAAAGGAGATAATATTGCTACATTTGATATCGATTATAATAGTGTTTCTTTTGAAGAAGGTTTTTCGGGAGGGTGTTGTGCATTATCGACATATAAATATAAATTAGGCACAGTAGGAGAAAATTTTCCAACTATAACGTATGTGGATCCTATGGGTAATAAAGTAATAGATAAGCAGTTTAATGAATATGCTAAAAACTTTCACGAGGGATATGCTGTAGTACTAAAACGAGGTGCATATTATTTTTCAATTAATGAGCCTACCCTCACATATATAAATAAAACAGGAGAATTTGCTACAGATACGGAGTATAAAGAAGCAAACGATTTTGTAAATGGTTATGCTAATGTAGTAACCAAGGAGGGTGAAAAAGGGAAAATAGATAAGAATTTCATATTTTATCCATATGAATAATAAAAATTTTAGAAAAGAACAGGCGAGGAAAGCTCGGATATGGCGTTGTCGGGACGTGTGGGCAGCAGTACGACCAAGGTATATACCTATGACCGACTGAACCGCTTAATGCAATATAACGACGGTTCAACGGAGGCAGTGTATACCTACGGTGTAGATAATCTTCGTGCAAGTAAAAAAGTAAATGGCGAAAAGACAGAGTTTGTCTGGAACGGACAGAATCTTGCAGGAGAGACGACTGACGGCATTTCAACAATCTACAACTATGATGTTACAGGAATTGCAGGGTATAAAAAGGATAATGAAGAAGAAGTCCGCTATATCAAAGACCCGCACGGAAATGTTATAGATATGCAGCAGGAATAATTATTTTTGGCAAAACAAAAGCACCGTTTTAAACGGTGCTTTTAATATTTGTTTAAATGAATAGAAGAAGGCTGACAGCTATTATAGCCATACCGAGTATTGTACCGATAATTGTAACTTTGCTTTTTTCGTATTCGCGAGCCATAGGGAGCAGTTCTTCTATTGAGATAAATACCATAATACCTGATATTACTCCGAAAAGTATACCAAATATAGTGTCGTTAAAGAATGGTCTAAGTATCAGATATCCGATAATAGCTCCAAGCGGTTCTGTAATTCCTGAAAAAAACGATACGAGAAACGCTCTTTTTCTGCTGCCTGTTGAGTAGTAAATCGGTACTGATGTTGCAATGCCTTCAGGAATGTTGTGAATTGCAATTGCAACAGCAATTGCTACACCTAAATGCGGGTCACGCAAAGCTGAAGTGAATGTGGCAAGACCTTCAGGAAAGTTATGTATACCTATAGCGAGTGCAGTCATAAGTCCCATTCGTTTAAGAGCAACTGAACGACTGTCTTTTTCGCTCAGATTACCGATATCTCCTTCTGCAGACGGAACAAAGTAGTCAATAAGTCCTATAAAGAGTATTCCTGCAAAAAATGATATGACGGCAAAATAGTAACCTTTTGTATCGCCTACAGCGGCGGAAAGGTATGTGCGTGACTTTTGGAAAATTTCAATCATAGAAACGTAAATCATAACTCCCGCGGAGAAACCGAGAGAGCCGGCTAAAAATTTGGTGTTGGTAGTTTTTGCAAACAGCGCGATAATACTGCCGATGCCTGTTGCCAAGCCGGCAAAGATTGTCAGCGACAATGCAAACATTACGTTTGAACCCAATTAAATCATCTCCTTATAATGTCTTATATTTATGATACGCAGAGGGTGATTTTTTTGTTACAGAAAAATTTTTGTTGCCAAATTATAATTTTAGGTATATAATTATGTGATAATGGGAACTAAAAATGAGGAGCATAGCTATGATATACATTTCCGCGTCGTCAAATGCCAAAGTAAAGCGAATAAAATCACTTGAACAGAAAAAGGGCAGACTAAAATACGGCGAATATATAATAGAAGGAATAAAAAATGTAATTGAAGCGTTAGATTCCAACCGGATGATAACGGCAATATATATTTCCGATGAATTTTATAATACAAAAAAATTTAATTATCCTGATAATATTCCTGTTTACTGTCTTAGCGATACGGTATTTGACGGAATATGCTCGACAAAAACACCTCAGGGAATACTTGCCTCAGTAAGAATTGATAATATGGCGTGTATAAAAGCCGATTTGGCGAAATGCTATATTTATTGTGACGGAATAAGCGACCCCGGAAATCTCGGTACGATTATACGAACGGCGGATGCTGCGGCATTTGGTGGAGTTATGCTTTCAGAGAGGTGCGTCGATTTGTATTCGCCTAAGGTGATTCGTTCAACAATGGGCTCTATTTTTCATATAGATACAGAAACAAATGTCAGTTATGACCGACTTCTTGAATATAAATCAGCCGGATTTAATATTGTAGGCGGTGCGCTTGATGATTCTTCAGCGGATTTTCGTGAAAAGGACTATACGCGTCCTACTATTATAATAGTAGGAAATGAGGCAAACGGAATGTCCCAAACAGCTAAAGAAATATGCGAATTTGTTAAAATACCGATTTTAGGAAAGGCTGAATCGCTTAACGCCGGAGTGGCAGCGGCAATTTTAATGTATGAGGTTGTACGTCAAAGGTCTTGACAATTTTTTGATTTTGTAGTAATGTAACATAGGTATTTTAGGTGGTGAGGTAGTGGAACATATATTGTACTGGCTATGGCTCGTTGCGGGAAAGAGAATACGTCGAACAAAAATTTTAAAACTTTTTTGTGATTTTGAAAGCGTTGAAAACATATATTTGTCGAAAAACTTTCATAATATAAAGTATCTTACGGAACACGAAAAACTTCAGCTTGCGGACAAGTCGTTGGATAAAGCTGAACGTATTCTTGAAACAATTGCAAGGCTTAACGCAAAAATACTTGTTTATGATGATAAAAACTATCCTCAGCTTTTAAAGAATATATCAAATCCGCCGCTTGTATTATATATACAGGGAAAAGTACCTGAACTTGATGAAGTGCTGACAATAGGTATTGTCGGTACACGTAAAGCGACAGAACACGGAATGTTGGTCACAGACCGAATAAGCCGTTATCTGGCAAAGTCCGGTGTGGTAACCATTGGAGGTATTGCAGAAGGAATTGACGCGGCAGGTGCGTGGGCAACCATAGAAGAAGGCGGAATCGCTGTGGCGGTAATAGGAAATGGTCTTGATATAGTATATCCGCCTGTCAATGCGGAATTATATAGAAGGCTTGCCGAATATGGCTGTATTATGACAGAATATCCCCCTGGGTCACCGCCGATACATACTCATTTTCCTGCACGCAACCGAATTATTGCAGGTATTTCACGGGGTGTACTTGTTACGGAGGCACCGCAAAAAAGCGGAGCGCTGATAACTGCCCGTCTGGCAATGGAGAATAACCGTGATGTGTTTGCGATACCGCGCGATATATCCAAGTCAGGATATCTTGGTACAAATATTCTTATACAGCAGGGAGCAAAGCTTATAAACAATCCTCAGGATATTCTTTGCGAGTATCCGTATTTTAAGAAAATACATCAGGTACATAAAGAACTGCCGAAAAGGCAAGAGGCATATAACCAATCAGTTAATCAAATAAATCTTGACGGATTGGAGGACAGTGACAGAACAATTGCAAAACTGCTGCTGTCGGGGGAAAGACAGGTTGACGAGCTTGCAAGAGAGCTTAAATTACCTGTAAGTGAAGTAAGCGTAAGGCTTACAATGCTTGAGATGAAGGGAATTGTCAAAAAATTAGGTAATCAGTATAAGTTGAAATTATAGATTTGGAGGTAAATATGGCTTCGAAAAAACTTCTTATAGTAGAGTCACCTGCAAAAGCAGGTACAATAAAGAAATATCTCGGTAAGGATTACAGCGTTATGGCGTCTATGGGACACATAATTGATTTACCGAAAAGTCAGATGGGTGTGGATATAGAAAATGATTTTGACCCGCGTTATATTACAATACGCGGTAAAGGACAACTTCTTACTCAGTTAAAAAAAGAGGCGAAGAAAGCCGATGTCGTATATCTGGCAACTGACCCTGACCGCGAAGGAGAGGCAATAAGCTGGCATTTGGCAAAGGCTCTTAATATTGACCCTGAATCAGATTGCCGTGTGACATTTAATGAGATAACAAAGACAGCAGTAAAATCCGCGATTAAAAATCCGAGAAAGATAGATATGGACCTTGTAGACGCACAACAGGCAAGACGTGTGCTTGACAGAATTGTGGGTTATACAATAAGCCCTATTTTATGGGATAAGGTAAAACGAGGATTAAGTGCAGGACGCGTGCAGTCTGTTGCAACAAAGCTTATTTGTGACCGTGAGGAAGAAATTGAAAACTTTACACCGCAGGAGTATTGGTCAATAACGGCTGAGTTAAGCGAGCCGAAAACAGGTAAATCATTTGAAGCGCGTTATTACGGTGAAAACGGTAAAGAAACTAAAATTAATAATGCTGACGAGGCAAAGACAATTTCTGACGATATAAAGAAGGCGGAATTTAAAGTAGAAACAGTTAAGACGGGACAGCAAAGAAGAAATCCGCAGCCGCCGTTTACTACAAGTACATTACAGCAGGACGCGTCAAGAAAATATAATTTTCAGGCTGCAAAAACAATGCAGATAGCGCAGACCTTGTATGAAGGTGTGAATCTCGGCGGAAAAATCGGCTCAATCGGTCTTATAACGTATATGAGAACAGACTCGCTCCGTATTGCGGACGACGCGCAGAAAGAGGCTATAGAATATCTTACAGGCACATATGGAGATGAATATGTAAAAGCGCGTCAGTATAAGACGAAAAAAAGCGCGCAGGATGCGCACGAGGCAATAAGACCTACATCAATAAATATTAAACCGATTGATATTAAGGATAAGCTTACTAATGACCAGTATCGTTTATATAAGCTTATCTGGGAGCGTTTTGCGGCAAGCCAGATGGAGAGCGCGGTATTTGATACTATGCAGGTATCTATAGACGCGAACGGTCATACTTTCCGTGCAAGCGGTTCAAACGTTAAATTTAAGGGATATATGATGGTGTACGTTGAATCGACGGACGAGAAGGAAAAGAAAGCAAAGCAGTTGCCAAAGCTTGAAGAGGGACAGAAGGTAGACCTTGATTCAGTGGAAGAAAAGCAGCATTTCACTCAGCCGCCTGCGCGTTATACCGACGCCACGCTTATCCGAGAGCTGGAGGAAAACGGAATAGGCAGACCGTCTACTTATGCGCCTACAATTTCAACGATTGTTTCACGCGGATATGTCGTAAGAAGTAAAAGACAGCTCGTTCCGACAGAGCTTGGATTTGTAACTTCTGAAATTATGAAGAATAACTTTTCTGATATAGTCGATGTGGAATTTACGGCAGGAATGGAAGAGGAGCTTGACGACGTTGAAGAGGGCTCATTGGAGTGGAAGAAAGTTCTTAATGATTTCTATCCGTCGTTTCGGGATAGCTTGGAAAAGGCGCAGAAAAATGTTGAGAAAATTAAAATAAAAGACGAAGAATCAGATGTCGTATGCGAAAAGTGCGGCAGAAAAATGGTGTATAAGCTGAGTAAATTCGGTAAATTCCTTGCTTGTCCGGGTTATCCTGAGTGTAAGAATACAAAGGCAATTCGTGAGGAAACGGGAGCTAAATGCCCTAAATGCGGCGGAGAAATACTTGTTAAAAAGTCAAGACGCGGTAAGGTTTATTATGGCTGCGAACACGCGCCGAAATGTGACTTTATGGCGTGGGACGCTCCTGTAAAGGAAGAGGCTTGTCCCGAATGCGGAGGATTGCTTTTAAAGAAACAGGGTAAGCGCGGAAAAATTTTCTGCTATAACGAAGATTGTAAATATGAAAGAAAAGCAGAGGAAAAAGAAAGTTGAAAGTAAAAGTAATAGGAGCGGGTCTTGCGGGGTGTGAGGCGGCATTACAGCTTGCGAAAAACGGTATTTCAGTTGATTTGTATGAAATGAAACCGAAAAAGTTTTCACCTGCTCATTCAAGTGAGAAGTTCGCGGAGCTTGTCTGTTCAAATTCGCTGAAAGCAGAACGTATAGAAAATGCATGCGGTTTGTTAAAGGAGGAAATGCGTCTTTTCAGTTCGGTTATGATGGAAGCGGCAGATATAAGCCGTGTGCCTGCCGGCGGTGCGCTTGCGGTTGACAGAGATGTGTTTTCGCAATATATAACAGACAAAATAAAATCCGAACCGCTTATAAACGTAATTAATGACGAAATAACTGAAATAGATACTGACGAATATACAGTAATAGCTACAGGACCGCTGACTTCAGACGATTTGGCAAAGGAGATTAAAAGAATTACAGGTGATAACGAGCTGTATTTCTATGATGCCGCCGCTCCGATTGTTACAGAGGAAAGTATTGACAAAAGCAAAGTGTTCAAGGCGGCTCGTTACGACAGAGGTACAGCGGATTATATAAACTGTCCTATGACTAAAGAGGAATATACAGAATTTTATAACGCTCTTGTAAATGCAGAAACAGCGCCTTTAAAGGGATTTGAAAATCAGAAGGTTTTTGAGGGGTGTATGCCTGTAGAGGTGATGGCAAAACGCGGTTTTGAAACACTGACTTTCGGACCGTTAAAGCCGGTAGGACTGGTAAATCCAAAAACAGGCAGGGACGATGCTTACGCAGTTGTTCAGCTGAGATGTGATAATAAAGAGGGTACTTTGTATAATCTCGTAGGATTTCAGACAAATTTGAAATGGGGTGAACAAAAACGCGTATTTTCAATGATAACAGGACTTGAAAATGCTGAATTTGTTCGATACGGTGTAATGCACCGTAACACCTACATAAATTCACCAATGCTTCTGGATAAATACTATAGAATGAAGAAATACCCTAAAATATTTTTTGCAGGTCAAATAACCGGTGTTGAGGGATATGTGGAATCGGCGTCAAGCGGAATACTTGCAGGATATAATATGTCAAATCTGATTAACGGAAAAGATATGTTTGAGCCGGATTCAAAAACGTGTATAGGTGCGTTGCCTCTGTATATTTCAAACGAGGGTAATACAAACCTGCAGCCTATGAATGCTAATTTCGGCATAATAGAAGGACTTAACGAAAAAATCCGTAATAAAGCTGAACGCTATAATAAAATAGCGGTGCGTGCTTTGGATATAGTAAAAAAACAATTAGAAGGGAAGTAATTCAAGATGAAAACAAAAAGACTTATAGGGATTCTGACCGCTTGTATGATTGCGGTTGCAGGACTTGCAGGCTGTGGGAATAATAAGGCGGACGAGCCACAGCAGCAGACAGCAGAAAAGGTAACTCCGACATTTATGTATTTCATTTCTTCAAAGGACGCTGATTTTGATAAGACTAACGAAATGATTGCAGAACTTCAGAGTGAATATGCTGATGAAATCAACTTTAATATTATAAATGTTGATACTGATACCGAGGCGCTTAAAAACTTTCCGCTTGTTGATGGAAATACACCGGCGCTTATAATGCTGAATACATCAAATGATATTTCGGCAATGGAATTTAAATGCAGTGACAAATCTAAGCTTAAAGACGATATAAAAGCTGCGTTAAAGTAAAATTTAAAGAGCGTATTACTTTGGTAATACGCTCTTTTGACGGTATTTTTGCATAATTATAATCGCTTTTTCCAAAACTAATGAAAAGGAGAGATAGAATTATGCAGAATATAAGAACAGATTTGGCTGTTGAGGCTCACGAATTAAGCAAAAAAGAGGCGCAGAATGCTACGGAAATAGAAGGCGTAATATCAAGCGTTGAGGAAAAGAACGGTGTATCAATAACGCGTGTGGAGATAACAAATAAAAACGGAAGTGACGCGCTTGGTAAAGCAATGGGAAAATATACCACAATTGACGCGCCGAATTTAAAATACAGTATGGAAGTATACGAAAATGTATGCAAAATAATATCTGAGGAAATATGCGCTATGGCAGATATTAAAAGTGATATGACTACTCTTGTAGTAGGACTCGGAAATCGTGATATTACTCCTGACGCTCTCGGTACAAGCGTAATATCAAAGCTTTTGGTTACGCGTCATATAAAGGAGAGTATGAATAAGCTTGTTGATGAAAGCATAAGCGGTGTATGCGCCATAGCACCGGGAGTTCTCGGTACTACAGGAATAGAAACCGCGGACATTATACAGGCGGTAACAGATAGAATAAATCCTCAGCTGATTATAGCTGTAGACGCGCTTGCGGCGGCTGATATAGAACGCGTCAGCACTACTATTCAGATTTCAGATACAGGAATACAGCCTGGGTCGGGCGTTGGAAACAATAGGGACGGTCTTAATGAAAAAACTACGGGCGTTAAAGTTATTGCAATCGGTATGCCGACAGTTATTGACGCGGCTACGATTTCAAAAGTGAAAATACCGGATGAACTTGCTCCGCTTATGGTAACGACAAAGGATATTGACCTTGTTATAGAACGTGCCTCAAAAACCGTGGCAAACGGTATAAATCTTGCACTGCACAGAAATATGACGTTAAGAGATATAGACTGCTGTACAGGTTGACAGACGAGGCAAAAAGGAGTAAAATATAGGAAAAAAGCAAAGGAGAATATGAATGGAGAGTATAAAAGTAAATTCAAATATAAATATTTACCATATACCTATGACCAAATTGAAAACCACAACAATCGGAGTATATCTGCATAGATCGTTGTGCGAAGAAGAGGTTTCAAAAAATGCGGTTTTGCCGTATGTGCTGAAAAGAGGCTGTAAATTGTGCCCCTCAAGTGAGGCAATAGCAGAATATCTTGAAAATCTTTATGGTGCGCGTTTCGGTGCGTATACTATGAAACTTGGTGACGACCAGATAATATATTTCGGTTTTGAAACAATTGCCGATAAGTATACGGCTGAAGGTGAACGCGTTACAGAGGATATTTTAAAGCTTGCAATGTCCGTGATTTTTGAACCTGCGTCATTTAAGGAGGATATTCTTGAGCAGGAAAAGAAAAATGCCAGAGAAAGAATAATGGCTGAAATGAACGATAAGGCAGTTTATGCAATGCAGCGTTGCGGTCAGGAAATGTGTAAAGGCGACAGCTTTGCGTTATCTACTCTCGGTACAATTGAGGGAGTTGACGCTGTTACTGCCGATAATTTAAGTGAACATTATAACAAAATAATAACATCGTCTGTAATGGATATATATGTATGCGGTGAATGTGATATTAATACGGCAGCAGAGAAAATTAAAGAATATACTTCATCAATAGCGTTTAACGAATCAGTGCTGCCGCAGTCAAAAATGTTTGACGGAACAGGCGAAGTGAAAATGGTAACAGACAGAATGGAGGTCGCGCAGGGTAAGCTTTCAATGGGATTAAAAACGGGAGTGCGTCCTGATAGTCCCGATTATCCCGCGTGTATGGTATTTAACAGTGTTTTCGGCGGAGGAACACATTCAAAATTGTTTAATAATGTCAGAGAAAAGCTAAGTCTTTGTTATTATGCCTCAAGCAGTCTTGTTAAGAATAAAGGAATAATGTTTGTAAATGCAGGAATTGAATTTGAAAATTTTGAAAAGGCATATAATGAGATACTTGCGCAGCTTGAAAGTATCAGAAACGGAGAAATATCAGATTTTGAATTTACATCAAGTATAAGCGCTATACAGAATGATTTGGAGTCATATAAGGATAATCAGCGTATGATGCAGGTTTATTATCTGGGACAGAGAGTTGCCGGAACTGATTATGATATAGATACTCTAAAAGAAAAGATAGGCAGAGTTACAGCTGAGGAAGTTGCAGCGATAGCAAAAAAGACAGAGCTTAATACTGTTTATTTTCTTGCGGGAAAGGAGGAAAAATAAATGGAACTGAATTTCAGAAAAAGTACCGCGGTTGACGAGGAGCTGTATTACGGCACACATTCATCAGGACTGGGAGTATATATAATTCCAAAGAAGGGTTACAGCAAAACGTATGCAATATTCGGTACGCGTTACGGCTCTGTTGATTCTGAGTTTGTAGTGCCTGGTGAAAATGAGGTTACAAGGGTACCTGACGGGATAGCTCATTATCTTGAACATAAAATGTTCGATCAGCCCGACGGCAGCAACGTATTCGAAAAATTTTCAAAATACGGAGGTAATGCGAATGCGTTTACGTCCTTTAATATGACGGCATACTTATTTTCAGCAACATCAAATATGGAAGAAAATCTTGAAACGCTTATGGACTATGTTCAGAGTCCTCATTTTACTGAGGAAAGCGTTCAGAAGGAGCAGGGAATAATAGGACAGGAAATTCGTATGTATGACGATGACGGAAACTGGAGGGTGTTCTTTAATTTCCTTTCGTGTCTTTATAATAACCATCCTGTAAAGAAGGATATTGCAGGAACGGTGGAGAGTATAAGTCATATAACGCCCGAATATCTTTATAAATGCTATAATACATTTTACAACTTGTCAAATATGATGATAGTTGTAGTCGGTGATATAGACCCTGTAAAAATTGCAGGTGTGATTGAAAATAGTGTTAAGAAAAACGAGCCGTTCTCAGAGGAGATAAAAAAGATTTATCCCGAAGAAAGCAATGAAATTGCCAAGCCGTATTCAGAACAGGCGTTAAGCGTATCAATGCCGCTTTTTGTTACGGGATTTAAAGATATTGACACAGGTTTCAGCGGTCAGGAATTATTAAAGAAGAATATAGAAATGAGTATTCTTTTGAAGATGATTTTTGGTAAAAGCTCGGAATTATATAAGAAACTTTATGAAAAAGGACTTATAAATAATTCCTTTGGTTTTGATTATACTTTTCAGCCTGAATATGCGTATTCGGAGATAAAGGGAGAGAGCAGTGACCCCAAAGCAGTGTATAATGCAATAATAAATGAGGTTAAACGTATCAGAAATGACGGATTGTCACAGACTGATTTTGAAAGAATTAAAAAGGTAATCTGGGGGGAATATATACGCTCTCAGAATGACGTTGAAGATTACGCTCATATGTACCTGCAAATGAAACTGATGGGTATAGATTATTTTGATTTTGCTGAGGTTTATAAAACGGTAGGGTTTGACGACATAAAAAAACGATTTAAAAATCATTTTGTGCCTGAACGTTCTGCATTGTCTGTAGTTACACCTGTTAAATAAATGAATTTTAAGCGTCCTGTAATATGGACGCTTAAAAATTTTTTTCTCAAAATTTGACTTTACAAAGAAATTGTGCTATAATACAAGTAGAAGGAATATAATGTTTTTTGAGAAAGGAACGGTAAGCGATATGTATTGCGTCGGCGATAAGGTTGTGCATCCTCTGCACGGAGCAGGCATAATAGAGGAAATAAAAGAAATGGAAATTGTCGGTGTAAAACGTAAATACTATGTTGTCCGCTTTGCAATAGGTAATATGGTAACGAATATTCCTATTGAGAGCAGTGAAAGTATAGGTATTCGTTCGGTAATAGATAAGACTGAGGCAAAAAAGGTGCTCCAGTGTTTTCGTGATGCGGAGATTGAGGACGACGCAAACTGGAATAAGCGCCAGAGAGATAATCTTCTGAAAATTAAGTCAGGCGATATTTATCAGGTGCTTGCAGTTTTGAAGGAACTTATGTACCGTGAAAAATCAAAGGGACTTTCAACAAGTGAAAGAAAGACGCTTTGCTCGGCAAGGCAAATAGTCGTTAGTGAATTACTGCTTTCAGAGGTTGCGGAAATGGGTGACATTGAGAGCATAATGAATGATACGGTAGAAGAATTAGTTTAATAAAAGCAGCAGTATCGAAGTGGTACTGCTGAATTTTGCATATGGAGGAATTATGAGAGTTACTGCTGTAATAGTCGCAGGCGGCAAAGGTACGCGAATGGGCGCGGGAGTAAATAAAGTCTTTATGCCTCTTTTAGATAAAGAGGTACTTTATTATACGATTAACGCTTTTGAAAACAATAAAAATACTAATGAAATTGTTGTAGTTACGTCGGCAGACGATATACCAAGGTGCAGGGAGCTTGTCAGAAGATACGGATTTAAAAAAGTAATGTGTATAACTGAAGGAGGCTCTGAAAGACAGCAGTCGGTTTCGGCAGGACTGGGAAAGGCATCAGGTGATATATCGCTTATACACGACGGTGCGCGTGCGCTTGTTACCGACAGAGAGATTGATACTGTAATTAATGATTGTATTAAATACGGTGCGGCAGCTGTAGGAGTGCCGTGTAAAGACACAATAAAGATTGCAGGGGAGGACGGTTTTATAAAGGGTACAGTAAACCGTGAAACGGCATTTTTAATACAAACACCGCAGGCATTTTATACTGAGGAAATATGCTCTTTGCACAAAAAAGCGGAAATGGACGGTTTTTCCGTAACAGACGATTGTATGATAGCAGAGCATTACGGTAAAAGCGTAAAAATCAGTGAAGGCAGTTATGACAATATTAAGCTGACTACACCCGAAGATGTGGTTGTGGCGGAACAAATTATAAAAAGGAGAGCAAAATGAGAATAGGACAGGGATATGATGTACATAAACTGACGGAGGGACGTGACTTAATAATCTGCGGAGTGAAAATACCGTATGAAAAAGGACTTCTTGGTCACAGTGACGCAGATGTGGCGCTCCACGCGCTCTCTGACGCGCTTTTGGGAGCGGCGGCGCTGGGTGATATAGGAAAGCATTTCCCTGATACGGACGAACAGTATAAAGGCGCGGACAGCCGTGTACTGTTGAAAGAAGTTGTAAAAAAAATCACGGATAAGGGCTTTGAGATAGAAAATGCAGATGTTACTATTGTTGCTCAAAGACCTAAAATGTCACCGTATATTGAGGAAATGAGAAAAAATATCTCTGAGGATTTGGGAATAGACATAGATTGTGTAAATGTAAAAGCCACAACAACCGAAGGTCTGGGCTTTGAAGGTCTGGGCGAAGGTATTTCAGCCACTGCGGTGGCATTGCTCAAATAGGAGGAAACAAACATTGAACATATATGATTTTGATGAAACTATTTATGACAGCGACAGTACAAAAGATTTTTATTTTTACTGCCTGAAACGATACCCTAAAATGCTTTTAAGCGTGCCGAATATGCTCTGGGCATTTTTTATGTATATTCTCGGAGTAAAGACAAAGACGCAGTTTAAGGAAAAGATGTACGGATTTTTAGTTCATGTTCCTGATATTAATAGTGCGGTAAATGATTTTTGGGATAAGAATGAACATAAAATAAAGCGCTGGTATAAGGAACGGCAGAAAGAGGACGATATTATTATTTCTGCGTCGCCTGAATTTTTGTTAAAACCAATATGTAAACGGCTTGGGATAAAAGGCCTTATAGCGTCGTGTGTGGATTCTCATACGGGAGTGTATACAGGTGAAAACTGCTGGGGAGAAGAAAAGGTTAAAAGGCTGTATAAGGAATTTCCTGATGCGGTATGCTCTGAATTTTATTCAGACTCGCTCTCAGATTCACCGATGGCACTTCTTGCACAAACGTCAAAAATTATACGGGGAAATGAATTAATTGAATGGAATGATTATAAGCCAAGTAAAATTAAGATGTTTTTCACGCGTGAATTTTTATCATTTCTTATTGTCGGAGTAATTAATACGTTAAGCAATGTTATTTTTTCAACTGTATATTCATTGTTTATACCGAATACCACTATTGCATTTTTTCCCGGATATATAACGTCAAATGTTGTGTCATATCTGCTTAACAGTTATCTTACATTTAAGGAAAAACTCGGTGTTGTGAGATTTCTGAAATTTTTTGTTTCGTATATACCGAATTTTGTGATACAAACGGTTATAGTATATTTGTTTGACAGGTTTATTCACGGTGCACCAGTGCTGGCATATGCAATAGCCGCCGTAATCGGAGTACCGGTAACGTTTGTATTTATGAAGGTGTTTGCGTTTAAAAAGAAAAATAATTGATAAGGTATTTTTTGTTGAAAACAGGTTATGATTAATAGCCTGTTTTTTGTGTTAAATAAAGCATAAAAAATTTGTAAAAGGATATAACTATCATATGGAATAATTAACCAGACAATAAAAACCGACATTTTTGTTAAAAGTGTGGTATTTTGTTGACATAGACAGGTATATGTGATAAAATAAACATATGGAAAGTATTGGTAAAGATGCGATGGAGGTATAGGCAATGGAAAAGATTATAGGAGGAATAAAGCGTGACTGTTATCCCCTTACAGACGCGCAGATGCTGCATATGTATACAATGACGTTTAGCCCTACACACGAAATTGTGAATATGGGAACAGGACGTTATCTGCAAATGGAGCTTAATCAGGCGGCGCTGAGGGAGGCGCTTAACCGTGCAATTGAACGGTGCGAATCTATGCGGTTGAGATTATGGAAAGAACCTGAAACAGAACAGATATGGCAGTATGTTATGCCGTATGAGAATCAGTATTTTGAATATTATGATTTTTCAGAATGGAGTATGGACAAAGTAAATGAGGTGATGAACGGCTGGACGAGTCAGGCGTTTGAAACCTTTGGAGGTCCTCTTTCCAGAATTGTGCTTGTGTCTATGCCTGACGGTTACAACGGTTATTATATGAATATGCACCATATGGCAATGGACGCGTCCTCTATAGTCGCATTTACGCGTGATGTTATGGATATTTACTGTTATCTTATGTATAATCACCCGTATCCAAAGCCTATGACTTCGTATATAGAGGCTGTTAAGCAGGATTTGAAGTATCAGGAGGGGAATAAGAAAAAAGAACGTGATATGGCGTATTGGCAGGAACAATTCAATATGCCTGAACCTATTTACACGGACTTTACAGGTCCGGGCAGATTGCAGACACAGCGTATTGCGTACAATAATCCCAATATGCGTGCCGCAAAGCTTGCGTCAATGGACGCAGCAGGTGCGACAATAAGATATGAGCTCGATGTTGATTCGACAATGAAACTTGTTGATTTTTGTGAAAAATACGGTTTTCCGGTAAGTGTATTGTTGCTGCACGGATTGAGAACTGTGCTTTCAAAGTTTAATAACAATGAAAAAGATATTTGTATCAAAGATTTTATTTCAAGGCGTTCAACAGTGCTTGCGAAAAAGTGCGGCGGTGTGAGAATGCATTGTATGACTTTGCGTACAATAATTGAACCCACAGATACAGTGCTGGAGGCTATGACCAAAATAGATAATGCGCAAAACGAATTGTTCAGACACAGTGATTATGGTCCTATGCCTTTCTATATACATCAGCAGAAGGCATACGGATTGCAAAGCGGATTTGGATATGAAAGCGTAGGTTTCACATATCAGCCTGCTACGCTGAAAAGTATAGTTCCTTATCTGAAAGGAATACCGTATAAAAGTCACTGGTATTCAAGCGGAAGGCAGCCGCAGCCATTGTATCTGACAGCAATGCACCGTCCCGGTGACGGCGGACTGGACTTCCATTTCGGCTATATGAGCGAACTTGCAACACCAAAGGAGATTGAGTTTTTATATTATTATTTGGGCAGGATTTTATTCCGAAGTATTGAAAATCCTAATGCGGAAGTACAGGAAATAATGGATATGGTATGATTAAGGAGGTAAATGAAATGTTGGAACAATTAAAGGAACTTATTAAACGGTATGTAGAGGTCGAGGACGGAGCCATTGTGCCTGAGGCGAGGTTTTCGGAGGATTTAGGTTTTAATTCGTATGATTTTATGTGTATGCTTGGTGATGTGGAAGATGATATGGATATTGAAATTGAAGAGGAAAAGGCAAGCGCAAGCAGAACTGTAGCGGAGCTTATAGAATATCTGGAGGGTCAGAAATAATGGAACCGTTTAACAGAAACAACATAAAAACAACACGCGATTTGGCGTATACAGCAGCAGAACGGTTTGGTGATGAGCCTTTTATGCGTTGGTATGAAAAAAAAGAATTGCAGGAAAAGACCTTTAATCAGTTTAAAAATGACATTGACGCGCTGGGCGCTTGGGTTGAGAATAATTTTGAAAAAGGTATTCACGCGGCTGTATTTGGCGCTACAAGCTATGAGTTTGTTGTTGTTTGGTTTGGTATTACAATAAGCGGAGGAGTTGCAGTACCGCTGAATGCGGCTAACAGTGCAGCGGAACTTGCTGATGAAATTAACCGTTCTGATTCACAGCTTGTTTTTCTTGATGAAAAAAGAGAAGAATCTATTGATGAACTAAAAAAATTGTGTCCGCAGGTGAAATATTTCATACATATTCACAGCGAATATCCTCAAACACTTTTGCTCTCAGAAATTGAGGACAGTTACAGAGGGAAAGCGCCATCTGCTGAAATAGACGCTGATTCTATGGCTGCCATCATCTTTACTTCAGGTACTACGGGTCAGAGTAAGGGTGTAATGCTTAGTCATTCTAATATGGTTGATAATGCTACTTGTGAACCTGACCTCGGTTATCACGGTGACAAACGTCTTACACTCCTGCCGATACATCACGTTTTTTGCTTTACTTGCGACATTATGTGCACGCTATGGTACGGAAGAATTTTATGTATAAACGATTCACTTATGCGTATTCCGAAGAACTTAAAGCTTTATAAACCTGTTCAGACTACATTTGTTCCAATGATAGCCGCGTCAATACTTAATAAAATGCGTATGGAGGCTAAGAAGAATCCTGACAAAAAAGCAATTGGGCGTGAAATGTTTGGTGACGACTTTGATATCCTCTATGTAGGAGGAGCATATTTAAGTCCTGAAATTATAGCAGGATATGCGGAATTTGGCATTGAGGCGGCTCAGGGATATGGTATGACAGAATGTACGGCGCGTGTAAGTACAGGTGTTAAAGACTGTCCGTATCCTGAATCAGTAGGAAGAATTGTACCGGGCTGTCAGGTGAAAATAGTTGAGGGTGAAATCTGGGTGAAAAGTCCGTCGGTTATGATGGGATATTATAAAAATCCTGAGGAAACCGCGAATACTCTTACTTCTGACGGTTGGCTTAAAACGGGTGATTTGGGATATGTAAAAGACAATTATGTGTTCATAAACGGAAGAAAGAAGAATCTGATTATTCTTTCTAACGGAGAAAATGTATCGCCCGAAGAACTGGAAAACAAATTTGCGTGTATAGACGCTGTACAGGAAATTGTTGTTTATGACTTAGACGGTGTTATAACTGCGGAGGTATATCCGAACCCTGACTATGAATTTACAGACGTCAGAGCGGAAATACAGTCACAAATAGATAAAGTAAACGATACACTGCCTCAGCCGAAACAAATTCACGGACTTGTACTTAGGGATACTGAATTTGAGAAAACGGCGTCAAAGAAGATAAAACGTAAAAACCTTGTGGGAAAAATTTCATAATATAGTATCAGGGGCGGCAGGTGACCGCCCTGATATTATGCTTGGAGGAATGAAATGAGTTTAGGTTATAAGGTGCTGGAACGCTGTTTAAAAGCAGTGAATATAAAAAAGATATATAGTATGCCGGAAGATAAATTGTTTGACTATCTTAAATCAAATCACAGAGCATACGATGTGCCTCAGTTTTTATATAAGCATTTAAAGGTTGAAAAAATAGAGTTTAACGGACGATTACTTTTTAAATTTCAACCCAATGAAAGTGAAAGTTCAAATACAATTTTATTTATTCACGGCGGAGGCGGAATGATGTGTCCGACACTGATACATTATCGTTTTGCGGAAAGACTTGTAAAAAATACGGGAGCAACGCTTTATTTTCCTTTTTATCCGCTCGGACCGGAATCGTCGATAAATGAATCAATTTTATGGCTTGACAGTGTATATGAAAGTATTTTGAAAAATCATAATGCGGAGAATATTACAATTATAGGCGATAGCGCAGGGGCAGCGCTTTCAGTTGGTGTTTGCCGACGTTCGGAGAAAAAACCAAAAGGGCTGGTGCTTATTTCGCCGTCTGTGGGAATAGATAAATGTGACGTAAGTATGAGAGCGATTGAGAGTAGAGATGTTATGTTATCGGTAAAGACAATTGAGCTTGTAAAAAAATACTGGATAGGAAATACAAGTGTTGAAAGTGCGGATTTTAATACGTTAAAGCCAGATTATTCAGGATTTCCGCCGATACAGCTCTATTACGGAACAAATGAAATTTTTTATGCTCATATAGGTGAACTTATAGATGTTGTTAGGTCTGGGGGTATAGAAATACAAACATTTGAAGGTAATGGCTTATGTCACGATTGGGCTATAATAGGTGTAATTCCTGAAGGGAGAGAGGCTCTCGTGAATATTTGCAAATTTGTGAGGGGTTAAAAGAAGAGGATTAAAACTGTAGTTTTAATCCTCTTCTTTGTGAAATACTTGTAATTTTGATGAAATGCCAGCTATAAAGGATTTTTGAATACCTTTTAATCGAGAATTTATATATAATCAGTCAGGTTTTCAACTTCAAACATCTTTGTGTCTAAATCTAAAATGTGAATACTGCAATGATTACATTTAAAGACACAGCATTTATTGCTCCACTGAATTCCATTTACCAAGTGATATATGACATTAATAACCCCTGAGTGTGTAACGACTAATATGTTTCCGCTTGTTGAATCATAATTGCTGCAAAAATCTTCAAACCAGTTTTTAATCCGTAAATAAAAATCTTTTGGACTTTCTCCGTTTGGGTATGCTTCATCCATTTTCAGAGAACTGAAAAATAGACCGGGGTATTGCGCTAAAGCAGTTTCATTCAGCATACCGGCCAAATCACCATTGTTTGTTTCTCGCAAGCGACTATCCTTTTGAATAGAAAGTCCTACTTCATCTGAGATGAAACGTGCAGTGGTCATAGCTCTTGTCAAATCACTCGAAATTATTTGCTTTATGTTATAATCACAGTTATTATCTTTTATGTGCTTTGCAAGTTTTTTTGCTTGCTCTATCCCTTTAGGGATTAAATCCAGATTGCTCCATCCGCCGCGATATCTGTCATCATCTTTTTTGTGTCTGACAATTCTTACCTATTTTTCCTATATAATATCTCCGAAAGGAGGTGTCATAATATGGATTATGTTTACATAATGACAAAATTATTAGAGAAACTATCAGAAAATGCAAAACAAGAATTTTACGATTTTCTTATTTCTCTTGATTGTCACGAGAAGCAAGAAACTCCAAATATTCAAGAGCAATCTTCTTGTTCTCATCATCAAGACCATTAAAGGTTTTGATGATTTTTTCAGAAAGGCTGTCCGTCTTTTCGGACGGCTTTTCTTCTCTTCCGAGTAGATAATCTACTGTTACGCCAAAGTAATCAGCCAATTTTATTTGAATATCCGTAGAGGGAATTACTGGCTTTGACGGAGACTCGTATTTTCCTATACTGGAACGCTCTACACCAATAATATCTGCTAACTTTTCCTGAGTAATTTTTTTTGATTTTCTCAACTCTTTTAATCTTTCAGCAAACATATTTATCCCTCCTTGTATTATATAGTTATAGTTTAAATATCCTTTTTTCTGGATATGTGCTATACTGTGTTTAGATACTGTGGATTAGTTAATTCCTCCTACCACTTGATGGTTTGAATGAGGCTCTAACCACAGTCTCTTTGTACAGTTGTTAATCAGTTAGATACCGCATGACGGTTTATTTAGAACAAGGTTACAATCGCAGAGAGTCCCTGTGGGTCTAAACAGTGTCAAAAATTTATTAAAATGAGGTGTTTTTATGATTTTAGTCGGTATTGATGTTGCAAAGGACAAGCACGATTGCCT
>VIQV01000037.1 GCA_010206265.1 Lachnospiraceae bacterium MD329
ATTAGCAACAACGCACAAATTCAAAACTTCCTTTCTGTATAAACTGCACAAAAATAAGAATATATCTTATTTTTATCTTGACAATAAGAAAATATCTTACTATACTGTAATCATAAACTAACCAAGTTAATAAAACAACATCACGAAAGGAGCAAGCAAGATGAATGAAAAAGACCTGATATGCATAGCTCATATTTTTCAGTCTATATTCATTAGCAGAAACAGTGACCCCTTTAACCATTGTTCACTTTGTCCCGTAAAATTTGAGTGCAGCTTCTTAAAAAAAGACAGTTCCGGAATAGTGGAACATAGCAAATTTTATGAAATGCTTGAACACTTAGAAAAGGAAACGGGTGTGTATCTTGGATATGGTCGCGAAATCAAGCCTTTGTTAAAGTCCAAGCATTGATTTTGCTACGGACGAGGCAACACTGCTGAATATGCTTAATGACGCAGAGCCTAATTCTTTTAAAACCTTTTTCTTGGTTTTTTCATAGACGGATTGAGGTCTGATTGTTCCGAGCAGTTCGTGACCGTCAAATGTTAAGTCTTGTATGCGTACTATCATAGGAGGAGCAATGCCGAAACCTTGTGCTGTCAGCGCATTTAGATAGCCGCCCTCGTGGAGCTTTAAACAAGCGTAATGAATTTCATTTTCAGTATAATCAGGCAATAGTTCAACGAGATTGTTAATTGTCCATTCATTACCAAACTCTAAATTGTCCTCGATTGCAAGCATAACATCACGAACACAGTCGTAATTCAATTTCACGTCAATCAGTCCTTTCGCTTCGCAATTTTATTTACTTGGTTAATTATATAACATCCGCTAAAAAAAGTCAACAAAAAGGGAGGTGTTTTCCGTGAAGTTAGAAATTAAGAAATACAGGGACAAGCAAGGCGTTACACAAAAAGAGCTTGCTGACAGGGTGGGTGTAAGTCCTGCTGCCATCAATTTTTTTGAACAGGGCTTGAAAACTCCGTCTTTGACAAATGCTTATTTAATTGCCCGCGCTCTGAACTGTAAAATTGACGACCTTATTGTTATTTAAATTATATCAAAACTGAAAGGCGGTGAACAGTGTGCCGGAGTACAGAAATATCTATCAAACCGCGCGTGAAAGCAGCGGTTATACGCAAGAAAAGGCATCCGAACTGATAGGAATATCGGTAGAGTCAATTCGAGCATATGAAACGGGGCGGAGAATACCGCCTACACATATTGTTGTACAGATGGTAGATGTGTACAATGTACAGCACTTGGCATATCAGCACTTAAAAAATGCTGATGATATTGCAAATCTATATTTGCCTGATGTTAATGTAGCTAATATGAGTGCCGCTGTTCTGCGGCTGCTAAAGGAAGTTTCTGATTTTGTCAGCCGACAGCAGGAGCTTATTGAGATTACCTGTGACGGTATTATTGATGAAGAGGAAAGACCACGCTTTGATGCAATTATGTGTGAGCTTAATGACATTGTACAAGCGTATTTTACGCTGAAATTTTCTGTGTGAGTGAGGTGACTGACGTGCAGGACTTAGAACAATTTATTGCAGAATATAAGAAAAACAAGCAAGATGATGAGGCGGCAGATATTCGTTATATGTCAGTTGCCGAATATGCCGAACAAACACAGCGTTCACCGGTAACAGTGCGCGTTATGTGCCAGAAGGGGAAAATCAAAGGGGCGGTCAAATTCGGAAAGTTATGGCGTATTCCAGTAAAAGAATCGTCCGATATGCAGGTATTAAAGAGTGAAAATACACGTCTTAAAGAAGAAAATGCCGCATTGCGCGAGCGTCTTGGATGCGTCAAAGCATTACTTGACCTTCCGGGTGTTGTGTAGAATTATGTTGCCGGGTATAGGTGAGCCGTCTGAAATTTTATTCGAAGAGAATTATGCTTACCACAAAATAAAAAAAGAAAGACTTGTACTTAAAATTTGTTGTCATTCAGGCGGTTCTCTTATGCCCGGCAGAAATATATAAAGAGTAGAAAATTAAAATATGGAATTTGAGGGTGTAATGATGATAATTACAGAAGAAATGAGAGCAGTGATTGCTGAAATCGCTGATACATATGGAATCGAAAAGCAAAGCGATATTGCTATTGAGGAAATGGCAGAGCTGACAAAGGCATTATTGAAGTTCCGCCGTACAATTCCCACGCACACAGAAGCGGTAACAGCGGCAAAAAATATTGTTGAAGAATTAGCGGACGTTCAAATAATGATTTTACAGCTTGAATATTTGTTACGTTCTTTGGGGTGGACAACAGAGGGCGAATGGTACAAAATCATCAAGGAAAAAATCAATCGTCAATTAGGACGAATTGCGGCGGAACGGGAACAACAGTTTCATAATGAGGTAGAACAATGATTTTAATATTTAAAAATGTTACGGGGGGTAACGCTTTATGGGTTATGTACTTAAACCGTTATCATCTGCCGAAAAAAATCTTGCCGAGCAAAACTATTATATTGTTGAGCGATTTTTACAAAAAAAAGGGCTGCCTTTTGACGAATGGTTTGACGTTGTTATTTTTCGGTATTTACTTACCGTGCAACGGTGGTTTAAAGAACCTAAATTATACAAATACGAGTTTTCAACTATTGCGTGGCAGGCTATGCGTTCAGCAGTAGGCAATGAAAGAAGAAAACAGGAACGGAGCATAAAGACGGTCAGTCTTGATGAAGTAATACCAAATACAGAAGGATTGCTCTTGGGCGATACTATAACCGAAAATAACTTAAACTATATTCCATACATACAGGAGGCGATTCAAAAATGAAAATTAAATATGACGTTCAAAATGTCCCGGAATGCAGACACGGTGGACAACAAAGCGAAGAAATTCTTAGCGTTATAGCTTTTTTAGCAAGCAAACATAAAAATATATGTTTTGAGTACGACAATGAAAAAGAGTGTACTCGCGGTTGCGAGTCAATTCGTGGTTATCGTAGGCGCAATAAATTACAGGATATTTTTTCAGTATCTCGCAGAGGTAATTGTTTCTATGTTGTAAAGCTTAAAAAGAAAAACACAGAACATAACAAGGAGGCGGCGGAATAATGGATTTTCAAAATATGTTATTTCTTATGACGTTATTTGCGACTAATGCCATGGAGAAGGAGTTGTGTTTATGAAAAAGCTTGGAACTATACTGATGTACATAGCTATGTTACTAATAGGCACGGTGACAGCAATATTGTTTGAATACTGTGTATTGCTGATGGTTTTTGGAAAATAAAAATACTTGTTCAATTGTTTTTTTTGCAGGCTATATATGGGTTGTTCCGTGAGGTCACCGCCGAAATGAATGTTGTATAACTGTTCCCTTTAAAAGTTATTATTTAGCGGAACAACCTTTATATGTCCTGCAAAGGATAGGTGATGCCTATGTATAAAAAAAGAGATAGCAGTTTAAATCTTGGATGTGTTAATTGTAAGAATTACACCGGTAAACAGCCGGTCAATGTTCCTAATTTTGCCTGCTGTGCAGGTGTGAAAGATTTCAAGGTTTTCTTTTGCTATAAATTTTTAAGAAAGAGAGATGATGGCAATGCCAGAGCAACCTAATTATTATGCAATAATACCGGCTGATGTAAGGTATGATGCAGAACTGCCGGCAAGCGCAAAATTACTTTATGGGGAAATTACCTCGCTTGCCAATAAAAACGGATATTGTTTTGCCACAAATGCGTATTTTTCCAAACTCTACAATGTTTCAGAAAGGCAGATTGTACGTTTGATTAACGCGCTTGAAACAAAAGACTATATATCAATCGTTACTCGCGAAAGCAAAAATAGAAAAATATATATTTCCTGCAATACTTCAACCCTGACAAAAATGTCACCCAACCCTGACAAAAATGTCACCGTTAACCCTGACAAAAATGTCACCCAGAATAATACAAGTATTAATAATAAAAATAATATATATACTCCCGAATTTGAGGAATGGTATAAACGGTATCCGAACAAATTCAATAAACAGCAAACTTTCAAAAATTGGAAAAATGCCCTTAAACAATATGACGTTATAGATTTAAATACTGCTTTAGTTAATTATGTTAGGCACGTTCAGCGTGAATGTGTCAATCCTGAGTATATTACACGTTCTACAAATTTCTTGGGACGTAAAGGTGAGTTTGTAGGCTGGCTTGAAATGGATACTGCACAAGATGAGGTTCCTATCAGCATACCCGAATCAGACCCCGAATATCAAGAACGACTAAGGAGGTTTGGCAATGCTGACTGACGCTAATTTACCATACAATGATGAAGCGGAAAGAACGGTAGTAGGCGCACTTCTTATGGGTGCAGATATAAATATTTTGATTGCGGAAATTGGCTTGGAAGTCGCTGATTTCTACCTCGAACAAAACAGAATTGTATATTATGCTATTATGCGGTTATATGAGCAGAACAAGGCTATTGATATTGTTACCGTTGACGGATTTTTACGTGGAAACCCTTCATATAGCGGGATAGAATATTTGAAAACAGCGGCTTCTGCTGTACCAACAACAAGACATATAAAATATTATGCGGAGATTGTAAAGCAAATGTCGCAAAGACGGTATTATATATCTATCGGAGCGAAAATTCAAGAAATTGCATCTGACAGCGAAGAAGATATTGAAACAGTAAACGATATTATCGAAAATGCGATAATACGCAACAATGAGCAAATAAGTATGATATCATTTGCTGATTTGTATATCTCTATTTACAAGGACCTTGCAGAAGCTTATAGAAAAAAAGGTGAAATACCCGGACAAAAAACAGGATGGCTTTCACTTGATGCGGCTATCGGCGGACTTGAAGGACTGGTTGTTATAGGAGCGCGTCCAAGTATGGGAAAGACTATGTTTGGTACAAATATTGCAGAGTACATAGCTTTTAAAGAGGATAAGCCAGCGTTGCTGTTTTCACTTGAAATGTCTCCAAAACAAGTTGGTACAAGAATGATGTCCTCGCAAACAAGGGTCAGACATTCAGATTTTAAATTCGCTACCTTGTCCGATGATGATTTTTATACGATAGGTCAATTTGAAAATCTTGATCGAGGTAAAAAACTTATTGTTTGTGATGAAGGAGTGATGAGTTTAAGCAAATTAAAATCAGTATCGCGCCGTTTCAAAAAGCAGTTCGGCAGCATAGGTGCAATAATCATTGATTATATACAGCTTATGGATACAGGAAATACTAAATACACAACCCGAGCGGATGAACTTGGAAAGATTTCAAGAGGTTTAAAGCTTTTATCAAAGGAGCTTGACTGTCCAATTGTGGCACTATCTCAGTTATCGCGTGAAGTAGAAAAACGCGCCGACAAGCGTCCGATGCTGTCTGACCTGCGTGACTCCGGAGCGATAGAACAGGATGCAGACACTATAATTTTTCTATATCGTGATGATTATTATAACAAGCAAAGCAAAAAACGAGGTGTGGCAGAGATTATTATAGCTAAAGCCCGTCACGGCGAAACAAGAACAATAGAGTTGTCATTTCAACCGCAAATTATGCGTTTTATGGAAATGACAGAAATTGATGAGATTGCGAAAAGGAGAAGAAAAAATGAATTGTAAAAATTGTAAGCATTGTAAATACAGTGAAGGCGGTAATCATATTGGCACTTATACCTGTGAACACCCGCGTAATCCGGATAGCGTAAACCACATAGGCGGTGTTACGCGAATATGCAAAACAGAGCGTCACAGCACGGAAATGACACGAAAGCGAACACCTAAATGGTGTCCCCAAGAGTAAAAAAGGAGGCAAACAACAGTGTCGCAGACAAAATATAAATTAGACAACAATAGGCGAGGTATTGTTATACGTTTATGCCGCCTTTATAGTGAGTACATAAAATACCCCGATGAATGGCATCGGGGTATTGTTCGTGTCATAGATGATAATAAATTTCTGATAGGTAAAGACATAAAATCTGATGAAATACAACGTCGTTTACGTAATGCAATTTGGAGCAGTACCTGTGATGCAAAAGACTATCCTTATGAAGTGTGGGACTTACCCACAATATCAAGGAATGATTTTTATGAACGCAAGCGAAAATTTATATATTCTATTGCTGATAATATTGGAATTTAGGTACTGTGGCGCGAAAAAATAATTTACAATTAAACAAAAGGAGTGGTTGGCAATGAATACTGTTGAGCCAATACGTGATAAGCGTGATGTATACGCTATGAAAAAATATCTGCAGCAGAAAGATGAAAAGTATTACATTATGTTTATTACAGGTATTTATTTGGGTTTGCGCGTGAATGAGATATTAAAAATGACTGTGGGTGATGTAAAAGGCAGAAAGACTTGTACTTTCCGACAGTCTAAAACGAATAAAGAAATTATGGTTGCATATAACACTGAACTCCTCAAAGCATATCAATCTTACTGCGAACATAGAACACCGGATGAGGCTCTGATACCTAATCCGTATAATGAATATAAATCTGTTACACGTGATATGGCATACAAGGTTTTGAAAGATGCCGCCGTTAATGTGGGTATAAGATACCCCGTAGGAACTCACACAATGCGTAAGACTTGCGGTTATCATTATTACCGGCAGGAAAAAGACATTGCAACGCTGCAAATTTGGTTTAATCATTCAACTCCGGAGCAGACGTTAAGGTATATCGGAGTAACGCGTGACAGTGTTTTAAAGGCAATGTTAAACTTTAAAATTTAAAATCTATTATACATAATTTGAAAGTGTATAATGTCAAGTCAATTTTTTAATGACATATATTAGAAGTTTTTCAAACCAATCACATTATACACAATATAAGATATGAATAATCACTCAGGAAGGATGATGGAATTGGCACACGCTGCACTACACGAATGTAATCATTATGGATGTCATCAGTTAACGAGTGAAAGATTTTGCGAGAAACACAAACATAGTTATGATAATTCACGTGGCTCTGCAAGCAAACGAGGATATGGCAGACGGTGGAGAGTATCAAGTAAAGCGTTTCTTGCTAATCATCCGTTCTGTGTACGTTGTCTTGCTAAAGGAACATATACACCTGCTACCATTGTAGACCATATCAAACCACATAAAGGAAATCAAACATTGTTTTGGGATAAAAACAATTGGCAACCACTATGCAAGCTCTGTCACGATAAAAAAACAGCGACAGAGGATGGTGGTTTCGGTAGGTAAGGATATTGTAGGGGGTATAAAAATTGTTTTTGCGATTATGTGCGTAGACCGCCTGCCAGTCTTTTGTACGCATACGCAGGTTTTCGTTAGGGGGTAAAATTTTATGGGTTCAAGAGGTCCGACTAAAAAACCGCCGGAGCTGGAAGCTCTGCACGGTAATCCCGGACACAGGAAAATAACTAAAAAAATACAATTTGAAAAGTTGGAGGACGTTCCGAAACCGCCTGCATTTCTTGACAGTGTTGCAAAAAAAGAATGGAAACGTCTTGCACCAAAAGTTTATAGCTTAGGAATTTTAACGGATGCAGATATGGCCGTTTTTGCGGCATATTGCGAGTCATATTCTCAATGGGTGGGAGCAGTAAAAGCAATTCAGGCTCGCAAGCCTGATAAAAACACACCTGCTCCGTTAACATTTGAAACAGATAAGGGCTATCAACAGCAAGTGCCGGAAATCGGAATTGCCAATAATGCAAAAAAACAAATGCTTGCTTATGCTCGTGAATTTGGGTTGACACCATCATCAAGACTGGATGATACAACAGCTATAAATACCGAAGATGATGAAATGAGTATTATGGACTTTATAAGCAAGAAACCGAAAATAGAAAAGATTAAATAATAGGAGCTACAATATGGAGTTTTGCTGTAATAATTGTTTATATCTTAATGATAAAAAATGTATATGTTCAAATTCTGAATTATCAGGGCTTACCATTCCAAAGCCTGATGAGGAAATATGTAATTGCCACGTCCCGTGGTGGCAAGAAGGATATGGAGATTATGGAGGGAAAAGCGTAAATGGATAGCGTGACAGAGTATGCAAAAAAAGTTGTCAGCGGCAAAATCATTGCAGGCGAGTCCGTAATACTTGCTTGCAAGAGGCACATTTGTGATTTAAAACGCTCTAAAAAGAAAGATTATCCATATTATTTTGACGCTGAGGCGGCGGAGCATTGCTTTAAATTTGCTGAATTGTATTGCCGGCATAGTAAGGGCGAATGGGCAGGACAGTCGCTTGTGCTAGAGGAATGGCAACGATTTTGCGTTGGAAGTATATTTGGGTGGAAGGGAAAAAACAGTGGTTTAAGAAAATACAGATATTTTTACATACAGGTCGCTCGGAAAAATGGAAAATCAACACTTATGGCATTTATAGGATTATATGTTTTAGTCTGCGATGATGAATCGGGCGCAGAAATATACAGTGCTGCTACAAAGAAAGACCAAGCTCGTATCATTTTTGATGAAGCTAAAAATATGGTGAACGCCTCGCCGGAACTTAGAAAACTTCTGAGTGTTTACAGAAATAATTTGTCTTTTGATAATCAATTATCAAAATTTGAGCCGTTATCTGCAGACAGCGAAACGCTTGACGGACTTAATGTTCACTTGGGACTAATAGATGAATTTCACGCACATAAAAACAGCGGTGTTTATGATATTCTTGACAGTGCAAAAGGCGCGAGGAGTCAGCCTATTATTGGTGCAGGAACAACGGCGGGTAAAAATCCTAATTGCTATTGCAAACAAAGGTATGATTATTACAAAAATATCTTGAAAGGGACTATCGAAAACGAAGATATTTTTATTTATATTGCGGAGCTTGATGATGGTGATGACTGGACTGATAAAAGTGTATGGATAAAAGCAAATCCTAATCTTGGTATCAGCGTTAAAATGCAAGATATGCTCAATATGTGCGAAACAGCTAAAAACCTTGTGACTGCACAAAACGAGTTTAAGTGTAAAAAGCTTAATATGTGGGTATCTTCAACAACTTCTTGGGCAAATATGCAGTCTTGGAAAAAGTGTCCGCAGCACGTTTCAAAAAAAGATTTGTTAGGGAAACGCTGTTATGCAGGGTGTGACCTTGCAATGAGAAACGACCTTGCAAGCGTTACTTTAGAATTTCCGCTTGATGATGGTTATTATGCGGCATTATCTCACAGTTTTATACCGGAGGACAGAGTGTATGAAAATTCACGGCGCGACAATATTGACTATCAAACGTGGATTGATGCAGGTTATATAACCCCGACGCCAGGTTCGGTCGTTGATTTTGATTATATTGAGGAATACATACGGAAACAGGCTGAACTCTATGATTTGGTTGAGGTATGCGTTGACCCGTGGAACGCAACGCAGTTTATGTCACATTTGATTGATGACGGATTTAGGGTCGTGGAAGTTCGAATGGGATACAGAACGCTTTCAGAGCCTACAAAAGACCTTGAGGGGATTATTCTAAACCATAAAATTATCCATTACAGTGACCCTCTGCTTGCTTGGGCGGTTGGGAATGTAGTAGTTCAGAGTGATGAAAATATGAACATACGTCCTGTAAAGTCTAAAAGCAGTAATAAAATTGACCCTGCTATGGCGTTGATTATAGCACATACGAGAGCATACACAGACGCAGAAAATTATGTTGATATAAACAAGACGGTCGCTGATGAGCTGGCGCGGCTTAAAGAAACATTAGGAGTATGAAGGTATGATAAATATTGCAAATCGAATAAAAGGAGCATTTTTTGCTCTTACGCACGATACAGAAACAATATCGCTGAACGACCCTCGTTTTTGGCGGATGTATGGTAATGTAAAGAATAGTAAACTGTCTGAGATTACATATTTTACGTGTCTAAAAACATTATCAGAGGCGGTAGCAAAACTTCCGCTTAAAATGTATCGCGAAACAGACAAAGGAATACAAAAGGCAAGGGACAAGCCGTTATATAATACATTAAAGCTTAGACCTAACCGCAATATGACAGCAACAAGCTTTTGGGCTACTGTTGTTATGATTATGTATCATTACGGAAATTGTTTTGTGTATCCGCTGTATAAGGGAAATAAAGCACCGGAACTGATTATACTTGACAGCCGATATATGAGGATATTTGACGATAATGCAAAAATCCTTTCAAAAAATGGCGGGGTTTGGTATGTATATTCAGAGCCAAAGACAGGAAAAATCTATAAATTCTCGGTTGATGAAATACTGCATTTCAAAACTTATATGACTTTTGACGGTATTTCGGGGCTTGCAGTGAAGGATATTTTGGAACTTACTATTGACGGTGCTTTGAATAGTCAGAATTTCATTCAGAATTTATATAAAAATGGTCTTACCGGAAGAATTGCGGTTGAATATACACAGGACTTAAATGGGAAACTTGCAAACCAAGCTATTAAAACTTTTGAAGCGGCGGTGGATGCGGATAAAGCTATGAATTTCATTCCTATTCCAAACGGTATGAAATTAAATCCGCTAAATCTGAAATTAACAGACGCTCAATTTCTTGAAATGAAAAAATATACAGCTTTGCAGATTGCAGGGGCATTCGGAATAAAACCAAACCAGATAAACGATTACGAAAAATCAAGCTATGCAAACAGTGAAGCCCAGCAACAGGCATTTTTAACAGATACACTCCTTGTTATTTTAAAAGGGCTTGAGGAGGAACTGACAAGCAAGCTGTTTACCGCTGAGGAAATTCAACAGGGATACTTTTTCAAGTTTAATGTTGATGTTATACTGCGTGCAACGTTCACACAGCGTATGGCAGGCTATGCACAGGCACGACAAAACGGCTGGCTATGCGCGAATGATATACTCGAAAAAGAAGATATGCCATACATTTCTGCTGAGGAAGGCGGCTTTGCTTATCTTGTAAACGGTAATATGATTTCTCTAAAACAGGCTATGAATGGGGGTGATAAAAATGTTAAAGAGTAAGGGAAAAAATAATGCGTCGTTCCGCTGTTGGGTAAAGAATAAAACAGACACATCTGCTGACTTGTACTTTTACGGTGATATTGTCAGCGATAAAGCTTATAAATGGTCGTCAGATGATAAATGTCCGACAGATGTAATTGAGGCATTGAATGAGTGCGGTGATGTGGATAAGTTGAATATATACATCAACAGTTGCGGCGGCAATGTGTTTGCCGGAAATGCAATATATAACCGCTTACGTTCACATACCGCACATAAGACGGTATTTATTGACGGTGTGGCAGCATCAATAGCGTCAGTTATAGCTCTTGCAGGTGATGAAATCGTTATGCCTGAAAACTCGTACATAATGATACATAAAGCGTGGACGTATGCTGTTGGTAATAGTGATGATTTACGTGCAAGTGCCGATAGGCTTGAGCAAATTGAACAGAGTATTGTAACCACATACAATTCACATACAAAAGAAGATGTGAATGAAGAAAAAATAAAGTCACTTATGGCGGCGGAAACGTGGTTTTCGGCAGCTGAAGCGTCAGAATTTTTTAACGATGTAACAGTAGTAGAGGAAACGTCTGCAGTGGCTTGTATTTCCAATATGGAATACAAGAATATACCGCAAGGTGCGGTGAAAGCACCTCAAGCAGAAACTATACCGCCGGAAACGGGTGGAGATTCTGAACAGAAAAAAGAAAAAGAGATTGAAAACTCTCTCAATCTCGCAGAAAATTTTATATTTATGGAGGAATGTGAAGATGAACAAAAAAATGCGTGAACTTCTTAACAAAATAAGAACTATTACGGCGGAGGCGCGTAAAAAACAGGATGATGGCGATATAACGGGCGCAACAGAACTTCTAAATCAGGTTACAGATATGAAAGCAGAGTACAACAACGAAAAATTGCTGTATGAGGCGGAAAAGGAAGGTGTTCCAGATGACCCAAAGCCTGCCAATAAAATCAGCGGTTTCACAGTTATGGCGAAGCTGGCGATTGGGAAACGTCTTACAGAGGCGGAAAATGCTTTGGTTTCAGGTGGTACAGACGGAGAAAATTTTCTTGTTCCGGAGGATGTTGATACAACTATCCGTGAATTAAGAAAAACTTATGTATCGGCTAAAGATTTGATTACAGTTATTCCAACAACCGCTCTTTCAGGCAGTTATACATTTGAGTCGGGCGCACCGGCGGGATTGACACCATTTGAGGATAACGGTGATGAAATTGAGGAAGAAACAAATCCGACATTTGTTCAGAAAAAATGGGCAATAAAATTCAAAGGGAAGATTTTCCCTGTTTCAAATATTTTACTGGGCGCAGAAAAGGCAGGTCTTATGTCTTACTTGAATAGTTGGTTTGTTAAAAGTGCAATTATCAGTGAAAATAAGGATATTTTTGCCGCTCTCAAAGACGGCAAGACGGCAAAAACTCTTAAAGGACTTGATGCTCTTAAAACGTCAATCACTGCCGACCTTGACCCGTCCGCGCTCATCGGCGGCGTAATTGTTACCAATCAGACGGGTTTTAATATTATGGACAGTGAAACAGATGCCGTTGGAAGACCTATTCTCGAAAGAGATATGAAAAACCCGACTCAAAAACTATTTCAGGGTTTGCCTATTAAGGTATTTCCTGATGCACAGCTTGCAAATGTTTCGGCGGGTAAAGCTCCTGTATTCTATGGTAGCTTAACTGCCGGCGCATTTATGATTGATAAAGAAGGCTTGGAGTTTGCGACCTCAGAACACGTATTCTTCAAGAAAAATCAGCTTGCTATGCGCGTTATTGAGGGATATGACGTTATACAGGCAGATACTGACGCTTATTGTTATGGTACGCTGACAGCGGCGGACCCTAAGGCAATTACAACAAAAGCGTCAGCATAAGGAGTAGGTTATGGCATTAGAGCTTACAGATGTAAAGAACTTTTTGAGATGTGAACACGATGAGGATGATGAACTCATTAAAATATATATGTCCTCTGCAGAGGAATATGTGAAGTCTGCCTGCGGTGATAGTGTGAATTTAGAAACAGCAAAGGCAAAAACGCTATTACTTATGCTGATTTCCGATTACTACGAAAACCGTACAGCATACGGTCAAGGCTCATATAGCCATAACATAACGTCAATGATTACTCAATTAAGGCTTGAAACAGAAATGGAGGTAGACGAATAATGGAATTTTCAAAAATGCGTCACCGCATAGTCTTTTTAAAGCCGGTAACTGCAGAAACCAATAATACAGATGAAAATGTTATAGGGTGGTATCCATATCACCCTATAACAGACATTACATCTGATAAAATGTATGTTTCGCAAGATAATGAGTGTATCTTTGATGAGGGGGTTCTGTATACTTTTTCGGAATTGATGCACGATTATGGAATTTGGGCTTGTGTTGCGCCAATGACGGGCAAGGAATATGCAGAAGCTCAGAAAATACGTGCTGAAACCACTTATAATATAAACACACGATATATTAAAAATATAACTGGAGATATGAAAATATTATACGGAGCAAAGGTTTTTGATGTTTGGTCGGTGTTGGATATAGGCGGCAGAAAGCGCGAATTAAAGATTGTTGCAATTGAGGCGGACAGCTATGGCAAGAAATAAAGACGTATTTGGGTTTGATGAACTCAGTAAATCATTTCAGCGTCTGCAAAAACGCTATCCAAACCAAGCTGATACTTTGCTTATGGCACGAGGTCAGGCAGTGCAAAAGAGGGTAAAGGCTCTTACGCCCGTAAAAACAAAAAAAATGCGTAATTCGTGGCGGTTAAAAAAGGTCAAGCTTTATAAAGGCGGTACGGTACGCGTTGTGCGTATTCAGGATGCAGCACCGCACGCACATCTTATTGAATACGGTCACAAGGTATACACAACAGGCGGACGCAAAGGCAAAGTCGGGAAATATAACCGTGTACAACAAAGAGTGCGGGGAATTAAAAGTCACGGAAAGACTGAGGGTGTACATATGCTTGAAAAAGCTATGACCGAATCAGAGCAAAGGTTTGAACGCGATGCTCAGACTATGTTAAATAAGCTTATAGAAAATGAGGAGCTTGACATATGAGAATAACGGAAAAGGACATAAAGAAAAAAGTAGTATCAGAACTCAAAAGAGCGGGTTTTAACGTTCTTGCAACTGAGATTGATGAGGGTTTTAAAAAACCTGCTGTTTTTGTCAACGTGTATCCGTCAAATATAACACTTCAAAATAAAGATGTTGAGGATGTTTCTGATACGGTAGAAATCAGATATTATCCGATAAAGGAAACCACAGAAAAATGTGCAGAGGCGGCGGAAAAGATACGGCAAACATTTATGTACAAACCGCTTGACGTAAAAGAAAGACATCTTACCATTCAAAGTATGGAGATAGATATTGAAAATTGTGTTTTATATGTCTATTTTGAGGTGGAATATACACAAATGACACCGAATAATGACAAAGAATATGAAATTGCGGAGGAGTTAGAGTTAGGAGGAATTTAATATGGGATTACCTAATATTTCAGTAATCTTCAAGCAAAAGGCTGAAACAGCGATAAAACGCAGCGGAAACGGTATTGTTGCGCTGATTTTAGCTGATAACACCAAAGAAGATACAACAACATATACATATACGCAGGAAAAAGACATTGTAAAAAGCCATTGGACTCCAAAGAACCTTGATTATTTAAACAAGGCGTTTATGGGAAATCCCAAAAGCGTTATTGTTGAAAGAATTTCAACGGAAGGTACTTATGATGACGCTCTTGCACGGCTAAGCCATAAAAAGTGGAATTATCTTGCCATTCCATCATTACCCGATGAAAAGGTTTCAGAAATTTCAACGTGGATTATAGCGCAAAGAGCCGCGAAAAAAACATTTAAGGCGGYATTGCCGCATTCTGAATCGGATAATATCGGAATTATCAATTTTGATACTGAGGAGTGTGTAATTGGTACAAAAACATATACAGCAGCGGAATACTGTGTGAGAATTGCGGGACTTCTTGCCGGAATAAGTCTTGATGAAAGCGCGACCGGCAAAACGTTATCGGAGCTTACATCCATAAAGGAGAGCTTAACCCCTGATACAGATATAGACAGCGGAAAGTTTATACTTGTTAACGACGGAGAGAAAATTGAAGTCGGCAGAGCCGTCAATTCCCTTGTCACTGTTGATAATGTAAAAACAACTGAGGATATGAAATCTGTTAAGATTGTCGAGGGTATGGATTTAATCAGTGATGATATACGCGCATCCTATAAGACAGGCTATGTCGGCAGGAATAACAGCCTTGAAAATAAGGAACTGTTTATTGCAGCGGTAAATCAGTATTTTACAGGRCTTGTRAAATCAGGAGTYTTGTTTGACGGATATGACCAYTATGCGGAAATTGACGTTGAAGCTCAGARGGAATGGCTGTCCCAGAAATATGAYGTTTCTGARATGAGCGACGCRGAAATCAARCAGCARCCRACAGGTACKATTATGTTTATGGCGGGTCACGTTCAAATGCAGAATGCCGCAGAGGATTTAAACTTTACGGTTTATATGTGATAAGGAGGCGTAAAATATGAGCAGAAAAATTTCAGCKCCKAATATTATTTCCGGTACTCACTGTAAAAATTGGTGGGACGGYTCGGTAATATATGAGGGGTCAAGYATTGAGATTAAACTYAAAACCAACAGAGAAAGCGTACARTTTTCAGGCGATATGATAGAGGACAGCAAGCTGATGAGCGTGTCGGGTACATTTACYATTAAATTGCGTAAGGTGTTTTCACGCTCKAAAAAGTATGTAGAAGCATATATGCAGGGCAARGACCCGCGCTCGGAAATTATAAGTCAGCTTAAAGACCCTGACGCATACGGGGGCGGATATGAAAAGGTACAGATTTTCAATTGCTGGTTTGATGAAATGCCTGTAACGGGCGGAGAAAACGGCAAAATTGTTGAAGAGGAATACTCAGGCGGATTTACAGGCTTGAAATTCCTTTCAAGTATTGAGCCGATAGTTCAGGACTAAGAAAGGATTGATTTATTATGAACAAAGAAACGAAAATTACACTTGAGGAAATTTTAAGACGTAAAGAGCAGATACTGAATGCGAAAAAGACGAAAAAAACAGCGCAGTTATATGTCGAGTCGGTTGACGGAGTAATTACCATTACACAGCCTGATGATGACGTTATTGCTGATGCAACGGAAATGGGCGGAGCTGAAGGAGATACATATGCAGTGTATAACTGTGTGACAGAACCTCCTTTAAAGTCAAAGGAACTGCAGAAGGAATTTGGATGTGCAGAACCTACTGATATTGTTGGAATTATGTTTGAAAGAGGCGAAGTTTCAATGATAGCTCAGGAGTGCGTTAAGCTTGCAGGATTTGCAAATAAGGTTGAACGTATTGACAAGATAAAAAACTGATACGGGAGGATGCTGACCTTGCTTTGATTGGATTTTACGCTTTGCGGGGTCAAGATTGGGACAAGGTCGCATCTGCTCCCGCAACAGTTAAAGAATTTTTACTTGCTAATATGAGCAATTATTATGATGATGAAGCCGAAAAATACAAAGCATTATTTGGAGGTGGCAAGTAATGGCAAAGAAAAATATAGGCGCAACGCTATTTTTAAAAGCCGGTAATTTTTTCAGCGGAATTAAATCCGCATCTTCAGCGTCGGACGGTTTAAAATCTAAACTTTCAGGCGCGACAAGCAGTTTAAGCTCTTTTAGTTCATCAGGAAAAAAGACAAGCGGAACAATGTCAGCCATTGTCAAAGGAATTGCAGGTATAACGGCTGCGTGTATTAGTCTTAATGCGGCTGTTGGATTTGGAAAATCTGTTATAGAACTTGGTTCTGCATATCAAGATAGCGTTGCAAAAGTATCTACAATAGCAGATACAACTGTAAAAAGTATATCAGAGTTAAGTTCAGAAACGCTTGCGTTGTCAAATGCGACAGGCACGGCTGCAACAGATATTAACGAGGCTTTATATCAAGCAATATCAGCAGGAGCTGACACAGCACACGCGACAGAACTTGTTGGGGTTGCAGTAAAGGCGGCAAAAGGTGGTTTTACAGATACAACAACCGCTGTTGACGGCTTAACATCTGTTTTAAATACATATGGAATGGCAACCACAGACGCGCAGTCTTTAGCAAATCAGTTCCTTATCACACAAAACAAAGGTAAAACTAGCTTTGGCGAGTTAGCCACTACGATAGGTCAAGTTGCACCTGTGGCAAAATCAACAGGAGTAGGAATTGATGAACTTTTATCAGGTGTTGCATCATTAACCGCAAATGGTTTGTCTACCTCATCGGCAATGACGGGTATGAAAGCCGCTTTGTCAAATATTATAAAGCCAACATCTGATGCGCAAAAAATGGCTAAAGAGTTAGGCATTGATTTTTCGACAACGGCACTGCAGTCGCAAGGGCTATCAGGTTTTATGAAAACACTTGCAGAAAAAACAGGTGGAAATACTGATAAAATGGCTAAGTTGTTTGGGTCTGTTGAGGGCTTGAATGCAATGCTTACACTGACAAGCTCAGGCGGGATGAAATTGATGGGCGATACTATGTCAGAAATGCAAAATAATACCACCGCCCTTGAAGATGCTTATGGTGCAATGACTAACACAGTCACAGCACAAGTAGACGTTTTAAAAAATAAGCTGTCAAATATGAAAATAAATATATTTGAACAACTTGATGGTTCAAGATTTGTAGAACTTATTAAGAAAGCATCTGACAGTATTGATAAGTTCACTCCGGCAATTGCAGATGCAGCCGTCAACATTGGGGAATTTCTTTTTTCTGCCGTTGAAAAACTATATGGAATACTTAAAGTAGCAGGTAAAGCAGTGTTAGGAGTAATAAGAAATTGGGATTTGTTATTGCCTGCTATTCTTCCTATTGTAACGGTTATAGGTTTATACAAAGCCGCTGTACTTGCTTGTAATGTGGTAGATGGTGTGCGTAACGGTTTAATTACAGCCGCTACTGTCTTAACGGGTTCCCAAGCTGCTGCATTTGCTCCATTGACTACAATGACTATAGCTCAGACGGTTGCTACCAGTGCATTATCTGCAGCGCAGACGTTTTTAAATGCTGCATTTATAGCAAGTCCAATAGGTTGGATTGTACTGGGTATAGGTACAGTTGTCGCGGTATTTGTGGTGTTATGGAAAAAGTGTGAGGGTTTCCGGAACTTTTGGAAAGGCTTATGGAGTGGTATCAAAACCGCCGTTTCTGTTGCTTGGGTATTCATAAAGCCGATATTTGAAGGCATAAAGACCGTTGTGGGCGGTGTAAAAAGTCATTTATCAGGCGTGTTTGGTGGAATAAAGCAAGGTGTAGGAATTGCTTTAAATGCAGCAAAAGAAACCGTGCAGGAAAAACTATCAAATATAAAAAATGCTTATGATGAACACGGCGGCGGCATCAAAGGCGCAGCTTTTGCCGCCATTGAAGGTGTCAAAGGATATTATACTGCGGGCTTTACCTTTATGGACAAAATAACAGGCGGTAAACTTACCGCTATAGTCGATAAATTGAAGGAAAAATTTACAGCCTTAAAAGAAAGTGTTGCAAATATCTTTAATGGTATAAAGGATAAAATCGCAAATATATGGGATGGCATAAAAGATCTTATCAAGACACCGCATATCGAACAAGAAGGCACAATAAGTATTGCCGGCATAAATACCAAAATACCTAAACTTGGCATAAAATGGTATGCGAACGGCGGAATAATGACACGTCCTACTGCGTTCGGAATATCCGGAAATACGGCACACGTTGGAGGTGAAGCCGGTGCAGAAGCAATATTACCGTTAAAGCTGTTTTGGGATAATTTAGACAGAGCTTTAAATAAGGGTTCTAAAAATGCCGGTGGAAATTCTGTAAATGTTGCTCTTAATGTAGAAATAAATGCTGATAACCGTTCGGCAGACGAAATAGCGGATGATGTGATAAAAGTTCTTGTTCCCAAACTCAAGCTTTGTTTAGAGAATTTGTAGGAGGTATATTTATGGGATTGAATATATATATGAGCATAAATAACGGTGAAGAGGTAATGAAGTTGCCGGTTATACCTCCTAAAATCAAAATTACATCCTCGCAAGGTACAGAAACTTTTGAAACCGCAGGTTATGGTTTGGTAAGAATAATAGGATGCCGTGACCTGCAAGGCATATCTTGGGAGTCGATATTCCCGGTACACGACTATCCGTTTAGACGTGATAATAGTATGCAGGGTCAAGAATATGCCGACAAGCTTAATAGCTGGCGCGGTCGCAAATTACCGATAAGGCTTGTTATTACATCAAGCGGATTTGCAAATCTTGACGTTAATATCGCGTGTGCCATATCGGTGCTTGACGGTGAAGTTGGAAGTAACGGCGATTTTAATTATAGCATACAGCTTGATGAAGTTGATTTATTGAATTATACATTGAACAATGAGGAGGAGCTGACAGTGGAGCAATATAATGAAATTATGTCGCGGCTTACAGCAATTGAGGAAAGACTTAATAGTGTCGAGGACGCTAAAATATATAATTGGATGGACGATAATATGCCGGAGTGGGCAAAGCCTACAATTCAGAAACTGATGGACAGAGGATATATTCACGGAATAGGTGAAAATGAACTTGGACTGACAATGGATATTATAAGGGCATTGGTTATTCTTGATAATGCAGGTGCAATAAAATGACGGTTATAGACAAGGCGGTTAAATGGGCTGTCGAAATTGCCGGAGATGATACACACCAATATAATCAAGATGTACGCTGGGGAACGCATTATGACTGTTCATCCTTTGTTATATCTGCTTATGAACAGGCGGGCGTGCCGGTAAAGACTAAAGGCGCAACATATACGGGCGATATGAAAGAAGTATTTTTAAATTGCGGGTTTAAGGATGTTACCGATTCTATAAACTTATCTGACGGCACAGGATTGCAAATAGGTGATGTATTGATAAACGAAAACGGAAGGGGGACATCCGGAAACGGTCACGCAGCTTTAGTACAGCGCAACGGCGGAATGACAGTTGAGGCAAGGAGTACGGCGTATGGTATAGTTTCTGATGTTGCATACAGAAACTACCCTTGGGATTGTGTTTTGCGTTATCCGGGAGGCAGTTCCGAAGCGTATACCGCAAACTGGGTAGAGCGTGAAGTGCCGAACATTGGTAAATCACTTGCGACAAAGGCGTATATGGCATATCAGGCATATACCAACAAAGAGGCTGATGGTTATAGCCTTTTATGGGGAAATAATGCAAGTACCGCAAGCGGTGGTTTAAGAAAATATAAAGATTTCCTTTGTATGGCATTTGGGTCTTATTATGGAGCTGACGGTACTTTTTTAAAAATCGAATTTGATGACGGAAAAACAATATACGCTGTCAAAGCTGATGAGAAAAAAGATAGCGAAACTGACAGCCTGCATATGTATCACGAGCATCCTTTTGACCGCAATGTTACAGAATTTGTTGTAGACCAAAGCATTGTTACGGGGAATGATAAATTTACATCCGCGCTCGAGGCTGCCGGTATTAGCCGCTCGGCACGTGTTACACGGATATGGACGTCAGATACAGAACCAACAGTAGGAGGCTTGGGAACTACTAACTCTGATGAAAAAGAGTATCATTTTGCGGATACGAATGAGAAATTACCCATACACCCACGCATATTTGCACAAATTCCGATAAAACCGACAGGTGATATATATGTTCTTGCAAACGGTAAAGATATATCACGCTATGTATGCGATATATCTTGGACAAATACAAAACAGTCGCTTGCAACAATATTTAATTTTAGTGTGCCGAAAGCTGACGGAATGAAGTATATAAATATGTATACTCCTAAAGAGGGAGATATTTTTCGGTATAGCGGAGCAAAAGGCGAATATTTCAGAGGAGTTGTTACTGAAATAGATGACGGAGATACAAAGGTAAATAAATATGTTGCGGTTGATGCCGGGTGGTATCTTAACGAGTGTACAGACACATATCAATTCGTTAATATGCGTGCTGATGAATGTTTGAAAAAAATATGTAATGATTTACACATTCCCATAATTCAAATATGCGAGTTGTCAACGCTTATAACGCAAGTATATGTTGATAAGCCTATATCTGACGTTATAAATGATATTCTTTCAAAGTGCGGAAATGTCTATAATTTTGATTTTGTGCCGGAGGGGATACGTTTTTATAAATGCACCGATATGAGCGCAGAACCAAAGTTCAGAATATCGTCCAATACGGAACTAAAAGACTCTGTAAAGTTTATGGGAAACATAAGCCATAAAAAATCACTGGGCGGAATGAGAAACAGCGTTAAAGTAATAACCGATACGGATGTAATTACAACCTTAAAGGATAAAGACAGTATTGATGAATATGGTTTTTTGCAGGAAGTTGTGAAAATAAATGACGGCGAGGACGCGGAAACTGTTGCCCGYAGAAAGCTTGATGAATTAAATCAGATAGCYGAAAGCGGCAGCGGTGAGATTATCGAAGAGCTTGATAGTTACACAAGAGCCGGATATACAATACATATTGGTGAAGGACATTACATAATAAAAAGCAGCCAACATTCCGTTAAAAATGGTGTGCATTATAATAAGATTGACCTTGAAAGGGTGATAATATGAACCTATATGAGGAATTGGCAAAAATGCTTAAGGACCGAGATAATCCCGCTGAGTTTGCTCCCGTTTATGGTATTATAGAGGAATTGCCGGAAATCAAAATACGGCGTGGCAGTAAAATCATAATTACTTCGGGTCAGATAAAAAGCCTTATAAATTTAAAAGAACGTAATGTTGATGGACAATATATAAATTTAAATAAGCAGGTAGCAATGCTGCCATACAATAAGGACAACCAATATTTAGTGCTGGGGGTGGTTTGTGATGGCTGACTATATAACAGCAGAACCGCTTTTTGATTGGGAAAAAGGCGATTTTGTTATTATAAACGGCGTACCGCGTCTTGCTGTTGGAAAAGAACGCATAAGAAACTATACACAAAAGGTATTAAGAACACAGCTTGACCGATATAAATTGTATCGCGGTACAGGGTTTGGCATTAGCACGGATAAGATTATAGGTAAATCCGTTGCTCAAGACTATAAGCAGTCGGAAATAAGGCGAAATATTACTGAGGAACTGCTGAAAGATGATAGTATAATCAGCATTGAGAATTTTTCAATGAAACAGGAAGGTACACATCTAAATATCAGTTTTACAGAAATAACAGAATATGGCGCGGAAAACATAGAGGAGGAAATATAATGTCTGAAACAAGTGAAAAAATACTTGAACGTCTGGAAAATGAATTGCCTGAMAGATATGTTATGAAACCCGGTTCGTATACCTATGACATTGAAAAAGCCCACGCGATAGAATTTGAAAATGCTTATGACAGAATGGACAGGCTTGAGCRACAGTCACACGCCTCGACAGCAACAGGCAAATATCTCGAAAAATGCGTAAGTGATTTTGGTATTAAACGCAAGTCATCTGTTGCA
>VIQV01000006.1 GCA_010206265.1 Lachnospiraceae bacterium MD329
TGCAGATCCTGACGCTCCGCCGAGTACACGTGTAGGTACTGATGTTGATCCTCCATTTGTTCCAAGTGATGATTCTTGGGCACTATAACTATAACCCCAAGCCCATAGACTTCCATCTGCTCGGATTGCAAACATATTTCTTGGTCCTGCTGTTATAAATACCACATCTGTTATACTTACCTTTGTTGGGTACTGTCTGTTTCCTGTATCTCCCAATCCAAGTTTTCCATCTGTACCCTCTCCCCAAGTCCAGACCTGTCTATCACGATCAAGCGCCGCACTAAAGTTTGTTCCTGCTGCTACCTGTACTATATTGTTTAAATATATTGGATTATTCTCTCCGTCCACATCCAACATCACCTGTATAGGTGATGCAATACTGCTACCTATTGATGTATTTCCGAGTTGTCCATTATTATTATTACCCCACGCCCAGACTGTTCCATCATATTTTAATGCAATCATATGAGTTGAACCAGCTGCTACCTGCGGCATTGCAACTCCGTCTTTTGGACGCACACTTACTCTAATTTGAGCACTGTATTTTACATCATTATTGTCTTTATCTTTTCTTTCTACAATAATAATAGTTGTACCATATGTATATGAACCATCTTCTTTTTGAGTTGGTGTTACAATTCCGTTTGCATTGACTGTAGCAATTCTTTCATCTGTAGAAGTAAAGTTAAAATCTGAAGTATTGTAAAGTTCATCAAGAAGACCAAAACTAATTTTACGTTTGATCTGATTTAAATCAATATTAAGTTTTTGATTTTCTTCAATTGTTACATTTGTAACAACTTCAGGTGTTTTTTCCAGATTTGTTAAAGCTTCATACTCTAACTGTCTATATTCCTCTAAAGTTTTTATCTGCCCATATTCTGTCGGATTAGATCCACCTGTAACCGTTGCATGATAAATCTTCAGCGTATTTGAACCAAATCCATTGACTTGAACAGGTAAAGGACTTGTATATTTTATTCCATTTCCTAACTGGCCATTAGCATTCTCACCCCAACTCCAAACGGTTCCATCTGCTTTTACGGCTGCTCCAAAGTATCCGTTATGCGCTGCTGCTACCTGTGTTACATTATTTAATGATGAAAGGTCTATTCCACTATGACCTCTGTTACCTACAGTTCCATTTGCATATAATATATATTCATAACTATTACTATATGATGTACCACCTATCGCTGCCTGTATTATTCTGTTATTTTCATCMGTYGCYTGASWKAAYAGARTTGGYGTTGCATARGTACTAGTTCCATTTGTTGTATCCAAACGTCCCCAKCCAAAYARATKACCYTCAGCCGTTACTGCTACTGTCGGTCCTATTCCACCTGGCCAGCTATTATTTACATTCGTAGCTACATCTACGACATTCTCAAGATATCCGCTCTTACTGGTTGACTGTTCTCCTTTAACTACTTGTACAGGAACCCCTGAACTACCTTTTCCTGTTCCAAGTGAAGCGTAACCGCCCGCGGGACCCCAGCTCCATAATGTTCCGTTAGATTTTATTGCATATGTTGTTATTTCTCCTGCTGTCACATATACTACATCTGACAGATATGCAGATCCTGACGCTCCGCCGAGTACACGTGTTACTTGTACAGGAACCCCTGAACTACCTTTTCCTGTTCCAAGTGAAGCGTAACCGCCCGCGGGACCCCAGCTCCATAATGTTCCGTTAGATTTTATTGCATATGTTGTTATTTCTCCTGCTGTCACATATACTACATCTGACAGATATGCAGATCCTGACGCTCCGCCGAGTACACGTGTAGGTACTGATGTTGATCCTCCATTTGTTCCAAGTGATGATTCTTGGGCACTATAACTATAACCCCAAGCCCATAGACTTCCATCTGCTCGGATTGCAAACATATTTCTTGGTCCTGCTGTAATATACTTAATGTTGTGAATTTCTGTTACATTAGATAGCTGTGATGGAACATTTATAACTTCATTTGCTGTCACCCTGCCAAGTCTATAGTCGCCATTATATCCCCAAGTCCAAACAGTACCATTTTTATCAAGAGCAGCACTGAAGTTGTCACCTGCTGTAACTTGAATAATATTTTCAAGACATTTGCCCGTTCCTCCCTGTCCACCTTTTAGTACTTGAATTGGATATACAACGTTTTGATATGTTGTATTTATACTTCCATTTGGATTTCCTGAAGGTTCTTCTCCATTATATCCAACACCAAGTTGACCATACTGGTTATTACCCCAAGTCCAAACAGTACCATCTGCCTTTAATGCAATCATATGATTTGTACCAGTTGCGACTTGCGGTACGGCAACATCAGACGCTTTTTGTTTAACGCTCAGTTCAATAATACTTACAACTGTACCTGATGCATCTTTACCGACAATCTGTGTCTTACCGATTCCGGCACCCGTTACCATATCACCCGAAATTGTTGCAACTTTTGGATTAATTACATCAACACTTACAATCTGTGGGTCGGACGGTTTTCTAAGACTATTAAGCAGTGCTCTTGCATTTAGTCCGCCGCCGACTGCAATTGTCTGGAAACGATTTTCAAAATCGCCTGTTGCAAACGTTGACACATTACCGTTTGACTGATCGTCTTCTGACGGTGTTGAAACAGAAGGTGTATCTGTTTCTGTCGGCTGAGTTGCTTCAGGTTTATTTACTGACGCACTGCCGCTGCCACCGTTTGACGATGAACCGCTATTTGATGATACACGCGAAGGTACCTTTATCGGAGCAGTTGTAACTTCTGTATCAGCGGTTTGTGTTACAACTTCTTCAACTTCCATATCAACTGTCTTCGCTATGTATTCCTTGATTTCCTGTTCTGTATAAGTCGTGAATGATTCAACAACTGTTCCTACTGTCGGTTCCTCTGTTGTTTCATATTCGTTTACTTCTGTTGTTGTATTTTCGCCATCATTTATTGCGACTGTTTCACGAACCTTATAATTTGTTCCGACTACTTCTTCAACTGTTTCTGTTTTTTCAACAAGCTCAGTTGTCGGAACTGTAATTGTTTGTTCTTCTGTTGTATAAACAGTTTCACCTGTTTCTTCATCATAAGCCGCGTCGACTACTGTTTCGACTCTCATTTCTTTTGTTGATGTTACCTCTTCTGTAACTGTCTTTGTTACCTGCTCAACAATTGGTTCCTGACTTACGATTTCTGTTGTGGTTATTTTTGTACCTGTCTTTTCTACCTGTTGTGTTTTTGTTACTTCTTCTGTAACTGTCTTTTTCTCTGTTTTCTTTTCTGTCTTCTTAACAGTTTCTTCTATCTCTTTATTTTCTTCTGTATTGTCCTCGATTGTTTCCTCTGTATCTTCATCGACCTTATTCGACACATTGGTTTTGGACTGAGTTTCTTCCTTATTATATAGGGCATCTTTTTCATCATCTTCAGACTTGTCTTCATCGACCTTATCAGACTCGTCCTCTTTATCGTTATCTTCACCCTCTGTTTTCTCGTCTGTCTTATCATTATTTTCTTTTTCTTCATTTGCCTGCTTTTCTTCAAAAAGCTTTAATATATCTTCATCTGACATAGTGCTGTAATCCGGTGTGCTTGATGAAGAATCACCGAATGATGAAAGGTCATAAACAGAGTTATCCTGAGTAAGACCTGTTGCATACATCTCCTCGACAAACTTTCTTACTTCCTCAGATTCAAATTCTGTTTTTGAACCGGGGTTGATTTCAGTTGTGTCTGTTTCTGTAGGCGCCTGTCCGTTAGAAAGATAAAGAGTACCTGTAATTTTTTCAGCCGGATTTGATCTGAGCATTGCATAGAACGGAGTTCTTTCAATACTCTCTACTGTTTCGCCGTCCCAAGTAATATCGACGGTACTCTTGTCGCCTTCGACTCTCGGCTCTGAAAGTGAAACGAATTTCGGTTCAACTTCCCATATAATATCATTACCGTCACCATTTGCGGCGGTAGCTGTAATTGTTTGCTTTGCCCCATAATATGAAAGAAGGGAGAAGGCATTGTCAAACCAAAGCTCTTTACTATCATTCTCTGTTGAGAACGGCTGTAATACCTGTGTTGTATCCGATGACGATGATGAAGAATTATTGTATGCAGAAGAAGACGAAGTTCTTCCTTCGCCTCGGGAGCCTCCTGCATTCGCATTATTGGCAGCATTATTAGATGCAGCCTCTTTTTCAGCTTCTGCATCTTTACTTTCCTTATTGTCTTCATCACCGGCAGCAGCAGTATCTTTTGATTCTGTGCTGCCTTCAGTGTCCTTGACGTTATTGTCCTTTACACCATCTACTATTGCTTGACCCGCATTAGTAATCTCTGCTAAAGTAGGAATCTGAACTGATGTTCCCACCATCGACGCCATAATCAGCGCCGACAAAAATTTTGTCATCGCTTTATTAAACTTCATAATATCATATCTCCCCTTATGATTTTTTAAAGTATTTTTTTAATTACTGTATATATAGGAAGGCGCACCCATAAAAGGAGTACACCACTCCTATTGTTTATATTATACCTTATAATGAAGGAAATGTCAACGCTTTTTACTATATTTTAAGCCATTTTTTGTAGGTTTTTCTTATGTTTTTGGGATTTTTACACATTTTTAAAATGGGTGTAAATACGTCGTATATGATTGGCAATATTTCCGTAATATTATTTCAAAACAACCATAAAATTTTCAGATTTGTAACGTTTTATTACAGAAAAGGATTTTTTCTAAAAAACTCTTGACAAAATTGACTTTTTCTTATATAATTTGCTAAGCTGACTATATTATCGTTATTTATAGTCAGAACATAATATTTAATTGAACACGGAGTGTGACAGGAACTATGATTAGTGATGATGAAAAGTCAAAATTGCAGGTTGGTTATAAACAGGCAATAAGAGCTTTAAACGAGGACAAGGCATCAAAAGTATTTATTGCCGAAGACAGTGACAATCATATGAAAGATAATATGGAGAATCTGGCATCACAAAAAAACACTCCTGTTTTCTTTATTCCTACAATGAAGGAACTCGGAAATATGTGTTCTATTGAAGTCGGCGCAAGCTGCGCTGTTATACTAAAATAGGTTATTCCGCGAAAGCGTAATAATAAATAAGTACAAATAAATATACTGCCGGTATAAACCGATAGAATTTATGAGTACACAAACAATCAGGAAAGGAGAACACGATATGCCTACATTTAATCAGTTGGTCAGAACAGGCAGAAAGACATCAAAAAAGAAGTCTACTGCTCCTGCTCTTCAGAAGAGCCTTAACTCTCTGAAGAAAAAGACAACGGACAAGAGCTCGCCTCAAAAAAGAGGAGTATGTACGGCTGTAAGAACTGCTACACCTAAGAAGCCTAACTCAGCGCTTAGAAAAATCGCCAGAGTAAGACTTACAAATGGTATAGAAGTAACAGCTTACATTCCGGGTATAGGTCACAACCTACAAGAACATAGCGTTGTACTTATCAGAGGCGGAAGAGTTCGTGACCTTCCGGGTACAAGATACCATATCATAAGAGGTACGCTTGATGCTCAGGGTGTAAACGGCCGTCTTCAGTCAAGAAGTAAATACGGCGCTAAAAAGCCCAAGGAAAAGAAATAATGCCGCGTAATGTAAATTACACGCATATCACAAGTGCATATCGGGTTATATTATAGTAGATATATATTCGAACAGCACTGACGGAGCTTTGAAAAAGTAAGCTCGGAGTACCTGTGATACTCATACAAATATGAAGGAGGGAAGTAAAGTGCCAAGAAAAGGTTTTATTGCAAAAAGAGAAGTATTGCCTGATCCGATTTATAAGGACGTTATTGTAACAAAGCTTATCAATAACATTATGCTTGACGGTAAGAAGGGTGTTGCCCAGAAAATCGTTTATGACGCATTTGAAATTGTAGCGGACAAGACAGGCAAGGACGCGCTTGAAGCATTCCGTGAGGCTATGGACAACATTATGCCGGTTCTTGAAGTTAAAGCAAGACGTGTCGGCGGTGCGACATACCAGGTTCCTATGGAGGTTCGTCCTGAAAGACGTCAGACTCTGGGACTAAGATGGCTTACACGTTACTCAAGAGAGCGTAACGAAAAGACTATGAAAGAAAGACTTGCAAATGAAATTGTTGACGCTATCAACGGTACAGGCGGTTCTGTTAAGAAGCGTGAAGATACCCATAAGATGGCAGAGGCGAACAAAGCGTTTGCACATTATCGCTGGTAATATCAGATTAACTATAATCGAAAGGAGGAAAATATTTTGGGTAGACAATATTCACTTGAAAATACAAGAAATATCGGTATTATGGCTCATATTGATGCCGGTAAAACTACCACAACAGAAAGAATTCTGTACTATACAGGTATTAACCATAAAATCGGTGAAACCCACGACGGCGGCGCTACAATGGACTGGATGGCGCAGGAGCAGGAGCGCGGTATTACAATTACCTCTGCTGCTACAACGTGTTTCTGGGAACCGAAAGAAGGACCTTACAAGGGTATAAAAAACAGAATTAACATTATTGATACACCGGGACACGTTGACTTTACAGTTGAGGTTCAGCGTTCACTGAGAGTTCTTGACGGCTCTGTAACAGTAATGTGCGCTAAGGGCGGTGTTGAGCCTCAGTCTGAAACAGTTTGGCGTCAGGCTGACGACTACAGCGTACCACGTATGATATTCGTTAATAAAATGGATATTATGGGCGCAGACTTCTACAATGTTGTAAATATGGTTCACGAAAGACTTAATGCCAATGGTGTTCCCATTCAGCTTCCAATCGGCGCTGAAGATACTTTCGTAGGTATCATTGACCTTATGAATATGGACGCTGAAATTTATGACGACGAAATGGGTACTAAATTCCATAAGGAAGATATTCCGGAGGATATGAAGGAAAAGGCTGAAGAATACCGTCAGGCAATGATTGAGGCTATTTGTGAAACAGACGAGGCGCTTCTTGAGAAGTTCCTTGGTGACGAAGAAATCTCAGTTAATGAATTAAAAGCAGCTTTAAGAAAAGCTACGATAAATAACGAAATTATTCCTATGCTTTGCGGAACAGCTTACAGAAACAAGGGTGTGCAGATGCTGCTTGACGCAGTTATCGAGTATATGCCGGCTCCTACAGACGTTCCGAACATCAAGGGTGTAAATCCTGATACTGACGAGGAGGACGAAAGACCATCTTCAGATGATGCTCCGTTCTCAGCTTTGGCATTTAAAATTGCCACTGACCCGTTCGTTGGTAAGATTTGTTTCTTCCGTGTTTACTCCGGTACTCTTGCAAAGGGTTCTTATGTATTAAACTCCTGCAAGGGCAAGAGAGAGAGAATGGGAAGAATCTTGCAGATGCACGCTAACCACCGTGAGGACCTTGACATTGTTTATTCGGGAGATATTGCAGCGGCCGTTGGTCTGAGCAATACAACTACAGGTGAAACGCTTTGTGATGAAAAGCACCCGATTATATTAGAGTCTATGGACTTCCCTGAGCCGGTTATCCGTGTTGCTATCGAGCCTAAGACTAAAGCAGGTCAGGAAAAAATGGGTATCGCTCTTGCAAAGCTTGCAGAAGAAGATCCGACATTCAAGACCTACACAGACGAAGAAACAGGTCAGACAATTATTGCAGGTATGGGTGAGCTTCACCTTGAAATCATAGTTGACAGACTTCTTCGTGAATTTAAGGTAGAGGCTAACGTAGGTGAACCTCAGGTTTCTTACAGAGAGGCTATCAGAAAAGAAGTTAACATTGAGCATAAATATGCGCGTCAGTCAGGTGGTAAAGGTCAGTACGGTCACGTTCTGCTTAAACTTGAGCCGCTTGCTGAAGGCGAAGGCTATGAATTTGTAAACTCAATTGTCGGCGGCGCTATTCCTAAGGAATATATCCCCGCAGTTGACGCAGGTATTCAGGGCGCTATGCAGTCAGGTGTACTTGCAGGCTACAACGTAGTTGACGTAAAGGCTACTCTTTACGATGGTTCATACCACGAAGTCGATTCATCTGAAATGGCATTTAAGATTGCCGCTTCAATGGCGTTTAAGGAAGGTATGAAGAAGGCTGACCCTGTTATCAAGGAGCCTATTATGCTTGTTAACGTAATTGTGCCTGACGATTATCTTGGTTTCGTTATCGGCGACTTGAGTTCAAGACGCGGTATGATTAAATCACAGGAATCACGTTCAGGCGGTGTTACACAGGTAACAGCAGATGTTCCTCTGGGCGAGATGTTCGGTTATGCGACAGTTCTTCGTTCAGGTACACAGGGACGCGGACAGTATTCTATGGAGCCGTCACATTACAGTGAAGTTCCGAGATCTGTTCAGGAAACTATTATGAACGAACGTTCAAAAGCTAACTAATTTAGTTTTTTGGCGGTAACAGGAGCAATGCTCCTGTCTAAACCGCTTAATTTTAGAAATATTTGAAAAAACACTTGATTTTTTCGGAAAAAAATTGTACAATAACCTTATTAGTGCAACTATATTATTTTAAGGAGGAATTTTTACAATGGCAAAAGAGAAATTCGAAAGAAATAAGCCGCACGTAAACATTGGTACTATCGGTCACGTTGACCACGGTAAGACTACTCTTACAGCGGCTATCACAAAGGTATTGGCTCTAAAGGGTCAGGCTCAGTTCGAGGCTTATGATATGATCGATAAGGCTCCTGAGGAAAGAGAAAGAGGTATTACTATTTCAACAGCTCACGTTGAGTACGAGACAGATAACCGTCACTATGCTCACGTTGACTGTCCGGGACACGCTGACTACGTTAAGAATATGATTACAGGTGCTGCTCAGATGGACGGCGCTATCCTTGTTGTATCAGCTGCTGACGGTCCTATGCCTCAGACAAGAGAACACATCCTACTTTCACGTCAGGTTGGCGTTCCTTATATCGTAGTATTTATGAATAAGAAGGATCAGGTTGACGATGATGAGCTTCTTGAGCTTGTTGAAATGGAAATCAGAGAGCTTCTTAACGAGTATGAGTTCCCCGGTGATGATATTCCTATCGTTGCAGGTACAGCTCTTGGTGTTCTTGAGTGTTCATCAACAGATGTTAATGCTCCTGAGTACAAGTGTATTCTTGATCTTATGGAAGCTGTTGACAGCTACATTCCGACTCCGGAAAGAAAAGCTGATCTTCCGTTCCTTATGCCAATCGAGGACATCTTCTCAATCACAGGCCGTGGTACAGTTGCTACAGGTAGAGTTGAGAGAGGTCAGTTAAAGCTTAACGATGAAGTTGAAATCGTTGGTCTTACAGACGAAAGAAGAAAGGTTGTTGTAACCGGTATCGAAATGTTCAGAAAGCTTCTTGACTATGCAGAAGCTGGTGACAACATCGGCGCACTTCTTCGTGGTGTTCAGAGAGATGAGATTGAAAGAGGTCAGGTTCTTTCAGCTCCTGGTACAATCAATCCTCATACAAAGTTCACTGGCGAAGTTTACGTTCTTACTAAGGACGAAGGTGGTCGTCATACACCGTTCTTCAACAACTACAGACCTCAGTTCTATTTCAGAACAACTGACGTTACAGGCGTTATCACTCTTCCGGAAGGCACAGAGATGTGTATGCCCGGCGATAACGTAAAGATGGCTGTTGAACTAATCACACCTATCGCTATCGAAAAGGGACTTCGTTTCGCTATTCGTGAAGGCGGCAGAACAGTTGGTTCAGGTGTCGTTTCAGAAATCGCTGAATAATTGAATTTGAAAATGGCTATGCAATCGCATAGCCATTTTTTTGTTAATCCATATAAAAATAAACTGTAGCGCAACAAAAACGAAGCCGAAATTATAATATTACTACGGTATTTTTAATCTTTTCATTTTATGTATCTCCTTTAATTTATATTTCCGTACATTAAAAAATGCGCGGTTTCAATGAACCACGCATAAAAAACGCGGCTCATTTGCTACCACACAAACTTCGTAAACTATTGTAATAACAGTATGCGAAAATAAGAGCCTGCATTTTTACCAAAGTATAAAAAATACACACCGTTATTTACAATATTAAAGTTTATGTGGTAAATACATTATAGCACATTTTTTATTTGCTGTAAAGAAAAAAAACTACCGTACAGAAAATTCTATACGATAGTTTTTTCAATTAATCTTTTATGTAGCCTGTTATTGTTTTTGCACAATTGGGGCAGATATTCTTACCGTTAAACTGGAAAATATTCTTTGCGTCTCCGCAAAAAATACATGAAGGTTCATACTTCTTAAGTATAATACAATTGTCTTCGGTATAAATCTCCATTGAATCTTTAATTTCAATATCAAATTTTCTTCTCAATTCAACAGGAATTACTATTCTGCCAAGCTCATCTACTTTTCTAACAATGCCCACAGATTTCATTGTAAAAAACCCCTTTCGTTATATATTTTTTAATGGTAGCTTGATTATACCATAAAAGTAATTATTTGTCAAGAAATAGGGAAAACTATTTTTTTATACAATTTAATTGTAATAATTGTCATTTTTTCAATGAGAGCCAGAGAGAAAGACCTTTGATATTCACATATCTTTTTATCATTTTTTGTGCTGTAACAAGTCTATCATATAACATCAAAACTATTTCAGGATTTGTTTTTGATGAAAAATCTTTAAGAATATCCTTCTTATCTACATTCATAATCTTATCCCGTGCGTTCAGCTGTATTAAAACAGCGTCACGAACAAATGACAGCCAGAAATCTAAAATCTGATTTATATTTTCCTTCTTTTCTTCAAGAAATTTTTGTATTACAAAAGCGTCGCGTTTATCACGAGAAGCAAGAGCAAATATTTTTTCAAGAGAAATGTCACGCAGCGATTCAAATTCACTGTCATTTATAACCGCGTCAACTGTTTCAGGTATACCGCTGCAGTATTTCAATAGAAACGGTAAACGTTCTTTTTCTTCAGGATATTTTTCTGTTATATACTTTTTAATACGTTCTTCAGATAAAACAGGGAAGTGCACAAGAGTAAACCGTGATAATACAGTATCAAGCAATGTTGATAAATTTTCAATAAGCATTATAAATACCGCATATTCCGGAGGTTCTTCAAACGTTTTTAAAAAAGTATTCTGTGCAGGCTCTGTTAAAAGAGCTCCGTCCTCAATAATATAAACTTTACGCTCCGAGTTAAATGGTTTAATTGCCACATCATCAGACAAAGCACGCATATCATCTGCACCAATACTTTTTTTATCTTTTTGCGGACGCACATAAATAATATCCGGATTTGTATCAGCTTTTGACTCAATGCACGTCTGACAAGTACCGCAAGGTGATATGCTTGTATTTGAACAAGTCAGCGCCGCGGCAAATAAACGCGCCGCCTCCAAAGTTCCCAGACCTTTTTCACCTTCAAATATATAAGCGTGCGAACTTTTACCGCCGTGTACCGATTCTATTAAATTTTTCATTAATTCCTCGTGGAATACTTCATATCCGTACATAAATTTACCGTCCCAAAATAAAATCAAATATCTTTTCCGCCGCACAATCCTTTGTCATTTTTTCAAGCTGTATTTCCTTATCTGAAGTAATAAGAGTTATAATATTTGTATCTGTACCAAAACCCGCGCCGTCCTTTTTAAGATTATTTGCCGCAATCATATCCGCATTTTTGCTGACAAGCTTTTTACGTGAATTTTCAACCAAATTTTCTGTTTCCATTGAAAAACCGCATATAAACTGACCTTTTCTTTTATTTTCACCAAGTTTTTTCAAAATATCGTCAGTGCGTTCAAGTTCTATTGACATATTATTATCGTTTTTCTTAATCTTTTCCAAACTTATCGTTTTTGGACGATAATCAGCAACTGCCGCCGCTTTTATTATTATATCTGCATTATCTGCTTCACACAATACGGCGTTATACATTTCCGCGGCGCTTTTTACTTTTACCGTTTTTACAAAAGCAGGCGGTTCACCGTCACATTTACCCATAACCAAAGTAACATCCGCACCGCGAAGTACAGCATTACGGGCAAGAGCAAAACCCATTTTTCCGCTTGAATGATTTGTGATATATCTTACAGGGTCAATAGCCTCCATTGTTGCGCCTGCTGTTACAAGCACTTTTTTACCTGACATATCCTTGTCATATGCAATTTCTTTTATTATATATTCCATCAGCAATTCTTCGTCAGGCATTCTGCCGTCACCCATATCACCGTTAGCAAGCATACCGTTTGACGGTTCAACAATTTCATAACCATAATTTTTAAGTTTTTCAATATTATCCTGTACAATAGGGTTATGAAACATATTATGATTCATTGCAGGAGCAACAATTTTTTTACAGGGACACGCCATAACAGTGGTTGTCAGCATATCATCTGCAATACCGTTGGCAATTTTACCGATAACATTCGCGCTTGCAGGCGCTATCATCACAACGTCGGCTTTTTTCGCAAGCGCAACGTGCTCAACACTATATTCAAAATTTCTGTCAAAAGTATCTATCAGACATTTATGCTTTGTCAATGTTTCAAAAGTAATCGGATTGATAAAATTAGCGGCATTTTGCGTCATAAGAACATACACGTCGCTGCCGCGTTTTATAAGCATACGCGCCAGATTTGCAATTTTATATGCCGCAATACTGCCTGTGACTCCAAGTAAAACTGTTTTTCCTGTAAGCATTTTTTATTTTCCTTTCGGTTCTGATTTATTCTATTTTAACACACTTTCTTAATTTATGCAATGAAAAACACTCCGACAAGGGCGATTTCCCAAGCCGGAGCGTAATTTTAAATAAGCGCTGGTGGACGCTTTTTTGGAGCTAACGAGCGGAGTCGAACCGCCGACCTCTTCATTACCAATGAAGTGCTCTGCCTACTGAGCTACGTCAGCATTATTACAATTATATATTAACAGTATTACCAAATTATTTCATAACATCATAAGTAACTATATTATTATATATTAGTTTTTCAGGTTTGTCAATACTTCCAAACAAATTTTTACTCTTGTCATTATAAATCATTTATTGTATAATATACTCGTGAAAGGGTGAAATAATGTGAGGAAAATAATAACATTTTTAATAATTTTTACTATTGCAATACCTACAGTTTTCGCCGACGGCATATCGGTATATCTTAACGGTAAACAACTATCCTTTGAACAGGAACCTATTATACAAGATGACTTTACACTTGTGCCGTTTCGAACAATTTTCAGTGAACTTGACATGACAGTACAATGGTTTGAAGATGAACAGCGTGTTACTGCTGAAAAAGAAAATACGGCAATAACACTTTTTATTAATAAACCTGTTATATATGTAAATGATAAGGAAATTGCGTTGGACACAACTCCCATTATTTACAATAACTTTACACTTGTACCCCTGAGAGCAGTATCCGAAGCGGCAGGAGCAGAGGTCAGCTGGGACGGCGTCACACGCACAGTCACAATAACTGCACAGCAGAGTGAATTTGACGATTGGGCAAAACAGGTACTTGCTCTTACGAATGTCGAACGTGAAAAACGAGGAAGAAAACCGCTTAAATGGGACGATTCACTTGCTAAACTTGCAACTGCGCATTGCGAAGATATGATAAACCGCAGCTTTTTCGCACACGATAACCCCGACGGCGCAACACCTTTTGACCGTATGAAAAATGCAGGTATTTCGTACAGGGAGGCAGGGGAGAATATTGCGGCAGGGCAGTATTCACCAGAGGCTGTTGTAAAATCCTGGATGAACAGTCAGGGACATATGAAAAATATTCTAAATCCAAGTTTTGAAAGTCTTGGAGTAGGTGTTGTGAAGGGTGGTAAATACGGTATATATTGGGCACAGGAATTTGCAACGCTAAAATAAATTAATGTAATAAAAAAATAATATTTTTACTATTGACACATACTATGAATAGTGATAGTATAATATATATAGCAAGATAGAGGCGCATTTTATATCAGTACGCGCGCGGAGGTATGCAGTTACCTTTGAAGTACGCTGAAAGGATAAAGTGCCGAAGTGACGGTTTGATTGCACTTTCCGCCGCTGGGCATATCGTTAACAATGATATGACTGTCATCGTAAGGTGGGGAGCTATCGCTGTTTTTGTCTGACAATTATAGCAGTAGTTTCTGACTACTGCTTTTTAGTTTATATTAAGGAGAGATTGGAAATGAAAAACAATTACAAGGTAGGTATCATAGGCGCAACAGGTATGGTGGGTCAGCGTTTTATCACCCTTTTGCATAACCACCCGTGGTATACAATTGAGGTTCTTGCCGCGTCACCAAGAAGTGCAGGCAAATCATATAAAGACGCTGTAGGTGCAAAATGGGCTATGGATGAGGAAATTCCTGCAAGCATAGCTGATATGACTGTTATGAATGCAACAGACGATGTTGAAAAAATCGCAGGTATGGTTGATTTTGTATTCTGCGCGGTTGATATGAAGAAAGATGAAATCAAGGCGCTTGAAGAACGTTATGCAAAAGCGGAATGTCCCGTTGTTTCAAACAACTCGGCACACCGTCACACTCCTGACGTTCCGATGATTATTCCCGAAATTAATCCGCAGCACCTTGAAATTATACCTTCTCAGCGTAAAAGACTTGGTACAAACCGCGGATTTATTGCAGTTAAATCAAATTGTTCACTACAGTCATATTTACCTGCAATGGCAGTAATCAATATGAAATACCCGATTGACCACGCGCTTGTTACAACATATCAGGCTATTTCAGGAGCAGGAAAAACTTTTGAAACGTGGCCGGAAATGGTTGATAATCTTATTCCTTATATCGGCGGAGAAGAGATGAAATCAGAAGTTGAACCAAATAAAGTTCTCGGTAAAATTGAAGGCGGAGAAATAGTTCCGTCCGACGCTCTTTCAATCGAATGTCAGACATACAGAGTTCCTGTATCAAACGGTCACACTGCCGCAATTTTCTTCTCATTTAAAGACGGTGTAAATAAACCGTCAATTGAGGAAATCGAAAAGCTATGGGCTGATTATTCAGGCGAACCGCAGAAATTAGACCTTCCTCACGCTCCAAAACAGTTCTTACACGTCTTTACCGAAAAAGACCAGCCTGACCAGCCTCAGATTAAAACGGCACGCGAGGTTGACGGAGGTATGGCAATTTCGTGCGGACGTCTAAGAGAAAGCACACAATATGATTATAAAATGGTTTCTATGAGCCATAATACACTCAGAGGGGCTGCCGGCGGAGCAGTATTGCTTGCAGAATTGCTGACAGCTAAGGGTTATATGGATTGATTTAAAGAAAGGAATTGATGATTATGGCAAAAACATTACCATTCACAGGCTCAGGCGTTGCAATTGTTACACCGTTTGACGGTTTAAAAACCAATTACGACGAGCTCGGCAGGCTAATTGAATATCATATTTCAAATAAAACAGATTCAATCATAATCTGCGGAACCACAGGCGAGGCATCAACAATGCCTGACGCTGAACATCTTGCGGCAATAGAATATACAGTCAAAAAAGTAAATAAGCGTATCCCCGTAATTGCAGGCACCGGCTCGAACGATACTGCTCACGCAATTGAACTTACAAAAAAAGCAGAGGAACTCGGTGCGGACGGCATATTATCAGTAACGCCATACTACAACAAGACCACTCAAAAGGGACTTGTACAGCATTTTACGGCAATTGCTGAATCAGTAAAAATCCCTGTAATTCTTTACAATGTTCCGTCGAGAACAGGTATGAGTTTTTCAATTGATACTCTTAAAAAGCTTGCAAAAGTAGAAAACATTGCAGCAGTAAAAGAAGCAAGCGGAAATATAAGCTATATGGCAAAGGTTGCTGCAGAAGTTCCTGAATTATACATATATTCAGGTAACGACGATATGATTGTTCCTACACTTTCTCTGGGCGGTAAGGGTGTAATTTCGGTTGTAGCAAATATTCTTCCTGAAGAAACACATAATATCTGCGAATATTATTTTAACGGTGATGTTGAAAAATCCAGAGATTTACAGTTGAAAATGCTTGACCTTATAAACAGCCTGTTTATTGAAGTAAATCCCGTTCCTATAAAAACGGCAATGAATTTACTCGGCTTTAACGCAGGCAATCTGCGTATGCCTCTTGTTGAAATGGACAGCGCTAATCTTGAAACACTGAAAAAGTCAATGACTGATTTCGGTCTTAAATTACAGTAAAGGAGTAAAACCAATGACAAAAATTGTTATGAACGGTTGCAACGGTAAAATGGGGCAGGTTATAACCCGTCTGGTCGCTGAAGACGACAATTGCGAAATTGTTGCGGGTTTTGACGTTAACGACACTATTGACAACACATACCCTGTTTTTACAAATCCTGATGAATTTACAGGTGAGGCTGACGTTGTAATTGATTTTTCTCATCCGTCGGCGCTTACAAACGTACTGAATTACTGTAAAAAAAGAAAATTTCCCGTTATTCTTGCAACAACAGGTTTTACCAATGAGCAGAAACAGGAATTTATAGATGCGTCAAAAGAAATACCCGTCTTCTTTTCGGCAAATATGAGTCTTGGTATCAATCTTCTTATTGCGCTTGCGAAAAAAGCAACAAAACTGCTTGAGGGTAACTTTGATATAGAAATAGTTGAGCGTCACCATAATCAAAAGCTTGACGCACCTTCGGGTACTGCGCTTGCAATTGCCGACGCAATTGATGAAACCCTGTCTTTTCCTGCCGAATATGTCTATGACAGACACGCTGTACGCAAGAAGAGAAAGAAAACCGAAATCGGTCTGCACGCTGTACGCGGCGGTACAATAGTGGGTGACCACGATATTATTTTCGCAGGTACTGACGAGGTTATCGAGTTAAAGCACAGTGCGCACAGTAAAGAAGTATTTGCGGTAGGCGCGGTTAAAGCCGCTAAGTTTATTACCAATAAACCTGCGGGACTGTATAATATGAATGATATTATCAGTAATTTATAAGTTAAAAACACTCAACAGAAGTTGAGTGTTTTTAATTATACAATTCATCTGCAATATTAAATATCTTTTTCCCGGCCGCTGACGCATTACGGACTGTAAATCCTGAACCGCTGCGCTCTGCGATACAAAAGGCAATGCAAAAGAATGAGTCCTGCACCATTTTCAGATTCCTTTTATGCATACATTCATTTGAATATGTCCCGTCAGTTACATATAATACCTCGTCTGCCTGAGATAAAATTGAATTGTACTTCTCTTTATCATCATTTAACCACAATTTACTCTGGTCACGGCAGGGGAGATAGAGAAAAAGCCTTATATGCGGATACATCTTTTTCATTTCAAGCACTGTATCCGCCGCAATTGTATCAAATCCTATCGCGCCGCCGCATATAAAATTTTTCACATCATACTGAATTATCAGCTTTTCTATATGTTCCTTTATTTTTTCCGATACATACTTCTGTTTGTCAGCCGCAATTTTCCTATGCCCCGTGAAAAAACACGTCCTTGTTCTTTCCAAAAAACCACCTCTTGGAAACAATTATATAATATTATGGACAATTTTTCAAGATACAAGGAAAAAATACACTGATGACATTGCAACCAGAAAGGCAATTACAAAAAGTCCTACTCCGCCGACAGTATTTTTATCCTTTAAAGTATATGCACCGTAGCCAATCACTCTGACGGTACAAACCAGAATTACCGCTATTGCTATAATCTTTTCTATCATTTATTTTCCCTCACTATTAAGCCTGTGCGTCTTATTTTGAAATTTGCCTTAACATTTATCTTATAATCCTTTAAATCTACGCTTTCTTTATAGTTATTAAAATCCTGAATAGTCAGAAATTCCCTTTTTGCCTTCTCCTTGATACGGAAAATATCGCTGTCATACCTGCCTATAAACTCCGTCATAAATTTTTGACTGGCATTTTCTATATATTCTCTCGCTTTATCCTCAAATTTTACAATATTTGCCTCAATATTATAATTTGCAGGAAGTGAATAAACGTCGCCTTCAATAAACATTTCTACATCAACGGTCTTATTATTACAATTTACCTTATATTTTGTACGGCGTTCCTGTATTGCTTTTACAGTTACAGGGTCGTCGGGGGTGTCTTCATTGTAAAATGTAAGGTAACTGTTTTTATAATCACCTAAAATCAGTTTGAAAAGCTCTGTTTCTATTGAACCGAGCACTCCTACCATCTTGTCCTTTGAAAATACGGCTCCGCCTATAGCCTCACTTTTATTCTTCTGTTCAACAGACGCCTGACCTCCTACATAATCTTTCATTTTATACTCAAAACGACCTTCATTTAAGGGCGCGTCTTTCTGATTTTCATTTTCTGTTTCAGAATCGCCGGCAGATGAACCGCCGCTGTTACCCTCACTGCCGCCGCCCTCTGTACTTTCCGTTGCACTGCCGCCGCCTTCTCCGCTGTCTCCGCCTTCCTGTTCCTTCTCACCGCTGATAACACCTGCAATAGGTAAAATACAGTCATAATCACCTGATTCAATACCGAAGAAGAAGTTTTTTGCCGCGCCGTCAGGCACTCCTATAAGTGAGTTTTTATCATAAATCATCTGGTAATATTTGGCAGGATTTACCTCCATTACCGGATTTACCGCTATTAAATATTCGTTCGCGCCATCAGGAGCTACAGCAAGATTTACGTCCGGACGCAATTCCTCACTTCTTATGAATGTTTCTATTATATCACTAAGCCCCTCTTCGGCAATTTCTTGTGAAAAAACAATCAGTTTTGCGTGTGAAAGTGAAAAAGTTTTACTTACAATGTGGTTTGCAAGTCCGACAGCACTATAAATCGTCGGAGCCTCAACAGTAATGTTTTCCACTATCTGACTTCCGTTCTTACCCCCCTCCTCAGACGAACCGCCGCTTATCTGAGTGGTATTTGCATACTGAATTGTAATATCAAAGTTATCATTATCACCCTTATCTATTCCAAGAGCCACTACATACGCAATTTCATTCGGTTCTTTTCCTCCGCAGCCTGTCAGCGAAAGGGAACAAAGTGCTATTAATGCTGTTACAGCAATTTTTTTAATATTTTTCACTGTTGTTACTCCTTTCTTTTTTCACCATAATATTTTCTTGAAACCAATCCAAATAAAAACGGAAGTATAAATGCTACAGGATAAACTATAATATTTTCCAATTTTTCAGATTTTACAAGGTCTATCACAGAGCCCGGTATCATTCCTATAATGCCTATTAACACAACCACAGGAAAGACAAGCGGTTTATAGTGCTTTAACGATAAGGTTGTCTGTAAAATATAACACATTGTGTAGATATAAATTGCAGAATACAAAAGCATTAGTATTGACCATATAAACTGGAACATTGCCTCAAATCTGCTGAAAAAACTGCTTAAATGTATTATTCTCGAAAGCTGATATACAGGTATCATAAAATCCTTTGACGCAGGATAAGGATAAATCAGACAATACGACAGTAAAATTAAAACTGCAATAACTCCGCTTATAAAAATTGCTTTTTGTCCGCTTTTTCTTGCCTCATAAAGATTTTCACAATGGGGAAGAAGTATATTTAAAAGCAATAAATCCGAAAACAGGGAAATTGTATTAAATCCTTTTACAAAAATAGCTTTATATCCTTCTCCGAATATCGGAAGAATGTTTTCAAATCTGTAATATGGTATTAACAGAAGTAAAAATGTTAAAAATACCATACCTGCAATAGGAATAAACATATTATTTATTTTTCCTATCGCTTCAATTCCCATATAAGCGCCTATTCCTATAGCAACTAAAAATGCCGCAATGATAAATTCAACTTTAAAATCCTGTAAAAGCACTATTTTAACTGTTTCCGGAAAAAGCCGTATTATTGACGCACAATTTATCATCAATACACTGAATACAACAACTCCGACTATAATCTTTAATGTTTTTCCTCCAAAATTTTCAGCCAGCGTTATTATATTCTTATTACCCCGATAAAAAAACATAGTAACCCAAAAGATTAAAAATGCAATCGCAGTATTATATATTGCCTGCATCCACGCACTGTTACCGCTGTCTATTATCATTATTTTAGGAAATGTCAGAAGCATTTTTGTCGATATTACGTTTATTAAAAGCGTAGTCATTTCTTTTCTTTGCAGCATACGTCCTCCTTGTGTTTCACGTGAAACATCAATATTTGTTTTTAGTTTTCCACGTTCGGCTTATTTCAGGTTCCTCTCTTTTGTTTTTAACATTTAAAAACTCAGGTCTGTTTTCTCTTCGCCATACAGGATTTACAAACACAGCATTTACCATACTCTTGCTTTTAATTCTCGGTACAGGTGAAAGGAATGGTACTCCAAAACTCTTTTGTGAAGCAAGCATAAGCATAAATATAAAAATTCCTATAGCAATTCCGTAAAATCCCATAAATGCCGCAAGAACTATAAAACTAAGTCTTAATATTCTAAAACTCCAGCTTAATGAATAATCAGCAGTAGCAAATGACCCAATACCCGTAATTGCAATTACTATTATCATTATAGGACTTACTATTTTTGCGCTGACCGCAGCTTGTCCGAGAATAAGACCGCCGACAATTCCAAGCGTTGAACCAATCGGTCCGGGCATTCGAAGTCCCGCCTCTCTTATCATTTCAAACGATAAGTCCATTAAGAGCAGTTCAACCAGACTTGGAAAAGGTACATTTTCCCGCGACGCGCTTATTGAATATAACAGATATGTCGGAATAATTTCCTGATGAAATAGTGTAATTGCGAGATATGTTGACGGTAACAGTACAGAAAATATTACCGCTATCAATCTTATTATACGAACCATATTTGCATACGGCACACGAAGATAATCATCAGAAACTGCGTGAGTAAGTTCGAATACACTTGTAGGCATTACAAGAACGTGCGGACTTCCGTTTAGAATTAAAGCAACACGTCCCTCTGTTAAAGCTCTTGCAACTCTGTCAGGACGCTCTGTTTCAAGAAAATGCGTCATTGCCGAAAAAGTTTTTTCTTCCATCATCATTGAAACTTCTTCAATTGATATTACATAATCCATATCAATGCCGTTAATACGACGGCGCACCTCTTCCACAAGGTCAGGATTGGCAATATCCGAAATATACAGCATAACTCCGCGTGTCTGACTGACTTTTCCTATTTTAACACCTTCGGCTATAAGCTTTTCAGTCTTTACTATCTTTCTTACAAGAGCGGTATTATTACGGAGCATTTCCGCAAATGCCTCCTGCGGACCATAAATCGACTGTTCATTTTCAGGTTTATCAATACTTCTATGACCCCAATCACGAACATCAAGAACAAATCCTTTTGAAAAACCGTCTACAAATACTGCGCACGAACCAAAATTGATTTCTTCAAATATTGTGTCCATACTTCCGGTATCAAATGCCTGAGAATGCGCAACAAAACGGTCTATTATTTCTGTTTCATATTTATATATTTCATCCTCTGAGAAGTACGGTAATTCCAGCAGTGTCTTTATAACTGCTAAATCCACCATTTCACCGTTTACCATTCCATCTATAAAAACTATAAATGCTCTGCGTCCCTCACGCATTTTAATTTCACGAATAACAATATCGTTATTAAGAGGATAGGTAAAACGTTTTTTAACGTATGATAAATTAGTTTCAATTCTTTCTGAAACAGTATCTGTAACTGTACTTTCTTTTTTTTCTTCTCTTACATCATATTCCATACCTCCGCCCTGTTCTTTTAAATAGAAATCTCTTTCCTTTGCAGGAGGTTCAAAAAAGAAAAAATTTTTTATATTGTCAAATAATTTATTCATATCTATATCCATTCCTTATTTTTAATAATAAATATTATTTGTAAAAATTTGCGCTTTATACATTTAATAAATGTTTCATATGAAACAATGTTACATTCATATTAAATTTTCAAAATGTTTCATATGAAACATTTACAAATCAATCATTTTAGGTTACAATATAATAT
>VIQV01000030.1 GCA_010206265.1 Lachnospiraceae bacterium MD329
GGCGGCTGTCATCGCGGTTCTGACGAGCAACAGATGAAGGTTGAAAACCCAAACGTTTGAGCCAGGATTTTAAAGTATCGATGCATATACCGAGTTCAGCGGCGACCTCTTTAGCAGGGCGGCCTTGTTCAGTAACCATTTTGACAGCGCCGGTTTTAAACGCTTCATCATAGCGTGGCGGCATTGTTCCTTTTTTGATTGGCATTGAAAATATCCTCCTTTTTAGTAATGGATTTTTATATGTCCATTCCATTATATCATACTTTTTTCTGTCCATCAATTCGGGGATGGGGCAAGCAGTTAAATGAGTTGTTTTTGGAAGTCGGGAAATGCGTAAGCGGAGAAAGCGAGTTTACGGTGGATGTCATATCCTCATCTATTGATACAGCTCGGATGGAGTTGGATGAAATCAATGGGAGGCTTTCATCGTATGAATACATATTAAACAATAAACATAAATTGCTTGATAAGCTGAAAGATAATTGCAGTCAGTTAATAAAATGGACAGAAGAATTTGATACTGATACTTTTGAGCAACGCAAGGATATTGTAAACCAATTGATAAAAATAGTCAAGGTCGGAAGGGGATATAATATTGAGATTGAATTCCATGATGACTATAAACCGTTTATACTGAATTAAAAAATAATCAATTATGCAGAAATATAAGATGACGTTCCGAATTTGGAACGTTATTTTTATGCCAAAATTTTAATTGTTAAGGAGTGTAGGAATGATGAAAAGAATTTATTGTTTATACAGAGGCATAGATGGAGCAGATATTCAAAGACAGCAGGAGGAGTGCAGAAAATATGCAGACGAACATGGTTGGTTCATTTTTAAAGAGTTTTGTGAGTTTTTAGATAATGCGAGAGATACTACCGATGCTCTAATTGATTTGGATAATGCGGCTCATAAAAACAAATTTGATATTTTGTTGGTAGCTGAATATGAAAATATAGGAAGAATAGAGCAGGAAACTCCCATAGCGGTGTTTTGCCTTGAAAAGCAGGGCATTGAGGTTGTCAGTGTAAAATCTGAGAGTAAAGACTTTATTGAACAAGGCAAAGATATGTATAAAAACTGGTAAAATTAAAACAAGCTATGCGGCATTATAAGGTAATGGACAACATAATGTAAAACGGAGGTGTTTACTGTGAAAACAAATATTGACGCTATAATTACGGTAAGAAATATTTTCAAAACAGAAGATATTGATATACGGAAAAAAGAATTCAATAAAAGATATGAAAATTTTATCAATATGGTGGTGACAAGAGATTGAATTTAGGACTTGTGTATGGTATAATACCAATACATACAAAAGCGGTTTTATTACTTTTCAATAAGGAGGTAAGACCGTGAGGAATTTAACAGACATATATGTCAGATTATCTGACGAGGACAGAGATAAGAGGTGTGCAGCGGACGAAAGCGAAAGTATTCAAAATCAAAAATCAATGCTTATAAATTACTGTATAGAGCAGGGGTGGCAAATAAACAATATTTACTGTGATGAGGATTACAGCGGCGCGGACAGGGAAAGACCCGCATTTAATCAAATGCTCAAGGACTGTGAGGAGGGCAAGGTTGACATTGTACTTTGCAAAACTCAATCAAGATTTTCACGAGATATGGAGATTGTTGAAAAGTACATACATGGGAAATTTCTTGAATGGAATGTACGGTTTGTCAGTATTGTAGACCATGCCGACACGAGTGTTGCAGGCAATAAGAAAGCCCGACAGATTAACGGACTTATAAACGAGTGGTATCTGGAGGACTTATCCGACAATATCAGGCGTACATTGAAGCATAAAAAACTGAAAGGTGAGTATTGCTGTCCGTATGCTCCATACGGATACAAGCTAAATCCCGATGATAAGCATAAATTTATAATCGACCCTCCTGCGGCAGAGGTTGTTAAAAGCATTTTTGAAATGTATAAGCAGGGAATGGGCTATATGCGTATTGCAAAGACCTTAAACGAACAACAGATACCGCCTCCTGCGGTATATAAGGAAATGCAAGGGTTAAATTACAGAAATCCTAACGCAGAAAATGCTTCATCAAGACAGTGGAGGGACAGCAGTATCTACTACATACTGCGTCAGGAAGTCTACACGGGAGCGGTAGTGCAGGGAAAGTCGAAAAATCTTTCTTATAAAAATAAGAAACGAGTAAAGCTGCCAAAGAGTGAGTGGATAGTAGTTCCTGATATGCACGAGCCGATTATAGACAAGGACTTGTGGAACGCGGTACAAAATCTGTTGAAAAGCCGTCAGGGAAACGACAAGCAATTCAAAACCGAAAGCAATGAAATCAATCCACTGCGCGGAATTGTTAATTGTAGTGAATGTGGTTCAGGAATGTGGCGAATGAGCTATCAGAGCGGAAAGAACAGATATAAATATTACCGCTGCCGGACTGTAAAAAACAGCGAGGGAATATGTGAAAACATAAACAGTATCCGTCAGATTGACTTAGAGGATTTGATTTTGAAGGAATTACATAAGCTGTCCGATACATACTTTGACGAAACGCAGATAAGCTTACAGACAAAACAAAATAATCGTCTTTTGGCAATTGAGGAGGAGAGAAAACAGCTTGAAAAGAAAATTGCCAAAGTACAGAATAATTCAGTACAGCTTTATAAGGATAAGCTAAACGGACTGATAAATGACGAGCAGTTTAAGCTGCTAAATGATAATTTCAACAAGGAAATCAGTCAATGCAATGAACGGCTGGAATTGATAAGAAAAGAAATTGAGAATTTAACAAGCGAAAAACAGACGGATTTAAGCCGTGAAGCGATTTTAGCGAAGTATAAAAATACTGAAAAGCTGACCTTTGAGCTTGTTCACGAGCTGATTGAGGGAGTCCATGTAGGAAAACTTGACCCCGAAACGTATGAAAGAGAGATAGAAATACACTGGAAATTTTAAAGCAGAATATAAGTGCCCCACACGGCGAGCCTGACGGAGGTGCAGTGGGAATAAACGGAACATTGGAAAAGGACATAAATCTTGCGATAGTTGAGAAATTGCAGGAAATACTTGAAGGCAAAGGAGTGGAGGTACTTCTGACTCGTGAAGGTGACAGCGGATTGCAGGATGAAGGCGCTCAGACGATACGAAAAATGAAAATATCCGATATGAATAAACGTCGCGAAATAATACGTGACAGCGGAGCGGATTTGTTTTTGAGTATACATATGAATTCTTTTAGTGACAAAAAAGTGAGCGGACTGCACATCTTTTATGATAAAAATCACCCTGAAATAGAGGAAACCGCTAAGGCGATACAAGAAAGCATAAGTAAAGTGACGGGGGCGGAAATGCACGCAATAAAAACTGCGGATGAAAGTTTGTTTCTTATGAAAAATCCGCCTATACCTGAAATACTTATAGAATGTGGATTTCTGTCAAATCCTGACGAGGAAAAAAAGCTTTCTGATGAGAAATATCAGTCGAAAATTGCTTGGGCAATAGCTGACGTTGTAGAAAATTATACAAAATAGTAAAAAAAACTGAAAAAAATTATATAAATTTTTACCGCTGAATTGGTATAAATGCCACAAATGTTATTGACTAAACATATTATATAGGTGTATAATTATTATAATATTAAGTTTTGGAGGTCTTAACAAATGAGTAGAGTTTATAATTTTTCGGCAGGTCCGTCAATGCTGCCATTAGAAGTTCTTGAGAAGGCGGCGGCTGAAATGACAGAATACGGCACAAGCGGTCAGTCGGTTATGGAGATGAGCCATCGCAGTAAGGAATATCAGGCAATTATTGATAATGCGGAATCGCTTGTACGCGAGATTATGCACGTACCTGATAATTACACTGTATTGTTTTTACAAGGCGGCGCGTCTTCACAGTTTGCGGCAATTCCTATGAATATAGGTACAAAGAATAAAAAAGCTGATTATATTATAACCGGTCAGTGGGCAAAGAAAGCTGCTGATGAGGCGGAAAGATATATCAGTGTTAACCGTGTTGCGTCGTCTGCAGACAAGACTTTCTCATATATACCTCAGACTGACAGCAGTATGTTTGACCAAGAGGCTGACTACTGCTACATATGCTATAACAATACAATTTACGGTACGCACTATACGGAAAATAAAATTCCTGACACAAAGGCTACCCTTGTTGCCGATATTTCTTCTTGTGTAATGGCAGAGGAGATTGACGTTACAAAATTTGGTATTCTTTATGCAGGTGCGCAGAAGAATTTAGGTCCTGCAGGAGTTACGCTGGTAATTGTGCGTAATGACCTTATAACAGAGGAAACTCTTGAAGGTACACCGACAATGTTTAAGTACGCAATTCACGAGAAGAACGGCTCAATGTACAACACACCGCCTACATACGGTATTTATGTACTCGGACTTGTTTTGCAGTGGATTAAGGATAAGGGCGGCGTTAAAGAGTTACAGAAAATCAACGAGAAAAAGGCAAAGATTTTATATGATTTTCTTGATTCATCAGAGATGTTCAGAGGTACAGTTGTTCCTGAGGACAGGTCGCTTATGAATGTTCCTTTTGTTACAGGTAATGATGAACTTGACGCTAAATTTGTAACTGAGGCAAAGGCTAACGGCTTTATAAACATAAAGGGACACCGTTCGGTAGGCGGTATGAGAGCAAGCATTTATAATGCTATGCCTATTGAGGGCGTAGAAAAGCTTGTTGAATTTATGAAGAAGTTTGAAGCCGACAATAAGTAATGCTCAGGCAAAAAGGAGATAAATCAAATGTATAATATTTTAACTTTAAATAAAATCGCGCAGTGCGGACTTAGCAAGCTTGGCGCTGATTATAATATAACTGACGATATTAACGCAGACGCAGACGGTATTATTTTAAGAAGCTATAAAATGCACGATATGACGTTACCGTCATCGCTTAAAGCCGTAGCAAGAGCGGGTGCGGGCACAAATAATATACCGACAGATAAGTGCACGGAAAAAGGAATTGTCGTATTTAATACACCAGGTGCAAATGCAAATGCAGTTAAGGAGCTTGTAATTGCAGGTATGCTGCTTGCGTCAAGAGATGTAATCGGTGGTGTCGAGTGGGCGAATACTCTTACAGGCGACGATGTTGACAAGCAGGTAGAGAAAGGCAAAGCAAATTTTGCAGGCTGTGAGATAAAGGGTAAGACGCTTGGTATTATCGGACTTGGCGCGATAGGTATTCTTGTAGCAAACGCAGCATATTCCCTTGGTATGGAAGTTATAGGCTACGACCCGTATTTGTCGGTTGATTCTGCATTAAAGCTTTCACGACACGTCAAGAAGGCAAATACTCCAGACGAAGTATATGCGGCGGCAGATTATATAACAATCCACGTTCCGCTTATGGATTCGACGAGAAATACAGTAAACGCTGAAACAATAGCGCAGATGAAAGACGGCGTTGTAATATTAAACTTTGCGCGCGGCGGACTTGTTAATAACGATGATATTAAGAAGGCATTGTCTGACGGTAAGGTTAAAAAGTATGTTGTTGATTTCGCAGACAGTGAAACTGTAAATCAGAAGGGGATTATAAATATTCCGCACCTTGGCGCGTCAACTGAGGAATCAGAGGATAACTGCGCCGTGATGGCAGCAGAGGAAATTGCTGATTTTCTTGAAAACGGAAATATTTTAAATTCGGTAAACTTCCCGAATTGTTCATTGCCTGACGGCAATGTCGGAAGAATTACAATTGCGCATAAGAATATGCCGAATGTAATTGCGAAGTTTACAGACGCTCTTTCAAGTGTGAACATTTCAGATATGATTAATAAATCGCGTGGAGAAATTGCGTATACAATTATAAATACCGACCACGAAATTCCTGCTGAGGCTGTAGAAAAGCTGAATTCAATGGACGCGGTTATAAAGGTAAGAGTTATAAAATAATATTTACTGCCACCGGGCAGGAATGTAAAAAGCATTCGTTTGCACATCGTTAGGTCTTTGAAGATGTGTATAGCGAATGCTTATTTTTTTTAGAAAGGATAAGTAATATGAAAAAATATTTTTCAAGGCTTGAAATTACGCTCTGGGGTGTATCGGTTATGCTTATTGTTGCGTCATTCGTTATTTTTGAAGGAAACGGTATAATGGCGGCATTAGCAGAAACGGCATATGTATCTGTTATAGTGTGTTTTGCAATGTTTTTCGTGAATGATATTTATGGATTTATTAACTGGTCAAAAATGCAGAAACGGCAGGCAAACAAAAAATGACGCGTATAAATACGCGTCATTTTAGTAATTTACTTTCGGTAATTATCCCTGATAAACGGGCTGTGTATTTCTGTATCAATCAGTTTCCCGTATTTGTTTGGACGCCGATAGGCATTGCCGTGTACCTCGGATTGACGGTAACGGCGCAGCTGCTTTAAATTGAGTTCGGCAATATAAATACCTTCTTTACCATCTGTATGCAAAATACAGGTATCACGCGAATGATTCAATTCAGGCAAATATGCGACGCCGTCAAAAACACTTGAACCACCGTTGCAGTCAGGGACTGTATCGGGATAATTACAGGTGGCAACACAAAGCATATTTTCATATGCCCGTGCGCGAAGCTGTGAAAGTCGGTTTATTTCCATAGGACACGCGTTTGGTACAAGGATAAGTTCTGCGCCTTTAAGCATAAGAATTCTGGCGCTTTCGGGAAATTCTCTGTCGTAACAAATCATCGCGCCGACCTGTACTTCTCCGCAAGCTGTATCAAGCGATGTTACATAGAAATCATCTCCAGGTGTCAGATTGCGTTCTGCACCAAAATCACAGGTGTGAAGCTTGGCATATACAATTTTTTGTTTGCCGAAACGGTCAAAAAGCACAAGAGTATTGCGTGGAGATTCTTCACATTCCTCAAGTAAGGTAATACCGATAGCCATATTAAGCTCTTTGGCAAGTGAACCGAATGCTGAAACAAAATCACTGTTCAGCGGTATTGCCTCTGACTTCCAAATATCAGTGGGGCGGTCATATATATTATAGCCGTTGCTCCACATTTCAGGGAACAGAACAATATCAGCGCCTTCTTGTTTTGCTTTCCTGCAATATTCAATACCTTTTTCTAAATTCTTTTCCAAAGTGGTGCAGGGTGCGATTTGCAGTAAGGCAATTTTAAGTAAATCCATCTAATGCGTCCTTTCTGTGTTTATACTTCAGGCTTGGTACTTTGTGACATTGCGCTTGCTTTTTTTGCAAAGTTTGCAGTACCGTTTTGGTCTGTACCTGTCATAACGATTGCATTTTCACGTTTGTCCTTGTCATAACCTGTAAGAACAAACATTTTCAGCTGATCGCCTGCTTTATAGAATTCATAGTTATTTTTGTCACCGTCAGCCGAGAAAGTAATGGTTATGGTGTGGTCGTTATCATATTCCCATTTTCCGAGCGCATTACCAAGAGTGCCGTCAGCCTGCAGAATAATCTGTGATGAGTGAACTGGCAGGTCGACGTTTCTCTCAGAATTTCTGTTGCCTACATCGGATATTCCGCTTGCAAAAATTGTTTGTCCCACGCTTGATAAATCCCAAGTGCCGTAAAGCATTTCGCGAGGTATCGTCTGTTCCTTTTCACCTGCGTAAACAAGCGGCGAAATTACAGGCCAGCCATCTTCTGTCCAAAGTATTTTCTTTACCTGTAAATATGCTATGGCGTCTGCGACTTTTCGGCAGTGCTGAACGAGATACCATTCTCCGTCGTCGTCCCTGAACACACTGTTGTGACCACTGCCGACATATTCAATGCCGTCGCCTAACTGGAAGGACCCTGACATTTTATATCCCCAAAGTTCATTTTTATTGGTTTGTTCGCTAAAGGTTGTTCCAACAAGTCTATCGTTTTGGTCTGTGAGCTGTCTGTGAGGGTCTTTGCCTGACAGAATATCGCTGAAGGTTTTGTTGGTTCGCGCAACTCTTATATTATAATTTGTACCGAGCCAGCCGTATGAGGTGAACATATAACGGTAGCCTGTGTCTTCGTTGTATACAGTGTATGCGCCTTCCGGTCCTTGTACTCCGCTTGGGGTTGAGAAAAGTCTTGAACCAAATTTCTTACAGGAGGAAAGGATAGAAGTGTCTGATGTGTAGTCCACTCCTTTAACAAAACCTGTGTCTGTATCAAGCTCAGCGCCGTGTATACCGCGCCAGAAAGAACCCCATATGAAATAAGTTTTTCCGTCGCTGTCTGTAAATATATTTGCGTCAATTGCATTGGTGTTATAGTCGTTTTCTTCTTTTGAGGCAATAACAACTCCTTCGTCTTTATACTCTCCGTCCCAAAGTCCAGGAGATTTTGCTTTGATAAGACTTATAACTGAGTTTCTTCCTCCAAGACCGCAGGAGGTTGAAAGATAGAACCAGTATGGATATTCATCGCCTTCTTTATAATAAAGGTCGGGAGCCCAGTATGTACCATTTGCAGTTGTGTTTGAATAATTTTTATCAATAAATTCCTTTGCCTTTACAGGTACTGTAACAGTTTTAGTATAGTCGTGTTTTACCCAGTTGATTAAATCATCTGACTCAAAAACGAGGTTGTGTGAAGAATAGGCATAATATTTACCTGAAACAGGGTCTTTAAATATTGTCGGATCGTGTACGCCTTCGGTTGTATTTGCGCTGTCAGCAGGAGAAGCGTCGGGGAAGGATACAGACGTGACGGGTAAATAACCTGCGTCATAAGTTTTGTTATCAGACATATCGGTTACAACTGCTTTATAGTATGCAACACTGCTGTTTCCGTTTATATTGAGTAACAAATACTTGCTTTCCATAATATCTAAATTTATTTCCTGTTCTGTGGGAACAGGCTCTCCGGAGGAGAATATAGTGCCGTCTGAATTGTACGGGATTATTTCGCATTTAATCGATTTTTTTGACTGCGTATAATTTGTAATCTTTAAGGTTGCGGTAATTTTTTCACCTGAGGTAATTTGGAATACTTCGTTACCATTAAGAGGCTGAATACCGTTTAGTGAATTCCAGACAAATACTTTTACTTCGTCGGTATCATTCTTTTTTAAATCTATGAAAGTGATAGTTCTGTCTTCGGACACATCAGCTTGTGTTTTTGTGACAATATTTGATAACACTCCTTCTGAATATGATGCGGTAATAACGCTGTATTTTTCTTTATCTATTGTGGGCAGTGATACAGTGATGTCTTTACCGTTTTCCGAGATTTGGTAGTCTGCATAGAAATGAGTATCAATTTCAAGGCAGTTCTTTTCCTTTATAAGTTTATCCTGTTCAAGTTTAACAGCCTTTGCGGAAAGAAGTTCTATTTCTTTTTCGTTAAGAGCCTTGCCGTAAATTCTGAAATCGTCAATCATACCGCTAAATCCTTCTCCGTTGTTCCAGTTACCGTGACCAATCCACGTTGACGCATCAGAAGTTAAAAGCGATTTAATATCGAATGCTGTGTTGTCAGAAGCGGCAAGAGAACCGTTTAAATAAACCTTTGTGCCTGTGGCTGTGTAAACGACAGTTACATACTGCCAATCCGAATACGAACCGTTTACATTTATATCAGCAGGTCTTGCGCTGTTATTATTGTAGTTTTCAGCCTTTAAATTTGATGTCGTTGCAAGCATACCGAGATATTTTTCGAAAAGGTATTCCTGCGCGCCGTTTACCGGTGTTGTCATAAATGCCCAGCCGGAGTTTGGCTTAATCCAGAAACTGAAGGAAGCAGCGTCCTTGCCATTTAAAATACCTTTTGGAAGTTCAAGATAATTTCCTGCTGAATTGGTGGTAATACTCAGAGCGTTGCCGCATTCTTCATCAACACTTGGAGCAAGCGCGGTATTTCCATTCTTTTTAACGATTCCGCCTACAGTAGCCTCAAAGGAGCTTGCCTCAGCACCGTTCTCATCAAAGGTAAGATGGAATAAAAGCTCGTCTGAGGGCAGTGTATCTTCTGCCGAAACAATAGGTATTGCTGTCGAACTGATTAATATTGCCGCTGAAATCAGTCCGCTAAGCGTCTTTTTAAAAATCCTGTTCATAGTATATCCTCCTTAATAAATTTACTTATTACAATTATAGCAAATTCATATCTTAGTGTAAATAATGTTACATAAATATGACCAAATAATTACTCATAAAACACTGATTTTTGAATAGTATGGAAAGAGGAGGGACAGGATATGAGATTTAGTGCAGGAACGGACGCGGAGAAAAAAAACAGCGCGTTGTATATGATTGTAACAATGCTGCTTATAATCGGGGTGGCGGCAGGGAGTATCTATCTGGCGCGTCACAGTGAAAATATGGGAGAGGGGATACGCGAATATATAAACGGTTTCTTTGCCTCGATGAAGGATAATACAAACAATGTAACAGTATTTAAAAATTCGTTTACATCAAACCTTATTTGTGTAGGTATAATTTTTGTTATGGGTTTTTTCAGACTAGGTTGTGTGCCTACCGGTGCAATACTGGTACGTAAAGGTTTTGTTATGGGCTTTACTGCCGCAACATTTTTCAAATTTTACGGTGGCAGGGGTATGCTTATAATGCTTTCTACTATGCCTGCCGAGCTTATTGCAATACCTACATTACTGTTTTTTGCGGCGGTAAGCGTGAATTTTTCGCTTAACCGTGATAAAAAACAAAAAAAATTAATAATTTCTTATATTTTTTTTCTGATTTTAGTAATTTCTATATTTTGTGTAGCGGCGCTTGCAGAAGGATTTTTGACCACTACATTTATGAAACTAATTTCTCCAAAAATAAACTAAATTGGAAAAATAAGTATAAAACAAGCATATACAGGTTAACATAATTAAAAATAACTATTTACAAATCAGATTTCAGGTGCTATAATAACAATACTGAAACACAAATGAAATATTTCTGAAATATATGTAACCAAAAGGTAAAGTAAGGGGAGTACACAAAATGAACACCTATGTGGAGGAATATACCAGTTTTATGACAAACGTACGTCATAAATCGGTAAATACTGTTGAATCATACAAGCGTGATGTAACTCAATATATTACATATCTCGCTGACAGCGGTATTAAGGACGCTACTTTAGCGACCAAGACTACAATATTGTCATATCTTTTGTCTATGCAGAAAGAGGGGAAGGCAAGCTCGACAGTGTCAAGAACACTGGCGTCACTGCGTTCGTTTTATCTTTTTATGTTGCAGAACGGACGCGTAAGCACAAATCCGACATCTAATCTGGAGGCGCCACACGTTGAAAAGAAACCGCCTCAGATTTTGGAGGGAAAGGAAGTTGAGCGTCTGCTTGAGCAGCCGAATACAGATGATAATAAAGGTATGCGTGATAAAGCTATGCTTGAGCTTTTATATGCTACAGGTATACGCGTAAGCGAGCTTATTAATTTGGATATTACGGATATAAATATTCCTATGAGCTTTATACGCTGCCGAGGAGGTAAAAAGGAGCGTATAGTGCCTATGGGTAATAAAGCCTGTGAGGCTCTTACACAATACATAAATTCTGCTAGAACGTATATGCTGAAGGACGAAACGGAAACGGCGCTGTTTGTAAACTGCAGCGGTGTGCGTCTTTCAAGACAGGGGTTCTGGAAACTGATAAAGCATTACAGGAGTGAGGCAGGAATTAAGACGGAAATAACACCGCATACATTAAGACATTCTTTTGCAGCACATCTTCTGGAGAACGGCGCAGATTTACATTCCATTCAGGAAATGATGGGACACGCAGATATTTCGTCAACACAGGTTTATTCAAGAATGATGAACAGTAAATTAAAAGATGTGTATGCAAAGGCGCACCCTCGTGCATAAGTCTGAACAGTCAAATTTGTCTGCATTATAAGCGTAAAAAAACTAAATAATGAATAGAAAACCATAAAAAGCATATTATAAATTCATACAAAACTTTACGGAGGAATGAAGTATGAAAAAAATAATATGCTTTTTAATTTGTGTATGCAGTATTATGCAGAGCGTTTGTGTATTTGCGGAGGGCGAAACTGCTGCTGACCTCGGTATAAACGCTAAGGCGGTAATACTTGTTGAGGAAAGCAGCGGAAATGTGCTGTATGAGGACAACCCTGATGAACGTTTGCCTATTGCAAGCGTTACCAAGATAATGACAATGCTTCTTATAATGGAGGCTGTTGACGACGGTAAAATAACGCTTGACGATATGGTGTCCGTAAGTGAAAACGCTATGAGCTACGGCGGCAGTACTATGTTTTTGGAAACAGGAGAACAGCTTACAGTAAACGATATGCTTAAAGGTATTGCCGTTGCGTCGGCAAATGACGGATGTGTGGCAATGGCGGAATATCTTGCAGGCAGTGAAAGTGCGTTTGTGGATATGATGAACGATAAGGCGCGTGAGCTTGGAATGGAGAACACGCATTTTATGAACACAAACGGACTTGACGAGGACGACCATTATTCAAGTGCGCGTGACGTATCCATTATGTCGCGTGAACTGATAAAGCACAAGACAATATTTAATTACACATCAATATGGATGGATACACTTCGCGGCGGTAAATTTCAGCTTGCCAATACAAATAAGCTGATACGCTTTTATGATGGTGCAAACGGTCTTAAAACAGGCTCGACCTCAAAAGCGCTTTGCTGTCTGAGCGCGTCGGCAAAACGTAATGATATGCAGCTTATTGCGGTAGTGCTGGGTGCGCCGACATCTGCTCAGCGTTTTTCATCAGCAAAGGCTCTGCTTGATTATGGTTTTGCAAATTATTCGGTAAATACTCAGATTACGGCAGGTGATAAGATACAAGATGTAAAAGTAGAAAAAGGTGTTGATGATGAAGTAAGTGTTGTTGCGGCGGATACCTTTTCGACGCTTATAAAAAAGGGCGGAGAAGATAATATTACCACAGAAATAATAATGAACGAGGTAATTTATGCTCCGTTGGAGGCAGGCGACAAGGTTGGAACTATGAAAATCAGCCGTGACGGACAGACAGTTGCCGAAATTGACCTTATAACAGCAGGTTCGGTTGAGAAAAAGGGTATAGGTCTGATTATCAAGGACTTCCTAAGAACAATATTTTACGGCGGAAGAACAGTGGCGCAAAACGACAGTGTTTAAATTTTGTTAAAACAGTTGAAATCATAAGGAATTTAGTGTAAAATATATCATAGAATATTATTCTAAAGGAGTATATTTGCAATGAAAAAAATAATTTCAATGATTTTAACAGGCTTAATGCTTGCGTCAATAACTGCCGGAGCGATTGCCGCGACGTGGCAGTCGCAGTATCCGTGGGCAGAGGAAAGCGTGCAGTATTGTCTTCAAAACGGTATAATATCGGGTGATGAATTTGGAGAGCTTGATTTGGGCGAGAATCTTACACGTGCGCAGATGGCACGAATATTTACCGATACTTTCAATTTAAAGAAAGCGTCAAAAGTGGATTTTACCGACGTTAAAGAAACCGACTGGTATTATCCGTATGAGCTTGCCATATTTAACAGTATGCCGAAAAGAGGCAGTGAATTTAACGGCGGTGAATATGTGTCGCGCGCGGAATTTGCGGCTACGCTTGTAAAAGCAAGCGGTGGTAAGGCGGCGGATAGCTACACTATTACAAATTACAGTTTTTCAGACGCTCAGGAGGCAGATGACGCCTATAAAAACTGGCTTGAAACTGCTGTAGTGAATTTGTATATGCTTGGCGACGGAGGATATATTCGCCCGAATGATTTGCTGACTCGCGCGGAGGCGTGTACTTTCCTGTATCGTGTAATAAATCCCGAATCAGGCAAAACGCCGATAACAGGAGATGTGCAGGTAAGTGTGGAACAGGCTCAGACTTGGGCGAAAGCGAAGGGTGCGGCAGACAGATTTATTGAGGCTGCTCCGATATACTGGAACTACGGAGAAATTTTCGGTATACGTCCTGAAGTGATGTACGCGCAGGCTGGCAAGGAAACGGCTTACGGCAAATACGGAGGAGCGGTTTTGCCCGAAATGAATAACTGGGCAGGAATTAAAATTAAAAGTCCTGAGGGTGACAGAACCGAAGACCACGAAACTTTTGCAACTCCGGAGGAAGGCATACGCGCTCACTTCAATCATATGAGCGCATATGTAGGGCTTGCGCCGGTAGGCGAGCCGCACGACAGGTATTATGTAGTTAAAACAATCGCTTGGGCAGGTACGGTGAAATTTATTGAACAGCTTGGCGGCAGATGGTGTCCGGATATAAATTACGGTTATGAAATCCTTGATATGATAGAAAATATGAAGGGATATTAATATTGTTTATGTATGGGCGGATATTATCCGCCCATATGATTACAACATTTACATACAGGAAGGCAAAACAAATGATATTATTAAATGGCAGTAATATAAAAAAAATGTTTCTCGATGAAACACTTTTTGAGAATGTGTCGTTCAGTGTGGACAGCTCAGACAAAATCGGATTTGTAGGAGCGAACGGCGCGGGAAAGTCTACACTTTTCAAAATAATAACGGGCGATATAGACTATGATGAAGGCGAGATTTTTAAAAATAAGTCGCTTAAAATAGGCTATCTTGACCAGTATTCAGTAAACGGCAGCAGCAAGTCCATTATGGAGGAGCTGCTTTTGGTGTTTGCGGAGGTAATAGAAATTGAAAATCAGCTTGATGAAATCCGTTTTGATATTGAGAATAAAAACGGTAATCTTGACGAACTTATAAAAAAACAGACGGTACTGCAGGAGCGTTTTGCGGAACTTGACGGTTTTTATTATAAGTCAAAAGCCAAAAGCACGCTGACGGGACTTGGTTTTTCAGAGGAGGAATTTAATCTTAGTGTGGACAAGCTTTCAGGCGGTCAGAAAACACGTGTTGCGCTTGGTAAAATATTGCTGTCGGACGCAAATTTGCTTATGCTTGACGAGCCGACAAATCATCTTGATATTGAGTCGGTAGAATGGCTGGAGGATTTTTTAAAGAATTATAGCGGTGCGTTTATTGTAATATCACACGACCGTTATTTTCTTGACAGGGTAACGAATAAAACCTTTGAGCTTGACAATATGCGTTTTCGTTCCTATAACGGAAATTACAGTGAATATATGGCTCAGCGTGAAATTGATAAAAAGACTGAGCAGCGGAATTATGACAACACAATGAAGGAAATAAAGCGCCTCGAAGGAATAGTTGAACAGCAAAGACGTTGGGGGCGTGAAAGAAACTTCATAACTGCGGAAAGTAAGCAGAAGGTTATTGATAAACTGGAAAAAACACTTGTCGCGCCTGACGCCGAACGAGAGGATATGCGTTTTACATTTAAAGCGTGTGCAGGCGGTGGGCAGGATGTTCTGCAAACATCAGGGTTGGGAATGGCGTTTGGTGAAAACAAACTGTTTTCAGATCTGGATATGCTTATTAAAAAGGGTGAAAAAGTGTTTCTGTTAGGACCTAACGGCTGCGGAAAAACTACACTTTTAAAAATAATTATGGGTGAGTATGAGCAGAGCGAAGGGGAATACAAAATCGGAGCTAATATACACGTCGGGTATTATGACCAGATACAGGAAAATCTCAGTATGGATAAAACCGTTATTGACGAGATATGGGACGAATATCCGAATCTTACTCAGACAGACATCAGGAACGCGCTTGCAGTGTTTTTATTCCGCGGCGAGGACGTGTTTAAGGAGATACATAAGCTGTCGGGAGGAGAGAGAGCAAGGGTAGAGCTTATAAAGCTTATGCTCAGAAATGTAAATTTACTGATTATGGACGAGCCGACAAACCATCTTGATATTGAATCGCGAGAGGCGCTTGAAAGTGCTCTTACAGGCTATGACGGTACAATGCTGATGGTATCGCACGACCGTTATTTTATCAATAAGCTTGCCGACAGGATATTGTATCTTACTCCGAACGGTGTTGAAAGTCATACGGGAGGTTATGACAGCTTTACAGCCCGAACATTGATAAAAACGGAAAAAAAGACAACCGATAACGCGCTTGACTATAAGGAGCAGAAACGTCTGGAGTCTGAAAAGCGAAAAGTAATTAATCGTTTTAAAAAGGTTGAGGAGCTGGTTGAAGAACTGGAGAATGAAATCAGCGGTTTAAATGACGAAATGGCAAAGCCTGAAAATTCGGCTGATTTTACTAAACTTGCCGAGTTGTCAGAGCAATCTGAAATAAAAAATGCAGAGCTTGAAACACTCCTTGAAGAATGGGAGGAACTGCAAATTACAATTGAAGAACGGGGGTATGAGGTGTGAAAGCGGTAATTCAGCGTGTTACGGGCGCTGATGTCAAAATTGACGGTAAAATAAACGGTGAAATAAGTAACGGATTAATGGTGCTTCTGGGTGTCGGTAATGGTGATACCGACGAGGATATGAAGTATATTGCTGACAAAATTATTAATCTTAGGATATTCAGTGATGAAAACGATAAAATGAATTTAAGCCTGAAAGATGTCGGCGGAAGTATGCTTGTGATTTCACAATTTACTCTGTACGGCGATTGTTCTCACGGCAGACGTCCGTATTTTGGTGACGCAATGGAGCCTGTTGGTGCAAACGAGATGTACGAAAGCTTTGTCAGATATGTAAAAGAGCAGGGGATACATACCGAAACGGGCGAGTTTGGCGCGGATATGAAGGTTACGCTGACAAATGACGGACCTGTTACAATTATATTGGAAAGCAGATAAATTTAATATTGAAAACTTTGTAGAAAAATGTTATACTATAAAAAATGATTTGTGGAGGAAAAACAATGCAGAATGAAACGGTAATAGTACTTGACTTCGGGGGGCAGTACAATCAGCTTATAGCGCGCAGAGTGCGTGAATGTAATGTGTATTGTGAGGTTATGTCATATAAAAATCCTATTGAAAAAATAAAGGAAAAGAACCCTGCAGGTATAATCTTTACAGGCGGACCCAACAGTGTGTATGATGAAAAATCTCCTCATTATGATAAGGAGATTTTCGAACTGGGTATTCCAATTTTAGGTATTTGTTACGGTTCTCAGCTTATGGCATATTCTTTGGGAGGAAATGTTGAGTCGGCTCCTGTCAGCGAGTTTGGAAAAATAGAAATTACAACATCAGATAGTCTGCTTTTTGATGGGGTGGATAAGAATACTGTTGTATGGATGAGCCATACCGATTACATAAATAAAATTCCTGAGGGCTTTGAAATTACCGCTTATTCAAAGGATTGCCCGTGTGCGGCATATGAAAATAAAGAAAAAAAACTTTATGCGGTTCAGTATCATCCAGAGGTAAATCACTCTGTTCAGGGACAGCAGATGTTAAAGAATTTTCTTTTTAATGTTTGCGGCTGCAAAGGTGACTGGCTGATGTCAGAGTTCGCGGAAAAGTCAATACAGTCGCTTCGTGAAAAAATCGGAGATGGTAAGGTACTTTGTGCGCTTTCAGGAGGTGTGGATTCTTCTGTTGCTGCAATAATGCTACATAAAGCAGTCGGAAAACAGTTGACGTGTGTTTTTGTGGATAACGGTCTTCTACGAAAAAATGAAGGTGATGAGGTTGAAAACCTTTTTAGAAATCAGTTTGATATTAATCTTATCCGTGCAAATGCGCAGGATAGATTTTTGAGTAAGCTTGCGGGAGTTACAGAACCTGAAAAGAAACGTAAAATAATTGGTGAGGAATTTATCCGTGTATTTGAGGCGGAGGCTAAAAAAATCGGTACGGTAGATTTTCTTGTGCAGGGAACAATTTATCCTGATGTAATAGAAAGCGGTGCAGGTGATGCGGCGGTAATAAAGAGTCATCATAATGTCGGCGGACTGCCTGAACACGTTGATTTTAAAGAAATAATTGAACCGCTTCGTGATTTGTTTAAAGATGAGGTGCGTCAGCTTGGTATAGAACTCGGACTTCCTGAAAAATTTGTGTGGCGTCAGCCTTTCCCCGGTCCGGGACTGGCAGTAAGAGTTATTGGTGAGATAACCGAGGATAAACTGGTGATACTTCGTGATGCAGACGCAATTTTCCGTGAGGAAATTGCAAATGCAGGACTTGACAGAAGTGTAAATCAGTATTTTGCTGTAATTACTGATATGCGCAGTGTCGGTGTTATGGGTGACGGACGGACTTATGATTATACACTTGCACTTCGTGCGGTTACAACTACTGATTTTATGACTGCTGACTGGGCTCGCATACCGTATGATGTGCTTGAAAAAGCGTCAAACAGAATTGTAAATGAGGTAAAACACGTAAACCGTCTTGTTTATGATATAACAAGTAAACCACCTGCAACAATCGAGTGGGAATGATGTCATAAAACCTTGAAAGCCGCATAAACACTGACTTTTTGAGGGTTAAAAACAGCTTGTGATACTAAAATGATACTACTTGTATTATAAGCCGATAATACTGACTATATAAAAATACCACTGAAAACGGTAAAGTTTTCAGTGGTATTTTTTCGTTTATTCGGATTGCTGCTTTTTCGCTTTTCGTAGCTTGTCAATATCCTGTTTGAAACGCTCAACCTGCATTTTAGGGTAAGTATATCGCCATTGGTCATATTCTTCTTTGCTGATTTCGCCATTCTGGAGCTTTTCGTATTCATCATACCAAAGCGACAGCATATCAAGCATTGAAATATAAGAACGGTCGTGCTTGTCCAAACTAATACAGATTGTGTCATCAATCTTGCTTATTCTAAAAGGTCGAGTATCTTCAAGAGCAAACAGGGTGTGCATAAGCCCGATATCTGTATCAATATCGGGTACTTTAATTGCCGCAGGAGATACATCAAGGGTTGAGGCGAGCTTGTTTACCATATCGTCCTTTGGTATTCGCTTTTCCGATTCATACTGTGCAATACGCACATCGGTAGCATTAAACGGAAAACCGACTTTTGCTCCTAATTCCTTTTGTGTTAGGTTTCGCATATTACGAAATAGCTTTATTCTATTACCGATAGCCATAATAACACCTCTCGTTCTGATAATTTATACACAGTATAACATAATTTAACATCAAAATCAATACTAAATTAAAAAGTTTAATATTTTTTTTGAAAACCCCTTGACAAACACTAAACATTTCTGTATAATATGATTACTAAATCAAAATGTTTAGTAAAAACTGAATGACCGTCTGTAATAGTGCTATTCAATCAGCAAGTATTGCCAAGACCTTTGATTTCCAAAGCGAGCGAGCCGAGATTGATAAATACACCGCAGAGCCGAACAGGGTTTCACGGCAGGAAGCCGTTACAGGTAGAGCGGCAATAATATATATTTTAACTTTAAGGAGGTTTTTCAATGGAAAAGACATTATTTATGAGAGCAGACGAAGTTGCAAAAGTCCTTGAAGTTTCTCAAGCCTATGCTTATAAACTGATTAAAAAGCTGAATGAGGAACAGGAAGCTCAGGGATATTTGACAATGCACGGAAGATTAAATCGTGAGTATTTCTATGAGAAAATATATAAGAAATCATAAGGAGGGACATATAATGCCGGCTTACAAGGATAAGAACAGAGGAAAATGGTATGTTTCATTCTATTACGAAAACTATAACGGTGTTCGTGAAAAGAAGATGAAACGAGGTTTTGACACGAAAAAGGACGCTCTTGAATGGGAACGGGAGTATTTAAGGCAAGCAAAAGTGAGCCCTTCCCGAAAAAATAGACAGAAAAAAGAGGCGAAAAACGGAATGAATCGCAGTATTTCTTAAGAATGCTTTCGAATGCGAGTGAAAGCATTCTCAGGCGGCATGATTTTTTCGCAGTTTTTCTTCGTAAGCGCATGGAGTCAGCCAGCCGATTCCTGAATGAGGACGCACGGTGTTGTAAAACGCCTCGATGTAGGCAAATATATCGGCTTGTGCCTCGTTTCTTGTGCGGTAATGCTTCAAATGAACCAATTCACATTTGAGACAGCTGAAGAAATTCTCGGCAACCGCGCG
>VIQV01000038.1 GCA_010206265.1 Lachnospiraceae bacterium MD329
AATATGTTCCGGAAAGATAATCTTTAACCGCCATAAGTTTAATATCTTCATTCCATTTATTATGTCTGCTGTCATGACAAAGTCCGTCAACTCCCATAGATTGATAAATATGCCACCAATCTCTTACTGTATATTTGCTTGCATTAATTTGAGCCGCTATTGTTGCCCAGCTACCCTCATTTCTTTCATATGCCATTACTGCATTAATCTTTGTTTCTAAATTAAATTTTTTTGACGACATATTTTCCTCCTCAGTGTTTTGTTATTTACTGTGTCTACTCTTTGGGGATTATATCAGTCAAGGGGGTCGGGAGCAATTTAGCCTACTCTAAAATCCACTAAAATTAGGCTAAAATTTTTCTCCAAAAATGCAAAAAAGGCTTGAAAACAAGCCTTTTTCATTGTATCAACTTTATCGTTGATAGGTGGCTCCTCCAGCTGGGCTCGAATTATGATTAAGTGATATTTCATCATCTTACATCTTGTCATAACCCACGCTGTTATGCGATTTTGCCAATTTCATTTCTTTTATCTTATAACCGCTTTACCTAAGTTTTTATAACATTAACGGACAAATAACGGACAATTCTGTGATATACCCTCTGTAAAAAATCATATCATAGGAGGACAAATTTAATGAAATCATTATTTGAACAAAACGGAGGAACTTATACAAAAGTCGGAGATTATTATATCCCTAACTTGACTGTTCTCAAATGTAAACCAGTTGGCAAGTACGGTATGATGTGTAGCACATATCTTAAAAACCACCTCAGAGTATTTTATAATACGCTTTTTATTAGTGGTAAATTGAATGATTATCTTGTAGACATCGACCGTCAAGCAAATGAATTAAAGGACAATTTACTGCCTAAATATAAAGAGCGATACGGTATTACAGAACAACTCAAATCAGAAAATCAAATAGAATGGGTACAGCGAATGAACACAATATCACATCAGATTGATGAAGTTATATTAAATGAATTGATTTATCAATCTGACAATGACCTATAATGATGTAAATCAAATGAGGACTTGACAAAAAATCAAGTCCTCTTTTCATATATCCCAATAATTATATCAATCCCAAATACTTGTCAAAAAACTTTCGTAATTTTTCAATAAGATTCTGTTTCTTTTCCTCACGATTGCCACCGCCAAAGCGCGACATAGGAGGCATAATCTTTGCAATATCTGTACCCGTTGTTTTAAGAATACCATCGCGGAAAGAATTATTAATAAATTCCTTTGTTTCTTCGGCTTTCAGCTTCTCGCCTTCTATAATCTTATCAAGGTCGCTATCCTTTTGCTCCCTTACAAACCTTCTCCAATCATCATTAATATTGCTTGAAGCATTTATAGTTTTAATAAAGCTCTCAATAAGTTCTTTTTTGCTCCTTAACTGAATTGACGAGCCGATAGCCTTATCAATCGTTGTTAATATTTCTTTATCCTCACAGTTGGATTCATGATATTTCTCCACAAGCATAAGAATATAATCAATATTGATTTCTACCTGTTTTATAAGCTCAATTTCAAAAACAATATCATCATTTATATTTTCCTTATCGCCTTTATCCTTTGGAACCATCTCGTTCCAAAGGTCAATATAAATACTCTGATAGTCCTGAAACACTCTCGGTGGCAAAATCTCCTGTCCCTCAAATTTATCAAAAGAGGAAAGTATATTTTTGAGCCTTAATATTGCCCCGAACAGCTTTATAAACTCTTTTTGCGTTTCTTCGCCTATAATCGGCTGCGAAAGCGGGTAATCGGACAAAAGTCTTTCTATAAGGTCTGTATATCCGTCAATATGTCTGTCATTTTCATCATAACCGGCATAATAATCTTCATAGCTTTTCAGCATTACAATTCCATTTGCGTCTTTATCTCCAAAAAGTGCAACAGCATCTTCAACCGCTTTCTGTAAATTTCTAAAACATACAATATTGCCGAAAGTCTTAACAGAATTAAGAATTCGGTTTGTTCTTGAAAATGCCTGAAGAAGTCCGTGCATTTTCAAGTTTTTATCAACCCATAGTGTATTCAGTGTTGTAGCATCAAAACCTGTCAAGAACATATTTACAACAATTAAAATATCAATTTCACGATTTTTCATTCTCTGCGAAATATCTTTATAATAATTTTGGAATTTGTCGCTTGAAGTGTCAAAACTCACGTTAAAGGTCTTATTATAATCCTGTATTGCATCTTCAAGAAAATCTCTTGATGTCTTGTCAAGACTATCCGTGTCAAAGCTCTCGTCTGCAAGAACATCGTCGGTATCTGCTTCGTTTGCGCCAAAACTGTAAATTATAGCAATATTCAAATTTTTATTTTTCGCTGAAAGCTGTTTCTTAAATTCCACATAATATTTCATAGCTGTGGGAATAGAGCTAACCGCAAAAATAGAATTAAAGCCTGCAACCCGTTGTCCTTTCAGAGAATAGAAGCTGTTGCGCTTTGTCTTTTGGTCAAAGTGTTCTATGATATAGCTCACAATTTCCGAAATTCTTTCAGGCGCATTCATAGCCTTTTCAATATCTATTGCTGATACATCTTTATCCTTGATATTATCTTTCTTTTTAATAGTATCAAGGTAGTCTATCCGAAACGGTAAAACATTGCCGTCATTAATAGCGTCAACAATAGTATATGTATGCAACTTGTCGCCGAAAGCCTGCGTAGTAGTTTTAAGCTGTGGATTTCCGCCACTTGACGCGTTCGCTGAAAATATAGGTGTTCCCGTAAATCCAAAAATATGATAATTTTTGAACTGCTTTGTAATTTTCAGGTGCATATCACCGAACTGAGAACGATGACACTCATCAAAAATAATAACAATATGCTTATTATAAATATCGTGAGTTTTATTCTGTGTAACAAACACGTCTAACTTTTGAATAGTAGTAACTATAATATTATACTTATGTGGATTGCCTTTAGCATCTCTATTTTCAAGCTGCCTTTGCAATACAGATGTTGATTTGTTTCCGTCTGCCGCTCCTTTTTCAAAACGGTCATATTCTTTCATTGTCTGATAGTCAAGGTCTTTTCTGTCAACAACAAATAACACCTTGTCAATACCTTCTAATTTTGTCGCAAGCTGTGCAGTTTTAAAAGATGTTAAAGTTTTTCCGCTTCCCGTAGTATGCCATATATATCCGCCCGCTTCGACTGTACCTGTCTTTTTATAATTGGTTGAAATCTCAATACGGTTTAATATTCGTTCAGTTGCCGCTATCTGATAAGGACGCATTACAAGAAGAAGCTCCTCTGATGTAAACACACAATACTTTGTTAGAATATTTAATATAGTATGCTTGGCAAAGAACGTTTTGGTAAAATCAACAAGGTCGGATATAACCTTATTGTTTCCGTCCGCCCAATAAGAAGTAAATTCAAAACTATTGCTTGTTTTCTTGCTTTTCGCGCTGCCGTTTGCTTCTTTAATATGGCTGTTGCGGGTCGTATTAGAATAATACTTTGTATTCGTACCGTTGGAGATAACAAAAAGCTGTATATACTCATAAAGTCCCGAAGCTGCCCAAAAGCTGTCCCTCTGGTAACGTTTTATCTGATTAAAGGCTTCGCGGATAGCAACACCGCGCCGTTTTAGCTCAATATGTACAAGCGGAAGTCCATTTACAAGTACAGTAACATCATATCTTGTTTTATGTTTTCCCTCAGATTCTTCATATTGATTGATTACCTGTAGATAATTGTTATGTATATCCTTTTTATTGATTAAATATATATTTTTCTGCGTACCGTCATCGCAATTAAGAACCTGTATATAGTCCTCTTGAATTTTGCGTGTTTTTTCCAAAATACCGTCATTGTTGCTTGCGATACACTCGCCAAAAAATCTCTCCCATTCACTATCTGTAAAAGTATAGTTGTTGAGTTTTTGGAGCTGATTACGCAGATTATCTATAAGCTGTTTTTCATTGTGAATAGTGATATAGTCATAGCCTTGTCCCGAAAGCAGGCGTATAAACTCATTTTCAAGAGCAGCTTCCGACTGGTATGCGTCCGATTTCTTCTGCTCAGGTGTATATTCTGCGACAACCGTGCTTTCATTACTTGATATTATGATATTATATTCGCTCATTTTCTCACCGCATTTCTATATATTTAGGTAATAATATATCTTGTTTGATTAAGTCAATAATTCTTTCATCAGTTTGGTTTATAACCTTTTTTACATATAACAGATATGTATGAAGTTGTTGAATTTCTTTTTTGTCTAATGTTAAATGTATAGAATTTGCTGTCATATATCCCTGTTCCCACAAATTGATGACAACAACAAGAAGTATATCATCAGGGCTAGTATGTTTCGGTTCACATATAAATTCAAAGTCCGGTTCAATACATTCCATTATTGTTCTTTCCGTCATTTTATCATTGAGTAAATCGGATAAATATTTTTCCAAATCGTCTATCTCAGCACACAAAAGAATTTCTGAGCCAAAATGATAATTTAGATATTCATTTTGTAAACAGGCTTCAACATCACACCAAGCATCGTCCCAATTATGTTTTGCTGTTTTTCTGTATCCCGTTATCTTCAAGAAAAAAGAAATTCCGTCTATATCAAGTTTTAATCTCATAATATAACATCTCCTGTTTCTCCTTAAAGCTCACTTAGCTTTATTGCCATTCTGTTCATCAACAATATTTAATGCAATAGTAATTAACCAATATAATTCTGATTGTGTGCGAATATTATCAAAATTTACATACTTCTTTAATGGTTCAGTTAAAGTTTTGAAATGATACCTCTTATACCTATTTTCAAAAACCTGCGCTAATAGTGCAGTATATTCATATCCAAACCATTCTATATCTATTGTGGGCGGAGAAAGAAGTTTATTAAGCTTCATTTCTTTATACTCTAATTTTTGAATGTTTTCATATAATTCATCAATTCCACTAATTAGCTTTTCCCTGTAATTTTCGACAATACTTTCGTTCTCTTTGCTTTCAAATTGGGTATTAAAAAACAAAAGAAGTTGTTCAATAGTTTCATCAAAATATTGATTATCTAATCTGTCTGCATTAGCATCTTTTAATATTTTTAATTGTTCTATCGGGTTGCTTGATTTTTGTATAATATCATTTATTTTTTCTTCACGAAAGACCTCAAATAATTCATCAATTTTATCAATAAGATTATTCAAATAGTAAAATCTTTTTTCAAAATAATCCATTAACTCTGCGTAAAAAACATTAACAGTAATTGTTTCGTTTGATGTGTCGTTAGGATACAGCATAACGCTAAATGAACTGTTAGTCTCTGCACAAATCCAACTTGCATATCGCTCCTGTTTCTTCGGTTCATCATCTGAAATATATGTGTGTAAATTCGTTGGATGTGCTCCACAACACGCCCTTATTTCTTTGAACAATTTATCATCTGTTATGGCATCATTTTTTATTGAAGAAAAACATCCTTTTTCTTCATAAAATGGTGAACGTCCCTTTTTACTTTCTTCACCATTATTCACTAATACCCAAAATAAACTTTTTATTGCCTCATAAGTAATATCTATTGCTTGGATAAAAGAAAAAATCTCCATACAATTCAACAAACTTGGACGATTAGGTGGCTGAAAATTTTCGATATATTGCACTCCAACATCTATCCAATCCATTGATGAACAAATACAACTCCATAAATCATGTTCATTCTTATTTGAATATTGAAAACACAAAAAATTATGGTCATTTGCTTTTTCTCTAAATTTATTGGATAATTCACTGTACTTTCCTATCAAAACTATATCTCCTTAAATGACAATAATTTATCCCGATAATATTCGTATTGCTTTTGCCGTGCTTCAATTTCTGCAAGCAATCCCTCTGATATGTCATTGCACAGCTTGTCAAATCTGTCAAGAATATCTACAATGCGCTGCTGTTCTTTGATTGGAGGAACAGGTATATTATATTCATCAAGCATTTTTCGCCTTATAGATGTAACAGATGAATTGACCGCATTTTTCATTATATAATCATAAAATGTTGTTTTCATATAGTAATAATAATATTTTGGGATAACATAATCGATTGTTATGTGAATACGATACGCTCTTTGATGAAGTGCATATTTTCCTTCTATGTAATGAAAAATTTTACCAACGCCAACACCGTCGCCTGAAGTAATAATTGCAGTTTCATCAAATTCGTAGGTATTTTTAGTACGAACTTCAGGAGAACGAACAAAGAACGGATATTTTCCATCTTCCAATTCCTCATTTGTGTTACTGCTACCAGTTCCAATGTCTGCAATATCCTTTAGCTGTTTAAACTCAACGTTTTTTAACTCAAAGATTTTTTTTGCATAATACTCATACTGTTGTTTTCTTGTTGTAAGCTCTGCTGTAAGCTCTGCTGTAAGCTCTGCTGTAAGCTCTGTGAAATTGTCAAGTATCCTGACAATTTCACTCTGTACCTCAAGGGGAGGTATAGGGATAGAAAATTTCGAATAAATACTAATCCAAAGTCGCTTGTGTTCATCTGAAGAAAAATTTAAAAAACCCATTATATGAAAAATATATCTTAAAGACACTATATCTTCTTTTGCCTTTAGCATTTTCATAGCAGATGATTTGACTTTAAAAGGAAAATTCACCCACTTAAAAGCTCCTGTGAAATCATCGAATATAATTACAGGTTGTTCTTTTGATGCATAATATATTCCTTCCGCTTCATTCGTATAACCCAAAACAAAAGATTGTCCAGCAGTTAAAACAGGAATTTTAAAATCATCATTATAATCTGTACTTTTAACAATATATTTTGTTGGTTGTTCATAATCAACCATTTCACCTATTGCCCTATATTCCACACCGTCAGGGCATAGCGTATCAATAAGCTCCTGTAATTTACTCATCATTTATCACCACCATCTATTTCGGCAACAATCTTGTCTATTTCATTGCGCAAAACCTGTTCTCTTGCCACAATTCCTTTTATATCTTTATTAAGCTCTGTAATATCTATTTTTTCTCTTGTGTCTTCCTGCTCAACATAGCTTGATACAGAAAGGTTATAGTTCTGCGCTTCAATTTCCGCGCTTTGCACAAGCTTAGAAATATAATCCTTGTCCGTTCTTTCAACATAAGTGTTTATAATATTTTCAATATTCTCCGCAGTCATTTTATTGCTGTTGGTAACCTTGACACATTCCTTTGTTGCGTCAATGAAAAGTACGGAATTGTCCATTTTTGACTTTTTCAACACCATAATGCAAGTAGCAATGCTTGTCCCATAAAATAAATTATCAGGAAGCTGTATAATACAATCTATAAAATTATTGCTTACAAGGTATTTTCTAATTTTTTGCTCCGCTCCGCCGCGATACATAACACCAGGAAAACATACAATCGCCGCAGTGCCGTTTGTTGCAAGCCACGATAATGAGTGCATTATAAACGCAAGGTCTGCCTTTGATTTCGGCGCAAGCACCCCAGCGGGCGAAAAACGCTGGTCATTTATCAAAATAGGGTTGTTGTCCCCTTCCCATTTTATAGAATACGGCGGATTTGAAACAATCGCTTCAAAAGGTTCGTCATCCCAGTGCTGAGGCTCTATCAGGGTATCACCGTGAGCAATATCAAATTTATCATAGTCTATATCGTGCAAAAACATATTGATACGGCACAGATTGTAAGTTGTAATATTGATTTCCTGCCCGAAAAATCCTTGCCGAACTTTATCCTTACCGAGTACCTTTGCAAATTTAAGCAATAAAGAACCCGAACCGCAGGCAGGGTCATAAACCTTGTTTACCTCCGTTTTTCCTATAACAGTCAATTTTGTAAGAAGCTCAGATACCTCCTGTGGAGTATAGTATTCGCCTCCCGATTTTCCTGCGTTAGATGCGTACATACCCATAAGATACTCATATGCATCGCCAAACGCATCTATCGTGTTATTCTTGTAATCCCCGAGTTTCATTTCACCGATACCATCGAGAAGTTTGACAAGCCGTTCATTTCGTTTCGGCACACTTCCTCCGAGTTTGTTGCTGTTTACGTCTATATCATCAAATAAACCCTTGAAATCGTCCTCACTATCACTTCCCTGCGCTGAGCTTTCAATATTTTTAAACACTTTGGAAAGCGTTTCATTAAGATTTTCGTCTTTAATCGCATTTGCTCTTACATTACAAAAAAGCTCGCTCGGAAGAATAAAAAAGCCTTTTTCTTCAACCAAGCCTGCTCTTGCTGTTTCAGCCGTTTCATCATCTATTTTTGCGTAATCAAAATCTGGGTTACCATTTTGGTGTTCACCTTCATTTATGTAGTTGGTAAGATTTTCGGAAATGTATCGATAGAAAAGGAAACCAAGCACATACTGCTTAAAGTCCCAACCGTCAACACTCCCTCTTAAATCATTTGCTATATTCCATATAGTGCGGTGTAGCTCCGCGCGCTCCTGTTCCTTTTTTGTATCTATCATTTTGTTACTCCTTTTTGCCTGATTTTGAAAATTATATTTTTCATTTTGAAAATAGATTTGTAATAATTTCTATAAATTCTTTCCAGCCAATTATAATGGTTATTACAGTTGCTAAACAAGTAAATAAGAGACCTATTTTTTCTATTATTCTAATTAAGATATTAGACTTTATTTTACTAGCCGTATCAAAAGATAGTAATCCTAACCAATGTAGGCAATTTACTGGTAACTGTATAATATAACGAAATCCCTCTGCAAATAAAGAAAATGGATTAAATTTTTCTTTTTCCGTCTGTTCTTTCCATTCATTTAAATCACCAGTATGTCTTATAAACATATCTGAACAAGTTTTTGCAGAATCAGATATTCGCATAGCAATAATAGAATTCGTCATATCTTCTTCTTGCTGTACTTCTGATAAAAAATTCACTAAGAGAGGATGGTGAGTTACCTTTATTCCCTTAAGTCTGTCTATATAATCTACATATCCTATCTCACCAAGTTCATAATGCATTTTGTGCACATTCTGCATAAGCCAAGTATAATTTATTTGGTCAAATGTACCTTTGAATTTTTTATTTATTAAATCAACAAATTTATTATTATATTCAACAACAAATTTCTGTCTTGTATCCAAATCCTTTATGTACAATAGTTTTCGTATTAATCCAATAATACACAAAATTACTATTCCCAAAATAACTATAAATCTATCCATTTCGCACCTTACCTTTGCGTTTTTATAATATAATCCGTATTTCTTCACATTATATCATAAAATCCTAATTAACGCAATATTACCCTTATTCCATTATAATATGACACAATCATTGCCATATTTCAGGCTCTATTCTTGATTCCAACTTCATGCGTTTGTTGCGGTCTTGTCCAATCCATTCGGTCAGTTCGCTCTTTTTGAGCGCCCCGTCTCGATAAGCCTTACGTTTTTTCTTGCCTTTGTCAAGAAAAGCATACTTTGCTTCTTTGTATTCCTCGATTATTTCATCATCAACGCCAAGCCTATTGAGTTTTTTCAAAAAGTTATCGTAACCATCTCTGTTTTGCTGATACATTTTATCAACCGAATCATCCTTAACCTTTTCCTTATGTTCCTTGAAATACCCTGCCTGTCGCTGTGATTTGCATTTTTCGCCGCAAACCTTTGTGTCCTTTCTTGACGCGACAAATTCTCTGCCGCAGATTTCACAAGTGCGTATATGCTTGCCTTGTTTTGCAAGCTCCGTCATATACAGCACATACAACGGTAGAATATCCTCGTCAAAGGTGTAAACACACTCAGTGCCTTTATCGGTTGATAGCGTTTCAATCTGTGCTTGTCCGCTTTTTGCTTTGACATCATCTGCATTTGTAAACTTCTTTTCAAACGGCATAAGCATTTTACCAGCAAAATCCGCATATTCCTCGCCTATTCTTTCCCATTGCTTTTTACGCATAGTATTTGTAATGCTGTTAATTTCCTTGTGCCTTACCTGAAACTCGTGCCATAGTTTTAAAATTACATACTGCTCCAGAACATTGTCGGTGCTGTTGTAAATCCTGAACAATTCAATCTTATACGGCTCGATTGATTGCAGTCCTGTACCTTGTTTCAATATATTGATAAGCTCGTTTATTGTATTCCTGACAATGCGTAAATTGTCGCTTTCTGCGAATACAAGCCCGTCCTCAATAAGCGTACCAAAATTTCTTTTTAAATTCTCTTTTTCGTAAAAGTCGGCTTTTTCATTACGAAAAAACGCTTGCTTTGCTTTCTCCTCGCCAAAAATAATATTCTCCTTCGTGTAATCTTTATTAAACCATAGTGATATGCTGTATTTTTGCTTAACTGAAATATTTTCAATTTGTATCATCTTTTACTAAAACCTGCCTTTCTCTAACTTAAAGTATTTTACTATAAAATCCTCTTTTTGTCAAACCAAAAGACTTTTACATAACGTCATTCCAAACCTATTGACACCAAAAAATGATGTGTTACAATGGCTTTACCAATCCGGAATGGTAAAAATTTACACCCCGTGTTTTAGGGAGAAAGGAGTCTTTTATGACATTAACGGAGAAACAACATTTATTGACGCAGATTACCGTTTTCATCAATAACTTAGCGGTTGATGATGAAAACAAGGCTCCAAATGAGCCTAAAATCAATGACAAGGTCGAACTGCTGACAGTAAAAGAATGTGCAAAAGAAGTCAGCGGTTTGTCCGAATGTACGGTGCGCCAGCTTGTAACACAGGGCAAGCTGCCGCATATCAGAAGCGGAGCAGGCAAGCGCGGAAAGATACTTATTCCGAAAGCTGCCTTGCTCGAATATTTCGGAGGTTAGATTATGAGCATATTTAAGACAATAAAGGAACAGTTAAATCTGATTGATACCGCCAAGCATTATGGCGTTTCAATCAGGCGTAACGGATTTGCAAATTGTATATTTCATAATGACAAACACCCGTCAATGAAATTATACAAAGACCACTATCACTGTTTCGCCTGCGGCGCGCACGGTGATGTGATTTCATTCTCGGCACAGTTGTTCGGATTACCGCCATACGAAGCCGCAAAACTACTTGCCACTGATTTCGGAATCGCTGATATAAAAGCAATTTCAAGAAAACAACAATATCTAACGGAGAATACTGCTCGTTCAATACTTACGGAATATGTATTCTCATTAAAGAGCAACAGGGACAAATACCGTCCCTGTTCTCCCGATGAGGAGCTGCACCCACTGTATATTGAAAGTATAAAACTGCTTCCGCTGTATGAATATTACCTTGATATTCTGACAAGCGGCAGCAAAGAGGAAAGAAAACTATTTATCAACACAGAAAGGAGGTTATTCAATGAGCTACAAGCAAAACTCAGACAGCGTTGAATGGCTGTCTGATAAGGGCGCTATAGACGAAGTGCTGTTCTGCAAAGAGTTTACGGAGCTTTACCCAATAAAGTATATCAACAACAAATTCATCACAATAGACGGTGAAACAACGGTCGATAAAGTGTCGGCACAGGTTAGTAATATGCTGATACCACATATCAGCACAAGCCTTGCGCGAAAAGTAAAATCACTGACGGACGCGCTAAAGCTATACTGTCATACCGACAAGCTAATTACCTGTTCCGATGAAATACACCTGCTGAACGGAATATTAAAGACAAGCGGACGGTTTATTCCCGAAAAGCGGTTTTGTGTAAACCGCTTGAATATTCATTACAAGCAAAATCAGACCGAGCCGACAGTGTTTCTGAAATTCCTGCGCGATATGTTGGAGGACGAGGACATTATAACCTTGCAGGAATATCTCGGTTACTGCCTTGTCCCATCAACAAGAGGTCAGGCTATGCTGTTTATAATAGGCAACGGTGGTGAGGGCAAGTCAAGAATAGGCGTTGTGATGAAACACATCTTCGGCGACAGTATGATTGAGAGCAAGCTACACCGCCTTGAAGCCGACAGGTTTGCAAGAGCAAATTTACAAGACAAGCTGTTGATGATTGATGATGATATGCAGCTTGAAGCGTTGACTTCAACAGGATATATTAAAAATCTTATTACAGCAGAAACGCCTGTTGACATCGAACTTAAAGGTCAGCAGTCGTTTCAGGCAGAATTATATGCGCGGTTTTTATGTTTCGGCAACGGCTCACCAAAAGCCTTATATGACAGGACGGACGGTTTCAGCCGCAGGCTTATTATTCTTACCACCAAGCCGATACCAAAAGACAGAATTATTGACCGTTATATAGCAGATAAAATGATAGCTGAGAAGGGCAAAATTTTCAGTTGGATGTTTGCCGGACTTCAACGGTTAATCAGTAATAACTATTGCTTTACAATATCCGAGAAGTCGAAACGGAATGTAGCCGATATGATGTCGGATAATTGTAATGTAATTGAATTTTTGCAAGATGATTATGCTGTTTCATTTGGAGCAGAATACAAAACAAGCTGTACAGATTTATACAACGCTTATAACGTTTGGTGCGGACAAAACGCACTTACACCGTTAAAGCGCGAAACGGTCATTTGTTGGCTGAAAGCCAATCAAAATAAATATTGTATTAAATATGATTACAATATTTTAAACCGCGATAACAAACGTGTTCGCGGTTTCGGCGGAATATATGTAAAAGATATTCCGCGTCCTATATATGGCGTGTAAAACACGCCATACACACGCCGAAACCGTAGGTTTTATCAGGATTACACGCCTACACGCCATTTTTATAAAGGGCGTGTAACAGCGTGTAGCGGCGTGTAGGTAATGTGCGCCGGCACATTACGGTACTGCAAGGCAGTACCTCGATAATACAGTGGTATTATCGAAAAGCCCTCTGCAAGAGCGCAAGGTTTTGTTGTAAGTCCGCAGGAATTATGACAAAAGCGTCTTTGCGTTACTTTCGGCAAAGTAACAAAGGCTACTGCACCTGTCGGTGCAAAAAATACATCATAGGAGGTGACAAAATGAGCACACAAAAGAGCATAAGCGGAATTATCGGCAAGGGCAGCATACGTCATAACAACCGTGAATTTTACGCCGCCAATGTAAACCAAAACCGCACAAAGGATAACATAATTCTATGTAAACAAGATATTCACGAAGCATATCACGAATTATTTGACAAACCGTTATCTGAATACAACGCCAAACAAAAACGTAAAGACCGATGTATTTCTGACTATTACGAACATATACGGCTATCCAAACAGGAAAAGCTGTTTTATGAAGTTATCTTTCAAATAGGCGATATGAAAGATACGGCGGTAGGAACAGAGGACGGAGAGCAAGCCGCTAAAATTCTGCAAGAGTTTTATGAGAAACTGCAAGCGAATAATCCTCATATACACATTTTCAACGCTGTTATTCATATGGACGAAGCCACGCCGCATTTACATATTGATTTTATACCTGTTGCAACGGAAAGCAAAAGAGGATTATCAACAAGAAATTCCTTGTCAAAGGCTTTGGAACAACAGGGCTTTAAGAGTGAGGGCAAGCTCAACACCTGTGCCAAGCTGTGGATTGACAGTGAAAAGGAACGGCTTGCGGAGTGTATGGCAGAACACGGACTTGAACGCGAGAATAAAGGTATAAAACGCAGTAATTTATCTGTGGAAGAATACAAGCTCCAAAAACGAATGGAGGAAGTTGCAGAAATTGAGGAGCAATTAACCGAAAAAACAAAACAACTATCTAATCTTAACAATGAAATAACCGATAAGCAATCAGAGCTTGAAAAGCTATCGAATAAGGAAGTCAAAATTAAGGATATTGATAAAATTCCTGTTGAAAAGGTAATGTTTTCCGATAAGGTGAAAATCAAGAGCGAGGATTTTGATATACTTAAAAATACATCTAAAAAGTATTATTCAAACAGGCAAAATAACAACTTCTTAAAAGCAAAGGTGAAGCTTTTGGAAAGTGAAAATGAGGATTTGAAAGAAACCATATCAGAACAAAACAGCGAATTATCCGAATTAAAAAGTTTGCGTGGTAAACTTAAAATTTCAAGTCTTGAACAAGAGATAAAGCGATTACAGAAATTGGTGGATAAATTATTTGAATTTATTGACAAATTCAAGCTCCGTAATATGTGGGAGAACTTCATACAAAAGTCCAAAAAACGGGACAGGAATATGGAGAGATAAAAAATTATGTTGACTACCCTCCGTATCGGCGTTATAATGATGATACAGAGGGTATGTCTCAGATAAATATTGAAAGGAGATTTATCAATGGCAACCATTAGACAACGAGGCGACAGCTACCAAATACGCGTCAGCTGTGGCTATGACACCAACGGAAAACAGGTCGAACAATCAATGACTTGGAAACCCGATAAGAAAATGACAGCGAAACAAATTGAAAAAGAGCTTAACCGCCAAACAGTTATGTTTGAAGAAGCGTGTATGAACGGACACATTGTAGCGACAATGAAGTTTGAGGACTTTGCTCACAAGTGGTTTGAGGAATATGCAGAGTTGAAAATGAAACCGCAGACTATTCGCGGTTATCGTAGTCTTGAGCCGAGAATTTACAAGGCAATAGGACATTTGCGAATGGACAAGATAACACCGCGACACATTCAGAAATTCATAAATGACCTGCATAAAGACAAATGCCAAAATTCACAGGGCAAGGCTGGGAAAACACTTTCAACAAAGACTATCAAACTACATATTTCGCTGGTGTCTTGCATATTTGAATATGCAATCAAAATGCAAATGCTTCAAAACAATCCTTGTCGGAATGTTACATTCCCAGCTTCGGATAAAAAAGAAGTGGAAATTTACACACTTGATGAGGTCAGACAGCTTATGAAATTGTTTGATACAGAAGCCGATTACAATTTCAAATATGTTGTATTCTTTAAGCTGGCACTATACACAGGCTTCCGCAGGGGCGAACTTCTCGGGCTTGAATGGAAAGACTTTGATTGGGAAAGAGGTATTGTTTCTGTTAAACGCACATCTCAATGGACTAAGGAAAAGGGTATTTACACAGATACACCTAAAACAAAGACAAGTTTCAGAAGTCTGAAAATGCCTGACATAGTTATTGATTTACTCAAACAGTACAAGGAATGGCAGGACAATTACAAGGCTTCTCTTGGTACAAAGTGGATTGAAACAGACAGGCTCTTTACACAGGCAGAGGGCAAGCCTATGGATCCAGCTTCACCATACAAGTATTATGAGGAATTTTGTAAACGAACAGGAATGCGTTTTGTATCACCGCATAAATTCAGACACTTAAATGCAAGTATGCTGATTTCACAAGGTGTTGACGTTAAAACCGTTCAGAGCTGTCTTGGACACACCTCACCGACAACCACGCTGTCAATTTACACACACGCATTTCAGGAAGTACAGGCAATAGCGACAAATGCTATTGCCGAAGCGATTAATTTTTAAAAACAATGGACAAATAAAGGACAAACGGAATTTTAGATAAAAGAAAAAGTACCCAAAACCGCATTGTTATGCGATTTCAGATACTATCCTTTGGCTCCTCCAGCTGGGCTCGAACCAGCGACATCATGATTAACAGTCATGCGCTCTACCAATTAACCCTTATTACATCTTGTAGAGCCATAGATAAAATTATTGGTCGATTGCCAAATCATATCGCCATTTTGCGTTGTTTAAACAATCGACTAAATAACTTTATCGTCAAGTACCTATTATAATAAGTAAGAAAACGAATCCTTAATTACTTTCTATTTTAAATTTCCATATCTTCCTCAAATAAATCTCAGCTTTTACTTACCTTAAAATACATCATTATTCAAAGAACTGTTGATATGTGGTGTTAAGAACAGCTTCTATCTTATAGCCTCTGCTTACTGTTATTGAACTAAATAATTGAGAAATAATCATCTTTTTTCTTTCAATTGATGCTTTATCAAATTCATCAGCCCAACTTATAAACTGACTATAATAAAAATCAAGCTTTGACAGCATATCACTGCTATTCTCCACCTCATTTTCGCACTTTTTAAGTGCTGACCTGTTTTCTTCCAAGTCTTTAGTCGTCTTATCTATTGAAATCTTTAGTACATCCGTAGTAAACTCACTTGTGCCTATCAAAGCCTTACCAATCTCTGTCGATAATGTTACAAGCTGTTCTTCTAAATTAGATATAATCTTTTTTAGACGTTTTACTTCCTGTTTTTTATCTTTGATTGATTTTTCAAACTTTGTTTCCAATGCTCGTTCCTGTGGTGTACGCTTGATTTTATCAAGATACATTCTGACTATTTTTAAAACGATTTCTTCTACCTTCCACGCTTGGTAAACACTCTGTCCGTCACAATCATTCAATTTTCTTGATCTGTGATAACAAATATATGTACGTCTGCCCTCTCTTACAGGTACTCCGCCTATCACGTGAGTCTTGTAATTAGATTTTGTTGCAACTAACCGCGTTCCGCAATGACCGCAAATTAGATTACCCGAAAAAAGAGATTCCCCTTTTGTTCGCATTGCCACATGACTTTTTTTATCATTTCGATTTTTTCTCTGCTCGATTATATCCTGTGCCATATCGAAAATATTTTCGTCAATAATAACAAGATGCTCTTGTTTAGGTGAAACCGTTTCTTTTGAAACAAAGTAGCCGCAGTATAAACGATTTTTCAATATCCTGTTTACTGAATTTGATTGAAAATCCGCACCATTATGGGTTTTTATACCTAACTGATTTAGATATTCAGCTAACCTATGCGAACCATATCCTTCGTGAACACTTTTACTGAAAATCATTTTAACAATTTCTGCTTCTTTTTCATCAATAATAAGTTGTTTTTTGGGAACACCTTTTCTATTGACTTCGCCGGTTGGTATCTGCTTATATCCAAAAGGAATTACACCACCTGTGAATTTGCCTTCTGCTGTTAGCTGTGCCAGTCTTGTTTTTACACGTTCCGAAGTTTTTACGCTTTCACCATTTGCTTGCCAAAAACGCAAATAATTCATCAGCTTGTCTACATGATTTTCAAAGCGCTGCTGTCCTTCTTTTACACTCCAGACCTCTATGCCCTGCTTAACAAACCACTCAACTATAAACGGTGTTTCATCATCACGCCTACCTAATCGGTCAAACATAAAAACAAGCAATATATCAAACTCTTTTCTTAATGCAGATTCTTTCAAATCCTGTAAAATATCTCTGTCGTCAGCCGATACTTTAAAGCCTGATATACCCTTTTCTACAAATTCTTTTACTAATACCCAGCCTTGGCTATTAATAAATTCCGCACAAGCCTGTTTTTGCATAGGTATGTCTTCTTGCTCACTTACCTGTTTCTTGGTTGACACCCTATACAAAGCCGCTACTCTTTTAGTAGCAACACTTACCGACATATCTACTAGTTGTTTCGTTGAAAATCCATCATAAACACATACACTCATTTTCTTACTTCCTTTCAAGAAGTAAAAAACTTGAATTTCATCATTTATATTAGACTTTTCTACACCATACAACATTTTTCGTTGTATAATTATATTATATGTCTTATAATTATGAAAGTCAAGTTATTTACAGTATTTTATTATTTCCAACCACCAACTAAGTATTATTCCCATTAATATTAGCACCCCAAGTTACTATGTATTCTTTGTTCAAAAGCTGACATCAAAATATCAATAATAGTATTCTCCGCCTTAATATTCGGACTATCTGAAAACTTTAATACAACTTCGCATTCATCTATTGTTTCTTTAATTTCCTTTATGTCATCATCCTCATAGTAACACATATTTTTGCTCCTTTCTCTTATAATTGAATAGATATTTTCAATCCTTTTTTGAGAATATAACATTAATATGTTCTCAGAAAAACACTGAAAATTATAAGCAATAACAAACGGCAGCTTGCAAGACCGCTCCATAGGACTCTCACCTCCCCGACATCCGCCCGGGCTGCTATCATTGCCTGCGACGCTTCTAACGCTCGGACTGTGACTTAGCAGAAGTATCATTATGCCGATATAAAACTCTTGACTGTTCAGTTTGCAACTCTGACATTGATCATGATGTTTATCGCTCGGCTGTTGTACAGTGTCGTGGCGCATTCAGCAATCAAAGACGATTTCATATCGGAATGTATTTGCATATGCTCTTTATGCTGCCTGCCGTTATCTTGCAGACTTTCTTTTTTGAAAAACACATATAAAAACTTATAGTTCAGGCATTATCCGCCTGTTAAAGCATATTCACATAATATGCTTTAACAGATTGATAAGTATGTACGAAAAGCGCAAAAACGGCAATACGCTTTCCATACAATAAATCGGATTTACAAACACAAACAAGGATTTACAGTTTCTATGTGCCGTTTTATTTTTTAACTATTATTGCATGACAAAAGCTCAGATTACAATTTATGTACTCTGATTTGTAAAAGCAGTATTTTTTGTAAATTTGACTATTATGCCTTTTATAGTGTCCCTGTTGTCATCATTCAAATTGTCCATAACTGCATATAAACAGTTTTCCTCTTTATCTGTAAGGTAAAGATCATACTGCCTAAAGTCAGATTCCAAATACACACCGCCGCCATTGCCATCTTTAACAGTTATAGGAGCAATATGACTTAGATAAAGAATATCACGCGTTATTGTTCTTGTAGATACACCAAATTCTTTTGCTAAATCACATCTTGTCATTTGTCTATTGACACTAAGTAAAGTAAGCATTTTAATTCTGCGCTCAGTTACACATAACTTTTCTCTCATAAGTCATATCCCTCCTTTGATATAATATTTGCATAGTCAGAAGTTGAATATAACAAACGACTATGCTTATTTCTGTTATAATGAGAAGGTAATGGTCTGACGTGTCCCTCCTTGAGCTTTTACGCTCCCGATAGAAAGTGTCAGCCGCCTTCTTGTTATACGATTTCGTTTAAGCAGGTTGAACTACCCACGTTCCCATCACCAATCAAAATGAAATTTAATAAGCTCTCGGCGGTCGCCTTACAATCAATTTTTATGAAAGAAGGTATTTTTATGATTAGTGTTGGTATTGATATTTCTAAAGGCAA
>VIQV01000039.1 GCA_010206265.1 Lachnospiraceae bacterium MD329
GCCGGCGGCTGTCATCGCGGTTCTGACGAGCAACAGATGAAGGTTGAAAACCCAAACGTTTGAGCCAGGATTTTAAAGTATCGATGCATATACCGAGTTCAGCGGCGACCTCTTTAGCAGGGCGGCCTTGTTCAGTAACCATTTTGACAGCGCCGGTTTTAAACGCTTCATCATAGCGTGGCGGCATTGTTCCTTTTTTGATTGGCATTGAAAATATCCTCCTTTTTAGTAATGGATTTTTATATGTCCATTCCATTATATCATACTTTTTTCTGTCCATCAATTCGGGGATGGGGCAACGATGGATAAATTTAATTTCTGGACAGATTCTGATTTAATATTGCACGCATTTGATATTGTTAAAGTAAGGCATATAGATAATTCATACTCTTACGGAGTAGTTGAAAATATTTCTCATATCACGGATGCACAAAGCTTTCTTACAAACTTCATTTCCAGTGATTTTGGCGATGTTAATATTGAAGAACCGACATTAAGAATAGGAATGAACTATGTAGAAGCCTCAATATCTTTTAATAATAAAAATTATTATACTCCGGTACATAATAACGAACCGGTGTATTTAGCTACCGAAGAAGAAATAACCGCAGCACTGGGGTTGGACAAAGTGCCAAACCCTTTAGTTTGCGGATATTTAAAAATGTATGAAGGAACAGAATATGAAAAGACTCTACCTGTACATTTGAATTCTAAGTTTATTTTAGGACCGGAAGGAGCACACTTGAATATTTCGGGTATTTCCGGACTTGCCTCAAAAACATCGTACGCTATGTTTTTAATGAAAGCTATACAGGAACGATATTTAACGAATAATGATACAGATGAAAATGTGGCATTTGTTATTTTTAATGTTAAGGGAAGAGACCTAATGGCTATAGATAGACCTAATGAGTTCCAAGAGGAATATGGAGAAAAGGAAACGGTATTTGCAGATTATGACAAATTGGATCTTTCAACAGAGCCATTCAAAAATGTAAAATACTATATACCATATTATAGCAATTCATCATCTAAGCGTAGTACATATTTATCGTCTGATGATATAGATGCTTATATACAATGTGGTCAGCTTAAAAAATTTAAATATTCGTATGAGGAAGACAAAGAAAGCTTAGAAATGTTATTTGCAGATGTTGACGATCCTCAACAGACAATGGAAGCTATTATAAGCAAGATTATTGATGGTACAGATCCGGATTTTGGAGGAGATAAAATTGTCACGTGGCAAGATTTTAGAGATAAAGTTGATGAACTATCACAAAGATCTCAGTCTCAAGGAAGAAATTTACCAAGATCATCAAATGAAATATCTGTATTAAGCTGGAGAAAATTTAAAAGAATTATTAACAAGGCGACAAAAAATGATGATATGTTTGCCAACAGACCGGATTTAAGCAACTGTGAATGTCGTTTGGCAGATGATCTTAAACATATATCAAACAATGATGTGTATGTAATAGATGTTGCGAAATTACCCGAAGATAAACAAGCATTCGTTTTTGGAGACTCGTTAAGAACCATTTACAATTTGAAATTGGGAGAATATGACGGTGAAGATAGTGTAAAACCACCATCAAAGATTATAGTGTTTATTGACGAGTTAAACAAGTATGCCTCAAAGGATACACCAAAATCATCACCCATATTAAGAGAAATTCTGGATGTTACCGAACGCGGTCGGTCATTGGGTGTAATATTATTTGGAGCAGAGCAATTTAGATCAAACATAAATCCGCGAGTGACAGGGAATTGCTCGACGCATGCATACGGTAGAACAAACTCAATTGAAACAACCACAAAGGATTATAGCAGCTTACCAAGCACATATAAAAATATGCTGACAAGACTGGAGCAAGGAGATTATTTGATTCAAAATCCAATTTTTAGGTCATTGTTAAAAATCAGGTTTCCTAAGCCCATATATAAACAGTTTAAAGAATAGGGAGATACGAGATGGAAGAATATGTTTTTGGAGCAAATATACTGGAAAATTTAACAACAGGAATGTATCAAGATTCTAAGGTAATATATAGAGAGTATATACAGAATGCTTGTGACCAAATAGACAAGGCTGTCAGCATGAATTTATTATCAGATGATGAAGGAGAAATAAAAATCTGGCTTGATCTTCAAAATCGTGCTGTGACAATTGAAGATAATGCGACAGGTATTTCAAAGGATGACTTTAAGAGGGTTCTAAGTAATATAGCATATTCAGAAAAGGAAATAGGAAAAGATAAAGGATTTAGAGGGATCGGACGGCTTTGTGGCTTGGCATATTGCAAAGAAGTTGTTTTTGCAACAACAGCACGAGGAGAAGATACTATCTCTGTTATGCGATGTAATGCAAAAGAAATGAGAGAATTCATAAGCCGAAGCGAAACAGGAAACAGATATACAGCAAGTGAGGTTTTGAAAAGAATAAATAAATTTAATACCAAGAAAACAGATGATATAGATTCCCATTGGTTTAAGGTGGAAAAGGAAAAACAATATACAAATAGGAACTGCAGACACTCTCCAACGATTATTTAAGGAAGATAGGGGAAATCATTATTTTATAGGTGAAATTTTTGCGATTTCAAAAGACTTAATACCAAATTCCCAACGAGATTATTTTAATGAAAATCCAACTCGTTTGTATTTTGAAAATGAATTAAGACGCTACTTCACAAATGAGTTGGGGAAAATATACTATGCAGGTTCAGCTATAAATAGTGCGTTTCAGAAAATAGATACATACACAAAAAAGGAAGCGGAATTTCAAGAGAAGAATAGTAAGGGAGAATTCACGGGAAAAAATCAAATAGAATCGGCAAAAGAGGATATAGCAAGGGCTAAAGCAAAGGCAGAAAAAGCGCTAAAGGACATAGAAGGTAAGAGAAAAGCCAAAGATAACGATGTTGTTAACAGAGTTTTTAAACACATTGAACAAGAAAGGATTGAACAGAATATTGCTATTGATAATAATACATTAAAAGAAAAAACAAAAGTAAGAAATAATAAAAATAAGTGGCGTGTGGACAAATTATCATCATATAGCAAAAATGAGAGAAAGTTAATATCAAAGATATTCGATATTATTGCTGTTGCGACAGATGCTAAAATTGCAGAATTAATAATACAGAAAATAGAGGAAGAATTGAAATGAATCGAAAGATCTTGCTAATAGAGCCTGATTATAAAAATAAATATCCTCCAATGGGATTAATGAAAATAGCTACATATTATAGAAGGTGTAAAGATGATGTCAGATTTTTCAAAGGCAATTTGAAAAAATTTGTAGCACAATTACTTTGTGAAGAGTATTATGAACATATACAAAATGAATCATTAGGGAAATATTTTTCAAAATTGGTTGAATATATTAGAACGGGTAAATATGCTGTTCTAGATACAATACCGAATTTCAGAAATAGCGAGTTTGAAGAAAAAATCAAATTATATAGAAAACGTTATACAAATGATGATATTCCCAAATTCGATGTGGTTTGCGTGACAACCCTGTTCACATTTTATTGGAAAAAGACAGTAGATACTATCAATTTTGCAAAAAAGTTTTGCAAAAAAGACGGCAAGTTAATGGTTGGAGGAATTGCGTCTACAATTCTTCCTGAACAAATATTTAAGGAAACCGAAGTTCATCCTCATATAGGATTATTAGACCACCTGGGTGATTTGGACGAGGGAAATACTGATATTATAGATGAATTGCCATTAGATTATTCTATTCTAGAAGAAATTGATTATAAATATCCTGTAAATAATGCATATTTGGGGTATATGACTAGAGGATGCCCTCGGAATTGCTCTTTTTGCGCTGTATCGCGATTAGAGCCTAATTATAAAAATTATATCGGATTAAAAAAACAATTAAAATATATTGAAGAACATTTTGGATCTCAAAAAGATCTTTTGCTAATGGATAATAATGTTTTTGCATCCAATTGCTTTGATAAGATTATTGATGAAATAAAAGAATGCGGATTCGAACGAGGAGCAAAATATCAACCTAAAAGTGATTATGATATTGCTATGAACAATATTCGGAATGATTATAACATACGTGGGTATTGTAAAAAGATGATAAAACTGTATGATGATATTTCCAATAAACTTTCAGAAGTGCAATCTGGGGACTTTTATTTATTAAGAGAAAAATATGGATTATTATATGCTGAAACGTCAAAAAAAGAGGCAATAATTGAATTTGATGAAATTGCGAGGCATTTATACAATAAATTATTCAAAAAACTTTCACGTGCGCGATATATTGATTTTAACCAAGGAGTTGATGCTCGTTTGGTTACAAAGCAAAAAATGAAAAAATTATCTGAAATAAATATACGACCTTTACGCATTGCGTTTGATCATTATTCATTAAAGGATATTTATGAAAAGGCTGTTAGAATCGCTGTCGAATATGGAATTAAGGATTTATCTAATTATTTATTGTATAATTTTGAAGACAAACCCGAAGAATTATATTATAGAATTAAAATGAATATTGATTTGTGTGAGGAGTTGGATGCTGCGATATATTCTTTTCCGATGAAATATCATCCAATAGATGATCCTAAGTATTTTATGAATAGGGATTATATAGGTAAGCACTGGAATAGAAAGTTTATTAGAGCAATTCAAGCTATTCTTAATTCAACAAAAGGTAAAATAGGACGGGGAAAATCATTTTTTGAAGAGGCCTTCGGGAAGGATATCAATGAATATAATAAATTATTATGGATGCCTGAAACATTTATTATTTATCGCAGACAATATGATAAGGAGTTAAGGGAACGCTTGGCTGAGAGATATACAAGACATAGTCCAAATGATAGTGATTTAGCTAATGAATGGTGGGGTAAATTTTCGCAGCTATCCCCTCAAAAGCTAGAGAAAGCTAAAAATATTATTGCTCAAAACAAATTTAAGGATGGAGAATATGAAAAAACCAACGACAAGGATATTGAAGATGTTTTAAGCTATTATAAGATTTATCGTCCAACAGCTGAGAAACAAATATAGTCAACATCAGATTAATTGATTATCATTTGAAGTTTGAGAATATTGGTATTGTGAAATAAATGATACAACGAGAAAGGGGTTTATATGTGTACGAATGAAATGTTTCCACAAGATGAATTCTATGCTGAGGCAATTTCTTTTTTTAACTGTGGCTACATTATACAATACTCTAAAGAACGTATGCTTGATGAACAGATGTTATCGGGTCCTACAATTTTTTTGTACAGGCATTCGGTAGAATTGCTATTAAAGGCTTTAATCGTCAAAGAGCTGTTTGAACAGGATATGTGTAAATGGTATGAGCTCAAATTGCCACCACACAATCGCACCGTGACTTCTATGCATTCAATAAAGGCACTTTTTGAGATATGGCAAGAATTATTGTCATATACACTCATATCAATAAGTGATCTTGACCCGCCTATAAATGATGTTGTTGATATAATTAACCGTATTGATGAGTGTGATGCTTTTTCTACTTTTTTAGATATCCATATGATAAGGAAGGCAACAAAAACAATAAAGAATTTATAGAGGATATAGATGATGAATGGATGATGACAATGCCTTGTAGCATTAATTCAGTTGCTTGCCATGAAGGGCCCGATAAGTTCAAAGTGTGGCATGGAAATGATCAAGTAGCATGGCTTGAATTTGATTTATCTAAATTGGCAATTAGACTTGCCACCTATTTTAATGGAGGAGTATTTAAAGAATAAAATTTATTGTCCTTATTTGTGAGATATCGCACAAAGAAAAGTATAATAGAGATGTTTGATTGTGACAGACAAGCATTACTGACATTACCCGAGAAGGACTTTGAAGTGGTTACCTGTATTGGACGTAAGGTTGACAGGGAAGGACGGGTACGATTTAACGGACAGAGGATATATTATCTTGAACCGAAATATGCTAATAAGAAAGTACAGGTCAAATTAACATATAACAAGGTTATTTTCTATGATAAAGAATTAAATGAGATTGCAGGTTTTGACAGGTTATATGGTGACAAAAATTACACGGCAATTCACTGGGAACAGTGGCTGCCTACTTTATCAAGGAGACCAAACAGTTTATTTCATTCGTCATTTACGGATATGCTTACCGAGAGCTTAAGACACTTTCTCTTAAGCGGAAATGCTAAACTGAGAGGTGTATATATGAAAGCACTGTGTGAGTTGATAAAAACAATGTCATTGGACAAAGCATTAAATATTGCAGACGAAGCAGCGGGACAAGCGTTTGAAGAAATAGATGATATATTACAGCTTGCCGGTGTATAGCTAAGCGTAATTTTAAAGAAATTTATAACAGCCTGAATAAAAATGTATTTAGGTTTTCATTGGGTACAACAAATCAGATGGAAGACCCCAATTATGTTGAAAACAAGCATTAAAAAATCTAATTCCATAATATATTACCACGAAAGGGAATATACATATCATTGTGTTTTAGAAAAGTAGTTGAATATTATATGTTTTTATGATATACTAAAAATATATAATAAAATTAACAGGAAAGTCGGTGCTAAAGATGAAGGAAAACATTCTGACAACAGAAAATATAATCAATACTGTAAAACCCATCGCGTTAAAATATGGTGTAGAGGGGATTTACTTGTTTGGATCCTATGCGAGAGGCGAAGCGACTATCGACAGTGATTTAGATTTTCTTGTTTTTGGTGGAAAAGACTTTAAATTGACGATGATTTTTGCACTTGCTGAGGATTTGCGTGAAGCATTTAATAAAAACGTTGATGTGTTTGAAATAAATGAAATAAATACAGGCAGTGATTTTTATAATAATATTATGAAAGAGAGGTTACTGGTTGCATGAAATATTCAGATGAACAGCGTATCAAAAAAATTCTTGAATACGCAAAGAAACTGAAAGAATATATTTCAAATAATAAAATTACAAAAGAAGATTTAATTAATGAGTATTCACTGCAGTGGCTTGTTACAACTCCGCTATATAATATTGGTGAGCACGTATATATGTTGTCTGCCGAATATAAATCAAAGCATGCTAAAATTCAGTGGTCTATGATTTCAGGTTTAAGACATAGATTGGTACATGACTATGATGGTACAAATTGGAATATTATAGCAGATATAGTTTTTGAAGAAATTCCAATATTGATAAAGCAGATTGAAAATGAGTAAAACATTGTAAACACCGTATCAGCGGTGTTTTTCTGCTAAGATTGGACTGAGGAAAATTATTAGAGTAGTTGGTTTTATCAGGTGTTTGTGGTATAATAATTATAGTTATACTATTAAATTATAGGAGTGTGATGACCATGAGTGATGCGGAAAGAATTGTTGCTAATGTTAATGCGTCTATGGCTATGGAAGGAGTGACATTGACAGAGGAAGAAAAAAATCGTATTAAGGACTGCATTGAGGGAAGAAAGTCTTTTGATGAAGAAATAAAGAAGCTTGTGGAATATTATAAAAAAGCCGTATGAGTGAGACAGCAAATACTGTTATCCGAAATTTTATGTATTAAAGAATAAATTAAATATAAAAGTTCAGTTCGTGTTTTCTAAAATAAAAATGGACACAATTATAATTAAAAATAGAAAGACATTTGAGGATTAAAAATAAATCCTTGAATGTCCTTTTTTGCATTGGTAGGGGGAATGTTAATCTTACGGAAAGCGTAGGAGGAAGACCGCCGCCCCGCCTTTTGCGAATTTTCGCAAAATTAGGAGGGTGGTTCGTGTTTTCTAAAATAAAAATGGACACAATTATAATTAAAAATAGAAAGACATTTGAGGATTAAAAATAAATCCTTGAATGTCCTTTTTTGCATTGGTAGGGGGAATGTTAATCTTACGGAAAGCGTAGGAGGAAGACCGCCGCCCAGCCTTTCGTAAATTTTCGCAAAATTAGAAGGGCGGCTAATTTTTTAGCGGTTTATTTTGACTTATATATTTAGTTTTCAGAAGTATATTATCTATACTAACAATACCACAGATTAAAATTATAGGGGCGAAGTTGACAAAATATCTGCGGTTTGTTTCCCAGCACATAAGGAACAGCCATATACCGAATACTGAAAGATAAAGCGGAAACATTTTTTTTGAGTACTCATTCTTTTTAAGAATTGCCATAAAAGCGCCTATCAGCATAAACAGTATAACAACTGTTTGTACAGCAGTTGTGTATGTACCGTATTTTTTATAATGCTTTTCGCTTTCAATAACCCAATCGTGCAGCTTGGTTTCATTTTGTGGTGAAATCCAGAAGAAGTCTGTACTGCCGTAAGTACCATCACCAAAATCTATTGCAGATTTTTTTACTGCTAAATTATAAATACCGCTGATACCAAGTTTTTTTACACGTTTAAAGGTTTCTTCCGTAACCGCTTTTCTTTTTCGGACAGGGTCTTTAATGCTGTCAGTAAATTCATAATCTGATGGATTATACCTGCCGCTGCCGTTAAGCCCCATCATAACCCAATGCATATACGGTCTGGATTCTCTTTTCATAACAGACCTGTCAAGGTGATTTGAATAGATATATGCATTAAAAGACAGCATTATCACAGCCACTACACCTACAAAACATACGCCTGCTTTTAAAATTTCTTTTGGTTTATAATTAAAGCAAATATCTACAACAATTGCAATCAGCATAATCAATACGGTAAATTTAACTAAAGAACCGATTGCGGCAGTAAATCCCATAAGAAGATATGTAACGATTCTTTTTGCGCCGAATTGTTTTTTAGATATAAGATAAAGCCAAAATACAAGAGCAGGGAACATAATAGTAAGAGCGTCTGTATAGACAGCTCCGCCGAGAAACCAATATTGAGCGCTTACAGCAAACAGAACAAGCGCAAACAAAGCGTTTCGCGTATTTGTAAGTGAACGGCATATAAGAGATACAAGAACAATTGTAATTGACGACATAAGACTTGTCACAACAACCCCTACAGCATAATAATCTCTTATGCCGAAGACAGAGGCTATTTTAAAAAATACAGTTAAAAATGCCATACCGCCAAGGTTATTCGGAAATCCTGAAAAATATGGATAATAGCTTTCAAATGTGCCTGTATCCGCCCATTCTGCGGCGCCTTTTTGTACTGCGCCAACATCCCACATAGGGTCGTATCTTAGAATGATGCCTGTTATTATTTCAACTGCAAGCATAACCACAGCAAAACATATCAGTATTTTATAGTAGTGTTTGTCCAAGGCAGTTTCGTATTTTGCAATAATGCAGTATATCAATGACAAAATCACCAATGTCGCCAAGGTGGCAGGAATAAGCCATTGAGGTTTAAAGCTTGGATTTTGGAACAAAGCCGTAATGAAAACAAGCGAAAAGCATACCGCAAATACACCGTAAAATATCCGTATTAATCTTTCTTTAATCATAGACTTAATTTATCCCCATAAACATTGACGCAATCCCGATGCAAATAGGTACAACCATTGCCACGGCTGTAACAAGACATATAATTCTGATTGTTTTTTTACTCATCAATGAAATCACCTCTTATTTATCAAGAATATTGTTTATAATAGTTGCCGCCTGAGCGCGTGTTGCAGTTGCCTGCGGATGGAAATTGCCATCGTCCATACCTGAGATAAGACCGTTTGTATAAGCATGGCGCACACCGTCAAGCGCCCATATTGAAATTGCTCTTACATCTGAGAAGGTTAAATCCTGCGAGGGTTTAAGCGTGCCGTAAGTTTTTTCGTCAAGGCTGTATTGATACATTGCCTGCGCTATGTAAGCCATTTCTTCGCGTTTTATCGCCTTTTCAGCATTAAATGCCCCGCTGTAGAGCACACCGTTTTCGTCAGTTTTTGCCGCGTATCCTTCAATCATATCTTCTGGGATAAGCCCTTTATCAAGCGCGCTCTGAACGCACGGAGCATACCATTCGGTACCTTTTACGTCAAGACATTCACCGTTTCTGTAAGACACGTCCTTAATGCCTACAACTCCCATAGCCATTTTTAAAAACTCGGCGCGTGTTACCGTACCGCCGGGGTTAAACTCTGTGTCGCTTATTCCGTGTACAACTTCGGCGTCCGCAAGCTTGTTTATTATGCTTTCAGCCCAGTGACCGCGTGTGTCGGTAAAGTTTGCCGCCTGTGCCGCGGAGGGCAGTAAGCCAAGCGCAAGTATGGCAGGTATAATTATTTTTTTTGGTTTCATTATCATTCTCCTTTGTTGCGTAATATTATTGTTATGTATTTCCGTAGGTCTGACAGCGGAAATCAGACCTAAAGAAGTAGTTCGGATTTATTTTGTAAATTCTGCGATTTTGCTTACCACTATAGCCGCCTGCGCGCGTGTAAGAGTAGCCTTTGGAGCAAACGTACCGTTGTCCATACCGCAGAGCAAGCCTGCTTTAACGCAAGCATTTACACTTGTCTGATAATAAGCGGATATGTCGCTGTAATCAGTAAAGTCGGGAGCCATAGTAATACCGCCGACAGGGGATAGGGTTATATTTGCAAGTAAGGCTGCCATTTCTTCACGGGTTATCAGATTGCGGCCCTTAAACCCGGGGGGTGTAACGTAGGTTGCATTAGGGTCATAATCCCAAACCGTTATATCTGCCGTTACAGCCTCTTTATCCTCTGTGGCTTCTGCGATAATTTTAGTTATTTTCTTTATACCGACATTAAGCATTTCGGCAGGAATTAATCCTTTATCCATAGCGCCCTGCAAGTAATAGCAGAACCAGTCGTCGTTGGACGCGTCGAGGCACTCACCCTCGCGGTACGCGTGACCGTCAACACCTGCCGCGTCCATAGCCATTTTCAGAAATTCCGCGCGTGTTACAGGGGTGTCGGGGGCAAACATACCGCTGCCGATACCGTCAATCATATTACTGTAGGCAAGCGTTTTAATATAATCCTCTGCCCAGTGGCCGTCTATATCGTTAAACACTGTTTCACCTTTAAGGTATTTTGCAAGAGAGGGAACGCTTGTTTTAATATCGTCGGCGATAAGCGAGGCAACCATTTTTGCGCCCTTTGCTTTCAAGTGCGTGTGGTCGTCGGTACCTGTGGGGTACGCCTTGCTTTCAAGCGGTTCACAGATAAAGTAACCTGCGAATACGTCCTCTTTATCCATTGTGTTCCATTTATCGGTCATAATTCTGTTAGCGTCGATAAATGCAACGCCTGTTTCTTCTGCAATTTCTCGTGTGGAGTCGGCATAATCCTGTCTTGATTCCATAAAACTGTTAGTTTCCTCGTCCCACCAGCTTGCGGCAGAGGCGGTCATAAGCACGGGTATTCCACCGCGTTTTTTAACCTCACCTATATATTTTTCTGTTATAAGTTTTTTGTAATCCTCAATGCTTATATAGCGTTCGGGTTTGTCTTCCGCTCCGTCATTTATTCCGAACTGAATAAATACATAGTCGTCGGGGTGCATTTCGGTCAAAATCCTGTCAAGCCGACCGTCGTTATTATAGCTTTTTGAACTGCGTCCGCCCATTGAACGGTTTTCTATTATAATATCTTCTGTAAAGTAATCGGCAAAAACCTGTCCCCAGCCTGTTTGAGGGTATACTTTTTTATAGTCGTAGGTCTGAGCGGTTGAATCGCCTGCTATATATATTGTAGGTTTATCAGCCTTTTCACGGTTTGGAATCTGCTGTATTTTGATTTCGGTTACATTCGGATTTTCACCGAAAACCTGTACTTTGATTTTACCGTCAAGAGGTACAACAGGCTGTGCATTATCCTGTATTTTACCTGCCTCAAGGGTGTATGCGCGGACGCGTTCTCCGCCGTTTATATAAATATTTGCCTTTGTTTCTGTTTTCCCGCCTGTTGTGACAGTAACATTATAATCACCGTCAGGAACTTCAACTTCCTTTATAATACCGTCGGTTTTGTCAGCGGTAACTTTTGTCATATCAAAGGTTTCGGAATACAGCCCGTTCTCTGCGTGAGCTACAGGCATAACTGCCATAACCGCAAAAAGCGATACGGTCAGAATTACTGATAAAATTTTATTCATAATTATCACCTCTCATTCTTTGATTATACTATATTCTGCGCTGAAATTCAAGACGGAATTTAGAGTGATAAATTATGTATAGCGGGGGAGGCGGTTTATATGAAAAACGACGATATACCAATTTGATATATCGTCGTATAATTATTCAACCGTGCCGCCGCCGAGTACAATATCGCCGTTATAAAATACAACTGCCTGTCCTGCTGTTACAGCGCGCTGAGGTTCGTCAAAAACAACTCGTATACGTCCGTCGGGAAGAGGGTGGAGCAGGGCGTCGGCAGGCGTCGCCTGATAACGTACCTTTGCCTGAATTTTAATCGGTTTATCGGGTGTTTCGCCTGATATGAAGTTAACGTCCGAGGCGGTAAGCTCGTCAGAAAATTCCGTTCCTTTTTCGCCAAGCGTAATGGTGTTGCGCTTAGCGTCAATTTCTTTTACAAACATTGGTCTGCCGTATGCGCCGATACCCTTGCGCTGACCGATAGTATAGTAAATAAGCCCTCTGTGTTCGCCGAGCTTGTTTCCGTCCGTATCGAGAATGTCGCCCGATTTCGGTGTGTAGTTCGCGTAATCTATAATAAACTTCGCGTAGTCGTCGTCCTCGACAAAACAGATTTCCTGACTGTCTTTTTTGTTTGCAACGTCCAGTCCGTATTTTTCTGCAAGCGCGCGTACCTCATCTTTATTATAGCAGCCGAGAGGCATAAGCGTGTGCCTGAGCTGTTCCTGTGTGAAATTATAGAGAACATAGCTTTGGTCTTTTTTTGCCGCGTACGACGCACGGAGAATATATCTGCCGTCAGTGTCCTGCTCAATTTTCGCATAGTGCCCTGTGGCGATATAGTCAATATCCATTGCGCGAGCTTTGCGGAGCAGCGCGTCAAATTTAAGGTGCTTGTTACAGGCAATGCAGGGGTTAGGGGTTCGTCCCTTAGTGTATTCGCTGACAAAGTAGTCAACGACCTTCTCGCGGAACATATCCTTAAAATTCATTACATAAAAATCAATGCCGAGTTTATCGCATACGCGGCGAGCGTCCTCAACAGCGCTTTCAGCGCAGCAGCCCTCGTGATTTGTGTTTTCATTGTCAGAGTATGTCCAAAGCCGCATTGTTGCACCGATTACGCGGTAGCCCTGTTCCTTTAAAAGAGCCGCCGCAACAGAGCTGTCAACGCCGCCCGACATTCCAATTAGTACGCTTTTCTGCATTTTAGTATCCTTTCTATGAAAACCTGTAGCCAACACCCCATACGGTTTCAATATGGTTTTCGTTTTTTGTGTTAATCTTTTCACGCACCCGCTGTATGTGTACCGTAACGGTAGAAACGTCGCCTATAGCGTCCAAGCCCCATATTTTATCAAACAAAGCCTCCTTTGAAAAAATACGGTTCGGGTTTTGCGCCAGAAATAATAAAAGGTCATATTCCTTTGCGGTAAATGAAATTTCCTTGCCGTCCACGGTAATTTTGTGAGCGTCGTTGTCGATAGTGAGTGAGCCTGCGGTGATTATGTCGCCCGAATTACTGGTTAACGCCTCGTGACGTGAAATATGCGCTTTAACACGCGCTACAAGCTCATTAGGTGAAAAAGGTTTAGTCATATAATCGTCCGCGCCGAGACCAAGACCGCGTATTTTGTCAATATCACCGCTGCGCGCAGACAGAAATATTACAGGGGTCTGTTTCTTTTTCCTAAGCTCGGTTATTACCTCAAAACCGTCCATACCGGGGAGCATTATGTCAATTATTATTAAATCATAATTTTCGGCAAGCGCCATTTCAAGACCTGTCGTACCGCGCGCGGCAAGTTCACATTTAAAATCGTTGATTTCCAGATAATCACGTTCAAGCTCTGCAATACTGCGGTCGTCCTCTATAATAAGTATTTTTTTCATATTAACCTCCTATGGTCGGAAGATACACAACTGCTGTAGTACCCTTGCCGACGCCTTCACTTTTAAGCCATATTTTACCGCCGTGCTTTTCAACAATCTGTTTGACAATACCAAGACCCAAACCGCTGCCCTTAATACTGCGCGAGCTGTCTACGCGGTAAAATCCCTCAAACACATTTTTCAGTTCGTCGGGGGAGATACCAATACCGTTATCGCCGACGCAGGCGTATACACCTCCGTCACTTATAAAAGTGCTTATTTCAATTGACGGTTCGGATGTGTCGCCGTATTTTACTGCATTGTCTATTATATTTGAAAAAACTCTTCCGAGTTTTTCGTAATCTATTTTAACGGGCGCATTAGTATCAGAAATGTTGTCTGTAAAGCGTATCCCGTTTTTTTCAAAATCAATTTTATAGCCTTCAATAAAATTACGCAGAAATGAATTAAAATCACTCTGTTCAAAGTTAAAGGTAAGACGGCTGAGTTCAAGCTTTGAAAAAATCGACAGGTTATTAACCATATCGTCTATAGCCTCTGCCTTTGCATAAACCGTGTCAAGATAACGGCTCATTTTTTCGGGTGTTGAAGCAACGCCGTCACGTATTCCCTCAATATATCCTTTGATTGATGTAATAGGCGTTTTTAAATCGTGCGATATGTTTGCAAGCAGCATACTTCGTTCCTTTTTCATATACTTTTCACGCTCATTTGCATATTTCAGCTCCTTACGCATAGCGTCAAAGCTTGTACAAAGCGTGTCTATTTCGTCATAATCACTGCCCATAACCTCAAAATCAAGATTGCCTGAACGTATACTTTCAGCCGCGCGTGACAGGTCGGTTATAGAACCCTCAATACTGCGCGTCAAAAGTCGGGTAGTTACAGTGGTGGAGGTGACTATAAGCACAATACATATCACTGCCCATAAAACCGCATAGCACACTGCGCCGGGGTTGTTTTTGAAAAATTCGCCGAGCGCCTGTGAAAATATAAATGGGTCAATCATTGACGCGCGTGTGATGTTCAGTTCTTCTACCGGGTATTTAAGTATGAAAATTATAAGAAAGCATACAGAAATAACACCTATAAGTATAATAGGTGTTATTAACATTATGAAATTGTATAATGCGAATTTGTTTTTAATTTTCATAGCACATCTTAGAATTAAAAGTTTTTCTTATCTAAAATTATATACGATGTTGTGTATAAAATCAAGACAGAACCGAATAAAATTCCGAGCTTTGAGGCAAGCGCTCCAAAGGGGAGGGTGGAACCGAGCCAAAGCTTGTGCCATTGCGAATAGGCGGTAAATACCATCTGACCGTAAGGCGACACATACAAATTCAGATATTTAAAGAATATATATACGACTATACATAAAAGCATTGCAAGCGTCGGGCTTTTTGAAATAGTGTTGATAAAAAGAGCAAGCCCGATTAATGCAATTACGGGTATCAAATCAATAAGATATGCCGAAAGCATATGCCACGTACCGCCGAGACCGTAGCCAGAAATAATCTGCATAATAAAGCACACGCAGAACATAGCAAGCATAACAGCGCAGGACAGCAGCCATACGCCGGCGCATTTTGATAGTATTACCTTAAAGCGCGTGAGCGGTCTTAAAAGCGACGCCTTAAAAGTATCCTCCTGCATTTCGCTTGCGAACAAGTCCGTCACTGCCATAAACACAACAAGGGGTATAAGTATATCAGCCACAAAGCTGAGCATTGATGCCATAAGATTACCCTTAATAACAAGCTCGCCGTGCGAAACCTTACTAATCAGCAAACTTCCGCCAAGCCGCACAAGGGATATAAGCGCACTCAAAATGGTAATCACAAGATATTTCTTTTTATTAATAAGCTTTAAAAACTCACTTTTGGTATTCAATAAAAGCACTCTCATATTATAATCTCACCCCTCTTTTCTTTTACGACACTCAGGAAATAATCCTCCATTGAAGGGTGCAGTCTGAGCGCGTCCTCGGTTGTTGTGTTTGCGATAAGCTCGCTTTCATATATAACCGCAACCTTATTGCAGGTCTTTTCTATTTCACTCGCCATATGACTGGAAATAAGGAAGGTTACTCCGCGTTCTTCATTAAGACGCTGGATTATTTCACGAATTTCAACAACGCCTTCAATATCCAGTCCGTTGACAGGTTCGTCTAAAATTATAAGTTCAGGGTTGGATACGAATGCAATAGCCAATCCGAGCCGTTGTTTCATACCAAGTGAAAATTTGCCTGCTTTATCGTTTTTATACGGAAGAATATGGACTACATCTAAAATATGCTCGATTCTTTCCTTATCTATATGGGGGTATAGTGCGGCGTGCATTTCCACGTTCTGGTATGCCGTCATATCCTTATAAATCGCAGGCGATTCAATTAATGCGCCTGTTTTCTGCATAATTTCTTCAAAATGATCCTGCAGGTTCAGTCCGAAAACCCTGACGTCACCTTCAGAACGCACAAGATTAAGTATTGCTTTCATAGCAGTGGTCTTGCCCGAACCGTTTGGTCCGAGCAAGCCGAGTATGTCGCCTTTTTCGACCGTCAGCGTTAAATTCCTGACGCCTCTGCCGTTTTTATAAAGCTTTGTAAGATTTTTTGTTTCTATCACATTCATATCCATTGCCCCTTACTGCATTATTAATCTTTGTAAACGATTACGCCTTCACCGTCGCCGTTAATTACAACATTGCCTACGATTTCATCATTGCTGTTTAGCACATTGCCGTCCTCATCAACGTGCAGATTTTTTTCATCTGCCTCGTTGCCGACTTTGCTCATCACTGTATTTTCATAGTCAAAGCTTTTTTCTTCGTTCATATTATATGTCTCTGCATTTTTAAGCGTTGACACATCAATTCTCTGCGGCTGTGTTGTGCCGTAGTCATATATCTTCAGTCCAAATTCAACTGTACCTTCGTGACCGTTTCCGCTTAAAGTTGATGACGCTTCGGCGTTTGTAAGTCTGCCTTCGCTGTCAACGGTGAATTTAAGTGACACGTTTTTAATAATCGGGTCTGTGCCAAACTGCATAAATGGGTCCTGGTATTCATCATCAAAGTCTTGATTGTTCATATTTAACGTAGAGAACATTGCGGAAAGCCCTGCATTTACGACTTCCGGAATTTGTACCGCGTCAAGGTTCATTTCATAGCTTGATGAACCGTCGTCGCCCGACACATATACAATGTTATTCTTTAAATCTCCAACAAAAGTATCTGCGACAAGCTCTGTGAAACGGATTATCTTGTTTTGCACTTCCTTGTCGTCCTCATTATCGTTAATACCCATCAAATCGAATGTACCGCGGTTGTAATATTCGCCGTAATCCTCGTATACGCTTGATTCTTCAGTGCCGTCCGCGCGGTGATACACTGTTATTTTGTCGTTGTCCTGCACATACTCTTCGTATTGGTTGGCGAATATATAATTCTCATATGCCTCAGATGTTTCGGATTTGTCTGTTCGGTTCAGCTTAACGTCGCCGTTTCTGTCATACAGCTCTTTAAATGTTGTAGTGTTAACATTTTCGCCGTCAAGCAGCAATGCAATCTTGCATTCAGCAGTATAATTATCGTTCTGCATTAAGCCCTTTATTGCTGTCTTTCCGATTTCATAACCGTTTGAGGTGTTGTAGCTCGCAAATGCCGCACCTGTTAAAAGCGTTATACCTACCGCCATTCCGATTGCTGTTGTCATTCTTTTCTTTGTTAGTTTCATGATTATCATTCCTTTCTCATTTTACTGCCTTGTTCCTATAAATGCTCTGTAAAGTACCTTACAAATATATCTTATCAGCTCTTTATAAACATTATATAATACAATTATTAAAAATTTATAAACAAACCTAAATAAATTATAAATTTTATAGAAAAAATTCTTGCAGTCTGAAAGGTTTCCGCTATATATAATAGGAAATAAAAATTTTTTTCAAAAAAAATAAAAAAAAGAGTTGACAAAGGAGAATA
>VIQV01000024.1 GCA_010206265.1 Lachnospiraceae bacterium MD329
ACGCGGTTGCCGAGAATTTCTTCAGCTGTCTCAAATGTGAATTGGTTCATTTGAAGCATTACCGCACAAGAAACGAGGCACAAGCCGATATATTTGCCTACATCGAGGCGTTTTACAACACCGTGCGTCCTCATTCAGGAATCGGCTGGCTGACTCCATGCGCTTACGAAGAAAAACTGCGAAAAAATCATGCCGCCTGAGAATGCTTTCACTCGCATTCGAAAGCATTCTCAAGAAATACTGCGATTCATTCCGTTTTTCACCTCTTTTTTCTGTCTATTTTTTCGGGAAGGGCTCAAACTTTTTCAGATATATTTTATCCGCCTTTCCTTGTCCTTGCTTTACACGCTCTATCAAGCCGACACCTTTCTTTGTATCAAGTTCAGCAAGCAGCTTTATAGCCTTTCCCGTACTGCAATTCATATCTTCCTCAATATCGTCAAGTTTGTAAAAGATATATGCTCTGCCTTGTTCGTCAAACCAACCGTTGCGGATTGATAGACTCATACGGTCAAGCATAAGTCCGTAAAGAATTTTCGCACTGTCCGATACCTGTTTGAATTGCGGTGATTTTATAAGCACCTTTGGTATGCGGTAAAATGTAAACTGCTCTGCTTCGTTACCGTAGAAATAATCAAACTGCATTATATGTTACCTCCTTTTTGAATACTGCCATTTTCATTCCTCCTTTAATTTTTGGCATAAGAAAAAAGGTCTTGTCCTAAAACAAAACCTTTGCTCATATCACACATCTATTTTTTTTGTTGTATTTTTCGGGCTTTTCTTTTACTTGTATGTTTTTGCTTCGCTTCACCAAATCTCTGGAAGTGTACTATCTCACGCTGACGAAGGAATTTAATTACTTCATTAACGTCAGGGTCATCTGACAACCTTAAAATATTATCATATACAGCTCTTGCCTTTTGCTCTGCTGCAACTGCATAAGAACAGCTTTAATCAGAAGTTCCAGTGTATTTCAATCGGTACATCTCTTGTTTTCGGTATTCGCCTTCCGACAGATATATAATCTATCAGCGTTTCAACAGTTTCACGTGTAAGATGTTCCATATTAATATAACGTTCAATAATTTCTCGGCGGTTATAGCCATTTTTGAGTTTTTCCTCTAATTCAGATAACTTCTTTTCACCATCTTCTACTGCACGTTCTAAACGCCCCTTATCCGCTGTAAAATCTTTTGTCAGCGCGATAAAATCACTTTCGTTTATAATGCCTTTAGCTTTATCCACATAAGTGTCACGGATATATTTTGCATATTCGTCAATTTTCTTTTTATATATTGCCATATTGGAAAGCAAGTGTTTTTTCTGCTCTTCAATATTATTTGCGAACTCAATATTCCTCTCCAATTCATCTTTATCAAGGTATTCTCCTGACAAACGATTTAATTCGTCAACAACTATTCTTTCCAAACGTTCTACCGAAATATAAGCTCCTTCGCAAGCGTCCTTTGAAACGTGTCTGTTCGCGCATTGAAGATAATTATTGCCCCTGCTTCTATGTGAACGCATAATACAGCCGCAGTTAGCACACCTTACCTTCCCTGCAAACAATCCAATCGTACCGGATGAAAAAGGTTTTGCGCGTTCCTTAATCATTGCTTGTACCCTGTTCCATAAATCCATATCAATTATAGGCTCGTGAGTACCCTCAACAATGTACCACTGCTCACGCGGACGCGGTTTATTCTGCTTAGTCTTATACGATACACTACCATATTTGCCCTGCACCATATTCCCGATATAAATTTCATTTTTGAGCATATCAGAAATTGCAAAGTATTTCCACAAGGTGCTTTGTTTGCTTTTGGGCTGCTGATACCGCAAGCCTTTTAAGCGTTTATACTCTGTCGGGTTTGGTACTCCTCTGTCATTTAAAATACGCGCAATAGCAGTTTTGCCATATCCTTGCGAAAACAAAGTAAATACTTCTCTGACTACTACGGCAGCCTCTTCGTCGATAATCAAATGTCCTTTATTGTCAGGGTCTTTCTTATATCCGTAGAGCGCAAACGCTCCGATATGAAATCCGTTTTGCCGTCTGTTAGTTAAAACGCTTTTTATATTTTCTGACATATCCTCTAAGTACCACTCATTTACAAGTCCGTTTATTTGCCTTGATTTTTTATTACCCTTGTTATCAGTATCAGCGTTGTCAACAATACTTACAAATCTTATGCCCCAAATCGGGAAAAATCCGTGTATGTACTTCTCCACCAATTCCAGCTCACGCGTAAAACGCGACTGCGTTTTACATAACACAATATCAAATTTTTTCTGCTCCGCGTCCTGAATCAGACGATTAAATTCAGGACGTTTTCTGTCCGCGCCTGCGTAATCGTCATCGCTGTAGATATTGTAGAGTTCCCACCCCTGTTCCATAGCGTATTGCACCAGCATTGTCTTTTGATTTTGTATACTATTACTATCATCAGTTTCAAATTGTTTGTTTCTATCTTCCTCGGACAAACGGCAATAAATAGCTGCTTTCATTTTATAATATCCCCTTTGAGGCAGGACAAACAATTCCTTTTTTATTTTTTTCTGAGAAATTTATCAGTTCTATCCATTTATTAGTAAATTGAGCAGTAGAGGTGTAGCTTGTTCCGTTTTTAAAAATGCTTTTGCATATTGTATTATTTTCGTTTGCCATTTACAAAACCTCCTTTGATAGACTGATATATTTATATGACTTACAGCCAGTCTATTATTTCATAGGAGTTAAACAAAAAAAGAACATTTAAGGATTTTTTAATCCTTAAATGTTCTTATACCGTTTCTAAAAGTTTTCCAACACTTTCTCTTTACAAAGCGGTTCCATAGTATTCATACTTTTCCACCACATAATCTTTACAATATCACCGCTGTCAATATTTATTATATAAACGTACAAATGAATTACTGGCCTGCTTTCAGCACCAACCTTGCCGAGATGTTTAAATCATATTCAGACTATAATCAGGCGTATATGGATTCAGCTGAAAACGGAGCGACAAAATATATCAATGAATACTTCCCCAACAAATCAGGTCAGGACGGCGGCAACGGCTGGGGTATAGGAACAGGCGGCTGGCCGTTCTCAATAGAGGCGCCGCCGACAAAAGGTCACTCAGGGCCGGGCACAAGCGCGCTCACATCAACGCTTTTCTGGGACTATTACGACTATACACGCGATGAAAATATACTTGAAAATATAACTTATCCTGTTGTAAGCGGTGTTTCGCGTTTTCTTTCAAAAGCAGTTGAAATGTCAGTGTATCATACTCAGATGAAACACACGCCACAGTATCGTGGGATATGTCCGAGGACGCGGCGGAATATAAAATATACCGCGCAGTTGAAAACGCTCCTGCATATGAGCTAATCGGAACAAGCACTTCAACTGCATTTGCATTTGAAACAACAGCAGATATGGGTAAAAAGCAAACCACATATAAAGTAACTGCCGTAGATGAAAACGGCAGAGAAAGCAAAGGCGCATTAAAACTGCTTTTAAAATCAAATGCGTGGAACAGCACAGGTACTGTTTTATTCGACGAGGATTATACTGTAAATAAACTTCCTCAAACAGAGCTCGAAAAAAATAACTGGAGCGAAACCTCACCATTTGACGGCAGGAGCGGTTTTGAATCTCCTGAATACGGTAATTTTACAGCAGAAAGCGGACAGCTGATTATAAATAAAACCTCCGATACCTCTACACCGTCAGGCGCAGGCTCCGACAAAAATGTATATGAGGCATATAAACGGTTTGCCTATGTTGCCGATAATTATGATAACAATGACAGAGTCACTCTAAGAAAATATAATTTCAAGGGAAAATACGCGCTTGATATAAGAGGAGCGTTTACCCAATCTGCAGGCAGTTCGTGGATTGATGTTCTCGGTTACAGGGACAGCGCAGACCGAAGTGTAGGACGATTTACAATAAACGGTTCTAACGGTATTTTCAACATATACAATAACAAACTAAATACTTCAAGCGCATATGTACCAATGTGGAGCGGTTCGTCCTCTATGAATGATATACGCATAGTGTTTGACTCCGAGACCTCCACATCCCAAATTTTCAGGAACGGTTCAGACACACCTGAAAAAACCACAGCCGCGGTAAACAACGGAGCGTCAGGCGATACGTTCAGTATGACAAACTGGGGAGCCGCAGCCGCAGGCAAAACATATATTTCAGGCATACGTTTTGCAATAAACAAAGATTCCTCATCAGGAAGTTTTGTAAAACTCGAAAAAATGCGTCTGCAGGAAATAGAGGCTGACGCCGTACCGTCAGTTGATGAAAATATCGAGGCTATCACAATAGATAAGCTTACATCAACTCCGTCTTCTGTTGTATCGGATATAACACTTCCTAAGTCAGTTTCAGAAAATGCCGAAGTTACGTGGAGTTCCTCCGACACATCAATTATCACAAATGACGGAAAAGTAACAGTACCTGATACACAGGCGGACGTTACTGTTACGGCTAAAATCACAAACAAATCAGACGGATTTACCGTATATAAGGATTTCAGACTTACCGTAGGAAATCCTGACATTATCGAAGTTACGGATATGATTTTTAATGATGATAATTCAATAACCGCGACTATATCCAAGTCGGGCAAAAATATAACTGAATGCAGGGCCATTGCCGCAGTATATAATAATGATATTCTTTCCGAATGCGATATACAGCCCGTAAACTTTACAGCACAAGATGACACACAAAATGTCAATGTTAAATTTAATCTTAACACAAATCCGTCGGCATCGATAAAGATATTCATTTTTGACTCATTCGAACATATGATTCCTTTGTCAGATGTATATACGCATTAATAAAAGCCGAACTTTTCACTGATGTGAAAAGTTCGGCTTTTTACTTAACTCAATATAAAATTCAGTTCACATTGTTCTTCTGTTTTATAAGCGTCAAAATACTTTTCCTCCAGCGGTATCCAGTGATTAAAAAACATTTCTGCCGAAGAAGTATTTCTTTTTCTTATCCGCTCTTCCTGCACCGCCTCTTGTACAGATAAAAATATATGAAAATCATAATATTCCCAAAGTGACGGATGACAACTGTATGAACCTTCAACAATAATTATTCCTCCGTAAAGAACAGTTATTTCTTTGCCGTAAGAGTTGCTTTTGCAGTCATACGGACGATATAGCGCGTCCTTTTTTTCTTTCAGCGGTAACAGTATATCTTGTAAAATCCTCTCGTAATCAATATTTCCGCCCGGCATTTCAAGTCTTTCCTTTGTTCTGCGCTGAGGAGGCAGAAAGAAATCGTCCGCGTGAATGACATTACATAAGAGCTCCTGCCTCAACTTTTTAGCAAGCGTTGTTTTCCCTGCGGCACATCGTCCGTCAATAGCAACTATACAAGGTTTCGAAGGAATTTTCGCAATCACCTTTTCTGCCGCCGACTGAATGTTATGCACTGAGGCTTACCTCCGTTTCTGAACTCTTCTTTTTAAACGGTACAAGCTTTGTTCGGTTCAGTGCAACCATAATTGCAGGAATAAGAATAAGCTGAAGTACAATCCCCGGCACAGCATTTATAAATGCGCCTGCCATAAACATCTGCCACGTAAAACCTTTACCGCTTAGTCCCAAAAGTATTGCGCTCACAACACCCCAAACAAATCTTCCCGAAAGCATTGCGGCAATTACAGCACGGTATAATGACCTGACACATTGCCATCTGGACATACTGTAAATCAGACCTGCCGCAACTCCGTATGTTAAAAGCTCCGCCGACATTGCAATTCCCGTAGGAAATAACACCGGCATACCAAAAAGCATATGACGCATTATCGGAAGAATAAGTCCAACTGCGCCGCCATACCGCCAACCGCATATAAGTCCGCACAAAAATACAGGTATATGCATTGGTAAAAGCATATTTCCGATTTGCGGAATTTGCCCCGTAAAAAACGGCAGCACTAATCCCAGTGCGACGAACATTGCTGAAAGAGTCCATTTTCTGATTTGGAAGTGTTTCATATTCTATCGTTCTCCTCTTAAATATAAATGTTATTACAATATTTTCAAACATAACATATACTATCACAATTACCGTTATAAATGCAAGAGTCTTTTTTATTATTAATATCCTTTTTTACACTGTATCAACGGATACGGAGGAACGTTTCGGCATTATAAAATTAAATCTACTCCCCTCACCCGACTTACTTTGTACACTCACATCACCACCGTGACATTCGGCAATCCATTTTACCATTGACAACCCAAGTCCCATACTTCCGTTTTCATTTGCGGTACGAGAGGAATCTGCCTGATAAAAACGCTCCCAAATCTTTGGCAGGTCATTCTCTGATATACCAATACCGTCGTCCGATACACATACAGTAATATTGTCCTTATCCTGATACAGCGACACTGTAACATTTCCGCCGTCTTTACCATAGCTGTACGCATTTGAGATAAGATTTATAAACAGTCTTGCGAGTAAAAACCTATCTGCATTTGACACAATCCCCTCTTCAATATCTCTGTGCATTGTTATATTTTCCGAATGGATTTCTTCCTGTTCATCACAGACAAAATTCAAAAGTTCACTTATGTCGGTTTCCTCAAATTCTGTTTTCATAGTATTTCGGTCCATACGTGAAATAGTCAAAAGCTCCGATATAAGCTTTGACATTTTTTCTGCCTGATATTTTACCGAATACGCCGATTCCTTAACATCATCATATGTTTTAGCGCAGTCTGTCATATACTCGCACTCGGACAAAATAACCGCCACTGGGGTACGCAGTTCGTGCGACGCGTCCGACGTGAATTGTTTTTCACGTTCCATAGCCTGTTCAATTTTATCCAGCATATTGTCAAATGTATTTGCAAGCGAATGTATTTCATCTTTGCCGCCACCGATGTGTATTCTCTGTGACAGGTCACTGCTTTTACTGATTTTTTCAGCTGTATTCCGTATTTTAGTGACAGGCGACAGTGCGCGTCCTATAATAAAATATCCTCCTGCCACCGCAATAATTATCAATATAATTGTAAAAATCAAATTAGTTTTTACTGCCGAACGAATAGCGTACATTTCATCTGTAACCGACACGACACCCTTTACCCAATATGGTTCAATCTCACCGTTTCTGCGCCGAACCTTGGTAGTGTAAATATAATATTTATTTTTACTGTCGGTTACAGTCTGAATTTCATTATCTATAAGCTCCGGTACGGTTTCAAGCTCAAAAGGAATATTACCTGCAATTACATTGTTATTATCATCACATACCACCATATGAACACCCTGTTCATAAAAACCGAATTTCGGAACAGGTATATCCATACCGTTTGGTTTATCAAGTATACGCGAAAAAGTCATAACGCTTTTAGTAATTCTTTCGGCTATATCACGCTCTATCATCTCCTGACTTGCAGAAGTCAGAATTGCAAGAACAGCACCTGCAACAATCATCATAACAAGTGTATACCACAATGTTATTTTTAATTTTATTGATATTTTTTTCATTATTCTATCCTCAGGACATAGCCCATACCCCGTACCGTATGTATGAGTTTCACCTCATATTCATCATCTACTTTCTTTCTCAGATACCGTATATAAACGTCAACCACATTTGTACCTCCGCTGTAGTCAAAATTCCAGACGTGATTCTCTATCTTTTCACGCGACAACACAATTCCCTGATTTAAAATCATATACTCCAGTATTTCATATTCCTTTGCCGACAAATTTATATTTTTATCACCGCGTACTACGGTTTTACTCACCGTATCAAGCGTAAGGTCTGCAATAATAAAAACATTTGTCGCACTGCCTGCCGCCTTACGGGTCATCACACGGATTCTTGCGAGCAGTTCCTCAAATGCAAAAGGCTTTACAAGATAATCCTCCGCGCCTGCGTCCAAGCCTGTCACTCTGTCCGATACACTGTCTTTTGCAGTGAGGAAAATAACAGGAGTTTTATCATTTCTGTCACGCAATCTCCTTACAACCTCAATACCGTTTATTTTAGGCATCATAATATCCATAACAACCGCGTCAAATTCACCTACCGACGCAAAATGCAGCGCCTCCTCACCGTCAAAACAGCTGTCAACGCTGTAGCCCTCATTCTCCAGACGCTTTGTTATCACCCTGTTTAATGATTTTTCGTCCTCTACAACAAGTATTCTCATAATATCACCTACTTAAGAAATTGTAACATACTATCTGCTGAAAGTAAATAGCAGGGGTGAACTCATCACCCCTGTATATTATTTTGATGTAATAGTTATCAATTTTGAATTGCCGTCCCACTTAACTTTCATACCAAACTGTTCTGATATAAACCTTATGGGAATCATTGTGGAATTGCCTATTATTTTCGGGGCTGTAAGCAGACTTATGCTCTCACCGTTTACTGTCGCAGTATCAGAACCTATGGTCAATATAATACTTGTTCCGTCTTTTTCGGCTGTTACTGTCTGCGTGGTTTCGTCCCAATTAACCACAGCACCCAAAGCCTCTGAAATTCCTCTGAATCCAACAAGCGTAGTGTCGTTTTCTATTACGGGAGCTGTGTCAAATGCCGTAATGCGACCGTTAACGTGAACGCGTATTTCATCTCCCGACGACGTCTTATCAAACATACCCTTGCCAAAATCGCCTTCGGGACGTTCTCTTCGTCCGTTATTTCCGTCTTTGGGCATATTTTCGGGATTAAAGCCGTCAGGCAATGTCATATTGTCAGGTATTTGAGGCGGCTCACCTTTAAAATCACCAAAACCGCCTCTATTAAACCTGTCTGAATTTTCAGTCGATTTTTCGGCAGTACCGTTAAACTGCGCGTTAAGATTTTCCAGTCTTTCGGATACCACATTCAGTATTGATTTACCGTTGCCGAAGTCGCTGCCAAATCCGCCGCGTTTATTCTCTTGTTCCTGTGCGGTATCCGGCGGTGTTTGGATTTCTTCTTGCTCAGTCTGCAATGTTGTAGCATTTTCAAATTGCTCAAAACTATAAAATGCTGTTGAATCATTTTTTACATACGGTGAAATAATTACTTTTAATTCTTCAACTCTCTTATCAAAGTTTTCAAGCCATTTCATAATTTCACGAATATATTCATAGTAACGCTCTTTGTATTCCTCAACGGCAAGCAGTTTATTTATAAGCGGCAAATTTTCTATTGAACCTCCGCTTACAGGTGTGTCAATACCTACGCTTGTATCTGCGCCCATACCTCCAATGGACATATTAAAATCCCACGGTACAACTGTAAATACTCCGTTTTTATCCTCGTACAGGTAATAATTATGATGGAAATTTCCATTATAGCTGTCATAGTTACACATCACTGTATTTGAGGCGATATATTTAAGCGCGCTGTTAACGTCAAGAAAACTTTCTATATTTCCCTTTTCACCGTCAGGTATGTCATTGAGTTTTTTTACAAACTCTTTAAAGCTCGATAAATCAGTATCACTGCCGGACTTGAAATCAGCATAAGTATAATTCTCGTCCTCTTTATAAGAAAGAGTGGCGCCCTCGTCCATTTTATAGAAATTTCCGCTTTGATAATTTTCCCCGAAGCTGTCTTTTAAGAATGTATTGTCAAGACCCTCTACCGCCAGATAAAATCCGCTCGGTTCTCCGTTTATGTAAACATTGCAAAACGCTGTTTCCGCAACCTCCATTCCCATTTCACGCAGCAGCTCATAATGGAGATATTCACGCATATACGACAGATCGCTGTAACCGCTGTTTAAACACAACTCATCAAGACCTAAAAGCGTTTGCCCCTTTACATATTTATCGAATTTAATTCGGAAACTGTAACGGTCAGAATCGGAGCGTGATACCGACGAAAGCGTCATATTGCCTTTCGTGCGTATACCTGCATTTTCTACTTTAATACCGTTTACGGTAATATCTGCACTGTGATATTCCTCATTTGTAGGGAAGTCATACATATCCTGCAAATCCGCCTCGTTAATATCAATGTTAATATCAATTATCGTATCTTTTTTGAAAAAATCTTCGTAACTTTCGGTATTCTCTGCCGAAACATAAGATACAACAGATAAAAATACAGTTAACATTAAGATTAATGATATAATTTTTTTCATTTTATTCACCTCATTTTACTGCCTTCGGAGATTCGCAGAGCATAATCGTTAAATTACCGTTTCTCGTTCTCAGTTCGTTTAAAAACTGCTGTTCATCTATACCGTCTGCCATTGATACCCTGTAAACAAGTTCAAACAGAGAACCGAGGTCTGTGGTTTTGATTTTTGTCAGAGTATAGCTTTTTGTGTATGTATCAAGTATATCCTCAAACGCTCCCGAATAATTTAAATTCTCAGGAATTGTTATTTTAAGTGTTTTTTGCAGTGTCCGCACCTGAAACATATTAGCTTTTTCCAAAATAATAAGCGCAAGACAAAGTATAACAACAAACAACACTCCATACGCATACATTCCTACTCCGCAGGCAAGACCTGCCGCTATGTCAAAAAATATAAAACCAATATCCTTTGCGTCACCGGGCGCGCTCCTGAATCGTATAATCGACAGCGTTCCTGCAAGTGAAAAGGCTCTCGCAATATTACTGCCGATAAACAATATAATAACCGATAATATAATCGGCAGCATAACAAGTGTAATCGCAAGACTTCTCTGATATACAGCCTCGTCCTGTGTTTTTCGGTAGGTAAACGCTATTATACCTCCCAGCAGCAGTGAAAGCGCCATAGCTATAACTGCCGAAAGAGGTGTAATTTCCTCTGATGTATTTGCAAGTACTTCATTAAATAAACTGTTCATAATTATTATCCTCCTGATTAAATTGCTCGCTTTATCGGAACAGGATTTATTGTATTTTTAAATTCCGTTCCGTATTTTGAAAAACTTTGTCTTTGTATTTTAAGTTCCGTTAACATATTTGTCAGCCACAAAGGTTTTGCGCGCGAGGTTTTGACCTCCATAAGATATGTATTGCCGTCAAGCAAGGTTTCGCCAAAGTCGCCTTTTTCAAGCGCGACATTGTACCGCCTTGAACGTATATTCATATCAAACGATATTCGTAAATCGGGATTACCCTGCTCAAAATATGCAATCCTGTCATATGCAAGGTATACCTTTGGCGAAAGCTTATAATGCGATAGAAAATACGCTATTTCATTTAACACCTGACTATTCATATAATTTGTTACTTCTGGTATTTCACCCGTTTGCAAAAACGTCTGTGCTTCTGATAATTTAAGAACACTTCTACGTTTATTTACAATGCCGTTATACTTTTTCTTGATTTCAAGAAATACCTTCGTTTCCCTGTCAGGCACGCCATATGCTCTTAAACGCAGTTTTTCCTTATAAACAGGCTTGGACAATGAATTTCGTATCAGGTAATCGTCCGGAGTGTCATAATAGACATTCGCTATAGTGTATGGCTTATGTTCTTTGTTGTGCTTGTCAAGTTTCATATGAATGTCCATTATTCTAAGTACCTTTTCATATGTTGCCCTGTCAAGCAGGTATTTGTGTTCATATCGGTTAAATACTTCAACAGGCATAATTTTCATCTCCTTTAACAGCAGTTTAATATATAAAGATTAAAGTTAGATTAAAAAACAGCCTGTCCTTCAATTTTTATTTTTTCTGTTCTTATAAAGTCGCACCATCTGCTGCCAAATCCTCATACAAATTGGTAAGCGGGTCACCTGTTACCGCAATTGAAGCGGCGTTAAACGGCGAGCCCTGTGAGTTCTGCGGAAATACTGACGCACCGTTATCAGCATAATACTCCCAAGAACCCATTTCGCTCCATTCTTTCGGAGGCGCTCCCTGACTCAGCTGTGCAACAAGTGAGCCAACAATTTCCAAATGTGCCAATTCGTCAGGACACTAAGGTTATCAATTAAATCAAAAGAAAAGCACATTTAAAAAAGTGCTTTAACTCTTGACAACTATCATAATTTAGGATATAATAAAGGAAAGAAAGGGGCTTACCGCTTTAAAGGCGGCTTGTCCTAAGTACGCTTAAATAGCTGCGCTTTAGGAGTGAGGGGCAGCTATTTTTTTATGTTCCGAATAATTTCAAGAATGATAAGTAACATTATCAAATCAATGATTAAATTCAAATCCATAATATCACCCCCTTATGTAGAGAGTGACAAGCCGCCCTTAAAAAGCCTCTTTCTTTCCCAACAGATATATTATCACATTTTGTCAATATATGCAAGTATATTATTCTTAATGTCAAAAGAACTTTGAACACAAAAAGAATGGTGATATTTCATCACCATTCTTTCCCTTTGACACGATATGTATTAGTCCTTTTCCCATATGAGAATTTCGGACAAATCACAATTTAACACAGTACATATTTTGTTAAAGTGTTCAAGATTCACTCTGTCTACTAACTCGTGATACAACTCGTTAATAGTATTAGGGCGAATGCCTGTTTTTCGTGCCAACTCGGATTGCGTCCAGCGCATTTCTCCGAGTTTACGGCTGAGCAAAATTCTAATTGCCATAATATTTCCCTCTTGTTCATTATATCACGTTATACAAATTATAGTAATTTTTGTTGAATTTTATCTGATGTACGATAAATACCAACGATTAAAATAAAAAGAAGTAACATTTTTCGTTACTTCTTTAAAAACATATCTCTAATCTTCGTCAGGAATATATTCCATCAAATCACCTGGTTGACATTCCATAGCCTTACATAATCTTTCAATAGTGTGTGTATCTATATGCCCGTTATGCTTCATCTTGGTGTATGCTGATTGAGATACAATATTTTCTTTTCTGATTTTGTATGTTGATATACCTTTCTGTTTCATTAAATTAAATGTTTTATCATATTTAATCATCTTTCTATCCCCTTTCTATACTTATTGTACTATAATATATTCACTTGTACAAGTGTACAAAATGTATAAAAACATTCACTCTTTTTCGTGCATATTGTATATTGATTATTCACGAATAAGAGTGTATAATATATACATAAGTTAAAGAAAAACAGGAGGACGAATAAATGATAAAAAATTTCACAGACAAGCATAGAACATTTAAGTTTGCACCTGATAACAGATTTATAAAAGTATATATTGATGGCAGGCTTAACGGTTTTATATGGAACACCGACAAATCAATATGTATTGACGGTCAAAAAATTATATCATCCGAATTATTTAAGTAAAGATTATAGTAGGAGGAAAACACAATGTATTACAATGAATGTATCAAAACTTACGCAGTAGAGGTTATAAAGGAAATAACCGAAGAATGTTCAGAGGCTTACAAGGCACTGGAGCTTATAGAAAAGTTTGTAAACAACGAAATCACAACAGATGAAATCGCTGACGCTATATCTGAATAAGGAGGACAAGAAAATGGAATTAAAACTTATCGAACATAACGAAGCTTGCGAAAATAACGTAAAATATCAAAGCGACTGTTACACAATAGGCAATTACAAAATTATCAAAGATACAACAATCTATGAGAACGGAAAAACTTTTGAACAGTTTGACATAAACAAAAACTGTGAAAAACGATTTATTCCTACGATATGTTTCTATCAGAACTTTGTCGATGGAGAAGAAAAGGAATTTAAGATACAAACCACGTCTTACGGCAGCTTATCTCCTGCCGAAATACAGGAAGTAATAGACGGCTATCAGGAAACACTTGAAGTTGTAAATATTTTGACAGATAAATTTATAAAATAGGAGGAAATGGTTATTATGACAACACATACAATCTTTGAAGTGTACGACAAAAACGATAAATACGTTGGTTATTATTTGTACAACGAAGAAACTCTTGCAAAAAAGAGAGCTGATGAATTAGGCGGACATTATGTGAAAACAAAAGCATTATTTGGTTAAGTTTATGCCGATGGGCGGCGGCAAAACCGCCCAGAAAGGACGGATAATATGAAATATGCACTTTGGTTTGAACCTTATGGCATAAGAGGTTATTATACAGGAAAAACCTATATAGTAGCAGGTGAAAAATACGTTTGTTCGACTAATTACAAGAATGAAGCAAAACTATATACCTCTCGCAAACGGGCTGAAAATGCAGCGGAGAATTTAATAGACACTACGATGTGCTTTACACACCCGCAAGATAAAATCAAAATAATTGAAATTGAATAACAGAAAGGATAATAGAGAAATAAAAAACCGCCTTTCCGAAAATGGAAAAGCGGTTTTTTCATTCATCTTCATAAAACATTTTCAACGTATCAAAAAATTTCTGTGCAAATTCGTTGTCAGTATCAGCGTCATTCCATTCAAGAGCAGGCAGTGCATACATTGCAAACGGCTTATACATATCCGTATTTTGAATATTGAGAAACAGTGCCGCCCTATTTACAGCGTCTTGACACATAGATTTTACATCTTCCTGAGATATATTATATTTTGTATGAGCATTTTCTATAACTTCTCTAAAAATAAAATTCGCAAGAGCTTTAGGGTATACATCTTTTTGTTTAGACGCTGCTTCACAAAATTGTTTTACTGTATTCACAATCAACACCACCTAATAGAATTTGTCTAATTATAGCATATTTTGTGATACTTTTCAACATATATTTTCAGTGTTTTTGATGACATTTTAACAAGCACCTCCCCCTTTTCCGCATTACATCAAACCAAACGCATTACATACAAGCCCCATAAAGCAACCGTATGATGTAGCCGCCTCAAAATTGGTATATGCCTCCGGCGTTGTAATAATACCCTTATCGCATAGGCTGTCCAAGCAGTTCCGCGCCCAATGGTCTGTTTTACGGTCTTTGTATCGCTTACACATACCGCCTGTCACGCTGTCCATAAGTGCAAGACACAACGCATTTGACATATTCGCGTCATTCGTTATAAGGTTAATATACTGTTGCTTGTCCGTAATAATACCTTTTCCGCATAGAGATATAACAACAGGCTGTGCCCAATGTATAGACGCGTCAGCCTCATTACTTCCCCAACGTCCGCCTGTAATATTATCAAGCAGTGCAAGCCCGTAAGATACAGGCATATCACACTCATAATACTTCCATACATCTTTGTCAAGGTAGCCAAGACTTGCGAGCTTATCGCAATACTTTTCAGCCCAATGACTGTTTGACTTTGGAGCTTTCAGACCGAAGCCCTCCGCAATACCTGACGCAATAGCAGATATAACACTTTTCTTCAGTGTTCTGTATGAATTGTTATCAGATACATTGTCAATAAAACATACTTCAAGTAATGCCGCTGACACGCCCTGCGCCTTCACTTTTGATATAACGCTCCAGTTTGTACGTTTAACACCGCGATTGACAAATCCGACATCATTTGCGAGCTGTCTGACAATTGCACTTTCAACGCCCGTTCCCTGCTCTGAGGTTGTTACATAGATTTCTGTACCATTCGCCGCTTCGTTAAACTTATTAAAATGAATTTCAAGTACATAGTCATATGGTCTGAAATTATAACTATGAGTTTTCAGATACTCAAAATAATTCTTTGAAGTGTCTGCAATAGTCACATCACATATATCCCGCATTTCATCAGCAAGGAGCTTTACAACTTCACGCGTCCAATCCGCTTCTTTAAAACCATAGGCACACGCTCCACTGTCACCATCACCGTGTCCRGCTATYAGTAGTATCTTCATCACTTGCCCTCCTTGTCTAACTCGGGCAAGCCCGCAATGCTTGTCAATATTGACAACACACCTGCAAGGGCTGACGCTGACGCAACTAACGTCCAATTCACGTCACCCAATGCCATAGCCGTGCCTATTGTTGCAATAGCCGTCTGTGCTACTGTCTTAACCGCTCTTATTCCTGCCGCCTTAATCCATTCCTTAATCATTRTTATGTACCTCCTCAATAATTTCATCAATTCTGTGGTGTGCTGATTTTGTAGACTGYTCTACAACAATCATACGTTCCACAAGATTATTATGCTTATTTACCTTKTTTTCAAGCTGTTCAATTCGGTATTTTGTAAGCTGGTTAGCTGTAAGAATACCAATAATCGAACCGCCCAAAGTTCCGAGCAGAGATAACCCTGCTACTACTATTTCCGTTGACATTTCCCACGCTCCTTCAAAATCACTTTACCCAACATCTGCCACCGTTCAATCACGCCAAAATCTCGGCTGTCCGTACTTGCACATCTGTTATCACCCATAACGAAATAACACCCGTCAGGTACAACTATATTGACAGCCTTTCCGCCGCGGTTCTTCGGCAATACATACGGCTCTTTTAACGGTTTGCCGTTTATAGTTACTTCGCCTTTTCTCGTTACCCGTAATCTATCGCCGCCAACGGCAATAACACGTTTAGTGTACGGTATAATACCCTGTACATATATAACGGCAATATCTCCCCGTTTATATTCCTTGACAAACGGACGAGGTATAACACGGTATACACCTCTGTTATGTAATGTCGGATACATACTGTGTCCCTTAATTCTTATGTAACTCGGCAGTAATGCCGATATAAGCAATACTCCGATTATTGCAATTATTATGTATTTAATCATTGTCAGCCTCCTTGATTTCCAACACGCCCCACCATTCGTTGTAACCTGCATAATACTGTGTTACACGCTCATATTTGCCTGTCGCTTTAATGCATACGCGGTATTTTCCCATTTCCGGCGGCGGCTCTGTCGTATATTCGCCCATATCAGCGTTCCAAGTATTATCGCCATTAACATACGGCTTGTAATATACAACCGTTCCGCCGTCCGGAGGTATGCCGTCCTGCACAACGCTTGTTGTATACTCAAAAGCGTGGGGTTGTTCGTCATATGTATATACCTGTGATTTTTCTGCTTTCACTGCGAGCGTCCAACCGTCTATCTGTATAACTGAGGTATAGTCTGTACGGTATTTACCGCTCTTTGCTGTTTCACCCGTAAGAATTACCTGCGCTAAATACTGTCCGCAATCAGTGACGCTTTCGGTTCTGTCTGTACCATATACAACTTTAAATTCCGCGTCGGATTTATCTGTACATACGATATTAAGTCTTTGAGGCTGTCCCGTATACTGAAAACAACTGCCGCTTACATTTCGGAAATGCAGCAGTTTTGATTTAATACGCAAACCTATCCGCCTTGTTGCCGTTCGTCCTGTTGCGTCAGTTACTTGCATATACAAATATCTCAACTGATTACCTACTGTCGGCGTTCCTGATAATATGCCGTCCTCCGTAATTGTACAGCCCGGCGGACGTAATGAGTTTGTATAACTCCAAGTATAAGGCGGCTGCCCTCCGCTTGCCTGTAACTGCTCTGTTATCGGGGTGTCATATTCTGCGATTACCTCACTTGTAATTATTTGCAACACCTGTATTTCCCGTATCTTGTTTCTGTACTCTGACAATGGTACATCTGTACCACACTCCACACCGCCCGCAATAATGGCTTGCCGTATCTGTTCTTTGACAGCTTTACACCAATGCACATAATTTATTGCATTACTTATAGCTATCGGCAAGCGTTCAGGATATGCGTATTCATCAGTATATGTATCGCTGTATAGTTGACGTATAGCATTAGCATAACGGTTGTAGCCTTTATCTGCTGAAATATTGCCGCCCTTTTCAATTACGGCGGCTTTTATATCCGCAAAAGACAACATCATAAACCGCCACTTTTCAAGTATTGTCATAGGCTATTCCTCCGCTTCACTATCTACCTCGTTCGGCTCTTCTGCCGTTACTCCGTTTACCTCGTCAAGCTCGTCGGACAATGTTCCGAGTAAGGACTGCATAGAAGTCAATACTACGTCAAAACCAGACATATTATCGTGCAATGCGTCTAAATTGCCCTTTATATTGGCAAGAATTGC